>CANMMM010000004.1 GCA_947498935.1 uncultured Aquimarina sp. | reverse complement strand
CCATAAAAATGACCTGTATCGAACCAAACGCGTTAATTCATTATTCGAGGTAATTTCTTCATTATCAATCAATTATTCATCAAATAAAAAAGGGATCACTTCAAAAAATAAGAAGTCATCCCGTCTTGTACTCAAGGTGGGAATCGAACCCACACTCCCGAAAGAACTGGATTTTGAATCCAGCGCGTCTACCAATTCCGCCACTTGAGCGCGTTTGAATAAATTGGATGGCAAAAGTATAAAAATATTTGTTTTAAACCAGCAAATAAGTCCTAAAATCAGAGTTTGAGTGAAAATAAATTTATAAATTTGTAACTTATTTAAAAAAACAAGCCTTAACTGATTATAGAACAACATTTTACCCTATGTCCACAGCCATTACTGAAGCAAAATTTTTTGCCTGTACACAAAGTACAGAATTAGCAGAGAAGATCGTATCCGCTTACGGAGCGAAACTGGGTAATATCATTACATCTACTTATAGCGATGGTGAGTTCCAGCCTTCATTTGAGGAATCTGTAAGAGGCGCCAGAGTTTTTATTATAGGATCTACACATCCTAACTCGGACCACCTGATGGAAATGTTATTAATGTTAGATGCTGCTAAAAGAGCGTCTGCTAGACACATTACCGCAGTGCTACCTTATTACGGATGGGCAAGACAGGATCGTAAAGACAAACCTAGAGTCCCTATCGCTGCCAAGTTGATCGCCAAAATGCTAGAAACTGCAGGAGCTACCAGAATCATTACTATGGATCTCCATGCAGACCAAATACAAGGGTTTTTCGAAAAACCAGTAGACCATCTATTTGCCTCTACAGTCTTTCTCCCTTATTTACAATCACTCAATTTAGACAATCTTACGATTGCATCGCCAGATATGGGAGGATCGAAACGTGCCTATGCATACTCCAAAGCCTTACAGAGCGATGTAGTGATCTGTTACAAACAAAGAGCCAAGGCCAATGTCATCTCTCACATGGAACTCATAGGAGATGTAACAGGTAAGAATGTAGTACTTGTAGATGATATGGTAGATACCGCGGGCACACTGACTAAAGCCGCTGACCTAATGATAGAAAGAGGTGCTAAAAGTGTACGTGCTATTTGCACGCATGCCCTATTATCAGGCAATGCCTTTGAACGATTAAATAATTCTAAATTAGAAGAATTAATCGTAACCGACTCAATCCCTAGAACACAAACTTCTAGCAAACTTAGAGTCGTGAGCTGTGCACAATTATTTGCTGATGTAATGAAAAGAGTACATCACAATGAATCCATCAGCTCACAATTTGTCATGTAAATTCATTAACTATTAATATAAATTTAAAAAATGAAATCATTAACAATCAATGCATCTCAAAGAGAAAGCGTAGGTAAAAAAGCAACAAAAGCCTTACGTAATGCTGGACAGGTACCTTGTGTAGTATACGGTGGAGACACTATCATACACTTTGCAGCGCCAGAAATCGCCTTTAAAAACTTAGTGTATACTCCAGACGTAAATACCGTGGTAATTGCGTTGGATAATGGTACGAAAGTAAATGCAATCCTACAGGATATCCAATTCCACCCTGTAACGGATAAAATCTTACACATTGACTTCGTAGAAATTTTTGACGATAAGCCAATCACTATGGAAATTCCTTTCAAAACGACTGGAAACGCTAGAGGAGTACGTGCTGGTGGTGTGCTACGTTTTAACTTACGTCGTATCAAAGTAAAAGGATTAGCTGCTAAACTTCCAGACGTTATCGAAGGAGACATCACTGAATTAAAAATCGGTAACAAATTATATGTTACAGATTTAGCTAACGAAGACTACACTATCCTTCACCCAGACAACACGGTTGTATGTCAGGTTAAGACTTCTCGTAACGCAGTTGCAGAAGAAGAAGAGGAAGAAGCTGCTGCAGAAGCATAAAAACACTAGCGATCCTATCGCAATGTATCAAAAGCATTCTGGAACTATTTCCAGAATGCTTTTTTTATGAGTACACCACTAATCCAAATAGAGAATCGTCCTCGGTTATGTATCTTTGCGAACATAGTTATAGCATATACACATGGAGTCAATGATTACTACTGTTTCTAAACATCGTATAGATGCACTACAATTTCACTAGAAACAACCATCAGCAAACAAACTCTATAAGACAGCGAAAACAATCGTATACATGAAAAAATACTTAATCACGGGACTGGGCAATATCGGACCGAAATACGAAAACACACGACACAATATTGGCTTTAAAGCACTAGACCACCTAGCCAAAACAGCAGACCTTACCTTCGAAACCGACAAGCTAGGAGACATCACTACTTATAAATTCAAAGGTAGAACTGCTATCCTGCTCAAACCAAACACCTTTATGAACCTAAGTGGCAAAGCGGTACGCTACTGGTTGCAAAAAGAAAAAGTACCTTTAGAAAACCTATTGATCATCACCGATGACATCAATCTCCCATTTGGCACCATTAGAGTAAAAGCCAAAGGAAGCGCAGGCGGACACAATGGCCTCAAAGATATAGAGGCACAATTGAATACTTCTAAATACAATCGATTTCGATTCGGTGTAGGAGCAGAATTTAGCAAAGGAAGACAGGTGGATTATGTACTTGGCGAGTGGAATAATGAAGAGATAAGCGCTTTTCCTGAACGATTAGACCAAGCAACCGCAGTTATTCAATCCTTTATGGCAGCGGGACTTGCCAATACGATGAACAGCTTTAACGGAAAATAAATAGTAGTTTTCGTTGCATTTACGTACTTTTATACGTTGTAAATATAGTTAGAAGGTATTCCTAAAATGTGCTCACGCAGAATCATCATTTCGATACTTGACTAACACTATAGTAAATTTCTATTTTTTTAAAGACATAATGACATACAAGCAGCAACCATCCGCTAATCTAATCACTTATTAACAAGTTACATCTGAACCCATAAAACGCATAAACAAATACAGATGAAACGCTATACAGACGCCACCACATACGATAACTCTACTCCTTCTGTAGTAACTATAGGCACATTCGACGGAGTACATATAGGGCATAAAAAAATAATCGAACGCTTGGTAGCCACCGCTACTAGAGAAGATTTGCAATCGACAATCCTTACTTTTTTTCCGCACCCTAGAATGGTATTACAAAAAGATACGAGCATCAAACTGATCAATACCATCGAAGAACGCATTCAAATCTTGGAAAAAACAGGCTTAGGCAACCTAGTGATTCACCCATTTACAGTAGAGTTCTCTAGACTCTCCGCAGGGGAGTATGTAGCACAAATGCTAGTGCAAAACCTCAATTCGCGCCATGTAATCATTGGCTACGATCATCGATTTGGTAGAAATCGTAATTCTAACATTACAGATTTAGCCACCTATGGCATGCAAAACGAATTTACAGTCGAGGAAATCTCTAAACAAGATATCGACGATGTGGCTGTAAGCTCTACCAAAATCAGGCAAGCATTATTAGACGGAAACATCGAAAAAGCGAATAAATACCTAGGGTATAACTTTATGCTATCGGGTATTATTATCCGAGGCAAAGAACTAGGTCGTAAACTAGAGTATCCAACTGCCAATTTATATATCAAAGAACAATACAAACTCATTCCTAGAAAAGGAGTGTATATCGTACAATCCATGATCGATAATAAAATGCACTACGGAATGATGAATATTGGTGTCAATCCTACTGTGAATGGAGAGGGATTGAGTATCGAAACACACTTCTTTGACACTTCTTTTAACCTCTATGACAAAAAAGTAAAAATCGAATTACTAAAACGCATTAGAGATGAGCAAAAATTCGAGTCTGTAGAGGCATTAAAATCAGCCATGCAACAAGACGAAGAGTTTTCTCGCGAATACATAAACAGCATGTTATGATCCAACGATGGTTGTTTACTCATATAGACAATAGTGCCTTAATTGTTTTTAGAGTTATTTTTGGTTTTTTGATCACCGCAGAATCGTTTGGTGCCATTCTTACGGGATGGGTGCGTCGTACGATGATCGAACCCCAGTTTACCTTTAATTTTATAGGTTTTGATTTTCTACAGCCCTTACCTGGCTATGGGATGTATGCCTATTTTGCACTGATGGGACTGATGGGTATTGGTGTCATGATCGGTTATAAATACCGATGGAGTATGATCGCCTACACCCTACTTTGGGCAGGCGTATACTACATGCAGAAAACATCGTATAACAACCACTACTATTTATTACTACTACTGTGTATATTGATGGCTATGCTTCCAGCAGGAGACTACTTTTCGGTCGATGCCAAACAACATCCCGAATCCAAAAAAATAGCCATGCCACGATGGTGCAGCTTACTGATCATAGCACAGCTTTGGATTGTATATACCTATGCTTCTGTAGCTAAAATTTATCCCGATTGGTTGGATTATACTGTAGCTAAAAACCTGATGAGAGCTAAGGCAGATTACCCTATTGTAGGAGCGGCTCTCCAACACCATTGGGCACATGTGAGCATTACCTATTTTGGTATTTTGTTTGACCTATTGATCATCCCATTATTACTATGGAAACGTACCAGAACTATTGCCTTTGGGATTAGTATTTTTTTCCATCTATTTAACTCATTTGTATTTCAGATAGGGATTTTCCCTTACATGTCTCTCGCCTTTACGCTATTTTTCTTTTCTAGAGAACGGGTACATCGTCTCTTTTTACGCAGCAAACAATTCTATAACGAGCAAGAAATCATTGTACCTTCTTATAAAAACCTATTGATTCCATTTTTAATCATTTGGTGTACCATACAGATAGCACTACCGCTTAGGCATTGGGCGATACCAGGAGATGTATTATGGACAGAAGAAGGTCATAAACTAAGCTGGCGCATGATGCTCAGAGGCAGAGCAGGTCATACTAATTTTTATATTGTAGACCACAATGATCCTGAAAAACGAAAAATACGGGTAGACAAAACCGCCTATCTGACCAAAAAACAAATTCGCAATGTATCGACCAAACCCGATACGATGTGGCAGTTTGCACAGCGACTCAAAGAGATCTATAAGACCGAACAAGGAATGGACATCGCAGTCTATGTAGATAGCAAAGTATCTGTGAATGGCAAAAAATACCGTAGATTCATTGATCCAGACACGGATCTAGCGCAGGTAGCATGGAATTATTTTACGACCAATCCTTGGGTGATCAAATACACAGATACCGAAGAAGCGGTTAAAAAATAGCCGCTACGAACCACTTTGATTTCACTAAACTTTAGCGCCAATATGCTATGGTGATTATCTATCTTTCTTTACATTTGCTTTATCACTGCGATAGGGATAGCAGTGGCATCCTTTTTTATGGCTTTCCGCGTACTGAGCATCGCCATAAAAAAGATATAACGGATAGCCCGGTTACGAGGTAACGAGTAAATCGCCCAAAAAGAAAATCATGTTATTAGTACAACAAATTATTGACAATAAAGAGGCTATAATCGAGGGATTAGCAAAGCGAAATATAGAAGCTGCTCCGATTTTAGACAAGGTCATTGCACTAGATGAAGAACGACGTGCTACACAAACTACATTAGACAATACACTTGCAGAATCTAATAAAATCTCCAAAGAAATCGGTATCCTTTTTAAGAATGGAGAGGCGAAAAAAGCAACGATCTTAAAGGAAAAAACAGGCCAATTAAAGGAGACTTCTAAAGAATTAAGCACACAGCTAACAGCCTTACAGGAATCACTGAAGGAATTACTATATACCATCCCTAATGTACCACACTCATCTGTACCTAATGGACAAAGCGATGAGGATAATGAAGAGATCTACAGAGAAGGCACCATTCCTACTCTAGCCGAAGGGGCATTACCGCACTGGGAATTGGCTAAGAAATATGACATTATTGATTTTGAACTTGGGGTAAAAGTAACTGGTGCTGGATTTCCGATCTACAAAGGAAAAGGAGCACGATTACAACGCGCCTTAATCAATTATTTTCTAGACAAAAATACTGCCGCAGGCTACCAAGAGGTACAAGTACCTCATTTGGTAAACGAAGCATCTGGATATGGTACAGGACAACTACCTGACAAGGAAGGACAGATGTACCATGTAACTGCAGATGATCTGTACTTGATCCCTACTGCCGAGGTACCTGTGACCAATATGTTTAGAGGCGAAATGGTAACGGCTAATCAATTGCCAATCTCCTGTACTGGATATACACCGTGTTTTAGAAGAGAAGCAGGATCGTACGGAGCGCATGTACGAGGATTAAACAGACTCCACCAATTCGATAAAGTAGAGATCGTACGTGTAGAAGCACCTGAAAACTCGTATGCAGCACTAGATGGAATGGTAGCGCATGTAAAGGAAATTCTAAAAGAATTACAACTCCCCTATCGTATACTACGCCTATGTGGTGGCGACCTTGGGTTTACAGCAGCACTAACCTTTGATTTCGAAGTATTTTCTACCGCGCAAGATCGCTGGTTAGAAATCAGTTCTGTTTCGAATTTCGAGTCCTATCAGGCCAATCGCTTAAAATTAAGATACAAAGACGAAAAAGGTAAAAAACAGCTCGCACACACGCTTAATGGTAGTTCGCTAGCACTGCCTAGAGTACTTGCAGGTATTTTAGAAAACTGCCAGACACCTAAAGGAATTAAGATTCCTGAGGTATTAGTACCATATTGCGGTTTTGAATGGATTGATTAATTCATCATCCGCTACAACAGTAGTTTTCGATCGATAGACAGCTGAATACGGTCGAAAACTACTCCTTATACGCTGCTTTACTGAGGAGTATTCTTTATATTTACAAAAAACTCGTTTTCATGCATCGTATCTTGTGGTATAGTTTTCTGTTTTTGGCACTTCCGATTTTCGGGCAATCCGAGCAATTGGCAAAAAACTATATAGAACAAGGAGCCTATGAAAAAGCATTGAGCATCTACCAAAAGCTACACAAACGAAATCCTACCCGTACCAATTACTTACTCGGACTCGTCAGCACCTACCAACAACTCGAACAATTCGACACGGCAGAAGAAACGCTACTTACCTGCATCCAGAAAAAACCTAAAAACAGCATCCTCTATGCTGAATTAGGACATCTGTATGAGGTGATGGACAGCACCGAAAAGGCAAAAAAATATTACAATAAAGCACTAGCGGTATTCGATGAGAATATGAGCCAGACGTACTCGCTAGCGCAGACCTTCGAAAAATACAACTTACTAGACCAAGCAGCAGCGGTATACGAAAAAGGGATGGCTGCCAATCCCGGGGCGAATTTCTATTCGCATCTAGCAAAAATATATGGCGAACAAGGCAAATTAGAGAAGATGTTTAACAGCTATCTTTCGCTACTGAAGTTACAACCCAATTACCGAAATATTGTACAGCGTAATATCAATCAATACATCACCGAAAATCCATTTGATGAAACCAATGGTATTTTCCGAAAACTATTGATCAAAAAATTACAGCAAGACCCAGACGATATTATCTACAACGAACTGCTGAGTTGGCTATTTGTACAGCAAAAGGAGTTTAAAAAAGCATTTGTACAAGAAAAAGCGATCTATAAAAGAAAGAATCAAGGCTTACAGCGTATTGTCAATCTTGCGCGAATCGCTATTGGTGATAAAGACATCAAATCTGCTACCGAGATTTTGGACTACATCCTCAAAGCACCTGCGGGCAATGACATAAAGCTCACAGCGCATAAAATTATCCTCAAAGCCAAAACAGACGATGCCGATCCCAAGGAGTATAAAAAAATCAACGAACAATATTTATACGTGTTCGACACCTATGGAACCGCCAGCGAAACCATCGGATTACAGATCGATTACGCACATTTTTTAGCCTTTCACCAAGACCGCAAACAAGAAGGTTTTGATTTTCTAAAACGATTGATCGACGAGGAAAGATTATCCCGTTTTCAATCCTCTAGAGCCAAGATGAAGATTGCCGATATCCTAGTACTGGATCAGAAGTTTAACAAAGCACTGATTTATTACACACAGGTACAAAACGCATTAAAAAACAATTTTCTAGCGCAGGATGCCCGCTTTAAAGTAGCCAAAACCAGTTATTATAAGGGAGATTTCTCATGGGCACAAACACAGCTAGATGTGTTGAAATCCTCGACCTCGCAGCTGATCGCCAATGATGCTATGGAACTAAGCCTAATTATTAGTGATAATTCCTTAGAAGACTCTACACAGACCGCCCTTAAAATATTTGCCAGAGGAGACTTACTCGCCTATCAGAATAAGAACAAAGAAGCCATCGCACAATACGAACAGATCCTTACTAAACACAAAGGCGAAAAAATAGAAGACGAAGCCTTTCTACGCCAAGCCAAGCTGTACGAAAAAGAACGCGAATACGAAAAAGCTAAAGTAAACTACCTAAAAATCATCGAATTCTATCCCGAAGACATCTTGGTAGACGATGCCTATTATTGGTTGGCAGAATTGTATGTAAACACCTTAGACCAACCCGAAAAAGCAAAGGAGCTGTACGAAAAACTCATCTTCAATCATGCAGACAGCATCTATTTTGTCTCCGCTCGGAAAAAATACAGGATGCTCCGCGGAGATGCAATCAATTAACCCTACTTTTTAAATACCCAAAAGCAGCCTTGTCATTACCAAACACTAGAAGCAATCCATATAATTTCGTTTCTTTGCAATTTGCTACTCGACACTAATGATACCGAGTAACTGATCAACAACTCTAGACAAGCACCTATATGCACATATATAACGTAACTATAAATATAGAAGAAAGTATCCACGACCAGTGGCTAGTATGGATGCAAGAAGAATACATCCCTAGCATGCTCGCTACCCAAAAGTTCTCTAAGGCACTCCTGAGTAAAATATTGGTAGACGAAGAGATGGGCGGGATCACCTATTCCGTACAATATACATCTCCTGATCTCGCCACATTACAGCGCTTCTATGCAGAGGATGCCGAACAATTCGCACAAAAGATGCAAAAATTTGCAGGTAAATTCGTTACCTTCCAAACTGAATTAGCCATCATTAGCGAGCAAAAAGCCATTTCGTAATCCATCTATCGCATGCGCAAAAAAGAACGGTATTCCAAAAAGAAGAAGGAGCAAATGCCTCCCTTAAAAAAAGAACAAACAGCAGTACGTGCCAAAAAACACTTGGGGCAGCATTTCCTGAGAGACGAAAACATAGCCCGTAAGATCGGAGATACCCTTACCCTCGATGGATACCAGCATGTTATAGAAATTGGCCCAGGAATGGGGGTACTTACTAAGTATATTCTACAAAAAGATGTCCATCTTGTAGCCATGGATTTAGACACAGAATCCATCGAATACCTCAATACCAGTTTTCCGCTAGAACATCCAGAGACTAGAAATGGCAAAGGCACATTCACCGTATTAGAAGCTGATTTTTTGGCCTATGACATCAATTCATTATTTGCAGAAGACACGCCCTATGCGATTACAGGTAATTTTCCATACAACATCTCCTCCCAGATTGTATTCAAAACCCTAGAGCATAAAGCCCGCATTCCAGAATTCACAGGCATGTTTCAGAAAGAAGTAGCACAGCGCATTTGCGAGCAGCCCGGTAGTAAGACCTATGGTATTCTCTCGGTACTTACCCAAGCATTTTATGATGCCGAATACCTATTTACAGTACCGCCTAGCGTATTCAATCCACCACCAAAGGTAGATAGCGGAGTCCTCAGGCTCATTCGCAAAACAGATTACGCCCTACCCTGCTCCGAGAAATTGTTTTTTAGAGTGGTCAAAACAGCCTTTGGGCAACGCAGAAAAACCCTTAGAAATAGCCTAAAAACACTACAACTTAGCGAAGAAACTAGAGCCTTAGAACTGCTCAACAAACGCCCAGAACAGCTCAGCGTTGCCGACTTTATCGCCCTTACATCACGTATAGAAAAAGACATGTCTTCATAAGCATTGCACCACAACTACGCACAATTTCCCGCACTAGTAATGCGGAGGATACCTACTCTATCCGTAGGCACCAAAAAAACATCTAAAAAAATGGGATGATCATTTAACACATCCATAAACCCCAATTCAATTCTTTGATTATCTTTGTGGCTGTTTCTAAAAAGCGCTACTGTAATGTCTTTTGATATTTCTAATGAGTTTATGACCCAAGTACAACACCTTATCAGTACCAAAGGTGATAATGAACTCCGTCATATCCTACGCGAAATACATTTTGCCGATATTGCAGAAATCATTAGTGAACTCAGTTTAGCGCAAGCCACCTACCTCATCAAGTTACTCGACTCCGAGAAATCTTCTGAAGCCCTGATGGAATTAGAAGAAGACTTCAGAGAGCGTATTCTCGAAAACCTATCGACCAAAGAAATAGCCGAAGAGCTAGAAGAAATGGATTCTGACGATGCAGCCGATGTCATCGCAGAGCTCCCTGAAAAACGTGCCGAAAAGGTCATTGCCGAAATCGAAAACGAGCGCCATGCCGAGGATATCAAAGAACTCTTAGCCTATGACGAAGATACCGCAGGAGGACTTATGGCCAAAGAGCTCGTACGGGTCAAAGAAACTTGGACTGTAGCTGGCTGTGTACGCGAAATGCGAAGACAAGCCGAAAAAGTAACCCGCGTACACTCTATCTATGTAGTCGATAAACACGGAAAACTCACAGGCCGCCTATCCCTAAAGAACTTATTGACCGCTCCTACCAAAGCCAATATTAGCGATGTATACATTCGTACGGTAGACTATGTAAATGTAGACACCGAAGGCGAAGAAGTAGCCCGAATCATGCAAAAATATGATCTAGAAGCCATCCCCGTAGTGGATCACGAAGGCAAGCTAGTCGGTAGAGTAACCATCGATGACATGGTAGACTTCATCAAAGACGAAGCCGAAAAAGATTACCAAATGGCAGCAGGTATCTCGCAAGATGTAGAAGCCGATGACAGCATCTGGGAACTCACCAAAGCCCGCCTACCTTGGCTCATCTTAGGACTCTTTGGTGGATTGGGCAGTGTTTCTATCATGGGAGGCTTTCACGGTGCCTTAGAGAAACACCCAGACCTCTTCTTTTTTACACCACTCATCGCCGCCATGGCAGGTAATGTAGGCGTACAATCCTCCGCGATTATCGTACAAGGGTTGGCAAATGATAATGTAAAAGGCAGTATGCTCAAACGCCTGCTCAAAGAAATCGGTCTCAGCCTGATCAATGGTATCGCCCTAGCCCTACTCCTCATCGGATACGGATTGCTACGCGACTATGACATGATGTTTAATATCACCGTAGCCATCGCCCTCGTACTCGTGATCATCGTCGCAGCATTAGTAGGCACATTTGTACCCATTATTTTAGACAAAAGAGGAATCGATCCCGCCATCGCCACAGGGCCTTTTATCACCACCAGTAATGACATCTTTGGGATATTCCTATTCTTTTACATCGCACGCCTCATGCTCCATTTCTAGCTGCATATAGTTATAACTGATTATTTGGGCGTTACCTCCTCCTAAGGTCGGAGGTCGGGCTATCCGCTGTATCTTTTTTGGTTTTTCAGAAAAACAAAAAAGGATGCCGCTCCTATCCCTAACGCAAAGAATCCTTGTCCCGATCTCTACATACGCATCCCATATCAAAAGATTAAAAAAATCAAAAAAACAGGGTAACATTTAGCGCTATTATGACACTGAAAAACAAATCATACTACAAACAAATCAAAAAGCCATTACAGACTAAATCTATAATGGCTTTTTTTTATAATCCGTGTCTAGTACTAAAAATAACTAGACAGTAAAATATTCTACTGTTTTACCAACTTTGTACTAGTAATACCCGCAGCAGTATCAGTCACCAACGTATATATTCCACTAGCTACAGTAGTCATATCGATCGTATACGCACCCTCTGTCATTGATAGCGTAGTAACAGGCACAGTACGACCCATAGCATCTAATAGATACGCATCTGCAATACCAGCACCCGCAGTCGCTACAGTCAATACATCTACTACAGGATTAGGATATAACGCTATAGACGTATCTGTAGCTGTATCCAATGATTTAGCTACATTTCCTGCGATACCTCCATCCGTAATCTGCCATCCGTATTCTTGGATCAATGTATTTCTAGCAGCTTCTGCAGCTCCTCCTGCTGTATACTTAGAATTCCCTGCACTAAAACGAATATTTCGCTGTACCGATCCTAAACTAGCCCAGCCTTCTAGCAAACGGTCATAATTTTCTGTTGCTAGTGTAACACCTGCAAACATATGATACATATAATACACACCACTTACATCCCAATCACCAATATTTTGATCAAAAGCAGTAGCCCCATCAAACATATGGTGTAATCTTCCTATTTTCTGAAAATTCCAACCACCTAAAGGCTGATTAAATGCAGTAGCACCCGTAAACATAAAGTGCATAGCACCTACATTACTCACGTCCCAATCTTCGATAGGCTGGTTAAACGAAGTCGCATAACCAAACATAAAATGCATCACCCTTACTTTACTCACATTCCATACTGCTAACGGCTGATTAAACGAAGTGGCATGTAAGAACATCGAATTCATCCACTCTACTTTCCCTACATTCCACCCACCTATCGGTTGGTTAAACGCAGTTGCTCCTTCAAACATACGCTCCATAGATGCCACATTACTTACATCCCAATTACCAATAGGCTGATTAAAGGCACTAGCACCATTAAACATATTCGACATATTTTGCACCTTACTCACATCCCAATTACCAATCGCTTGGTTAAACGAAGTGGCATTTCTAAACATTGCCGACATATGCATTACATTGCTCGTATTCCAAGTAGCTAAAGATTGGTTAAATGCAGTAGCATCATGGAATAAAAAAGTCATATTCGTTACATTACTCACATCCCAATTCGATAATGGTTGGTTAAACGCTGCTGCACGGTTAAAGACAGAAAACAGATTCGTTACTTTACGTATATCCCAATCGCCGATATACCTATTAAATCGTTTTGCATTGCTAAACATCCCTGACATCTGGGTTACATTCTGCATATCCCACTGGCGCAATGGCTGATTAAATGAGTGCGCATCTTTAAACATAAAAGACACATCAGTGACCGTATGCATATTCCATTTATCAATCGGTTGGTTAAACGAAGTAGCACGAAGAAACATACCACTCATTTTTTGTACCTTACTCGTATTCCAATTACCGATATGCTGATTAAATGCAGTAGCTCTTCTAAACATAGAAGCCATGGTGGTCACATTACGCACATCCCATCCTCCAATATATCGGTCAAAACGAACTGCCCCGCTAAACATAGATTCCATGTTAGTGACCGCAGCGGTATTCCATTTACTTAGGTCTTGGTTAAACTGCTCTGTATTTTCAAACATAGCACGCATATTAGTTACTGCATGCACATCCCAATCACCAATATATTGGTCAAAATCAAACGCTCCAGAAAACATATCATCCATTCGCTGTACATTTTGCACATTCCATCTGCCAATCGGTTGGTTAAAGTTTTTGGCATATTGAAACATCGACTGCATCGTGATTACATTACTCACATCCCACTGAGCGATGTTTTGATTAAATTGTTCGGCAAAAAAGAACATACGCTCCATAGAAGTCACTTGGCTCGTATCCCAACCCTCTATATTCGGAATCTGATCTAGCGCAGTACACGATGTAAACATCCCTCTAAAAGAAGTAGTACCTGTGAGGTCTAAAACATCTGTAGCAGTAATCTTTAGGTTACGACAGCCTGAAAAATACCCTCCAGTATTTCCTAGACGTAGTGGTCCCCAATGTAGGATTTCTTCTAGTTTTACAGCATCGCCTCGCCCATCAAAACTCCATCCATCAATCACACCTGTAATAGAAATGGTATACGTACCTACCTGAGGATACGTATGAGTTACTGCTTCTTGTACAGCATCGGTAATCTGACTAGAAGTACCATCACCCCAATCTACCAAAAAATCATAGGTTCCTGTGGCCTGTAATGGCAATCGTATTTGATTATAATCAGAGGTGAGTCCGGGCTTGTTATCCGTTTTCCAACGGGATACAAACTGCGCGTAATTCGCAAAAGAAATCAAGAAAAAAAATACAAAAAAGAATGGTTTTGTACGTATCATACTAAAAAAATTAATGGTTAATAAAAGTACTTTGGTTATAATTTTATGTACTAATGTATGGGAATATTACCATTGTTTTTGTTAAGTTTTTATCATCTCTTATTTACAAGTATTCATCAGTGTGCATCGATACATTTTTACACATAATTGATACAATCTTATTTAACTCATTACTAATAGACTAACACTGGCAACTATCGAAAACAGGCTATTTTACGGTATTCCTAAAAAGTTGTCAACAGCCATCAAGCAGCAAACAAAACTATTTTTTCCCCTAAAAAGTATTCATTCATAACACTCTTTTAACACCAAAAAGATCAATCCTAAAATGGGGTAGCGTAATTTTGAGAGTATAACTCTTATAAACCTTTAACCATGAGAACAAACTGGAAAAAAACCATGCAAATCAGCATTCTGATGCTAACTGTCTTTTTTACTTCGTGTAGCACAGAAGAGCTAGAAGAAACGAATGAACTAAACGTGCTTGAAACCACAGAAAAATCAGCAGCAGTCAATAGGCTTGATGACAACCTAACAAACAGAATTGTGCACATCTATCCAGAACGAGGATTGAGTAGTAATCGAAAATTCTTGAGTTGTAATACTACTGGAGAAGTAGTTGATTTATGGCCTGTAGACGATAATTCTGGACGTCAAAAATGGGTGATCACTCCTATTGGAAATGGCAAATACCATATCAAACCTGTTGCAGGCTTATTTAGCGGTCGTAATTGGCTCAGCACGGCGGCTACAGGAGAGGTCGTAGATTTATGGTATAACGATGATAATTCTGGAAGACAGCAATGGAGCTTCTCATTGATCAACCCGCTGAATAGCACCTATCAGATTTACATCACACGAGGATTAAACAGTCCCCGTTTTATGCTTAGTTGTACTAGCGATGGTAGCAAAGTGGATTTATGGAATGTAGATGATTACTCTGGGAGACAGCGATGGGTCATCGAACCTGCTAATTAAATCTATAAAAAAAAGGTAGTAATTGATTTTCAATTACTACCTTTTAAAATATACGCTGTTGTATACTGTGATTTCTTAGCGCGTACACTTACGCGCTTCTTCATAAAATATTTTATAATCCGTACCTGTTATTACAGTTCCTTTTGTAGTCAATCTAATAGTGCTATTTGCCACTACATCTTTATAGGGAATTACTTTTTTAGCAAACCCCTTAAATACCACCTCGAAGTAGCTATCCTCTTTGATTTTTGTAGGATTTATCGTAAAAGCGTACAAGCCATCTTTATCAGTATAGGCACTCATACAATTTGATTCATCGATAATCAATCGAATAGCTGCATAGCCTACTTTCTTTCGTTTGTTATCTATTACCTTTCCTGTGAGTATTTCATCACTGATAATTTCTTCCAGATTTCCGCCATCAACAGAGTCTCCTTTTTGATTGGTTTTACAAGAGATCAATACAATCCCAGTAAATGCTAATAGTAATAATTGTTTCATAGATATCGTAATTATTTCTTATACATGTACAAATGAATATTGCTACATCGTGATCATTAATTGTAAGTATTCAATTACAAAGCTTACATCAATTTAGCCAAAACTATAAAATTATCATACAAAAGTGACAAAAACTCGCGCTAAATTCTAATAAAATACTTAAAAAATAATAGTATACTTACATAGAATGTATTTTTTACCTACAATCTTATCATTCATGGATTTTTTTTCAGTCATTATGGCTATCTACACTTTTTCATCTCCGTCCAGAAGGGCTATTGTCTAATCAAGTGCAAAAATGTGAGCGTAAAAAAATGATGATTACGCTATAGATAGTATATTTATGTACATTCTACCATAAAAACCTCTAATTCGCTATGATTTTATTCCATGAATTTTATAGCTTTATAGATTACTAAATTTCCCTTTCCAAAAAACGTATGATGCAACAAACGTCGATCCACCAAACTACCCCAAAACGTGATGCAGCCCATAATACCGACACTGGTAGTAGTATATCCGCTACCGTAGTCAAAGAACTAACCGAAGACATTAATCATATGTTATCGTTCGCCATCTATAATGGTATCATTATAAACACAGAAATTAATACACTTATCCAAAGTACTGCTATAGATGATTTAATCAATGCACACAATCTACTGTGCAAAAATATAGCACCTGCTACTCCTAAATCAATTCAATACACTCAGAAAATATACAAAAGTGATAGTAGTAGATCATTAGTAAGTAAACTACCGCTGATCAGAAACCTAATTATTCTGGCACTCGTTTTTTTAACAGCCTTCATTATTACAGGCTTATCTCCAGAGGTAAACAATGATTCGCTAGACAAAGGCATTATGGAAAATAATGGCATCAATTTATTGCTCAATCTAGGGTTTCTAACCTCTATTTCGGGATTAGGTGTGTTATTTTACTTATTAAAGAATGTCAGTTCAGCAATAAAAAATGGTACATTGGCTCCTGAGGATTCTATTTATTATACGGCACTCATCGTTTTAGGTGTTATTGCTGGTATTATTTTTTCTGAGATCATTTCATTTTATAAAACCGAGCCGGGTGGATTTAATTTGTTTAGCAAAAGTGTACTCGCACTTATCGGTGGTTTTTCTTCGGATGCGATCTTTAGCATTTTACAAGGAATCATCGAACGTATAAAAATAGTATTTATACCCTCCAACCCCTCTTAACGTATCTAATAATAGTAAAAAAATAGTTTGCCTCATAACGTAACAGCGATACACCATGCATACAGAAAAATGACACATTTGTGCTACGCCATCGTTATCAATAACATATAATCACATTTTCAATGAATATATTACATCTAGACCACAACCACCCATTATTAATAGAAGAACTCAATGAATTAGGTTTCACCAACCACGAAGCGTACACAACTAGCAAAGAAACCATCGAAACTAGTATTGCAGATTATGACGGTATCGTGATAAGAAGCCGTTTTAGCATTGACGCTTCATTTATAGACAAGGCTACGAATTTAAAATTTATTGCACGTGTGGGAGCTGGTTTAGAAAATATAGACACCGCACATGCTGCCCAAAAAGGGATTCATATGTTTGCTGCCCCCGAAGGGAATCGAAACGCTGTGGGAGAACATGCTTTGGGGATGCTATTATCATTGTTTAACAAAATGAATAGTGCGGATCAGCAAGTACGTAATGGCACTTGGCTACGCGAAGAAAACCGAGGGCATGAAGTAGACCTAAAGACGGTAGGTATTATCGGATATGGAAATATGGGAAGGGCTTTTGCCAGAAAACTCAGAGGATTTGATGTAGAGGTCATCTGCTATGACATCCGAGAAGATGTAGAAAATAGCGATGCTACTCAGGTATCCTTAGAGGAACTCTTTGAAAAAACTGACATTTTAAGCTTGCACACACCATGGACTCCTCTTACGCACAAAATGATTGACACAGCGTTTATCAATCGCTTTCATAAACCATTTTGGTTACTCAATACCGCCAGAGGAAAAAGTGTCGTGACAGAAGATTTAGTAGCTGCCTTACACGCTAAAAAAATATTAGGTGCAGGATTAGACGTATTAGAATATGAAAAAGCTTCTTTCGAGAACTTATTTACCAACCCTGATAAAATGCCAAAACCTTTGCAGGAATTGCTAGCTATGGATAATGTAATTCTAAGTCCGCACATTGCTGGCTGGACACGTGAATCTAAGGAAAGACTAGCGCAAACGATTGTTTCTAAAATAAAAAAGCAGTTTTGCTAAAAGAAATTTTTACAGACCTCTTAGCGCAGTATACAACCACCGATCATAGCAATGTATTGTGGGAAGATATCGCGCGTCAATACAGCAAAAAGGATAGACACTACCACACATTGGCACATCTAGCACATTGTTATGAGCATTTATGCAATGTAAAAGCTGAGATTGATGATTGGGACATCGTGCTATTTGCACTTTTTTATCATGATTATATCTATAATCCTCTCAAAAAAAAAACGAAGAGAAAAGTGCAGAAACATGTGCTGATATACTAGCTACGCTGCATATCACTAGTGATCGAATTGACGTATGCCACCAAATGATACTAGCTACAAAAGGGCATCAAGTAACGAATAATGAGACGATCAATTATTTTACAGATGCAGACCTTTGTATTTTAGGAAGCACATGGGATGCGTATAAAAATTACTATACGAATGTCCGAAAAGAATACCAGTATTACCCAGATTGGATGTACAAGAAAGGAAGAATAAAAATACTCCAACATTTTATAGCAATGCCACAAATTTTTAAAACCACTCCTTTCTTTAACAACTTCGAAACACAGGCCAAAGAAAACTTGCATCGAGAAATCGCATGGCTTACAACCTAAAAAAGACCGCTAAGTGCGGTCTTTTTTAGGTTGTAAGCCATCGAATCCTATAAATAGGATATTGCGCCTGCCGAATATCATTTAAAATTCTTCTGTAGACTTAGGGTCTTCACCATATACATTTTCGCCATGATCGCCCTCTGTAACCAATAAGACCAACATCCATATCGATCCTATAAAAGGAATAAAGGATACAAATAGCATCCAACCACTTTTTCCGATATCATGCATTCTTCTTACTATAAGTGCTAGACTTGGAACAAATGTCGCTAATGTATATCCTATCAATAAAATAAATCCTATAATCATCAATACTTCTATTTCTGATATAGCACCAATAATCGCCAATGCATAAAGCCCTAGAGAGAGTAATGAATTCACCAATGTATACATCCAATACTCTTTGCGTCTAGCTCGGCCTTCGAAATTTGCATAATTATCTCGTATCACTTTTAAATACCAATTCATTGTTTATTAGTTTAATGGTTTATCGTCTTATCTATAAGTGCCATTTTTAGCCAAAATGTTACCCCTAAAATATGTTTTTATTTTAGAATGCATCTTGCCTTTATTTTTTCATTAAGGCAAAAAATGAAGAATTCATGACATTATATATTCCAGTACTCAAAAATTATAAAATCAGGACGTATTTGATCCGTTTTTTAGCAAATTGCTAAAAGTGTACGCCTCTTTTAGTGGTAGGAATTTTACTAGGATAAAAAAACAGTTTGTTTTTTTGTAACTTTAAAGCAACTAACAATGAACTCATCTTTACTTTTTGGAATTCATAGCAGCGCTATGTATAAAAAAGTAACGAAATACAGGTGAATTTCAGGCATTTTTTAGGGAAAAGAAAAAGTCAAGATGAGTTCAATATAAACCTAATTATGAGCCAAGAAAAAAACAATCTAGGAGACGACTTTAAAAAAGAGGCAAAAGAAACAATTAATGATCTAGCAGGAGATGCTAAAGAAGCTGCCAATGATTTTGTAGATGGTGCAAAAGATGTATTGGGTGGAAGCCAAGAAAACAAAAAGGTACTTGCTGGAATCTTAGCTATTCTACTAGGACCATTTGGGGTGCACAAATTTATACTAGGCTATAACAAAGAAGGGATATTACAAATTCTTTTATCACTCTTATGTGGTATCGGTGGTATCATCGCACTCATTGAAGGTATTATCTACCTAACGAAATCAGACGAGGAGTTTTATCAAACGTATCAGGTAGGAAAGAAGCCTTGGTTCTAAGCCTTCTATAATTACCCAACAACTTCTACACACAGCGCTACCGTATCAAGAATAGGGTAGCGCTGTGTTTCTTATACACATAGATCAAAGTGATTGAAACTTTTTATAATTGGCTATAAAATCGATCTTTGTAAAACTTCTTCATCTTAAAATAACTCATTATTTTTAGAATTCATTTTATTATCGTAATATTGCGATATAACAATATAAGAATGGGAGTTACCAAAACTGATATATTTTCTACGCGACAGAATGAATTGGCACAAGTATTTAAAGTCTTAGGGCATCCTGCGCGTATCGCTATTTTGGAATATATTAGTCATCAAGATTCTTGTATTTGTAATGACTTAGTAGCAGAAATTGGGCTAGCACAAGCTACCATTTCTCAGCATCTAAAGGAGTTAAAGCGCATCGGATTACTCAAAGGGGAGATCGAAGGAAAGCGCATGTGCTACTGTATCGATGTGACTAAATGGAATGCATTACAAACCATTCTTAATTCATTTTTTAATACCACGAAACAAAACTGTTGTTAAACTCAAAATAGAATACGCATGACTACATCAGATTTTATCACCTTACTCACGGCACACCAAGGAAAATCATTGGCGTTTGAGTATGCCCCTAATATGCTAGTAGGTACGAATTACCATATCACAGAAGTCAAACACCTAACGGTAGATGCTGTGGATTGTGGTGGTACAGCAGATGCTTGGAAGGAAACCATCATACAATTATGGGAAAGTCCTTCTGAGGTAGGTAAAGCGGCATATATGAGTGTGTACAAAGCATTGAGCATCCTAAAAAAAGTAGGCAAAATGAAAGCGTATGAACTCGATGCTATTGTAAAGATCGAATACAGCAATGCTATGTTCCATACTGCACAATTGCATATTGCTGATTACGAACTTAAAGAAGGTGTGCTATTAATCAAACTAACGGTACAACCTACTGACTGCAAGGCAAAGGATGCTTGTGGCATTCCTGAACCAAACATGCAAAACGCTACATGCGCTCCGAATAGCGGATGCTGCTAAACAACGATTTCTTATAGTAAAATGGTTTAAACTTTTTTCAATTTGCTATAAAAACGATCTTTTACACTCAAATTTTGTAATTTTTGAGTTCCGTAGCGCTGCTATGCAACTAAAAAATCGCTGTATTTGATCACAAAATCTTAGTTTTTCGCTGAAATCAAAAATGTTTAAATCACTTCAATTTTAGATTACATACAACAACCATAAAACTTATCATAAAAACATGAATATTCTAGTATTATGTACAGGAAACTCCTGTAGAAGCCAAATGGCAGAGGGATACTTAAAACATTTTGCCCAAGAGCAAGCTACTGTCTATAGCGCAGGGGTAGAAACACATGGTGTAAACCCAAGAGCTATTTCGATTATGAAAGAAGACAACATAGACATCTCTACACACACTTCTAATAACTTAGAAGAATATACGGCTATTGAATTCGATTATATCCTGACGGTATGCGATAATGCCAAGGAGCGCTGTCCTTTTTTCCCTGGAAAGGCTGAAAAACTACATTTTAATTTCTTTGACCCATCAAAGGTAGAAGGCACAGAAGAAGAGATTCATGCAGCCTTCGTAAAGACTAGAAATCAAATCAAGGAGTATTGTAAAAACTTTGTAGACAATACAGTCTTAAAAGCTTTATAACACAAAGATTTTCCACCAATAACAAGATCGTTAGAGGATACTTTAACGATCTTATTTATTTAAACAATTCCATTTCATCAATTTTCCATTCTTGATGTATCTTATTCGGCTGAAAGCTTTTGTAAGTTCCTTGACTTATATATTTCCCTGCTTTAAATGTTTTCATTACAAAATATATCCTAAGTTAAATTAAACACCTCCTTAATTAAGAAATGGACAATTTTCTTAATTAAGAAAGTTTCTAGGTTAAAAATAACAATGAAAAATTAATTAAATTTTGGTTTCAACTGTCAATCGACATGAACGTTTATCAAATTTTAAACGACTTCGGATATATCAACTCGCGTTAGGGATAGCAGCGGCATCCTTTTGGTAGCACCTTAGTGCTGCCAAAAGATATAGCGGATAGCCCGACCCTTGGGGAACGCCCTAATTATCTATAAAGTAGTAGTGGAATCTGCACTCTTAAAATAGGTACGCTCTAACTCTGCCTGAAATTCTTCCATCACTGGTTTTACAGTGCTTTCTGGCAGATCTGCTATACGTATATACATCAATCCATCAACCGCATTATTAAACAACGGATCTACGTTAAAGGCTACTACCTTGGCGTTTTGCTTGATATACTTCTTGATCAATACTGGTATTCGCAAGCTTCCAGGCTCGATTTCGTCTATGATTTTATCGAATTTATTAAGATCGCTCCTACTAGCATCGAATACAAAATCTTTGTCTGCATCTTTGAGCTTGACCTTAAACTCTTTTTTAGGACGTACATACTGAGCTACATAGGGATCGTAATAATGAGATTTCATGAATTCTATCATCAGTGATTTCGAAAAATTACTGAACTTATTACTGATACTCACTCCGCCAATCAGGTATTTATTTTCTGGAAAACGCAGTGTGCAGTGTACAATCCCTTTCCATAATAAAAACAATGGCATGGGTCGTTGCTGGTATTCTTTGATGATAAAAGCGCGTCCCATTTCTATGGATTGACTCATCATAGGATACAATTCGGGCTCAAATCGGAATAGGTCTTGTAGATAAAACCCATCGATTCCATAATTGGCAAAAATCTCTGTACCAATCCCCATTCTATATGCACCTGCTAGTTTTTTTGCTTTGGTATCCCATAAAAACATATGGTGGTAATAGGTATCGAAGGGATCTAGATCAATGGATTGATTGGTGCCTTCACCAATTTCTCTAAAGGTGATTTCTCGTAGCCTACCTATCTCATGTAATACATGCGGAATATGCTCTTTTTTGGCCAAGAATACTTCGTAATTCTTACTGATCAGTAATCGCTTATTATGCGATCTACAGTATTCTAACTCAGATTCTATAGCGTTGATACTACCTTCTAAAGCTATTTGTTTGGGCAATTTAGAGATTTTTAAATTTTGTGGCAGGCTTTCTATCAATCGTTTTTTCTCATAGGGATTGGCCAGCATATAGGTTTTCTTGCGCAAGAACTGTGTAAAAGCATCAATGTTTTTATACTCTTCTTGGTCTTGTATCGAAATAGGTTTTCCTATCCGAACCTTGATCACTCGATTTTCTTGCGAAGACAATTCACTAGGCAACTTAGCCGTACGTAATAGATCATGTATCGATGCCAATTGATAGAATAATCTACTGTTCCTAGCATGAAAATAAATAGGAATGACGGGAACTTTAGCTTTCTGTATCAATCGCATCGCACTTGGTTCCCATGGTTTGTCTACATAATATTTACCTTCTTTTTTAGTCGATACTTCTCCTGCTGGAAAAATCCCTAATGGCATTCCATCCTTAAGGTGCTGTATGGATTGCCTGATCCCTGTATGACTTGATTTAGCCTCTTTTCGATCCTCGAATGGATTGACAGGCATGATATATTCCTTTAGTGGTGTAAAATTATGCAATAAAAAATTGGCTATGATCTTATAATCCGTACGATGCTCCAATAAGAGTTTGAGCAATAAAATGCCATCTAAACCTCCTAGAGGATGATTAGAAATGGTGATGAAAGCACCTGTTTTAGGCAATCGTTTCAAGTCTTCTGGAGGAATCTCATACGAAACCCCATACATTTTTAAAGCTTCTTCTAAAAATGTAAGGCCGCTATGATGACTAATACTAGCATATTGTCGATTTACTTTGGATAATCGTGTTACTTTGAGAATTATCCAACCTACAAAGTTACCAATAAAGCCAAGCTTGTCTAATTGAAGCCCTTTGGCTATTTGTTTAGAGGTAATTACCGCCATTCGTTACATTTTGTGCTAACTACAAATATAGTAAAAATCTGTATCTGTAGATATCTTATTTATTGTTTGACTACTATCTGATAGGTTTCCCGTGTGGTTTGCTGAAGTAACACGGTGTGTTCTTGTTCTACTACCGCAATAGCCTGTGGTGTAAAATGTCTGATCGTATATAGCGCTACCTGTTCATTATATGTAACTCGGTAGTTGGTTTTCAATTCCTGTAACAGCGCATCAAAATTAGCAAATTTATCTTCTAAACACATCGAAAAACTAATGGCTGAACGTTGCATCAAACCTACTTTTAGCTGATAACGATCCAATACATCAAAGATTGCGCGCATGGTATCTTCTCCGATAAATGAAAAATCTAAAGATGATAAGGAAACTAATTTTTGATTGTTTTTGACAATATAACACGGTACCTGTGGCGTGATCGCAGTACCTTTTTGGACTACTGTACCCGTGTTCTCCGGATGGACAAAGGATCGTACATGCAATGGTATTGCTTTGCGCTCTAAGGGTTGTAATGTTTTGGGATGGATAACAGATGCTCCATAGAAAGCAAACTCAATCGCTTCTTTATATGACAATTGCGAAAGTAATACTGTTTGCTCAAAAACTCTGGGATCGCCGTTGAGTACACCAGGCACATCTTTCCAAATCGTCACACTATCCGCAGCTAGACAATATCCAAAAATCCCCGCAGAATAATCACTCCCTTCTCTACCAAGCGTGGTAGAAAATCCATCGACATTACTGCCAATAAACCCTTGAGTAAGATAGTTTTTTTGTGGTACGACTTGTTGTTCTATCGCTTGCTGCGTCGCGATCCAATCTACGCTAGCATCGCGATAGGTACTATCTGTTTTTATACATGTTCTAGCGTCTAACCATTGATGTGAATACCCGATATGACTCAGGTAACTACTCACGATTTGCGTAGATAGTAACTCTGCATAACCTACAATCTGATCATAGACATAGGCATAAGTCTTGGATTTATTTCTAGCTAGCGTAATCGATAAGTCTTCATACAGTGCTGCGATCGTAGTAAACACAGGATGTTCTTGATCCTTAAACAGCTCACTAGCGATGGTATGATGATAGGTTTTCGTTTCCTGAATCGCCTGTGTTAATAACGGATCGTTTGCTAAGTAATAGGCTACAATACGCTCGAATGCATTGGTCATTTTACCCATAGCCGATACTACAATAACCAATGGTGTTGTGGCATTGGCAGTGATAATCTTACATGCATTCTGCACACCTGTTGCATGTTGCACAGCAGCGCCTCCGAATTTAAATATTTTCATAACCGTCTATATCAATTCTTGGCTACAAATGCTGCAAGCCCTTGCGCATCCATCTGTACTACTTGCCATCCTTCTAGAATTTTCGCACCGCTATTTTTGTAAAAATTTACGGCATTTGTATTCCAGTCTAGTACGTTCCATTCTACTCTTTTTACACCTTGTTCCGCCCCATATTTCATCACGCTGGTATACAATGCTTTTCCGATGCCTTTGCCTCTTAGTTCCTCGCGTACAATCAAGTCTTCTAGATGTATCGTTCTTCCTTTCCAAGTAGAAAACCTGTAGTACACCAATGCTATCCCTACAATCCCTGTGGCTGTATCTGCTACAAAACAATGAAAAAGTGGACTGTCTCCAAATCCTTCGCGTATCAATTCTTCTTCCGTGACTTCTACTGCTGTGGGTTCATTTTCAAAAACAGCTAGCTCTTGTATCAAAGATAGTACTTGTCCCATATCTGCTTCCGTGGCTTTGCGTATCGTATATTCCATTGAACTCTATTTTTTTCAAAACTATAAAATATGCTGTAAAAAACCCCTTGAGTGCTCCGTATAAATCTTTCAACAACGAAAACGTTTTAGTAACACTAAAAAAACACTATTTTTATAGGCACTAACTCACAACACTATGACACATAAAAATCAAACTTTAGGTGAATTCATCATCGAAAACCAACAACAGTTTCCTTATGCTACTGGAGAACTTTCTAGACTGATTAATTCCATACGATTAGCTGCCAAAATGGTAAATCACGAAGTCAATAAAGCCGGACTTGTAGACATCACAGGCACTGTTGGAGCAACCAATATACAAGGAGAAGCGCAACAAAAGTTAGATGTATTCGCCAATGAAACGTTTATAAACACCCTGACGAATCGAGAAATTGTATGTGGTATCGCATCTGAAGAAAATGAAGATTTTATTACCATTCGAGGACAGCAACATGACCATCAGAATAATTACGTAGTGCTGATCGATCCACTAGATGGTAGTTCTAATATAGATGTGAATGTATCGGTAGGTACTATTTTTTCGATCTACCGTAGAGTTACACCTATTGGTACAGCAGTGACCCTAGAAGACTTTTTACAACCTGGCCATTTACAAGTTGCTGCTGGATACGTTATCTACGGCACATCTACTATGCTGGTATATACCACAGGCCATGGTGTAAATGGTTTTACACTTAATCCTGCACTGGGTACCTACTACTTATCACACCCCAATATGCTCTTTCCTGAAAACGGAAACATCTATTCAATTAATGAAGGAAACTACGTGCACTTCCCTGCAGGCATCAAAGCATACATAAAATATTGCCAAGAAGAAAAGGAAGATAGGCCCTACACCTCTAGATACATAGGCTCACTAGTTAGTGATATACATCGCAATATGATAAAAGGTGGCATCTATATATACCCAAGTACATCTACAGCTCCTGAAGGCAAACTAAGACTATTATATGAATGCAATCCAATGGCATTTATTGCAGAGCAAGCAGGTGGAATGGCTAGTGATGGCAACATGCGTGTTTTGGATATACGACCAACAGCTCTGCATCAACGCACTCCTTTTATCTGTGGTAGTAAAAACATGGTAGAAAAAGCAATTTCTTTTGTCCAAAACCCTGCTTTATCTAAAAAACAAACATTTGTATAACAGTTTTTAGACACCAGAAGTGGTATAATTTTTAATTTTTTAGTAACCTTGCAAAACGATAACGCAAGCTCATAACGAATTATAAAAAACAGGTTAAAACTAACAATCATAAAAAAATAGTCAAAAAAAGTTGTTGAAACACTAACCCCTCCACTTCACGCAAACAAATCACTGACTATCAACAAACAACACTATCTCACATAGACAATCAACACCCCCAAAAAGTATTGCTATGTGATAATATGCTATGCCCTATTAAAAATATGGTACAGATATTGAGTACGTTATAGAAAAACATTATAATCATTTTTAAACGTGACTTTTAGTAATTTTATAGTAAATTTACATGAAGCACACAAAACAATTAAATAGCATCCAACATGACCAAAGAAAAAACAGCTACACAAGAACCCGTAGTGAATGATCCTTCTTCAAAAATAGAAGCAATAAAAAACTTAATCTTTGGAGAAAATATTGCTGCATATAACTCAGAATTCGAAGCTGTTAAAAGAGACATCTCCTCTAAGAAGAAAGAATTAGAGGATTTTATAGATGATACCCGAAAAGAGCTACATCAAGCTATTGATAACCTCAGTACTGATATCGGAATTAGAATTACAGAATTAGAAGACAGTCTTGCCGAAAAAGCAGAAGCTTTAGACACTAAAAAAGTAGATAAGAAAACACTTGGAGACCTTTTAATCGCCATGGGTGAAAAAATCAGTCAATAATCCTACATGCTATCCAACACCATGGAAGATAAGGATAAATTAAGGATTCTAAAAGACCTACTACTCACCGAGGAGAAGGAATATACGGCATCAATCGCCAAAAAAATAGAAGCCCTCAGCACGATTATTCATCAAAAAAAAGAGTTGTCGTCTAAAGTAAATCCTATCATAGATGATAAGCTAGAAGACTTTATAGAAGAAATTCCTACAACACTTGGTCCCGCGATAACCGAAACTTTAAAAACGGAAATTAAAAATTCTCAAGACGCAGTGGTAGAAGCTTTATTTCCGATCATCGGTAAGATGATCAAAAAATACATTGCTCATGAGATGAAGCTACTGAGTGAAAATATCAGTCATAAGACCAAAAGTGCTTTTTCTTTTAAAAAATGGTTCCGAAGAACCAAGGCTAGAGCACAAGGCATCAGTAGTGGGGATTTAGAGATTAGTGAATATGCAAAACCACGATTGATACAAATGTTTGTCATCGAAAAAGATTCTGGACTACTCATTACGGATTATAGTCCTTTATCCGATGGTACGATTGATAAAGATATGGTCGCTGGGATGCTTACTGCGATCAAAAGCTTTGTAGAAGACGCTTTTGAAGGCGGCAATCAGAACCTAGAATTAATTGAATACGAATTATATACCATACATATACAAAACTTTTATTCTTATTACATTGCGGCAGTAGTATCTGGCGCATACACAATGATGTTTAAAGAAGTTTTAGAGGATCAGATTTTAGAATTCGCACAAAAACACATCTCGCGTAGAGAATTAGAAAACAGTAAACTATTCACTCGTAAACTAAAAAAATATTTCGAAGATGAAATTGTCTAAAAAAGTAGTGCTTTTAGGACATTTCGGAGTTGGCAAAACCTCACTTTTCAGACGTTTTGTGGATAACGAATTTTCCGAAGACTACAAAGTAACACTAGGGGTACAGATCAAGAAAAAAGTAGTAGAGATGCCCGACGGCAGAGAGCTATCTATGATCATCTGGGACACAGAAGGTCACACCAATATAGAAGACACCCGAAAATCATATCTATTAGGGTCTCACGCATTTCTATATGTATTTGATCTTACTAGAGAAGAGACCTATAAAAACCTACAACAGGATATCGATTACTTATCCCAAAATCACCCAAAAGTACCTATCAAAGTCATAGGAAACAAAGTAGATTTAGTAAACGAAAAAGAGATGCTTAAGAAATTTAAAGAACATACTATCACTATTGATTGTTTGACCAGTGCTAAAACCAATAAAAATGTGCAAAATTTTTTCTTAGAGCTCTCTACAGAAATCACACAGTAAAAATTTATGACAGCACAAGAAAACAAAATACAGTTTAGTCAGAAAACTCAATTTACATCCATCTCCCCAGATGGTACTATTACCGATACAGAAAACACACTTTTTAATTGGCAAAAAGGAGATGCTATTTATGACGCACACCCTTTTTTCGAGATCTTGCGCGGCTTTATCGAAGCACGTACTGACCAACAAGAAACGTATAATTTTCCGTGTATACACATAGAAGAAGGCAATACAGAAAGAATCTGTGACATTACGATAGAAATAAGCACCCTCGCAATTAATATCATCTTATTTGATTATACCATCAAATATCACGAGCTCAACAAGATTGCACAGCAGCGTAATGAATCAGTTCTCAAAGCCAAAAAACTAGCATTAGACAACAAATTTCTAATCGAAAAAGAAAAGTTTAAAAACAGTTTTATCTCTAATATTAATCATGAGATCAGAACGCCCCTAACCAGTATCTTGGGGTTTGTAGAAGTCTTAGAGAAAACCAAATTAGACTTCGAACAAGAAGAATTAGCTCGTATCATCAAACGTCAAAGTTTACACCTAAACGCATTGATTGATGATATGCTAGACATTGCCAAAATAGAATCTGGTAAGCTTAAGATTGTCAAAGAACGTTTCTTATTCGTAAACCTGATCGAAGGCTTCGAAGAAACCTATGCCAAGCTCGCTAAGAAAAAAGATATCAGCTTCGAAACCTATATCGATCCCAATATACAAGAATACCTCATCGGAGATCGAACCCGTGTGTATCAGATCATCAATAACCTATTGAGTAATGCTTTTAAATTTACAGAAGAAGGCAGTGTCAAATTTTCTGTCACTAAAAATTACCAACGCACCAATAAACTGAGTATCAATTTTAAAATAGAGGACACAGGTTTCGGAATACAAGAAACACACCTAGACAGTATCTTTAGTCGTTTTACTCGTTTTAATGAAGACAAACAAATTACAGGCACAGGACTCGGTCTAGCCATCGTCAAAGACCTAGTGACCTTACTAGGAGGTGAAATCAAAGTTAGTAGCGAACCTGATAAAGGCAGTGTATTCGAAGTAAAACTTCCTTTTAAATTCGAAATTCGAAAGGCTCCCAAAAAACGAAGTAAAAAGAAATACAATCTCCCACAGAGCAAAAAGAAATTTCGAGTGCTCCTAGTAGAAGACGAAGAAGCAACGCAGTTCTTGATCATGAAAATCCTAATCAATCATGGTAGTTTTTTTGTAGATGTAGCCATTAATGGCGAAGAAGCCATTAGCTATATCGAAAGGCGTAATTATGATCTAGTACTAATGGATCTAAAAACATCCAAAATGGATGGCTACCAAGCCACTCATAAAATCCGAAAAAACTACGGAGATCAAGCCATCTGTGGTGTTCCTATTATAGGATTCACAGCCAAAGCCACAGAAGCAGAACGTGACAAATGTCTAAAATCTGGAATGGATGACTTTATCGCTAAACCCTTCGAACAAGAAGATCTGATGTATAAAATCATTAAGCAAATAGCCAAAAAAGCCGCTTCATAAGCGGCTTTTTTTATAAAAATTCTTAGTATATACTTAGATAGCTCTAAATATTATCTATTCATATTTTTAATCTCATCTGCAAAAGTATCTCCATCCACTCCCTTATTCACTAGGCATAGCGCCTTATCGATCACATACTTCACATTATCAGGATGAAAACCAAGACCCACTCCTAGTTTTTCTAACAATAGCACTTGCGTATCTGCTTTAATATGATCTGCATATACCATTCTAGCCAAATCATACAAACGCTCTAATCTAGTATCATAACTAATAGGCGGATTGATTGGATGTGATTTGTAATCCTTTAATATTTCTTGATAATCATTCTCAGAAATGTCTAATTTTCTGGCTAATCGATCCAAAAAAACCTGCTCTTCATCAGTAATTACACAATCAGACATCGCCACTCTTACGATGGCAGCAAAATGATCTTGATTTCTTTTCTGAAACCCACTATCAAATAAATCAGATATTGACATGTACTTTTTTTATTTTATGTTGCCGCAAAGATAACTAAACTCTTTTCCTTTTTAAAATTAAAAAACAGCCTAATTCGCTATATATAAAATACCCCTCTAAAAAAGCCATCTCATTCATCGCCCAAAAACCCCTCAATTAACCCACACATAACCAAACACTAACGCTACCATTAACTAACTAAATTTTCAAATACATACTTTAGCTATCACATAATTTTAAAAAAACTCAACAGCTTTTACAGAACCATTCCTTAACACAAAACAGATGAAAATTGTAACACACCTTAAAAAACAATTTGTTTTTTTAATCACCGCCATCTTTTTTTCGGTGCTATTCAGCAGTTGCGAAAAAGAGAGTACCTCCTTTATCGATGACACATTCGAGCTATCAACTACAGAAAGTGATACGGTCATTGCTAAAAATGCTCCTTTCCTTAGACAGCAAGAACGATTAGGAGGCCATACCATCGAGCGCCACGTCGGAAAATCCATCGCCTACCTGCGCAATAGGTTACAAAACAGCTCTATTCGTGCTGCCAGCACCTTTAATGAGCTCAACCAAGCAGGACAAGTGATCGTAAACGCCATTAATGCCAATCGCTCTAGAATTAACAACTGGTTAAACAGTGGCAGTCGTAGACTCGTACTCAACTACACCCATAGGAGAAACATCGGTATCGTATTACAGCGTGGGCAAAACGACCCCTATACCTCCAAAAAATTTAGAGTCGTCCTCCAAAAGCGATCGAGCGCTCCAAACGGCTACTATGTACTTACAGCATATCCTAACTAATCCTATATATAAAGTCTCCAAAAACATAGAAAAAACACTATATTTTTGGAGGCTTCCATACCCATACCAACTATGTTAGAAAACAAATACCCATTCTTATTCCAATTTTTTGCAGGCTATTTTCCTGAAGCAGACTTAGAGCAATTAACCGATAGCGAGATTGTATACAACTACCTGCAGGACAATCCAGAGGATATCATTTCTCATACCCTCTCCGAAATCCTCCAAGTGCTACACGACACCTCCTATTGGCCAGAAATCACCATCGAAGTCAATCGTTATTTCCAAGACGATCAAGAGATCAAAGAATGGCTAGAAATGATTGCCCTACAATTGCAGCGTACCATCTAATTGTAGCCACTTTTTTTGTGTAATTTAGGGCGTTCCCCAAGGGTCGGGTTATCCGTTCCAATTCCTCGCTCCTCCTATCGTCGGGCTGTGGGATTTCCATCTGGGATCCCTAACGCAAAAAGCTGCCAATGCCTATAAATTGTTTAACCAAAACAGCAATATACTACAGTTATCACACCCCCAGCATAAACAAAAAATCTTCACGCTTCTATTCTGCTATATACGCCACTAGCACAATACCTAAAAGTAGTATATTTGTTACAAAATATTCGATACGTGAGTAAAGCAATCATCTCGCAGACCATTGCAAAAGCATCGCAATCGCAAAAGCTAGAAAAAGCGATTACAGCATCAACCAACAAGATACACCTACAAGGCCTTATAGGATCGGCATTATCACTAGTTATAGAAACTAGTTTTAAGAGCAGCCAGCAACCCTTTGTTTGTATCTTTAACGACAAAGAGGAAGCAGCCTATTACCTCAATGATCTCGAACAATTGTTAGGTGACGAACACGTATTATTCTACCCAGGTAGCTACCGAAGACCCTACCAAATAGAAGAAACAGACAATGCCAATGTACTCTTACGTGCAGAAGTACTTAATCGTATCAATTCTAGAAAAAAACCAGCACTCATTGTCACCTATCCAGATGCCTTATTCGAAAAAGTTGTCACCCGAAAAGAATTAGAAAAAAACACGCTCAACGTAGCCGTTAATGATACGCTATCTCTAGATTTTATCAATGAAGTATTATTCGAATACCAATTTCAGCGAGTAGATTTTGTAACCGAACCAGGAGAGTTTTCTGTACGAGGGGGTATTGTAGATGTATTCTCATTCAGTAACGACGAGCCGTATCGTATCGAGTTCTTTGGAGACGAAGTAGACAGCATTCGTTCCTTTGATGTAGAAACGCAATTATCATCCGCACAAGTTCCCAAAATTGCGATCATCCCCAATGTAGAAAACAAAGCATTACAAGATACCCGCGAAAGCTTCCTGCAATACATCCCCAAAGAAACCGCCATCCTCATTCAAGACATCCAAACACTCAGTCATAGGATCGACAAGAATTTCGAAAAAGCCAAAGAAGTATTCAGCACACTCTCCGAAGATATCAAACACAGCACCCCAGAAGAACTTTTTACCACTTCCGAGCTGATCAAAAAACAATTGCTATCCTATGCCCTACTAGAAAACAGCAACACCCCGTATACCAAAGCGGACTATACAATTCGATACAATACCAAGCCACAACCTAGTTTTAATAAGCAATTTGACCTATTGATCAAAGACCTGAATGAAAACCATGAAAAAGGCTATAAAAACTACATATTCTGTGTCAGCGAACAGCAAGCCAAGCGCTTTCATGATATTTTCGATGATGCCGATCTAGATGTTAAACAATATGAAACGCTCGTATTCTCTGCTTACCAAGGGTTTATCGATCATGATCAAAAGATCGTTTGCTATACAGATCATCAAATTTTTGAGCGCTATCACAAGTTCACCCTCAAAAATGGATATGCCAAAAAACAAGCCATCACGCTCAAAGAGCTTACCAACCTCGAAGTAGGCGACTATGTAACACACATCGATCACGGTATCGGAAAATTTGGTGGACTTCAAAAAATTGATGTCGATGGCAAGAAACAAGAAGCCATCAAGCTCATCTATGGAGATCGCGATGTACTGTACCTAAGCATACATTCGCTACATAAAATCTCTAAATTCAATGGCAAAGATGGCAAAGCCCCGCAGGTCTATAAATTAGGTTCCAAAGCATGGAAAACCCTAAAACAAAAGACCAAAGCACGGGTAAAACACATCGCCTTCAATCTCATACAACTGTATGCCAAGCGCAGGTTACAAAAAGGCTTTCAGTACGAGCCCGACAGTTATTTACAGCATGAATTAGAAGCCTCTTTTATATACGAAGACACACCAGACCAAAGCACCGCTACCACTGCCGTAAAAAAAGACATGGAAAGCGAGCGCCCAATGGATCGATTGATCTGTGGAGATGTAGGTTTTGGAAAAACAGAAGTCGCCATTAGAGCTGCCTTTAAAGCAGTAGACAATGGAAAACAAGTAGCCGTGTTAGTTCCTACCACCATACTCGCTTTTCAGCACTCCAAAACCTTTAAAGAACGCCTCAAAGACTTTCCTGTAACCGTAGATTATGTAAATCGTTTTCGCACTGCCAAGCAGAAAAAGGAAACCTTAGAAGCACTAGCCAACGGAAAAGTAGACATCATTATCGGTACGCATCAGCTCGTCAACAAAAGCGTACAATTTAAAGACCTTGGGCTATTGATTATAGACGAAGAGCAAAAATTCGGCGTCTCTGTAAAAGACAAATTAAAGACCATTAAAGAAAATGTAGATACCCTCACCCTCACAGCCACTCCGATCCCTAGGACATTACAATTTAGTCTTATGGCTGCCAGAGATTTATCTACCATCACCACGCCACCTCCCAATCGCTATCCTATAGAAACCAATGTCATTCGATTTAGCGAAGAAACCATTAGAGATGCTGTTAGCTATGAGATACAACGAGGAGGGCAAATCTATTTTATCAATAATCGTATCGAGAATATCAAAGAAGTGGCAGGCATGATTCAGCGTGTAGTCCCAGATGCTAAAATCGGTATCGGACATGGGCAGATGGATGGCAAAAAACTAGAAAGCCTCATGCTATCGTTTATGAATGGAGAGTTTGATGTCCTAGTAGCCACTACCATTATAGAAAGTGGACTAGACGTACCCAATGCGAATACCATTTTTATCAACAATGCCAATAACTTCGGACTCTCAGACCTACATCAAATGCGAGGGCGTGTAGGCCGAAGTAATAAAAAAGCATTCTGCTACTTTATTACCCCTCCGTATACCGCCATGACAGAAGATGCCCGTAAGCGTATCACAGCACTCGAACAATTTTCTGAATTAGGGAGCGGATTCAACATCTCCATGAAAGACTTAGAAATTCGAGGTGCAGGCGATCTACTCGGAGGAGAACAAAGCGGATTTATGAATGAAATAGGATTCGATACCTACCAGAAAATCCTAAATGAAGCTATCGAAGAACTCAAAGAAAATGAGTTCAAAGAATTATACCCTACCGACACCGAGAAAAAAGCATATCTTAAGGATACACAGATAGACACAGATTTCGAATTATTATTCCCTGATCAATACATCAATAATATCACAGAGCGCTTAAATCTATACACAGAACTCAATGAAATCAAAGAAGAAGAAGCGCTGCTCGCCTATGAAACGAGGCTCGTAGATCGTTTTGGTCCATTACCAGAACAAGCCACTGATTTACTCAATTCTGTACGTATTAAATGGATCGCTACAGCCATTGGACTCGAAAAAATAATTATGAAACAAAACCGACTCATCGGTTATTTCATCAGTGATCAGCAATCCGATTTTTATCAGAGTGCTTCCTTTACCAGCGTATTGCAGTTTGTACAACAGCACCCAAAATTATGCAAGGTAAAAGAAAAAAACACCCGCAATGGATTGCGATTACTACTTACTTTTGAGCGTATCGATAGTATAGACAAAGCCTTACAAGCCTTGAAACCATTACAAGCACAAGCCAAAAGTAATTAATTAACGATGCTGTGTATACACTGCTGCTTGATTACATTGTTGTAATAGTGACATTTCTTTAGGTGTTAATGGAGCTACATCCGTAGCTGCCACACATTCCGCTAACTGCGATAGTGTACGCATACCCAGTACCGCAGCAGTCACCCCGCTGGCCAATGTATACCGAATCGATGTTTGGCAACTTGTACGATCAGTATCAGAAAGTAGTTGTAATGCCTCTTGTGTAGCTTCGACCTCAGCAGCATTGTGCGAGAGATAAGCAGCACTTGGCTTATCAGCTAATAGCCCTTTAGCGACCACCCCTCGTGCCAATATACCAACATGTTGGTCTTGTAAAAAAGGAACACAAAACTCTTCTGCTCTCCTATCCAATAAGCTATGTTGCAGCATCACACTTGCCATAGAAGATCGATCCGCATAGGCACGGATCACATTCGGTCGAATCGATGAAATCCCATAATACCGTATCTTTCCTTCCTGCTGTAGCTGTTCGAATGCTTCGATCGTTTCATCCATAGAATCTTCGATAGTACCTCCATGCAATTGATATAAATCGATGTAATCTGTTTGCAACCTACGCAAACTAGCCTCTACTGCATCGAGAATATACTGTTTCCTTGGATTCCAATCCCATCCACTTCCATCTGGTCGCCATTGATTGCCCACCTTTGTCGCAATTGCTATGTCTTTTCGGAATGCCTTTACTGCTGTACCCACCAGTTTTTCATTCTCCCCTTTTTCATACAAATCAGCAGTATCAAAATAGGTAATACCCTTCTCAAAAGCTGTTTGCAAAAGTCGTTGAGACGCAGTATCATTAGTAGTTAACGACATACACCCCATCGCGATCTCACTAAGCTGTATATCTGAATTCCCTAATTGTTTGTAGATCATAAAACTAAAATACAACTTTTACACTAATCACAAGCTCTATTAATTCGATTGCAGCGAACATCATAAAATTTTGTGACCAGTTGAATCTAAATTTCACCCCAACATTGCTTTCTTTTTCCCTAGACTAAAAAAAGGCTTATACTGGTCATAGTATAAGCCTTTAAACTACGAATCAGAATGAAACCAAAACGTTAACCAATCTGTAGTTCAAGTTAAAAAAACTGAACATCTTGCACACTTCAAAGTTCACTCCAACGACACATAAATATTAAGTTACCTCCTTCTCCTTATTTGAAAAGTAACCGCCGAGCTAGCATTAAGACCCCCTCCAAGGGGTCCAGTGAATTCAACATGATAAGGTTTTACCCTTATAACTTTTCGATCAATAAAAAATACGCCTGGAGTATTATAAACAACTTTAATAGGCTTTTCAGTCATGTTCTCTATCTGATAACTTTGACCATGTATTACGGCAGGCAAATCAAATGTGATATCACTACCTACTGCAACCTCAGTTGCTTGTCCGCCATTTGGCGTTATAATTACTAAATCATTGGATTTAGACACATCCGCAGATATTTCTTCTACACTGGATAGTTCCAATTGTTCATTAACTGACTCTTTGGTACAGGATGTGTACGTCATAATACCTGCAATCATACAGGTAATAAACATTACATTTCTCATTTTTTTTAGTTTTAAAAATTATCAAATAATATACTCTATAGTTATCAAGAGCTTTTTAATATTAATTGGCATTAACTATATACAGAATTGAACAGAAGTTCTACGTGTTGCAACACATTAATACATATAACTAGCTACTGTTTACACTAATGCCACTGGCAAGGTATACAAAATCAAAAATGCACCTCCACGAATTGTACAAACACCTCTTATTTATGCATAAGCCTACTGTTATAATGTACAAAGAGCAACTCTAAAAATGGAAAACACTGTAGATATACAAGTTAGCACGTAGAGAATCAGAAAAAACAAAGTAGAAATAATGATCTCTCATTAATAAACAATACACATACTCAAAAATGATAAAAAGCATCTTCTAGATGTTCCAATCGTGTGCCTTGTTTATTTTTAATAATCGCTATGATATCAAAACGCACCTCCACCTCTAAATTACGAGATACAATATAATGATGCAATGCCTTGACCAATAGCTGAATTTGTTTGGGTTTTACAAAATCCTGAGGATTTCCAAAATCAGGAGTACTACGCGTCTTGACCTCTACTAGCACCACGGTATCACCCGTACGAGCGATAATATCTACCTCTGCCTTTCGGTGTCGGTAATTCGTTTCCAGAATCTCATACCCTTTTTTGAGCAAAAAATTCGTAGCCAGTCGTTCTCCCTCTTGTCCTAGTTCATTATGTAGCGCCATTATACATCATATTTAAAAACCACCTGATCTGCTGCTACCGATAGATGAACAGCCTTCCCCAGCACTACCGTATGATTATCCACTACATGTCCCGCAGGAAAATTAAAAGCCACAGGAAAATCATACTCCGCTACTGCTGCTAGTATAATCTCTTCTACACTTCCTCCAAAAGGAGTCGTATTATCATGCATTTTAGTCATTCCACCTACAATTAGCCCTTGTAAACCTTCGAAATAACCATTTCGTTTCAAGTTTTGCAACATCCTATCTATATGATACAAATACTCGTCAATATCTTCGATAAACAAAATCTTACCACGCGTATCCAGTGCAGAATCAGATCCGCACAACGAATATAAAATCGATAAATTTCCACCGACCAATACGCCCGAAGCCGTTCCTGTTTTATTACATGGATGTGGTGCAATAGCAATAGGCATATACGCTCCCACTAAAGTATTTTGAAACGATGTAATCGCAGCTGGTGTAATCTGAAAAATATCAATCGGCATCGGTGCATGCATCGTAGCAATACCCATCTGATGTATATGCGAGTGCAGCACAGTAATATCAGAATATCCAATAATCCATTTAGGCTGCTGTTTAAATCTAGAAAAATCAATCGCATCGATCATTCTCACAGTACCATATCCACCCCTAGCACACCAAATTGCTTGTATTGTAGGATCATCCAATGCCGCTTGAAAATCAGCAGCCCTCTCGCTATCTGTTCCTGCTAGCTGTGCCGCTTCTTTACCCACTGTAGCACCAATTTTTACTACGTATCTCCATTGTTGGAGAAACTGTACCGCAGCTTCTATCTCTTCATTGGTTATTTTTCTAGCTGTTGCTACAATAGCAATTGTATCTTTTTTTGTAAGAAATTCAGGTATAATCATGCCTTTTTCTGGTGCTTGACGCACTATTTAACAATTGTTTTCGTTAAAATATAGTATATTACGTACACACAAGTCGTCCCACAACATACAACTAAAACAAACCTCAACGCTTATGATCTCTGATACCTCGTGTAACACAGCATCGTTGGATGTTTATATTCCCTCTGCACAAAACCCTTGGAATGTAAGCAAAATACATCATTTATACCGCAGAGTTGCCTTCGGTGCTACAAAAAACCAAGTAAAAGCGGCTTTAAATAGCGACCCAGAAACGCTTATTGATACGCTAATAGACCAAGCCATCGCTTTAGTCCCGTCTCCAGAACCCTTATGGGGATTTTGGGACAAGGATCAATTCGATGCTGCCGAAATGGCAAACGAAGATAATAATTTAGTTTTCTACCGCAATGAAGGAAAAAAACAAATGCTTTCTGATTTTTGGCAACATGGGCTTAGAGACCGATTGACCCTGTTCTGGAGCAATCATTTTGTAACAGAAGACGAAGTATATGCTAGCCCCGCATACCAATATCAATATTACAACCTATTACAATTCCACACCCTCGGTAATTTTAAACAATTTACCTATGACATAGGCATTGCAGCTCCCATGCTAGTATACCTAAACGGAGACCAAAATACCAAAGACAGGCCTAATGAAAACTATGCGCGAGAGCTGTATGAGTTATTCACACTAGGCGTAGACAATGGATATACCGAAAATGACATTCTAGAAACGGCAAAAGCCATCACAGGGTGGGTAGAAAAAAACGATATCCCTTGGGGACCTATCACTTTTGACGCTAGTAAATTCAGTACCGACTCTAAAAATATCTTTGGACAAAATGGCAATTGGGATTATGATGATGTCATCGATATTCTATTTACACAGCGTCAAAACCGAATTGCTAATTTTATATGCACCAAGCTCTATACCTATTTTGTAAGCCCTACCTGCAATGATGCAATCATTAATCAGATGGCACAAACATTTATAGATGGCAATTTCGAGATCGCTCCCGTATTGCGTCAATTATTCAAAAGCGAGCATTTTTTTGATCCAGAAGCCATTGGAGCCATTATCAAAAGCCCCGTAGATGTCATCGTTAATTTTTATAAGGAAATGAACTTTTCGATTCCTACAGACTTTGACATAAACGATTTTACGATCAATACCGTCCGCGTATTAGGACAAAATCTGTTAAGCCCTATCGATGTAGAAGGATGGCAAGGAGATGAAGAATGGATCAGCCCCGATGTACTCATCGGACGTTGGGAAAGCATACGAGTACTCCTAGGCCGTGCTTGGATGGAAGATACCGAGCAGTTTAGAGATTTTATACTTGGACTCCCTATAGGTACAGCCGCCGATGGAGAAATTGACACTACGATGCAAGCAGACGAAGTAACTGTAGTGGTCAAAGCCATTCTAGACTACTTCTTACCTAGAGGATTACAAGACCCTACCCTATTCAACGAAGCCGTAGAAATATTCAAAGGCGACATCTACCCTAGTAATTATTACGAACCAGACGCTATAGCGCCCAATATCTGGACATTAGATTTAGGAGGAGCTCCCAATCAATTCCTCGCATTACTCTCACATATCGCCGAAATACCCGAATTTCATCTAAAATAATCGCCCCATGCACAGCAGCCATAAAAAACACCACGCACATACTAAAGAAGGCATCTGTAATCCAGATGAACACAAACAATGGAATCGTAGATCATTTCTACAAGCACTGGGACTCGTAGGAGGTGGTTCCATGATGCTAGCCAATACGCATCTTACCGTATCCAAACCCTCTGCACTATCCATGGCATTAAACCAAGCAGAAAGCGACAATATACTTATCATATGCAGACTAGGAGGCGGAAATGATGGATACAACACCATCATCCCCGTATATGACTATGATATTTATGCCAATGCACGCCCACTCATTAAAATACCTCCTAGTGAATTCATCAATCTCAAAGAAAATGAATTCGCCATGCCCAAACCCATGAATAAATTAGAAAATCTATGGGGCGATGGACAGATGAAAGTAGCCCACGGTGTAGGGTATGAAGACCAAACCCTATCCCACTTTAGTGGTACCGATATATGGGCCAATACCAATCTTACCGAAAGAGATCGAACAGGATGGATGGGACGCTATTTCCAACAGCTATATCCAGATTACGTATTCAATCCACCAGCGAGCCCCCCTTCACTACAGATCGGAAGCCTTGGTAACTTGATTTTTAAAGGAGGAGACAATGATTTTTCGTTTGCCATATCCGACCCACGTCGTCTAGAAAGTATCATCGAAAACCAAACCTTCTATAACTTAGACAATTTACCCGCATGTACCTACGGAGACAAACTACGTTTTCTCAGAGAATCTACCAATGTCACCTATAACTATGCAGAAACCATCGCAGACGCCTTTAACCGATCTACCGATTTTGGAGGCTATCTAGAAGATGATAACTTTGCCCGACAACTGCGTATTGTCGCGCGATTGATCAAAGGTAATTTAGGTACCAAAGTATACATGGTTACCTTAGGAGGATTCGACACCCACAATAATCAAATCCAGAGACACCAAAGACTACTCAATTCCCTATCCGAAGGCATCAGCAGTTTTTATGCCGATTTACAAGCCGCAGGATGGGATGATAAGGTACTCACCATGACTATTTCCGAATTCGGAAGGCGACTCGTAGAAAACGGATCATTAGGTACAGACCACGGTACCACAGCACCTATGCTGTTTTTTGGCACAGGACTTAATGGCAATGGATTCATCGGAGAACACCCTAAACTACCTGCTAACCCTAGTGTAGGTTTTAATGCAGAGAGCACCAATGACTTTAGACAAATCTATGCCACTATCATGAAAGAATGGTTATGCATTGATCCCCCTACCGTAAATAACGCCCTACTGGGTGAATCCTTTGAATCACTAGATCTAGGATTTAATTGTAGCGGAACCACTACAAATCCGACCCTCCCCAATGACGGTAGTAGCATTTCTCATAATGTTACCTATAGTGATAATAAGACGTATATAAACATTAGGACCCCAACTACTACCCATGCCAATATCTGCTTATTTAATATCATTGGACAAAAAGTAGCCACACTGCGTAATGAAATACTCACAGAAGGACAGCACACCATTAATGTTAATGAAAGTGCGCAGACACGTCTACATACGGGGCAGTATATCTATCGTATAGAAACCAATACCGGAGATTTCAGCAAAACATTGATGATCTCTTAATACAGTGGTTTGCATTTTTTGAGTTTCGCAAGACTACGCCTTCACTAAAAAATGCAAACTACTTCGATAACATACCCCTATAAAAAGGCAGTAAACACACCACTTCGTAGCTAGCAAATATCATGTGATCATACAGCTACACTCACTATTGCTAGTCACATCCGTATATATTGCGTAGATGTATGTATATTATTAGAACACTTTAGTACCTTTGTGGCTCATTTTTTAAACGCATTATGAGCACACCAAAGAGATATACAATCACATCCGCTTTACCCTATACAAATGGTCCTATACACATTGGTCACCTTGCAGGTGTTTATGTACCCGCAGACATCTATGCTAGGTATTTACGCATCACTGGCAATGATGTAGCCTTTATATGTGGTAGTGATGAGCACGGTGCCGCCATTCCTATGCGTGCTAAAAAAGAAGGCGTTTCTCCGCAAGTCATCATCGATAAGTACCATACGATGATCCAGCAGTCTTTTGCTGATTTTGGAATTTCCTTTGATAATTATTCCAGAACCTCTGCAAAAATTCATCACGAAACCGCCTCGGAATTTTTTAAAAAACTCCATGAAGATGAAAAGTTTATAGAAGAAACCTCTGAGCAATTATACGATCCCGAAGCCAAGCAATTCCTAGCAGATCGATTCGTAATCGGTACCTGCCCTAAATGCGGACACGAAGAAGCCTATGGAGATCAGTGCGAAAGCTGTGGAAGTTCCTTAAACGCCACAGATCTTATCAATCCAAAGTCCACCATATCAGGCGCCGAACCCACATTAAAACAAACCAAACACTGGTATTTACCACTCGATCAATACGAAGACTTCTTAAAAGAATGGATACTCGTAGGCCATAAAAAAGACTGGAAAACCAATGTATATGGACAGATCAAATCATGGATCGACGATGGATTACGCCCTCGTGCCGTAACCAGAGACCTAGACTGGGGGATTCCTGTACCCGTAGCAGGAGCAGAAGGCAAGGTATTGTATGTATGGTTTGATGCACCGATTGGTTACATCTCTTCTACAAAGGAGTGGGCTGCCAGAGAAGGAAAAGATTGGACTCCTTATTGGAAGGATAAAGACACCAAACTCGTGCATTTTATCGGAAAAGACAATATCGTATTTCACTGTATCATCTTTCCGAGCATGCTCAAAGCAGAAGGTAGTTACATCCTACCCGAAAACGTACCTGCCAATGAGTTTTTAAACCTAGAGGGGAATAAACTCTCTACTTCCAAAAACTGGGCAGTATGGCTACATGAATACCTAGAAGATTTCCCAGAACAACAAGACGTACTGCGCTATGCACTCACAGCAAATGCGCCAGAAACCAAAGACAACGACTTTACATGGAAAGACTTCCAAGACCGTAATAACAATGAATTAGTAGGTAATTTTGGGAACTTTATCAACCGTATCGTAGTACTCACCCACAAATATTATGAGGGAGTAGTGCCTACACCAAATGCTTTGTCCGAAGTAGACCAACAAACCCTTGCAGAACTCAAAGCGTATCCAGCTGTTATCGCAAGTTCTATAGAGCGTTACCGATTCAGAGAAGCCAGCCAAGAATTGCTGAATGTATCTAGATTAGGAAACAAATATCTAGCAGACGAAGAACCTTGGAAGCTGATCAAAACCGACCCTGATCGTGTACAAACCGTGATGTATGTAGGATTACAAATTGCAGCTGCACTGGCCACACTGGCAGAACCTTTCCTACCTTTTACAGCACAAAAACTAAAAAACACACTCGGTCTAGACGCTACTACCGCTACTCCGTGGACTGCCATCGCCACACAAGAGGTGTTACTAGCCGCAGGGCATACCATCCAAAAAGGAGGGCTGTTATTCTCTAAAATAGAAGACAGTACGATACAACAGCAATTAGACAAACTAGCTGCTACCAAAAAAGCCAACGAAGTAGCTAATAAAGCGGTCACACCACAAAAAGATACCGCTACCTTCGAGGATTTTACCAAAATGGACATCAGAGTTGGTACCATTATCGAAGCCGAAAAAATGCCAAAAGCCAAAAAGTTACTCGTGCTCAAAGTAGATACAGGAATCAATGTACGTACCATCGTTTCCGGTATAGCCGCCCATTTCTCGCCAGAAGAAATCATTGGCAAAAAAGTGACGGTATTGGTCAATCTTGCTCCTAGAAAACTACGAGGTGTAGAGAGTGAAGGGATGATCCTTATGACCGAAACACCCGATGGAAAACTCGTATTCCTCAATCCAGATGAAGCAGGAGTACAAGCAGGTGCTGTCATTAGCTAACATTCACAGCAGATTCACCTATACAATTTTACAAACGCATGTATCTCAAAAACCACATTGATATACATGCGTTTTTGTATACTGATTTTGGGCGTTACCCTAAGGGGTCGGGCTATCCGCTGTATCTTTTTTGTTTTTTCAGAAAAACAAAAAAGGATGCCGCTCCTATCCCTAACGCAGTAAGACGTTTCCAAAAAATCGTACGCCTTTTTATCTTTTAACAGGATTCACTAAACACTTACTTACGAATTGGTTTTGTACGAATTAGACTGTATTTTTGCGACCGGAAAAATTGCAACTCTATTATACTATTTTTTATGAGACAAGGAATACTTATCTATCTTCTATGCACCGTACAACTACTCATCGCACAACAAGAAGAAGTTGACTTCACACCTGTACATCGCTTGCATAAAGACGCATTTTCATTTAGTTTAGAAAACACCGCTACCAAAGAATTAGGATTTTTTATAAAGAGTAACCCTCATTTATCTGCTTATTTACTGAATGAAAAACATGAAATTATCAACCAATTCGCTACAGAAGATCAAAAGATACCTGTAGCGTTCAAAAAATTCAAAAAAATGATTGGAGGTGTCGTTGTGGATCAACAATACCGCTTCTTTTTAACCGATAATCAAGAAGAAAACTACTGCCTAATTTCATTTGATTTTGCCACCCAGAACATATCGTACAAAGCATTAGATTTGAAATTTAAAAAAGAAAGATTAATACAATCTATTTATCATGATCAGAAACTGATCATCATCACCATTCTAAAAAATAGTTCTACATTACATTTTTATGAGATCGATGGCACAAACCAACCTATAAAACATACAATAGCATTAAACGATCAAGATTTTATAAAAAAAGGATTGTTCGTTAAAAACCTACACCGTCTACTTACAAAAAGCAGTAGAAATATGAGTGGTACCTCAACTAGTGTAATGGGCTTTACCGTAAAAAGCACGGGAATCAATATGCCTAAAATAGAAGAAAGAAACCCTAATCCGATCGGAACAACTACTGCTCAGAACAAATTATATCTAAAGGATGATACTGCTATACTTACCTTTGACGGATTTGCAGATGAAACCATTAGTGTAGAAGTAGATTTAAATAATTATACGCATACACTTAGACATATCCCTAAACCCTATATGTCTGAACAACTGATTAAAAGAACCCCCTCTAATTCCTTTTTGTTTGAAGAGCATTTGTATCAGATCGTTTCCAGGAATGAAGCCTTAGCTTTTGAAGTAAAAAAATACCCTTCTGCAGAAGTTGTGTATTCTGAATACATCAGCAAACAAGACAGTATTAGCTTTAAAAACACGCCTATTTTACAAACTAGGCAAACAAACTCTATGACCCCTGTAGATCGGAGCATGGAAAAAACCGCAAAATTTCTACGTAAAATATCACTTCAAAAAAATGGAATCAGCGTCTATAGGCTCGATAATAATTTATTAAAAATTACTTTAGGAGGAGAACAAGTTACCAAGAGCTCATATTATCCGCAACAATTTGGATTAATCGGAATTGCAACAACGACGGCAATTTCTTATGCTATAAATCCATATCATAACCCTTTATTTTACTCCTATTACACAGATCAAACTGTAAAAACCGTATGGGTTGATTGTTTATTCGATAATGCCCTTGTACATCAAACAGGAACAGTACCTACCACACTATTTGATAAAGTAAAAAAAATACAAAAACAAATAAAAAGAGGATACTTACCACTAAAACCAAAAGAAGATACTACCCAAAAGCAATTTGCTCGGAGATCTAACACACCTATGGCAGAAAATATTTTCTGGCATAATAATACCTTGCTTTATGGTTATTACCTAAAAAAAGACAAAACATACCGATTACATAGTATTCAAAAAAACACCACTAACCAATGATTTACAAAAGACTACTCTGCATCTTAGTCGGTTTATACGCTGTAATAAGTACAGCACAAAAGCAACGCATCCAGATACCACATACTTTTTCTGCTGAAAACGATGAAAAAGTCTCATATGCAATTCCCAATCAACTCAATGATGAACTCGTACTAATCGCACAAGAATCTAAGCAAACAAAAGCATATCTTATCAATGCTGCATATGGATTAAAAAAAGTAATAAAAACAAAACCCATAACACGTAAATTCAAGAATATAATAGGCTATACTGCTACAGATACCGAATACATCGTTTTTTTTAGTAATAAGCAAAATACAAAATTCTTTATTCAAAAATTCGACTTTAAAAACGGTACAGCTACTAGTAGACCTCTTACCCTACCTATTAAAAACGAACGTTATCTAGAAAGTATCAATCACCAAAACAAACTGCATTTTATTACAAACACTAAAGGCACATCTGAGTTAAATATACATACGTTTACTACTACTCAGCGACAAACACATCGTATCGCCTTAGACACCCTAAATAGTATTCATTCTTCAACTATCATCACTAAAATAGAAACTGCTATTCCTAATGTGATAGAAACTACTAATGCTAGTAATAAGCTGTATCATGTCGATGATGAAATTATTTTTAGTTTTGATCATAATAACATCGAAACCAAACTATGCTTTATCAACTTAAATACGTTTACTGCTCGTTTTAAAAACTATGACAAACCTTCAAAAAACAAGGAAGGATACAGAAGTAATTCCTATCTACTGGACAATAAATTATTTCAAATAGCTTCTTCTAAAAAAGAAATGAAGTTTACGGTTACAGATATTGTAACCGATACAATCATTAAAGAATATGCTGTAAAAAAAGGAGAAAATATTACTTTTAAGAACTCTCCAATTGTACAACAAGGAACTACAACTTTTTACGGCACTTCCGAAAGTGGTGCTAAAGGAATAGAAGAAACAGCTAAATTTCTTAAAAAAATTGCTATTGGAGATGTAGGTATTTCAGCTTATAAAATGGGTGATGTATATAATGTATTATTAGGTGCTAATACCCTAATAGTTGGTGTTTCAGAATACGGAATGCCTATGGGAGGATTTATGCCACCTGTAATGGCATCTTCAAGGCACTTAGTTAACACACACGCTACACCAAGCCTAAACCCTACAGCTTTCTCGTATAGTAGGTATACCGATGCCAGATCTACATATATAAACTGTTTATTAGACGCTAATTTTGATCATACTGAAGGAAAAGTTTTTGACAATCAATTTGATAAAATTCATAAATTAGAAAAGCAGAACGATCAGCTTACTGCCAAAACTATTTTTACACATCGTGGTAAGGTCCATTTTGGATATTTTAATCCAAAAGATCGTACATATCGATTGCACCTATTCGAATAACATTGCATATCAATTATTGTTCTTTAGTATTTACTAATCACTCCGTAAAAACACCACTAATCAATGATTTACAAAAGACTACTTTACATCTTAATCGGTTTATACGCTGTGATAAGTACAGCGCAAGAGCAACGTATCGAGATACCTTATACTTTTTCACGGGCACAGGATGATAAAACGTCGTATGCTATTCCGAATCAACTGAATGATGAACTCGTATTGATCACCGAAGAAACTGCACAAATCAATGCACATCTTATTGATACTGCTTACATACTAAAGAAAGCAATTCAATCCAGACCCATGCCTCGTAAATACCGAAATATAATCGGATACTATGCTACAACAGACAAGTTGTATACGATTTTTTTTAGCAATAAATGGAATGATAAATTTGCTGTACAGCAATTCGACTTTAAAAACGGTAAGGCTACAAACCAAACACTTGATTTTTCGATTAAAAATGAGCGCTATATAGAGTGTATCAATTATCGAAACAAACTACATCTTATCACAATTACCAAAGGCTCTTCTGAGTTAAATATTTATAGGTTTGATGCTACATTACAGCCCCAAGTGTACCATATTTCCTTAGCTACTATGGAATATGACAGAACAAGATACACTCCAATGGATGCCATTTTTAGTAAAACTTACCCAGAAGTTACCAAAATAGAAGCTATGAATCCAAATGTGATTGAGACTACTGCTGCTAAAAACAAACTCTATCAAATTGGTGAGGAACTTATTTTTAGCTTTGATTATAACCTTACAGAAACCAAATTATGCTATATCAACCTCAATACATTTACTGCTCGTTTTAAAAACTATAATAAACCTGCAAAAAACGAAACAGGCTATAAAACAAGTAATTCCTACCTCTTTGACAATAAACTATTTCAAATTACCAGTTCTAAAAAAAAGATGAAGTTTACTGTTACGGATCTTTCAACAGACAACATCATCAAAGAATATGCGCTACAAAAGGAAGATACTATTACGTTTAAAAACTCTCCTATTATTCAAGAAGGTGTACCTCCATTATTTGATTATACTGGTGAAAATATTCGAACAATGGAAAAAACGGCTAAATACCTTCGAAAAATTTCTGCGGGTAGACTAGGTATTTCTGTATACAAGATAAATGATTTGTATAATATAGTACTTGGGGGCATTGTATATAGATCTAGTGGTGGAGCGCCGATGATGTTTACTACAGGGGGATTTAGTGTCGCTACTGGAGCGGGAGTTATTTCAGTAGCACCTACTTTTAACACTACCTTCTATGGATATAGCGGGTATCATGCTACTAAATCTACATATATCAACTGCTTGTTTGATGCGAATTTCGAACATGTAGCAGGAGATATTCCAGAAAATCAATTTGATCAAATCCATCGATTCGAAGAAGAGATCGATACGTTTACTGCTGAAACTATTTTCTTGCATCGAGGTAAATTCCATTTTGGATATCTAGATCTTAAAGATCGTATGTATCGATTACACTCTTTTGAATAATCAAGTATTCTTTTAGCTCTATTTTACATGCTCAAAATAGCCTATCATCCAATTTATAAACATCCACTGCCCGAGGGGCATCGTTTTCCGATGCTGAAATATGAGTTATTACCCAAGCAATTACAGCATGAAGGTACGTGTACTGCCGCTAATTTTTTCGCTCCTACAATGCCCGATCCTGCTGTAATACTAGCGGTACATACTCCCGAATACTACGAGGCATTAACCACGCTATCTCTAGATCGCAAGGCCATTCGCAAAACAGGGTTTCCCCTCTCTCAGGAGTTAGTAGATAGAGAACGTATCATCGCTGATGGTACTATTAAGGCTGCTTTGTACGCGCTTGAACACGGCATCAGTATGAACATTGCTGGCGGCACACACCATGCCTATAGCGATCACGGAGAAGCTTTTTGCTTACTCAATGATCAAGCTATTGCTGCACAATACTTGCTCGATCGACAACTCGCTAAAAAGATTCTAATAGTAGATCTAGATGTGCATCAAGGAAATGGTACGGCCGAGATTTTTACAGACCAAAACGCTGTGTTTACATTTTCGATGCATGGTGCTAGTAACTACCCTTTTAAAAAAGAACAGTCTGACCTAGATATCGCACTGCCTAATGATACAGATGACAGCACTTTTCTAACCATTCTTAAGGAAACCTTGCCTAAATTGATCAATGATGAACAGCCTGATTTTATATTCTATCTCTGTGGCGTAGATATTTTAGCTTCTGATAAATTAGGAAAATTAGGGTGTAGTTTAGCGGGGTGCAAGGAACGGGATCGATTTGTATTACAAAGTTGTAAAACACATCAAATTCCTGTAATGTGTGCTATGGGCGGTGGGTATTCTCCAGAAATTAAAACCATTATAGAAGCGCATGCCAATACCTTTAGGCTTGCACAAGACATTTTCTTTTAATTCTTTATATCCGTGCGAGTACACTACATAACCAATACACCCTTTCGTCCAATACCATACTAACGATGTATCGCATTAGAGAAAAGGGTGTCGGAGCTACTAATAATATGATTTTCCTTTCTTACTTAGGAGCATAAATCACGCCCAAGCGATCTATTTCCGAACCGGCTCTTCCATGAAAGCCTGCTATTTGGTAGCCTGCTGGTGCGACAAAACGTTTAGAGCTTCCTGTTTTTTTACCTCCTGCTAGCACTCTTCCTTGGTTGGTTTTGAATTCGGCTCTAAAGATCCGTGTGCGTCTACCTTTCTTCCCCTTGTACAACACTACCTCTTTTACATACTCCCCTTGCCTTAGATCCAAACTACGATAGTTGCCTCCGTTACCTCCATGAGCAATTGTTTTTCCATTTTTAAAACGAATACCTACCTGATCCAATCGTTTTCCTGCGTGCAAAAAGATACGTTGTACAGTAGGCCTAGAAGGTATACTATTGATGTCTGTAAACGAGTTTCCGTGTGGACCTCCAAATTGATCACTTAACTGAAATGTATTGTTTACACTCCAATTAAATCGTGCTACAATAGGACGATGATCAGATAGCATTTTTCCATTACCATCTCTAAATGTATTTTCTTCGTATGAGAAATACCTAGCACTTAAATTAATAAAACGACTACTGCGGTAAAAAATCTTATCTACGATTTCGCACTGAGGATCGTTATAGATGGTATTTTTATCACATACCAATGCGGGTGCTCCTATTGCTGGCGCATTACCGCCTTTGATAAGCTGTACCCAAACATCTTTTAAGCCGCTATTATTTAATTCTCTAATATTATCATCACGGCGTGTGTATCTACAATTCATATCTCCCATAAGGATGACAGCGTTTCCATCGGAAAAACGATTGATAAAGTCTCGTAGCTGTTTGATATTAGAGCGTCGGGCAGACTTATCTTTTCCAGAAGAACCTGCATTAGGATGCGCATTGTAGAAATCAATAAATACACCTTCTGCAATACGGTGTCTGGCTACTGTAAATCCTTTAGGGGTTAAGCAATCCGCCCCATTACAGCTATTCCATTTTACCCTTCTAAAATCTTGGAAGGAAAATTTAGACATGGTATTCATCCCATCTCCAAAGGGCACGCCTCCGCTGGTAGAAGTACGATGGGGATGACGTGCATATCGGTATAAGGTCGAATGGTAATTAAAGTCTTCTTGTACATGTACGATATCATAGTTATTGGTCAATCGACCAATGGTAGCGGTATTTTTAGCTGGATCTCCTCCAGAAATAAAACCTGGTAGCCCTGCTACGTTATACGTAAGTACGGAAAAAGAACCCGAAGCCGTTACATTTTTTAGCTGTTCTGATTTGGGTTCTATAAACTCGTTTTGCTCATCGATATCATTGGAACAACTAAGTGCTAAAAGCACAAAAAATAATAAGAAATACTGTGAAAATTTCATGTTTTAAAAATGTGTTAGTTAGTTTGTGATTTTTTAAGTATTGAGCTGATTCTTAGCTCAGAAAAGCCTACGCTTCTGCAAGTTGGTAATTATTAGTAGCATGTATTTCAAGGAATTGTAAAGTTATCTGGCGCCATGTATTAAGGAACAGATGCATCATATATGCTGTAAAATGAGACACAATAAGCATAGGAACCGCTTATCGACTTCTAAACGAATGATTTATACAATAATAATTATTGTATATTGTTTGTAAATTTTTGGTTATGCAAAAAGAGTGTCTCGAATGTGGAGCAAAAATTGTAGGTAGAGCAGATAAAAAGTTTTGTAATGATTACTGTAGGAACGCCTATAATAACAAACTCAATAAGGATAGTAAAAACCTGATTCGCAATGTGAATAATCGATTGCGCAAAAACTACCGCATCCTAGGGGAATTAAACCCAAATACGAAATCAAAAACATCGAAAGCAAAATTAATTGCCAAGGGATTCGATTTTCAGTTTTTTACCAGTATTTATACAACCAAATCCGGTACGGTGTATTACTTTATTTATGATCAGGGATACCTACCTTTAGAAAATGAATATTACGCCTTGGTAAAACGAACCAGTTAATGCGCATTTGGATCTCCTTTTCTAAATGCGTTAGGGATAGCAGTGGAAATCCCACAGCACGACCTTAGGAGTGCGAGGAATTGCAACGGATAGCCCGACCGATAGGGAACGCCCTAAACATAGAAAGCAATACAATTAATATAATGATATACTATGCCTACTGAAGCTGTTTATTTTATTACTATATCGCTGATCGTTATTGGCACTTTGATCTATTTCAATGCGTATCTATCCACTAAAAGACGTATCCTCCGAGCCTTACAAAAACATCCTTTTAGCCGAATAGGACTGCTAGAAGAAGGTGCTTATGCAAAGGTGAAAGGAACTGTCGATGCCATTACCACTCCGCTACAATCTCCTATTGGACAACAATCCTGTGTATACTATGAGATCATTATCGAACAGAAAAGGAGCAATGGAAAAACGAGTCACTGGGATACGATTATTAGGGAACAAGAGTTTGCTCCATTCATGATCACGGCTAATGGCGAAAAAGTAATCGTAGACCCCGCAATCTCCAATGACCAAAAACGAGTGTTCCTAACGAAACATATTTCATATACTTCTGGTACTTGGAAAAAAGCGCCTGATTTTTTAGAGGCCTATTTGGCCAAACATGCACAAAAGAGCACTACATTTTTTGGAATCAATAAAACACTTCGATATAGAGAAGGCAGCTTACAGATAGGAGAACAGATAGCCGTAATGGGGCTGGTAACTCATAAAGAAGGAACCCTACTAACCGATCGCTATCACAAACATTCGGTATATATAAGCGGCGATGACAAACATATGTTACATATTACAGATGATCCTAAAGCACTACAAACTACTCAACCTACAAAATAAGTTATGCATCGTCTCTCCAAGATTGACATTTCATGTGCAATGCGGCTTTCATGACGTCTTTTTGACTGATCTGACCTACTAACTTCCCATTTTCTACAATAGGGAAACGTCTTCTTTTGGATTCTAGGAATTTATTGGCTGCATCAAAAATATTGAGATTCCCATCAATGGTATCTACATCTCTAGCCATATAATGTTCTACACTGGCATCGTCTATAGGCATATTGTAGTAACGACTTTCATTCAGCTGTTTGATACAGTCTCCTTCTGAGATGATTCCTAATAGTTCATTCTGGTCATTAACTACTGGACCTCCCGATATTTTATGTTTTATAAGTGTTTCCATCACTTCCATTACCGACTGTCTAGGATGAAAGGTAATTAGGTCTTTCGACATGTAATCTGATACCTTAATAGGTGTAGCGTCTTGTTTTTTAACCTTAGGTCTAGCGCCTTGAAAACTTATAATTCCCATAATAAAATAATTTAGTGAATCTTAAATATAACCATTTACACCCACAAAAACAAGAAAAGCAACCACTTACACCCATACACCCATCATATATTCCCTATACACACTATACATTTACACCGCATTTTATACAGGATGCGTCCTTAAATTTTAGTACCTTTCGTTAAATGAGCGTCTGATGAAAAAATTTTCTTCCTTCTTTTCGTTTGTACTTGTGATCAGCTGCATTTGGTATACATTTTACAGTAGTATGCCTAGCACTCCTAAAGGGCTGTATGCTCCGCTTGCTGAATTTTCTGCACAGCGTGCCATGAAACATGTACAGGCAATCTCTAAAACCCAACATTTCATCGGTAGTGCTACTCATGATGAGGTGCGTGATTATATTAGTAGCGCTTTACAACAAATAGGGCTACAGCCTTCTATCCAAGAAGGTTTTGTCATGACCAAGGCTGGACAATGTGCTAGGGTACAAAATATTGTGACTCGCATCAAGGGAACAAACCCGAATAGTAAAGCATTACTACTGCTATCGCACTATGATAGTGCTGCACATGCTTCTTTTGGTGCTAGTGATGCGGGTAGTGGTGTGGCTACTATTTTAGAAGGCATTCGAGCGTTTTTGGCAGCGGACACGCCTCCTGTAAATGATATTATTATCTGTTTTACAGATGGTGAAGAAATAGGAATGACTGGGGCACATTATTTCGTAAAACACCATCCATGGATCTCGGATATCGGACTGGTCCTTAATTTCGAAGCTAGAGGAAGTGGCGGACATTCGTTTATGCTATTAGAAACGAATGGAAAAAATGGCGAATTGATTACTCATTTTTCGAAAGCGGCTGTTCCCTACCCCATTGCCAATTCGTTAGCCTATAGTATCTATAAAATGCTTCCTAATGATACGGATCTGACTGTTTTTAGAGAACAAGCATCGATTCCTGGTTTTAATTTTGCGTTTATTGATGATCACTTTGATTATCATACCGCTAATGATACTTGGCAAAATTTAGATGAAAATACGCTACAGCACCAGGGAAGTTACTTAATGCCACTGTTATCTTATTTCGCTACAACGGATCTAACAGACCTTACTTCTGATCAAGAACGGATCTATTTTAATGCGCCGTTATCGAATATGATTAGCTATCCTTTTGATTGGATCTGGATGCTTATTGCTATTGGTTGGGGACTATGTTTTGTTATTATCTGGTATGGCAAGAAACATCAGAAAGTCGCATTATCATCAATACTACGAGGGGCACAAGCGATCGGCATCGCATTACTGATTACTACGGGTATCACCTATGGTGGCTGGAAATTGCTTACCTTTCTCTATCCACAGTATAAGGATATACTACATGGGTTTCCGTATAATGGTCATACATATCTTTTGGCTTTTGTAAGCATTAGCATCGGTATTTGTTTTAAGGTATCTAATTATATACAATCTCTTGAGCATCGTATAGGGATGCTAATCGCTGCCTTGTGTATTTGGTTACTTATCTGTACTGCTACTGCTATTTGGCTGCCTGGAGCTAGCTACTTCATTATCCTAGCATACTTTGGAGCTGCTTCTTTATACCTTTTAGTACGAAATCAATCACCGAATGCGATACTGCTCGTAGCTTTGGCATTTCCTGCACTCTATATTGTATCCCCTTTTATTGCGCAACTGCCTGTTGCACTCGGGTTACGCTTCTTGTTTTCGAGTAGTATTCTGATCGTTCTTTTGTTTAGCCTATTAATTCCGATCATGGGCATGTATCGCCATAAAAAGAGATGGCGTCGAGCAGCTTACTTTATAGGTATCGTATCGCTGATAGTGGCACATTTTTCAGCAAGCTTCGATACGGAACATCCTAAACCTAATAGCTTATTGTACTTTTTGGATGCAGATCAACGAACGGCTGCTTGGGCTACCTATGATCATACTTTAGATCCATGGACACGTTCTTATATTTCAGAAACTAAAAACGAGCTGGCAACCTATCGCCAACAAATTGTGAGTAAAAAATACCGTAAGATGTTTACACACATGAATACTGCTCCTATAAAACCGATTCCCGCTCCTGACATTCGTATACAAAGTGATACGGTAATCAATTCGAGTAGGTATCTACAACTTCGTATCACACCGATGCGGGCACTGCATCGTATCGACCTATTTACAGATCGTATTTTTAATTTCGAATCCTTGACTGTAAATGGTACAACACCACCTAGTTTCAAACATAAAGATGGTACGCTACGACATGCTTTTACACAACGGTGGTCTAAAAATCTACTGAATTACACCGTAACCAACCAAGCCCCCCTAACACTAGACCTAAGATTCCATAAAGATTCATTACCACGTTTTATATGCTACACCTCTTCTTATGACTTACTCAAACATCCTTTATTCTCTATCCCACCAAGAGATACGCAAATGATGCCGAAACCTTTTTTAATCAATGATGCTATAACGGTAAAGAAAAGTTTTGTTATTGAAACGTATCAGGAGAAAGTGGTGGATACATTATCCTTGGATATAAAAGTTCAGTGAAGTTTTTTGAGTTCCATAATGCTACTATACAACAACAAAATCACTGTATTTGATCATAAAATCTTCGATTTTCACTGAAATTTAAAAAGTTCAAACCACTTTGTATGTGTTATACAAACGTATCAAAGCTTATAATGCATGGAAAATAGTATGATACGAGGAATTATAAAATCTCGTTGGTCCGATACTAAAAATGCAGATGCATTGTTCTGTTGCTGAAATGTTGTATCAAACAAATTCGTAGCACTAATCTCAAATCCAAAAGGGCTGTTGTCTACACGATATAGTAATGAAGCAGATGCTTTATCAAATACAGAGGATACGCCCAATGTAGTATTCCTAAAACGAGTCCAATCATACTCACACTTCACTATAAATTCTTTTAAAAACGAATATTCCATCCGTGCATAAGGATTGATGTTTACAAACGTAGTGGTGAGATCGGTGGTATGGTAGCTACTCAATGACACATGACTCCCTACTGTAAAATTGGGAATTTTTTTAAAACGCGATGCCACACTCATCGTTGCATTGTAATCGTATTGCTCATCCTGCTGATTGATTCCCTGAATGATTTTCTGAAAATTGGCATATCGAAATCGAGCGTATACTTTGGCATCCAATTTCTTAATTCTCTTCCGTAGATTCATTCCTACAGTTATTGCTGTTTCGGGAGTATCTAGTTGTGTCATGGTACGTAACTGATCAATTCCATTAATAGCGATCTGCTCTCTGACATAACTTGTTTTTCGAGTATAGCCCAACTGTGCATTAAAAATTAGCCCTTTGTACATCGCTAATTTTACATAGCGCAGCATTCCGCGCTGGTACAACTCATTGGTTAGTGTTTCATTTCCGCTACTGGTACTATTGTAATCCAATAAGCGCAGTCGATTAGCGTATGCGGGAGCATCTGCAAAATTACTGGCAAATCGATACCGAAATGACAGGTATTCTGATTCATCTAATTCGATCTTAGCTGTCATATCCGGCAGAACTACCAACCTATTATCAGAAACGCTAGACTGTTGATTCACACTCCAGTCATACTGCTGTAAATACCCTCCTGTTTTTAGTGTCAATGCGCCAATTTTTGTTTTATAATGCACAGCTAGAAATGGGTTTCTCATTACCCAACGCAATGCATTGCCAAAACCAGCATCTGCAAAGGAATACCTATTCCCATCGGACAGTTCTTGATAGGTATTTGTATCATATACTTGTGATTCGTAATGCATTCCTAGCGTCGTATACAGATGATTGGTTGCATTCAGCACCCAATAGTGTTTTCCTACTGCATCGAATGTATGCTGTTCCAATCGTTCTTCTTGCTTATGAACAAAACGTGACTGTGGCACCACATCTAATACCGATGGCACAATAGGGCGATCTGTATCCCAAAAACGATTCGGTCTTACCCTGCCATACACATTTTCTGCTATGAATGAAACGGTATGCTTTGCATTGTATCGTTTATGCCATTCTAAGTTTTGTTTCCATTCTAGGTCTCGTAGGTCTTCTTCATGTAGTATGTCATTTGAGATAGTACCAATCGTAGCGAATCGGTTTTGGCGTAATTGATGATCCGCAATTTTAAGCTGTGCATCAAAAAAAAGTTGTTCTGTACCACTAGGTGCATAATCTACTGCTAGTTTATGAATGGTAGCTACATCCGCTACCGACCGCTGTACCTGATTTTCTTCTTGATAACTATCTTCTTCTAAAAAAAAGTTGGTCAGTGTTTCTCTATTACTTTCTGTATCATTACGCAATACAATACCATATCCTGCGATAGAAAGTGATTTATTTAGTGTAGCTGTTGCATTAAATGCGGCAAAAGCGTGTTGATGAGAAAAAACAGGCTCGTTATTGATCAAGTAGTTGTAATTCTGTATTATATCAGCTCTAGACAAACCATCCATATCTGATAGGCGACTTCTGCCTCCTTCAAAATTCATATAATCTCTAAAGGTAAAACTTTGATAGCCTGTATCATTTACATCGCCTATAAAGTTCATATTAGTGGTAGGGCTATAATAAAATACCCCTGCATGTGATGCATGTCGATTATCTATTCCATAGCCTCCTTCTAAATCGCCAAACACAAAGCGTTTTTTATCTTCCTTGAGGGTAATATTCATCGCCATCTCATCGCTATCTACATAATCCTTTAAAAAACTAACTTCTGTATAATGATCTAATACTTCTACATTATCTACAGCATTGGCGGGTATATTTTCTACTGCTAGTTTATTACTTCCTCCAAAAAAAGGACTTCCTTCTACTAGCATTTTAGTTACTTTTTTGCCATTGACCAATACGTCTCCATTTCTTTCGACTGCTACTCCTGGGAGTTTTTCTAATATGTTTTTGAGCTTGTATTCATTGCCTGTAGTAAAGGCTTTGGTATCATAAATGATCGTATCTTTTTTTACAATCATAGGCACTTCCTCTACAATAATCACTTCTTCTAATTGCTCGGTGGCTTGGGATAATTGGATATTCTTTTTCGTGTCAGCCTTCGCTTCCCACTCAAAACTATAAGCGGTGTACCCGAGTGCACTAACTGTAATCGCATATACTGCCCCTTGGGTCAGTGCTAATTCGTATTGTCCTTTGGGATCGGTAATAGAGAACACCAATGTTTCTTCTGCAGACTTAGGACGTGCAATCACATTTACATTACTCAAAGGCTGTATACTATCGCTTATAAAACCTTCGAGGACTATTGTTTCTTGTGCAACTACTGCACCACCTCCTATCAGGCTATAAGTGATCCATATAAATAGGTATCCTATATTTTTTTGTAACACAGTTAGTTTCTAAAGTTATCCATCGCTTGATCCAATTCCGCTCGAAATTGTTCTCGTGTTACAGGATTACCTTTGGTAGGCGTTGTCATATCTGGGAGTTTTTTAGGCTTCATATTCATTTTAGTAACAGTAAATTCTACCAATCCTCCGAATTCTAATTGCATGATTAATCCTGGCAATCCATGATACCCTACAGGCCCTAATTGGATAGGTAACGCTGGCGCATACCAAGCCGTGATCTCTTTTATAGGATCTGTGCTTACTTGTAGCGTAGTAGTCGCTTTTAAACACTCATAACCACCGATTTTACGGGTTTCTGTATGCAGTGTCCACTCAGTTTTTTTATGTTGTATCAAAAAGGTCTTTCCGATAGCTCTGGATCTTTGTATGACATTGCCTGTCGTTCTATCAGTATAATATGCCCCAGATCCCAAACCATAATTAAGCGCTCCTTTTAAAAAAGGATTCTTATCATGAACTAAGGTGGGAGATGCTGTAAACATCGCATGCCCTGTATCAAAAGCTAGCGCAAATTCTAAAGTTTCTAAGACTGCTTGCATATTTTTATCCATTTTTACAATGTTTTGATAATAACTAGGTCTTTCTTTTGCTAGCTTCTTAGTCTCTTCTTCTTCAGAGATCAAATGAGTCATTCTTTTTTGATAAGTAATGATTCCTTTTTGCTGTGCCATTACCGTCATAGATAAAAAGGTAATGATTAAAACCAATTGCTGTTTCATATAAATATTTTGTTTATAACAAGAGTCTGAATAGTAATTCAGACTCTTTTAAAATCAACTTGTATTAGATACAATTACTTATGTAATAAGCATCTGTTGCTGCATAAGCTCCATCTTCAAACATATGTCCATGCGTTGTTCCATAATCCCAAGCATCATCCATACATGAACCTGCTTTAACGCTTAGTTTTTCTTTTTTTTCTAACACTGTAACTCCTTCTAAATTTAAAATTTTTTCTAACATAATAAAAAATTTGATTTTTTTCACCTACTCTATTCAAAGCTTTTCGGATTCCGCTTTTTGTTGCGCAACTTGTATAGACATAAATAACAATGTCTACATATATTAATATTATTACACAGCAAAATGTTACCCCAAAAAAGCGAATTTTAACAAAAAAAGCTTCAAATTCTTGAGAATTTGAAGCTTTTTAAAGCGCTATTATATCAGCACTCGTATCATGAACATGCTGTGTTTATCCTTTTGCACTCGCTTTTAGGTATTCTCTGTTCATACGTGCTATGTTTTCTAATGAAATTCCTTTTGGACATTCAATTTCACATGCTCCCGTATTGGTACAGTTACCAAAACCTTCTTCGTCCATTTGATTCACCATTGCTAATACACGGTCTGTAGCTTCTACTTGTCCTTGTGGTAACAATGCGTATTGTGATACCTTAGCCGAAGTAAATAGCATTGCAGATGCATTTTTACATGCAGCTACACAAGCTCCACACCCGATACAAGTTGCTGCCGAAAAAGCATCGTCAGCATCTTCTTTATTCACAGGAATTGCATTAGCATCTATCGTATTTCCTGAAGTATTTACAGAAATATACCCTCCTGCATGTTGTATTCTATCAAAAGCACTTCTGTCTACCATCAAATCCTTTACTACTGGAAATGCCTTGGCTCTAAAAGGCTCTATAAAAATTGTATCACCGTCGTTAAACTTACGCATGTGTAATTGACAGGTAGTTACTAAACGGTCTGGACCGTGAGGTTCTCCATTGATCTGTAGCGAACATGCTCCACAAATTCCTTCTCTACAATCGTGATCGAATACCACAGGCTCTTCGCCTTTATTGATCAATCCTTCATTTAATACGTCTAGCATTTCTAAAAAAGACATATCTCCTTCTACACCAGATATTGGGTATTCTACGATCTTTCCTTGAGCGTTAGCATCTTTCTGACGCCATATTTTTAATGTAAGATTCATAATTTCTAGTTTTTGGTTGTCTAGTTGTGTATTGCCGACTAGTCATCGTACTAGTGACAACTACAACCATCAACTATTTATAACTACGTGTTTTTAATTCTATATTATCAAAAGTCAGCTCTTCTTTATGTAGTACTGCTTCTTTTGGAGCTCCTTTGTATTCCCAAGCAGCTACGTACTTAAAGTTTACATCGTCTCTTAATGCTTCGCCTTTTTGCTCCCCTGATTGTTCTACAGACTCTTCTCTAAAGTGTCCTCCACAAGATTCATTACGGTTCAATGCATCTTTAGCAAACAATTCTCCTAGTTCTAAGAAATCAGCAACGCGTCCTGCTTTTTCTAATTCTGTATTCATACCATTCGCATCTCCTGGCACTTTTACATTCTTCCAGAAATCTGCTCTTAGTTCAGAAATCTCGTCGATCGCTTCTTTCAGCTCTTTTTCATTACGAGACATTCCACACTTATTCCACATAATTTTACCTAATTTCTTATGGTAGTAATCTACAGAATGTGTACCAGCACCACTCATTAATTTCTGAATACGCTCCGTAACCTCTTTTTCTGCTTGGTCGAACTCTGGCGTATCTGTTGGTATTTTTCCTGTACGTATATCATGCGATAAGTAATCTCCAATCGTATATGGTAATACAAAATACCCATCTGCTAGTCCTTGCATCAATGCAGAGGCACCTAATCTATTGGCACCGTGGTCAGAGAAATTCGCTTCTCCTGCCGCATAACATCCTGGTACTGTAGTCTGCAAGTTGTAATCTACCCATAATCCACCCATTGTGTAGTGTACCGCAGGGTAAATCATCATTGGTGTTTTGTATGGATTTTCATCTACAATCTTTTCATACATCTGGAATAAGTTTCCGTACTTATCCTCGATTACCTTTTCTCCTAATTCTAAAATTTGTTGCGCAGAAGGGTTGTGTATTCCAGAAGTTAGTGCTTTTTCTTTTCCATAACGTTGTATGGCAGCAGCAAAATCTAGGTATACTGCTTCTCCTGTTTTATTAACTCCAAATCCTGCATCACATCTTTCTTTTGCTGCTCTAGAAGCAACATCTCTAGGTACTAGGTTACCAAATGCCGGGTATCTACGCTCTAAATAATAATCTCTTTCTTCTTCTGATAATTGAGTAGGTTTTAATTTTCCTGCTCTAATAGCTTCTGCATCTTCTTTGCGTTTTGGCACCCAAATACGTCCATCATTACGTAATGATTCAGACATCAGCGTTAGCTTAGACTGATGATCCCCTGATACTGGAATACAAGTAGGGTGGATCTGCGTATAGCATGGATTGGCAAAAAATGCACCTCTTCGGTGTGCTCTCCATGCTGCCATCACATTACTACCCATCGCATTCGTACTCAAAAAGAATACATTTCCGTATCCACCTGTAGCCAATACCACAGCATGTGCAGAATGGCGTTCAATCTCTCCAGTAACTAAGTTACGCGCTATAATTCCTCTTGCCTTTCCATCAATCTTTACTAGATCTAGCATTTCATGACGGTTAAAGGCTTGTATTTTTCCTCTATTAATTTGGCGATTCATAGCAGAATACGCTCCTAATAGGAGTTGCTGTCCTGTTTGTCCTTTGGCATAAAAAGTACGAGATACTAATACCCCTCCAAACGAACGGTTATCTAACAATCCTCCGTATTCTCTAGCAAAAGGCACCCCTTGAGCCACACATTGGTCGATAATATTGGCAGATACTTCTGCTAATCGATATACGTTTGCTTCTCTAGAACGGTAATCTCCTCCTTTTACAGTATCATAAAAAAGACGGTAACTAGAATCTCCGTCCCCTTGGTAATTTTTCGCTGCATTGATCCCTCCTTGTGCTGCAATCGAGTGCGCCCTTCTTGGAGAATCTTGGTAGCAAAATGTTTTTACATTATATCCTAGTTCTGCTAAGGTAGCAGCAGCACTTCCTCCTGCTAATCCTGTACCCACTACGATTACATCGATATTACGCTTATTCGCAGGGTTCACTAGGTTGATATTATTTTTATGTGTTGTCCACTTATCTGCCAGTGGACCTTCTGGTATTTTAGAATCTAAAATTGACATATACGTGGTTTTAGTGGTTATGTGAAAAATGCAATACAATGGAAACAATGATGAATCCTAGTGGAATAACAATTGCAAATGCTTTTGCAAACTTCTTAGCTCCGACAGCAAATTTATTATTAAATCCTACAGACTGAAAAGAAGAAGCAAAACCATGCCACAAGTGTAGTGCCAAAAACACAAATGAAATAATATATAAACCTGTTCTCACAGGACTCACAAATTTTTCTACTAATTCGTGATAATAACGTGTCGAGTCTGCTGGTGCAAACTCTACATATTTATGTACCATTTCTGGAATCCAAAAATCATAGAAATGCAATCCTAGAAAAGATAAGATCACTAATCCAGAAAGAATCATATTTCTAGACATCCAAGAAGCATTCGCACCACCATTGTATTTGGCATACTTTACAGCTCTCGCATTTCTGTTTTTAAGTTCTAAAACAAAGCCCATCACAAAATGAAATACAACACCAAAAATCAATACGGGTTGTAACACAAATTGTACTAAAGGATTTGTACCCATAAAATGGGATAATTCATTGAAGGTATCTGGACTAAAAATAGAGGTGAAATTAATTGTAAAATGTTGTAACAAGAAAAACACCAAAAAAAGTCCTGAAAGTGCCATCGCAACCTTTCTAGCTATTGAAGATTTTATCAATCCACTCATTATGAAGAATGTTTATAAATTTGATTAACAAAAATAAGCCTCCAACTTGTTTTTAACAAGGCTTTACTGTTTTTATGGCGTATTTATAATGAATTAAAATAGATAAGCACTTTTGTCTATCTTTCTCTAAGAAATGATCTAAAATCATGTTCAAAAATTGAACAAAATGCAATAATTAAATGCTAGATTTTCATTATTCCTATCGTTTACACCTATCAAAAAGATGGTTTTACATCAATTTTTTACCAGTATCGCCCTTATACGTACTACTACGTAGTTAAAAAACACAACCGAAAGACACTTTTTTTATTTTCTGTAATAAATCAATACTGTTTTTACTTACTTCTTTAAAACAGGGTGCAATTCCCTGATAAAACCGCATTACCTTATCTAAAAAACTAATAAACAACCCCTAAAACACCCCACATCTCAATTAGAAAAATTACTACACAAAAAAATAATTTCCAGCTTATAAAACAAGAAATACACTACAGCTACTCATGACACCTATTTACAGGCACAACAATACTTAGATATATACACGTAATCAAAAATCAAATTTTAACTGAATGAGTGTAACCTCATTTTTCTTTTTCTGGTTTTTTTCTGCGGCATTAAGGTTGGATAATGATATACCTAGTAATCGTACAGAATCCTTCATAGGAGCTTGGTATAATAATTCTTTGGCAGTATCCAATAAGATCGCAGCATCGCTTACATAATAAGGGATTGTTTTACTACGCGTTTGTGTAGAAAAATCACTGTACTTAATCTTTAGAGTTACCGTTCTACCCGCTACTTCGTTTCGCTGTAAACGTTTTTGTAACTCTTCGGCTATATTTTCTAAACGCTCTAGCATATAAATCTCAGATGAAATATTTTCTGCAAACGTCCTTTCTGCAGCCAGTGATTTTCGTTCTCGATTAGGCTTTACTGCACTATAATGAATCCCTCTTACAATCTGATAGTAATGCTTTCCAGCTTTTCCAAAATGCGCAGTCAAAAAAGCCTCTGACCTAGCTTTTAGATCATTACCCGTATATATACCCATTTGATACATTTTAGACTTGGTGACTTTGCCTACCCCATAAAATTTTTTAACATCTAGCCCTTCCAAAAAAGACAACACCTCTTCTGGAGCGACTGTCTTTTGTCCATTCGGTTTATTATAATCACTCGCTACTTTAGCCACAAACTTATTAATAGAGATACCCGCAGAAGCAGTAAGTCCTACCTCTTCAAAAATGCGTGTTCTGATTTCATACGCCAGTAATGAAGCACTAGGATTTCCTTTTTTATTCTGTGTCACATCTAGATACGCTTCATCTAATGATAGTGGCTCTACCAAATCAGTATACTCAAAAAAAATAGCTCTTATTTTTGCAGAAATTTCTTTATAGCGATCAAATCTAGGTTTTACAAAGATTAAATCCGAGCATAATTTTCTGGCCTGCACACCCGACATTGCAGAACGCACTCCATACACACGCGCCTCATAACTCGCAGCACTCACCACTCCTCTTTTACTACTACCTCCTACCGCTACAGGTTTTCCTTTAAGTTCTGGAGCATCCATCTGTTCTACAGAAGCATAAAACGCATCCATATCTACATGTATAATTTTTCTATTGCTCAAAGGTGTCTCCAAAATCATCTAGTATCAGTATTACAAATGTACTAGGTATTCAACATACATTTACTATTTTATAAAATGATGTACACTTTTTCTAGTTGCTTTAAAAACCATGATTATCCCTATAAAAACAGTAAAAGTCCAAAAAAGCATATTTCGTTTAAGAAGATATATTTTAGTATATTTGTAGTTAGGTCACTAAATATAATCCGATATATGTTAGTTCCTTAACCCTAAATCTTATTGTTTATGAAAAAAACACTTTTGTTAGTTGCTATTGCTTTTAACGTAGCAATTGTAACAGCTACAGCAACTCCTCCGAGTCCAAAAACATATATTGCCCAAAGTCAAAATGCAGAAGATACTTATTATCAAGAATTAAAAGTGACTTGGACAGCAGAAAACACCATACAGTACAGCTTTACATTACGCACTAATGGATGTAATGAAACCTATAGAGGTACTGCTACCAATACAACTCCAGGAGACAACGATCCAAAAGAAATCATCAAAAGGATTACAAAAAAACCTTTTAATGTTGATAGATATCATAATTCTAGTAAAAGCCATCGTTTATTTATTAAAATTGATGTAGAAAACCAGAGCAAGGCAGTAGTTGAATTCGATACGATTTCAGAAACTGAAGAAGAATCTAGCTGTAGATCACACTACGTAGTGATGCAGCAACGATAATTAAAGTCAAAATACATTATATTCCTTAATTAATATTCATTATTGTATTAGTTAAGGAATATTTTTTTGTCCTCGAACTCATCAATGATAGAAATAGAACGCAAATTTTTAGTCAAAAACACTGCTTATAAAACAGCGGCACACAGTCATACACAAATCATACAAGGCTACCTCAATACCGATCCTCTTCGCACCGTACGCATACGCATCAAAAATCAAACAGGATTCATTACGATCAAAGGAAAAAGTAATGCCTCAGGGACTACGCGATTCGAGTGGGAAAAAGAAATACCATACCAAGAAGCCATGGCATTAATCCCTCTCTGTGAAGAAGGCACCATCGAAAAAACACGATACCTAATAAAAACAGGCAAACATACAATAGAAGTAGACGAATTCCATGGCGTAAACAAAGGATTGATACTCGCCGAAATCGAATTAGACTCAGAAAACGAAAGCTTTAGTAAACCCGATTGGCTTGGGCAAGAAGTCACAGGAGACAAACGATACTACAATTCCTATCTATCCAAAAATCCATTCACACACTGGTAATCAAATTATTATATACTCAAAACTAACTTTTAACAAATAAATAACACATTAACATAAGAATTTAGGGGAATTTACGACCTATTAACCGTTATTAACTTAAATTAAAAAACATGTTACACCCAAAACAAAAGAATCTACTCTTTGTTCTTACCATTTTTATCACTACTTCTACCCTTATAGCACAGACAGAAGTCAGCGGTTTTTACCCAAAAAGCAAAGAATTAACACTCGCCACTAGTTACACTTTTAAAAACTATGATCGGTTCTACAGGGGCACCACCCTCACAGATGGGAATCCAGCAGGCTTAGCAGGTATTGAATCTTACATATTGGGTATTTATGGAGAATACGGAATTACAGATTATTTATCTGCCTCACTAAGCATCCCGTATATCAATGTACAAAGCGACAACGGGCAGCCCGATCCTGTACTCAATGAAGCCTCTGTATCTGGTGTACAAGACCTTACTTTTTACACCAAACTAAAAATCGCTGAAACTAAATCCAAAGACACTGGAAAGTTTACAATAGGGGCTGCAGCAGGAATTAACATTCCCATTGGAGATTATGAGGGCGCAGGCGTATTATCATTAGGTACCAATGCCAATTCATTAAACGGAGATTTGATTACACAATACAAAACTATATCTAACATCTTTGTCTCTGCACAAGCAGGCTACCGCTATAAATGGAGTAGTGACTTTGACGTACCAAGTGCACTCGTATATGGCTTTAAACTCGGCTATACACATGAATTTTTCTATGTAGATAGCCAACTAGTATACCAGGATTCTATGGATGGACTCGATATTGGAACCGAAGAATTTGCTGCTGCTGGAGGGCCTAATATTTTACCAGAGACCGAAGTAGACTTTCTAAATATCAATGTAAATTTATATGTCCCTATTTTAAAAAACATCGGTGTATCAGCTACCGTTGGAAAAAACCTAGATGGACGTAACTTTAATAAAGAATCTGCGTATTCTGTAGGTCTTGTTTATAAATCTATATAGTGCTTGTACTATATATGGGCGTTACCCCCTTCTTAGGTCGGGGGTCGGGCTATCCGTTGCAATTCCTCGCTCCTCCTAAGGTCGGGCTGTGGGATTTCCACTGCTATCCCTAACGCAAATTCATAGCAGCTTCGGTGATTCTAAGCGACCAATACCCGCCAAAATGATCCGTGTAGTTCCAGTTAAAAAAACAGCTCACAACCCAACTTGTGATTCTATTTTAGCTGGAACTATAGCATTACAAAAAATACAAGTATGCTCCTTAAATTTGATTTTTACTCTAAAAATCAGTATATTGCAAAACTATTCATAACCCTAATTAACAGACAATCGCACAACATTTACACAAATTATTTTTTAAGCTATAAAAAACAATACGTACTCAATACATCTTGTTAATCACAAGCCGTATTGATATACTATTAAAATTATTTTGTGTTGAAAACATCTGTTTCTATTCTACTATTGCATAGTATTTTTCTGTCTTTGTATGCACAGTCATCTACACACCCTGTAGACAGCCTACAAATGATGCTCGTAAAAGCCAATGCACTAAAAGACAAGAATAATATGTATCGCGCACTGGCCATTGCCTCCAAAGCTGCTACCTACGCACATGAATCAGAAGATACCATTACCTTAGCAAACGCCTATGCTATAATGGGAAGCATACACTATGAGATCATAGACTATGCCAATGCAGAAAGAGACTTAAAAAAAGCATTGACATACGCCAGTAGTAATGATAACAAATTAGCCCTACCTAAGGCATTAAACACACTGGGCAATTTATATTATCATCAAAAACAGCAACCCAACAAAGCACTTTCCTACTACAAAGACGCATTAACATCCATTACTATAACGAGTAGCAAACAATATGAAACAGCTTTGCTTAACACCATACGAACCCACCTAGATCTTAACAAAGTAAATGATGCACACAATTATTTAAAAGAGGCTGATCATATTTTTATGAAGGCTACTAATTGTACAAATTTAGGGCATTACTACCTCCTAAAAGCTAGACAACTAACATCATTACACAAATTTAGTGCTGCAAAAAAATACTTCGAACAATCCGAAGTCATATTAAAAAAACAACCCTATTGGCCCAAAGGCACTAGCTACCTACATCAATATAAAGCAGAAATGTATGAACTAACTGGCAAATACGACCTCGCATTAATAGAACGAAAAAAACTACAAACCAGCGAAAAAAAAGTATTCGAACACACTAGATCTAAAAGTAGAGAAATCACTAAAATTCGTTTCAGAATAGATGAATATGAACAAAAATTAGCCGCAAACCTGCGAGAAAAAGAACTCCTCTTAAACATTGCTAAACACAATAAAATCATTCTATACGTATCCCTCTCAGGGCTGTTACTTCTTTTCGGAACCGTATTTTTTTATCATAAAGAATACAATATAAAAACACGAATGAACAAAATACTGAGTACTAAAAACAGAGAATTAGACACTGCAAAGCATCAAGCAGAAGAACTTAGCACGATCAAATCTCAATTTATCTCTACCATTAGTCACGAATTACGAACGCCTCTATATGGAGTCGTTGGAATCTCTTCTTTATTACTAGAAAACAACACTTCAACTAATGATACCAGTTTACTAAACTCTTTAAAACACTCAGCAGATTATCTATTAAATCTAGTCAACAAAGTACTAAATATTAGTAAAATTGATCATAAGAGAAATGATTTTACCCAAACTCCTATCAATTTATTTACACTAATCAATAATGTAATCGCTTCTTTTAAAGAGATAACCACTAAAAAACAGCTTCCCATAACACTTACATACGATCATACCATTCCACGACTTATCGAAGTAGATGCTATTAGCACCACAGAAGTAGTAACCAATCTTATAGATAATGCAATCAAATTCACCGAAATAGGAACGATCGACATACGTATTCAACTGATGCGCAAAACGGACCATCAATTATGTATTCGGTTTGAAGTAACAGATAGTGGAATTGGAATACCAGAGGATCAGCAAGAATTTATATTCGAAGAATTCACGCAAGTCGGAAGTGTTTTTGATAATAAAGAAGGTACTGGATTAGGATTGACCATCGTCAAGAATCTACTACAAAATATGGGGAGCACTATCCAATTCAAAAGTAAAAAAGATAAAGGCTCTACTTTCTTTTTTGACCTACATGTAACAACACCAAATCACACAAATAGCAAGCCTATAGGTAATGATCCCTTACATAAACTAAACAATACCATAGATCAAATGAACGCAAATGTATTAGTAGCCGAAGACCACAAGATCAATCAAATGATCACACGCAAACTATTAGAAGCCATTGGATGCTCAGTAACCATTACAGAAAATGGACTCGACACCATCGAAGCATTACAAAACAGCACCTATGATATTGTACTAATGGACATCAATATGCCTGTATTAAACGGTATGGAAGCGACAAAAAAAATAAGAGTTTTTGACTCCAAAACTCCTATCATCGCATTGACTGCTTCTGAATTAGACGAAGTTGCTCCAAAATGTTTAGACGCAGGAATGAATGGCCTGATAAACAAACCATTACAAAAAGAAGATTTACAAAAATGCATTCTAAAGCACATAAATTAACAAACTGCTAATTATTAGAGAATTTACCCCTGTTTTTTTCTTATAAACAGAAGTAAATGTTACTTTTACATTATATAATACGTTTTACGAATAAAAAAATTAGGGTTTTAACCCATCTAATTGTTATACATATGAAAAAATGAAACAAATCGCATTAAATTAAAAACAGCTTACGTAACCCCCTAAACCCCAAACCCCTATTGAAAAAAATTACACTACTTATCATTCTTGTCACTTACTGCTTCCCCATTTTTTCGCAGGGCAATCTCCCTTTTGAGAAAATAGAAAGTCTAGAAAAGATTTTAAAAACTTCTGATAGCCTGAGGAAGCAGAACAATATGTACCAAGCTTTAGAACTCGCTTTTAGAGGCGCTGCTTACGCACATAAGATCGACAATGCGCATTACTTATCCTATTCATATTTCACAATGGGATTGATCCAAAATGAAATTCTGGATTTCGAAAATGCTGAAGAACATTTATTAACCGCACTAAAATATGCAGAACAAACCAATGAAAAGGTATATCTACCTTATATCCTACACTGCTTAGGCGCTCATTATCATCATGCAAACAAAGACTATGATAATGCAATTTTTTATTACCAAAAAGCAGTACAATTAGCCAAAGAAAGTGCATTTGTTACGAATTATCAGACGCCTATGATCAATATGATATGGACGTATTTAGATCTCGAAAAGTTTACAGAAGCGGCACAACACATAGAAGAGGTAGATCAATTAATTGCTACAAGTACTGCCCCTCCCCTAGATTCAAACATGGCCGCCCTGTATATTGCAAAAGCCCGATTGTTTACGCACCAAGGAATTCTCAATAAAGCTATTGAGCTATTCGACAAGGCAGAACAATTGATAGAAAGAATTAATTATTGGCCCAAAGGAAAGAGCTTTATATACACATATCGATCGGAAGCATATGAGCAGTTACAGAATTTTCCAAAAGTCATCGAAGATTTAAAAAAATTACAAGAAAATGAACGTTCTATCTTCGACAATGCCAAACTAAAAAATCAAGAGGTTGCTAAAATCAAATTTAAAGTCAAAGAGTACCAACAAAAATTAGAAGCCAATAGAAAGGAAAAAATACTATTAATGGATATTGCCAGAAATAACAAAATCATTATCTATATTTCTATTACAGGTTGTATTTTTCTTTTTGGTATATTCTTCTTTTATTACAGAGGTTATATTTCTAAAAAGCGAACCAGCGAGATTTTAGCACAAAAAAACCTAGAGTTATCAGAAGCCAAAAATCATGCAGAAAAATTAAGTAAAGTAAAATCTCAATTCATCTCTACCATTAGTCATGAATTAAGAACCCCACTGTATGGTGTTATTGGTATTTGCTCTATATTAAAAGAAAACAATCAATCAGAGAAGGATCAAAAGCTGCTTAATTCCTTAAGCTTTTCTGCAGATCACTTGCTGAATTTGGTCAACAAAGTCTTAAAGGTTAGCAAAATTAGCAATAAAGAAATTACGTTAGATACTAGCCCTGTAAACTTAGTACAGTTGGCTACAAATATCTTAGCATCTTTTGAATATCAATCCGAACAAAAACAAAATCAATTACGATTGGAATACGATCATACCATTCCTAACTTAGTAGAGATCGATTCGCTTAGAATATCAGAAGTATTGATCAATCTGATTGGAAATGCAATTAAGTTTACCGATAATGGCATGATCACGCTCCGTACCAAACTGTTGTCTAAAAATGCTAAAACAGTTTCTATTCGTTTTGAAATTGAAGATAACGGTATCGGTATTCCAAACCATCAAAAAGAATATGTATTCGAAGAGTTTACACAATTAGAAGCTTCTGTGTTCGAAGACAAAAAAGGTACAGGACTCGGCTTATCGATCGTAAAAAAAATAGTGCAATTAATGGGTAGTACGATCCAATTAAAAGATACTACAGATGTAGGGTGCACTTTCTTTTTTGATGTAGAAGTAGCCATTAGTTCTCCACTAACTATCGACATAGACAATCCTAAGCTATCACAACTATCTGACCCGCTTTCTGCTAAAATTCTGATTGCCGAAGACAATAAAATCAATCAAGTAGTTACAAAAAAGCTACTACAAAATATCAGTTGCGAAAGCTTAATTGCTGAAAATGGCCATGAAGCAGTAGAAATGCTAAAAAAAGAAAAGTTTGATTTAGTATTAATGGATATTAATATGCCTGTCTTAGACGGTATGCAAGCGACATTACAAATTAGAGAATTTAATAAAAAAACCCCTATCATCGCATTAACAGCATCAGAGCTTAGTGAAGTAGAGGATGCTTGTAGAAATGCTGGCATGAATGATTTGATCAATAAACCACTCAGCAAGGAAGAACTAAAATTCGCAATTGAAAGCCATCTACAGGCGGGATAAAACAGAGAAGTTTGAGTTCCGTAGCGCTTTATACTGCTCAAAAATCACTGCATTTGATCGCAAAATCTTTGTTTTTTGCTGAAATCAAAAAAGTGCAAACCACTTCAATACTAATTTCTAGTTGTTACTTAAATACATCTGTAACAACTAGAATTTTTTTTCTTTAAGAAATCAAATCCTAAAATGCGTTAGGGATAGCAGTGTAAATCCCACAGCCCGACGCAGGAGGTGCGAGGAATTGCAACGAATAGCCCGACTCTTGGGAAACGCCCAAATAAATAATCCCACATGGGATATGATTTAGACTATTCTTGTAAAATGAGTCACTTCTGGAAATGGATAATAAAAGTGATGCAATAGACGACTCCACTCACGATATGCTGCTGACTGTCTAAAACCTATTTGATGGTCCTCTATAGTTTCCCAACGTACTAAAAGCAGGTACCTACCTGCTGTTTCTACATCGCGATGAAGTTCATGCCCTAAATAGCCTTTCATAGAAGCAATAATTGTCTGTGCCTGTAAAAAAGAACGTTCGAAATCTGCAGATTCACCTTCTTTCACTTGAAGAATCGCATGCTCTGTTATCATTTTTATGCTATAAAATTTAATAATTGATTAAAACGGTGAACAACTTTGTAGACGCAATTCACCGTCTACGGTAAGTAATAGTAATTTTTATTCGATAATTTTATTGATTATGCCCATTGTTTCTAACTGATTTGCTAATGTATTTGCAACTGTATGCGAGCTTCTACTAGTAACTATTTTTACAGCTGTGCCCTTATCACCATCTGTGATTACAGCTTCTTTATACCTCCAATACATTAATTCGGTTAATGACTTTTCTCTGTTTTCTTGGGTCGTATCATCTAGATAAGTCTCACTAGCTGATAATGATGCCTTAGAACGATGATAATGCTGAAATTTAGCAAACTTAGGTTTCATATCACTAGTAGCTGTAGTTACTACTTCTAGTAAATCATCTGCTACAGTCGATGAGTCTGCTACATCTACGACAGGAGTGGTTCTAGCCTTTGGCTTAGCCGTAGTCTGTTCTTCTTGCTCCTTTGAATCCGTTGCCATAGTATCAACACCATTTAATGTGTGATATTGTATCCCATTTTGCAACATCATAAATTTTCCCTTGATTCCTAATTGTGCATCAGTACTTGTATCTACAAGTTCTAATGACTGCGCTCGATGAACAAATGGAATTCCCATCAAGCTAACATAAATCCATACTTTTTTCATACCTAAAAAAGACGACAAAACTACAGTAAATGTTACAAACAGCGTCAAAAAAATTAATTTACTTTTAATCTACTCATAACAACTGTAGTTACTGAAATCAGTAGTAGTATATCATAGTTATAATAAGATATTGATTTGCTAATTTACTTAATAGGGGCTAACAGGAAGTTTTTATACTAGTAATTTATCTACACGAAAGCACGTCTTTAAAATAAGAAAAAACTCACAAGTTTTGTTTTAAAATACTGTTAATTATGTAATTAAGATACGTATTTTGCGGATTAACAGTAACCAACTAAGGGAAAATTCAACTAAATTTACAACATAAACTACTAACGCGTAAACATATCTATTACTGCAATTTTGGACTATTAAGTACTATAATGTGTTCAATCTAGTACATGTAAAAAATGTACACATCATCAAATTACAATCTAGCACCCCATTCGCTAGAAAATGGAATTAGATGCTTGAAGTTTCAGTAAAATAATGAACGTATACATATTCATCTTTACAATGTTGAATAGTGATGAGTCGATATGCTTTTAACTAAAATACCTCTAGCGCATACTTATTACTTACTTTTTACTGTACTTCTTAAGCCAGTTAATTACATGATAATAACCACTAAAAAGAAGGCTCTTTTGTATGAATACGATCGGTATATGCATCTTATTTTTTTTGATCACACAACTGAGTTTTGTCTATGGACAGGAAAATGATTCGTGGGTACTGGGTACTGGTGTAAATATCATAGATAACTCTGGTAGTCGATTTGATGAATTGCTAAACATAGAAGAAAATTGGAACCTATCGAGGCTTATAAAAGTATCTATAGAAAAAAGATTCGCATATGATTTTGGTATCGAAGCAGCAGTTTCTTTAAACAGTTTTAGCCAAGGAAAGATAATCAACAGCGAGATTAATCAAGAAGAAATCAATTATATCGCCATCGATATTATGGCTAAAAATTACTGTTCTAACTATTGGTTAGACCCTAGACATGCTAAATATAATATTTATGTAGCTGCTGGATGGGGTGGCAATTTTTTTAATGAAATTATCAATAACACGATCAATGTAGGTACGGGTACGAATGTAAAAATCAGCACCTATACTTGGCTGAACTTTCAGACATTAGGAAAGTTCTCTATAGATGATAATACGGCTGGTAATGCCAATCATTTACAACACTCTATGTCTGTAATTTTCTGGCTATAGAGACATCATAAATAAACGTACAACTTAAACACAAAACTGAATAAATGGAAGTAAGCTATTTTTCTCACGAAACTGCAGTCATAGATACAGGCGCTACCATTGGAGAAGGCACTAAGATATGGCACTTTTCTCATATCATGAGAGACGCTGCTATCGGTAAACAATGTAATATCGGACAGAACGTAGTGATCTCTCCAGATGTGCGACTGGGTAATAATGTAAAAATACAGAACAATGTATCTGTATATACGGGTGTCACCTGCGATGATGATGTATTTTTAGGACCTTCATGTGTTTTTACCAATGTTACAAACCCTAGAAGTGGTGTGAATAGACGTGGTATGTATACCAAAACGAATGTAGGCAAAGGAGCAACGATTGGAGCCAATGCTACCATCGTATGTGGTAATGATATTGGCCCTTATGCCTTTATTGGTGCGGGTGCTGTAGTAACTAAAGATATTGGCTCCTATGCATTGGTGGTGGGCAACCCTTCTAAACAAATAGGCTGGATGAGTGAATATGGACATCGCCTGAATTTCGACCCTAATGGAATGGCTGTTTGCCCTGAAAGCCATGAACAATACCGCTTGGAAAACAATAAAGTAGTCAAAATATAAACGTTCGTATACACAATCTAAATAATCGTTCCCCACACTTTATTAATAACTAACGTATTCAAACTATTAAAAAAACGATGAGTTATGCATAAAAATTTTGCCTTGATTGGAGCTGCAGGATATGTAGCACCTAAGCACTTAAAAGCGATTAAAGAAACTGATAATAAATTACTAGCTGCGCTGGATAGATTCGACAGTGTCGGTGTATTAGACAGCTATTTCCCAGAAGCTTCTTTCTTTGTAGAATTCGAACGTTTCGACAGACATATCGAAAAGCTAAAAAGACGTAAAGGAATTACACTAGATTATGTAAGCATCTGTACGCCTAATTACCTACATGATGCACATATACGGATGGCACTACGACAGGGAGCCAATGCTATCTGCGAAAAACCACTGGTATTAAACCCATGGAATATACAGCCACTTATAGAGATCGAACGAGAATGTGCTAAAAAAGTAAATACGATTCTACAACTACGATTGCATGATAGTATTATCGCACTGAAAGAAAAGATAGACAAAGGACCAAAAGATAAAATATACAATGTAGACCTTACCTATCTGACTTCTAGAGGAAACTGGTATAACAATTCTTGGAAAGGAGAAATCGCAAAATCCGGAGGAGTAGCTACAAATATTGGTATTCACTTTTTTGATATGCTATTATGGATTTTTGGGGGTGTTACAGAAAACACCGTACATCAAAATGACTTATTCAGTGCTTCTGGGTGTTTAGAACTCGAAAGAGCACGGGTACGTTGGTTTTTATCTATTGATTATACTATGATTCCTGAAACGGTAAAACTTAGAAACCAAAGAACCTATCGATCCATCATGGTAGATGGCGAGGAAATCGAATTCAGTAGTGGCTTTACAGAATTACACACAAAAAGCTACCAAGAAATTATCAAAGGCAATGGATTTGGACTTACTGATGCCAAACCTTCTATACAACTCGTACACGATATCAGAAACGCTGAACTTTCTCCATTAAAAGGAGAATACCATCCGATGATGAACAGAATTTCTGACACTCAAAAAGTACGCTTGTAACGACAATTATAAAACACAAATCATCTTCATTATTTCGTGAGTATTTTAAAACAAAAAACAACAACAGGACTCATTTGGAGCAGCATCGATAAACTCTCTACATTACTAATTCAATTCATTTTAGGCATTGTATTAGCTAGAATATTAATGCCTGAAGATTATGGATTAATCGGCATGATCGCTATCTTTATTGCGATCTCACAATCTGTGGTAGACAGTGGTTTTTTTACGGCCTTGGTGCAAAAGAAAACAGTAACCCAATCTGATTATTCTACTATTTTCTTTTTTAATATCATTATCGGTTGCGCTTTGTATCTAGCACTTTATGCCAGTGCAGGTCTTATTGCTGATTTTTATGATACTTCATTATTAGTAGACATTATACGAATGAGTAGTATCAATGTGATTATTGTATCTACGACGATCGTACACAAAGCATATATCACTACTAAAATAGATTTTAAAACACTGGCTATTATTAATATCTCATCTGCACTCTTAGGAGGTATCATAGGTATTTATATGGCTATGAATGGATATGGAGTATGGGCATTAGTGTATCAGTCACTCATTAGAAGTACTACAATGGCATTACTGTATTGGGTACTGAACCAATGGAAACCCAGTTGGGTATTCGATAAAGAATCATTCAAGTCCTTATTCGGGTTTGGTTCTAAATTAATGGTTTCAGAGTTACTTAAGACGTTCTTTAAAAATAGCTACCTAATCATTATTGGAAAAATATACAAAGCAGAAGAACTGGGCTATTTTACCAGAGCGACTTTGTTTAAACAAATTCCTGCTACGCTTATTACTAACATCTTACAAAGTGTAACTTTTCCTATTTTGATCAAAGTGATTGATGATGATACCAAAGTAAAAAAGCTATTAGAAAGAAGTGTAAAACTTACGGGATTTATACTACTGCCAATCATTGTGATGCTTATCATTTATGCCAAACCCATCATCTTAGTATTACTCACGGAAAAATGGATGCCTACGGTAATTTTATTGCAAGTGCTTTCTCTAGAAATCATTTTTCATCCATTGCAGTATATAAATCTAAATTTCTTAAATGCCAAAGGGCGTTCTGACTTATTTCTGAAATTAGAATTTATCAAAAATTCGCTCACCATTATCGCTATCATAGCGACGTATCGCTATGGATTGCTATGGATGAGTATCGGATATGTACTGGTTTCTTTTATCAGTTTTTTTGCAAACACCTATTATACACAGCAATTTATTAGGTATTCAGCGATCAGACAGCTTTCTGATTTATTGCCTTATACACTAGTAAGCATCACTACTAGTGGAATAGCCTATAGTATAAGTCAGCTTTTTGACTCCTTAGTACTACAACTAAGTATAGGAATTCTGATCAGTACCGTATGCTATGCCATGATGGCTTACATCCTAAAATTTCAAGAATTTACAGAACTACGACACTTACTACTAAAAAACACAAAAAAATAGTCTTTAACACCATGAAAAATATCGCAAAAAAAATAATCGCTACAGTCATTAATACCCTGATGGCATTGATTCCACAAAAACGTAACAAAGCTGCTTTTTTAGGTTGGGTAAGCAGACTGTTAATGAACGCAAATAACAATGTAGAATACGATCGTAATTATGATATGTATTGGCTAAAAAACAACGATGAATATCTGTATTTGGTCAAAGATCCGTATTTCAATTTTAGCAAGAAAAAGCTGTATAAAAGCATCGAAAAAATTGCTTGCCACTACTACACGCCTAAAAAAGGAGATGTAATTATCGATGTTGGTGCAGGAATCGGAACTGAAACACTCTTTTTTAACGAAAAAACAGAAAACAAAGGAAAAATATACTCTATAGAGGCCAGTAAGAGCAGCCACCAAAAACTGGTAGAATTATGCAAAAAAAATGGCATCAGTATTTCTGAAAATCTCAATATAGCCATCACTGATCAAAACCAAAAACTATGGATAGAAGAAACTGAAAACTATCAAGTAGACGCTATTAATCGTGTTCAGAAAGGAATACCTGTAGATGGTCTTACACTAGATACACTGATTAAAGAAAAGAACATCGAACAGATCGATTTCTTAAAAGTAAATATCGAAGGTTCTGAACTACAAATGATAGAAGGGATGAAAGACGCGATCAAAATCACCAAAAACATCGCGGTATCCTGTCATGACTTTTTATTTAATGATCAGAATTTAAACATCAAAACGAAAATGTCTGAATTTCTAAAAGCCAACAATTTCGAAGTGTCCTACAACAATACTGGACACAAAGTAGTAGATAGTTGGGTGTATGGAAAACAACTATAAATGAAGATACTACACGTCATATCAACACTGAATATCGGAGGAGCAGAAAACTTTGTGGTGCAACTAGCCAATGAGCAAGCAAAGCACCATAAAGTTACGATTCTAGTGCTACAATCTTCTAATACTAAGAATAACTATATAGCTACTGCACATCCTGCTGTAACGATAACCACACTAGGCTGGAAACAAAAATATAGTGTGCGACAATTATGGCAATTATATCGGGTTATAGGTCGCTTACAACCTGAAGTCTTACATGTGCATTTGCATAACCCACTATATTACGTGTTTATAATTTCTATGCTATATCGAAAAATACGGTACATACATACTATGCACAACAATTTTGCAGTATGGAAAAAAACATTACGAATACTAAACATGGTACGGTATATCAATAATCGAATTACTCATGTATGCATTGCTCCTAGTATCTATACGGATGTTCAAAAACATTTTCCACATCTTAATGCAGTAATGGTACCAAATGGGATCAATACCCATATTCCCTCTAGAACTCCTATGACAGTAAAAGAAATGTGGAAGCATACACCAAGCTATACACATGCGCATCATAAATTTATCGCCATTGGAAACATCAGTAAATACAAGAATTTCAAACTATTGGCTAATAGTTTCAAAGAATTAGCTATCGAAAATCAAAAAATTACTTGCCTACAGATAGGCAAAACAATAGACACTGAATTACAGAAAGAACTACAGCGTATCAATCCGCCAAATGTATTATTTGCTGGCCCTAAGACCAAAGCAGCTGATTATATAACACAGGCAGACGCCTTGTTGATCACTTCTACTCAGGAAGGAATGCCTATTGTCATCTTAGAAGCATTATCCATGGGAGTACCTGTGATTACTACACCCGCAGGAGGTGCCGCTGACATGGTGATGCATGGAGAAAATGGTTTGGTCGCGCCTGATGTATCTACTGCTTCTTTTAAAAAAACAGTACTTGATTTTATTGCCTTATCCCCTGAGCAGCATGAAACATTAAGATCCAACGCCAAGAAAAGTTTTATGAACACCTATCATATCCAAACGATTAGTAAACAATACACCTCACAATATGCATAAAGATATATGGAACATACAGCATACGAATATTGCCATTGTTTTTTCACTAGCAGTGATCTTCTTGCATGCCATTGCTTTTCCTAATTATCTAATGCCTTTCATTATTCTCAGTACAGGAACGATGATCATTTTTTTCTTTTTTGTGTTGCTCAATTATTACAATCGTATTTGGCAAGGCTGTACATCCTTTACCACCAGATTATTTTTTCATAGCCTTGGTTATAGAATCATTGGTATTGCTCTGCTCTATATGCTTACCTATTTCTATGATCCTGCCAATTTACCTATGGAGGTAAAAGCACTAGACTCTTGGAACTATCATCGATCTGGCTGCATGGTTGCAGATGCACTGAGAGAAGATCGATCTGTAACAATGGCACTAGCTAGAATATGGAAAAGCGAAACGGATTACGGATTTGCTACCATCATTGGATACATCTATTTCTTATTTGGCAAAAACATTTTATTGATCAAATTATTTAATGCATTGTTTAGCAGCCTTACTGTGGTTAGAATCTATCAGATTGCACAAATTACACACGATGAACGAAGTGCGCGCTTAGCAGGCATTCTTACAATGCTCATGCCTGCGCTATTATGGTTTAATGGTTTTTTTCTAAAAGAAACAATTTTAATGTTTATCATCGTTAATATTGGATTTCTGACGTATAAAATAATTTTAAAACGAAAATTACGTATTATCAATACGATATTGATCCTACTACACTTCGGGGTTGTATTTTACTTTAGAGTAGTACTAGCCCCCTTACTCATTGCATGTACTATTCTACAAATTTTAGGGTATCGAACCTCCAATAGAAACTACAAAATCTCATCCGTTCTAATTTCTGTACTATTCGTGGTCGGTAGCTTTGTAGTCATGCAGCAACTCGGAATGGATAAACATATTGAGGCTGCGATAGAAGCAAGTCAAGATCAATTCGGCAATGAACTCAGCGATACGTCCAAAAAAAGAGGGGTTACCTATGCCGCGGCAATTATCAGTCCTATTCTGATCGCTGCAGCAATTATCACTCCTTTTCCTTCACTGCTAAATTTCGATAAAGAGCAATTAGGTATTTATGCACACTTCCAAAATGAAATTGTGCGCAATGGCATGTACTTTTTTGTCTTCTTAGGCTTGTTTAATGCCTATAAAACAAAAAACAAAGCAACCCTATTTGTTGGTGGTTTTGCACTCATATATATTATGATTCTTGCGGCCTCTGGTATTTCTTTTCAAGACCGCTTTCAGATTTTAGCATTGCCGTTCTTACTCATTTTTATGGCAGACGGAATCGCTAAACACTACCCCAAAAGAACCAAACACTGGATACACTACTTATCTGTAATTTTCGTCATCATACTTTGCTGGAATTTGTTCAAACTTTCGAATCGAGGATTAATTTAAACATAGAGACCTATGAAAGATTTTATCATTACACATAAAAGCAAAGTTTCTAAGTCTTCTAAAGAAACAGCAATTAAACTAACCAATGATTGGTGGTTTACTTGTGATCGAGCTCACTATAATGAACACAGTCTGACAGGGGCTAGAATTATCATTATCGGCGATTACCTAGGATCAGTAGAAGCCTTTTTTAGAGTAGCAGATAACGAAATCCCTAAATTAAGGGGGCATTTTTACGCCATTATTGTCCGAGACAATGCGATAAAAATATACAACAGTCTATTCAGCATGTTACCACTATACTACTGTGATAGTCATTGCTTTATTTCTTCTTCGATACAGCTGATTAAACAACATCATAAAGAGGTATCGATCAATAAAAAATACATCTTAGAAAACTTATTATTCAATTACGGCTTTTTTAACCGTACGCTGTACACACATATACAGTTAGTACCCTGTCATCACTTTATGACGCTACGGAATAATAAGATTAAACTATCAAAACATTTTTCCGTCCAAGATCTGTTTGTGCTCTTTCCAGAAAAGGGAGACAAGGTGATACAGGAAGTCAGCGATCTTTTTATAGAAACTTCGAAACATTATTTTCCGGATCGACCTTTTAGCATCGCTTTTACCAGTGGGTTCGATGGTAGAACGCTGGTAAGCTGTGCGAGTTTCCACCAAAAAAACTTTACTACCTTTTCTTTTGGAAGACCCGAAAACGACGATGTACAAATTCCATTGCGCAATGCCGAAGAGCTACAAATTCCATATACGTATTTCGATCTTGGAGACACCGCCTATACGACTAAAGAGTACTACAAAAACGCCATAGAATATACCACTACAGGATATATGGGAAATGGCTTTTTGTACCCTCATTTTTTATTTAGCACCCAGCAAATTGCTACACAATCCGATGTCTTTATTTCTGGTGCTGCGGGTAGTGAATTATTCAGAGCCTTGCACAATCCTGGAGCTGTCACTTCTCAAGCACTGGTAGCCCTTTTTAAGTACAAAGACGAACAAGAAATTCGACAAGCAATTAAACAGGCAAAACCACTACAGGCACTTCACATGCCTGCATTTGAAAATGAATTAGAAGAGCTCATAGAAGAACTGCTCACTTATAAGAGAAATTTACCCAAAGAATTAAGCCCTAATCAACAGTTTTACATCTTTGTTTTTGAAGAAATATTTAGAAAATTCTTTGGCCAATGGATTGCTACGCAACGACACTATACAGCCGTAAGAACTCCTTTTCTGGATTACACGTTTATAAAAAAATTACTCGCTACAGCGTATGCCGGTGCAAATAATGATTTTTTTACAGACAATCCTATCAAACGGATGAAAGGACAACTTATTTATGCCGATATCATCCGTAAAACAAATTCGACCATATACCATCAAAAAACAGGCAAAGGATACCGTCCTATTGATGTCAGAGACCCAAAATATATTACGAATATTATTCTTCATTTCGTACGAAAAAGGATGCAAAAAAAAGTACAAAAAACCTATTTAGATAATCTAGGAATTATTTCAGGAATCAAAGCCAGTGAGAAAGAAGTAACCACATTGATACGCAGCAACCACCCATTGTTCAACACACCTTTACTGGCAGAATTATATCATAAACTCACTCCATACACCCCAGAAAAAGAAAGAGACACGCTATTAATGTCACTCTCACTATTACACAATTTATTATCACCACCTACTAACACCAAAACATTAGAAAATGAACTCTATAACAGCACTCATTGATTATAAAACAAAATTCGGATCAAAACATTTCGATACTCCCTATCGCAGCGGCATGGATAAAGAACTGCTTTCTCGGTATTTCAAAGAACTTAATTACCATATAGAATATCAATACCTGCATCAAGTAGATTTAGATGCACATACCTATGCAGGGAAACATATTATCTATACCTCTTCCGAAGATGTTGGGTACCAATATAAGTCCTATATCGAAGATGTTATTTACGCTCTGGAATTAGCAGGAGCAAATGTAATCCCTGCCTACAAACACTTAAAAGCGAATAACAACAAAGTGTTTATGGAATTAATGCGCAAATACCTACAGCTAACCAACAATATCGATGCGCAAGTATTTGGCTCTATGAAAGATCTATTGATGAATCTAAACCGTATTTCATATCCAGTTGTTTTTAAAACCTCTGGAGGTGCTTCGGGTACAGGTGTGTCATTAATAAAATCCGAAAAAGAACTCATTTCCAAAGTTAAAAAGGTAAGCCAGCGACACTACCAAACAGATCTTAGAGACTACGGTCGATCGTTGAAACACAAGGGATACATTAGAGAATCACTCTATCGTCAGAAATTCATTCTCCAGCAATTCATTCCCGACCTCAAAAACGATTGGAAAGTATACATTTTTGGAGAGAAACTATACATTTTTAATAGACCATTACTCAAAGGAAGAGGTATCAAAGCCAGTGGAGGTGGCTATGACAATTATTTTTACGGATTACAAGCCAATGCCCCCGAAGGCTTATTTGATTATGCCATGGATATCTATGCACAAATGGATGTACCACACCTATCGATAGACATTGCTTTTGATGGACAGGAATTCTACTTAATCGAATTCCAATCCCTGTATTTTGGCACAGCAGGCATTCCCTATTCAGACGGATACTTTACCAAAAAAGAAGATAGTTGGGAATTCATCTGTCAAAAGCTCACTATAGAAAAAGTATACGCAGACAGCATCATAACCTACCTGAATACTAAAAAAGCAATTACGAATACCGTACCTGTACTTAATTATAAAAACTAATCCTATGCGCATCCTATTTGTAAGTAGTGGAAATACTAAAAATGGCATCTCTCCCATTGTATTCAATCAAGGACAATCCTTGGCTGCACTTGGGCATCAAGTATCTTTTTTTACCATCAAAGAAAAAGGGATAAAAGGCTATTTAAAACATATTTTCATACTTCATAAGCGATTGCGTGCGCATTCCTATGATGTTATTCATGCACATTATTCCCTAAGTGCTATTGTTGCAGCATTAGCAGGCAGTAAACCCTTAGTCGTTTCTTTGATGGGTAGTGATGTCAAAGCTTCTCCCCTTTTTAAATACTTAATCAAATGCTTTCATACATTTTTTTGGAAAAAAATCATCGTCAAATCCTCAGACATGAAAACCGTTTGTGGTATTCAAGCTGCTAGCGTGCTTCCCAATGGTGTTAATTTTTCAAAATTCAAGAAAATGGCAAAAGAAGAAGCCCTACAAGTAACACAATGGAATCCCAACTACCAGCATATCCTATTTGCAGCCAATCCTAAAAGAAAAGAGAAAAATTACACCCTTGCCCAACAAGCTTTTGAATTATTAGATAGTCCTAATACCAAGCTACAAACACTCGTAGATGTCCCTAATGAATTGATGCCCGCTTATTTTAATGCCGCTGATGTGATCCTACTCACCAGTCTATGGGAAGGCTCGCCCAATGTAATCAAAGAAGCCATGGCTTGTAATTGCAAAATTGTAGCAGTAGCAGTAGGCGATATCGAAGAAATTATAGGTACTACTCAAGGATGCTATGTAACCGATTTTAATCCCACCACAATTGCCCACGCGCTCCAAGACGCATTACAAACCACTGTAACACCCAATGGCAGATCCCATATATCACATTTAAATGCAGAGGTTATCGCCAATAAACTAACCAATATTTATACCACTATTGTATCATGATCAATATCTTAAATATACACACTAGCACTCGTAAGATCAATCCCGTAGCTCTAGAAGAACTCCTCGAAAATGCTGATACAGCTACGGCCTTTCAGACATTAGCTATGCTTGATTTTTTTAAAACAGTAGGCTTAGAAACTTTTAGCTATGCCATAGAATGTAATCATAAAATTACTGCATTTGTATCTGGTATCATTCAGAAAGAAAAAGGGATCAAATCCCCTTTTACCAGTAGAGCTATCATTTTTGGAGGACCTGTATTCGCAGCAGATGTAACCCCAGAACAGATTCAAGAGTTATTTCAGCTAGTCATCAAAAAACTAAAACACAAAGTAATTTATATAGAAACTAGAAATTTCAATTCCTACTTACCGTACAAGGAAAGTTTAGAAAAAGTAGGATTCGAATACCATCCGCATCTCAATTTTCATTTGAATTGCGACACAGAAGAAGCCGTAAAAAAAAGGATGAGTAGTAGTAAAGTACGACAAATCAAAAAAAGCCTGAAACAAGGGGCTATTTACAAAGAAGCTACTTCCGAAAAAGAAATCGAAGCGTACTATTTGATCCTCGAAACACTCTACAAAACCAAAGTAAAAACACCCCTACCCGACTTGGCATTTTTTATCACGCTATGGCGGAAGGACACTGCTAAATTCCTAGTCATCATCTATGAAGAAGAAGTGATTGGTGGTATTGTTTGCCCCATCCTAGCCAATAGAGTGATTTATGAGTGGTATGTCTGTGGCAAAGATGGTGTACATAAAAATATATATCCAAGCATTCTAGCCACTTGGGCTGCGATTGCATATGCTTGCAAACACAACATCCCCAGATTTGATTTCATGGGAGCAGGAAAACCTAACGAAGCATACGGGGTACGAGAATTCAAATCCAAATTCGGCGGAGACCAAGTAGCCCATGGACGCTTTATCTACGTGGCCAATCCATTGCTGTATGGATTGGGCAAAAAAGCCGTAAAAGTGATCAAAAAATGGTAACCCAATCAATAAAAAAACCAATGAATCAATTCCTGTCATTTTTTTGACACCAACTCTGCGCAGTATGCGTCGAAACGTTTCATAGGACCTCAAAAACATAGACACATGAAAATACTCATAGACATAGGACACCCAGGGCATGTACACCTGTTCAGAAACTTTGCATACCAAATGCAAGAAAAAGGACATCAATTCTTATTTACCTGTAGAGAAAAAGAATTCGAGATTGAACTGCTCAAAGCAGCCAAACTTCCTTTTGTCTCTTTTGGCAAAAAATACAACACTACACTAGGCAAGCTATTTGGTCTCCTTAAATTCGATATTCTATCACTAGTACAAGGCCTCAAGTTTAAACCTGATGTGTTTATGAGTCACGGATCTCCCTATGCTGCACATGCTGCCGCAATACTCAGAAAACCTCATATTTCTTTAGAAGACTCTGGAAACTGGGAACAAATGAAACTCTATCTCCCCTTTACGGATTGTGTACTAACACCCGATGTACTCGTAGAAGACTTAGGAGTCAAACAAATTAAATACCAATCCTATCATGAGCTTGCTTATCTACATCCGAATTACTTTACGCCACACCAGCAGCATCGAGCAGTATTAGGCCTAACACCAGAGCAACCTTATGTGGTCGTTCGTTTTGTATCCTGGAATGCATCTCATGATCGGGGTCATAATGGATTTTCTGAAAAAGCCAAAGCAGCAATCATTGATTATTTAGCAGCACGTTATACCGTCTTTATTACCTCAGAGGGATACCTACCGCCAAAATACGAACCTTATAAAATCAAAATAGCGCCACAAGACATCCATCATGTATTAGCTGATGCTACCCTATTCATTGGAGAAGGAGCGACCATGGCAGCAGAATCCGGTGTATTAGGCACCCCATCAATCTATGTAAATTCGATTCGAAGATCCTATAACGAAGACCAAGAACGATACGGTTTGGTATACAATTTCCAGACAGAAGAAGGGGTCTTAGAAAAAATAAAAGAAATCGAGCGTATTCCCGAATTACAAAAAACATTTGCACAACGACGTCAATCCTTATTAGCAGATAAAATAGACATTACCGCCTTTATGGTATGGTTTGTAGAAAACTATCCGCTAAGCAGACAAACGATTACACAAAACCCACAACTACAATTCCAATATAAATGATTGATTTTACTACCCACGCATACCAATTATTATTACATGCCTTGACCGAGCATGGATATAATTTTCAGACCTTCGAAGATTTTATACAACATCCCAAAAAGCGGAGTATCATACTACGACATGATGTAGATTTATTACCCGCTAACTCCTTAAACTTTGCCCGCATCCAAGCCCGAAGAGGCATCAAAGGCACCTATTATTTTCGAGCCGTCCCCCAGAGCTGGGATGAAGCCATTATCAAAGAAATTGCAGCTTTAGGACATGAAATTGGGTATCACTACGAATCCCTCACTACCACCAATGGAGATTTGTTACGTGGTATTAAGGATTTTGCCTCCAATCTATCGGCGCTTAGAATCTTAGCCCCTGTAAAAACCATCTGCATGCATGGCTCTCCGCTCTCTAAATACGACTCTAAAGACTTATGGAAATCCTATAATTATAAGGGGTATGGTATCATCGCAGAACCCTATTTTGATGTAGACTTTAACCAAGTATTTTACCTCACCGATACCGGTAGAAAATGGGATGGTCATAACACTAGCGTACGCGATAAGGTACAAACCAATTTTACACAGACCTACCACCAAACCTCACAAATCATTGAAGCTATCAATACCGATACCTTACCCGATCAGGTAATGTTTACATTTCATCCCCAGCGGTGGAATGATAACATGTTCTTATGGAGCAAAGAATTAATTTTTCAGAACGCAAAAAACATCGTTAAAAAACACTTTTACACCCACAGACACGCATGATATTCAACTCACTAGATTTTGCTATTTTCTTACCAATCGTCTTTATACTGTATTGGTTTGTTTTCCAAAAGAACATACGATTACAAAACCTACTCATCGTAGCCGCCAGTTACCTGTTTTATGGATGGTGGGATTGGCGTTTTTTATCCCTAATCATATTTAGCAGTGTTATAGACTATACCGTAGGTTTAGCCATTCATCGTACTACGATCGCTAAGAAAAAGAAACTACTATTATGGATCAGTATCATCGTCAATTTAGGATTCTTAGGTTTTTTTAAATACTGTAACTTCTTTATCGATAATTTTGTAGCCGCATTTTCACTTTTTGGCATCACACTTAGCCCTTTCACATTACAAATCATTCTACCTGTGGGGATCAGCTTCTATACCTTTCAGACCCTGAGTTATACGATCGATGTATACAGAAACAAATTAACGCCTACCAAGGATTTTATTGTCTTTTCGGCATTCGTTTCTTTCTTTCCACAATTAGTAGCAGGCCCCATCGAAAGAGCCACCAACCTACTCCCCCAGTTCGGTCAACAACGAAAATTCGAATATGCAGCCGCCGCAGATGGACTACGCCAGATGCTATGGGGATTGGTCAAAAAAGTAGTCATCGCAGATACCTGTGCAGGGTATGCCAATACCATTTTTAGTGATTCGAGTATGTATTCAGGCAGCACCCTCCTTATCGGTGCCCTATTCTTTACATTTCAGATTTATGGTGATTTTTCTGGATATTCAGATATCGCCATAGGTGCCGCTCGACTATTTGGTTTTCGATTACATCAGAACTTTGCATACCCCTATTTTTCTAGAGACATCGCAGAATTCTGGAGACGGTGGCATATCTCATTATCTACTTGGTTTAGAGACTACCTATACATCCCACTAGGAGGTAGTAGAGGTGGTACCGCCATGAAGATCAGAAACACCTTTATCATCTTTATCGTCAGTGGATTTTGGCATGGTGCCAATTGGACATTCATCGTATGGGGAGCACTCAATGCACTCTATTTTTTACCCCTCTTATTAGCCGGAAAAAACAGAACCCATCTAGAAGTCGTGGCAGCCAATAGCTTCTTTCCCTCTTTTAAAGAAATCATACGTATGGGCATTACCTTTACACTCACCATACTCGCTTGGATTTTCTTTAGAGCAGAGAACGTACAGCACGCCTTTGCGATACTATCAGAAATAGGGTCGCCTTCGCTACTAAAGTACCCAGAAATTTTACCTAGAAAAATGTTGCTCTTAGTAGTGCTATTTATGGGCGTCGAATGGTTAGGCCGCAGACAGCAATACGCCATTGAAGCCATTCATCAAAAAATGCCTGCAATAGCCCGATGGTCTGTATACCTACTACTCATAGGCATGATCCTATACTACTCAGGACAAGCACAGCAATTTATCTATTTCCAATTCTAAAAAAATATAGCCCCCACTAGATGATTTAACCCATATCACTCACACTATAAACCACTAGTAATTAGACCTATGAAAAAATTTATCCGTAATATAGCCATCCTTACATTCCTTCTTATCGCATTTGCCCTAGTACTCCAACTCTCTGCATCCGATAACAGTCGTAGTACCGAATACCTAGCAGCCCTGACTGATAAACACCAACGGGCAGCTAGTATCCAATCGCCCAGAATCCTATTAGCGGGAGGGTCTAATTTAGTATTTGGGATCAATAGTCAACACATCGAAAAAGCCTTTGGCATGCCTGTGGTCAATCTAGGCTTACATGCCAAATTAGGGTTAAAATTTATGCTCAATGAATTAAGAGACATAGCACGTAAAGGCGATATAATCGTATTGTCCATCGAACACTCTGTGACTACAAACGGCAACCTAGAACTACAGCAAATGACCGCGTATTATAATCCTGTTGCGTATCCGTATTATACTGACAGTAAGCACAACATCGTGACTAGCCTGAAAAGAAAAATTGAAAACCACCACAGTCTCTTTAAAAACACTGTAAGCAATTATATCGAAAAAGTAAAAGATGATGCCGTCTATACCCGCAATGGACTGAATGCTTACGGAGATGGCATCAAACATTTAAGCCTACCCTCTCACGAGGTATTAGGCAGTCGTGCTATTATCAAAGAAGATCGATCCTCCGAAATCGCTTTGCTAAATGATTTCTATGATTTTGTGCAAGAAAAAAAGATGCGTGTTGTTTTTTCATATGGCGCCTATGAGCGTACTGAATTCCAAAAAAATAAAGTCGCACTCCAAAAAATTCATGCAGCACTACAATCGCAACTCACTATCGAAATGGTAGGAGCATTAGAGGATTTTGTATATCCTACCGATCATTTCTTTGACAGCGTATACCACCTAAATAAAAAAGGACAAGCACTACATACCCAAAACCTAATTCAAAAACTTAAAAAAAGTACTCCATTTCAGCATATGATATACTAATGATCTCCTCGTGTATCAGTAGTAGGGCGTTACCACAAGGGTCGGGCTATCCGTTCCAATTCCTCGCATCTCCTAAGGTCGATGCTGTGGGATTTCCTCTGCTATCCCTAACGCACTAAAAAAGCATCACTATTACTACAACTATTGATACTTATACAACACAAGCTACAATCATCGTCATACACCCCTTATAAAAAATGTAGTAAACGAGACCAAAAAACACTTCCCAAAAAGAGATTCTATATCACCACGCAGTAGCTCAAAAATCCTTCTTTATAAACTGTCTTAATTTTTTAACAGAATTTATATCAAAATGAGTTAAAAAAAGAATCAAATATTCCCTCATCAGATTTTTATGCGTTTCACCTATTTTATCTACAAATTATACTTTTTTTAATCAGTTTTTTAGCGCAAAAAAAGTGTTAACACCTCAAAAAAGTAAAATTCCCTTTCTAATTACTTGTAAAACACTTCAAATCATATGCTTACCTTATTAATTATGCGGATTTACCATCAACTAAAAAGCAGCTAATACACTATATTTAAAGTAGTTAACCTAAGAAAAAGACTATGCTATCGAAAAGCCAAATACTACACAATAATGAAGTCAATTATATGCCTTCTATCAAGAAATTCATCGTATCCTTTTTTTGCCCAATAAATTTGTACTTTAGAAATGATCAGTAAGGAGAATGGTATCAAAAGAAACCCTCTTATGGGTGGATCTACCAAAATCCTTACTGATTTTAATTATTTTGATACGACACCCTATCCGTTAGGGATAAAGAGTAAGGTTGCAATACGAAAAATAATTACGCGAAAGTTGGGTAATGATGTTTGCGATTTTATTACCAAACACATGCAAGGACTTGAATTATTTGATGTCTTTCTATTCGATTCTATTCGCAAAGAAGACATTAGTACATCGCACAAATCGCACTACAAATCGGTGATCAATCTATCATCGGCTAATGATTATCGACGGATCAATAAATTTTTTGAAACCGTGAATCAAAAACTACCCGAAGGTGGACGTTTCATCAATAGTTTTGTAACGCGCGAAAAGCGAAAGGAACGTTTTCTAAAAAAATATCCAAAACCATTAAATCACCTACTGTACTTTTTTGATTTTATGATTCATAGAGTACTCCCTAAAGTAAAAATCACTAAAAAGCTATACTTTAGTATTACCAAGGGCAAGGGCAGAGTACTGACCAAAGCCGAGGTATTTGGTCGACTGTATGCCTGTGGATTCGATCTGGTAGACGAACAGCTAATCGGAGACAAGCTCTATTTTGTAGCCGAAAAGAAAGATGCGCCTGCCTTTGATACCAATCCTACCTATGGGCCATTAATCAGTCTAAAAAGAGTAGGCAAAAACGGAAAAGCTATTGATGTCTATAAATTCAGGACCATGCACCCTTATGCCGAATACTTACAGAAATATGTATTCGAAAAAAACAATCTGCGCAAGGGAGGCAAACTGAATAATGACTTTAGAATCTCTAATGTAGGCAGCATGTTTCGAAAATATTGGATCGATGAGTTACCCATGATCCTAAATTTCTTAAAAGGAGATCTAAAATTAATCGGAGGGCGTCCGCTCAGCAAACATTATTTCAGTTTGTATACCAAAGAATTACAAGAAAAGAGAATCAAATTCAAACCAGGATTGATTCCTCCATTCTATGCCGATATGCCCGAAACACTAGAGGATATCATCGCGTCAGAAATGAAATATTTAGAGGCTTACGAAAAAAACCCATTGACTACCGACATACACTATTGCTACAAGATTTTTAAAAACATTGTATTTAGAGGAAAAAGGAGTTTTTAATACATAGTGATGAATGCGACCTAACTATCAAGGTTAGTAACTTTTGCGGGGAATATGTCATATATTCCCCGCTTAATTCATATTAATTACCTAAATTAGAGTCATTAATCTATTCACACAAACCTCTGAAGATGCACTCGCATGAATTACGAAATTGATGATGATTCTGAGAACTTATTCGTAAAAGAATTATTAGACAGATACCTCTCCCACTGGAAATTATTTATATTGGCTTTCATCATCAGTGGAGTGATTTGCTTTTTTTACCTACGTTATACGCCCAAATTATATCGAGTCACCTCTACCATCCTGATCAAATCCGAAAAAAACGGCATTAAATCCGAATTATCCGCTTTCGAAGACCTTAGTATGTTTAAGGATGATAAAAAGGAGGTCGAAAACGAAATCGAGATCATTCGCTCACGCCCTTTGATCCAAAACGTGATCAAAAATCTGCATCTGAATGTCGAATATTTTAGTAAAACCAAATTCTCTAAGCGATTGGTAGAACTGCATCGCAAGAGTCCTATTACCATTGAGTTTCTAGACGATCATCACTATCAATATGGAGCTAATTTTGTAATCTCACTGGTATCACCACATGAATTTATTCTCAAAGACGTCGCAGAAAATCAACTGGCTACAGGCACGTATAATCAATGTATCGCTACTCCATACGGAGATCTAATTATACGTCCTAATTTTAATCTATTTATGCAATACATAGACTATGACATCTATGTACAAGCCCTCCCCTTAGCCTATACTGTAGAAAAATACAAAAGTTCTATCAGCGTAGGACTAACCAATCAGAATACCAGCGTAGTTACGCTAACGATGACTACTGTAGCCACACAGCGTGCTGTGGCGATTCTGAATAACTTAATCGATGAGTATAATAAAGATATTATTAATGATAAGAATCAAATCTCTAGCAATACAGCCATCTTTATACAAGATCGACTGGATATTATCAACCAAGAACTGAACAGCCTAGAAGGTAATTTGGTATCCTACGAAACTCAAAATAGCCTCACCGATATCATGTCTGAGGGGACGATGATGCTACAAAAAGAAACCGAAAACGAACGCGCACTTATTGAAGCCAATATCCAATTAGGGCTTACTGATTTTTTACTCGAATATATCCAACAAAGTAGTGATGAATTACTCCCTGTAAATCTAGGGTTTAGCGATATGACTGCGGTGCAGACCATCAGTTCTTATAACGATATTACATTACAGAAAAAAAGATTGATCAAAAGTACTGGAGATCAAAACCCTATTCTCATAGAATACGACCAGAAACGACGAGAACTCCGTCAGAGTTTAGAACAGAGTTTGGTGAATTCTAAAAAATCATTAGAATTTAAAATCAATACGTTTAAGGATAGAGATCATACCGTACAATCCCAATTAGCTTCTATCCCAGAAAAAAAACGAAAATTACGCGACATACAGCGACAACAACAGATCAAAGAGACACTGTTTCTCTATCTCCTAGAAAAAAGAGAAGAAACGGCCATCTCTCTGGCCGCTACCGTATCGAATGTAAAGGTGATCGAAAAGGCATATCCCACACTCAGTCCTATCAAGCCCAAAAAAAACATTGTATTCCTTACAGGCACCTTGGCTGCCTTTGCCATACCTATCATTATCATCTTTTTTAAAAACTTATTGGACACAAAAATCCGAGATGTCAAGGAAGTAAAAAAGAAATTAAAATTACCCCTTATCGGTAGTGTGCCTAAATCAGATAATAAAGAATTGGTAACCCCCAATGCGGATCGATCCATCTTAGCCGAAGCCTTCCGACTGGTAGAAACGAACTTAGATTTTTTGCTCAATCACTCCAAAGAAAAGGGCAAAACGATCCTGATCACATCGAGTATTAAGGGAGAAGGAAAATCCTTTGCAGCGAGTAACCTAGGGGTCACCCTCGGTCGATCGGGCAAAAGAGTAGCGCTCTTAGAAATGGACTTGCGATCCGCGCAGCTCAATAAACGTATGGATGTAGGTGCTAAAAAAGGAATTACCAATTTTATTACAGATCCTGCTTGTACGATTGAAGATATTGCCTCGAATATGCAGGGATTCGATAATTTAGACGTATTTACATCGGGTCCCAAGCCTCCTAATCCCGCAGAATTGCTAAAACATGCACGTATCAAAGAGTTGTTCGAGCAATTGAGAGTGGAGTATGATTTTATCCTTATAGACACCCCTCCGATTACAGTAGTAGCCGATACTTTATTACTCAGTTCGTATGTAGAACTATGCATTTATGTCATGCGCCAAAAATATACCGATAAACGCCTGATGGACATTCCTAAAACACTCAAACAAGAAAAGCGATTTCCTGCAATCGCCATCCTGTTTAACGACATCGATTTTACCAAAGGCTATGGCTATGGGTATGGATACGGGTATGGCTATGGATATGGATATGAAGAACGAAGACGTAAAAAAGTAATCAAGAGAATAAAAAAAATATTTCGGTTTAGTTGATCATTGACGATGCGGTAACGGAAGTCAAAAATTGCCCCCAATTTTACTAGGTAGTTCAAACAGCCAATACCTCTGGTGGGGTTCGTACCCTCTAGATGGATATAGCTTGTATGACTTACAACAGGCAATATAAAACACTGTTTTAATGACGTTTATATTTTGTTCTAATCATCAGTCTGAAGTTATTAAAACCTCTGTATTACCTATTCCTAAGGTCATAAACACATTTTCAAAAAATCTTTTATCTTGCTTAAAATAGTCTTTGAATTCATCAGATAACTTATTATTCAAAAAAGGGTTAAATGCTATTATTGTAATTTTGTTTTTACTATTAAAATGAGTGAAAATTAATCCCCTTTTAAAAAAATCATGATACGCATTCAGATTATCTGTTGTTTTACTCATTGATTTTATTGTTTCAAAAATTTCTTTTGAGTCAATTGATGGTTCATAAACAATATCGTAAATATTCAAATGATCACCTTTAACAGAAACAGTACAACTGTATGTATCCAATTTAAACAATTTTTCAATATTCCTTTTAGTGGCTCCATGATAGAATCTTCCTCCGAGTTTTGATTTAAAAATTAAAGAATCTTTGGTAATGAACCTTTTGTATAGCTTTATATCTCTATTACTAGATAAGCAAATAGTACTATCATTTTCTTTAATTTTCAGCGCATTATTACCACTATTTTCTTCGTAGTTAACAGTGCTTTCTGTTTCTCTATTTTGTAAACATGAAAGGTTTGTAATTGAAAATAGGATTATATAAATCAATGTTGTTTTCATTCGATGATATCTTTTAAATTAGCACCTAAGAAGATTTTACCTCCATCATCAAAGGAATAAGATCTATTTATTCCCGAATAGTCATAATACTTGATACCTATTACTTCACCTGAAATATTTTTGATGTAGGATTTAAAAATAACCGAATGACCTCCATTGAAATTTTCATCATTCTTGCCATCTATCGTATTCTTTATAGCCTCTTTTATTTGTGTTAAACTTAAGTCATCATAATTATTCCAATACTGTAACATTGCTCCTTCCTTTAATTCACCTAATTTTACGCCAATCTCATCAACAAATTCAGCATAACCGTTATGTACTAAAGCCCCCCCCCGACACCATACCCTAGATATAAGTCTGGAATGCCGCTTACTACAGTTCCAGAATATAAATAATCTTTACTATTTAAATCTAAACTAATTACATCTTTATCGAATTCATCCAAATATGCTTTTCTTACTCTAGCCATTGAAACTGCAAAGCACATTCCGTAACAATTCTGGTATTTATTAGCTACTTCAAAAGATTTCTTGGGTTCACTAAAAGTTGGAGGTTCTTCGTAATCATCAGGAGCTAAAGGTAAGCTTTCTATATTGGAAGTTAGCCTTAATCCTACTTTAGGTATATGATCATACAGTATCTTCACCCTCCCACAATGCACATTTTCATATTCTCCTTTATTAAAATCATCTTCATTATCATTGGCATAAAAATCCAGATAAAATTCAGTGGTTTTAGTTCCTTTTAATTCAATTTCAACTTCAATTTCTGTATTGTATTTTTTAAGGATTTTCATGTTACTTGTTGCCTTAAAGCTTTCATTTTCAACAGAAAGAGTTGGTTCTATATAACCATCATCATCCCAAGTATCATCACTCCCTTTTTTTATAGTAAATGGTAGTTTTATTTTTTCTTTACTGGTGGTAAGTTGTAAAATTTTAAAAGTTCGTTTATCACCATCTAAATGTTCCGATAAAGTAATTTCTTCGTCACTAATTATTAGCTCTTCATTTTCAACCACATATTTGGAAGGTTCTTTAAACTTAACTACTGGTAAAAAATTCATCTACCGGTAAGGCATCAAATTCATAATAATTATCTGGATTATCCATTTGATAAACACGTCCCATAGCTTATTTTTTTATTGTGGTTAAATTTACTTTTTAATACTAAAATGGTTTAAACGACTTCATTTAATAAAAGTAGCTATATTTCCATGATTTTTCGCTTTTTTTTGTTGGATTATATTGTTGCGTTAGGGATAGGAGCGGCATCCTTTTTTATTTTTTTCAAATAAAAAAGATACAGCGGATAGCCCGACCCTTGTGGTAACGCCCTCATACATTATACGCTTCTTAAGATACGAAATACACTCCGTAGCATCGCTTTTAAAAAAGTAAACGCAGGCATAGAAGCCATGATGCGTAGTTCTTGTAGGAATGTAGTTTCTTCGTCTAAAAAGCGGAGAATCGTAGTGACTTTGTTTTTTTGGAACAAACGGGTAAACAAGCGTGCTCCTTGGTCATTTTTAGTGGCTAATACATCCAGTAATAATAGATCGTAATACCAATAACGGGTACGTCTATCGAATTGTTGAAGCGGTTGCTTCGTTTTTAGAAAATCCACCAAAGCGGTTACTTTCTTTGCACTGTTCTGAAATGTAAACCCTGTACTGGGTTTGGTCCATCCGCCCGCGGTACCGATAGGCAATACATTTTGGCTAGCTGAGCGCCTAAATTCATAACAGGTCATCGGAATAACGCCTTGCTCCTGTGCCGTAATCTCATACCCGGTAATATGCTGTGCGGCTAAATAGGCTCTGATCTCATCTTCATAGGCTTTTCTATCCAATAGATCGGCAGAAAAAAGCGTATACTCGAATAGTGCCATGGTACTAGAAAAAGGCAATACGTACATAAAACGCGTGTTGCCAAGTTGGGCGACATCAAAATCCATAAAAGTAGCTACTTCCGCATCGAATTGGGGCGTGGGTGTAGTGACGAACCAACCCACAAAATGCTGTTGTAATACTGGGTAGGTACGCTGCTGTAGATAACTCGTATCTATCAATCCGCTGTTAAATACGTGTGTAGCGCGATACACGGTGGCTGTAGTATGCACTGCGACTTCATGCCCGTGGTCTACGATATTTGCTACCGTGTCTTGCACCATCGTTACATTATTTTGAGCGCCTAAGACGGTGAATACATGGGTATAGAAATCAGCACTTTGTATGTGCTTATATACATAGGGCGTAATGGCGGTAGTGGTGCTATAAGTTGCATCGCTGATGGTGACTTGCTCCCATTGTTTAGACACTATGGCATCCCACTGCCCTGCTCCTTTCTCCCAGAAGCACCACGTACGATCATTTTGGTTTTTGATCGTTTTATCAATCAGCAACAAGCGTTTTTCTGCAAAAAATGCATCCTGCACCATCTGATAGGCCAGCATCAGCCCTGATGCTCCTGTACCTACTATGATGTAATCGAATTGCTGCATTTAGATAAAAAGAAAACTCGTAAAAAAGACTAGAATGGCCATGAAGATATGGATTGCCAGCTTGTGATGCAAGTCTGGACATCGCTGCTGAAACCAATAGTGTGCGATATAGGCAGTAACAAGCCACCCGATATAGTTTTGTAAAGGTACAACTCCGCCTTCGAACTCCCAGAAGTCGAATCGTGGGGCTGAGACTTCGATAATCAGGTCTAGGGCTACCATCAGTACAGCAGCTAGTAGCGCAGTAAGCCAGCGATTGGATAGGAATCTACGGGCTATAGCCGCAGTACTATACACTAATAATGCCCAATTGATACCGATCATCCACGGTACGCCTAGTACTTTATACCCTAGATTGTCACCGTATTGATAAGTACCAAAGATCCATCCATAATTAACGCCTAAGATTTCTGCCAGCATACCGATTCCGAAAGGAATGCATAGCGCTAGCAGTAATTTTTTATACTGGGGGCTATTGACCAAAATCAATACTAAATACAGGGATAAATGTAGTGGGGTTAAACCAAGAAACCAATCTTCGTACCCAATAGCAATCCCTATGATCCCCGAAATGGTAAACAACCATATGATAAGAACAGATATGGGAAGTATGAATTTAAGCCTTTGTAGCATGCGATGTATGTTCTTTTTGGATCATATCTGATACGATATTTCCTGATAATAAACAGAGAGGAATGCCACCACCAGGGTGTACACTGCCTCCGCAGAAGTATAGATTCTTTATTTTTTTAGAAAAATTAGGATGGCGCAAAAATGCTGCAAACTTGTTATTACTAGACGAACCATACAATGCTCCTTGGTAGGATTGCGTACGCTGCGCTATCGCACGAGGGTCTAAAATCGCTTCGGTAGCAATCAATGGGGCTATGTCTGTCCCCAAGATGCGTGATAACTTGCGTATGATGTTGGTTCGTGCTTTGGCGATGATGGCGTCCCAGTCTTGTCCTTGATCGGCAGGCACATTGATCATCACAAACCAATTTTCACAGCCTTCGGGAGCGTCTTCGGGAGCTTCTTTAGACGTAATATTTACATATACCGTAGGATCATCGATCACGGTTTGCTGATCGAAAATCGCTTCGAATTCTTTTTTATAACTAGCCGAAAAAAAGATATTATGCAGCTCCAATGCTGGAAAACGATGCGCGATTCCCCAATAAAAAATCAATGCCGAACTCGATCGAGGCTGACTAAGGGTCTTTTCGGGGGCAGGTTGCTCGGGTAATAACTGGCGATAGGTCGGTACAATATCCATATTGGACACCACCAGATCTGCTGGATGTAATGTGTCGTGTACCACGACTCCTATCACCTTTTTAGCTGCTACTTCGATACGAGTCACCGGACTCTCGAAATAGAATTGTACGCCTATATCTTGTGCCAATTGATACAGGGCTTGGGTAATGCTATGCATCCCTCCTATCGGAAAATAGGTGCCATAATGATGCTCTAAATGCGGTATCATAGACATGATCCCAGGTGTTTTATAGGGCGATGAACCATTATAGGTAGCAAAACGATCAAAAAACTGAATCAATTTTGGGTTGTTAAAAGAAGCTGCATTATAGCTATGTAAATTGGTATGTATATCCAATTGGTGTAGCTGTGCGATGGCCTGTAGCGTATCTATCGAGAGATAGGTAGTTAATTTATGGAGGGATTTTTCTAAAAACAGCGTGGCAGTAGCATCGTACTTGGTTTTGCTTTTCCTAAAGTACTGGAGTAGCTGCATTTCGTCTTCTCCAAACACCCTAGCTGCTTCTTTGGCAAAACGTGCCGTATCCGCATGTGCTGTAAAGCGCGTTCCATCTTCATAAAAATAATGACAGACCACTTCTTTTTTTCGGTATTGAAAATAAGGTGCCATTTCCTTTCCTGCTACCTCAAATAGCGATGCTACCAATTGTGGCATCGTAAACAGCGAGGGTCCACAATCGAATCGATATCCTTCGGTTTCGAAGGCAGTGAGCTTACCTCCCGGATACGAGTTTGCTTCATACACCGCTACTTCTAATTGCTGGCTGCGTAGCCGAATGGCAGTAGCCAGACCGGCAATACCTGCTCCTACAATAATTGCTTTTTTAGACTCCATAATACACTGTAAATATAGAAGGAATTCTTTAATAAGTAGCGTACAAAAACAGACCAGAAGTACCATAAGCCCACATTTGTTTTATTACTGCAGATTCCAGTACATTTGCCCCATGCTATCTCACACGACCAAAGCGCATATCGCATTGTTAAGCACCAATATCATTTATGGTGCAAATTATCTGATTGCCAAAGGGCTGATGCCCGATCGTATCCAAGCCTCTGCCTTGGTCTTTCTCAGAATTAGTGGCGCTGGGCTTTTATTCCTAGTACTCAAATTCTTTACCAGAGAAACGGTAGCCCGAAAAGACATCCCTAGATTGCTCTTATGCGGCCTACTAGGAGTAACAACCAATCAATACTTTTCGATGAATGGGCTAAGTCTTACCTCTCCTGTAGATGCCGCCATTATTGTTACTGCCATGCCCATTTTTACGGTGATTATTAGCTATTTTATGCTCAGAGAACCACTTACACTCGCTCGAATACTCGGTGTGTGCATTGGAGGCACTGGAGCTGTGGTATTAATTTACTTAGGCAATACCGGAATTGGCAGTGGTTCACTGATCGGTAATCTATATATCGGCATCAATGCCTTAGCCTTTGCCTTCTATCTCGTACTAGTAAAACCACTGATGCATACCTACCAACCGATTACCGTGATCAGTTGGTGTTTTTTATCGGGATGGATATGGATGTTTCCGTTTTGTATACAGCCCTTATTAGGTACTGATTTTACAGCCTTTGCCACAGGAGACTGGATATCGCTATCCTATGTGATTATTGGGCCTACTTTTCTGGCATACATCCTTAATATGTTTGCCTTGCAGTATGTAAAACCTACAGTTTCTAGCAGCTATATTTATGTACAGCCCGCCGTCGCCATGCTGTTAGTAGGACTGATCGGATATTTGGTAACGGACACACAATACCGTGGAGACATTACTCCTATAAAACTAGGATGCTGTGTATTGATCTGTATTGGTGTATATCTAATTAGTAGTAATCGACTGTTTCGAAAGTTGGAAAAAGACGTTTGAGTTTTATAGTGCTTTATTCTTACGCTATAAAAACCTAAAAAAACACTGACTGTATTACTTTTTACTTCCTCATGACGAAGTATATAATGAGGGCGTTACCACAAGGGTCGGGCTATCCGCTGTATCTTTTTGTTTTGAAAAGAAAACAAAAAGGATGCCGCTGCTATCCCTAACGCAAAAAAATGACAGCATAATCACAAAAGAAAACCAGCTACATTGCTGCAACTGGTTTTCTTTTATATTCGAATTATTTTAAGATATACTTAATGACTCTTTTTTAAATATGTACCATACATTAGCTCTTTTTTCTAAAAAAAACAACCCTTTTTCCCCATTAAGAGGATGACTATAAGCTGATGAATACACTATTGCCTTAGTAAGTTGATCATTAAAAATAATAGGAGAAAATCTAATAATAAAATCTAATTTATTTTGCAGAAGTAACTCTCTTGTATTATCATTTTTATTTATTTCTATTAAATGCCTGTTTTGTTTTACGGGTAACTTTTTAATCTCAATTTTCTCTTTACGATCTCTAACTTGATTTTTATATGTTGTTAAAAGTGCTACATATTGTGAATCTAGTTCTTTAAATTTCCTTTTAGTAGGAGAGAAATTTGCAGTTTCGTTATATACACCGATTTTTATATCCAAACTAAAAATAGAATCACGATATTTATTAAAACGAATAGTATCCTTTTTATAACTACCTACAGGAGGAGGTGGAGGTGGTGGACCTGGAGGTAGTTTTTCTATCAATAAAGCGATAATATTTTTTGTCTCTTGTTCAATGGTACTATTTTTTTCTTTATGTGCAGAATTACACGAAAAAAATAGAAAAGCTATTAACAATGAAAATGCATATTTTTTTATTGACATGGTATGTTGTTTTTATTCCCTAGCGTTATCCAATTTAAAAGTTCTTCATCAGAAGGTATAACATCCAAAATTAAGTCTTTTACGGTTAAACGTACATTTTCTTCACTGTCATCAAAGTCTATAAAATTTGTATCATAGCCTATCATGCTGTATAATTAGGAAAAGCTTCTTTAATTATTTTTCTCACTTGTCTATTGAATCCCTCCACTGTATTTATTATAATTCTATATGATAATATTCTTTTACTTTTTGTTTTAATGGATTTTTAGACCAATTTTCCCAAACACCTTTATAAGGGTCATATCCGCATTTAAGAGGCTTAGATAATTGGTTTTTTGGATCTTCTAAATAAGCTCTACAATCCGTACAAACGTATTTAAATTCACAATCTTTACAGGTTGAGATCAAATCTTTATGAATTGACCAAGATTTCTTAAACACGTTAGAACTTGCTGTTGTCTCAATATCATCTGTTTTTATATTTCCATAAGATTTTGGCATTGAAGGGCAATTTTTTATGTCTCCATTTATATCAATACTAAGTTTTTTGTTTAAACAAGAATTAAATTTCAAGGACTCCATAAAAACAGGTAATTTAATTGAAAATAGTTTTGGATCAATTGTACCGCAATGATGTCTAGAATCTATTTTTCTGGAGGTTAGTTTTATTTTTGGATTTAAATTTTTGATTAAATCAATCTTATCACAAGAATGTAGGATAATAAAACTGATTTGAGGATATTTTACTATTAGATCGTTTGCATTATTTAGTATAAGTGATGATGAGTATGGGATATATATTATCACACTTCTTATTGTAGAATTGATAGATAGTCTCATAAATAAATCAATTCTATCAAGTGAGTTATTTTTGTAAAATCGTAATTCAATGTGCTTACATAAAAGGTTTTTGAGTGCAACTACGATTTTTATAATTTCATTTTCTTCTAACTTTTCTAGTTCAATTATAGCATTGTTAATTTGTTCTGGTGATTTCCATTCTGTGTTTAATTCTGGAAAACGCTCAGGTTCATCCGTCCAAAAACCAATTTCATTTTTTTCGAGATATGCTAGATATTCCAGAATTGTCTCTTTATCATTTTTGAATTTATCTTCAATGAATCTTAAGGTCTTTTTATTTTTGGATTTAAGCAAAAAAGCACCCAATTCTTTTGGAATTGAATAAATGTTACCTCTTTGTAAATCGCAAATACTAGCATTTTTAGCACCTATAACTATTTTACAATTAGCAAATAGTTTAAAAGTCATTTTGTTCATTTGATGTTAGTATTTTTGATATTGGTTTTAATGGTAGTCTACATTTAACACTTTCAGAATCATAAGTAGTATTTTTTTGAAAAATCTGACAATCTGAATTATTAACATTTCCATTAATAATGAATTCTTTTATCTTGTAATTTCTAAGAAAAAATGGAAGATTATTTTTCTCGTTGTCGAGAAACAATTGTTTATTGATCATTTTTTATAAGTGTTTGCGCAATTATATCTTCAAGGTAATAATTACATGGTTTAGAGGTAAATCCAAATTGACCAGTTGGGTTTACTTCGAGAAAAACATATTTTTTATCTGGTGTTTTAATTAGATCAATTGAACCTGTATTAAGTTTTAGTTTATTCATTAATTGATCTAGCTTTTTTTGCAAGTCATCTGGGAGTATATAAGGTACATTTCTATTGGGTTTTTCTTCGTTATAGTTTCTAAAATCAGTTTTGGTTTTTGGATCTAGTTGAGAAAATATTGCCATTGGATAAAATTCACCTTCTATATAAAAAATTCTTAATTCAATATCTTTTTCAACATAGGCTTGAAAAAATGAGGGGAAAAAAGTCTCTGGAAGAGAAGTAACTGTTTCTAAGTCCAATATTTCGGTTTTAAAAAAAGCAGTTTTTGTTTCTTCTTTAAAATATACAGTTTCGTATAATGGTTTAGTGATTATTCTCTTGTGAAGACTAATAAAAGTAACTAGTTTTTCCCTTGAATTGGTAATTATAGAAATAGGAGTTTCAATTCCAAACTGTTTTGCTATTCTAAGGGTATCGAATTTATCAATCTTAATATTCTTAGGGTTAGGAAGTGTATAGGCATCTCCAAAACTGTCAAAAATTTGGGAGTTGGTTTTGAGAATTTCTTGACCTATTCGCCATCTTAATTCAGAAATATTATCATTGGTTGTTTCTAAGTTACCAAATGTAGACATAAGGTGATTTCGATGTCTTAAAAATCCTCTGAACCAAATACTTTTGTAATTTTTTAACGACCTTGATGTCCTTTGCCCAAGATCATCTAATTGTATACACCAAGGCTCTCCGTTTTGATAGTAGTCTTTTCCTGACAAGAAACTAAAATTTGCATTTCGGTAGAGTAGCCAATCAATTACATCTTCATGGCTTTGATTATCTTCTTTATATTCCTTACATATTAGTATCATCTAGGTTTAAATTTTTAATAAGTTCTTCGATATAAGCTTTTTCATCGTTGTTGGAAGGCAAGCTTTTCCCAAAACGATTAAGATGCATTTTATTGAGTAAAAAAGAAAAACTCTCTCCTGAGATTTTACCTTGCCTATATGCTTCTAAAGGGTAATGAATTAATTGCATCTGGCGATCAAAACTTTGATGCAGAAGTATTGTGTGTATTGCCGAAGAGGCCTTAAAATTTTCCATTTGAAAACTAGGATAGCCAAATGCATATAGATATTTTCTTATCTTGTAGAAGTTTAACGAATCTACTTTCGCTCCCTTTATGACATACTCCTTAAAATCTTTGGAGTTTAGATCATAATTATTCCTTTTTAGGATTTCATTCTTCTCTTCTGGTTTTCTAACTTCTTGATCACTTTCAAATACACGAGTAAGAAAAGACTCTTTTTGTTTATCTGTTTTCAACTGTAATATTTCAAAATCAACAGAGTGTAGATTATTTTTTGGGTCATTAAGTTTTTTCTCCTTTTCACAAGAATAAAATAATAACATTACTATTAAGAACAATAAAGATATTCCCTGATTAAATCTCATGATTAGCATATAATTAGTCTTAGTTCGATTCTTTAATATCAAATTATGGATTAGAGTCAATGCTCTAATCCATAATAGGTTTGAAAATTACTAACAGCAACCTTCATCACTCCAATCACCAGTATGTGTAATATACTGGTAACAATCCGCAGAATGATAAACTTCGGATTGAGACCCGCAAGAATCTCCCCCTTTAAGGGTCAATAGGTTTTCTTCGCTTAATAAGTTAATTTCAAAATCTTTTAGTTTTTTCATTTTAATGCGTTTTATAGTTAATATTTCGTTTTTAACAACAACCTTCATCATTCCAATCCATATATGATTCTTGGAAAAACGAACATTGGTGATAATGATCTGAAACAGTACCATTACAATCACCTCCTTTTAAGGTAGTCATATCCTTATCTGAAATGACGTTAATTTTAAAATTTTCAATTTTTTTCATTGTAAAATTGTTTGTAGTGAGGTACTTACTCTGTTTAAGGCTTTTCAGTTTCCGCCAGATCGCTGCGCAACGATATTTTAAATGTCTTGATCTTTTCTATTTCAATCTAGTGCTTCATAATACATTATATATGTGTGTTTTAACCAATTAAAATGTACACTGTTTTTTTGTGATTTTTAAGGGGAAAATACCCCTTTTCGATATAAAGTAGATTTTTACCGATGTATATATGATTCTTACAAGGTGTTTTCCGTATCCTATTTAGGATCAATACCATCCAATACCTCCATTAGCAACAGCCGTTTGGTAATGGGATTGCGAGCGGTGGGTTTGTGCTCGGCGAAGAAGGCAGTGAGTGCTAGTTGGATAGCAGGATGTATAAGGTGTTTACGAAGGTTTTGTTTGGTGAGGGGGTAACATTGTATTTTTTTAGGTAGGCTAAAGCAGAGGGCATTTCTATAAAAAATGTTAGGCATTCGAAAGCTGTGGTATTTATAGATTTTTAGATACATACAGTGATCGTGTAGATAATAACAGCCCTTGTCCGTTTTCTGTATACATCGTTTTTCTACGATGCGCTGTTCATAGTGTTCTAGCAATTGATTCGCGGCTATAGGCGATGAATGATCCAGTAAGAGCGTTTCTAAAACATGTAATAGGTCGTAAACCTCTAGCTTAGACAATCCATCGAGTTGAACGATGAGTTGTTTGAGTATTCTATCTTGATGAGTATACATGATGGTGGTGTTACAGAATGTAAATGAGTAAAAAATCGATATATTTGGTCTGAAATAGGCAAAAGAAAGCCTGCCCCCCTCGCATAGTGCGATGCGGGTTAAAGCAAAAGAAGGTACTCAGCCATCGGGATGACATACACAGAAACGTGTATTAGGGTGAAGTACATTCTCTACACTATAAAAAGGGAGACAAACAATCTTCGGAAGGGCGCACTTCCTCTAGCTAGGTCTTTTTATGCTATACAATTGGCTAATAACCGAAACTGCCGCGCCATGGCTCGGGCAATGGCGCTAAAAGTTATGGGGGGCGTATCTGGAGGGGCTGATGGGGTATTATCATTCGTATCATTGTGTACGCTTCGTAACCATTGGATCACTTTCTGCTCTACCTGTTGTGGGGTATAGAGTTGCGTCTTCACCAAAGCACGTACTTGCTGCTGGGCGGTTTTACACACAGCTTCGGAGGCTTGGAAATAGAGGGGATGGTAGCGCAATCGTAGTAAAATCCGTTTTTGATATGCTTCTAGCTTTTCGGCTACAGAAGAATAATGGGTAGTACAGAGTTCTAGCCATTGCAGTCGCCGTGCATACAGGTCTGCTACTGCCTGTTCTATAGGAAATTCGGCTTCATAGTAGGTGCGAATCCACTGGTAGATCAGTGTCTCATAGCTACTGCCGAGTTCTAGCTGTTTTAGGAAGCTCGCAATATCGAATTGTAATGCGGTAAGCATGGCACGCAAATAAGCGTGGCGGTTGGTAGGGGTTTTAGAGTGTTTCATGGTTTTTTAAAATATTTTGATCAATCGGTTCTATTTCTTCCATTGTTCAAGAGGTGATAGTAATTCATCTTGCCATTTCATTAGTAATTTAAAAGCATCTTTTTTTAATTCTCTTTTGTATTTTACATATTTCTGCAAAGCTCCACTAGAAAGCCCTATATCTCTTTCCACAGCACTAATATTTAAATAGCTATAATTCGCAAACAACCAATCTTTTTCGCAATGAATTAGTAGCTTGAGTATCCACTTATACACCAATGTTATTCTCTTATCACTTATAGTAGTCCCCTTTTGTATAAATCTTTGTAATGTATTAGTAGGCAGATCAATCTCTCTTTCAATAGCTTTAATCTTTAAGTTCTTGTAATTCTTCATGATCCAACTTTCTACTCGTTCCCTTTTTACTTTTCTACTAATCATTAGGTTTTAAGATTTTATAATCACAACCAAACAAAGACTGTTTCAGGTTATTTTTATATTTTTGTTAGGATTCTATTCTTTTGGAAAAAATATATTCCAAATATAATATATTTTTTCCAATTTATACAATAAAACATGGGAAGCAAACAAAGAATTGTAAAATATCTTGAAACAAATGGTATAGGCAAAAGAGATTTTGCTAGAGATACTGGGCTTTCCCATACGTTATTAAATACAGGTGAAAATCTTGGCACAGACAAACTGGAAAAAATTATTTCCGCTTATCCCGATTTAAATATATATTGGGTAGTACTTGGTGTTGGGGAAATGTCACTAAATACAGAGCAACAGCAACTATTACAAATAACTAATGAAAGCATAACAAATTCTGACACAGACCGAAGTTTTCAAATCAATTTTATAAAAGCCATAAGTACTGATGAGCAGGTTAGAGAAATCCTGACTTTATTTGTGAAAACTGTATTTAATAAAGAATACTCCGTTAAGACAGCAGAGTTACTTATGGATAATGATTTGGCTAAAGATTTAATTGATAACCTCAGTAAATCACTAGAAAATAGAAATCTTAATGTATAAGCTAAAACAGATCAATTTTTATTGTTCTTTGACTCTATTTCTTTTTTTATCATACTTACAAATGCCTTAATATCCTCATAATTAATATCTTCATGTAAAGCTCTATTAATTTCTGTCTTTACAAAACATTGAATCACCTCAGAATTGTGATATTCTGCTTTCATTTTCACCAAAAGACGCTGATATAATTCTTCATTTGTATAGTCACTCATCTTCTAAGATTTCTTTCCTTCTAAAATTTTAGAGTTTTCAGCTCCTAATTGTAAGTCTTTCTTAATTTTTATATAGGTTTCCCTAAGATCATCTCCCGTGGTATCTAACATAGCCTTGTAGGTCACAGTATCTTCATTTTCAGGCATTAAATCAGCTATACCGTTTACATATTCTATATCTGATTCTAATTTTGGTATTTTTTCGGAAACTGAATGAAGTGCTTTTAATTTTTGAGTGCTTATTTTTAGCAGATTATAGATTACATAAGCAGAAGAAATTGAAATCACACCTATAAAAGTGTAATACAAATAAATATCGAAATCATCTCTATACCAAAATGTCCATATTATAAAATATAATGCTATTGATATAAAAACCAAACTGCTTACTTGTATACTTTTTTTGTATGCTCTTAGTTCTAGTAAATTAGACATAAAAGCAACAAATAAGGAAATTACAAATAAGGAAACAGGCAAACCTATAGCAAACAAAAATGAACGCATATTATTAAAACCAACTATTTTATCAGTAGATTCCTTTGAGAAAAATATATGCAAAAAAGGAGCTATAGCTCCTATAATGACAGATAAAATGATAAATACATTTATAAACTTATTAATCCCTATCCGCTGGAGATTGGACTTCCCCTTTTCCGAGGAGGTATGTTGTTGGTTTTTTGTTGATTTCATGTATACCTACTTCTTCATCAATAGTTGTAGTACTACAACTAATAATTGATAAAGCTAATATTAAAAAAAGAAATTGAAGAAAAAAGGCTTTTTTAGATACATTGTTTTTTTTGGATACTCTCATGCTTCTTGTCTTTATAATTCACCGATTAAACTATTGATTTACAAGACAAAACTAGATATATCTTACCAAATACGCTATACCATTTTTTAATTATTTTAATGGTAACTTTGGGGGATTTTTAAGCAAAAACCAATGCAATTTCCCCATTTTTTAAACACAAAAAAGCACATAATAGCCCCTGCGCATTATCTTTTTTGATTATATCTTTTTACTGCATTTTATAGCTTTACACAAAACACATTTTAGCAGTATGGTTTTTACACATGTAGTAACACCACTACCCCGCTAGGCTATCATATGCGCTAGTTCGAGTTTGCAACTCGGACTTCCCTATGAAATAAGCAAATCCTCACTAAATGATAAAAACCAGTTACAGCACTGTAACTAGTTTTCTTTTGCACTATGTGTTTCTGGTTAGTTCTCGTCTGCATCAGCTGCCGTAACAGTTAGGCAGCGGTACAAGTTACAAACCTTGCACCAGTTTATCCATATACACTACAGACCTAAAAAGTACGTTTTTAAGTACTTTTTATTATCTTTGCTGTATGGATACAGTAAATTATACAGATTTTCGTGCAAATCTAAAACATTGGTTCGATAAAGTAGTCAATGATGTAAGTGATGTCATCATAAAGCGTAAAAACGGTAAAGATCTGGTATTAATATCATTGGATGAATACAACTCATTAAAAGAAACTGCCTATCTGCTGACTGGTAAAAATAGAGACGTCTTATTAGACGCTATCAAGGAACTAGAAGCAGGTAACGGAATCGAGAAAGATGTAATCGAATAAATGAAATTAATTTGGTCTACTTCCTCTTGGGAAGATTATTTGTATTGGCAGAAAGTCGATAAAAAAATAGTAAAACGCATCAATGAACTCATTAAAAGTTGTACGCGTACTCCTTTTGAGGGCATAGGAAAACCAGAAGCTTTAAAAGGGGATTTACAAGGATATTGGTCAAGACGTATTACATCAGAACATCGATTGGTTTACAAATACGAAAAGGATCATCTATTGATAGCAGCTTGTCGTTATCATTACGGCAGATAAGCCAAGTATGCGCTCGTTCGAGTTTGCAACTAGGACTTCCATAAGAGTAAGCAAATACTAACTGAATGATAAAAAACCAATTACAGCACTGTAACTGGTTTTCTTTTTCTAATATATGTTATTTCGCGTTAGGGATAGCAGCGGCATCCTTTTTGTTTTCTTTTCAAAACAAAAAGATATAGCGGATAGCCCGACCCCTGTGGTAACGCCCAAAAAATCATACAAAAACTACGTACACAACAGTGCTAGAAAGCTTATTTCTTAGTAGCAGCACATCCACAGCCAGTAGTGCCACAAGCACGCTTATTAGCGCCTGTAGTAACTGCTGTAGGTCTGCCAACGAATTTTTTAAACAGATAGCCTATGGCTATTGCTACGGTGAGACTGACTAATATGTATTGTATCATCAAATTCATAGGCAAACGGTCTGTATAATATACAAAAACTTACAATATTACTAAAGTAATTGATAGGCTATTAAGGCTGCTACGTATGCTAGCACACTCATAGATACCAATTGTATGATAGGCCATTTCCATCCGTTGGTTTCCCTTTTTACGATGGCTAATGTGCTCACGCATTGCATCGCAAAGGCATAGAATAATAATAAAGAGATTCCTGTAGCGAAATTAAAGAGTGGAGCTCCCGTAGTGGGATTGATCTCGGCTGCCATTCTGTTTTTAATCGTTTCTTCTTCGTCACTCCCTACGCTATAGATGGTAGCCAATGTACCTACAAATACTTCTCTAGCGGCAAAAGATGTAATCACACCAATACCTATTTTCCAATCATAACCTAATGGGGCTACAATAGGCGCAATGGCTTTTCCTGCATATCCGATGAATGAATATTCTAATTTATGGGATGCTATTTTCTGATCCAGTGCCTCTCCTGACAATTCAGGATTGGCTTGGGCTACGATCTCCTCTGCATCAGTAAACTGATCGGTAGGCCCAAAACTGGCCAATGCCCACAATATAATGGATATAGCTAATATAATTTTACCTGCATCTACTATAAATGACTTTGTTTTTTCAAACACATTGATCGCTACATTCTTAAACAGTGGCATTTTATAACCTGGCATTTCGATGACGAAATAGGTTTTATTCGGCATTTTTAGGAGTTTATGCAATATCCATGCAGCACCTACAGCCGTGATAAAACCTAAGAAATAAAGCGCCATTAGTACCAGACTCTGATAGCCAAAAATCCCTCCCAGTGTTTTATCTGGTATGACCAATGCGATGATGATCAGGTATACGGGCAAGCGTGCTGAACAAGTGGTAAAAGGTACGACTAGGATCGTAATCAATCGTTCTTTCCAGCTTTCTATATTTCGGGTAGCCATTACGGCAGGAATGGCACAGGCAGTTCCAGAGATTAAGGGAACTACACTTTTTCCACTAAGCCCGAATCTACGCATCACGCGATCCATTAAAAAAACAACTCTACTCATATACCCGCTTTCTTCGAGAATAGAGATAAAGAAAAACAAAAAGGCGATTTGTGGTATAAAAATCACCACTCCTCCTAATCCCGGTATGATTCCATCGGTGATCAAATCTACAAATGGCCCTGCGGGTAGTACTTGCTTCACTGTTTCGCTTAGCCATGCAAACCCTTCATCTATCCAATCCATCGGATAGGATGCCCAGTCATAGATCGCCTGAAAAATAACCAATAAAATAGCAAAAAAGATGACATACCCCCAAACCTTGTGCGTGAGTACGCGGTCCAATCGCTCTCGTAATCCTGTAGCGGCACTCTGGTCTACCTGCATACCTTCGTCCAGTGCCTTATTTATAAACTGATAGCGTTTGATCGTTTCTTTCTGCTGATAACGCTTTAATTCACTATCAGATTTCAGCTCAAAATCGGGTTTGATATCCGCTATTTTTTTATCGACTTTCCTAAAATTGACATCCTGAGTAATCACCAACCACAATTTATAAATCGATTGGGTAGGAAATACTTTTTTTAGTCTATCGAAATACTCTGGTGCAAATGATAGTGCATCCACACAAGGGGTTACCGATAATTTTTTATAATCATAGATCAGTTCCTTTAGCAGATCGATTCCTTGGTTTTTACGAGCACTGATCAAGGCTATTTTGGTATGTAGCTGACTTTCTAACAGTGGTATATCTAGCGATATACCTCTACGCTGCATTCGATCTGCCATATTGATGGCTAGAATCGTAGGAATTCCTAAATCTTTGATCTGCGTAAATAGGAGTAGATTACGCTTTAGGTTTTCTATATCACTGACTACCACAGCTACATCTGGATAGTCTTTGTCCTTAGAATTAAGTAAGATCTCTACCACCACATTCTCATCTAATGAAGAGGCATTGAGGCTATACGTTCCTGGTAGGTCTAAGATGTGTGCCTTTACACCACGAGGTAATTTACAAACCCCTTCTTTCTTCTCTACAGTAATCCCAGGATAGTTCCCTACCTGCTGATTCAGTCCTGTAAGGAGATTAAATACTGATGTCTTACCCGTATTGGGGTTTCCGATAAGTGAAACTTTGATTTGCTTCGCCATAGCTTTTCTTCTTCCTTAAATACGCTGCACCTCTATTTGCGCAGCAATCTCTTTTCGTATCGCTAAATGACTCCCATTGATCCGTAAATACATAGGACACTGGAAAGGAGCTGTTTGTAACAATTGGACTTCATTACCTGGCAGACACCCCATTTCTAATAACTTTAGAGGTATCGCATCTGAAGTAATCTCTTTGATACACGCCCGCTCTCCTAGCTTCAAATCTGCAATCGTAGTTTTCAACCTTTATTTAGATTAATTTTAAACAGAGCAAAAGTAAGTCAAAAAAAACGATTGGAAAAATCAATCCCCTAAAAAAGCAGTTCTTATAACGATACATTTAAAGCTCAAATAGTTTAGGGCGTTACCACAAGGGTCGGGCTATCCATTGCAATTCCTCGCCCTCCTATCCTCGGGCTGTGGGATTTCCATTACTATCCCTAACGCAAAAGAAAAGGAGCACAACATCTTAGTTCTTTTCTGAAATCAAGAAGTATACACCACTTCAGCACCTTATTGCTTTCCATGAAGCTCTTGCTGCAGAATTTTAATTTCTTCTAATAAGCGGTCAATTTCTTCGGGATTCGTACCATCATAGAATCCTCTGATTCGTTTTTGAGGATCGACTAAAACAAAATTCTCTGTATGAATCATATCATATGGCCCTCCATCGCCATCTGACTTGGCCACTAAGTACGATTTTCTAGCCAATTCATAAATCTGCTTTTTATCGCCCGTAACCAAGTTCCACTTCGCAGGATTGACTCCTTTCTGCAAGGCATATTTTTGCAATTGCTGTACGGTGTCTATCTCAGGTAATACGGTGTGAGATAATAATAACACCTCCTCCTCTGCTATCAGTGCCTCTTGTAATTGTTTCATATTCCCTGTCATGATAGGGCATATCGTCTGGCAGGTAGTAAAAAAGAAATCCGCTACATAGATCTTATCCTTATAATCAGCTGCGGTTACTTCCTGCCCCAATTGATTCTGTAATCTAAAATCGGCAATCGTATGATACTTACGCACATGCTGCACCGTACTATCTACCAAGGCAGTATCGATACGATCAGGTGCGTATACTTGTAATACTTTGGTCGGTCTTAGAATCGAATAAATGATACTAATAATAATCGCAGAGAGCATAAAAAGTACGATTCCAAAGAATTTATATTTTGCAAAAAATTGTAACATTCCTAAAATGTGGTATGATAAACGCACAAAATTACATTCTTTATCATTGGTTATGATAGGCTTTTCGCTAAAAAAATACTAAATCCTACATCTCGCTTCTGTATTTCTTTTATAAGCTAGGCTAAAAGGTTACTTTTGCGTCGTTTAAATTTTGAAATTAATACCGACTTATGAGTCCATTTTTTATAAAAGCTATTCAATTATTACTCAGTTTATCACTACTTATTGTCCTACATGAATTAGGACATTTTATACCTGCTAAACTATTTAAAACCCGTGTAGAAAAATTCTATTTATTTTTTGATGTAAAATATTCGCTGTTCAAGAAAAAAATAGGAGAAACCGTATACGGTATTGGGTGGTTGCCACTAGGAGGGTATGTAAAAATATCAGGGATGATCGATGAGAGTATGGATAAGGAGCAAATGGCTGGCCCGCCACAGCCTTGGGAATTTAGATCCAAACCCGCTTGGCAGCGTCTGATCATTATGATCGGTGGTGTGACTGTAAATATCATCCTAGGATTTCTAATCTACATCCTTATCATCTTTTCTTGGGGACAATACTATTCTAAAGGCGAAGATGTAAAATACGGATTTGGAGTGACCAAATTACTAGAAGATCATGGATTCCAACAAGGAGATAGAATTGTATCTGTAAATGGAGAATCTTTATTCGACGATACGCAAATCGATAAATACTTAATGATGCGTTCTGTACAGACCATTACGGTACAGCACCCAGACGGCACGACCGCTACGCTAAACATTCCTGAGGATATCGGAACGCAGATTTTTAAATCAGGGCAATACAATGCCATTTCGTATAGATTTCCTTTTCGATTAGATTCTGTAACACCCGATGGTGCTGCGGGTAAGGCAGGATTGCTTAAAACAGATAAAGTCCTAAGTATTGGCGGTATGCCGATACAGTACCAAACCGATTTTACCTATGCGCTAACCAATCGTCTAAAAAATGATAGCATTGCTACGGTAAGCTATGAAAGAGAAGGGATCGTAAAAACTACGGACATTGTACTAGGCAAAGAAAAGAAGCTAGGTGTGATTATGATATCTACCGATAAAGAAGCGCTCAAAAGAAATCATGCAACCTATGACTTAGGAGAAAGTATCTCTAAAGGGATGGAGTATGGGTATTGGACCCTCAGAGATTACATCGCACAGTTTAAATATGTATTCACCAAAGAAGGGGCTACACAAATCGGAGGTTTTGCTGCTATCGGTAATCTTTTTCCAGACCAATGGAATTGGAAAGCCTTCTGGGGTACCACTGCTTTTATATCGATCGTCCTAGCCTTTATGAACATTTTACCAATTCCTGCATTAGACGGGGGGCATGTGATGTTTTTATTATATGAAATCATTACAGGCAGAAAACCTAATGACAAGTTCATGGAATATGCTCAATTAGTGGGATTTGTAATTCTGATCGGACTCTTATTGTTCGCTAATGGAAATGATGTGTATCGTGAGATCTCAAAATATTTTTAAAAAAAATCGAAAAAGTTTTTGCAGAACTGTAAAAAGCTCTTATATTTGCACTCGCAAAACAGAAACATAGTGATGTTTTGAAAAGCAAATTCCTCCTTAGCTCAGTTGGTTAGAGCATTTGACTGTTAATCAAAGGGTCCTTGGTTCGAGCCCAAGAGGGGGAGCAAAAAAAGTCCAACAGCTGTTGGACTTTTTTGTTTTTGCCTAATAATGGTTTAGGCAAGTTGCTAAAAAAACAAATAGCAAAATTGTGTTTACACGACACTACTGATTCATTACGCCACCCAATTTTATATGATCTTTTTTCCTAGAGGTATAGTTGCTAATACTAGATAAAACTACACACCACAATGCTTTTATTCGTTGTTTAATTTTTAACACGCTGTTGCTGCGTTAGGGATAGGAGCGGCATCCTTTTTTGGTTTCCTAAAAAAACCAAAAAAGATACAGCGGATAGCCCGACCCCTGTGGTAACGCCCTAAGAAATAAACAACACCTTATTAAAGATAAATTCCCTGATTATAGCATCACAATCAGCGTATCCTGTCTTTCTTGATCATTTATTACACCAATACTTCCACTTATGAACTGAACTCCTGTACACTAGGATTCCAGCGCTACATTCGTAAACGAAAAGAATATGAATCTCGTAAACACAAACATGATGAATACAAAAAAGAATGAAAACAAAGTAAATGATGATACACCAAACACATGTCAGCATATTATAGAACAAGAGTTTATGGAAGAAGGAATCGAATTCATTGATTCAGAAATTTCATTTTATGATATGGATGCTGATTTTTAAACACTATTCGTCTATGAAACAATTCTATAAAGCTATCTAAAAAGAAGAAGCCCTACTTATTCTAGGAATACACGATGATTATTTTCTTCTTTTTAGATAGTGTTACTAGCACTTATTGTTCGATTGCTATATACCACTACCACGTATTCTTCGACTTCTATTGTATATGAATGCGTGATTTTATTCACATAGCGCACCTAACTACTGATGGTTCTATGCACAAGTACTTCCTTCGATCACAGAAACTTCTGGCTATTCTAGCGAATAGTTATAGAAAACCCTCATCCTACCGACCAACGGTTTACCTACAGTAAACTACCATTCATCGACAGTAAATATCTCTTTTATCGAAATTAGGGGCAATTCTTGCGTAAATAAGGAGACATTTGAAGTAAATAACTAATAAGCATAACCCTAAAAATAAACAATTATGAATGCGCTCTCTTTCCTTTTAATAGAAGATGATATGATCGAAACGCTAAAATTTAAGCGTGTGGTAGACGCTATCGATGGCGACTATCAAATAACCGAGGCTACTAATGGAGAAGAAGCATTAGAAATCTTAAAAGATAATCCACATGCATTTGACATTATTCTTTTGGACCTAAACATGCCAAAAATGAATGGTATCGAATTCTTAAGTATTATAAAAGAAGATGCGATGTTACAATATATCCCAGCAATCATCCTCAGCACATCAAGCAACCACCACGATATCAAACAGTGCTATGAAAAGGGAGTTTCTGGATACATCACCAAACCTCTTAAATACGAGGAGTACACAGAAAAAATTCAAAATCTAGTCGCTTACTGGAATTGTAGCGAGCTTATTAAGGGATAAATAAAAAATTTATAGTAAATTTAACTGTATTATTCCCCATTATTATGTAGATGAAGTAATTCGATTCCTGTTTTTACTGCGTTTTACTCTTCTGCTCCGTATAACTCTTAAAACCGTTGTCTTGTGAAAGGTATAGTATTTACAGAATTTTTAGAACTCGTAGAAGATAAGTTTGGATTAGAAGTTGTAGAAGAAATCATCGAAAAATCAACACTGCCTTCTGGAGGCATATATACCGCTGTTGGCACCTATGACTTTGCAGAAATGCTAAGTCTGGTCAAAAACCTGAGTGAATACACCAGTATTAGTATTGATGATTTACTGTATGTGTATGCAGAACATTTCTTTGATGTATTAACCAGCAATTACTCTGGGCTTATAGAAAAATATAAAGATCCTATAGAACTACTTTCTTCTATTGAAAACCACATCCATGTAGAGGTACGAAAAATATATCCAGATGCAGAACTTCCTGTATTCGAAATCTTAGAAAAAACCGACCGACTCTTGGTAATGATCTACAAATCTAGTAGAGCCATGTATAGTTTTGGATTAGGGCTCATGTACAAAACGTTTGAACACTACGAAGCTACTGCTGATATTCAATTAGAAAAGCTTAAAGCTGATGGGACAGAAGTAAAATTCACCATAAGCAAGAACTAATGAGTAAAACGACGAGTCCAGATATATTCCAAAAAGCCTTACTTCGGGAACGTGCTGCGCGTAAACAAGCAGAAAAAATCCTAGAAGATAAGTCGCTGGAGCTATACCAACTCACACAAGCGCTAAAAACAGCAAACGAAAAACTCAAAAACCAGGTATACATCAAAAACTCTGAATTAAATGGAGTATTTCAGAATTTAGTAGATGCTTATGTGTTGATGGATATTTATGGCAATGTGATGAGTATGAATGCTGCTGCTATTAATCTTTTTGGATACGATCCTAAAACAGAAAACCTCAATGCCACACATCTAGTACATAAAGAAGATTACCTATACGCCATTAACTCCTTTAAACGTTTATTGGCAGAAGGTAGATTTTTAAATTACCAAGCCCGTATCTACACCAAAAATAAAGGAATCCGAACGGTACATATCAATGCTAGTATCATAAAAGATAGTAATAATAAGCCTATTGCAGCACAAGGAATTGTAAGAGACATCACCCTAGAGCTGAAACAACAATCTATTTTCGACGAACAAAAAAAACAACTTACGGCCATCGTAGAAAACTCCTCGCTAGGCATTGTACTCTCTAGATTTGGAGAAATTATACAAACCAACCGAGCCTTCCAAAATCTCCTAGGATATACCAAAGAAGAAATCGAAACAAAACGAGTAGCCGACATCTCTATAGCAGAAGAATACCTACAATCTTCAAAAAAATTAGAACAATTAAATAACGGTGAGATTGACAGCTTTAAGGTAAATAAACGGTACCGAAAAAAAGACGGCGGTATTTTTTGGGCAAAAACCAGTATCGCTGGTGTAAAAGACAGTACTGGCCAGATCAAATACCAAGTAGCACTAGTCGAAGACATCACCGAGCAATTAGATTTAGAAAAACAACGAGAGGAACTGTTACAGACACTCGAAAAAAGTAATCAAGAACTCAATGATTACGCACACATCGTATCCCATGATTTAAAATCTCCATTGCGTAGTATCAATGCACTGGTGCACTGGATCAAAGAAGATTATCACGAGGCACTAGAAGGAAATGGCCTAGAAAATATTTCATTGATCGAAAAAACACTCGAAAAAATGGAAAGCTTGATTAGTGGTATTCTTAGCTACTCTGGTGCTAGTAATAAAGAAACCCTAAACAATGAATTACTAGACGTAAACAGTATTATAATAGACATTATAAACACCATCTACATTCCCAAACATGTAACAGTAAGTGCCAAGAAACAATTGCCTTCTATACGAGGGGATCGTACGAGAATCCAGCAGCTGTTCCAGAATATCATTAGCAATGCTGTGAATTATATCGATAAGGAAAAAGGCATTGTTACCGTAGACTACGAGGACAAAGATTCTTACTACATGTTTAGTATCCAAGATAATGGTATTGGCATCAAAAAAGAATACCACGAAAAAATTTTTAAAATCTTTCAATCACTCAGAAAAAGTGAGCACTCTACAGGAATTGGTCTCTCTATTGTAAAAAAAATAGTAGACCTATACGAAGGTGATGTATGGTTAGAAAGCGAAGAAGGAAAAGGAACTACTTTCTTCTTTACACTCAAAAAATAAACCCCAATTATGTATATAGAAAGTACCGATATTAAAGAAATAGTTACGATCATACAGCAGCATACAGCAGCTACTACTGCCGTGCTATTTGTAGCAGAAAATAGTACCATAGCTATCGATGAATTAGTATCCACATTACAGAAAACCGATATACAATTCATCGGAGGTATTTATCCAAAGATTATACATCATGATCAGGTATATGACCATGGTATAGTAGTGGTGTGGATTGCCGATGTCCTAGAAACATTTGCAGTACAAAACTTAAATCATGATCAAATCGAAATACCGAGTGTACAACTCCCCGCCAATAAGTCTTTCTGCACCTTTACGGTGGTAGACGGCCTTACCGCCAATATTTCTAATTACCTATCCGAATTGTATAGAAACTTCGGCACCAATACTACCTTTCTAGGCGGAGGTGCAGGTAGTCTATCACTAGAACAGCAACCCTGTGTATTCGACAATCAAGGTTTCTACATGGATGCTGCCGTAGTAGTCATTTTCGAAACCAGTATTAGTATCGGTGTACAACACGGATGGAAAAAAATTGCAGGTCCTTATATCGCTACTAAGACCAGTAATAATGTCATCGAGCAGATCAACTGGCAGAACGCATTAGAGGTCTATAAAGAGACCATTATGCAAGATAGTGGTGCAGACATCAGAATCGACAACTTCTTTTCGATAGCTAAAGGTTATCCATTCGGTATTGTAAAAGAAAATGCCGAATGCGTAGTGAGAGACCCGATCGCTACCAATCCCAAAGGAGAACTGATCTGTGTAGGTGAAGTACCAGAAAACACCGTATTAGACATCCTAAAAGGTGAAAACAGCCAACTTATCGATGCGGCCAAAGACGCTGCCAATATAGCAATAAACGCCATAGAACACCCCTCGCAAGCCATCATCATTGACTGTATCTCTAGAGCCCTCTTCTTAGAAGATCAATTCACAGAAGAACTGCAAAAAGCCAATGGCATCATTCAGCTAAAAAACAATGCTACACACATCTCTGGCGCCCTCACACTCGGAGAAATATCATCTTATAACGGTTTTCTAGAATTCTTTAATAAAACCATCGTCATAGGATTATTTAAATAACATACATGGACTTAAGTAAAAACATATCTGAGATTTTGCAGCAATATGAATTTGCGATGGCCATAGGTAATCATCTAGAATTCAATAAAAATTGCGATCAATTTCTAAAACTCGTATTAGCGCGTAAAAACCTGAGTAATTGCTGGATACTGAAGCAAAATGCCGAAGATGAAACACAATACAATCTACGCTATGCATACCCCAACTATAGCGAGCAGAAAACAATACCCAAAAACGAAACACTAGTATCCTGTTTTGCTACAGATAAAATGACATTTCATATCACTCCTACTACAGATAGTATATTACCTGTAGCCTTAAACAAGGGAGCAGTCCTCTTTTTTAACCTCAAACAGCACGGGGGATTATTTTTGCATGGTGCAGAAAAACAAGCTTTTTCTTCTATAGAAATTGCACAACTATCCCCTATTATCGATAAGTTTATTGTATCCCTCACGGCATGTAAATCCTACTCTAAACAAGAGTTATTACTCAAAAAATTAGAGAACCAAAATAAAGAGCTACAAGACTACGCCCAAGCTGTATCTCATGACCTAAAATCTCCACTTAGGAATATCTGCACCCTCATCAGCTGGACAAAAGAAGACGCTAGTAAATTAGATGAAGCTACCAATGCCAACTTAGACCTGATCAATAAGAACATCGAAAAAATGGATGCGCTCATTAGCGGCATCTTAGAATACTCATTGGTAGACAAAAAGAAAACACTCAGCACCCAGATCAATACCCAAGAAATCGTTAGAGATGTCATACACGTACTACATACCCCACCTTCCATAACATTCATCATTAGTGAGACACTACCAGTAGTACATGCCGATAAACATCGGATCCAGCAATTGTTTCACAATCTGATCAGTAATGCTGTAAGTAGTATGGACAAAGAAAAAGGCGTGATTCACATCACTGCCAAAGAAGAAAAACAACACTGGCAGTTTGCCGTAGAAGACAATGGCAAAGGCATAGAAGATAAATACCATCAAAAAATATTTGAAATTTTTCAGCGCATCGATAATGCAACCGAATCCACCGGAATAGGATTATCGATCGTACAAAAAATCGTAAACTTTTATGGAGGTAGCGTATGGCTTACCTCTGAAAAAGGCAAAGGAACTATATTTTATTTCACTCTCAAAAAATAATACCATGCGAGAAACCCCTAATCTTAATTACATCAATCAATTGGCAGCAGGATCTGAGGAGTTCAAACAAAAAATCATATGTATTATGAAAAAAGAATTCCCCGAAGAAAAAGACGTGTTTTTTTCGAACTTCAAAGACCATAACTATAAAGATGCCGCAGAAAACGTACACAAGCTAAAACACAAAATAGGCATGCTTGGACTCGAAAACGGATATAAAACCACCGTTAGTTTCGAAGAAGAACTTAAGGGAAATAAGCACTCCCTATATCCGAAATTTATAGTAATTTTAGATAGCATTAATGATTTTTTAGACACCTTATAAAAACTATATCAGTATGAATTGTATAATTATAGACGATGAAGAAACTGCTAGAATGGTCATACAACAACTGTGTAGTCAAGTAGACACCTTACAAGTAGAAGATGATTTTCCTAATGCACTACAGGCCATTAAGCACTTAAATCAATCTCCCGTAGATCTTATTTTTTTAGATATACACATGCCTGATTTTACAGGGTTTGATTTTATCCAAACCCTCAAAAATCCGCCCAAGATTATCTTAACGACCTCAGATAAGAATTTTGCATTAGAAGCCTTTGAGTACGAATGCATTGTAGACTATCTCGTAAAACCTATTACACTACCTCGCTTTCTAAAAGCGATTCAGAAAGCCGAAAGTACACCAGATGTCGCTCCAGAAAGCACTCCTGTAACTAATACGAATACAGATGACTCAGAACCTACAGGTATTTCCTCGGGTGAAAATGATTTATATGTAAATATCGATCGTAGGCTGATCAAAATCGATATGCCTACCATCCAGATCATAGAAGCCAAAGGAGATTATATATTGATCAAAACAGAAAAACAAAATTACACCGTACACTCTACCCTAAAGAAGATAGAAGAAAAACTACCCGATGAACTCTTCTTAAAAGTACATCGTTCGTATATCATCAATATCAAAAAAATTATTGATATCGAAGATAACAGTGTGCTAATAGCCAAAGATGTCATCCCCGTGAGTAGATCCAACAGACCCGAACTTATGAAAAGATTGAATCTACTATAAAACACTAACACTTTATTTTATGGCGGTTTTATCCTTTTTAGCGTACTGTAAACGTACCCAAAGCGTATTTAAAAATAATAGTACTTGCAGTAGTATCTAGGGCATTTACCTATATTGACCCTACCTATAATCCTACTATTGCAAGTACTAAAATGGGGATACATACTATTATTTTTCATACTTCTAAAAAATACCGATACTACTATAATTCGTCGTATCATCAGACATAAGATATTTCTTTTACAGGTATATAAAATAACTAGCATTGATTATTCGTTTGGTATGCAATAGCACAAACCCCTACCCCATTGAACACTGTCAAAAAAGTAATAGCTACACAAAAAGAAGTATCCATCACCATAAAAAACATTGGACTCCTCAGGATCAGTATTGGACTCATCTTTATCTGGTTTGGCGTACTTAAATTTTTTACAGGCCTCAGTCCCGCAGAAAATTTAGCCATCATTACCGTCCAGAAACTATCCTTTCACTTACTAAATGATCAATTTATACGTATTTCGCTAGCCATTCTAGAAGTAATGATTGGTATTGGGCTCCTCTTTAAATTACACCTTCGATTTGTTTTTTATGCCTTATTATTTCAGATGGTAGGCACATTTATGCCACTATTTTTATTTCCTACCAAGATCTTTACCACCTTCCCTTATGGACTCACCTTAGAAGGGCAATACATCATCAAAAATTTGGTCATCATAGCAGCCGCACTCGTAATTAGAGACGCAGAAAAATAACCTCATACGCATACAAGATACCTACGCACTTATACCTCTATTTTTTTGGGCGTTACCCTAGGGGGTCGGGCTATCCGCTGTATCTTTTTTATTTTTTTAGGAAAATAAAAAAGGATGCCGCTCCTATCCCTAACGCATCGATGTACCTCAATACAGCATTGACCAATATATAGTTCAATTCCCTTCCTCTTAGCATTACATACCTACTTATCAGCTATGTAAACCTACCCAATAACTACATACCCTGCATAAAAAAATCGAAATGCCTTCTTCTTTTATAGATAGAAAAACAACATTTTATCGACAGAAAATTCGTACTTATCGAAAAAAAAGCACCTCAGCATACATCTTATTTAATTTTGATGTTTAACAACGCCCTACACACCCCATCTCATTAATACGTAATCTTATGAAATATTTACTGTACCCCCTCATTACAATTTTGGCATACGCATGTAGCCCAACAGACGATGCCGTACCCTATTCATTAGAACCTATATTTATAGACAATCCATCGACCCAATTAAGTGTAGATATCGTTTATGTAGTACCTGATAGTACCGCCATTATTCCCAAACATAGTATTGATACCGCCAAATACATGGATTTTCTAAACGGATGCTTTTTTCACAGGCACGATATCGGAATGCATATCGGAGCGATCAAAACTATGGTCGACCCCGAATTGTATGATCTAACAGATAATAGAGGCAATGAAACCTCCGTCTTTAAAACAGCTACCCAAGATACCTATCAAAAAGACAGACTGAACATCTATATCATTCCCAGAAGCAATACCATAGCACTCGCAGGAATAGCACTTAATCAGCGCGCACTGATTACAGAAGAGTTCATATACGAATCTACCAGTCCGCATGAAATTGGTCATGCACTAGGGCTGGATCATATAGAACTAGAAGGGAATATTATGAGTCAGATAAAACCCTATGCGCGTAAATCATTTGCTATGTTTCAAGTAGCAGATATGATCCAATTTATAGATACCATACAATAGAATTACCCATATACAGCAATTCATCATTACAACATTGCATAGTAACAGTCAGAAGCGCCATCAATCTACAAGTAGATTGATGGCGCTTCCCTTATGTATAGCTGCCTAACAAACATTCCAACTTGTAATTTTAACCAATTATCTCCCCACCAATACCATTCGTCGATTATCTGATTATCAATAGATAAGCATCTAGTATCTTTGATAAAAACAATACCAAAATCTACTATATTATGAAATCAAAAATTACACTTCTTACCTACTTTTTTGTAGTTTGTGCGATGGCACAAACTCCTTTTGAGTGCAATGACGGAAAATTCTATCAAGTCATCTCTGGAGCTCTTAAATCCTACAATCCAATTACTGGATCGTATTCAGCATCATTACACACCTATGATACGTATAATGCAGGTGGATATAATGGTGTAGACAATTATCTATATGCTATTAAGAACAAAGACAAGCACTTACTTAGAATTGGTATGGATGCCGTAGTAGATCTAGGTGCAGTAGCTCCTAATAATGCAACTGTATTTGGTGGTGGATATGCTGCTGATGTAGATCAAGAAGGTAATTTATGGGTGTATCAAAACGGCCCTAAAGACCGATTTCATAAGATCACCAATCTAGCATCCTATGATGGTACGCAAGCACCCGAATTCGAAGTGGTTTTTGCTGATCAAAAATCACCTAGTACCTGTGCAGATATTGTATATATTAATGGTGCTTTCTACGGAGGTAGTAGAGGAAAATTATACAAGTGGGACTTATCTTCAGGTACTCCTGTATTCTCTAGCAAAAGTGTTTCCAACCTACCCAGAAGTACTTTTGGAGCAGCCTATGCAGACGCCAATAACCGTCTGTATATCTCTGATAATAACGGAGGGTTATACCTCATCGAAGATTACGAAGGTGCGACCCCAACCGCTACCTTGCTAAATCTTACAGAAACCACCAATTCCAATGATGGATTCAAATGTGCCGATGGAATCTCTCCCCTAGACAAGGATCAAGATGGAATTCTAGACTCTATGGACGCCGATTGCGATGGAGATGGTATTTTAAATAGCGTAGAATGCGGAGGCATCGATCCCTACGGAGATGACGATGGTGATGATTTGTACAATTATTTAGATACCGATTTTAGTGGTAATGGTGATAATGTAGTACAAGACGCTTTTGATAAAGACGGTGATGGAATCCCTGATTTTATGGATATCGATAGTGATAATGATGGAATCTATGATATCGTAGAAGCAGGACAAGGCGCTATCGATACCAATCAAGATGGAATTTTTAGTGCAGCTGATTCCAATACATACCAAGACAATGATATGGATGGAATCGCAGATACATTTGATACAGACCAATCTGGTACGCAACTGATCCCAATAGACACTGACGGAGATCAAATCTATGACTGCTATGACATCGATAGTGATAATGATGGAATCGTAGACATCATAGAAAGTCAATCTGCAGCCACCTATAACAGCCTAAGCCATACCGATGAGAATACAGACGGAATGGATGACATTTTCGATACCAGTGGCACACCAAATGGACTTGTAGACACAGATGGAGATGGTATCTACGACCACCTAGACACAGATAGTAATAATGATGGTATTTCTGATGCTATAACTGCGTATGATAGTGATGGCGATGGTATTGCAGAAACTACACCTAGCGGTATCGATAGTGATAATGATGGATTAGATGATCACTACGATCTGAGAAAAACTAGCTTTGATCCAGAAAACGGTCACCAAACACCTGCCAGTTTCCCTGTACCAGACATCTGTAATCGCTATAACTATTTAGGACAATTCAGTGCAGATGGAACCCCTCTGTACTTAGACACACCAGATGAAGTATCCCAATCAACTATAGACATGATCAATGAGGCACTACCAGAAAGTTACCCTGTGCCAGATTTTAATCCTCATTATATTTCCTCTGGTTATGATACAGATGTTAGAACCAATGCGCAGACTGATATTTGGGTTACCTTTGTAGGAGAAGGTGCAGGTTATAAAAACACATTAGGTTTCTACACCTATGATAGCAATCAGCCTACTCCTACAGCACCAGCACCCGAAGAAATTACCATCGTATTTCCTAATGTATCTGCTATCGATAGTGGTGGTGGTTTACGAATAGGAGATAAAGTAAAGATAGGTAGCTTCCCTCCTAATACAGGAATTGGATGGGTATTACTTGCCGATGCGTGGTCAGATGGATGTGTTGATACTGGTTTATGGCAATTGTATTCTAATGCAGATTATAATCCCGAAAACAACCCAGATCTTAGACCACATAATGTATTACTATGCGATCCAAATAACGAACGCATCATACTTGGATTCGAAGATATCAGAAGAGACTACAGCTCGTGTGATGAGGATTTTAATGACGCTCTTTTCTACATTACAGCGAGCTCCTACGAAGCCATAGAAACTACTAATTATGTGACAGTAGAAGAATCGACTCCTGTAACCTCAGCCAATGATGGAGGCTTAGAGAGTAATGGAGATCTAGCTAGCTTGATTGCAAAACGTAATTTTAATAGAGCAAAACAAAATACATTTTCGAATACCAAAAGATCGCAAGCCAAGTTTACCCCACATACAGTAGCCCTAAAATCAAAAGCAACAGCTGATCTAAGTGCATTTTTCCCAGAAACTGCTGCTACAGGTACAGAAACTGCTTTTATCTCTAGCCCCGATGATCTATTAGGGATCACTAATGCCACCTCGGTATTTGCTGTAGATTATTACGCATCAAACCGTAGAGTAGCTGCAGCGCTTGCTACCACCACTATCGGTAGTGTATATGATCACTCCAAAACGATTTGTGATCGCCTAAACGGTTCGGAATTACTAGATGTAAGATCCATATCTATTAGAAACCACACATTGGTTAGTACAAAAATCAAGAGAGCCTCTGGAGAAATAGAGTACACGCTTACCTTCTCCATCAAAAAAGAAGAGTCTGAAAACGAAATCTATAGCCTATGGAATATCGATAGCTACCCAGAAGGCGATTACACCAATTTCCAGGTATGGGGAGAATCTATGACGCAGGTTGCTACCATTGCTAATCATATCATCGATGGCTTCTTAGATAATAAGCCCATGCGAAGTCACCAGATACAACATAGAACTCCTGATGTGTTCGTACAAAAAGGTACGTATGAAGATGGAAAATTACACTTAGCCATCGTAAATAAAAGCAATGCCAATAGTATGACCTTCTCTGGGTCTATCAGAACAACCGAAACAGCCGCTAAGGAAACGATGACACAAACTATTGCATTATCAGGTAGCCGTACAGAAGAAATATCTATCGATACAGGACATTTATTCGACATAGGTTTTTCAGTAGCAGGCGCTACCAATACATTGATCGATGCATTGTATCTTGCAGACGGACCTTGGGGTATTGATTATTTAGAACAAGGCGCTACAGTAGATAGCTATACTATTACAGCACATAACCGATCAGCAACAGACGACACCTATGCAGTAGAAAGAGGTGTTCGTGCACAAGGAACTGTAAAAGAAACATTCAATATCTTTAGAAACATACTCGCTGGGGATCTTACCTTCGATGTTTCTGAATATGAAACCTTAGAATTTGAAATCGCAAGTAACCAAGATATCGAAGTAATCCTTGTGACCAAAGACCTAGAAGACTGGAATGATCGATTACGTTTCCAACTTCCTAAAAGTGAAACACTACAAAAGCATAGTATCTCGATAGCCGATTTCAGCACCAAAGCAGTCGCTGCACATGCTATCTCAGAAATTAGAGGAGTTGTATTCTCGATTCAAGGAGACTACACGGCATTTACGGAGTTCGATACAGAGATCAAAAACCTAACCTTTACGAAGAATGTAGTATTAGGCATCAATGATATTGCTGGAACACATAAACGTTCTCAGATCTTCAACTACCCTAATCCATTTACTTCTACTACTACAATCGTAGTTCCTAATACTATCAATAGCGATATGATAACACTACGTATCATCGATCTATTAGGAAGAATCGTTCGTGAAAAAATAGTAGCCGTAGATCTTACAAATCACACTATACAACTCCACGCTGCTGATTTAAAATCGGGCATGTATACATACACGATACAACATCAAGGAACTACCCATCAAAGTAGTTTTATCAAACAATAAAGTTAAGTTCATAGTCGGGTCAAAGTAGCAGTAGTATCTTTACGGATATGCTGCTACTTTTTTATATATGAAGTGATTTAAACTTTTTTTATTTCAGCGAAAATCGTAGATTTTGTGACCAAATGAAGTGATTTTTTAGTTGCATAGCAGCGCTACGGAACTCAAAAATTACAAAATTTGGGGGCAAAAGATCGTTTTTATAGCAAATTGTAAAAAGTTTAAATCACTTCTATGCTATAAATTTTTAGATCTGAGATGTAGTCAATAATAATTTTTTGACCGTCTCATTTTTTTTAAACGTATTATACGACTTCAAAAAAGCAAGTACAGACTGCTCTTGCGGTGTATGTTTTGCATTACAGCGTAAATTATCTGGCGTCAGTTTAGCCAGTTGCATTCTCTTCTTGTTTGTTTTAAAATAATACGACGGAAAAGGATTCCATTTGGCCAATCCTCTTTTATCTTCTTTATAAATTTCGATCCAGCCATTACCACCTATAAATTCACAAAAATTACCACTTGGCAATACTGTAAATCGAAATGGATTCGTAAAAATCGTTTGACCTACTTCTGTAGCTACAATCTGTTTTGTTGGTTGCATTTTTGGCAACTTTTTTTCATTTAATAATGTTTCTATTTTGTATACAACATCTAGCATCCCTAGCTTATTCATACCATCAAAATGTTTCTTGTGTTTATGCTATTGCTTTTTTAATAGTAAATGAAGCGCATCGATACATCGTTTTGAATGCGTTTCAAAACAATGATGACGACTTGCATTTCATCTATTTATACATCATCAGCGGCTATTTAACTCCTATACGTGCTAAAATCACAACTGTAAAAGGGCATTTTTAATCATTGAAGTAGTTTAACCTTTTTCGTTTTTATAGTAAATTGCAAAAAGTTTAAACTACTTCATTAACCAAGTGTGTAGTAACCTCCTCTATAAAGTATTTATATACTCAATGCAAACAAAACATATAGACTATCAATTCATTGCTATAGAGAAGGCACTAACTACACGTTCCCATTGCTCATCATCCAAATAACTACATGAATGACTACCACAAATGGGGAACAATCTCCTTAGTTAGTTACATTAATAACAGATTTGTTACCCTCTTTTTTCTAAAAAAAATGCTAAAAAAACACAATGAAATGTTAAACGAATGAAATTACCTACTTTTTTACGGCGTTAAGCGCATTTTCCCTTTCTAATCGGAGTATTTTTTTGTTAAATATGGGAGCGCGAAGAAAATACCATTGAAGTTTCCATCCTATTTCTGTAAATCGAAATCCTGTGGCAGTAGCAGACGCTATAGTACTGTATTTACCATACGCTGTCGCCTTAAAACGATCTGTAATGCGATAGGCTATTTTGGCTTCTGCTCTAAAAGTGGTGGCACCAGCATCTTGCTCAATAAACTGTAATCCTGCTGCTACATTAGCGGCGTAGCTCCATCGTTTCTCCTGTTTGCTAGTAACACCTATAAACGCCTCTAAGAGATGAAACTGCTCAGGACTAAAATAGATAGTAGGCACTTGTTCCTGAAAAGTAATATACTGATAGTTAATTCCTGCTTTGGTCATCGGGCGCTGTAAGGAACTATAGTACAAGGATGTAAATAATAAATTCCTTGTATTACTATCTGATTGCGTCGTATAGATATACTGTGTATACCACCCCAAATTTACATGCGTACTGAGTGCATAGGTAAGCATGTAATCATTCATTACAATTTCTCTATCCATTAAATCTGCATTAAAGTCTTGTAATAAACGACGATATGCTATGGATAGGTTTTGTAACTTGTAGGGACGGATTGCCATCTGTACATTGGCTGTCCACTGTGTATAATCTGTAGTAATTCCATTAGTAGCATTTACCCCTGCATTGGCTGATAGTTTGATCGTATTATTGAATTTATACGCCGTACCTAAGGTAATCGCATCAGCACTTGCTGTACGCATCGTAATTGCATTATCCGTTTGTCTGTTTGTATACGACAGTGAAGTAGTCCATCGCGTAGACAAAGGAGCGGATACAGCTACCTGTGTCGTGATCGCATGATTATCTGCATTATCAAATGTAAATGCTGTATGCTGTTTTATAAACGGCGAGTGGCCACGTTTTAGTGTATGAATGAGTCCTGCGGCATCTACCTGTCTGGGATAGAATCGAAGGGTTTTAAATGCATAGGTGTAGGCTTTTATATCGTGTCCTTTGGCGCGATATGCATTGGCTATTCCTAAATTACCATCGAAAGAAGTTGAATCTACTGATAGCATCTTTTTATAATGCGCTATACTCTTATCAAAGTTACTGGTGTACATTCCATGCGTAGCCATTGCGGTACGTACAGTAGTATGTTCAGGGAATTGAGTTTGTAATTCCTCTATTAGGGATGCTGCTGTTTTAAATTTCCGATTCCATAACAATGCTTGAATGTATCGCTCGTGGGTAGTAATATACAGTGTCGTATCACGTTGGTGAGCCTGCACTCTATCTTTTGCTTGCATCGCTAATGCGAGTGCTTGTTTCTCTCTGTGCGCTTTGTGTGCTACCAATGCTAATCCCTGTAATGCTATGATACTATCTTTGGGCGTCACGGCTAAGGATTCATAGACTTCTTTTGCCTTAGATAATTGTTTTGCACTCATATAAATCGTAGCCATGAGCAATTGCGTATCCTTATCTTTTGGAAAGTCTATTAAATTAGGGCTCAGTACTGCTATAGCTTCTGTATAGGATTGTTTCTGAAACAATTGGTTGGCATAGCCTAATCGAATGTATTTTTGAGACACTAGCGCATTGGGATTTTTTGGAGTAATCGCTAATGCTTTTTGAATCATTTGTTCTGCTTCTTGATACTGTTGTACATTAGACAAACTATTAGCATAACCAAGTGTAGCTGAAAAACTAGTAGTATCTATGGCTACCAGCTTTTTATAATTTGCTACTGCTGTGCTGTATTGATGATCCCACAATAAAGCTTCTGCATAATTTAATTTAATTTCGAAATCGTCTGGATATGCTGTGCGTAGCTCGGTAAAAATATGCAGTGCTTGTGTAGCATCTCCAGATAATCCCACAGCTCTACCATAGCATAGTTTTGCCGTTTTATTAGTAGGGTATTTTTGTAAAACATTTTCAAAAAAAGTAACTGCTGCTGCGTATTTCCCAGTCTCTAAATACGTGAAACCTTCTTGCATTTCTTGGGCAACTCCCACCACTGTAAATAACAGTCCTAAAAAACAACAAAATCGTTTTACCATACATACACTTTTCGATCTTAACAAGATACATATAATTACTATAAATCAACACATAAACCAATTTATTAGCACTAAAATTTCCCACTCATCTATAGCAACTCGCATCTCGTCGAAATTAACGAGATTGCTAGGGTAGTAAGTCGGATATTTGTACTAAATCCAAAAACAACAACTATGGCTCTTCAAATCAACAACAAACAAGGTATTTTCGAAATTGATGGTAATATCATTGGTACCAATGTGACTTCTGTGAATCATCATTTTGATCATTTGCTCTCTACTACAGACTATATCGTAATTTCTGTAGATCAGGTACAAAAAATTGATTCTTCTGGTGTTCGTATGCTCACCAAATTGTATCAAAAGGCTAAAAAACTAAATAAAGTTTTTAAGATCATTAGCCGAGATAATCATACGATCAAGAAAGCTTTTGGACTGAATAGTTTTATCATCCGAAAAAATGCTTAATTAAAGTAGCTACTGTACTGCCCGCGAATAGTACTATTCATCCCGAAAGTATGATCCGGGCAATTTAATATCCTAATACATCTACCACAAAACTTATCCAATTTTTAGTTATGATTACGAGTTCTCCTATATTGTCTAAATTTTCTCCTGAGCAGAAATTTATGATCAGTGCTGTGATTGTAAATGCAGGAAATTATGCCTACAATTTAATCTTAGGCAGAATTTTAGGCCCGCAAGCCTTCTCTGATGTAGCGATTATCATTACTTTTTTACTGGTATTATCATTTGCTGCCATGACATTTCAATTGGCTACGGCTAAGTTTTATGTCTTGTTCGAACATAAAGTTTTTAAGAGCTTTATTTCGTTAGTCTATAAGTGGGCAGTAGGGATTAGTGTGGTATTTGGCATATTGATCGTAAGTTTTGCTTCTTGGCTTCAAGATATTTTCCAAACCAGTACTCCGTGGATGTTTCGTTTGTTCGGAATCGGTGTTCCTATCTATTTTATAATGAGTATTCATAGAGGCGTGTTTCAGGGACAAAAGAAATTCGGCATTCTAGCCATCACCTATCAATCCGAAATGATCAGTCGATTGATCATAACCTTATTATTGCTGTTACTATTCGCCACACATTCATCGATAGTGGTGGTCATTGGTGTAATTTGTTCTTTGGTTTGTGGACTATTGCCTTTTCCTAAAAACACGTTCTTTGTACGTGTAGAACAAACATTATCGGATACGCAACAGAAACATGTTTTTCGTTTTTTTATACTGACCGCTTTTTATGAACTGACGCAAATCATTATCAATAACAGTGATATTCTGATGGTAAAGCATTACTTCGATGCGCATCAGGCGGGACTGTATGCTTCTCTAGCACTCATCGGTAGAGTAGTCTACTTTGTAGCATGGATGTTTGTAATGCTATTACTACCTAAGGTAGTTGCGTTAGAAAAAGAACAAAAAGCGTCTACACAACTTATTTTTAAATACATCGGCTACATCAGCTTACTTTCTATCGCTATTGTGGCTGGGTGTTATCTATTTCCTAAGTTAGTTATCAATATTATGTTTGGTCCTGCGTACCTCTCAATCGCACCTTTGTTATGGAAATATGCTGTAGCAACTTCTATTTTTGCTATTGCTAACATCTTTGCCTATTACTTCTTATCACTAGACCGCTATGTCCCTGTGATCATCTCTGGGGTGTTAGGTATTTCGCAAGTCGTATTAATTGTTTTCTTCCATGATAGTTTATTACAGGTAGTACTGGTACAAATAGTAGCTATGTTACTACTGCTATGCATCCAAGTGCTCTATTTTATCATAGAGATTAATCGAAAGCGAAGATAGCCCCTGAAGATCCCTAAGAAATGAAAAAACGGAATAGTTTCTAATTCTAAAAAAAAGTGGTACATTTAAGTAATACATTCGTTATAAACATTTTATGCACCCTCACTAGCATCCAATAGGTTGATCGAAAGAAAGCTGTTATTGAACTACAGCTATGTACTCTTGGACGTACTTACCCCATGGTTTAGTGCATTTTATATCATCTTTATAGTAAAGTGGTTTACATTTTTTAGGATTTGCCATAAAAACGATCTTTTGCACCAAAATTTTGTAATTTTTGAGCTCTGTAGCACTACTATGCTACAAGAAAGTTACTTCATTTGGTCACAACATCTTCGGTTTTAGCTAGCATCAAAAAATGCACATCACTTCAATAAGTAACTAAAATAAACACTATGAAATTAGCCATCATTACCGCCTATCCACCTAGTAAAATTACGTTGAATGAATATGCCTATCACCTAGTCAAACATTTTAGACAGCATACACAACTTACGGAACTGATTTTACTCACTGATATAACGCAAGAGGAAGCGGTATTCGATTTTGAAGAAATAGGCTGCCGTGTTACCGTACATAAGTGTTGGTCATTTAATTCGTATACGAATGTATTTTCAGTGATGCGCGCAATTCGTCAGACCAAGCCTGATCGGGTGTTATTTAATCTCCAGTTTATGAAGTTTGGTGATAAAAAAATTCCTGCTGCATTGGGACTGTTACTCCCTATGCTTTGTAAAATTAAAAAGATTCCTACGATTGTCCTATTGCATAACATCCTAGAACAAGTAGATCTGAATAGTGCGGGGTTTGCTAGTAATAAATTGATTCAAAACATACTCAATCGTATCGGTGGAGTACTGACTCGATGTATTTTAGCGGCAGACAGTGTGGCTGTAACCATCGATAAGTACGTGACAATATTAGAAGAAAAATATAAGGCTAAGAATGTGATACTTATTCCGCACGGCACATTTGAAATTCCAGAAATTCCTTCTTTTGAAAAAAAAGACGATGTAATCCGTGTGATGACTTTTGGAAAATTCGGTACGTACAAAAAAGTAGAAATCCTTATTGAAGCTGTAACTCAAATACGTGCTAGAAATTCCCAAGATATAGAAATCATCATTGCTGGTACAGACAATCCTAATGTACCTGGTTATTTGGCTAAGGTAGCCGAGCAGTATAGTGATGTACCTCAGCTAACCTTTACAGGGTATGTAGAAGAGGAGGAAGTGGCTCCATTGTTTACCAACAGTGATATAGTCGTATTTCCGTATACGTCTACGACGGGAAGTTCTGGGGTATTGCATCAGGCGGGTAGCTATGGAAAAGCTGTGGTGATGCCAGATCTTGGTGATTTAAGCATATTGGTAAAAGATGAGGGGTATCAGGGTGCTTTTTTTGATCCTACTAGTGTAGAGAGCTTAGCGACTGCCATTGAATCTTTAGTGAATGATACTGCGTATAGAATCCGATTGGGTACAATCAATTATAAGGCGGCTACGGCATATCCTATGAGTACGATTACACGAATGTATCTAGAGGCTTTTGAAGCTATAGAAGCAACGACTGCCTCTCCGCTAGAAGTAGATCCGCGTTAGGGATAGGAGCGGCATCCTTTTTTGGTTTCCTTTAAAAAACCAAAAAAGATATAGCGGATAGCCCGACTCCCGACCTTAGGAGGGAGGAACGCCCAAATTATACATCACATACTACTACTTTCAGAACTTAGTGGCACATCTCCAATGTACTGAAAAGCTGCTTTGGGCTGCCCATGTACATCGATAAAACCAAAGTGTTTTTGCTTGTGTTTTCGCCATGGGAGTCTACCTATGACTGCACTGGGCACTTGCTTAAAATCATACAGTGTCCAAGGCAGGGAATGTAGTTGATTCTTGGTGATTAGTTGTTGGAATTGCTGATAATAATTGGCCTGCTGCTGCTCAGTAGCACCAAATGGATCCCATAGTCCTCTACTAGAAGGCAATCCGTATTCTTGTAACACCAATGGCTTGTCTGTCTGAGCTAATAGCGTATCGTAGGCTTTCTGAAAATGGGCAATATCGTCGTAATAATGAAAAGAAAGGAGGTCTAGCTGGTTTTGTAGCAATGTAGCCGAGGTAATTTTTGCCCACCCGATAGTAATCAAATGATGGGGGTCGTATTTTCTGATTTGTGTAATAGCCGCTTCTAACCAAGCGAGTACATTTTCTCTTCCTCGATTTTTAAAATCTAAATCAGGTTCGTTTTTTACATCCCAAGCCATGATGGCTTTGTGGTTTTTAAAAGTACCTACGAGCTGTTCTATATGTCGGTGCGTAAATGTCCAATCTGCCATGGAATAATCGCCATAAAAATCAAATAATGTAACGATGATTTTTAAATCCTGTGCCTCAGCTTCATCGAGTAGCTTGGCTAATTTTTCTAATTTTCTGGGGGCTATATGTTCTTTTCCGAAGTCTTCATATGACACAAAAATACGTAGGGTATTCAGTCCTTTTTGGCGAAGTAATTCAAAATCGCGACGAATCACTGCGATGTCAAAGCCCTCTCCAAAGGTATCCCAAGGGGTTTGCTGCGGATAGTAATTGATTCCTTTTATGGTATAAGGTTGATCAGCTACGAATAGGGTACTGTCTTGTACGGGATAAAAAGGTGTGGTCGTAGGTGAGGGTTCGAAAATATTGCTTTTGGTTTTGATGCAATGGCGCACTCTCCAAAATCCGTCTTCTAGCAACATCAATACCTGATAGTCCGAGATACTACGTGTTTGGGCTACAATTTGATCTGCTTGTTTAACGTGCTGATACGTCACTACATTTTGATCCGTGAGTACGGCTAATTGCCCATCGGCGCTGTAAAAGTCTAATAATAATTCGTGATCTGTAGTCGTACTTTGTAGTGTAGTGGCTGTGGATTGGTTGTAAGCTATCGTATGTGTAATGGGTATTTTGGCTTGGGTGGTATAGTAATCATCTAGTAAACTAGCTTTATAAGTTTGGTAGGCTTTGTGTTTTACGAACCAAGCATTAATATAATCTCTTTGTATCGATTTTAAGGTTTGTTTTTCGATCGGTCTTGCTGGGTTTATGGTGTCTATCCAAGCTACTTTGGGCATATAGGCGGCTTGCTTTTTTAAGGGAATCTGTAATAAAGTGGCACGATCTGCTCCTGTATTAAAATAGGATAATACAGCTCCAATTCCTGTGAGCACCACACCTATGATGACGACACATGATAGGAGCAGTAGTATTTTGTATATGTTTCTATTATTGATGATCATGGTAATTGTATGTCTTTATATATTTTTTGAACGCCTAATGCTGTTATCTCTAATCGATAGGTACCACAGGGATACTCATTGGCGGGTAGTAAAAAAGTAGCCATCCCATCTTTAGAATTCCTTATTTGCGTGGTAATTCGTGTAGAAGTTGCATCATAAATAGCGAGTTTGACCCATGCCCCATCAGGGATGAGTTGCTGCATAAAACTGGTCAAAGGGCCTACTTGAATATTTCGATGGTCTTCCGTAAAGGTGACTGCATACTCCTCTAACACGGCATTGAAGGTGAGTGTGATGGGTGTACTCTGGGCAATTCCTTCTACATAGGCCTGTACTGTCCATCGCTGTTGATGATCTGGGCAAATGATGTTGGCATTGGCAATACCGCCTATGGTCATTCCTTGCGTGCTGAGTAACATGCCTTCTGTATCTCGTATGATAAATTTGACCAAGGCACCATCACTGATTACATTATCATACATATCTCTGAGCATACTCGTTCGTAAGGAAACGATTTGATTCCCATCGGCATACGTATGCGCACGCTCACTGAATATCTGAAAATCGAGTGGTAAGTGCGGAAATACTTCTACGGTATACTCTTTTGAAAAGGTAGTTCCTACTTCTGAAGTCAACAACATTCTACCTGATTTAGGGTAGGAAAAATGGCGTTTCCAAGCTACTAAATCTTTTACGAGTACTGTTGTTTTTTCCTGTTGGGCTAGAAATTGACGTTTCATCTGTACGGGTGTTCCTGTAGCGACAGGATTGTCATAACAATCGGTCGCAATAACGGTTTGCATCGAAAAATCATGCCCTCCTGCTGTGATACTAGGCGGACCGATGTAGGAGGCAATGGTTACTGCTTTCTGCTGATTGGCTGTAATAGTGAGTTGTCCATGTGCAAGGGATTGCTGTTCGTAGAACAGCCTATAGGTGATGATCCCTTTTTGTGTACTCATAAATTCAGGGATTTCAAAAGTGCTTGTATCGGATGTCAATAGCGTTTGCCCCCACGACGCATCGAGATATAGCTTGGTAGTTACTGGTACGCTGGTGTCGAAGGTGAGTACTATCTGTTGGCCTGCATAAAACATGGAGGTTGGTGTGCAATTTACGGCTGTTACAGGCGCAGTGCCTTGTCCATGAACGCATAGTATCGTCGCTATACTCATACCCAATAGTAGAAAGGTTTTTCTGATATGTTGTTCTAATGCATACATCAATCTACAGCTCCTATAAATGCGTTAAGTTCTATTTTTATATAGCAATACCCTAGTCCGTCTACTGCTAGCAAAGAGGCTTTTTCATGTGCTTTGGTGCGATTAGGCACTACTTTTTTACTAATCTCTTTATTGGCTAAACCATTGACATATATTTCATCGGTATGTCCTTTGATCAGTGTCACATCGGTTAGATCGGGTAAGGGATATTCGAAATATTGTTTGCGCTGAGACCGAATTCCTTCTTGTAAATAAAAATGATCTACCCATATAAGTTGATGTGCCGCTGTGTAAAAGGAAACTAATACTTGTGGTATGGTCACTTCTTTGATCCCTGTATTAAACAATACTCCAGAGATATGCTCTTTTTCTATGGTCAATTGACTTACTGCTACATCTTTATACAAGTCTTTGGTAGCTACATTACCTGCACATTGCACATTAAAAATAGTGGGTTGGTGATCAAATGGTACTGCTGTAAATTCATCGGGGTCAAAAACTGTTGGTTTCTGTGTGCCAATATCGAGCCAAGAGGTTTCCTCAAAATCGATTTTAAAGGAAGTGATTTCTTTCGGTACTAATTTGTGCTTTAATTGGTGTTTGGCATTATAGCTTGCTAATTCTTCATTAGCCGCTGTATATAATGTACCATTCACTACTACATCGGCTGGGATATTATCTACATTCTGTAATTCTCCTATGATACTATACGCACTATCTCTATGTACAATTTTAGCTGATAATACTTCTAGAACTGGCTGTTTCAGTACATCTTCGTGATAGGTCTGTTCGGATGTAATTCTACGACGTCCATGATTGTAAAACATAGTGGCATTATTGGCCATTAATTGGTCTGGTGGAATATCTAAGTCATATCCTGCAGGCTTTACATACCAGCGCATTCCTCTTTTTATAACATCATGGTACATGGTTCTTTCTATTTTTTCTAATGGAGTGATCCAACTGGCTTGCACTTGTGCTACTGCAGTAGTATCAGTCTCTGCTGATAGCCTAACCTCCATTTCGTCGAGTTTGGCATAGGAGCTGACCAATCCATCGGTTACTGCAACTTCTAGCATATATTGATCGATACTTTTTTTACGTACTGGATCTAAAAAAGAATGTGCTTTCTTAAATTCTTTAAAATCTAAGGCGTCATAATAAGCGGTTACGACATTTTGAGGACGTACTTGACTGTCATTCTGCATATAAAAAAAGTAGAGACCATACCCGAAAATAAGTAGTAATCCTATGGCCCAAATATGTTGCAAAACTACTATCCGTTTGGTCATTGTTTTATAAGCAATCGCCACTGTTACATAGATGGGCAATGCCATTTTTTTAGCTTTTAAGGCTCTAAACCACATCGATTGTATCATCATTACAAAGGCGATCAATACGGTGAGTACAGGTATCAATCCCCACATAAATTTCTGAAAAGTAGGAACGTCTGCTTTGGGAAGTATGGTAGGTAGTGGAGGGATATTTAATTTTTCCCATACCATGATACCATTCTCCAACTGTCGTAATCGCTGCCATCCACAGAAGTACAAAATGGGGTCGTAAAACTTATCATTAGAAAACACATATTTAAGGTGGTATTTTTCGGGTACTGTTAGAAACTGCTGTAATGAACCAATGCCTTCGATCCCTCTAAATTTTGAATTCTCTAGGCGTTCTACGGCTTTACTGGTTAGTTCTGGCAGTCTTCTGGCAGAATGGTAGTTTCCATCTACTGTCATGGCATTGGTCTGTGCTGATAACCATGCCATTTGATCTCCGAATCCTAAGGGTAGGTATCGCCAATGATCGTGCTGATCTTGTTTTAAAAAATTGAGAATGGGCAGCATTTTGATTTCTTGGGGCTGAGAAGGTCTGAAATAGCCCAAGCTCATCGTAAAAACGGCAAAGGCAATATAAAAGATACTCAATCCTCCTCCGATAATACGGTGGTATAGACCTCCGTAGTTTTCTTGAAATACGGTTTTGATATCTCCTACTACGAATCGATGTACAAATTCTCCAAACATAGGCAATGCCATGATAGATGCCCATAGTGTAAAACGGTCTAACGTAAGGATATCAAACGCTGTATCCCCTAATAGTAATCGTGGAATAGGAGTCGTACCTCCTGTTCCCAATACACTTAATAATGTAAAGGAGAGTCCAAAAAACAAATACCGCTTACTAAAGAAACGATACCAAATATAAGGCATGATGAACAGTAAGATGCCCCAAGGAATAAAGAAAAAAACGAGTCCTGATGAGAATACCTCTAAAAAATGATCTCTAGATCCATGAGGGATCGGTACTTGGGTGATTGGATTATTTTTGGTATTGATCCAATAGGGTAAAATACATACGATAATCAGTACCAAAGACCCCATTCCAAAGAGAATGATTCTTTTGAGTAAGCTGAATAGTGTATTGACAAATATCAGAAAAGTAACTTTCTCGAAACTGCCCTGTCGCTCTTTCGCAACATCCATCAACACCATTCCGATCAATGGAAAGATAAAAAAGACCATCCCAAAAATGGGTGTGACATGATGTGAGGTAACTGTTACAGCTAATAAACTATAGGAGGTACACAGGTATTTATAATTCCCTGTTCTAATCCAAGTATATATCTCTGGCAGTGCATGCATTAAGACTGAAATCCCTACAATACTGGGTAACTGTCCAAAAATATGCAAGGTTTCTAAGAAAGAAGAGGAAAATACGGCCAGTACAGCAGCATAGCCCGCTACATCTCGATTTCCTGTGAGTAAAAGACTAAACCGATACACGCCAGTAATAAATAGTATGATTGCAATCAGTGCTACGGTAAACAATCCAAACTTAAGCCCTCCTACCATTGAGAACAGTGCGATACTCTGATGTACCAATGGCGGATACCCCATCACAGTAAAACCTGTATACCAACTATAACTCCATGGTTCGAACCAGTGCGTCGCATAATGATCTGCAAAAAAGAGATGGATCAGTGCGTCATAAGTAGTCTCTAGCGTAAAGAAGATCGTTGTTCCATGAAACAACACACCTATCAGTAGTGCAGTGATCAGATACTTGTTTGTTCTATTTTCCCCGTGTAGTTGCATATATGATTCTGATAACTTAAAGATACAACAAAGGTTTTTGATTCGACCAATGGTTTGTCTTTCGATAAAAACAATTCGTCGACAGCAAGCCTCTAGTGATCGAAAATCAGGGAGTTACAGCGGGTTCTCGTGGTAATTTTGAAACAGAAATCAAAAACAATCTATCATGAAAACTGGAATTATCATCCCTTGCTACAACGAAGAAAACAGAATTAACAAAGATGCTTTTATCAGCTTTATACAAAAAGAAAATGATTTTCATTTATGTTTTGTAAATGATGGAAGTAAAGACAATACAATTGATGTATTATTAGCGATCCAAGAAGTGAATCCTACAAAGGTAAGCGTAATCGATGTAAAGAAAAATGCTGGTAAAGCATCAGCCGTAAGAGTAGGTGCACGTTACTTACACAGCAGAGGCGATATCGAATTTATAGGATTTATCGATGCTGACCTTTCTACTGATTTCGAAGATTTTGATGGTTTATTAAAAACATTAAAGACCAATAGTAAATTAAGCATGGTATTTGGCTCTAGAGCTAAAAATGCCACTGAAAATATAGAAAAAGATGCAACAAGAGCGTTGTTCTCTAAAATCATAAAAATGTTAGTGTACTTCATCCTTAGATTACCTATCGAAGATACACAGTGTGGTGCCAAAGTATTTAGAGCTACATTAGTACCCATCCTTTTCGAAAAGAATTTCTTTAGCAGATGGTTATTCGACGTAGAAATGTTCTTACGAATGAAAAAACACTACGGTAGAGCAGCTGTGCTAACTAAGATATACGAGCAGTCTTTACAAAGATGGGTACACATGGATGACTCTAAATTAGGTATGAAAGACGCTTTAGAAATTCCTTTCAGATTACTTTCTATCTGGGTTAACTATAACGTACTACAAACATTACAGAATGCAAACCAAATCATAGTAGAGCCTATCACAGAAATTTACGAAATCCCTTCTGTTGCCATCGCAGCGTAATCTAACAACATGTATCACCCTTATAAAACCTAGAACTCATGATGAACTATCCATTAAAATTCAGACCGATCTTAAAAGAAAAAATATGGGGTGGTAACAAGTTACAAACCGTATTACATAAAGACACTACCCAATCCAATGTAGGCGAAAGCTGGGAAATTGCAGATGTAGGAGAAACCATCTCAGTAGTATCCAACGGCGCATTACAGGGCATGAACCTTAAAGAACTGATCCAAATCTATACTTCTCAATTCGTAGGAACCGCTAATTATGCAACTTTTGGCACGGATTTTCCACTACTGATCAAGTATATAGATGCCAAAGAAGATTTATCGATACAAGTACACCCAGATGATACATTGGCTAAAGCACGTCATAATTCCTACGGAAAAACCGAAATGTGGTATATCATGCAAGCCGATGAAGATGCAGACATCGTAGTAGGATTTAACCAAGAAATCAACCAAGCACAATACCAATACCACGTACAAGAAAATAATATCCAACATATCCTAAATCATAACAAGGTCACAGAAGGCGATGCATTCTTTATCAATGCTGGACAAATTCACGCCATTGGTTCTGGGATTCTACTCGCAGAAATCCAACAAACCTCTGATATTACCTATAGAGTATATGATTATGATAGAAAAAATAGCGAAGGAAAGTGTAGAGAACTGCATACGGATTTAGCACTAGACGCTATTGATTTTGAAAATCATAATAACGAAAAAATAGCCTACCACAGAAATACCAATGCTTCTTCTCCCATTGTAGATTCTACTTATTTTACGACCAATTTTATCAAGGCTACTAATTCACTACAGAAGAATTATCAAAATATAGACTCTTTCGTAATCTACATGTGCACCAAAGGAAGTGCCGAAATTACGCTCAACAATCATACAGAAACCATCGCTACTGGAGAGACGCTATTACTCCCTGCTACTGCTACACAGGTAGCTATTAAAGCGAATCATGCAGAATTACTAGAGGTATTCGTATAAACCCTACTGTTATTTGCGGGAGCTGTACATCCTAATACCCCAATCTCTTTTATACACTCGGTATAATAAATCGTACAACACCATTTCGTGCAATCGATTCTGAGAGCGAAACAATCGATTCATCAGCATATGGATATAGCTTCGTAACAAATTATCCAACCGCCTTTGCGTAGTCTGCGACTGTATCTGTGCTACGACCTGCGCTATGGCTTTGCTTTTCTGATCGATCAACCCTACTAGCGGTGTATATTCAGCAGCAGTATCTAGTGTTAGATTCAGAAAGTGCTGTATCTTTTCTTGCTGCTCTCGGTATTTCTTATCCAGCTGTTTTTTTAAGGACTTATCCATTCCAAACTCCTTTCCAAAACCTGTTTTTAACCCCTCTAACAATGCTAACTTTGCATCCGCTGTATATCCAAAATCTGTAAGCAATTGATCAATCGCACGCAATCCAGCTAACCAGCGCAACTCCTCCCCTTCTTCGCTATCTTCTAATAATGTAATCAACTCAGTGATCATTACACTATCATAAAAAAACACCGTCTCAGAAGCCTCCATAGTAGCCTCTCCGTAGCGTTCTATTTCTCGTTGATAGGTATCCAACTGTAATTTCCAGATCAAATCTTCTTCTACATACGGAGTCAAAGCGGTATACATCGCCTGCATGATCTTGCCTAAATGTTCTGATTCCGTAACATGAAACCGTATCCGTAGGTGGAAATCTGGGTCATTATACCGTATAAAAAACCAACGATCAATCCACTTTGCCTCGTATGCCGCTGCTGCCATAGCCTGTATGCAAGCTACCAAAACTGTATCTGCTGTTTTCGTACCTGTATATAACTTATAATACAGCCATTCACCACCAACGATAAAAGAACGTTGTATCTTATCCATCTGCTAATTTTTTATACATATCTTCATTATAGAATGACACAATCACCTGATTCGTATACGACGCATCTCCTTGTTTTACAATCCCACCTTCTGCCTGTAAAAACTCCTTAAGCAAACACTGCTTTCTGTTTTTTACGGTTGCCAGAAACATCTGTACAACAGTACGACACTGCATATCGATTAGCAACTCATTATCCCCCTCTACCAATACCACATATTGGGGCAGTCCATGCTTTTTTACAAATGTGTCTACAGCTATTTCCCATTGCGGATCATCTGTCGAGTGCGCATACAAAGGTTCGAGCGCTGCTGCTGTAAATCGCCAACGCGCCGCCGACAGAATTACAGTATCATATACCACTCTCGGCAAATATGTATACTGATCAATCAGGGGGCCCCAATCAAAATAAATACCTGGGCGCTTATTATACGTCTGCATCTGGGCTAAAAATTCATAAATCGGCAACTGCCCCGACGAATAATTATGTGCATTGGTCAATCTCGGTTGTACCTCCTTATCATACTTTTTAGATCGAATGCGCAGTCTTCCATTCTTTACGGATAACATCAAATCATCTATAGGCAATTGCGCCTCTGGTGCCACCCTAAAAGTAGCCAAATACGGAATCTCATATTTCCTCAAACGGGGTCGCATTAATACATTCCCTACTCTCGCCTCTGGCAAATGTGCAATCTCTGCAACTAATACATCGGGGGCTAATGCTTCCTCTTTTGCTACAATTGCAGCCGTGTGTTCATGCAATGCTGTATGACCATGGCAGAAACGCCCCAACAAATTCGCACCACTCGATCCGCTAAACGTACTCAATACTACCTGCTCTTTACCCTCCAATACTGCCATCGATAGCATGGTATAGATCGTATCAGGTAAGTCCCCTAAATTCATCTCCAAATCCTTTACATCCGTATCTTCTAACCGAATCACAGTACCTCCGTCTTCTAATTGCTGTAGTTTCTCTTGCAAAATCGTATGTATAGTCCACCAAGTAACTGTTTTAGAAGTAGTGGCACGCTTTTTTAATGGCAACACCAAATCATCTACAATCGCACTTACATCATTATCGCCCTGATGCTGAGAAAAACCAATCCCCGATTCTACATCCAGCACCTTAGCCAGTGGCACTTCTCTACCTTCATATCGCGCTTCAAAAGCTTTCTGAAAATCCGCCAACTTAGACGTATCCTTTACTTCCGTTATTCTGGCCAGCAGTCGCATCGCTCTATACACAGACCGCAGTGTACTACGTGCTATTGTATTATGTCGTGTAGTAATATTCATATCTGTCTGGAACAAGAATTTCGGATCAAAATCCGTCTCCAACGCTTCCAAATACGTACGCAATCCCTCATATACCATAGGATCATTGCCCATGGTTGTATCAATTTCCGACAGTTTCTTATCTATAGCCATTAAGTGTTGTACAAGCTGCTCCGTTCCTTTCAATGGCCGTAAAACCGCTACCAATTGCTCCAAAAAAACAGCCCCTGACACCGAAGGCTCCAACTCACTCACCAATACCTGATAATCGATCAATTGATGTATATATTCCGATGCTTCTTCACACGAAATCTCATCACATACCAATTCCTCAGCCATCGCTGCGATCGTAGCCCCTTCTTTGGCAAGTTTCAGCACCTTTTGAATATAAGTATCATCTTCAATTCCTACCACATGATGCACTCGCTTGCTCTTTACATACGTATATTCTACATACCGCCATTGCTTCCCCACCATATACATACTCGTATTGGGATAAAATACCAATTGCTCACGTATCCACTTTTGTTTTGCCAGATCCAGCGACAATGCCACTAGATAATTCATATCCAAACGCGTAGCCCTACTGTGATCCGTATGCGCAGCCAATTCGATAGCTGTTTGGGCGCCAAAACTGCCTACACTCACCCCTGCAAACAACCCAAAAGGCGTACACCGAGAGGTCATTCTACTCATATATTTTAGTACCGAAAAAAACAAACGCTCAGACGCAGCAGCATCCTCTATGTCGCCCTTCATCCACTTTTCGAATTCACTATACAAAACAGGAGACGCCAGAAACAATGCTTCTTTAAGCACAGCATCCATTGCTAATGTACGCAGCGCATCCTCAGTCACTATGCCCTCTTTGGTCAATGATTGGTACGTAGAAAAAGAGAATGTAGGAACTCTCATTACATAATTTGGAAAATGCATATACCCCATAAGCCTCAATTCTAATTGTGTAGAACAATAATACTAAAATTCACCTATTTTTTACGCTTTTACCGTCATTCTGCACCATAAAAACTCCCTTTTTCTCATTATAGGTTTCCTCATACTACAAACTCTATCATCTATAAGCAACTGTATCTGTATAATTTGGGCGTTCCCCAAGGGTCGGGCTATCCGTTCCAATTCCTCGCACCTCCTATCGTCGGGCTGTGGGATTTCCACTGCTATCCCTAACGCAATTTCATGTTCCAATAAAAAATACTATTTTTACAAAAAACATAGGTTTCTATCTTAAGGTTTCATTCAAACAAATCTCTAAAAAAACCTACAAATACCCAACTAAAAACTACGCATCGATGAAAAAAAGCGAAGAACTATTCTACCTCATCCAATCCCTTAGCAAAAGTGAAAAGCGCTATTTCAAACTCAGTAGCCAAGGAAGTGACGAAGCAGAATACCTATTGTTATTCAACGCCATCGAAGCCCAAAAAACATACGACGAAGCCGCCATCAAAACCCAATTCCAAGACAAAGCATTTATCAACCAACTCACCACTATCAAGAACTACCTAAAGCATCGTATTTTACAAGCATTACGCTGCTATCATGCCAAGATTTCTGTACAGGCAGAATTGATCGATATCATACGTAATATAGAAATCCTATTTCACAAAGGACTCTACACCATCTGCAATAGCGAACTCAAACGTGCCGAAAAAAAAGCGACTCATTACCAGCAGGACGTATTGCTGTTTCAGATCAAAGACTGGAAACGAAAAGTACACCAAGCTACACATCCGCATGATACCGCTACCATTAGCCATATCATCGAAGCTCAGCAAGAAGCACTGACCGTTACCCAAGAATACACCAACTTACTACTCGTCAACACAGACCCCACTAATTTCAGCACCTCTACTAAAAAAACACACCAACTACATAACAGCACACTACAGACACTCCATCAGTTCAAAAAACTACTAGCAGGCAACAGAACAGAAAAAGCCCGACAAGCTATCGAGAGCCTTGTCAAAGAATGGGAACAACATCCAGAATTACTCAAAGAATATTTTGCACGTTATTTCTCGGTATGCAACCACCATTTGGAGTATTTAATGCATCAAAAAATGCACAAAGAAGCCTTTGTACGCATTCTACTGCTCAAACAAAAGATCGAAACCATCAACACCACTTCCGTAGCCCTAATCAAGGAAATCTTAAAACTCTATGCCACAGAAATACAAATCCACCAAAAACTAAGCGATTTGCACAATTCCAAGCCTACGATTGCCAACATACAAGCCTTTGTAGAACGCCACCAACAACTCATCCCACAAGAACGCTGGTTAGCCTTTCGATTCCAATTCGCGCTCCTGCACTATCAGAAAAACGAAGACCTCCAAGCCCACTATTGGTCGCAGCATATCATCGACCGATACACCAAAAAAGACGATCCAACACACATCACCAATACGTATTGGCTGCATTTATTAATCGCATACCGACGACAAGACAAACCAGCCATACGCACATACAGTAGCGATGCAAAAAAACATATCAAAAAATCAAAAAACATAGAAAGCTACGAACGCATCCTTTTTCGATTTTTATCCAAAACCATCGACTTGCCAAATGATCAAAAGAAAGCCGCTTTTCGACAATTACAAGAAGACTTAGCAACACATACAATTCCACCCACTGTAGCAATACACATTCCTTTCGAGCAATGGATAACTGGTAATTTGTAAATGAAGCAACATTGATGAAAATCATAAAACCAGCTACAAAAATCAATGCAACTGGCTTACTTTATAGGGAACCAACCCATCTCAGGAACGGTTAATACTTCGTAAACATCACTAAAACGGTATTTTAATTTTCTAGGAAGATTTTCGTCAAGCAGCAGCGTCATTATCAGTCTCTATTTCGATTACATAAAGAGCCAGTAACTCTAATACTTTTTGAGCAAATCTTTTTTCTACAGTCGGGTAATTCTCCAAAAAATCTTGGATATTTTCACAGGAACTCTGGTATTTCTAAATACAGGCACTCACCACTAAAACTTCAGGAGATACTGTAACATACTTGTTTAAAGCAGTTTTTAAACCCATGTTCTTAACGTTTATATTCACTACAAGGATAACCTATTTTCTATAACAAGATATTTCTGAGTTTTATAAGGAAAGTCACAAAACACAACCCTTTCTCAATTCAATGAAAATCAAAACTATAAAAATATTTTGATTTTTTTAACATTTTTAGAAGGTAACATCTATACGCTATTTGACACTATACTTTGGATAAACTCAAATAGTTAAAATTAAAACAATAAAGAATGAGAAAATTTTTACACGGAATAGCATTAGTATGTGCAGGATTGGCAGTATCCTGTGGAAATGATGATGATCAAATGCCTAACGTAGCACCAGATCCCGTAACAGGTATTCAGACAAATGTAGTCGATGGAGCTACGCTAGAAATTAGCTGGAATGCTGCTGAAGATGCGAATGGCGACGAAGTAACTTATAGCGTCTCCCTCAATAACCTAGAGATTGCTAGTAAGATTAGTGAGACATCATTGGTGTATGACGCAACTGATTTAGTAAGCAAACTTGGACAAAATCTTTCTAAAGGATTTCAGGCTGGAGTAACGATCACCATCAAAGCCTTTGACACCGATGATATGGTGAGTAAAGATGCTGTTGTATCACAAAACCTACTTTTTAACAGAGCTCCTAGTGATTTCCAATTTGGTGATGTAGAATTTATAAATACATTTCCTAATTCTGAACTACGAGTAAACTGGTATCCTGCTTTTGATGAAGACAGAGACGTATTATCGTATGATGTGTATATCAATGATAAAATTGTGACCTTAGACTACGTAATAGGTAGCAATGATGTGGTAGGAACCACAATCATCGACAAACGATTTGCTGCATACCTAGAGAAAGAGTTTACAATTAAAATTGTAGCCAACGATCGTACGGGAGGAGAAACCGAAATCACTAAAGACTTTAACTTTGCAGCAACAGATGTAGAGGTTGGGTCTACTACCACTCCTTATAGCGAAACTTTTAATTTTTCATTACTACAAACTGAAATCGATCGTGAGATTGATTATCATTTTGAAATTACGAAAACCGCTGGATTAGAAATTGTAGACGTAACTAATAACTATGGAGTAAATTTTAAATTATTTGATGAATTCAACAATGAAATCGCGGCTGAATACAACCAACTATCGGTAGTATCTATTGATCCTGGAAAATATACCTTAAAATTGATTGATAATGATTCAAAACCTAATCTTAATGGAAGTTTTAGATTAGTTATAGAAGATATTGACATATCAGATCGTGATGTAGATACTACAACGCTTCCATTAGACGATACGTTTACCTTTGACACCAGTAAAAAAGATGATGGAGCCATCCGTTACAACTTTACAATAACTGAAGAGGCTTTTTATTATTTTGATAGTATCGATGACTCTTTTAATCAGGGAGTTTATTTATATAATGCTGATGGAACGTTAATTAATAGTAGTACTTACTGGGAAATTACTGGATATATTGAGCCAGGTACCTATTATATAGAAGTAAAAACACATCAGAACGCTGATAGAGGTGTAGGAACGCTGATTTTTAGACTTAATTAAGAAGCACTACAAGTAAAACACCTATACTATATATACTCAAAAGCCTTTCTTTAGCAATAGAGAAAGGCTTTGTATTTATAACATCCTTTTCTCTAAAAGTTCCAAAAACAGCTGCCAAAACACTGTCATTTTTTGCGTTAGGGATCGCAGGGGAAATCCCACAGCCCGACGATAGGAGGTGCGAGGAATTGGAACGAAGAGCCCGACCCTTGGGGAACGCCCCACTAAATAGCAACAATATACTGCCGCGAATTCGTATTTATAATTTTTAGTTGCAACGATAATCGCTATTTTTGGTCTGTTGTTTAAACAATGAATATGAGCATACGAATATCGAGCATCCTATTACTAGCCATGATCACTATCATAGGATGTAGTAAAAAACAAACGGTGGTTTCCCAAACAGCTACTACTGTAGTATTGGATAGTCTTTCTAAAGAAAAGATAAAAACGACATTATTAGAATTATCTACAGCGTCTAGCAAAGAAATGGAGGGCTACGATGATTTTGAACATTTAAGAAACTTGATCAAAAGCCTGCATACTGCTAATGCACACCAAGTATACAAACATGCAGACAGTGCCTATCTATTGGTACAAAACCTGAAAGAAAATCTTACTTCAGATCTAAAAACCAATCCTATCCAATCTAGAATTGCAGTGTTGACTACCGAAACAGGACTTCTAACTCAATTAGTAAATTCTGAGCATTATACTGCAGACAAACTAATGGCAGCTAATGATCGATTGATTACCGCATATAATAGCCTGATCATACAACTCAATGAATTATCACTAGCCATCCCCGATAATATCGAAAAAGAACTGTTACGGGATAACGAAATTCTAAAGGATTCTACGGCAACAACGATCTCTTCAGATGATTAGTGATCGCTCTTACAAGGTAGTAGATATCTCGCGATGAAAACTCGCTATGTCTGTATAACAACGTGTTGCTCCATGCGCTAGCAATGCCTCTTTATGTCGCTCTCCTATGCCTACAAATTCTAAAGACAAGGCTTGCGCTGTTTTTAGATCCCATAGTCCGTCGCCTACTGAAATGATCTGCTCAAAATCAGTTTGCTTGTAATATGATTTGGCTCTTTCTATGGCTTCTTGTACAAAACCTACTCTTGTTTCATGTGTTTTGGAAGTAGCAATCAGTGCTGGATCATACCATATATCACATTGTTGTAGTTTTTGCATGGCAGGTTTAGGCAAAGCGCCTGTGGCAAAACAAAAGGGAATGGCATGGGCTCTCATAAAATCAATCAATGCTTTAGCTCCCAAAATCTCGGAAACGGGGGCAAATGTATTCATCTGCACAAGCAATTCTTCTTCTAATTGCACTAATAATTCACTGTTATACGGCTCAGTTGTATTGCGCTCGTAGTTATACCGAAACGCATAACTATCGGTATGGTGCTTATAATGGGTATAATCGGTATCAATGTCGGCAATCCCCATACGTTGCATGGCTTGTGTAACTGACATTAGATACATCGGCACACTGTCTGTAAGTGTGCCATCGATATCAAAAATATATAGTGTCGTATTCAAAATCTATAGAATTATAATACGTATTTAAGAGATACAATAAAATTACGACCTGCTCCTGCTATTCCAGAGGAATACGGGCGATACCGCTGATCCGTGATATTTTCGATCGCAAAAGTACCTTCCAAATTTTTGGTAAACTGGTATTTCGTACGCAAATTAAGCGTATACCAAGAGGGTGAAAATGGATTGCCATTGGCATCCGTAGCATATAAAAAAGCATTGTTTTGCTGAGAAGGTGCTAGATCTTCGAAATCAAACGTACCACTGTATTGCGCAAAAGCATCTATAAACCATTTTTCATTGGTATACGTCACGTGACTCGCTCCGAACTGAGGAGCTACATGTCTAGAGGGAGACACAGTCCCATCATCTAGTTCTTCTTGCCCTCCTGTAAATGTATAATGGGTACGTAACTGAAAATTACGCATAAAATCATACTGCATTCCCATCTCAAAACCATAAATCCGTGCTTCAGCAGCATTTTGTATTGCCTGTACGGTACTTAATTCACCGCCAAATTCAATCTGTTGCTCTCCATTGAGTGCAAAATCTCTTCGCACCAAGGCATTATCTAACTTGGTATAATACGTAGCCAAATCGATTTTTAGTTGTTTAGATATGGTAGCTGTTAGCCCTAGCTCGCCATTATAAGCATATTCGGGTTCTATCGCTGGATTGGGAACTACCACTGCTCCTGGTTCTGAATCAAAAATCTTACCTACATCATCTATATTAGGCGCTCTAAAGGCGGTCGAAAAATTCAATTTCCATTGCAATATCTCATTTGGAAACCAGCTAAAACCTGCAGTTCCTGTGACTGCCTCGGTATCGATATTGGCATTCGTAAACGGAAAATCAAAAAACTGATCATCAAAATCAGCAAACAGAATGATCCGATTGTAGCGCAACCCGCCCTGAAATCGAAGTTGCTCACTGAGATGTGCTTTTAGACTGGCATATGCAGCGATGGATTGCCATGTCGCACCATCCGGATACCTAGAAGGAGCTGCTACTACTGTACGAGTTTCTATATCCTCTTCAGAACCCTCGGAATGCACCTGATTCAAAATGTATTCCAACCCATAATACAAAGTCGTTTTGGGTTTGATTTTCTTCTCAAAATCGATATTTCCTGAATAAGCATCTAAATCTTCGCGGGTTCTAGAAAGCACTGTACTTCCAAAATTCCGATCATTCCTACTTTCTTTAAAATTCTGATACGCTAAGGTTAGTTTCATCTTATCATACAATGTATTCTTAGCCTTATGTGTCAATTGCAAATTACTCATTAACCATTGCTGCGGACCGTAATACCATTCTGCAGATCGAAGAGTACCATTTCTTTTTCTAATCAACCGATCATACCTCGGGTAGTCCGAAGAAGCAGTATAAATAAAACCTGCGTCTATATCCCATACATCATTGGGCGAAAAACGAACTTTTTGTAAAAAATTCACCTGATCATATCCTGTAGAAACCTGTAATTCGGGATCATCATTAGCCACTATTGTATCGACTCCATCAATGCGCTGCACAAATTCTGTACGCAGATAATCATCAGGCCCGCGACTTCCCATTTTTAAATCATCGAAATTGGTATAACTCACACTACTGAGAAACGCCCATTTCTCTAGTCCTATATTAATATCTACATGACCCGTAGTTTCATTACTAGCACTGGCATACCGAGCAATCGCATGCCCACTTACTTTATGCTTGCCACTGATCGCAAAACTAGGTTGCTTGGTATAAAAATTCATCACACCTCCTACAGCATCACTACCATACACTACCGAACCAGGTCCTAATAATACTTCGGTTCTATCTACCGTAAATGGATCTACAGAAATTACATTCTGCACATTACCTCCTCTAAAAATTGCTGTATTCATACGTACTCCATCTACTGTAAGTAACAATCGATTGGTAGAAAACCCTCGGATAATTGGACTTCCGCCTCCTAATTGGCTTTTTTGAATAAACACCTGACCACTGCTCTGTAATAAATCAGCTGATGTTTGAGGAGTAGCTAATGCGATTTCGTCTGCAGAAATACTCACCACTTTATGAGTGATTTCTTTTTTATCTTGTTCCCACTTAGAAACAGAAATCAATACCTCCGATAAGGAGTTGTCATTTACAGACAAATACACTATTCTTTTCTTTTTCTTAGTGATTTTAGCTTTTACTACGCTTTTTTCTACATGAGAAATATGCTGAAAAAACAATACTTCATTGGGTGAAAATGACGAAATATCCACCTCTCCATCAAAATCAGTAGCTAGCACCTTGGTCTTTGCCTTATTATAGACAGCTACATCAGGAATGGGTTGATGATTGGCACCACTTAGGACGGTAATCTTCTGAGCCGTACCAATAAAAACAGTAACCAAGGTTACCAAAACAACTATAATAAATCGCATTTCTTAACTAAAAATTTCATTCAAAACCGATAATGATTTCGGTTTTTTAAAACTGTGCAAATGTAGCTCAAAATATACTAATATAGCATCTAGAATATCCTTTCTTATACTTCGCGACAGGCTAATTTGAATACTGTAATCAAATGTCGTGCCTAAAAACGCTTTCAATTGCTCTATATGTACTCCCATTACGCAATACCGATTGGAATCTACTACCTGAAAACAACCTTCTAACATATTAAAATAAGGAAAAGACAATGACGATATATCGGGATAAAATCCTAAATATTGTGTAAGTCTTATCAAAAATACGATATGAAAATTACCTATTTCGTTATGCGTATCTAACCAAATAAACGCTGATTGCAAGAACTCGAACAATGCTGTATCTACAACAGCCTCTTCTTTTATTGCATGATGTAAGACCTCTGAAAGAAAAAAAACAATAGCACTCTTGTGTATATCTGTATGTAATGAAGTATAAGGAACCAATAATTTTGCCTCGCGTATACGCTCCAGATTCCCTTTATTTTTATGAGCAGCTTCTATTTCCAGTAGTGACAATGGCTGAAACAATGACGCTCTGATTTTAGCGCGTTTTGATTTCAACACTCCTTTGAGTAAGTAGGATTTTAAACCACTTTTTTTGGTGAGCAAAGAAACGATCAAGTCATTTTCTCCATAGCGTAATGAATGAATGACAATAGCTTCGGTTTGTACAATCATTAGCGCACAATCAAAAGCTTAGTGACTGTAGTTTCTACAGCATCCTCGGCTGTTACCAAAATAAGATACACTCCAGAAGCTACTTCATGCCTACCAAAAGCTCTAGTATCCCACTGAATACTTCCTCCCTGACTCACCACTTCATGCACCAAATTCCCTTCAATATCAGTGATTTTCACATTGGCATTATTGGTCAACCCTCGGATCACTACATTTCCATTAAAACTAGGTTTTACAGGATTTGGAAATGCAAAAACATTGTTTAAATTCGCCTTAGGACCTGTAGCTGTACCTTTATAAGATAGCATACCCAATCCTGTGGCAAAGTACACAACACCAGTGCTATCATCTACTGTAATATCCAATACATTATTAGTAGGTAATGGAGAATTAGCTTTGGTAAAATGTGCTAACGTTTCTCTTCCATCTGCCGAAAGGTAAAACACTCCTGAAGATGCTGTAGCAACCCATTTATTATTAGCCCCATCCACTTCTATATCTGTAATCGTTAGATCAAATAACAATTCTTGTGGCACCCCTTCATCATCCGTAATAATAATTTGATTCGTTTGCGGATTTGTTTGCTGAAAGACATTCGATACATTAAACAGCACACGTATCCCTCTAAAAGTTCCGATCCATAGCTGATTATTATGATCCATTTCTAAAGCAATAACATTATCACTCGGTAAGTTTGCTCCTTCCCCTTTTCCACTGATACGTATCAATCGTCTGGTTTCTGGATTGTATCCAATGACACCAAATTTTTGTGACCCAAAAAACACATTACCATTTCTATCGAGTACAGCATCAGAAAATCCAAGGTTAGAAACAGGAGCATTGATCACCGTAGAAAGATCGACATCAAAGGTAGTAGCATCTTCTGTATTAAACCGCTTTAATCCATTATCACTTCTAGAATTTACAATCCATAAATCTCCATTTTTATCAAATACAGATCCATTGACAAAAATAATTACACTATCAGGCACCAAGGTTTCAAAACCACTATTACCCTGTGTATGTAAATTTGTGACTTCATTGTCATTGATTTCTAATAGTCCATGATTAAAACTGCTGATAAATACCTGATCTTCATTCTTAGGATTAATCGTAATATGCGAAAGTGCTGCTGCTCCTAACACTTCTTCCTTAGGGATATGAAACCATCCTTCTGCAGTAAGTTTGCTTACACCTCTATCTCTATTTGAAAACGGAAACGGATTGTAATCAATATCATACTCTCCAAACACCGTCCATAAAGCACCATTTTGCGCCTCTACTCGAAACACACTGTTTAGTAAAGGCCCTTGAGGACTAATAGACTCCCTAGTATTCGCATCGAGTGCTATACGCAATAACCCTTGCGTATTGGTGGCTAGATACAGATTATCTGCTAGTGTAACTGCTGCATTGGCTATAAAAGCATCTTCTGAGGTACTGAGTGTCGTATGTGTTTGTTGTAAACTCGTATCATATACCAATGCACCTTCAGCAACAGTAAGTGTCAAATGATCTGAACTACTATCTATTTTCTTGATAGTTCTTGGGGCAGTCAACACAGTAGTTAACGCTCCTGCTTCTAAGCGCTTGATACTATCAGTACCTTCCCAAATCAATAATTGATCATCAAAAACAGTAAGACCATTAAAAACTCCTGTGGTTACAGTCGTCCACTGAGAAAAATCTACTAAGTTCGTGCTTGCTACAGGTGCTGATAACAATCCTATAGAACGTGTACTCGCATATAGCGTATCGTTTAACACCGCAGTACTGGTGACTGCTACCTGCGAACCTCCAGCTCCGATGAAGAATGTATCGCCAAATTCTATTTTTTCTAAATTAAAAGCTACTACACCAAATCCCGTAGCAATAAACACCTGATCTTCGTACTCAAAAAAATGATTAATTCGCTTAGCAGTAGGCTGAATCGTAGGCTTGTCTACAATATCTACAAAAGTTCGCACTGTATTGCCAATCACCAATTCTAACAAACCATTTTCATAGCCTATTAATGTGATATCAAATGCTGTGCTGTGATATACGGCAGAGATCAACTCCCCAGACAATCCTTCTACTGTAGACACTACTTTAGAAGCATTATTATCTGTATCGTACACAAACATGGAATTGTCTGAAACAGCATATACCATATTCTCCTCTGCATATACATCATTGATCTTAAAATAGGAAAAATGACCTGTCCATTGCTTCGAAAAATCTTGTGCAACCACACAAAATGGTAAAAATAATAAGAATAAATATTTGTAATAATGCATGATGTATGAGTGTCTATAACTACGCTTTGATAACATGCTAAAATAGTAATTATTGCGCTCAAATAACTAAAAAAGCCGTTCTATATCATCTACAGAACGGCTTTGTATCATATCATATAGCAATTGGGTTAAATCACCCCCTGTGCTAGCATGGCATCTGCTACTTTTACAAAACCAGCAATATTCGCACCTTTTACATAATCTATAAACCCATCATCGTTTGTACCGTACTCTAAACAAGAAGCATGAATATCGCTCATAATATGCTTTAGTTTTTCATCTACTTCCTGTCGGGTCCAATTATAACGTAGTGAATTTTGTGTCATTTCTAAGCCCGAAGTAGCTACCCCACCTGCATTCGATGCTTTTCCTGGTGCAAAAAATATTTTCGCTTTATGAAAAGCAGCAATGGCCTCTGGCGTACTTGGCATATTCGCTCCTTCACTTACACAAATACATCCATTAGCTAATAGCGCCGCAGCATCTTCACCATTCAATTCATTTTGAGTAGCACACGGTAGTGCCACATGACAGGACACACTCCACGGTGTCCCCCCTTTAGAGAAAGTAGCTTCTGGGTATTGCTTTGCATATTCACTGATCCGCCCTCTTTGTACATTTTTCAGCTCCATTACATAAGCTAATTTCTTTGCATCGATACCCGTCGGATCATAAATATACCCCGATGAATCCGAAAGCGTCACTACTTTAGCTCCTAATTGTGTTGCTTTTTCTGTAGCATATTGTGCTACATTTCCAGAACCAGACACAGTAACCACCTTACCATCAAAACTATCATTTTTAGTAGCCAACATATTCTGTGCAAAATATACTGCTCCATATCCCGTTGCTTCTGGTCGGATCAATGACCCTCCCCATGTAAGCCCTTTACCTGTAAGTACTCCAGTAAATTCATTCTTCATTTTTCGGTACATCCCAAATAGAAATCCGATCTCTCTACCTCCTACACCGATATCACCTGCTGGCACATCCGTATCAGGACCAATATGACGACATAACTCGCTCATAAAACTATGACAGAAACGCATGATCTCATCATCTGATTTTCCTTTTGGATCAAAATCAGAACCTCCTTTTCCCCCACCCATCGGTAGTGTCGTCAAACTATTTTTAAATACCTGCTCAAATGCTAAGAATTTTAAAATACTAAGATTCACAGACGGATGAAAACGCAATCCCCCTTTATAAGGGCCTATCGCAGAATTCATCTGTATGCGATATCCCCTATTCACATGAATCTCGCCTTGATCATCTACCCAAGGTACTCTAAACATAATTGCGCGTTCTGGCTCTACCATACGTAGTAGCACATTTTTGCCATTATAAATCTTATTCGATGCAATATACGGAATCACCGTTTCAGCAACTTCTTGTACTGCTTGTAGAAATTCAGGCTCATGCTGATTACGAGCACGAACCTCTTCCATAAATGCATCAATCTTGGCTTGCATAGACTCTTTCATATTTTTTAAGGTATTCTTTATTATGGATTGTTTAGTTCTCTCAAATATATACTATTCTCAAAAACAAATCTTTAATTTTGCCAAATTAATAATACGTATCAGCATCGTATACCCATCACTTACGAACCGATAGCCTGCTCTAAATCTGCAATTAAATCTGCTACGTCCTCTATCCCTACACTTAGGCGGATCAATGAATCCACCACTCCCGTCTTTTCACGCTCTTCTTTAGGAATCGAAGCATGCGTCATACTTGCAGGATGTCCCGCTAGACTTTCGACACCCCCTAAAGATTCTGCTAAGGTAAAAATCTGCAATCGCTCTACGATTTGTATCGCTTTTTGATAATCATTACCCTTGGTTACAAACGAAATCATTCCGCCGAAATCATCCATCTGCGCTGCTGCAATAGCATGATTCGGATGCGACTCCAAACCTGGCCAATACACCTTTTCTATTTGCGGATGCGATTCTAAATACCTAGCAATAGCCCTTCCATTTTCGCAATGTCTTTGCATACGCACATGCAATGTTTTGATCCCTCGCAATGCCAAAAAACTGTCCTGAGGGCCACAAACCGCACCACTTGCGTTTTGTATAAAATACAATCGATCTGCTAGCACCTCATCTTTTACGATCAATGCGCCCATCACTAAATCACTATGACCACCAATATATTTCGTAGCACTATGCATCACGATGTCTGCCCCTAAATCTAAAGGGCGTTGTAGATACGGAGTTGCAAACGTATTATCTACTGCCAGCAACAATTCATGCTGTTTTGCCACCGCTGCTACTGCTTTGATATCTATGACATTCATCATAGGATTCGTAGGCGTTTCCACCCATATCAATTTTGTATTCGCATTAATGTGTTTTGCAACCTCGGCTGCGCTTTCCATTCCTACAAAGTGGAATTTAATCCCAAAACCTTCAAATATTTTAGTGAAGATCCTATAAGTACCTCCATAGAGATCACTCGTAGAAATTACTTCATCACCTGGTTTTAGCAATTTTATCACTGCATCTATAGCTGCCAATCCAGAACCAAATGCCAATCCATACGTTCCATTCTCAATACTTGCTAATGCTTTTTCCAATGCACTACGCGTAGGATTATGCGTTCTACTGTATTCATATCCCTTATGCCCACCTGGTGTCGACTGGGCATAGGTAGAAGTCTGATATATTGGAGGCATCACTGCCCCGTATGCAGGATCATGAGATTGCCCTCCATGTATTGTTTTTGTATTAAATTTCATCGCCTTTGTTTATGTAGTGATTTATAACGCCTTTTTCATAGCCATGATATACCCTAAGTGAATTCCCTCATGAAAATTATTAAAAGCCACTGCATCTGCCAGAGATTTTAACACAAAACCCGTACTCGTAGGATATTCTTGGTAATTCTCGAATACATTCGCATCCATATCCTTCTCTGTCTGATCGATCGTACTGTGCAATAGCGTCTTGACCATTTCTAATTCCTCTTCCGTAACAGCATGTTCTGTTTTCGTTCCCTTTCTATACCTTTCGATCATCTCGTCGCTAACCAGAGTAGGCAACCCACTTAATTTATAGACCAATAATTGCTGTGTTACCACCACATGGGCAATATTCCAGATAATCGAATTAGAAAAACCCTCTGGAACACGATTCAATGTCTCCAACGGAATGCTATTAATCATTTTTTCCAGTATTCTTCTATTTGTTCTTGTTACTTCTAATTGATACTTCATGATGTGATTAGTGAAGGTTTATAATTTTTACCCAAAAATATATCTTTTCATTCTGAAAAGGATTTCCTTTGTAGCGATTTTAGCATTTTAAAACTGAACCACGTGAAAAAACTATACTACCTCTCTACTTGCGACACTTGCAAACGTATTATCAACGAGCTTCATCTACCTGATGACGTTGCTTTACAAGATATCAAAACCACCCCTATCACCACAGATCAAATCGAAGAAATGCATGCAATAGCAGGAAGCTACGAAGCACTGTTTAGCAAAAGAGCAAGACTTTATAAAGAGCGAGACCTAAAAAACCAATCTCTAACAGAAGAAGACTACAAAAACCTCATTCTAGAACACTACACTTTCTTAAAGCGTCCAGTACTACTATGGCAAAATCAGATATTTATTGGTAATAGCAAAAAAACAATTGCTGCTGCTAATACTGCACTGCATGGATAAAAGAACCCTTGCTTTTCTTGCAGCTTTTGGCGCCAGTTTGATATACGCCATCAATCATACGATTGCCAAAGGGGTAATGCCTACTTATATAAAACCATTTGGTTTTATTTTTCTACGCGTCATTGGCGCTAGCATTTTATTTTGGATCGCCTCAATTTGGGCACCTCGCGAACGTATTGACCGAAAAGACTGGCTTCGTTTTTTAGGCTGTGCCATTTTTGGCATGGTCATCAACATGCTTATGTTTTTTAAGGGATTAGAACTGTCTACCCCCATCAATAGCTCTGTTATGATCACCATCGCTCCAATTATGGTATTCATATTATCCGCCTTTTTTCTGAAAGAAAAAATCACCTTACTACGCATCATTGGTATCCTACTAGGCTTTGGAGGAGCACTCGGTCTTATTCTATTTGGCAAAGAAATCAGACAAGATGCTCCCAACATACCGCTAGGCAATAGTTTTTTTATCATTAATGGTGCTTGCTACGCCGTGTACCTTATCCTTATCAAGCCATTAACTGCCAAATACCATTTATTTACACTCATGAAATGGTTATTTTTAATGGGAGTAATCATCAACGCTCCTATTACATTACATGAATTCATAGAAGTTCAATGGCACGACCTACCTGTAGATGTACTCCTTAAAATGGCCTTTGTTGTAGTATGCACCACTTTTCTCACCTACCTACTAAACATTTTCGCTCTAAAGACCCTTAAAGCCTCTACACTAGGCGCCTTTATTTATTTACAACCCTTATTAGCGATTGTTTTTGCCACACTAATGGGAGCAGATAGCATGAATATGGTCAAAACTCTATCAGCAGCATTCGTATTCATCGGTGTATATCTTGTAACCAAAAAAACCACTACATCAACCTAAATCTACAGGCTGTTTCGCAAACCTTCGCGTATCCTCTTTCGTCAGTACTCTATAATAAGAAGCCTTTTCTACCACATTCAATAACTCCATCATTTCTACAGGCAATGCAATTAATTTACGGGTTTTTAAATCGATCCAAGCTCCCATCATTTCGCAATGTGCAAAATTCCCTCCCTTGTGATCATAAAAATTATGTGTAAACTCAAAAAACTTACCATCCTCACTCAACCCAGACAATTCTAGTGATACTCGTACAGGTTTCCCCGCAAACACTTCTTTAAAATAATACATATGCTCATAAAATACGATAGGACCAATATCATGCTTCTGTAGCGTCTTATAATCAAAACCATACTCCGTTAAAAACGACATACGTGTATGAGCTGCATACTCTATATATGCCTTATTAGCCAAATGCCTATTCGCATCAATATCATTCCATCGAATTTCAAATTCCTTTAAATACATATTTTTTAATGATTATATTATAATCCCATAAAAATACAAAATAGCCTCTAGGCACCTACCAGCTTTGCATAAAGTTTAGCAATAACTATCAGGGCGTTCCCCCACTCCTAAAGTCGTGGAGTCGGGCTATCCGCTGTATCTTTTTTGGTTTTTTAAGAAACCAAAAAAGGATGCCGCTACTATCCCTAACGCAAATCCATTATAGCTATCAAAAATCGAACACTTCATATATTTTTCAAGCTTATCTTCACAAAATAAGCCCCTTAAATCTCTGTTTTTTATAAACATATGAACTCTAATTATCTCTATGTTTATATCAAGTTACGTTTTTAAATTAATTTAATTACGTCTTTACAACAGCATCGTATACTCATAAAATCTTAAAAAAACAATATTTTTCATACAATTAAATTCAATGCCATTACTCTTTAAAGATTTTTTTATCACTTCATCGATTATATTTTTATTTTTTTGATTTTTTCATCAACTTTAAGAAAGCATTTTAGTCTAAATAGGCTAAAAATATAACACAAACTCAAACAAATGAAAAAAACCAACTTACTACTCAGTAGGATAGTATTCCTACTGAGCAAGGGTCTTGTACACCAAACCCATCTATTTGCAATCGTAGCAATTCTCACACTTTCAACTAGTCTAACTGCACAGACTACTAATCAACGAAAAGCAATCCAGCAACAAAGTAACACCGACAAGCTAAAGCAATTAGCAAAAACAAGTAACGAAAAGGCCATACAATCCAAAAAAGAAGCTATAGCAGTAGCTACAAGTAATGGCTGGGATATACAGGTTTATGGAGACGACGGAAGTTTTTCAGAACTACAATCTATTGCAGCAGACGGGAGTCCCATCTATTACACCACGTATAACACAGATGCGGCAGCCTCTACCAGAACTAATCACCTAAACATTGGAGGATCACTCGGTCTCAATCTAGACGGACAGAACATGACTGCCCATGTTTGGGATGGAGGACACCCCAGAGCATCACACCAAGAATACGATGGACCTGGTGGCAACAACAGAGTATCTGTTAGAGATGCAAATTCCGAAGGAGGTGTTCGATTAAACTTTCATGCAGCACACGTAACAGGTACCATTATGGCCTCTGGCGTACAACCAGCTGCTAAAGGAATGGCTCCACAAGCCAAAGCTAGATGCTACATGTGGAATAACGATGTATCCGAAGCTACCGCTGCGGCAGCTGACGGAATGCTTATTTCCAATCATTCCTATGGATTCAGAGGAGATCTTGTTCCTGATCAGTATTTTGGAGCATACATAAACGAATCTGCCTCTTGGGATGGAGTTATGTTTAATGCGCCTTATTACCTCATGGTTGTAGCTGCAGGAAACGATGGCAACAGAGATGAGTACAATGCTGCCCCATTAAATGGCAATTCTCAATTTGATAAACTTACAGGACACTCTACTTCTAAAAACAATCTAGTAGTAGCCAATGCACAAGATGCTAATGTAGCTGCCAATGGAGATCTAATTTCAGTTACTATTAACAGCTCTAGTAGCGAAGGGCCTACAGATGATTTCAGAATCAAACCAGATATTACAGGTAATGGAACAGGACTTTATTCTACATATGAAGGTAGCAATACTGATTATGCAAGCATTACAGGTACATCCATGGCCTCTCCAAACGTAAGTGGATCACTACTACTATTACAACAGCACTACAATAACATCAATGGCAACTTCATGAGAGCTGCCACGCTCAAAGGAGTAGCACTGCATACAGCAGACGACATAGGCCCCTCTGGACCAGATGCAGTACACGGATGGGGATTATTAAATGCCAAAGCAGCTGCAACTACTATCTCCAACAGCGGAAACCAATCCATCGCAGATGAATTAAACTTAGCCAACGGGCAGAGCTACACGATCGATGTTACTTCAGATGGTAGCAGTCCATTACTAGCATCCATCTCATGGACAGACAGACCTGGTAGCGCTACAACAGCAACCAACTCCAATACCCCTGTATTAATTAATGATTTAGATATCAGAGTCACCCAAAACGGAACAACATACTCACCATACAGATTAACAGGAGTGAATAGCAATGGAAAAGGAGATAACAAAGTAGACCCTTATGAAAGAGTGGATGTTGCTAATGCTTCTGGAACATATACCATTACCGTTACTCATAAAGGAAGCCTTAGCGGAGGAAGTCAAAACTTCTCATTAATCGTTACAGGACTTACACCCACAGCTACAGTATGTACTGCTAACACCCCTAGCAACCTTAGAACATCAAACATAGGTGCCACTAACACTACTATAGCTTGGGATGCTGTGGCAGGAGCTAGCTACGAGGTTCGATACAGACAATCTGGAGCCACTTCATGGACTACACAAGCCATAAACTCTAACACTTATGCTATCAGCGGATTATCTCCCAACACAGCTTACGAAGCACAAGTAAGAAGCCTGTGTAGTGACGGTACAGCATCTTCTTTTAGCAGCAGCACCAACTTCACCACTACAGACCAACAAATAAGCTACTGCCCTTCTAATGGACAAAGCGTTGCTGATGAATACATTCAAAATGTTAAGCTAGCAGAGATAGATAACGCCTCTGGCGCGAGTAGTAATGGATACGCAGACTTCACAGGCACCAGCACTACACTATCCAAAGGAAGTGAAAATACAATTACGATCACTCCTAGATGGACAGGTACTGTATACAACGAAGGATATGCCGTATGGATTGACTATAACAAAGATGGTGATTTCACAGATGCAGATGAACTCGTATGGTCACAATCTCCTACTAGAAATACCAGTGTAAGTGGTACATTTACAATACCTAATCAAGCCATCGAAGGTAGCACTAGAATGCGTGTATCGATGAAGTATAATGGTATTCCATCTAACTGTGAATCCTTTCAATATGGAGAAGTAGAGGATTACACTGTAACAGTAACAGCCGCAGGAAATAGCACTTGCACATCAGGAATATCATCATTCCCATACACCCAAGGGTTTGAAAACACACTAGGTGCATGGACACAATCTTCAGCAGATGATATTGATTGGACAGTTAGTAGCGGAGAAACACCTTCTAATGGCACAGGACCTTCTAGTGCTAGCCAAGGATCGTATTACATATACGTAGAGGCTTCTGGAAACAATGTAGGATTCCCTAACAAGCAAGCTGTCTTAAACTCTCCCTGTTATGACCTTTCTGGACTTTCTAAAGCGACTTTCTCCTTTAACTACCACATGTATGGAGACAACAATATGGGAAGTATAGCACTCGAAATTAGTAATGACAATGGAGCTACATGGACTAGCATGTGGAGCGAAACTGGCACCAAACAAAATAGCTGGCTGACTGCTAGCCTAGACCTTAGTGCATACGCAGGACAAAGTATTAAACTTCGTTTTAACAGAATAACAGGTGGTACATGGAAAGCAGATATTGCTATAGACAATTTACAACTTAGCCAAAGCGAAGCTACTAGTAATCTTTGTGAAGGAGTCCCTTCTTGGAACTCCCGCCAAATTTATCAGACAGGAGACCTTGTTATTTACCAAGGTAATTTATACGAAAGAGCTCAAGGAGAATGGCAATCTATAGGAGCATGTGGAAAAACTTCATTACTCACTACACGTGCTGATGAACTTGCACAAGGACCTCCAACAAATGATCAACTATTTGTATATCCAAACCCAGTACAATCAGGAGCTATACTCAAGGTAAGCCTAACACAACAAGAATTACAACCATATCAAATCTTAGATGTATTAGGAAAAATCATCAAACAAGGTAGTTATACAGAATCTATAAGTACTGATCAACTAGGCAAAGGTATGTACATCTTAAAAGTAGGCACACAAACAACGCGTTTTGTTGTTAAATAGTCTCACTGAGAACACCTAAAAACACCTTACGCTTTCTATTTATAAAGAAAGCCACTAAATCCCTTCTTAGACATTATGTTTAAGAAGGGATTTTTTATAAAAAACTCATTTTTTAGTTGCAAAACAGCGCCATAGAACTCAAAAATTGCAAACTATGAGCGCAAAAAATTGTTTTTATAGCAAATTATAAAAAGTTGAAACCACTTCCTCCTATAAGAATACAACATACATTATCTCAAATTTTTCACAAGCATCCGAACACCACCTAACACTCACATTTGCAAAAAATTAAGCTTTTTGATCATTTTAATCACATCCTTTACATAATAATTTTTAGTCAAAAAAAATTAAAAAAACAATAATTTTAGCACAATTAACCTTAAAATTATCACTCTTTAAAGATTTTTTTCACACCTTCATCGATTTTATTTTTATTTTTTTGATTTTTTTAAGAGTTTTAGAAAAGTATTTTAGCCGAACTAGCTAAAAACTCTAACACAAACTCAAACAAATGAAAAAAAACAACTTACTCCTCAATAGGATAGTATTCCTATTGAGCAAGGGTTTTACACCCCAAACCTACCTATTTGTTATTGCAACAGTTTTTACAATCTCAACGAGTCTAACTGCACAGACTACTAACCAACAAAAAGCAATCCAGCAACAAAGCAACACCTACAAGCTAAGACAATTAGCAAAAATAAGTAATGAAAAGGCCGCACAATCCAAAAAAGAAGCTATGACAGTAGCTACAAGTAATGGCTGGGATTTACAAGTGTACGGAGACGACGGAAGTTTTTCAGAACTACAATCTATTGCAGCAGACGGGAGCCCCATCTATTACACCACGTATAACACAGATGCGGCAGCCTCTACCAGAACTAATCACCTAAACATTGGAGGCTCTCTCGGTCTCAATCTAGACGGACAGAACATGACTGCCCATGTTTGGGATGGAGGACACCCCAGAGCATCACACCAAGAATACGATGGACCTGGTGGCAACAACAGAGTATCTGTTAGAGATGCAAATTCCGAAGGAGGTGTTAAACTAAACTTTCATGCAGCGCACGTAACAGGTACCATTATGGCCTCTGGTGTACAGTCAGCTGCTAAAGGAATGGCACCACAAGCCAAAGCTAGATGCTATATGTGGAATAACGATGTATCCGAAGCTACCGCTGCGGCAGCTGACGGAATGCTTATTTCCAATCATTCCTACGGATTCAGAGGAGACCTTGTTCCTGATCAGTATTTTGGAGCCTACATTACCACATCTGCTTCTTGGGATAGAATCATGTTTAATGCACCGTATTACCTCATGGTCGTAGCTGCAGGAAACGATGGTAACAGAGATGAGTACAACGCAGCCCCATTAAGCGGAAACTCTAAATTCGATAAACTCACAGGACATTCCACCTCTAAAAACAATTTAGTAGTAGCCAATGCACAAGATGCTAATGTAGCCGCCAATGGAGATTTAATTTCAGTTACCATTAACAGCTCTAGTAGCGAAGGACCTACAGATGATTTCAGAATCAAACCAGATATTACAGGTAATGGAACAGGACTATATTCTACGTACGAGGGTAGTGACACTGACTATGCAAGCATTACAGGCACATCCATGGCCTCTCCAAACGTAAGTGGATCACTGTTACTGTTACAACAGCACTACAATAACATCAATGGTAATTTTATGAGAGCTGCCACACTCAAAGGAGTAGCACTGCATACAGCAGACGACATAGGCCCCTCTGGACCAGATGCAGTACACGGATGGGGATTATTAAATGCTAAAGCAGCCGCAACTACCATCTCTAATAGCGGAAACCAATCCATCGTAGATGAATTAACCATAGCCAATGGACAGAGCTACACAATCAATGTTACTTCAGACGGCAGTAGCCCATTACTAGCATCTATCTCATGGACTGACAGGCCTGGTAGCGCTACATCAGCAACCAACTCCAGCACTCCTGTATTAGTTAATGACCTAGACATCAGAGTAACCAAAAATGGAACAACATATACACCATATAGATTAACAGGAGTAAACAGCAATGGAAAAGGAGACAACAAAGTAGATCCTTATGAAAGGATAGATATTGGTAACGCTTCTGGAACATACACTATCACTGTAACACACAAAGGAAGCCTTAACGGAGGAAGTCAAAACTTTTCACTAATCATTACAGGACTTACACCGACAACTACAGTATGTACTGCTGATACTCCTAGCAATGTTAGAACATCAAGCATCTCGGCTACTAGCGCCACTATAGATTGGGATGTTGTAACAGGTACTACTTACGAAGTTAGATACCGACAATCTGGAGCTACTTCATGGACTACAAAAGCCGCAGCTTCTAACACCTATTCTATTAGCGGATTATCTCCCAACACAGCTTACGAAGCACAAGTAAGAAGCCTGTGTAGTAATGGTACAGCATCTGCATTCAGCAGCAGCACCAACATTACCACTACTGACCAGCAAATTAGCTACTGTTCCTCTAACGGACAAAGCGTTACTGACGAATATATCCAGAACGTAAAACTAGCAGAGATAGACAACACCTCTGGCGCAAGTAGTAACGGATACGCAGACTTTACAGGCGCTATAGCCACACTAACCAAAGGAAGTGAAAACACAATTACCATTACACCAAGATGGACAGGCTCGGTATACAACGAAGGATATGCCGTATGGATTGATTACAATAAAGATGGTGATTTCATCGACGCAGGAGAGCTGGTATGGTCACAATCACCAACCAGAAGTAGCAGCGTAAGCGGTACATTTACAATACCTAATCAAGCCATCGATGGCAGCACTAGAATGCGTGTATCAATGAAATACAATGCAATTCCTTCTAGTTGCGAATCTTTCCAATACGGAGAAGTAGAAGACTATACTGTATCGATTGGCAGCACAGGAGCAGACACCCAAGCACCGACTACACCAACAAACCTTACCGCTTCTAACATCGAAAAAAATCAAGTATCCCTATCATGGAATGCTGCCACAGACAATGTAGGTGTTACCGAATATATCGTATATCAAGGAGCAGACAGAATAGGGTCACTAGATGGCACATCTGCAATTGTTAATCAATTAACCGCCAGCACTACCTATCAATTTAGCATTAAAGCAATAGATGCTGCAGGAAATTTATCCGGAGCCAGTAATGTAGTAACAGTAACAACCGCAGGAAACAGCACCTGCACATCTGGAATAGCATCATTCCCGTACGCACAAGGGTTTGAAAACACACTAGGCACATGGACACAATCCACAGCAGATGATATCGACTGGACAGTAAGCAGCAGAGGAACCCCTTCTAATGGCACAGGACCTTCTGGCGCTAACCAAGGATCTTATTACATCTACGTAGAAGCTTCTGGAAGCAATGTAGGATTCCCTAACAAGCAAGCAATCCTAAATTCACCTTGTTATGACCTATCAGGACTTACCAAAGCGACCTTCTCTTTTGACTACCACATGCATGGAGACAACAATATGGGAAGCATAGCACTAGAAATCAGTAATGATAATGGAGGCACATGGACGAGTATATGGAGAGAAACTGGCACAAAACAAAATAGCTGGTTAACTGCTAGCTTAGACATCAGTACATACGCTGGACAAAGCATAAAACTTCGTTTTAACAGAGTAACAGGCAATACATGGAAAGCTGATATCGCTATAGACAACTTACGACTAAGCGACAGCAAGCCTAGCACAGATATTTGCCAAGGAGTACCCGCTTGGAGTAGTTCTAAGGTATACCCAAGAGGAAGCACTGTTGTTTACCAAGGAAATTTATACGAAAAGGTCCTGGGCGGATGGAAACTCATTGGCCCATGTGGCACAACTTCATCATTCACTACACGTACCGATGAATTAGTACAAGGTCCACCAGTAAACGATCAATTATCCGTATATCCGAATCCTATACAATCAGGAAACCTCCTTAAGGTAAACCTAACACAAGAGGTGGCACAACCGTATCAAATCTTAGATGTATTAGGAAAGATTATTCAACAAGGTAGCTACACAGAAACCATAGACACCTATCAATTAGGAAAAGGTATGTATCTACTGAAAGTTGGTACACAAACTACGCGTTTTGTAATCAAATAACAAAACACACTATTCTTTGAGTTTTCTTTTATAAAGGAAACCCCTTTAGTACCCTCTTAAGTGTCGTGACTTGAGAGGGTATTTTTTTTTCACATGATTGACTAAAATAATACCATGCCAACATCTAGAAAACATCAGCCCCCCTTCATAACGAAAAGTGTTAGCACAAGACGAAAAACATTGTCTACAATGCCTGCATATGTACTAATTTATTATACATGCCCTCTTTAGCTAACAGTTGCTCATGAGTACCTTGTTCTACAATCTGACCTTTTTGCATCACCACAATCAGATCTGCATTTTGAATGGTAGACAATCGATGCGCAATTACGATAGAAGTCCTATGCTGCATCATTTTCTCTAGTGCATCCTGCACCACGCGTTCGCTCTCTGTATCCAAAGCAGAAGTCGCCTCATCCAATACCATAATTGGAGGATTTTTAAGCACCGCTCTCGCAATATTAAGTCGCTGTTTTTGCCCACCAGAAAGTTTACCACCAGCATCACCAATATTTGTATATATTCCATCTGGTAGCTCCTTTACAAACTCCCAAGCGTTAGCCACTTTTAGTGCCTCAACTACCTCTTCATCTGTAGCATCTTTTTTACCCAATAACACATTACTTTTTACCGTATCATTAAACAAAATAGACTCCTGAGTCACCAAACCAATCAATGCCCTAAGAGAGTGTTTTGTTACTTGTTTGATCTCATGTCCATCAAGCTGCACACTTCCTTTATTTACATCATAAAAACGCGTGATCAGGTTGGCAATCGTAGACTTTCCACTTCCTGATTGCCCTACTAGTGCCACTGTTTTTCCTTTAGGAATAGTAAGCGAAAAATCCTTAAGCACGTAATCGTCTTTATATTTAAAAGAAACCTTATCAAAGGTAATTTCTTTTTCGAATCCTTGTAGTTTCATTGCCTCAGTAGTATCTGCTAATGGGGAAGCAGTCTGAAGCACCTCTAAAATACGATCAGCAGCAGCATTTCCTGCTTTGACCTTATAACTCGCCTTACTAATCGCCTTGGCTGGCGTAAGTATCTGATATGCCAATCCCATATATCCTATAAACGCACCCCCTGAAAGCGAATGATCGATCAATACCATCACACCACCATACCATAACAGTGTCGCAATCGTAACAATCCCTAAAAACTCACTCGTAGGAGACGCTAAATTTTGTCGATGTCCGAGTGTATTAGAATATTCAAAAAATCGATCCGTAGATTCCTGAAACTTCTCATTAAAATGCCCCTCTGAATTAAATCCTTTAATTACCCGCAATCCACTGAGCGTTTCCTCTAATGTAGATAAAAATGTTCCTTGCTCTTGCTGTACTTTTTGCGAATGTTTTTTTAATTTTTTTCCGATATATGAAATAATAAAACCCGCAACAGGTATAAACAAAAACACAAAAATCGTAAGCTTCACACTGGTCAGAAACATCGTAATAATAGCAAAAATAATCGTCAAAGGCTCTCTAACGATCAACTCTAGCACAGACAATAAAGACACCTGCACCTCATTCACATCTCCAGAAATACGAGCTATCATATCCCCTTTTCTTTTTTCGGAATAATAAGAAATAGGCAGGTTTAGTAATTTATCATAAATGCTATTTCTCAAATCTTTAAGCACCCCGTTTCTAAGGTAGGTAATAAAGAACACTGCCAGATACCCAAACAAATTCTTCAATAGAAACAAACTAATGATGAGTATAACCATATACATTAGTGTTTTTTGCGGGCCATCATTCTCCGATACCGAAGTGATAAAATAATTTAGAGAATCCACTACATACGCCTTAATTCCGTCGAAACTAAATGTATCATAGGTAGGTTTCTCACATATTTTCTCGCTCTCACCAAATAATACATTGATCATAGGCATTACAGACACCATAGCCAGTGTACTGAATAACGCATAAAAAACATTACAAATAATATTTAGTATTGCATACTTTTTATACGGCACGATAAAGTGCGCTAACTTTTTTAAATAATTCATTGCTTATATATACGATTTCACCCCTCCTTTTACAAAAGGAAATTGCAGACAAAAATAGGGTTTTATTTCTGGTTATAAGCATAGACAATGATAATGCCAAAGCATCAATAAAGTAGCAGAAAAAAAGGAAAGATATACATATGTCAGCATAGCAGTCAAACATACACATAATGTCAGTAAAGCAGAATTATAAAGAATATATATTTGTTAAGCAATCTTTACATGACAACGGAAAATGCTCACAAGTGCAGGAGTATCGGCTCTCTTTACTTAATAAAAAAGCATCGATATTAAATTGTAGTACTTATCAACGAAGCAACTACAAACAAATGGAAAATAAAATAGCCAAACAATCGCATACTGGATAATTGTACGTACGCATTGTTATAGTATTTCGTTTAATACTGTATTAGAACAGAAATATTTTCTTGGCCAAATACATACAGTTAGATATCAATTCGATAGTAGGTTTCACTGATTTTTGGATGCGGTTGATACGCTTTTTCATAATGAGAGGGCTGTATAAGGGATTAATAATTCTAAAATTAACACTTTTACACCAAGGCTTTTTGATGTTTTAAAGCGTAGCTAATATCATAAAAAAAAATCGAAAACACGTTTAAATACAAAATAAATAGACGAAATACACTAAATTTTAACAATTGCATCGATAATGTCCCTTTTTAGGGTTAAAGTAAAGGTTTAATAGTACTAGTTTGAAACACCTATTGTAATCCTTTTCTTTCTTTTTTATCAAATATTGCTTGCTTTTATATACAACGTTGTTTTATTTTGATTAGTATTCGTCGGATGAAGAATTAAAAGTGTCGTATTTGTAGAAGAATTCGTTTTTGCTAACTTAATAGCATTTCGGGTGTATTTTTTCCCACAATTAAGTGCCCATCTGTAGCATTTTGTATTTCCCGAACAGAAACCCCTGGGGCACGTTCTAAAAGTCTAAAACCTTCTGGTACGATATCTATCACAGCTAGGTTAGTCACTATCTTTTTTACACAATGCACACCTGTCAAAGGTAACGAACATTTTTGCATTAGTTTAGAAATACCTGCCTTATTTGTATGCATCATAGCTACGATAATCTGTTGAGCGCTTGCCACTAAATCCATAGCACCTCCCATCCCTTTTACCATTTTTCCTGGAATTTTCCAATTAGCAATATCGCCACTTTCAGATACCTGCATCGCCCCAAGAATGGTAAGATCGATGTGTTGCCCTCGTATCATACTAAAACTAGTGGCTGAATCAAAAAAAGAAGCTCCCGGCATGGTCGTAATAGTCTGCTTACCTGCATTGATAATATCCGCATCTTCTGTACCCTCTACAGGAAAAGGCCCCATTCCCAAAACTCCGTTTTCACTCTGAAACTCTACTGCAATTCCCTCTGGTACATGATTGGCTACCAGCGTAGGTATACCAATCCCTAAATTGACATAGTACCCATCTTTTAGTTCCTGTGCAATACGCTTGGCAATTCCATTTTTATCTAGCATTGTACCTCTTTTTAATACATTATTTCTTAAAACTATTTATAGAAGTGGTTTAAACTTTTTTGATTTCAGCGAAAAACCAAGATTTTGTGATCAAATACAGTGATTTTTTAGTTGTATAGCAGCGCTACGGAACTCAAAAACCGCAAAATTTGAGTGCAAAAGATCGTTTTTATAGCAAATTGAAAAAAGTTTAAACCACTTCATAAAGATTCTCTCTATACCTATCCATTATAGAGAGAAAATACTTTTACATTTTTAGAGCTATTTCGTTACCTAATACTACATCCATTTTTTTGCGTTAAGGATAGGAGTGGAAATCCCATAGCACGACCTTAGGAGTGCGAGGAATTGCAACGGATAGCCTGACCCGCAGGGAAACGCCCTACATATCACTATTAATTCAAATTCGGTTGTGGCGTGAGTCTCAAATATGGTTTTACTTCTGTATGTCCTTTAGGGAATAAAGCAGCGATTTGCTCATCTTTTACAGCAGGCACAATTACACAGTCATCGCCTTGATTCCAATTAGCAGGCGTAGCCACCTTATGATAGGCTGTAAGCTGCAATGAATCAATCACACGAATCAATTCGTCAAAATTTCTTCCTGTAGAAGCAGGATATGTAATAATTAATTTTATTTTCCTATCAGGGTCAACCACGAATACCGAACGTACCGTCAGCTTACTATCGGCATTAGGATGAATCATATCGTATAGTTCCGAAACCTTGCGATCTTCATCCGCTATAATAGGAAAATTAACCGTAGTCTTTTGGGTTTCGTTAATATCCTTTATCCAACCGTGGTGTGATTCCAAACCGTCTACACTCAGTGCTGCTACCTTTACATTTCGTTTTGAGAATTCTTCTGTATACTTTGCTACAGTACCCAATTCAGTAGTACATACAGGGGTATAATCTGCTGGGTGCGAAAACAACACTCCCCATGCATCGCCTAACCAATCATGAAAATCTATTGTTCCTTCTGTCGTTTGTGCTTTGAAATTTGGAGCTTGATCTCCTAATCTTAGAATTGCCATAATTTTTGTAAGTTTTAAATGTTTTGATATTGAACTCCTCTTGACTTATTTTCTAAAAGAGGAATTCATTGTTTTTGTCTTGATGAGACAGACTTCTTTACAAAACCTGTCGATTTTATAGCTTATTTTTTACGCACAGTACGCTGCTCTATTCTTTTTTCATAGGCTGTTCCCTGAAAAATACGCTGTACAAAAATCCCTGGGATATGAATTTCATTAGGATCTAAACTACCCGCTGGCAGTAGCTCTTCTACTTCCGCTACTGTAATCTTAGCTGCACCGCACATACATGGGTTAAAGTTTCTAGCAGTACCTTTAAAAATCAAATTTCCTGCTTCATCACCTTTCCACGCTTTTACAAATGCAAAATCTGCTTCGAAAGCATGCTCCAGCACATACATTTTTCCGTTAAACGCTCTAGCTTCTTTTCCTTCTGCTACTTCGGTACCATATCCTGCCGGGGTATAAAATGCTGGGAACCCCGCTTGTGCTGCTCTGCATCGTTCTGCCAATGTCCCCTGTGGCACCAATTCTACTTCTAGAGCACCACTGAGCATTTGTCTCTCGAACTCGTCATTCTCTCCCACATACGAAGAAATCATTTTCTGTATCTGATGCCGCTGTAATAACAGTCCTAGTCCAAAATCATCAACTCCCGCGTTATTAGAAATACAGGTCAATCCTTTTACATTCTTATCTACCAAAGCCGTAATCGCGTTCTCAGGGATTCCGCATAGACCAAAACCTCCTAACATCAGAGTCATTCCGTCTGTCACCCCTTCTAAAGCTTCGGTAACTCCTTGGACATTTTTTCGAATCATAAGTATCTGTTTTTACCTTCTAAAAATAGTAAAAATCAGCACGAAAACGTTGTAAAAAAATAAAGAGTTTTACAATTCCTTGGGCGTTACCCTAAGGGGTCGGGCTATCCACTGTATCTTTTTTGTTTGAAAAAAAAACAAAAAAGGATGCCGTTCCTATCCCTAACGCAAAAAGATTATTTGGAATAACAACCTTCTAAAACATAAAACACACTCCTAAAAAATAAATTCATTATCAGTAGTTTGCTGCTGTTGGTATTGCTCACAATCTATAACCGTGGTATACTCGGTTGGTGATTCAAAAACCTGATCAGAAATTCCTAATGCAGTATCTTGATAACACTGCTGCATGTATAATGCCCATATAGGCAAGGCCATAGTGGCGCCCTGCCCTTCACTAATATCGCGAAAGTGTGTAGCGCGGTGCGTAGCTCCTACCCATACTCCCGTAATCAGATTAGGCACCATTCCGATAAACCATCCATCGCTATGATTTTGTGTGGTCCCTGTTTTTCCTGCTATCGGATTTGTAAATTGGTATGGATAGCCCGTTACTGCCGTGTGCATTCCTTTGGCATGAGTCCGCAATCGCTTTCCTGATCCGAATTTTGTTACCCCTTCCATAAGGTTAAGTGTCGTATAGGCAGACTCCTTGCTTAACACATCTCTTTGAGATACCATATGCTGATATAACAGCGTTCCATTTTTATCCTCTATACTACTGATTAGCATAGGCTCGGTATACACTCCTTTATTCACAAAAGTACTATACGCTCCCACCATTTCGGACAATGATAGTGCTTCTGTACCTAAACAAATAGAAGCTACAGGCGCTATTTCAGATCGCACTCCCATCCTTTTTGCTAATCGAATGATAGTAGTTGGACCTATCTTATCCATCAATCTAGCTGTAACAGTATTTACAGAAGTAGCCAAGGCTTTTTTGAGCGTCATCGTACCTTTGTAATCATTATCTGTATTGGTAGGCGTCCAATCACTACCAGATACGCCATGTCTGCCTACAGGGATCGTCACTTTTGATTTTGGCTCTTGGTGACATGGGGATAATTTTAGCTGGTCAATCGCAGTGGCATATACAAACGGTTTAAAGGTAGAACCTACTTGTCGTTTGGCTTGGGATACATGATCGTATTTAAAGTACTTATAATCAATACCTCCTACCCATGCCTTGATGGCTCCTGTCTCTGATGCTATAGAAAGTAGGCCTGCATGCAAAAATTGATGGTAATATCGTATGGAATCTATAGGAGTCATCAATGTATCCTTTACTCCATTCCATGAAAAGACTTGCATACGTACTTTCTGATCAAAAGAGGCACGAATTTCATCTTCTGCCACTCCCTTTTTGCGTAGTACACGCCACCGCTCAGAAGAACGCATTGCGCTTTCTACAATGGCATTGATTTGTTGGTCATTGATACCTCTATAAGGAGCTGTAGGATTGTACTGCTCTTGCCCGTTAAAATGCTGTTGTAAATTAGACAAATGCTTTTTTACCGCCCCCTCTGCGTATCGCTGCATGCGTGCATCTATAGTTACATTAATTTTTAGTCCATCTCCATAAATATCATACAAAATTGGTTTTCCTACGGCATCATATCCCTTAGGATGTTTCTTAATCCAGTCTTCTACCCATGTTTTAATATACTTACGCACATAAGTAGCACTACCGCTAGTATACCCTTCTTTGGTAAAATGAAGCTGAATTGGTAATTGCTGTAAACTATCTTTTACTTGGGGGGTAATATACCCATACTTGGCCATTTGAGCTAACACTACATTGCGCCTTTGTAATGCGCCCTTAGGATTTCTTCTGGGATTGTATATAGTAGCACTTTTTAGCATACCCACTAATACTGCTGCTTCTTCTACTAATAATGCTTCTGTTTTTTTGCCAAAATAGATTCGTGATGCGGAATTGATCCCAATAGCTTGATATAAAAAGTCATATTTATTGAGATACATGGCTATGATCTCATTTTTAGTATACTGCCTTTCTAATCGTATAGCGATAACCCATTCTTTGAGTTTTTGCTGCATTCGCTTTAGAAAACTCTTAGAGCCTCCTGTAAATAATTGTTTGGCCAATTGCTGGGTCAAGGTACTAGCACCTCCTTTAGTCCCCATAAAGCATACCGCTCTCAATGTACCTCTCACATCTACTCCCGAATGTTCATAAAACCGAATATCCTCCGTAGCCACTAATGCATCTATTACATGCTGAGGGATTTCTTTATAAGATATAGACGTTCGATTTTGATTAGCCCTAAAAATAGTGCCTAATTGCACCCCATCTGCGGCAATAATTCGCGCCGCAAGATCCGTTCTTGGGTTTTCTAATTCATCGAAGGTAGGCATCGTGCCTAAACCACCAATACTAGTGTAATAAAATAGTACTACTACTCCAATAGTAGCTCCTATAAAAACACTCCAAAAGCATCTAATGTACAATGCATGATCACGATACGCCTTCCTAAAATCCACTATGTAAAACGATTATTTATCACTTCTAAAACACTAGAAACCTAACTCATCATCCTCTTCTGTTTCTACAGGTCTGTTTTTTTTATACTCGCTACAATCAGTCTCAATTGTTAGGACTTCTGGTTTTTTAAACGCGCTTTTAGAAACTTTTAGTGTTTTATCATTATAACAGCTTTTCATATACAGCGCCCAAATAGGTAACGCCATCGCTGCTCCTTGTCCGAATCGTGTAGTACTAAAATGAGTTGCTCGATCATCGCCTCCAACCCATACTCCTGTACACAAGTTAGGCACAATACCCATAAACCACCCATCACTTTGATTTTGTGTCGTTCCTGTTTTTCCTGCAATAGGATTTGTAAATTGATAGGGATAGCCTGTCACTACATTTTTATAATCATATCGGTTAGACGGTCCACTTCTCAATCGCGCACCTGAGCCTGATTGGGTTACCCCTTCCATTAGATTTAGGGTCACATACGCAGCCTCTTTACTAATCACATCTAAGGTTTCAGGTTCGAATTGGTATAATGTTGTTCCGTTTTTATCCTCTATACTAGTGATCATTACAGGCTTATTATACACGCCTTCATTAGCAAAGGTACTGTAAGCGCCTACCATCTCTATTAATTTTAGATCTACAGAACCCAATGCGATAGAAGCTACCTCTATAATCTCTGAAGTGACTCCCGATTTCTTTGCCAAACGGACAATTGGCTTGGGACCAATTCGATCCATCAAACGAGCCGAAATCGTATTTACCGATTGTGCAAGTGCTTTCTTTAAACTATAATATCCTGTATACTTCCCATCACTATTTTTTGGTGTCCAATCATCAGTTACTCCATGTGTTCCTGCTGGGATCGTAATTTGCGACATTGGCAATGTATCACATGGTGATAATTTTAACTGATCTATGGCAGTAGCATATACAAAAGGCTTAAAAGTAGACCCTACTTGCCTAGCGCCTTGATATACATGATCGTATTGGAAATGCTTAATATCTACACCTCCTACCCATGCTTTTACATGACCTGTTTGTGGTTCCATAGACAGCATACCTGATCGCAGAAATCGCTTGTAATAATAAATAGAGTCTTTTGGGGTCATAATGGTATCGATATACCCTTTCCAGGAAAATATTTTCATCTCCGTTTTTTGATCAAAAGATGCGATGATCTCTTTTTCACTTTTGCCCATTCGGAGCATTTTCTTTCTTCGTGCAGAACTTCTGATAGCTCTACGGATAATGCCATCTACCTCTGCCTGACTTAAATCTCTAAAAGGACTGGTTTTATTATCCTTTTCTTGTTTGTCAAATTCTTTTTGCAAATTCGACATATGGTCATGTACTGCGGCTTCTGCATATTGTTGCATACGAGAATCGATCGTAACATTGATACGCAATCCATCTCTGTAAATATCGTAATATTCGTCTTCGCCGTCTTGATTCTGTCTCTTAGGATTCTTTTTCACCCATTTACGCATCCAACTTCTTACATATTCTCTAAAATAAGTAGCTATCCCATCTGAGTGTCCTTCTGGAGAATAATCTAACTTCAGCGGTAATTGCTGTAGACTATCTTTTGCTGCAGCTGATATGTATCCGTATTTTTCCATTTGGCTAAATACGACATTACGCCTCGCTAGTGATTTCTTTTTAGAGACTTCTCGATTAGGGTTAAATTGCCTTGGGTTTTTTAGCATCGCTACTAATACCGCAGCTTCTTCAATTTTTAGATCACTTACATTTTTATTAAAATAAATTCTAGAAGCAGAACTGATACCTATAGCCTGAAAAATAAAATCTTGCTTATTTAGATACATAGCCATGATTTCATCTTTGGTATATTGCCGTTCTAAACGTGTAGCAATCACCCATTCTTTGATTTTCTGGGTATACTTACTCCACCCTTTAGCACGCTCTCCATGAAACAATAGCTTTGCTAATTGCTGCGTGATCGTACTCGCTCCTCCTTTTTTTCCTAAAAAGACAAAGGCCCTAAGTGTACCTCTAGCATCAATCCCCGAATGCTCATAATAGCGTGCATCTTCTGTAGCTACAAGTGCATCTACCAAATGCTTAGGTAAGTCTTCAAAATTTACAGGCGTTCTATTTTCTTTAAAAAAAGTACCTATTTGTTTTCCATCAGATGAGATGATTTGAGTCGCTAAATCATTTTGCGGATTTTCTAAATCTTTAAAATCTGGCATTGAACCAAACAGTTCCCAACTCGCTAATAAAAACAATAGGGCTACACAAGCAATTCCAGCCAAAAAGGTAATCCAGAACCATTTAATATAGGTAAATACAGTAAATTTTGGAGGGGTAGCTTTTGCTTTTTTCTTTCTTGGTTTAGGTGTTGCTTTAGCCATTTCTAAGGGTTTTGTGCGTACTCAATTCTAAAACCTACATCTGTAATTCCTTCTAAGCTATGAATCCCTGAGGTTTCTCCATTTTTTCGCATCGCATGTTGTAATTGGACTTTATAGGCTCCTTTTTCAAAAAATTGTACCTTTTCTTTGTACCACAGTTTACTTTCTTTGGTATCTGTAAATCCTGTACCTAACCATTTTCCACTGGGTGCTGCCATTTCATACTCTAAGGTATCTGTCACGATTTTTCCGTTTGGAAAATGCATACTACTAATCAAAAACAAATTACTGTATCGATACGCATTTGTATTTCTGATATTAATAAATAAATTATACGGTTCTATGCTATCTAATTCAGGCAATACAAACGTCATTTGCTCATTGGCATCCCACGCTCCTGCCACCGTTTTGTACTCGTCAAATAATTGTTTGTTATCGCATGATACAAAGCTAATATACAGAAAAAAAAATGCTAAAATTTTAACTCTTATCATTATTTGTCTTTCGCTGTTGTGGTTTTCTTTTTCTATTGCGTTGGTTATTTTTTCGATTCGAATTGTTTTTATTCACAGGCTTTTTGGTGTTTTTAGCACCTTCACCTTGCTTACCATTCGTTTTGTCCTTTTGGTCTTGAGTAGCCTTACTTTTTACTGCCGTCCTTTTTTGTTTTTCGACAGTTGTTCCTTTTGCTTGGGGTTTATTGCCCGCTTTACCTTTTCCTTTCTTTCGTCTTCTTCTGCTTGGTTTTGGTTTATCGAATCGCGTAAGACTATCCTGCCCAACTACATTTTCGAAATCTACCTTCGCATCATGTAATAATTCTGATGCAAATTCTTCTATGCTGGGTACTTTTACATCACTTTTATTAGCCTCTATGATTTCATTAGCATGTTCTGTAGAAATTTTATGCCAGTTCATCCACTCCCCTTCATACGCATACCACATATGCCCTTTGAAAATATCTATTTTCTGGCATACGGCAGTTCCTTTTTCTGTATGTAGTTTTATTTCTGATTTAGGAAAGGCTTTGAGCGCATCTATATAAGCATCCAACTCATAATTAAGACAGCATTTTAGTTTTCCGCACTGTCCTGCTAATTTTTGTGGATTCAAAGAAAGCTGTTGGTATCTAGCTGCGCTTGTATTTACAGATCTAAAATCGGTAAGCCAAGTAGAGCAACATAATTCTCGACCACAAGATCCTACGCCTCCTAATCTAGCTGCTTCTTGTCGGAACCCTATTTGACGCATTTCTATTCGTGTACTGAATTCTTTGGCAAATTCTTTGATCAACTGTCTAAAATCTACTCGATCTTCTGCTGTATAATAAAATGTACACTTAGATCCATCTCCTTGGAATTCTATATCTGATATTTTCATCTGCAATTGCAATTTAATTGCAATTTCTCTAGAACGCACTTGTATCCCTTTTTCTCGGTCACGAGCTCTTTGCCAAATATCAATATCTTTTTGAGTGGCTTTTCTGTATATCTTTTTTACATCTTCGCTATCAACCGCTACTTTTTTGCGCTTCATTTGTATTTTCACTAGTTCTCCAGTGAGCGATACAATACCTACATCGTGTCCTGGCGACACTTCTGTAGCCACAATATCTCCTATACTTAGCGATAAATTGTCTGGCTTTTTAAAGAATGCTTTTCTTCCGTTTTTAAAACGAACTTCTACACAATTAAATGGTTTCATGCCACTTGGCAATGACATATTAGATAACCAATCAAAAACAGTGAGTTTATTACAACCGTCCGTTCCACATGTCCCGTTATTCTTACATCCTTTAGGTTGTCCGTCTTTAGCGGAAGAACAACTACTACACCCCATATCCTGTTTTATATTGCAATTTGCAGCTACCTGTAAAGACACCTACAAATATGATTCTTACTCTATACGAACTCTTGTTTAGAGCCGCATCCTAATTGATAAATATACTATGATTTCTCGTAATACCATAGCATACACCTCCATTTTAATCCTACTGCTTGAATTTCAGCACTTCGGATCTTCCTTTTTTAAAGATTTTATTACTATTCCCTTTCCCTTTGCGCAAAGCTTTTTGTTCTTCGTACGGCAATGCTACGATTTCTTTGCACTCCGTAGAACAGCAACTATCCATAGCAGTGGCACATTCTTCGCATTGTATAAACAATAAATGACAGGCTTCGTTACTACAATTTACATGTGTATCACATGGTTTTCCACACTGATGACAATTAGAAATTACATCATTACTGATACGCTCGGATCTTCTGTGATCAAAAACAAAATTCTTACCTAAAAATTTATTCTCCAATCCTTCTGCTTCTACTTGCCTAGCATATTCTATGATTCCTCCTTCGAGCTGAAACACATTTTTAAAGCCTTTATGCTTATAATAGGCACTGGCTTTTTCGCATCGAATTCCACCTGTACAGTACATTACTAGTTTCTTATCTTCTTTATGCTCTTTTAGATCTTCCTCGATAATATCTAATGAGTCTCTAAATGTATCTACATCTGGTGTAACTGCTCCTTTGAAGTGTCCTATTTCACTTTCGTAATGGTTGCGCATATCTACCAAAACAGTGTTCGGATCTTCTATCAATTCATTAAAGGCTTTTGCATCTACATGCTTTCCTTTATTGGTTACATCAAAGTTTGTATCATTGAGACCATCTGCTACAATCTTGTGTCGCACCTTGACCTTTAGTTTTAAAAATGATTTGACATCTTGCTCTCTGGCAATGTTCAACCGTACATTTTCTAAAAAAGAAATACTGTCTAGATGTTTTTTAAAAGCCTCGAAATTGGGCGCTGGTACTGAAAGTTGTCCGTTGATTCCTTCACTAGCTACATAAATACGCCCTAAAACGTCTAACGCATCCCAATGAATGAATAAATGGTTTCTAAAGATTTCGGTGTTCCCTATATGTGCATATTTATAGAAAGACAGCGTTAAACGATCTGTTCCTGCTTCATCAATCAAAGCCGCTCTTTCTTTTGCACTTAGTTTATTGTACAGTTGCATGCTATACCAATAGTTTAAGTTAAAGAAGTGGTTTAAACTTTTTATAATTTGCTATAAAAACGATCTTTTGCACCCAAATTTTGCAATTTTTTAGTTCCGTAGCGCTGCTATGCAACAAAAAAATTACTTCATTTGGTCACAAAATTTTCGATTTTCGCTGAAATCGAAAAATTTAAATCACTTCAAAGAATACTGTTTAAAAGTGCAAAAATACTTAAAAAAACGGATAGAACTCACACAAACACGATCCTATTTATAAAAACAAACTTTTACACAAAAACACCCCTAACTATGATAGGGGCATTTTCATGCACTCACTTCCTCATAGCATCAATAGTAATAACACTACAGTGAGATCCAACGCTTTTAAGAACTACTGTTACATCATCATCGCTCTTACGCTGTTCAATATTGCTTTTATACTATAGATACAATCCACACTAAAAGGTTGCGTACCTACCAATTACTAGTTACACTCAATAATTTCTCATTGTAACATTCACATAGCAATAACAACACTTTGCTATTGTAGACTACAGACTTTTTTGAACAGATCTAAAAAGTTTAAACCACTTCTAAATGTGTATACAAAAAACTTGTAGTATTTTAGCCAAAATCATTTACAAAAGAAAGAAACGCCATGAGTACTGATAAAGAAAAAGAAGCAAAATTAAAAGCGTTAAAACTTACGTTAGATAAGCTAGATAAGGCCTATGGCAAGGGTACGGTGATGAAAATGAGTGACGATGCCGTGCAAGAAGTAGAAGTGATTTCTACGGGATCATTAGGTTTAGACTTGGCATTGGGTGTAGGCGGTTATCCTAGAGGAAGAATCGTAGAAATTTTCGGTCCTGAATCCTCAGGTAAAACGACACTTACACTGCATGCAATTGCGCAAGCACAAAAAGCAGGAGGTATTGCTGCTTTTATTGATGCCGAGCATGCTTTTGATCGTTTTTATGCTGAAAAATTAGGTGTAGAAATTGATAACTTGATTATATCACAACCTGATCATGGAGAGCAAGCCTTAGAAATTACTGATAACTTGATCCGATCTGGTGCTATCGATATTATAGTGATAGACTCTGTGGCGGCATTGACTCCAAAAAGTGAAATCGAAGGAGAAATGGGAGATTCTAAAATGGGATTACATGCACGATTGATGTCTCAAGCACTTAGAAAACTGACTAGTTCGATTAGCAAAACAAACTGTACGGTGATTTTTATCAACCAGCTTCGAGAAAAAATTGGAGTTATGTTTGGAAATCCTGAAACAACCACTGGAGGTAATGCATTAAAGTTCTATGCTTCTGTACGTTTAGACATTAGAAGATCTACACAGATTAAAGATAGTAATAGCGAAGTACAAGGAAATAAAACCCGTGTAAAAATCGTAAAAAACAAAGTAGCCCCTCCATTCAGAACCGCAGAATTTGATATTATGTATGGTACAGGTATTTCTAAAACTGGTGAGGTGATTGACATAGGTGTAAATTACGAAATCATCAAGAAAAGTGGTTCATGGTTTAGCTATGAAGACACTAAATTAGGGCAAGGACGTGATGCTGTTAAAAAACTACTAAACGACAACCCTGAACTCATGGAAGAACTAGAGACTAAAATTACAGACGCTATCAAAGTTGTAGCTGAATAATCTAATAAAAGTGATTTAAACTTTTTCAATTGACTAAAAAGCAATTTTTTGCACCCAAATTTTGCAATTTTTGGGTTTCGTAGCACTGCTATGCAACAAAAAAATCACTGCATTTGGCCATAAAATCTTACGATGTTCGTTGAAATCAAAAAAGTTCAAACCACTTCATTATAACCTATAAAAAAATCCCGAAAAATAATTTCGGGATTTTTTTATGACTACACGCAACCCTATACAAACTATCACATCTACCTTACAGATGGTAGCAACTACATATTATTGTAGTGTACATTCTCTACATATTAAACTTAAAATGTTATGGCTATTTTTAGATGGCATTATTGAGGAGATATAAAAAGAATCGTATACTTTAGCCTGCAAAAACGTGCGTAAAACAATCAAAGATCGCAACCATTCTGAAACTAATTAACAATCATCAACTAATCAATCAAAAAACTGTAAGTGAGCGTAGAACAACTTATAAAAGAGTGTAAAAAGCAACATCCGAAAGCACAGGAGCAACTGTATCGACTGTATGGTAGCAAGCTGTTTTCTATTTGCTTAAAATACTCTAACAACTACGCCAATGCCGAAGACACCCTGCAAGACTCATTTATCACCATCTTTGATAAGATAAAGCAGTACAAAGGAAAAGGGTCTTTCGAAGGCTGGATGAAACGAATTACAATCAATACGGCACTGCAGAAATTCCGAAAGCAAAAAGTATTTGATATCATTAGCGAAGAGCAATTGGAAGAAGTAGAAGTAGACATCGACGAAGAAACCGTTTCATTAGACTATCTTTTGGAACTCATACAACAATTACCAGATAGGTATCGTTTGGTGTTCAACTTGTATGTTTTAGACGGGTTTTCTCATAAAGAGATTTCGGAAATGCTAGCTATTTCTACGGGAACTTCTAAATCGAACTTGGCAAGAGCTCGAAAGATTTTAAAAGAAAAAATAGAAACCAATCAAGTACCACAAATAATGAAGTCAATTGAAGGATGAAGATGAATGAAAAGAAAAATATAGACCGCCTGTTTCAGGAGAAATTCAAAGATTTTGAAGCAACTCCTTCTGATGCGGTATGGGAAAAAATCAAAGCACAACAACAGCAAAAACGCAAACGCGTTTTAATTCCATTATGGTATAAAGTGGGAGGAATTGCTGCATTAATCGCACTATTATTTACAGCTGGCACTACTTGGCTGACCAATGAGTCCCAACATGCTAATCCGATTGTAAACAATAACACTCCTGCTACACTACAGAATAAAAAAGAGGCTAGTCCTAATAAACAAACACCTTCAACACAGGTAGTGGAAGCTGATCATAACAGCCAAGAAGAAACTAGAAATAGGAGTAACACTGTGGTGACTCCTCACACTGTTATTCCAACAGGCACAAAAAAACGTTTGGTTCAAAATACTTCAGGAACAACGCAAAATTCTATTCATACCGCCCAAAAAGAACACCCTTCTAATACAATAGTTACTACAGCTGATCATTCTAATACTGATCAAGTAGCGGCAACACAGCAATCTTCTTCTAGCATCGCTTCAAAAACTCCTGAAAAAAGAGTACCCAACAGCATCATTGTACATGAGGACAACAGCATTGCTAAGGACACAAGTAGCAAAGAAGATAAGATAGCGCATCACCAAAAAAACACAGACAATGAGATTGCTAAACAACCTGTAAGTAGTGAGCATCCGATACCCAAAGAAGATACTTCATTAACGACCACTGATGAAGTACCCACTACAAAAAAATCAATACTAGAAGCTGCCATAGCACAACAAGAAGCAAAAACAAAAAAAGAAACTCCTACTCCAAATACAAAACGATGGAATATTGCCCCTGTCATTGCTCCTGTGTATTATGGATCTGTAGGAGAAGGTTCTTCTATCGATACGAAATTTGCTGATAATGAAAAACAAGGAGAAGTAAACATGAGCTATGGTGTGCGTATTGCTTGTAATATCAATGACAAATTAAGTATTCGCTCTGGTGTAAACAAAGTAGCACTTTCTTATAATACGGAAAATGTAGGTTTTGGTATTACAGAATTTGCCACGAATGACATCACTAGTGAAGCAGTTCCAGACCTAAACGACATCAAATCCATTGCTGTCTCTGATTTTACACCGGATAGATCTAGGGAGGCCCTAATAAATACCAATGATACGAGTTTATTTAGATCACAAAATCCCGGATTATTGAATCATAATTTAGATTACATAGAGATTCCTATAGAAATCAGCTATGCAATTACCAATAAAACACTGGGCATACATATGATTGGAGGCGTAAGCACTTTATTCTTAGACAATGAAAATGTATCGATTATCGCTGGAAGTTTTGAAAATAGCAATATAGAAAAAGAAGATACGGTACAGGATGTCAGTTTTAGTGGTAATCTTGGTTTGGGTATATACTACCAATTATCAAAGCAGTTCCAACTAAGTATGGAACCGACTATTAAGTACCAATTCAATGGTTTTAAAAATAGCGCACAAGACTTTAAACCTTATTATTTTGGAATTTACACGGGAGTGAATTTTAATTTTTAGTTCGGGGAAAATGATTGCTGCAAAGCAATGATCACAAAGCTGTTTCTGGGGAAGAAGCAGCTTTTGTGTTTATAAACACAATCCACTTCTAAGCATTACGAACGATCACTTATATGATGGATCACTTTCTGACTAAAAGGTAGCCATTTGTAATTTTTGATAAATGATATTATACACAGTATCCTTTAATGTTTTCTTATCTGCTAGTGTTAGTCCGTCAGTTGACACTTCTTTATGCACGTAAGCTCTGGTAACCCCTGGACTACCACTAAAGAAAGTATATGACATTCGTTTTTTATTGTCTAAAAAAGTAAGCGGCACAATGGGTATTTGATGCGTTATAGCCAATCGAAATGCTCCGTCCTTAAATACATCTAAAATGATAGATTCATCATCAGGCACGCCTCCTTCTGGGAAAATACAAATACTTGTTCCTGATTGTAGTCGTGCTTGCGCACTAGCAAATACTTCTTTTCTACTTTGTTGACTACTTCTGTCTACTACAATACAAGTACGCTTAAAGAAAAATCCAAAAACAGGAATCTTGGTGAGTTCTTTTTTACCCACAAATACAAAGGGGTTTTTTACCGCATACAGCATCAGCATAATATCAGCCATAGAAGTATGATTCGCTACAAACATGTAACTCTTTCTAGTATCTACAATTGCTTGTTTACGCACTTTAGGAATCAAACCCGACCCGTATAAAACAATCTTGGCCCAAGCTCTAGCTACTGCAAAAAAGGCAGGATACCAGCGCTCCTTTGCCGTTAGTATTAGCAATATAGGAAACATCAATACGATCGGTATGGCGACCATTATATAAAACCAAATACGCCAGCATAAAATCAATATGTATTTTAGAAGTCTCATCTTTGTAAAAATACACAATTGGTTTGAGCTATCTGAGCAAAAAAAGTACCTTTGCCGCACAAAATAACACAGATTACTATGTCTAGAATTCTAACGGGTGTACAAAGTACAGGTACGCCACACCTAGGAAACTTATTAGGCGCTATTATCCCAGCTATAGAAATGGCTAATGAGCCAGCCAACGAGTCCTTTCTTTTTATTGCCGATATGCATTCACTCACACAAATCAAAGATGCGACGACACTAAGAGAAAACACCTATGCAACTGCTGCAACTTGGCTAGCTTTTGGACTAGATATAGAAAAAACAGTTTTCTACAGACAGAGTGATATTCCACAAGTAACGGAGTTAGCATGGTACTTAAATTGTTTTTTTCCGTACCAACGCTTAAAATTAGCACATTCATTTAAGGACAAAGCAGATCGATTAGAAGATGTGAATGCAGGTTTATTCACATATCCAATGCTAATGGCTGCTGATATTTTATTATACGATGCAGAAATCGTACCTGTGGGTAAAGATCAAGAGCAACATTTAGAGTTTACTAGAGATGTTGCAGATCGTATTCATAATAAGGTGGGAGAAATATTTGTATTACCCAAAGCGAAATTCAGAACCGAAACCATGCATGTACCTGGTACAGATGGTGCTAAGATGAGTAAATCCAAAGGCAATACCATTAACTTATTCTTACCTGACAAAAAACTGCGAAAGGCAGTGATGGGGGTACAAACTGATAGCACACCATTAGAAGACCCAAAAGATCCGGATACTTGCAATGTTTTTGCGCTATACCAACTTATGGCTAGTGAAACACAAATTGCGGAAATGCGTGCCAACTACTTAGGGGGTAATTATGGATATGGACATGCCAAACAAGCTTTGTTTGAGTTACTGATAGAGAAATTCGCTACTGAGCGTGAGCGTTTTCAATATTACATGAATAACTTAGAAGAAATCGACAAAGCACTAGCTATTGGAGCTGAAAAAGCAAGCACAGTTGCCAATGATGTATTAACACGCCTACGTACAAAAATTGGCTATTAATAGAAGTGATTTTGCTCTTTATACGACACAAAAAAAGGAATGCACATAATTTTATTGCATTCCTTTTTTTTTAAGTGATTTAAACTTCTTTACATCAATACGCTTAAAACAGCAGTAATCATTTTTTTTATTTTGCTAGCACTCCTCTTTTTCCTAATACTGGAATCTCCTGGAATGCGCGCTCATTGATGGTATTCGTCCTAAAAACGTATTTTTTATCATACATCTTACCATCTGCAAAGAACGTAATCGCAAACTCATTATTCATCTCGAAAAGCGCTTCTTGTAACAATTCGATTTTAGCAAATGACTTGGCAGCTACGGTGCCAAGTCCGTGTCGTAATAAGGATGTTTTTTTGGTATCATTGTATCCTTTGGTCACCACTAATACCATTTCTATAGCATGGTCTTGGTCATTAATAATGTAAGAGTTCCAATCGTCTACACCAAACTCTTCATTGAGTTCTTTGACCACTGCTACATATACATTTTCTACTACGGGTATTTCAATATCTTTTTTCAAAGCTGGATAGTCTATTATAACGAGGCTGTAAACTGCTCTAAGAAACGTACGTCATTTTCACTAAGCATTCTAATATCTGATACTCCGTATAATAATAGTGCGATACGATCGATTCCCATTCCGAAAGCAAAACCACTGTATTCTTCTGGATCGATATCACAGTTTTTTAATACGTTAGGATCTACCATTCCGCATCCCATGATTTCTAACCAACCTGTTCCCTTGGTCATTTTATAATCTGTCTCTGTTTCTAAACCCCAGTATACATCTACTTCTGCGCTAGGTTCTGTAAATGGAAAATAAGAAGGTCTAAGACGGATTTTAGATTTCCCAAACATCTCTGTTGTAAAATATTGCAATGTTTGCTTTAAATCTGCAAATGATACATCTTTATCTATATACAACCCTTCTACTTGATGAAAGAAACAGTGTGAACGTGCTGAAATAGCTTCGTTTCTAAATACTCTCCCTGGAGAAATGGTACGAATAGGAGGTTTATTTTCTTCCATATAGCGCACTTGTACTGATGATGTATGGGTACGCAATAAAATATCTGGATTGGTCTGAATAAAAAAGGTATCCTGCATATCTCTGGCAGGATGGTATTCTGGCAAATTAAGTGCTGTAAAGTTATGCCAATCGTCTTCTATTTCTGGCCCTTCGCTAACATTAAATCCTATGCGCGAAAAGATATCGATAATTTGATTTTTGACTAAAGATATTGGATGTCTAGCTCCTAACGCTACGGGTGATGCAGGTCTGGTAAGATCTCCATAAGTTCCTTTGTCATCTTCCTTAGATTCTAGTTCTTCTTTTAAGGCTTTTACTTTTTGTTCTGCTGCATTTTTTAAAGCATTTACAGTCTGACCAAATTCTCGCTTCTGATCGGCGGCAACATTTTTAAATTCTGCAAAAAAGTCATTAATTAACCCTTTTTTACCAGAAAACTTAATTCGAAAGGCTTCTACTTCTTCTTTCGTTTTTGCCGAAAACTCTTCTACTTCTGCTATATATTCTTTAATCTTATCGATCATGAGCTTGTTCTTAAAAATAGGAGAGCAAATTTACTAGATAATACGACAAAAAACATTAAAAATTCGACATTTTTGAGGCTGACTGTATTCTACAAACAAGCTGTTACAGATCTTATCTTATTATTGGATGTACTCATTCTCTAGAAAGTACGCGACAATGGCTTCTTTCATCAGTACGGATTGTTCTCCTGCTTTGAGATTAGGCAATTGTTCTTTGACCTTGTAATGTGGCCATCCCTGCTCATCAAAAAAATCGAATTCGTAATACCCATAGGGTTCTAATAATCGACAAATCGCGATATGCATTAGATCTATTTTTTCATCTTTTTTAAAGCTTCGATGCAATTGTCCTAGTTCCTGTAAGCCTATTAAATAGATTATCCCGTCTAAGTCTAGCTCATCTCCATCTGCGAATTGAGCAGATAATCGCTGCACTAGTGTTTCCCATCGTTCTTTTAATTGCGCATCTCTGGCCATGACTTTATTTTTTTTAAGAATACAAACATACGAATTGTATCAAAGACGCTACACTTGTATCGTATGATCCTACAAAAAAGCACATAAATGCATCACTTATGAAATGATTTCTGATGCTATTATTTAAAATGTTATCTTGGCATATAAATAGTATGTATTATGAATTATGTAGACATTATTTTAGGAATTCCACTGCTGTGGGGATTGATCAGAGGGTTTGGCAAAGGATTATTTGTATCATTGGCTTCCTTGATCGCTTTGGTGGCTGGTATTTATTTTGCAGTTCATTTTTCGCATATCGTAGGTGATTATTTACAGCAACAGTTTTCTTGGAATGACAATACGATTCGATTGACTGCCTTTGCTATTACATTTATCATAGTCGTAATACTGGTTTCACTAGCTGGTAAAATCCTTACTAAAATTGCAGATTTTGCAGCACTTGGTCTGCTAAACAAATTATTAGGCGCTGCTTTTGGCTTCTTGAAATTTGCATTCATCGCTAGTGTATTGATTATGTTTGTAGATGCAGGTAATAAATCATTGCGTATCATCAAACAAGATACGCTAACATCTTCTGTGCTCTATGCGCCTATAAAAAAACTAGCGCCTATGCTATTGCCTAAGATTCTAAAAAAAGATACTAGCGAATCAACTGACACCTCTGAATAGCGCCTTTTCTATTTATTTTTTTAAGGATTGCATACATGTATCGAATGTTTCGAAAATCGCAGCTTCTGGTACTAAGGCTGGGATAATGTCTAAACGCTGCATCATGTACTTAGGCTGTTTGGTCAATCCTACAAATAGGATATCAATTCCTTTTTTGTCTAAGTCTAATATCATTTCTTCCATAGCATATAATCCTGATTGATCCATATACTGCATTCTTTCTAATCGCATAATCACCGTTGTTGCTGTATCGGGTATCTGTGCGGCTAATTCCTGAAAATCACTTGTAAACCCAAAGAACAAAGGTCCTTTGAGGTGTTTGATAAATACGGTTTGTAACAAGGTTTCTGGAAATCCTTTTTCATCCTTCCATGCTTCTTCTTTGAGTGGTTTGACATCAGATTTTCTTTTGGTGACCTCTCCCATTTTTTTCATGAAGAATAAAGAAGCAATCACTAACCCTATTCCTACTGCATATACTAAATTCCAGAAGGTAGATAATACCAATACGATGAGCATAATCAGGATATCTGAGTTAAATCGAATAGGTCCTAATTGACTACCGCGTGGTAAGGAGGCAATGGCTTTTAGTCCTTTATAATCCATCACTCCTATTCCTACTGTAATTAATATTCCTGCGAGTACGGCTGCTGGAATTTTGGATGCTACTCCTCCTAGTCCTAACATGATAATTAATAGAATGACTCCTGTAATCATACCGGATAGCTTGGTTTTACCTCCTGCATTGATATTTACTACGGTTCTAATAGTAGCACCTGCTCCTGGAATTCCTCCGAAAAAAGCAGCAATACTGTTTCCTATCCCTTGTCCTACGAGCTCTCTATTGGGTTTGTGTCTTGTTTTGGTCATGTTATCTGCTACAATACTAGTAAGCAATGAATCGATGGCTCCTAATAGGGCAAGCGTAAGGGCTGTAAAAAAATAGGGGACAATAGCACTCAGGTTAAAGTCTGAAAATATTTCCCATTTGGGTATTGGAATTCCTGTAGGAATAGCTTCGATGGGTCTGTACTGCAATTTAAACCCATAAGCAATGCCTGTCATAACGACTAAGGCTACTAGCGTACTAGGAATTTTGGTAGTGATACGCTTAAAACCATAAATGATGAGTATCGTCCCTAAAGCGAGTAGTAATTCTAAGTAATTGATCTGCTGTAATGCTCTAGGAAATAAACGAATGGCACCGAGGGCTCCAGATGCTTTTTTACCCGCTAATGTTGTGGCTTCTTTTTGGATTTCTGCTGTGGAAAGTCCTTGTGCTTGGGTCGTAGCGGTAGCAAAATCAGCGACTTCTAATCCGTCTGCCGCTTGATCATTTACTATTTTATGGAGTAATACTTCTTGGGCTTCTGTCTGAAATTGACTTACGAATGTTTCGTCCTCTTTTGGATAGTATCCTACAGAAGGTAGTACTTGGGTAAGTAATATAATCACTCCAATGGCGGTCATAAATCCAGATACTACTGGATAAGGCATGTATTTTATATAACGACCTAATCCTAAAGCTCCTAATCCTACTTGCATCAATCCTGCTAATAGAAATATGGTAAGGATGGCGGGCAGGGCTTTTTCTACATCTCCGTCATTTACTGCTATAATTCCTGCGATCACTACCATACTGACTGCGGTCATTGGTGCAGTGGGACCTGATATTTGGGTATTGGTTCCACCAAATAATGCCGCAAAAAAGCTAATAAAAATCGCTCCATACAACCCTGCACTAGGGCCTAAACCCGATGAAACTCCAAAGGCTAATGCGAGTGGTAGTGCTACGATTCCTGAGGTGATTCCTCCGAATACGTCTCCTTTTAGGTGCTTAAATAGATCTTTCATCTGTATGTGCTCTGTTTTTTTAATAATTAAGTGGTTGAAGCTTTTTTCAATTTGCTATAAAAACGATCATTTGCACTCAAATTTTGCAATTTTTAAGTTCCGTAGCGCTGCTATGCAACTAAAAAATTGCTGTATTTGATCACAAAATCTTGGTTTTTCGCTGAAATCAAAAAAGTTTAAATCACTTCAATTACATGAAATGTACTCATCTCATGTATGTATGATTTGCTTTTGGGAAATTATAAATAATTACACAACAAAAAAAACCGATGGTCTTTAATCATCGGTTTTTTTTAGTATTCTGTTAATGGCTAACTATATTACTGTTATGTAGCTGTTTTTTTGCGTTAGGGATAGCAGTGGAAATCCCACAGCCCGACCTTAGGAGGAGCGAGGAATTGCAACGGATAGCCCGACCCCTTAGGGTAACGCCCTCAATACCTTAACTACTCTTCAAAAAATGTTACTTTTCCACTATCGATATGGTACATTCCTCCTAGAATTAGAATTTCTTTGTCATCTTCCATTTGTTTTAGCACTTCGCTTTGCGCTCGGATCGCTTCTATAGTCATGTGCACATTTTTTACGGCTACTTCATTGACAAAATCAATATTCTTAGAGTTTCTTAATGCTTGATCAGCTGGTTCTGCTACTGCATTTACGGCTGGTTTGATTTTGCTGAGCAAGGCTGTAAGGTTCCCCATCTTAGCATCATCACAGGCACCTTTAACAGCTCCGCAGCTTGTATGCCCTAATACTAATACGAGTTTTGTACCTGCTAATTTGCATGCAAATTCCATACTTCCTAAAATATCTTCATTAACGAAGTTTCCTGCTACTCTGGCACTAAAAATGTCTCCAATTCCTTGATCGAAAATCAATTCTGAAGATACTCTAGAGTCTATACAACTCAAGATCGTAGCAAATGGATATTGCCCGCTCTGGGTATCTTTTACCTGATCTAATAGGTCTCTACCTACTTGGTTGCTGTTTACAAATCGTTCGTTTCCATCTTTGAGCAATTGCAAGGCTAATTGCGGAGTGATGGCTGCTTGTGTTACTTTTGTATGCGCTTTCATGCTCTTATGATTTTTTAATGGTTATGCTTTTTTAGGGCGCAATTTAAAAAACTGTATGTAACTATCTGGATTTTCTACGATGCCTCTTTCAGAAATTAATTGAATATCTATGTTTCTATTGGCAGCTTTGGTAGAAAAATCTTCTAAGATTTCAATAATATCATTATCTAAATACCTTGTTTTTCTTACATCTAGCGTAAGATATGTATTTTCTTCTAGACCATCTAGTTCTTTTAAAATAGCTCCTTTATTAAAAAAGGTAACTTCTTCTGCTAATGTCATTTTTATATTCGGTTTTCCATCATTATTTGCTTCTTTATTCAAAAAGTGTGAATTCTGATAACTCTTGATCAATATGATAACGATACCAACTAGTAGTCCGAGGGCAATACCCCATAATAGATCGATGGCTACAATACCTATAACTGTGACTATAAATGGTACAAATTGCTTCCATCCTGATTGAAACATTTTGAGGAATAATGCAGGCTTGGCTAATTTGTAGCCTACAATAAGTAGTACCGCTGCTAATACGGATAGTGGAATCATATTTAATAAGGTAGGAATGGCGATGATGGAGATGAGTAATAAAAATCCATGAATGATGGCTGACATTTTGGTTTTTCCTCCTGATTGTATATTTGCAGAACTTCGCACGATTACTTGGGTAATAGGCAGCCCTCCGATGAGCCCTGAAATGATGTTTCCAGTTCCCTGTGCTAGGAGTTCTCTATTGGTGGGCGTGACTCTTTTTTGGGGATCTAGTTTATCTGTAGCTTCTACACATAATAGTGTTTCTAAACTGGCTACTAATGCGATGGTAAAGGCAGTTATCCAAATATCGACTTGCGTAATAACTGCAAAATTAGGAAACCTAAATTGGTTGGTAAAGGAGGAGAAACTATCGGGCACTGGTACACTTACTAAGTTTTCTTTGGCAATGCCTACTGTTGGCGAATCACCGAATACTACATAGAATACAATCCCCACAATAACGGCAACCAAAGGGCCTTGTACGAGTTGAAAAATCCTTCCTTTCTTAGATAATACATTAGCCCATAGTAATAGAATCGCTAACCCTACAACGGCTACAATGGTACTTCCTAGGTTAAGATTGGTAAAGGATTTGAATATTTGTGTATAGGTTCCTTCTCCTTTTGGGGCGATATACCCAAAGAAATAGGGGATTTGTTTAAGGATAATGATAATTCCGATACCTGTGAGCATTCCTTTGATGACAGAGGATGGAAAATAATAACCAATAACTCCTGCTTTTAATACTCCGAAAAGCAATTGAATGACCCCTCCTAGTACGACTGCTACTAAAAAATTTTCATATCCTCCGAGTGCTCCAATAGCACTCAATACGATGGCTGCTAGTCCTGCTGCGGGCCCACTAACTCCGATTTGTGAACCACTAATAATACCTACTACGATCCCTCCTACGATCCCTGCGATGAGTCCTGCAAAGAGAGGAGCTCCACTAGCCAAAGCAATTCCTAAACACAGAGGCAAGGCTACAAAAAATACAACAATACTGGCGGGAAAATCACTTTTAATTTGTTTAAACATATGCTTATTTTTTAAATAGGTTAAGGTGATAATTTATGAAGACACAGCTGTGTATGCCGCCGCATCATGTATGGTACTGAATAGGTGCTATGAATAGCGTATAGGCTGAAAAAAGTATATACGTCTTTATGTATTGAACATAACCATACCCTATAATATCATTATATATGTTCTGGAGGTGGAGTTGTATATTCTAGATATACTGGTAGCTTATAGAGGCTTCGCTCTGGATAACTATTGGCTTTAGTATGAAGTGCTGCAAGTAGATTGTCTTCGTAATTATGGGTAATTTTTTCTTTGCTGTCTTCTTTTTCGGTATTCTCTTTTTCTTTGTGCTCTAAATTTTCGTCAAGAACATCTGCCATCGTGAATACACTATCGGTATGAGCATGATACAATGCGGCAAGTTGTATAGCATAATTCCCTAGATTCATCAGTAAACCGAATAGGAATACATATTTTGCTATTTTTCTTTGGAATGTCATACATAGAATGTGTCTATTCCAAAAATAACAGTAAAACTATTAAAAAAATGTTAAATGAATTATAAAATTAGGATGCTCACCACCTGATTTACATCATAATACTTTGATATCTGCTACGGGTATCCACCCTATTTTACCATCTGCTAGTTTGATCTTTCGCCAATCGTTTACCGCTTCTTTGATCTCTACTTTGGTACCTTCATGTAATTCAAAAATGACTTCACTACGAAGATTGGGTTCACTTTTTATGGTGGTTTCTTGTGCAAAAACAATCGCATATTGTGTGTTCGTTACTAAGTCATGCTGCTTAAAGGCAAGGAAAACACTGCCTAACGCAATGCTAAAAGCAATCCATGAAGTGATAAAAAACAATCGTTTTTTGGTGGATAACTGTGCGTAATAGTACAGAATAAACAATATCACGAATAGTATGATCCCAAGTATTGATATCCATGCCCATGTATCGAAACTAAATAGATTGACTAATCCATTAAAAATACGGGTTACAATACTCTCTGGCATGATGTCTATAGCATCCACTGTAGCATTTTTAGCAAAGGCTAAGTTATTTTTTATATCTGCATCATTCGGGGCTAATGTCAATGCTTTTTCATAATAAAAAATACTAGGCCCTATATTGCTCATTTTATAGTAGGCATTTCCTAAATTATAGTACACAGATTCTGATGCCTGCCCCTGCTCTATAATAGACAGATAAGCTGTAATAGCTTCTTGATATTTTTCTTGATTATATAATTCGTTTGCCTTTTCGAAAATAGTTTCTGGTTGGGCAATTGCTGTCCAATTATAGATAAGTGCTACAATTACAATACTTAGATACTTCACGGGATAATATTTTATAATTGTTTGTCAATAGCAGCTATTACACTAGATGCTTTTTCATAGTCTTGTTGCATAGCCGATGTAGAGGAAGGCGTATATCGTGCAAACTCGCAACTCTCTAAAAGGGCTATAAATTCTGTAACAGTAGGGCTGGCTACTTCTTTTTCTTCTAGCAGGCGTTGGATTCGATCTTTGCTCATATCGCTGGTCTGAATATTCAGTTTCGCTTTTAAATAATTATGCAGCGCACGCTCCATAGCGATGTAGAATTCTTTTTGATCTCCTAAATTCTTTTTGGCTTCTGATAGATATTTTCTGGCTAGCTTATCTGCTTTACGCACTCTATTACCACTTACATCATTCAGGCGTTCTTTGCGCTTTTTGCCAAAAAACAACAGCAATGGAATGGCTAATAATGGTGTGGTGAGTGCTACCCAATACTCTGTACTCTTAAAAAAGTGAGTTTTTGTGATTGGGGCTAAATTGGCATTGAGTTTTAAGAAACGAAATTGGTTTCCTGTCTGTACAACGGCTTGTTTTAGCGTTCCTCCATTGGTCGTTACAGGAGCAATTGTAGTATTATCTGGTCCATTTTTTACATCGATTACAATTTCTTGGGATGTAATTGTTTTATAGGTTTCTGTTTTTAAATCAAAATATGAAAATGAAATGGGGGGTATCGGATAGGTTCCTTTGAACTGGGGTACTAATGTATAGGTATCAGAAATATTTCCGCTCATACCCCTTAGTGTTGTTCTCACGCCTTCTTTGTGTTCTGGTTCATACTGCTCTAATCCATTGGGTACGGTGAGTTTTGGAAGGTCAAAGAGTTTTAGATTTCCATTTCCAGAAACAATGACTTTGGTATCTAAGGATTCCGTAGCATCTAAAGAAGTTTTACTAGGGATTACTTTAAAGTTAAAGGAGCCCACAGCACCTGTAAAATCAGCAGGCCTTCCTGTTGAAGGAAGTGGTTTTACATTTATGGTTCTAGTACCTGCTGCTACTGTTTTGTTAACGGTGGTATACATTCTACCTCCAAAAAAATCTCGTCGATTGGTAGGCACATCTACTGCGATAGACAAGGTTAGCGGCTCGATGGCTAATTTACCTGTTTTCTGAGGATATAAGACTGTTTTTCCACAAACCACAAAGTTATATGGCTCCCCCTTGTAGGTGCCTCTTTCTACTTTGAGTTGTCCAATTTTGACCGATTGACTCCAAAAATCGCTGTATTTTGGATTATCCAATTCTCTAAGATTGCTAATCTGTATTTTTGGACTTGCGTACAGCTTATAAACGACAGTAATGGCTTGATTTAGATACGGATTCGTATTGGAAACTTCTGCCACTAAATGTAAGTTTTCACTCGCTACATAATCGGCATTATTACCGTCTTTTGGTTTATCTACTGCGGCAGTGACTTCTACTTTTACAGGCAGTGTTTTATACGTTTGTCCATCGATTTGTATGGTAGCTTGGCCAATCGAGAATTTTCCTTTTTTGGTGGGAGACAAAAAGTAGCTAAACGACTTGGAATAGGATCTTTTTCCATTCCGCCAAGAGTTACTAATGGATTGGTTAGGCCCTCCGACTACCGTAAACCCCTTAAAAGAAGGAGGCGTAAAGTTATCTCCATCCTGATTCATTTCAAAATTAACACGCAATCGCTCATTAATCCCTAGCTTGCTTTTACTCAATTTTGCTTCGAACTTTACTTGGGCATTGCTTACTCCTGCAATAACCAGTAAAAGTGATAGAAAAATGAATTTTAATTTCATGTCGTTACTCTTGTTTTATATGTCTTATGAAATGTAGCATTTGATCAGTTTAGCTAGCGGCTAATAGCTCCGATACCTCATTTCATTCTCTATTCTGTTTTTATGTATGCCGACCGTATTATAACACTATTGCAATTTACCAGTCTTTGTCCGTTTTTACAGGCGCTCCTTTCACTTTTTTAGCATTCATTTTATCCTGCACCTTTTTCTCTTCGTTATTCATGGCTTCTAGCAGGCTTTTTACTTGCTGTGGTGATAATTGTCCTTGTACTCGTTTAGGCGTTTGCGGTTGTTCTTTTGGTTTTCCATCTCCCTGCTTATTATCTTCTTTTTCTTTATCACCTTGCTCACCAGACTTATCCTTTTGATCTTCGTTCTCTTTCCCTTTCTGATCTTCTTTCTCCTTATCGCCGCCTTCTTTTTGGTCTTTGTCTTTGTCCCCGCCTTCTTTTTGATCGTCTTTATTATCGCCTTCCTGATCCTTATTATCTTTATTTTGATCTTTCTGGTCTTTATTCTGATCCTTGTTATCTTTATTATCTTGGTTTTGATCTTTATTCTGCTCGTCCTGTTCTTGCTGTTTCTTCAACAATTCTTTGGCCAGTGCTAGATTATAGCGTGTTTCATTATCTTTTGGATTGTTACGCAATGCATTTTTATACGCCTCCACAGCTTTTTCATATTGCTTTTGCTCCATAAATGTATTCCCCTGATTGTGGTATATCTGATGCTTTTCTATCTTAGAAGTAGCTTTTTCGATAGTTTCGGTATACCGCTGGGTAGCCTCATCGTATTTTTTGGTAGCGTAATACGCATTTGCTAGATTGTATGTAGGAATAATATCGATTGGATTTTTGGCTATTGCTTTACGGTATTCTCCTTCTGCTTTAGGAAAATTCCCTTCTTTTACCAATATCTCATTCCCTTTGGCAGTAAAAGCAGTCGCTGCATTGGCACGTTCTTCCATTGTTTCTTGCTGTGCAAACACAATCCCTATTCGTAGTATCATACCACAACAGATCAGTAACGTCCTGAATTGTATATTTTTTCTTTTCATGTCTTTATCGTATTCTTTCAGCTGTGAGCTACTACTCACCAACCCTCTATCATCTATAGCTTTCTATATACTAACACTCTATTTAGATACGGATGACTCCTCATTAAAAAGGTTTAATTTCTGCAACCAAGATGTTTTTCTTTCTAACAAAAACATATCTATAAATAGTAGCAACAAAGCCGCTCCGAGAAACCATTGGAATCGGTCTTTAAAATCGGCAAACTGCTTTGCTTCAAATTCTTTTTTATTCATTCCCTGTAATAACTCTGTCACACTATCTACTACCACACTTGTATTCGTTCCATCTATATAAGAGCCATTAGCTTCTTTAGCGATTTCTTGTAATATCGTAGGATTTAGTTTTGTAATCACTGTTTCGCCTTGACTATTCTTTTTGTAGCGCTGTACGATGCCATTACGTTTTATAGGTATAGGGCCTCCTTTAGCAGTTCCGACACCTATCGTAAATATTTTAATCCCTTCTTTGGCTGCGGCTTCTGCTAGCGAAGTACCATCGCCCTCATGATCTTCTCCATCACTGATGATAATCAATACTCGATTGGTTTGCTCTTCATCATCATAAAAAGTAGTGGCCAGTTCGATAGCTTCGTTAATCGCTGTTCCTTGTGATGATAGCATATCTGTATTCATCGATTGCAAGAACATTTTAGCAGAACCATAGTCTGTAGTAATTGGCAACTGCGGAAAAGCGCTTGCAGCATATGCTATAATTCCTATTCTATCACTCGCCAGTTTATTGATGATCTGAGAGACCAATTGCTTTGATTTTTCTAATCGATTTGGTGCAATATCTTCTGACAGCATACTCTTAGATACATCGATCGCAAATACTACATCTACTCCTTCCCGCTTCACGGTCTTTAACTTGGTACCCATTTTAGGATTGACAAGTGCAATTGCCAAACACGCAAATACTAGACTCAGTATAATAACCTTTAGTATTGCTTTAAAAATAGAACGTGTAGGACTTAATTTTTTTAGTAATTCTTTATCTGCAAATTTTCGTTGTGCCGCTCGTTTCCAGAGAGACACCCCTATAAACAGTATAATGATCAAGGGGATCACTACTAGCAACCAAAAATATATTCTTTCTTCTAATAAATACATTGTATATCGTATTCGATTTAGGCTTACTACGCAGTACATAGTAGCACTATTTAACGCTTTTCCGTGTTTTAAATAAAACTTCTAAATACAGTTACTCTTGCAAGGAACTCTATGAGTAATAACAGTCCTGCTAATAGGACTAACGGTCTAAATTTTTCTTCGTAATTATGATACTTAAATTCTTCTACATCTGTTTTTTCTAGCTTATCGATCTCTTCGTAGATCTGTTCTAGTTTCTTATTATCAGTCGCCCTAAAATACTTTCCATCGGTCACTGTTGCAATTTCCTTAAGCAACTCTTCATCGATCTCTACCTTTACATTTCCATACTGAAAAGAACCATTAGGTCTGATCGCTACTGGTGCAATCGCTGTACCATTAGTTCCCAATCCTATTGTATAGGTTTTGATACCATATTCTACTGCTAATTCAGATGCTATTTTAGGGTCGATAAACCCTGCATTGTTAGATCCGTCTGTAAGCAAGATAATGACTTTACTTTTGGCCTTACTATCTTTTAATCTATTCACAGCTGTGGCCAATCCCATTCCGATGGCAGTTCCATTTTCTAGCAAGTTATTGTACGCTATTTTTTTCATCGCACTCAATACGATAGTCTTATCACTGGTGATGGGCGTTTTTGTAAAACTCTCTCCTGCATAGACTACTAATCCGATACGGTCACTAGGGCGCCCTTTTACAAATGCTGCCGCTACTTCTTTTAAGGCTTCTAATCGATTTGGTTTTAAATCTCTAGCAAGCATACTGGCCGATACATCGATGGCCATTACAATATCAATCCCTTTAGTAGAAGTCGTCTTGGTCGAGATCTCTACGGTTCTAGGGCGCGCCATCGCTACAATTAATAATGCTAAGGCTATTAATCGCAAGGCAAACAATACGGGTTTTAGCTTAGATAACCAACTACTGCCCATCGTAAATCCCTTGATACTAGAAATTTTTAAAGAGGCTTGCTGTTGGTTTCTTTTCCAGATATACCAAGCGATCAGAATCGGCATGGCTAAGAATAACCAAAAAAACTGTGAATTTTCGAATACAATACTATCTAACATGTTTAATCGGCATTTTTAATTTCTACAGAATTAATAACTCGTTCTGTAATATCTTTGGCGTATCGGTCATCTTTGGTGTACACTACCACGATTTGCTGGTAACCGCCTTGCTCAGCGAAATAAAGCATGGAATACTCGGCTTTTTGTTCTTGCTTTGTCAAAGGATGTGTCCCTTCTAATTCGCCATATACTTTCAGCCCTTTTACTCCACCTAGTGTTTCGTATTCATCTGTTTTGAAGGTGATATTTTTACCCCCTTGCGCTTCCATCCCTTTTATAGCACCCTCTACTGCTTTTTCTAAATCCACATTCATTTGCTGCTGAAACTGCACTGTGGTCACTGCAACATAGAAATCACCCAATAGCCCTGATCCGTAGATAAAGGTTTCATTTCCTTTTAGAATTTGTCGTTGTTCTTCGGTAAGCTGAAAATTATTACGAATCAACACTTTTGGAGTCGTTATCGAAATCCCAGGAGTACCATAGGTACTACTAATCCATTCTCCTTCTGCCAATTCTTTGGTTGGGTGTCCGAATAAAATATCTTTGGCCTCTACGGCGCCTTTCATCATCACAAAAATCAGCAAGCTGATCATTAACACTCCTATTACAGAGACCCCTCCGATAATAAATGCTTGTCTCTTTTTGCGAGCAGCTAATTCCTGACGATAAGCTTCATCTTCCCATAGCTCTTCTTCAGTAGGTTCTGGAATCGCTGCTTTGGTTTCTGTAATTACTTTTTCGATCACATTTCGATCTGCTTTTGCAACCCCCTTATCAGGTTTCGATTTGGCAAACTTGGCCATATCGGCAGTTTTCAATACCGATTTTAGCTCTTCTACAGTGGCTCGATCCAATGCCAGTGACCCTGTTTTAATCTCTTCATCCAACTTAGCGATCAATTCATCCGTAGTACTCTCCATCGCATGATCATATACTTCTTCATTGATATACTTTCGTGCCGTATCACTCAATCGCGAATAATATTCTTTGTGCGATTCTTTCTCTAATAAATCGGACTGATCTATCTGCTGTAGTGCCAATAATGCACGTTCGTATGCAGGTAACTCTTCTTCCTTCAGCGCTTTTTTCTTAAGTAGCATTCTCACCACCAAAAGCGTACCTCCAATCAGCACTAGAATTCCTAATGTCCAAAACGCATACTTTTTCCAATCAATAGGCGCTGTATACTCCACCGCTACCATCGGTTTGATAGGATACATCTTTTGTTTTGTAGTATCTACTACAACATCTCTAACAGCCACCTGCAAGGAATCTGTAAATACGATGCGTTCTCCGATTTGTATCTTTTGTCTAGGAATGGTGTAATGCCCAGAATCGAATTGTGTCAGCGCATACTCTTTGGTAATATGTATCTTATCTGCATGCTTTAGTGTATCTACTTGGTAGGATTCTATAACTTCTAGGGGTGTAAAGGTTTGCCCTTCTGGAAATACGATGACCTCATCCCCCTCTAATGCTACCTGTACTTGATAACGAATCTCACTTCCTATCTGTATGGATGTAGAATCAATGGCAGTAGTCACCTGACCAAAACCATGATATGTATGAAAAAAAAGCACCAACCCTATAACTACTGTCATACGGTTGCTCATTGTTTTCAATAAATTATAAATAGATTTCTGTTTCATTTTTTTAATTTCCAATAACACATGGTTATCTACGAATTTTACGCCCTTCTTTTAAAATACCCTAATAACTTTTTTACATAACTTTCGTCTACCCGAGTACTCAATGACCCCGCTCCACTTCTCGTAAAACTATCTTTAAAATATGCTACCCGTTCTTGATAATGTGCCGCATATTGCGATCGCATTTTTTTAGACCCTGTATTGACTAACAGCAATTCTCCCGTTTCCTCATCTTCCATCTGCACCATTCCGATATTAGGAATCTCGGCTTCACGCTGATCATACACTCGTATTCCTGTCACATCATGTTTACCCCCTACAATTTTTAAGGTATGCTGGTATTCATCTGCGATAAAATCAGACAGGATAAACACGATGGTTTTCTTTTTCATCACATTGGATAAAAATTTTAGCGCCTCTGCGATATTTGTTTGTTTACTTTTAGGCTCATATTCTAATAATTCTCGGATAATCCTTAATACATGAGACCTTCCTTTTTTAGGAGGGATAAACAATTCGATTTCATCTGTAAATAAGATCAATCCTATTTTATCATTATTCTGTGTAGCCGAAAATGCCAATGTAGCAGCAATTTCTGTAAGAATTTCTTTTTTAAACTGCTGTTGTGTACCAAAAAGCTGTGATCCCGAAACATCTACTAGCAGCATCATTGTCAGCTCGCGCTCTTCTTCGAACACCTTTATGTAAGGCTCATTGTAGCGTGCTGTTACATTCCAGTCTATGCTACGTACATCATCTCCAAACTGATACTGGCGTACCTCGCTAAAGGTCATCCCTCTACCCTTAAATGTAGAATGGTATTCACCTCCAAAAATATGATCACTCAGACGGCGCGTCTTGATCTCTATTTTCCGAACTTTTTTTAATAACTCTTTAGTATCCATAAGCCTGTAGCTCCCCATTAGGGAGCTAGTATAATTTCTATGTTATTTCTCAATTTTCATGTACTTCATCAACGCTGGTTCAATAGCTTATCCACAGACTACTATGGCACTTCTATTTCGTTTACAATCTTATTGATAATATCTACAGAAGTCACATTCTCTGCCTCTGCTTCGTAGGTAATACCGATACGATGGCGCAGGATGTCATGTACAATAGCACGTACATCTTCTGGAATTACATACCCTCTTCTCTTTATAAATGCATAACATTTAGCAGCCGTAGCTAAATTGATACTTCCCCTTGGCGAAGCTCCAAAACTAATCAGCGGTTTTAACTCCTCTAAGCCATAACGCTCTGGATAGCGAGTCGCAAAAATAATATCTAGGATATACTTCTCTATTTTTTCATCCATATACACCTCTTTCACAGCCTTCTGAGCACTCAAAATCTGATCGATCGACACCACTGGATTTACTTTTTCAAACGATCCTTTTAGATTCGCACGCACGATTAATTGCTCTTCTTCTAATTTTGGATAATCAATCACTGTTTTGAGCATAAAACGGTCTACCTGTGCTTCTGGCAGTGGATACGTTCCTTCTTGCTCTACAGGATTCTGTGTAGCCATTACTAGGAATGGCTTATCTAGGATAAAAGTTTCATCACCGATCGTCACCTGTTTCTCTTGCATCGCTTCTAGCAGCGCACTCTGCACTTTAGCCGGTGCACGGTTGATCTCATCTGCTAAAACGAAATTGGCAAAAATAGGTCCTTTTTTGATAGAAAAATCATTGTCCTTCATATTGTAAATCAGCGTACCTACTACATCTGCTGGCAGCAAATCTGGAGTAAACTGTACACGGCTAAAACTTCCGTGAACAGCCTTAGATAGCGTATTAATCGCCAATGTTTTTGCCAATCCAGGCACCCCTTCTAATAATATATGTCCTTGGCCTAATAATCCTATGAGTAATCGCTCTACCATATGTTTCTGGCCTACGATCACTTTATTCATTTCTAATGTAAGTAAATCCACAAAAGCAGACTCTTGCTGAATTTTTTGATTGATTGAAGCAATATCAATAGAACTATTTTCTTCCATGTATTCTTTTTATTTTTAAAAGCGTGAATTTAACACTCATCGTTCAACATTGCAAATTGTCAAAATATTTTTCGTTCCGTTGTTAATTATAGGTTAAAAGTAAACAACTACATCCCAACATCTTCAAAAACTACTATAGAACTAAATTGTAATACCCAAAGACACTTCTGCCCCCCTATTTGTTGCAAAAAATAGCACTCATTACTATTTTTTATGAATTATATCCTTTATTTACTAGTTGGGCGTTCCCCAAGGGTCGGGCTATCCGTTCCAATTCCTCGCACCTCCTATCGTCGGGCTGTGGGATTTCCACTGCTATCCCTAACGCAATGATCAACTTTCTGAATCAGCATATATATCCTTAAAAAAACAACACACGCCACCTAAATTCTCTTGTCCGTATCTCCTCTGTTATACTACAAAATGAACTATTGTGAATAAAACTTGATAATTAATCTAGCTCCTATCCGCGATGAAGCCATAAAAATCCCTATGTTTAACTACACAAAACAAGTAGCAGGGATTCCCAAAAAAGTAATGATCAATAAGCGCCTTCTTATTAAAAATCTTCTAGCGCATAATGACGAGAATAGTTTTTATGACAAAAAGCTAAAACTAAATATTGGCGAAAAAGAAGGAAAAGCCAAACTGCTCAAACACATTTGTGCGCTTGCCAATTCCAACCCAAAAAACAATTCATACATCGTGATCGGTGTACGCGATGAAGACAATCAAATAGTAGGAGTCGATTTTTTTGACGATAGCAAGATTCAAAATCTTGTCAATGCCTATTTATCCAATCCTCCGATGGTAACGTACGAGAATATTGCCTTTCCACATCTACCCAGTAATAAAGTAGTAGGACTCGTATCGATACGTTCTCAAGAAGGCAAGCTATGTTCACTGCGTAAAAATATATGGAAATATTACGGAGGAGCTGTATTCTTTAGAGATGGAAGCATGAGCATGCCCAAAGTATTCGAAAGCACGATTAAAGATGTCAATTCCGCAATCGTCAATGCTATCGAGAAACATGCACAAAACAATATCAAACTTACGCTGGATGGGGTCTTTGATTTTATGAACTCCAGACAAGACTACCAGCCTTCCTACAAGGTGTTTAAAGAATACTTCGTAGTCTGCTGGGCTGCCAAAGAAAAAAAAGTAGACAACGAAACCTATTATTCTAGAGTAGACATCGAACTGATCAATGAACAAGTACGGCTGTTCTACTCCCAGTTAGATGAAGTAAGTATCACTATCACCGAAGATGAATTTAAAATTGTAGAATACGTACAATTAGGATTACATAATACGTACAAATATTATCCGCTGGAAGAAGTGACCATAAAGTTTAAAAATAATGTAAGCTATGATATAGAAAGCAACCTATTATTCACTCCACCACAGTTTGATACTAAAACAATAGAACAGCTCTATACGATCAATAACACCCTGATCGAAAAGCTACAAAACAAAATAGCGCTTACCACAGTAGAAAAGCAAAATTTATTACAGCTCCCCAGCACTTACTTGCTCTGTTATCTAAATAACTTAGAAGCAGCACGCCAGCAATTAGATGCTGTAAAACCGCTGCTGAAGAAATATGGCGATGAGAAACTGTATGCTCGATATAAAGAAAGCATGCGTATCTTGCGAAAAGTACGTTATAGTTAGTGAAATGAATGGATCTGAAAAACATATGATGACCTCTAGAAGCAATTTTCTAAACAACACAGCTAATTATCTATAAAAAAGAAAAAATGAATGTGATTATTTTTGGCCCTCCATTAGCAGGCAAAGGAACACAAAGTAAAAAAATCATTAATAAATTTCAGCTCACTCACCTATCTACAGGCGATGTATTGAGGAAAGAAAAAGACCAAAAAACAGCATTAGGTATACAAGCTGCCACCTATAGTGACCAAGGACTGCTAGCCCCTGACAGCCTGGTATCTAAAATAGTAGAAAACTACTATAAAACGCAAGCTAAGAAAACAGGCTTCTTATTTGACGGTTATCCTAGAAACACAGCACAAGCCAAGCATTTACTACAAGTTTTAGTTGAGAATCAAACTACTATTGATTACTGCATCTATTTAAACGTACCTAGTGAAACGCTATTACAGCGTGCTATTGTCAGAGCAGCTGAAGAAGGGCGAAAAGATGATAAAGATACAAATGTGGTTCATACCAGAATTCAAGAATTCGAAACCTATACAATACCAGCTATTGAATATCTAAAACAAACTGGAATCAAAACCTTAGAAATCGATGGTAACCAACCGATTGATACTATATTTCAATCTATTGAATCCTTTATAAAATAACCAAAAAACACCACAAAATATAACAACATGGGCAGAACTCTAGTTATAGGCGATATGCACGGTGCACTGAAAGCCTTAGAACAACTCATACAAAAGGCCAATATTACGACCGATGACACCTTAATTTTTCTAGGTGATTACGTAGATGGATGGAGTGACAGTGCTCCGCTAGTTTCTTTTCTAATCGAACTACAGAAGACACACAAGTGCATTTTTATTCGTGGGAATCACGATGCACTATGCTACCAATGGCTAACCGAAAAAACACATAACCCCGATTGGCTACAACACGGAGGGCAGGCCACGATCGATTCTTATAAAAGCATCAATGACGATACCTTAAAAGCACATCTTACTTTCTATGAGACGCTACAAGATTATTACCTAGATGAAGAAAAAAAACGTTTATTCCTGCATGCTGGATTCACCAACTTACACGGACCTCATAGAGAATATTTTAGTGAGCTGTTTTATTGGGATCGTACTTTATGGGAGCAGGCATTATCTATCAATCCTGCATTAGAAAAAACAGATCTTTTGTACCCAAAACGCTTACTACTCTTCGATGAAATTTATATCGGACATACTCCTGTGACTAGAATAAACAAAACCACACCTGTCAATGCGGCTTGTGTATGGAATATAGATACAGGTGCCGCTTTTAAAGGCCCTCTGACTGCTATGGATATTGCTACTAAAGAATTTTGGCAAAGTGAACCTGCTTACAAATTATACCCTGATGAGCAAGGAAGGAATTAAACTTTATTAAGTCTCTGTATTATACAGAAATGATTTCGGTAGTATCTAATAAGGGTTGTTGCTTACATTTTAAAAGAATTTGCGCTACAGCTACAGTATCTCTTTCGCAATATTGAATAATGCGCTCCGTATCATTTCTGTATGATACACATGACATACTTGACTGCCATCAATAGCTAATCATTCTTTCTAAGCCAACCTATTACACGCTCATTAAATACCTCCCATTTGGAAGTAGCTTTTTTCAAAGGTATTTTTTCTCTTGATTTTCTATAGGGTCCAGGATTCTGTTGAATGATTTCTATGTAACCCTGTTCTACTTTAGATATGATAGCTACATGACCAAACCTATTAAATAAGGTACTTTTAAAAACTATCAAGTCATTAACTTCAGGCCGTTGGCTGCTGGGATTTTTGTATTGTTTTAAATTCCGTTTAGAATTTAACGCTCCATCTGGTAAACTTTTATCAAAAAAGTCCTTTGCATGCCCATAGCTATCTGGCATTTTATGATTGAGTTGCTCGTAATAGTAACGTTTTACAAACTCGACACACTGATACTTAAGACCAATGTTATAGCCATCTGCTGATAAATTACGCCCTTCTACATGATTAACACCTCCATTATAATAAACAGAAACGCCATTAAAAGAATCAATCGTTTGACCTATTTCGTATTTTCGATTAAAATTAAACTGTTTAAAACCCCACACCCCTAAAATTATGAATACAGCGAGAACAATGAGGTAGTATATCATTTTTTTTATTTTCAAGATACTTTTTTTAAAGCATTAGCTGAGCTTTTACAGCTGCGTAATCATCTTTTTTTTCAGGGATAAACACTTTCAATGATGTTTGTGTAGTAATCAAACTTGAATCGTAATTTAAATCCCAAGAATACAAATCACCCTTTTTAGTAATAAAGCTAAATCTGGTTTTTATCTCTTTACCAATCCCCTTGGGGTAACAAATATTTTCAATTACAAATCGTTTCTGAAAGTCTTCTGATGTATAAATATTTCTAAATATGTTTTTCCCATTTACCATTATTTCTTCTTCAATTGTAAATAAGCCCTTAAATCTAAAAATGGGATATTCAAAGTTTAATTCATAAGGAATATCATATGTCACACCATCTTTTAATTCTTCACAACTATAATTAACTATAGAATTATTTTTAGCATTGTTATACACCATTTTTTTTTCTTCTTTCGGTACTGTAAATTCTAGATCCGGAAGTGAAAATTGAAGATTATAAAATATGGTTTCTACAAGAAAAACTACCCCTATTACTACTGGAATTACAATTAAAAACGTTTTCTTCATCCTAATTTAATTTGGGTGTTTTTCCTTTTTGAAATTTATACAACCCCTCAGGTAAACCTCCAGGAGTATTTCCGTGTGTTGGCTTTTTGTAAGCACCATCAGGATTCCATAATGCTTCATCCCATTTACCCCAATCTCTAGGGTCATACCATTGACCATTTACAGATTCATCATCAAGAGATTTATAGTTGTCTTTATAATCTTCATCCCCCTTATCATCCCAAGTAGAAACATAAAGGCTTCTACGTAAATAGCCATAGAATGTAATATCCAAGTGATCAACAAATTTTTGAGCTAAACTTTCAGATGGATAGACCAATCCTTATTTACAACATTTGTAATGAACTTCGTTCTACATTCTCTGTACGTGCGTAAAAAACTTGCTCATTTACATGCAATAAATTAATCAAACGTAATGCTACGAATATGGCTGAACCGATCATTCCTTTGTGCGCATCACCATACTCTACCTGAAATTCAGTATTCTGCACCTGATCGTCATTCGAAATCCCTTCTTCATCTTTCCAAGTTCCGATTACATCTACTGTTGTTACTGCTTTTAGAAAAAATAATGCATCAGATTTAGTTACGGGCAACATCATGGTTAATACCTCTTCTTGTACCCTTGTTAAATGTACATTGATCGCTTCGTCTCCGTATAATGCTGCATACAATACATCTCTCGCCTCTTCTAATAGCGCTTCTCCTTTTTTAGAACGTTCTGCATCTCCTATCATAGCCAATCCCATATGAGGTGGATTTATCAAAAAACCCATCCCTTCTAATTCCTTTCTACTAATATTACGATACGTACTTATAAAATCTGTTAATGAAGTTATATCATAGCCTTTTTTACGAATTCGAGTATTACGTTTTTTGGCAATAGCTAATTGGTGTTGTTGCTCGCTTAACCCATGTCTTTGGCAAGTAAGATAAATAATCTGGTCAATAAGCCAATCCTTGTCTTTTTGCTCCAATTCTAAACGAATTTTTGCTTCTAATTCTGGAAACAGTTTATCCTGTGCCTTTTTTACAATACGATTAATCGCATCCATATCTTTTATATGTTTTAACGAAATGATGCATACTTTTTAGACTTCAGCAAAAAACAAATGCTGTATTTTTTTGCTACAAATCAGTACTACTGTGCTTAAAAGTGATACCATTTGGACACTAAAGATATTTTCTGTATCCAATGGTAAAATCGTGCATCGTTGCGATTACAAATTACTGCAAAAGAGACTGTCTGAAAAGTGATTATTGTTAAAATCCTGTTAGATTATTATCCCTAATCTGACTAAAAATATATAGTTATTTCAATACATCTTTCTGCTGCTATTGAGAGAGGATTTGACTTTTCTTGGTTGTTTTTTAATTCCTAGCAACGAGATTTGCGTTAGGGATAGCAGCGGCATCCTTTTTTGGTTTTTTGCAAAACCAAAAAAGATATAGCGGATAGCCCGACCCCTGTGGTAACGCCCTAATACAAAAAATGCCCAGCAAAACTGAGCATTGTGATAACAAGAAAACAATTATATATGACGATTTTTATTTACGCTAAAAATGATTGCTTGCTTATTACTAAAGTTGTGAGATAAGACAGTTGAATCATAACTAGTTCTACACCTATGCATATGGCGTATGTATGCAAATTTCTTAACAATTTTCGGGGTAATTGCTTGATATTACGCTTTTATTTGGGGAATTAAGCGTTATCAAGCACACCATGCATAGGCGAAAACTAGTACATTATTTTTTTCTGAATTCAAAGATAATTGATGTCTAAGATATAATAGACTATGATTACTGGAACTGTATGTATTGATGTATAAAATGACATTTTGAGTGTATAAGCCGTTATCTGAACAAAGGTATTCGTAGACTCATTTTACAAATATTCCCGTAAAAAGCAGTTTTTTTTACGGGAATATTTGTATTGCAAGGATTATATATTATGGCTTCTAAATGACATTGAGCTTTATATACAAATCTTTTTTAGAATCTCTAGCTATAGGCAATGTTTTATCATCGGACATCACTACATATCCTCCTTGCTCTTTAACTAGCGTATTTACATGATCTAAATTGATCAAATAGGATCTGTGTATTCTAAAAAAGCCAAAAGGAACCAACTTAGATTCTATATATTTAAGATTTTTAGAGATCACTACCTCCTTATCATCCTTGCGTATAAAAGTGGTGTAATTTCCGTTACTGATGCAATACAGTACACTTGGGATTTTAATCACATGTGTACCTTTAGAGTCTGTAATAGAAATTTTGGGCACTTCATGGATTTTTGCATACAATTCTTTGAAGTTAGCCATCGTATCTGATGTTTCTTCTATTTTTTCATTCAATTGCATGGTTTTATCTATAACCTCTACTAGGGTTTTAGGGTCGATAGGCTTTAGTAGGTATCCTATCGCATTATATTTGTACCCTTCTACAGCATATTGATTGTATGCGGATATAAAAATGATTTTAAAGTCTATAACCTCTAACTCTTCTAATACATCAAAGATAGTAAGTGACCCTAATTGCACGTCTAAAAACACAACATCTGGTTGTACGGTAGATAGTCCTTTTAATATCGATTCTTTATCCCATGCTTCTCCTATAATTTCTACTTGTGGACAATACGTATTGAGTAGTAAACTAATATTTTCTCTATCTTTTTTTTCATCATCTATGATGAAACATTTTAAAACTTCATCCATTTTTTATAACCTCTTTGATTATTGGCAATGTGATCACTACTTCTGTACCTACTGATTGCTGTTTTGCATCCATTAAGTCATTTATAATCACACTTGATTTCTCTTTTATCGTCTTATTCAAAATATTGAGACGCTCATTTGTGTTTTTTGTGGCAATGGATAAATGAGCGTTTTCTGTGGCTTTATTTTTTAATTCTTCTGAGGCTTTTCTACCAATACCATTATCTACAACAGCACATGTAACAGTATTATTGTTTTGCTCTAGTATAATTTTTAATTCACCTTTAGTCTTTAAATTAGAAAAACCATGCAAAATCGCATTCTCTATAAACGGTTGGATCATCATAGATGGAATCTGTGGATTCATCTGTACCAGTGCTGGTGACACCCTAAACATCACATCGAAACCTTCCTGAAATCGACCTCTTTGCAGACTCACATATGATTTTAGAATATCTAATTCTGTAGCTAAGTCGATATAAATGCTATCAGAACTATTCAATACATTTCTGATCAAACCTGATAATTCCGTCATATAACAATTGGCCTTTAGATTGTCTTTTTTTAGAATATAATTCTGTAACGTACTAAACGTATTGAATAAAAAATGTGGATTCATAGACATTCGTAATGATGTCAGCCTCGACAACACTAATTGCTGATTAATCTGATAATATTTAATCCTACTTCTATATCCTCTGTACAATAATATCCCTATAGCTGTACATAACAAAACCCCCAATCCATAACTCAGCCATTTGGTTTGAGACACTTGTTTTTGGATATATACATTTTTCTGCTCTAGACCTGAGATTTCTTTTTCTTTGGCAATGAGGATTTTTTTGGTTTCACTTTTAGCAACTTCTTTAATCATCTTTACGCGTAATTGAGATTTTTCGAGTGCTTGAATTTCTTTATGCAACCGTATGCTTTCAGACAGTTCTCCTACTATTTCATAAACTTTAGACAGATCATCTTTGACCAAAATCAAATTCGAAATTTCTGATGATTTAGAATAACTCTGTTCTGAAAGTTTTAGGTATTTCAATGCCGCTTTATAATTCTTCAGATCATACTCTGCTACTCCGAGTGTATGTAGCATTCCAGAGCGTAATCCATGTTCGAAACTATCTGTATTATATTCATTTTTAAGCCCTATGCAATTATTGATAACATCTTTTGCGGCTTTAGGCATTTTTTTTAGATAGTAAGCCCATGCTAAGTTGTTATAAGCAATCGTACAAATCAGATTGTCTTTTTTTCCTTTGCATCCTATTAATGCTAATCTAGAATAGTATTTGATAGAATCGGGCTGTTCATCCGGAATGGATGCAGATATATTTACATATGTATGTCTTTTTCTACCTCTTGTATCTTCTTTATTGATATGGTTTAATGCCCTTTTAAAGTCTTTTTTGGCTTGATCTAGATCCCCAATGTCTAATAAGAGGTCTCCTCTATCTATTAATATTTCCCATATCAGATCTGTATCATTTTGTTGCTCTGCGAGTCTAAGCGCCTTGTTATAATTTTTTAAAGAACTAATGTATTTTAATTCTCTAGAATCAATATTACCTAACTTAAAATAAGCTTTGATTTGCCCTAATGGATCTTGATGAATCATCGACTTTTTTTGCAAGATTTCTACGATATATCTCGCATAATCATTATCATTTAGAACCGTACTATAAAACTGCTCTATCAGCAATATCTGTGTTACTGACTCTTGTGTGTGAGCCACCTTTTTAAGTGTTTTAAAAGCTTGATCATATAGTATTTTAGCTTCGGCAACTTCGTTTTCTGCTATTAAGTCTTCTGCTTTTTCGAAGGTATTATTTAACCACTCTTTTTGAACCCCTTTCTTTTTCTGGAATGTTGTTGTATCTGCTACTTTTTGAGCATAATTACACATACCCGTAAGCAGTAGCAACCACATACAACTGACCGTCATCAACCTACAACTTACACCTAGAGTATATACTAACAAGGTTTTCATCAACTTTTAATCGTCTTTTTACTTCGTATTATTTCTTCTGAGATTTTCTAATATAGACACAAAAAAAAACTTTAGCTATTTTTTTATTATAAAAATTCCCTGAAATTATATATTGTCAGTCATTTTTGATTCCATTAAAACAATTAAAAACAGCTCCTATTTTAATAAGGTCTTATACTAGTAATTATAATTACTACATAAGCTACTTGTATTACGAATGAAATTGTTCGTTTTTAATCATTGGTAATGTGATGACTACTTCTGTACCTAATGCATCTCCTTCTGCATCGACTAAATCATGGATTGTAATATCTAAGGGTTCTTTCGAGGCTTTATTTAAAATCGCTAAGCGTTCGCTTGTGTTTTTAGTAGCGATAGACAAATTCATATTCTTTCTAGTTGTTTTTTTTATCGCTTCAGAAGCAGCTCTACCTATCCCATTGTCTTTTACAACACACTGAATGATTGCACCCTTTGCTACTAATGAAATATGTAATATTCCTTTCTTTTCTAGATGAGAAAACCCATGAAGAATTGCATTTTCGATGATTGGCTGTATGATCATCGAAGGCATTTGTGGGTTTGATTGTTTAAGAACTGGGTCTACCACAAAGGTAGCATCAAACTCTCCTCTAAACCGTCCTTGTTGTAGATTGACATACGATTTTAAAATCTGTAATTCCGTAATAAAATCGATATATACACTATCTGATGTATTCAATACGTTTCTAATCAAACCTGAAAGCTCTGTCATATACTCATTCGCATTCGTATTATCTTTTTTAAGAATAAAATTTTGTAATGTACTAAACGTATTAAATAAAAAATGAGGATTCATGGATATTCGCAATGATGTCAACTTAGTTAGCACTAATTGTTCATTTGCTTGATAATATCGAATACGACTATGATAACCCCGATAAAGCAATATTCCTATAGCTACTAACAACACGAAACCAAGCACATAAATCAACCATTGAGTAACATACATCTCTTCTTCTATGCTATCATTTTTTTCTTCTAAACCGCAGATTTCATCTTCTTGTGCAATAAGCATTCGTTTACTTTCTTCTCTGGCTATTTCTTTAGCCATTCTTATTCTAAACTGAGATATTTCTGCTGCTTTAATTTCTTTATGAATACGCAAACTTTCGGACAAATTACCTAATGCTTCATAGGTTTTAGATAAATCTTCTTGTGTATCCAGCCACTCGGTTACATATCCTAATTTTTGATACCCTTGTACTGATTTTTTTAAATACTTTAATGAGAACCCGTAATTTCCTAACTCGTATTCTGCGATACCTAACGTATGCATCATTGCTGGATGTAGCGTATGATCAAAACTATTTTTATTGAATTCATTATTCAAACCTATAGTATTGAGAATAATATCTTTTGCCTTTTGAGGCTGTTTTTTTAAACAATATATGTCTGCTATATTATTATAGGCAAGGCTAGTAATTAAATCGAGTGGTTTTCCTTTATGCCCTTCTAGTACTAGCTTTGAATAGTAAATTATAGAGTCAGGTTCTTCTTCGCTGAAAATACTAGAAATATTTAGATACGTATGCCCTTTTATATTTCTAGGATCTCCTTCTTCTATATAATTCAATGCTTTTTTATAATCCTTAGCCGCTAATTCATTATCTCCCATAGTAGAGAATAGTACTCCCCTGTTAATTAGCAAATCCCACATAATTGTGTTATAACTATTTTTTTCGGCTAATTCTAATCCTTTGTTATAGCTTTTTAAAGAAAGTATGTATTCTAATTTTCTTTTGTGCAAATCAGCCGCCCTATTAGCTAATAAGACTCTTCCTTTATCATCTTTATGCTGAAGGCATTTTTGGTCCAAAAAATCAATGATTTCAAATGCACGATCATAATCAATTAATATCTCACTGTAAAATTCTTCTACTAAACGCGTATAATGCAAGGTTTTGCTATTATGTGGCGCTATTTCCAACATAGTGTACGCTTTATCAAATACCTGCTGCGCTTCTTTAATCTTATTGATCGTGACTAAACTGTCTGCTTTATCAAACATTGCAGCAAAAAACTGTTCTTGAAGTGAAACTTGTTTTTTCAATTCTTTATCTAGCAATTCCTGGGCAGATATACTACCTACTAGTATAAAAAACAAAAAGTATACGCCCATTTTTAGCCACCCCACAACTAGTGTATCTAATACCGTAAGGGGTTTCATATGGCTATCGTATTATCATTTTGAACAATGGGTAATATGATCACTACTTCTGTTCCTAAAGCAGCTCCTAATGCATCTTGTAGGTCATTGATCTCTATACTTGATTTTTCTTTTGCTGTTTTATTTAAGATAGCCAGACGTTCATTGGTATTTTTGGTAGCAATGGATAAATGTGAGTTTTTGGTGGCTGTGGCTTTTATAGCCGCTGATGCTGCTCTACCAATACCATTATCTTTTACCACACAACACACTGTATCTCCCTCTAAAACAAAGCTAATCATGAGCTCTCCCTCTTTCTTTATATTGGAAAAACCATGCAAAATTGCATTTTCGATAACTGGCTGTATGATCATCGAAGGAATCTTGGGATTCAGTTTCCTCAGTTTGGGGTCTACTGTAAAAACCGCATCAAACTCCCCTCTAAATCTTCCTTTTTGTAGATTAACATAGGATTTGAGTATCTGCAATTCAGTAACAAAATCTATGTATACGCTATCAGATGTATTCAATACGTTTCTAATCAAACCTGAAAGCTCTGTCATATATTCATTGGCACTTCGATTATCTTTTTTCAGAATAAAATTCTGCAATGTGCTAAAAGTATTAAACAAAAAATGGGGATTCATGGACATGCGCAATGAAGTTAATTTTGTTAACACCAATTGCTCATTAACCTGATAGTATCGAATACGACTGCGATAACCGAGATACACCAATACGCATAAGGCTGCAAATAATACAAATGCCAGTGCATAAATCAACCATCTAGTATTGTACACTTCCTGTTCTATACTATCATTTTTTTCTTCTAAGCCGCAGATTTCATCTTCTTGTGCTACAAGCATTCGTTTGCTTTCTTCTCTAGCTATTTCTTTGGCTATTTTAATTCTAAACTGGGATACTTCTAAATTTTTGATCTCCTTGTGTATCCGTATACTTTCTGATAGATTTCCTAATACTTCATGCGTTTTAGACAAATCTTCTTTGACTTTGACCCAATCAGAAATATTAGCTAGATCTTTATAACTTTGGTCTGCTATTTTCAAATACTTTAGTGACGCTTTATAGTTCCCTAAATCAAATTCCGACACCCCAAGTATATGCATCATTGCTGGTCGAAGATCATGTAAAAAAGAGTGTTCATTGTGTTTATTCTCAAGCCCTATATTATTCAAGATAATATTTTTTGCTTTTTGAGGCTTTTTTTTGAGGTAATATCCCCACGCCAAGTTATTATAAGCAATAGCACATATAAGATTAGTTGACTTTTGCTTACATCCCCGTAACGCTAGCCGCGAGTAGTAAATTGCAGAATCAGGTTCTGTATCAGGGAAAACATCCGATAAATTTACATAGGTGTGTCTCTTAAAATTATTAGGATCTCCTTCTTCTATATACTCCAATGCTTTTTTATAATCTCTTATTGCCAAATCTTCATCTCCGATCGAAGAAAACAACACCCCTCTGCCGATTAAAATATTCCATGCATTAGCTCTGTAATTATTTTTCTCGGCTAATGCTAGGGATTTATTTAAATTTCTTAATGAATATATGTATTGTGATTGTCTATTGTATAAATCCGCAACCCTGCGCGCTAATAACATCTGCCCCATTTCGTCATTATTTCGAACACATTTTTTATCTAAAAAATCAATAATATACAATGCTCGGTCATAATCAGCTAACACTTCGCTATAAAATTCTTCTACTAAACGCGTATAATACAAAGTACTATCATTATGCGGGGCGATCTTAAGGATATTAAATGCTTTGTCAAATACCTGCTGTGCTTCTTTGATCTTTTTTGCAGTTACTAAACTATCGGCTTTTTTAAACATTCTCCTAAGAAATTGTTTTTGAAGAGAAACTTCCGTTTTCAATTCTTTGTCGACAAGCTCCTGAGCATAATTATACGAATTAAATACTATAAGCAAAAACAAAAAAACTTGCGCTGCTATATAACGCATAGATACTGTAGTAACATCGACAATATTTTCATATCTATTCTTCATGGTTTTGCACAATCGGTAATGTAATCACCACTTCTGTACCTAATGAATTTTCTTCTTTATCTAACAGATCATTGATTATTACACTTGATTTTTCTTCTCCAGCTTTATTTAGAATAGCTAAGCGCTCATTCGTATTTTTAGTAGCAATGGATAAATGTGAGTTTTTAGTAGATTTAGCTTTTATAGCGGCAGACGCCTTTCTACCAATACCGTTATCTTGTACTACACAACGCACTGTTTCTCCATCTAATGTTAGTGACACAGTGAGTATACCTTGTTTTTTAAAACTCGAAAATCCGTGAAGAATTGCATTTTCAATGAAGGGCTGAATAATCATTGATGGAATTTTAGGGTTTAACTGCTCTAATGCTTCAGCCACCTCAAAAGTAGCTTCAAATTCTCCTTGAAATCTTCCTTGCTGTAAGTTTACATATGATCGTAGAATTTGTAGTTCCTTATCTAAATCTATATGTACACTATCAGAACTATTCAGCACATTGCGGATTAATCCTGAAAGTTCTGTCATATATTCATTAGCTTTTAGGTTATCATTTTTAAGAATATAATTCTGTAAAGTACTAAATGTATTGAATAAAAAGTGAGGGTTCATAGAAGCTCGTAATGAAGATAACCGTGTCAGAATCAATTTTTCACTAATTTGATAATACCTAATTCTACTTCTATACCCTCTGTAAACAACTGTCACAATAGTGATAATAAGTAGTACTCCCAATACATAACTTATCCACTTTGTTTTATTTACTTGTTTTTTGATGATCAAATTTTTCTTCTCTAATCCAGAAATTACTTGTTCTTTAGCTTGTACTAAATTTCCGATCTCATTTTTCGCCCATTCCTTACTTACTTTTATTTTTAATTGAGAATCTTCTAAAGACTTGACTTCTTTTAATAATGCTAAACTTTTAGGCAAATTGCCTATTTTTTCATACACCCTTGATAAATCTTCTTTTACGATGATCATATTAGCGATATCTTCTCTTTTTGTATACGCTCTTTCTGCCATTGAGAAGTATTTTATAGCTTTCTTATGACTAGCTAAATCTGCTTCTATCGCTCCTAGTGTATGCATAAAACCCGGATAAAGATTATCAAAGTCTTCATCTACCATATAATCTGCATCAGGGTCTATATTTTTTTTTATAAGTTCTAATGCCTGCTCTGGCATATTTTTTTCGTAATAAGACCATGCTATATTATTGTATGCGATCATACAATTTCGAGTAGTATTATTCTCTTCGCAGCCCACCAGTGCTAATCGACAATAGTACAAGGTAGAATCTGGGTATCTTCCAGGAAATGCCGTAGAAATGTTTATATAAGTAACTTGTCGATTGTATTTAGACCCTTCATGCTTTACACAACTCAGTGCATTTTTAAAATCTTGCAAGCTTTGTTCGGGATAACCGATATAACTAAATAGTTTCCCTCTACTAATCAGAGTAGACCAAGTAATATCAGGATCTCCATGTTGCTCGGCATATTTTAGTGACTTATTAAAATTTTCTAATGCTTGTACATATTGCTGTCGTTTGTTGTATATTGAACCGTATTCTTTATGTACCAATGCCATTCCTTCAATATCATTAGCCTCTTTACATTTTACTTCTAAGAATTTTAGTAATCTAAGTGCATCTTCATAGTGTTCTGTATTTTTAACAAAAAACAGCACTACTTTAAAACCTACACTTTTTATAGTATCTGTATTACTAGTAGCTTTGAGCTGCTCTACTAGTTTTTTGTAACTTTTAGTCGCTTTCTTGATGTGATTGGCATGAAACAAGCTATCTGCTATTGCCAATTGATCATGTAATGATTGGTTTTGTAATTGTACTGTTGTAGAACCCGTTACTGTTTCTTGTCCTTGTAGCGATATACAAGTGACTAGCATCCAAAATATGTATATACAATATTTACAAAGGTTCATGATTCTCAAAATAGTGTTTGTTGTTTTACAGGACTTTCATGAGACAATAGCCATTGTTTACGCCACAGCCCTCCTGCATAGCCAGTAAGTGATCCATCGCTACCGATAACTCTATGACATGGAATCAGTATCCATAAAGGATTTTTCCCATTAGCAGTAGCCGCTGCTCTGATACATTTAGGATCTCCAAGCGATTTCGCTATGTCTAAATAACTTACCGTTTTACCAAACGGAATTTTTATCAATTTATTCCATACGCGTTTCTGAAAATTTGTCCCACTAGGATTTAAAGGTACTGTAAACTGGGTTCTAGTACCCTCAAAATATTGCTGTAACTGGGTTACAGCTGCTTCTAGTGCTACAGGTACCTCAGTAGACAAAGCTATCTCCCCTTCATCGTATACTTTTATACTGGCTATCCCTTGTTCATCTCCTGTAATCGCAGCAGTACCTATCGGAGTTTGTACACATGCAGTAACCAACATTACTACTCTGCTTCATCAAGAATTCCCAAGCGTATGGCTCTTTCCTTCCATTTTTTTCTGGCCAGTTCCTGCATGTTAGAGTCTTTATCACTCTCATCCATAATCTCTAACCCTAATAATGTTTCGATCACATCCTCCATACTTACTACACCACTAACAGATCCATATTGATCTACCACTAATGCGATATGTTCTTTTTGCGCTATTAATTTTTCAAATAAATCAGGAACTGCTACGTCTCTATTAACTACTAGTATTTTTCTTTTGAGTGTTGCTAGTTTTACATCGTGCTTTGCTTCTGCCATTTCCTTATATATCGCATCTTTTAGCACATAGCCTGTAACATTATCTGCTGTATCCGCAAAAACGGGAATTCTAGAAAATCGCAAGGTTTTGTTTGCTTCAAAAAAATCTTTTATTTCTTGTTCTTCGTCGGCTATTTTCATAACACTTCTAGGGGTCATGATATGCTCTGCTAAAATATCTTTAAAATTTAGTAAGTTTTTTATCACCTTCGATTCTGATTCTTTGAATACTCCTTCCTCTTCTGCTATATCTGCCATAGCCGAAAAGTCTTCTCTACTCAATACCGATCCATGATGCCCTTTTCCTCCGATCAACTTAGTAGTAAGCTGCAATATCCATAAAATCCCTGTATATTTAAGTGGCGCAATAAGTACTATTAAGGCCTTTGAAGTGAAGTTTGCTAATTGCTTCCAAAAAGTAGCTCCAATGGTTTTAGGAATAATTTCTGAAGCTACTAATATCAATATCGTCATCACAGAAGATACGATTCCCACCATTAGGTCTTCTGTAATCGTGATCCCAAAAATTGTTTTGGTAGCACTACCATATAATTCTGCATATGCTACTTTGGCTTGCACCCCTACTAATATGGCTCCTACCGTATGTGCTATGGTATTCAAGGTAAGAATGGCTATCAGTGGTCTATCAACGTCTTTTTTTAAATCTTCTAATGTAGTGGCGTATGACTTCTCTTCTTTTTTCTTTAGATTAATAAAAGTAGGCGTAATACTAAGTAGCACAGCTTCTAAGATGGAGCATAAAAATGAAAAGAAAATAGAAACGATTCCGTAAACAATTAGTAATATCATGAGAATTGGTTAGTTTATTGCTAAGTTAATATATTAATATTCAAAAATAAAAGAATCTGATTACCATCCTGTATAACCTGGCGGTTTAATTTTTTGCAGATTCAGATACACGATCAATTGTCCTCTGTGGTGTGTGACATGATCTTGTAATAAGTTCAAAATTTGTAATTTAGATTTTTTTCCAGCAAAAAAATCTACCTCTTCTGTAAATGTCGTTTCATCTACTTGCTCGATTCGTTGGTACGCAGCATCAAAGGCATTAGCTATAAATGCTAACGTAGTTTCTTTGGTTGTTGGCGCAGATGCTGTGAATGCATCCCTATCAAAGGTTTGCTCTGTAAAATAGGTCGTGCTAAGCCACTGCATATTCCCACAGATATGTATCAATTGGTTTCTAAAATCCATTTCTCGTTCTGTAGGCTTATAAGCATACAAACTATCAGGCATCGCAGTAGCAATTCCTAACAAATATTCTTTGGAATTAGTCCATTTTTCTAGAAAAGCTGTTTTGGGTGTAAATTGCTGTGCAGTAGCCGTGTAAAAACAAAGACTACCCCATAATATGATTAGATACCGCATGTTTATAAACTATTAGTGAGTACTTGCTATTTCATTCATATATTCCGCTAATGCTTTCAACTCTTGTTCAGAAAAATGCTTCAGTACCGCAAAATTCGTTTTCATCACTGAATAATTTTCTGGATCTACAATAGGAGCTGTTTTCTGCTGTAAAAAACCAATAATATCTCCATCTTGTGCTTTGTATACTTCCATGATTTTCAAAATACTAGGCCCTATTGACTTTCTAGCAGCACGATGACATGAATAGCAATTTCCTTTCCCTTTAAACAACGCTTCCCCTTGTATAAAAGCAGCTGATTGTTGTCTTTTCTTATCGCTTAGTGTAATAGATTTTTCTTTTTTTTGATTCGATTGACAACTCATCAAAAGCATACTAATAGCTATTACACTTCCTACTATTGTTCGTGATTTTTTCATTGTTTTTATCTATCTAAGTCCTGAAATTAACCCTACCCTACTTCATTTCTTTTATTATCGAATGAATCTATATTTACTTATGAATTCAGTACACGCACTACATCTTTGGCAAAATAACTGGCGATCAATTGCGCACCTGCACGTTTAAATGCTAGTAATTGTTCCATCATAATCGTATCGTGATCCAACCATCCATTAGCAGCAGCAGCTTTGAGCATCGCATATTCTCCACTAACCTGATACACTGCTACAGGTACATCCACAGCATCTTTGACATCCCGTACAATATCTAGATAGGCTAATCCGGGTTTTACCATTACAATATCTGCTCCTTCATCGATATCCATCAGTGTTTCTTTAATAGCTTCCTCTCTATTGCAATAATCCATCTGATATGTTTTCTTATCACCAAATCCTGGCGCAGAATCCAACGCATCCCTAAAAGGCCCATAAAATCCAGAAGCATACTTGGCACTATAACTCATAATACCCGTATTTTTATAATTTTCGTTTTCTAATAGAGATCTAATGGCTAAAATTCTGCCATCCATCATATCACTAGGTGCTACAAAATCTGCTCCTGCTTGTGCATGTGATAATGACATCTGTGCCAGCACCTCGCACGTAGGATCATTAACAATATATCCATTTTCTACGATCCCATCATGCCCATACGACGAGTAAGGATCCAATGCTACATCAGTCATGACGAGCATCTCTGGCACTGCTTCTTTTACTGTTTGGATAGCACGCTGCATCAAACCATCTGGGTTTAGTGCCTCTGTACCTTTATTATCCTTAAGAGCATCAGGTACTTTTACAAAAAGAAGTACAGAACGCAATCCCATCGTCCATAATTCTTTGACCTCTTTTGTTAGCAAATCAAGACTATACCTGTAGTACCCTGGCATAGAAGGAATCTCTTGTTGGATCGCAGTACCTTCTACGACAAACAATGGGACTAAAAAATCTTGAGGTGTAATGCTATGTTCTCTAACAATAGCTCGGATTGCTGCGGTAGTTCGCAGTCTTCTATTTCTTCTTACTTGATTCATACACTACGTTACTATTCGGTAAACATGGGTAAAGATACCAATATATCTTTTATGCCAATTGTTTTGATCAGGAGTTTTAAAAAGCACTCATTTTTAAGAATACATTAAAACATTTATCACAGATAAAATTGTATCTATGTTACATGAGAACCTTCTTTCATAATTTCCTATATATCATTTGCATTTACGCAAGTAGCGTAACTGCACAAACCATCACCAGTACGATTGTAGATAAAAACACGCTAAAACCCATTCCGTATGCAACCGTGGTGATCGGTAGCGAAGGAATTATCACCAACGAAGAAGGCAACTTTACGATCTCTATAGCCAATACAGACATTACAAAGGACTCTTTACATATCTCTTCTATGGGCTATGAAAAAACGAGCATTGCTGTAGCAAATCCTTTAGACAGCATTCTCTATATTGCTCCAAAAGCTTTTGAGTTAAAAAGTGTATTCATCTCTAATAAAAACTTATCCGTTTCAGAAATCATCGACAATGTAAAAGACAATATAGCTACTAACTATCGCACATCCTTCTCTAAAAGCAAGCTTTTTTTTCGAGAAACAAACGCTACCTATGTCGAAAAGATGGACGTAGATTTTAAAAAATCTACTATTAAAGAAGTGGATCGAAAACTAGTGGATAGCATGAGTCGTGTCGTACCTAAAAATTCAGCTTTTTACATCGAAGCTTTATGTGACCTGTACGGCAATACGACTACACAAAAACTGCACATTATCAAAGGAGCACGTTTGTATGACAAACGCAATAGTGGCTCGATGGTCTCTAACCTAAAGAAAATGGAGCAAATTTTTAGAGACAATGTAAAACCCGATTCGTATATCAAATTCCGTTCGGGACTTTTTAGTCAAAAAATCTCTGTAGATTCTATCTTGTCCATTGCCGGTGATACTCCCTCAGTAGCAGGTGATGTAGAGAACACCAATTCCGAAAATTTCTTTTTCAAATCTCGAAAAATCAATCTCAAAAACTTGTTTGAAAAATTGTTTTTTCAACCCAAAACGAAGTTAGATGTCATTCGAAAATCAGGAAAATACGATTTCGAAAAAACTGACTTTACGATACTGGATGACGTCGTGGCTTACGTCATAAAATTCAAACCCAAACGCAGTGCAGATTTTGAAGGCACACTATATGTAAATACACAAGATTTTGCGGTAATGCGTATTGATTATACCAATATAAAACCACTACGTTCTTTTAAACTACTAGGAGTAACTTATGCAGAAAACGGATATAGTGGCACTACCATTTACACGAAGGGACAAGATGGTAAATACGGCGTGCGATTGATCGAAAAAATTATTGAAAATAAGTTTGGAGTAGACCGCCCATTAAGCGTCATCGAAAAAAACAAGCATGTACGAGGGAGGCGAAAGCAAAATCAAGTATCCTTAAATTTAGACATCATAAATCACATCAAAAACAAATACGAGATCATCGTTTTCAACAATGAAACGATTACCGAAAGCACCTATAACAGCACTCAAGAAAACAAGAATGTAACCTCTACCTATATGGCTAGTTATGATCCCAATTTCTGGAAGGGACACACCATTATCGAGCCTAATACTGCGATCAAACAGTTTAAATCCGTAGCACAGACCGATGATGCATCAGAAGAAGAAAAAGAAGAATAGACATTAAAAAAAGCCAAACGATGATCGCTTGGCTTTAGTTTAAGATTATTTTTATCTCATGTTAATTCACTGCTAGTCGTTTAATAGAACGCTCAAAATCTATATTCTCTAGATTGCTGATCAATAATCCCATTCCACCACCTGATTTCGAAGCTACAATATACTCAGCTTGATACTTACGATTCTCTTTGTAAGACTTCAGGTATTTCAACTTTACGATCTTAGAAGTTGGTGTAAAAAAGAAACGTCCGTGGATACGCTGGTATTGCACATCCTGTTTATTAGATTCCTTTTTTACCTCCTTGCTTAACGCATCTACCACTGTAGCTGCTCTATGCTCATCTAATTGATAGAAATCACAAGCATACGCAAAGATGTAGTTTTCTATATTACGTTCGTCTACGAATAGTTTAAAATCTACTTTTTTCTTTTCGATTTTTTCGAGTTCCTGCAATGCTACTTTTTTAAATTTTGGTTTTGAACCCAAAGAGTCTAACAGTCCTCTAAATTCGTCAGGCGTAGTGTTTCGATACGCATGTGTGAGAATAATAGTATTCTCATTAAATTCGATTTTATTCTTTTTAAAGTTGGCGAATTTTGGCTTTTTCTTTTCGACAGAAAAATAATCGCAACTTGTAAGAATAATTGCCAAAGACAATAGTAGTAGTTTTTTCATACAACTGTATTATAAATTGTTTAAAATGATATAGATAAGCTTGATAAAGGGAAGTGTAAGATAACAAAAAAACCAATCAAAAGCACTTAATCTTCATTTTTTAGCTTTTTAACTACTTGTATTTATAAATTTTACGGTCATAAAAACCTTTTAATGATTACGGTTTATATATTCTTTGCAAGTAGTTTTGTAAAGCTGCGTTAGGGATAGGAGTGGAAATCCCACAGCGCGACCACAGGGAGCTGCGAGGAATTGCAGCGTATAGCCCGACCCCTAGGGTAACGCCCAAATAAACATTACATAGTGATCAAAAAAACCTCTTACAAAACTATTTTTGTAATACATGTCTCACAAAGCTGCTTATACTACACAATTATAGACATTTAAGTGATTTCAGTTTTTTTTGATTTCAACAAAAACCGAAGATTTTGTGACCAAATGCAGTCATTTTTTGTCACATAGCAATACCACAAAACGTAAAAAAATGCAAAAATTGGTCATAAAAAACACAAATCACTTTCATTACACCCAATCTACAGGCTGTTTCAGCACTGCTATTAATTTCTCTTCCGCAGAATTAGGTGCTGGATGATGATCATATTTCCACTGTACATAGGGTGGTAGACTCATCAGAATACTCTCTATTCTTCCATTGGTTTTTAGCCCAAACAAAGTCCCCTTGTCATGCACTAAATTAAACTCTACATAACGACCACGACGCACCTCCTGCCAATCTCTCTGAGCAGGCGTATACGGCATGTCTTTTCGCTTTTCTACTATCGGCACATATGCCTCTAGAAAACTATCTCCCACAGTGGTTACAAAAGCATACCACTGCTCCATAGACATCGCATCTGTTTGCTTGCAATAGTCAAAAAACAATCCTCCGATACCTCTTCCTTCTCCTCTATGCGCATTGTAGAAATACGCATCGCACTTTTCTTTATACGTAGTATAAAAAGAAGGATCATGCGCATCACAGGCTGTTTTACATATCGTATGAAAATGACGTGCATCCTCATCGAATAGATAATACGGCGTAAGATCTTGTCCGCCACCAAACCAGCTATCCACGATTTCTCCATCAGCATCATACATCTCGAAATATCGCCAATTGGCATGCACTGTAGGCACCATTGGATTCTTAGGGTGCAGTACTAATGATAATCCACAGGCAAAAAAATCTACTTCTCCTACCTTAAAATACTGTTGCATCGCTGTAGGCAATGCTCCATGCACTCCAGAGATATTCACTCCTCCTTTTTCGAATACCGCGCCATTTTCGATCACTCGTGTTCTTCCTCCTCCTCCTTCTGGACGCTTCCAAACATCTTCTTTAAACACTGCCTGCCCATCAATAGCCTCTAATCGAGCTGTGATTGTATCCTGCAATGTCTGTATATATTGATAAAATTGTGATTTCATTTCCTCTAAACTAATTTATTAAATAGATCGACATGTAGTAATTGACTCGATCACTCAGTCATCATATTCGACGCTTCTAGTGTGATTACTCCTTCTTTTTTTAGAATGTCTACTGTAGCTGTAGAAGCCGCGACCACTGCTATGGGTAGCGTAACGATAAACCCTACAATAGGCACAAATAATAGCAACATAAACACCAAACCATTACCTATGGCGGTTCCCCTATGCTGTTTTACAAAAGCTACACTTTCTGCATATTTAAAATGACGTTCCATGGTGTAATCCATATTTCCAAACCCTACATAATAGGATTGTACTACAAAAATCAATAGTGTAAATACAATCCCTACTACAGGTATAAAACTCAGCACCAATAGTGGTATCACAAATATGAGTTCCCTAAGAATATTACGCATATTAATTCGAATTCCTCGCATCAATTGCTCCATAAAAGAAGTATCTCGATGCATATGTGTATGCTCCCCTAGAAGATGCGCCTCTACGCGTTCGGACACTGGACTCATAAAAGGTGCAGATAGTGCCATAACGATGTGCTTATACAATACCAAACCGATCGCCAAAACGAGCAATACACTCAAGTATTTACTAATCACCCCAAAGGTTTCGCTTCCTGTTTCCCATACCCAGAGTTTAGACACCAAACCACCGATGCTATCAGAGAGCATCCAAGCCGACGTAAGTAGTAATACACCTGTAACCACACTAATCAGTACAGGAATCACAAAATACTTCCACAGTCGTAATCGAGCAATCAATGCAAAACTTCCAGCATACGCCTTGATACTACTACCTATATTTTTTATCATTTTAATTTTAATTTAGGTTCCCTATCTAAATTAGTATACATTACATTCAAAATGTTTCAATTACATTCCAAAAAAATATATCAAACAGATATGGGCGTTCCCCAAGGGTCGGGCTATTCGCTGTATCTTTTGGCAGCACTAAGGTGCTACCAAAAGGATGCCGCTGCTATCCCTAACGCATTTCAAAAGATTTTCACTTCGAGTAATCACCTGTCTTTTAACATCCAGTGCCTTACTAAGAAACTATGTATGCCATTGTATGGGATACCATCGACAACTCTCTAACCTCTTTTATAGCCACTGCTTGTTTCGTTTTTTCTTCTAAAAAAGCGATCATTGCTTCTTCTGAAACCTCACTCACCTCTTTAAAAAAACAACGTCCTACCGCATTATTATGCAAATCCATTGCTTTCTCTAACGCTACATTTGGCGATAGCTCTTCGTGTAGATCCGTAATCACTTTGGCCCAGTCCAATGCTTTTTGTGCATCACCCACCCATCGGTATACATACCTACCAATAAGCACATTCCATAATACATGTCGAAATGCATTGGCCACACCATCCGCATGATGCGCCTCCTTATATAAGCGATCACAGATACCGATGGTTTTTTGAGTAGCAATAACAGTAGGCAAAATACATAGTGGATTCTGAAACAATACCAATAACAACTGCCATAATTGTCTAGCATTAAATCCCACTAGCAATCGCCATACTTGCATCTTATACCTTGTATTCTTTTACTGCATCTACAAATGCTTGCGCATTGGCCACAGGAATATTAGGTAAAATACCATGTCCCAAATTAGCGATATAACGATCCTTACCAAAGGCATCTATCATCTCTTTCACCATTTTTTTAATCTCGGCTGGAGGTGATAATAATCTAGATGGATCAAAATTACCTTGTAGTGTAATAGCACCACCTGTTAGATACCTAGCATTACGTGCAGAACATGTCCAATCTACTCCCAAAGCCGATGCTCCTGATTGTGCCATTTCTTGTAGCGAAAACCAACACCCTTTTCCAAATACGATGACTTCCGTTTCTTCTTTTAAAGCATCTACGATCTGCTGTATGTATTTCCAAGAAAACTCTTGATAATCAGTAGGCGATAACATCCCTCCCCAACTATCAAAAACCTGTACCGCATTCACTCCAGTAGCGACTTTCTTTTTTAGATAAGCAATCGTAGTATCCGTAATTTTCTGCAGTAATTGATGTGCAGCTTCGGGCTGTGTAAAACAGAATGCTTTGGCTTTATCAAAATTCTTAGACCCTTGCCCCTGCACTGCATAACAAAGAATAGTCCATGGAGACCCTGCAAAACCAATCAATGGTACACGGTTATCCAACTTTTCTTTGGTCAATTGAATTGCGTCCATTACATATCCCAGCTCTTCATCTATGTCTGGCACTATCACCTGATCCACCGCTGCCTGCGATCGAATTGGATTTGGCAACCAAGGACCAATACCATCCTTCATTTGCACCTCGATATTCATAGCCTGTGGTATCACCAAAATATCACTAAACAAAATCGCTGCATCTGGCCCAATAATATCTATAGGTTGCACAGTGATTTCAGAAGCCAACTCCGGCGTTCTACATCTAGTAAAAAAATCATATTTTTCTTTTAATGCCATAAACTCTGGCAAATACCTACCCGCTTGGCGCATCATCCATACAGGAGGTCTATCTACAGTTTCTCCTTTTAACGCTCGGAGAAACAAATCATTTTTTATCATATCTCTTATCAAAATATTTAACCACCTGCACCACTACATTGGATACAGTTGGCGTATTTGCGATCACTATATTATCTGTATATTTTCTAACTGCACGAGCAGTAGTTGCTCCTATACAAAAAGCAACAGTTTGTTCACCCATAGAATTACAGGCCATATAACTATGTACTGCTGATGGACTAAAAAACAATACGCCATCAAAAATACGATGAAATTCCTTTGGACACGGCCTTGTATGGTACACTATTTTTTCTTGAAACAATACCTGATGATCACGTAGCACAGATGGCAACTCATCTCTCCTATTATTTCCACAAAAAAACACAAAAGACAATGATTGATACTCAGTAACAAGAATATGTGCCAATGCCGCTGCATTCGGTGCTGTAGCTACCACATCACACTCATTAGCTACTAATAATTTTTGGGTTTCTGTACCTACACAAAAAGTTTTTGCAATACGATGCAAATCCTTCTCAATTGCCTTTACTGCATTCTTGCTCGTAAAAATAGCATACGGCACTACCTCCTTTACATCCACGGTTATAGGTTGCACACGAATCGCATTATACCCCACCACATGCATTCCCGCATGTAACAAACGCTCTTTCTGATCGTTTGGGATGATTTTTGTAGACAGAATATGAACCAACACTCTTTATTTCTTAAGCACTTTCTTTATGCGCTGCATTAACTCACTTCCTCCATTGGATAAAATTTCATGAGCACATGCCTCACCAAATCCAGCAACCTCTGCCACAGGAACCGTTGTCTCTACAGCAATTTTTTCCTGTCCATCTATACTAAATAGCGCCCCTGTAAAATGAAGCATTTGATCCGTTATTGTTGCCAGCGCCCCAATCGGTGCTGTACACCCACCTTCTAAGGTTTTTAGAAAACTTCTTTCTACCTGTACACACAGCTGAGATGCTTCGTGATTCAGCTGCTGCACCGCCTCTATACTATATGCATCTTCCGCTTTAGCTACCACCAGCATTGCACCTTGAGCAGGTGCAGGAATCATCCAATCTAAGTGTATATGCATTTTTGGAGTCAGCTCGATACGCTCTAAACCAGCAGCAGCAAAAATAGCTCCGTTCCAGTCATTATCCTGTAGTTTTTGCATGCGCGTATTCACATTACCGCGTAAATCCACAGTAGTATGCATAGGATATTTATGTAGCCATTGTGCCTGCCTTCTTAAACTACCTGTAGCAATAGTACCTTGGGAATTCAAAAAATCTAGTCCTTTATGCACCAATATATCATGCACATTGGCACGCTCTAATACAGCAGCTTCCACGATACCCTTTGGCAATGCTGTAGGCACATCTTTCATCGAGTGTACCGCAATATCTATCGTATCATTCAGCATAGCGATATCCAAGGTCTTCGTAAAAATCCCTGTAATACCTAATTCATATAAAGGTTTGTCTAAGACGATATCTCCTGTAGATTTTACAGGAAGTAATTCTGTAGTATATCCTAATGCTTCTAATTTATGTTGCACAGTTCGTGCTTGCCAGAGTGCTAATTCGCTATCTCTAGTACCTATCCTAATTGTTTTCGCCACTATGCGTTGTTATTTTCTATGTGAAATACCTTTTGTATTAATTCAATACTTTCATTAGCAGAAGTATTCTCATCCTTTAGATGATTTGCAAAATGATTCGTAATTTTTTGTATGATACGATCACTGATCAACGATGCTTGCTCTTCATTAAAATCAGATATCTTTTTGCGTTGTAAATTGATTTCTGCTTCTTTAAACGTGACCAACTTATTTTTTAAAGCTTTGATCGTTGGCGCAAATTTTCGGGTTTCTAACCAACTATTAAAATCGAGCTTTACTTCTTCAATAATCGCTTCTGCTTTCGGCACTTGTAGTTTTCTTCGTTGCAAAGTTGCATCTGTCATTTTAGACAAATCATCCATATGTACAACTGTTACATTAGGCAATGTATTAAGCTGTACATCTACATTTTTAGGCACTGATAAATCTAACATTAAAATAGGCTTATCTGTATGCACCATTTCTTTAGTTACCGTAGGGTGCTGTGCTCCAGTAGCTACAATAAGCACATCAGCAGCATTTACCTCATCTGTTAGGCACTCATAGTCTTTAACAACTAAGTTAAACTTACCCGCTACTTTCTCTGCCTTATCTCTGGTTCTATTAATGAGGGTGATATGATCATTCTTTGTATGCTTGATCAAGTTTTCGCAGGTATTACGCCCTATCTTACCCGTACCGAATAGTAGAATATTCTTATCAGAAACATACGGTACTTTCGCCAAGATATAATGTACAGCAGCAAAACTAACAGAGGTAGCTCCAGAAGAAATCTCCGTTTCATTTTTAATCCGTTTACTTGCCTGTATCACAGCATTTAGTAATCGCTCTAAAAAAGGATTGATCATCTGGTATTTTTTAGAGATCTTAAATCCTGATTTTAATTGTCCTATAATTTCAAAATCCCCTAAAATCTGACTATCCAATCCCGTACCAACTCTAAATAAATGCGCCACTGCATTTTTATTCTTATGCACATAAGCCACTTTTTCGAACTCCTCTACAGTACCATGCGTATGCGCACACAATAGTTTGATTAGTTGAAAAGGGTGTTGTGCAAATCCATACATTTCTGTGCGATTACATGTAGACATGACTAATAATCCCTCTACACCATCTGCTTTGGCCTTGGCTAAAATTTCTTTTTTTGCACTATCCGAAACGCTAAAATGTCCTCGTATCTCCGCATCCGCTTTTTTATAACTTAGTCCGATAGCATAAAAATTTGTTCCTTTGGCTCTTAGGTGGGGCTCCATTCTAATTTTATAAAATTATGTTGAGCAAAAATATCTCAGAACAAGTTTAAAAAATAACGCTGAAAGTTTTTTTAATATCGTTATCCGTTGTTTAGCCATCAAAAAAAGTTAAAAACCACAAAAACTCCTATTTTTGTAGGGATTACAAAAGCAAAAACATAAAAAATTGTTTAGATTTGTTCTAAATAAATAAAATAAAGCTAGTGGATTTCGAGTTTAAAAACAACGCTGTAGGAATATTAGAAGAGACTAAGATAGAAGATGGATTTTATATTCTAAAATTCTGTAATGAAACCCCGACAAAACAGCCTGTTGTTCGACAACTAGATAGTAGTTTATTACAATTTCATTTTTGTACCAAAGGGCACATAAAATTCAATTTTAATAACGGCAGTTATTCATTATCACTCAACACTGATCAATCATTACTCTTATACAATCCACAGGTAGACCTACCCATGAATTTAGAAATGGACACAGATAGTATTCTAGTCTCTATTGTAATTTCTATCAAAAAATTTCACTCTCTTTTCTCCTCAGAAGCTGATTACATCCCATTTTTAGGAGAAGGCAATAGAGATAAAAAATACTATACAGACGGTACCATTTCACCATCGATGAATGTAGTACTAAATCAGATCATAAACTATAACTTACATTCTTCCATAAAATTGCTTTACTCCAAAGGAAAAGCATATGAATTACTCAGTTTATACTTTAACAGGCCCGAGGATGCAGACATAGAACAATGTCCATTTTTAGTAGATGAAGAAAACGTATTAAAAATCAAAAAAGCCAAAGAAATCATCATCGCTAAAATGGCAGAACCCCCTACACTCAATGAGTTATCCAAAGAAATCGGTTTACCGCTCAGCAAATTAAAAGATGGGTTTAAACAACTCTATGGAGAACCTGTATATGCTTTCCTGTTTGACTATAAAATGGAGGTAGCCAGACAATTATTAGCTTCTGGCACTTATAATGTAAATGAAGTAGGGCTAAAAGTAGGGTATAGCACTTCTAGTCATTTCATTGCAGCTTTTAAGAAAAAATACGGAACCACTCCCAAAAAATACATTACTGGATTGCATCAATAGCCTGTAGAACTACTTCGATTTAGTCGCTTCAGGTATTCTTTTTTGCAGCATATGTCTTTCTGTTTCGTTCCCCTCGAACGTACCATCTTCTTTTTTTATAATGTAGTCAAACACCTCTGTTTCTTTTACAGATACTACAATACCTTCCTTTAGATGCTCACTTTTGGCAGAGGAACTATACAGTGTACCACTGATGGTATGATCGTCCCATCCAGTAACCTTTACCCACATCCATTCTTTGTGTTCAGTATTGGTTTGGAACGGTGCTTTTACAAACAATAAATCTTCGACTAATTTTTTAGTATTAAAACGATCTTTTAAGGAGGGTAGCATTTTTTTTGCTTGTTCACTAATTGCCAAGATTTTTTTGTCATGCGCTACATAATTAACCGATTCTTGCTCCTTAAAAGTGCTAGCAAATAGTTCTTTAAAATTTGTAGCATTGATTGCATATTGTACATTATTTTTATCTCCATATACAGGAGGTATATTTTTTAATTCTAGCACGGCACTTTTCCCTTTCTGATTATTTATTTTAGCGAAATATGCATTCCATCTTTTATTACCAATTTTAGACAGATTAAGTGCAAATGTAGAATCTCCAGCAAAGACTTTTTTCTCAGAAGCTTGCTGTGCAGTAGCCATCAGTAAGCGCGTATAGTTTTTAGCCTCTTCACACGGAAATCCAGTAATCGAAAAATCTGGCAAACAAAATTTATCCATCCCAAAAGTTACTGCCCTACAATGTGTACTATCTATATTCAATACTTTAATAAGTACTTGATCCACTACATTAAAAACAGTATCACTTAACTGAGCCACTCTTCTAGTTTTCCATGTAGCAGCATTAAAATACTCTAAGGTTCCAAAATCCACAATCACATATTTTTTATTAGTCATTAATGCATCTATGAATCGTATTAATTTAGCCTGTTCCCGATATACATGTGTAGATGTGCCCTGAAAAGTCATCATAAAAACCTGTGTGCAAGCAGCTAGTGCAGTCTTTTCCTCTGCATCAATTCCTTTTCCGTATAACGATAGATATTCTGGACTCGGAGGTGATAAGATACCACGTAATGAAGTCACATTCTCTATAAAATATCCTGTAGCGACTGTCGTATCTCTTTGTTGTTTCATTTTTTGATAACTCGGCAGTAATTTAGCAGCAATAGTATCAAATGCCTGAGCCTCCATCAGCGATTCGCCATCCAGTGCATAAATACCATAGCTACTCAAAAAAGTATCATTTTGCATAGCAACTTCTTTAGACACACTTTGGTACTCCGTAGAAGAATTACATGCCACAAAAAAAATACTAATAGCGATAACAAATAAAAATTTCATAAGACTAAAAACAATTAAAAACTATATCACAAATAAACGCCTGCTTCTACAACAAATTGTACACTATAATTTCTTTTATCCCATAACAATATGTTATAAAATTTTCTCCCTTATAATAAATCCGAAATTTGGAAAAAACATAGAGACCATGAATATAAACTCCATTAAGAAGAAACAAGTTACTAAGAAGCACTATCTAAAAAAAATGAAGTATGCGATAAAGAGCTGTATTTAAGATTTTTTGATGCTTTTGCGTAGTGAAAACGTGTTTCTCTAAAGCTTTAGCAGTATCAAAAAAACGCCTTTTTTGACAACCTTGCTTTAATTTTGTTAAAATATTGGCGATTATTCATTTTACAACCGATTTATTTTCGGTATTGAACACAAACACATCATATTATGACCAAAAAAAAATTACTGGATTGGTGTCGAAATTATGGCAACCAATCTACCTATGAAATCAACGCAAAGCAATGCTTTAGCATATTGATGCTACTATGCTGTACATACTTTGCATATCCACAAGCTACGGCAGACAACAGTGGAATCGAAATCGATGGTAATACAACTACATTGTATTTCAAAAATCAATCAGAATGGACCAGTTCATTTAACTTTCTTTGTATAAATGGTAATTGTGTATCTGGAGCACTCAATACAACCACTAATAGATGGGAACGTACCGTAAGTGCTACTGCTGGACAAGAATATCAAATACAAATAAAAATTAGCTCCTCTATTGGCGGACAATATATTTCCGATATTTTTAGTGTAACTGCTACAGCTAAAGGAGACACTCCTATTGACGATGATGATAACACTACAGGTGATATTGTACAAGCAGAATCAGGAACGATTCTAGGCAGTGCACAAGCATATACAGATTCTGGAGCCAGTAATGGTGCAGGAGTAGCATATATAAGCACGCCCAATGCAGGAGTTGAATTCAAAAACGTACCCGCATCAAATGCAATAAAAATTAAATACGCTTCTGAACTATCTGGAAAATTATCTTTGTTCATTAACGAAAACGATGTAGTGGATTTCAACTTCTCTTCTACTGGAAGTTGGGTAGGTACTTATAGCACAATTACAGTAGCTGTAGACATTCCCGAAAAAGCAACTGTAGCTATCAAATATCAAATCGGTGATACAGCAATGAATATCGATGAGGTCACGTTTATCAATGACGATCCAAAGGAACCTAACTGTTTTGATGGTATACAAAATAACGGCGAAACAGGCATTGATTGCGGTGGACCTAATTGTGTTCCTTGTGAGCAACCTAGTTGTGATGATGGTATCTTAAACAATGGAGAAACAAGAATCGACTGCGGAGGACCTAATTGTGACCCTTGTGGTACTGATACACCTGCTCTAAAACCTGTAATAGCATTAGAAAATAATGCAGACAAAGGGATTATTTTAATAGGAGGGGAAGACGCTGCTCAACCAGGTTTTAGCCTTTACACCTTTGATAATGACAATGACACACTTCCTTTTAGTAATTGCTACGATGATTGTGCCGTAAATTGGCCTCCAGTAGTCGTAAATTCTGCAGATGAATTGATCATCACCAATGCTGTAAATGAAACATTTACACTTGGTTTTGGTATTTCTGTAAGATGTGATGGCGCGTTTCAAGTAACTTATAACGAACAACCTTTATATTATTTCATCAATGATACTGAAGCAGGCCAGACCAATGGAGACGAAATAGGAGGTGTATGGCATTTAGTTACCAAAGAAGAACCAATAGCAGACCCTAGTTGTGATGATGGTATCTTAAACAATGGAGAAACAGAAATCGACTGTGGTGGACCGAACTGCGAACCTTGTAAAACAGATCCTCCTGTAAACGCAGGAACTTGTGGAGACTACGGACTTACTGTTATCGATGGACAAGGAATCATTTATTATAATGAAGCATTAGGACAAGCACTCTATATGTGTACAGGACCTGGTTTTAGTAATTGTATTCAACCAGACAAATTAGAAAACGGATATTACCAACGCGCCATCGACGTGACTGTTGGACAAACCTATAATTTAGCAATCCAAGCTAGTCCTAACGTAGAATTTACTGTCGTGGCAGGAGAAAACAACTGTTATTTCGCAGCCACTTGCTTTGATGGAGTACAGAACGGAGATGAAACTGGAATTGATTGCGGGGGTACGAATTGTGGCCCATGCCCAACCTGTGATGATGGCATCCAAAACGGAGACGAAGAAGGCGTAGATTGTGGAGGTAGCAACTGTAGTATCGGATGCGATGAAGTATGTAATGGTACTCCTAATCCTAATGCAGAGGTTAGCATCACTAATGAAACTGTAGAAAATAAAAACGACGGTACAATTACCTTTACATTTGATGACATTACAGATAGAGATAGTTTAGAATTCAGTACCGATGATGGAGCGACATACCCTTTCTCTAGTGCTGATGACGCTGAGTCGTACACCATCCCAGAACAAGCACCAGGAATCTATAAAATATGGGTACGATGGGGTAATAATGACTGCCCAATATTCCTAGGTGAATTTAAAATCGTAGCTGGTGGCCCACCACCAACATGTAGTGATGGAATTTTAAACCAAGGAGAAGAAAGAGTGGATTGCGGTGGCCCTAACTGTAGTGAATGTTCTAAAGACCCATGCGGAGAAATCCCATTAGTGAATTACCCAAGACCTGCCTTACCTACTCCAATTATAGGATCAGACGCAGCTCAGGGATTTGCTTTTGACCTTGCTACCGATCTTAGCACAGTAAGTGTACGTGTTGGAAATGTAATTCAAATACAGTCAGGAGGTAATCCAGACTTCGAATTCCATTGCTCGTGTAACCAAATTACTTTCCATAGTGTAAAAGTAGATGGAGAAGCTAAAGTACCTGTAGCATGTAGACAAGCTGGTAATTTCTATTACTTCTTCCGATACAAGAAACAAGGAAATACAACGAAGGATGCAGGAGATATTTTTGCATACTCTGGGTTATTTACAACAGAAGGAACTAGAATCGATCCTGATAACAGACCTACCATTGTTTCTGAAGGAGCAAACTGGATGCGTTTTAGACACCCGCATGCACAAGATGGTATTACAGAAGCTGTTTTTGATGCACAACACAATTCAGATTTACTAAGAAACTTAGACCGCTACAATACCATTTTCACCGATGCCGCTAGTGGACTGATCATTGATCCTAGATTGACCAGAGGTAACGCTAACTCTGTACATCCACATGGAGGTGTAGACAATGCAGAAGTAATTCGTATTGATTATATGGAAAAAGGAGATGCGTCTCCACCAACTTATGCCAAAACTGCAGGACAAGATTCTGGTAAATGGGGATATGGAAATATTGTTACCTATGAAATAACAGCTGTTACAGGTGGTAGTGGGGCGCAGACCTATAACACCTTCCAAAATTATGTAGTAGGAGAAGGACTCAACACCCTTGGAGACCCTAGATTATCATTAGCAGGTAAAGCAAGTACCTATATGGTATTACCTGGTTTCGGATCGCATGTACAAATGGAAGAAGATGCTGTATTTACACAACACATTATCACACTTACTAGCGAAGATGATGTAGATGATTTCTTAGAAGGACATCATATTTTCCATGGTGTACGACACAGAAGAAATGGTTCAGATCCTGGAAATATTCTTGGAGAAATCAATATAGGTAGTACGAATTGCCAAGAATGTCACTTCAGAGATGGAAGAAGTCCAGAGGTTATTCAAACCAAAAACGGACCTAGAGTAGCACCACCAGTATATGGAACAGGACTCCTGCAATACATTGTCGGAGCAGAAGCGAAGTTAACATGGTCAGGAGAAGTAGCTACAGTTACAGATCAAGTAAAAAGAGCATTGATTGATGATCACGGAATTAACCCTGATACAGATATTTCTGCTAAAGATCTAAGACAACTAATTGCTTACACAGAATTCTTGACAGTACCAACCAGAAGCCCTGGTTCTTATGACATTCCTGGGGTTACCGAAGGTGATCATTCATTTAACACTATTGGATGCGCTAGCTGTCACTCACCTACTCAAAAAACATCGAGTACTGCACCAAAAATGTTCCGTGATTTAGTAATCAGACCGTATACAGATATGAAACTACATACAGTAACAGATGGTGGGGCATTTAGAACACCTCCACTATGGGGCTTAGGAAGAAACATAGATCTTTTAGAGAGAAATAACAAACCTCTCATCCTGATGCACGATGGTAGAGCTAAGACATTGCGTGAAGCCATACAAGCACATGGCGGAGCAGCAAGTGGTTCAAGAGCTAGTTTTAATGCTTTAAGTACTACTGAGCAGGAAAATCTCATCAAATTCTTAAAAACCTTATAACCAAACTTAAATATAATAAGGAAGAAAGCGAATTGCTTTCTTCCTTATCTAAAAACGATATACTCATGAAAAAAATATTCACCTTTCTATTACTATCATTCATAGCTATTCCTTGCTTTGCTCAAGTAGCTGTGAATCCAAGCATAGAATGCCCTCCATGTAGACCCATATTCGAATGTGGTCAGTGTTGGGAAACTCAAGAACAAGCAGATGACTGTCAAAAAAGTGCCATTTTTACCACAAAAGAAAGCACTGATATACAGTTTACAGTAACACCAAGTCCTATCAGAAATGGAAGCTTTACTGTAACAGCTACCAAGAGAATTGTTGGAAAAATGATCATCATCAATCAAATTGGGGCAATTATACACACTGAAACACCAAATAATACCGCAACTAATTTCAAAAATATTCAGCTAAATGTAGAAAAAGGACTCTATTTCTTGATCTACTATAACCCTGATAATCAAACAAAAACAACAACTAAATTATTATTCACAGATTAATTACGAAAACATTCGTTTATTTTCGAAAATATTAATGAAAGAAATATAACAAAACATAATAGGGGGCGTTCTAATGACTTAAGTCTGAGAAAACTTAAGTGTTTTTTTAAAAAAAAGGCTTTTACGACAGTATGTCGTACAAACGAGTAACTTAAATTTTTTTTAAATCAATCCATAAACTCAAACATGTTATTAGACATCCCAACCCCCGAATCTTGCAGGTTTAGAGACAAGAAACCAATTGCGAGAGAAAAGAAAAGAAAAACAGTGGCTTTTAGTAAGACACTGTTTTTCTCTGTAATTATGAATCTGTGCTTTCTATCTGCATTTGCTTACACAACAAGCAATGTAAAAAACACAGAAGACACCAACAATAGCGCTACGCATACTAAATCACTAACTAGGTTTAGTCAAAACGAAAAAGCAGCTATAAGAACTAAAATTGTTACGATCAACAACGCAGGACCGATCGTTTCATTTACCGAAAATGCACAGGCTGGATTCATTTTAGTCGGAGGGCAAGACACTAGTAAATCAGGTTTTAGCCTGTATACTTTTGATAATGATAACAACACACTTCCATTTAGTGACTGTTACGGAGACTGCGCCACCAACTGGCCACCACTACTCGTAGAAAAACCTGATGATTTAGTTGTTACTGATGCAGTAACGGATGCATTTACCAAAGGTTTTGGATTATCGGCTAGATGTGATGGCTCATTACAAGTCACTTACAATAACCAACCGCTATACTTCTTTATAAATGATACACAAGCAGGCCAGATTAATGGAGATAATGCTGGTGGTGTTTGGCACTTAGTTACAGCCGATAACACACCTGTGGATACCTGTAGTGATGGTGTTCAAAACAATGGAGAAACAGACGTGGATTGTGGAGGTCCTAACTGTAGCCCATGTGACACAAATCCTCCAGTAAGTGGAAGCTGTGATGACTATGGTTTAACGATCATCGATGGTAAAGCTATTTTATATGCTAAAGAAGAATTAGGAAAAGTTACCTATATGTGTAGCGGCCCAGGATTAGAGGGCTGTGTACCACCAGATAAATTAGAAAATGGATACTACCAAAGAGTCATCAATGTAACCGAAGGACAAACCTATTTACTTGGAATACAAGGTGGACCAAATACTACATTTACAGTAGTAGCAGGAGAGAAAAATTGTTTCTTTACTGCTAACTGTAATGATAATATCCAAAACGGAAACGAAACAGGAATTGACTGTGGAGGCCCTGATTGTGGTCCATGTCCTACCTGTGATGATGGTATCCAAAATGGAGACGAACAAGGTGTAGATTGTGGCGGTAGTAACTGTAGTATAGGATGTGACGAAGTATGTAACGGTACTCCTAATCCAAATGCAGTAGTTGCCATTACTAATGAGACACTAGAAAATGCCGCAGACGGTGTAATCACCTTTACATTCGATAATATTTCAGGAAGAGATAGCTTAGAATTTAGTTTAGACAACGGAGCTAGCTATCCATACACTAGTCCTGACAATGCAGGATCTTTTACAATCAATAATCAATCTCCAGCAACACATAATATTTGGGTACGATGGAGTAATGGTGATTGCCCTATATACTTAGGAGAATTCAGATTATTAGAAGGAAGCCCATTACCTACTTGTAGCGATGGTATCCTTAATAACGGAGAAGAAAGAGTAGACTGTGGTGGCCCTAACTGTGCTGCTTGTCCAGACGATCCATGTGGTGATATTCCATTAGTAGCTTATCCAAAACCAGCACTACGTACTCCTATCGTAGGAATTGCAGCTAGAGATAGTGGTTTTGCATTCGACCTAAGTAATGACTTATCTACGATTTCAGTTACATATAGAACAGCCATTGAAGTACAATCTGGAGGAAACCCAGACTTCGAATTTAGTTGTTCATGTAACCAAGTAGAATTCCATACCGTAAAAGTAGGAAGTGGTGCTACAGTACCGCAGCCTTGTCAAGACGCAGGTGCTTTCTATTATTTCTTTAGATATAAGAAGATCGGATACATGACAGACGATCCAGGAGACCAATACGTATACTCTGCATTATTTACTACTGAAGGAGAACGTATCAACCCAGATAACCGTCCTACCATCACTAGTGCAGGAGCCAACTGGATGCGTTTTAGACACCCACATGCCTATGATGGAATCACAGAAGCGATTTTTGATGCAGTAGGAAACGGAGATCAAATAAGACATTTAGATCGTTATGTAACAGAATTCTCAGACGGACCAGATGAGTTTATCATCGATGCCAAAGTAACCAATGGTGGTTCTGGAACTTTCCATCCACACGAAGGATCTCCTGCTAGCGTAATTAGAATTGATGCGATGGACAAAGGAACTTCACCTGCTACAGAATATGCATTACAGCGTAATACCAATATGGGTGGAGACTTCAACTACGGACAGTGTGTGAATTTTGAAATCACAGCCGTAGCCGGAGGATCTGGTGCACAAACATACAATACACTACAGCACTACTTTATGGGAGTAGGATTAGACTCTTACGGAGATCCTAGACTTGCCTCAGCAGGTAGAGCGAGTACGATTATGACACTGCCTAGTCAAGAATCTGCAAACTATACAGATATCACTAGACCAGATCAGTTTACGCAAGAACAACAAACACTACACTATGAGTTAGAAAGAGATGCTATTTTTACACAGCACCTTATCACACTAACTAGCGAAGATGATGTAGATGATTTCTTAGAAGGACACCATATATTCCACGGAGTATACCACAGAGATGAAATCCCATACAGACAGTACGCGATAGAACTTGGACAAAAGAAAATCGGTACCATGGCCTGTGGAGATTGTCACTTCCGAGATGGTAGAGGATCTGAAGTAGTAGAAACACCTAAAGGACCAAGACTACCACCACCAGTATATGGAACAGGAATCCTACAATACATCGTAGGAGCCGAAGCTATCCTTACATGGGATGGTGATGTAGCTACTGTAGATCAACAAGTACGAAACGCATTAGTAAATGATCATAAAATCGATCCTGATACTGATATGAATCCTAAAGATCTAAAACAGTTAATTGCGTACACAGAATTCCTTACAGTACCTTCTAGAAGTGCCATGTCTTATGATATTCCAGGAGTAGCAGAAGGAGAAAAGTCGTTTAACAGAATCGGATGTGCTACCTGTCACTCTCCTACTCAGCGTACCTCTAGTACCGCACCAGAAGAGTTCCGTAATTTGGTAATCAGACCGTATTCAGACATGAAAGTACATACTGTTACAGACGCACCGTACAGAACACCGCCACTTTGGGGATTAGGTAGAAACATCAACATCTTAGAGAAGAACAATAAAGCGATTCTCTACATGCACGATGGAAGCGCTACTACACTAGATGGAGCGATACAAGCACACGGAGGCGAAGCTAGCGGAGTACGAGGAGCCTACAATGAATTAGGTACAGCTCAAAAAGAAAACCTAATCAAATTCTTAAAAACACTTTAATCAATTAAAAAAAATAGCTAAGGAAGAAAGCATACTAACTTTCTTCCTTAGTTCATAAACTATAAAATAGTCATGAAAAAAATAATTTCATTCTTACTTTTTTGTAACCTTGTAGCTATAGGATATAGCCAAGTAAATACAACCGTACAGTGTCCTCCATGTAGACCTGTAGCTGCCTGTGGACTTTGTTGGGAATCACAACAGCAAGCCGATGATAGCCAATGTGATCCTACGCTAAGTGTAGATGATCTAGAAAATGCAAAAGCAAACATAGTGATCACTCCAAACCCTATTAAAAACGGAAGCTTTACAGTATCATCTTCTCAATTAATTGATGGAAATATGACCATTGTAAGCCAATTAGGAGCAATTATTCAAGTGATTCCACCGTCGGCTACACCAGCTAACTTTAGAAACATCGAACTCAAACTACAATCAGGGTTGTATTTTATGATCTACCAAACTACAGATCAAACAGGAAAATCGATAAAAGTAACCAAAAAACTACTATTTACTAATAACTAGTAATAGGTAGTCTGTATACAATTAGCATACAACAAGAGGAATTCTGTATTCTAGAAAACCTCTTGTTGTTGGATAAAATAGCTAATTCTTATTGAAAATGACAGTAACATCGATTTTCTTAACTACAACTTATGTACACAAATATAGTATCACTAACAAAAAAGATCTCTTCACTCTGGAGAGATAAACGAACCCATACCGTTCAAAAAAGAACCCTTGCCGCTTCTTTTTTAATGGTGATTCCCGTACTATCCATGATGGCACAAACCACCAATGGACCTGTAATCGCATTGACTGACGATGCTCAAAAAGGAATCATACTCACAGGAGGAGAAAGTGCCAGTAAGCCAGGCTTTAGTCTATATACCTTTGATAATGATGATGCCAATCTTCCTTTCAGCGATTGTTATAATGACTGTGCCACCAACTGGCCACCCGTATTGGTAGCAAAACCACAAGACTTACGTATTTCATCACAAGTACGTAACTCCTTTCCATTAGAGTTTGGATTATCTTCAAGATGTGATGGAAGCATCCAAGTAACCTATGATCAGAAACCCTTATATTACTTCATTAACGATACCCAAGCAGGGCAGACCAATGGAGATAATGCCGGAAATGTTTGGCATCTAATCACGGGTAGCAGTGCACCAGTAGCATGTACAGGAGTTGATATCCCAGCAGTGCAAGTAGCCAAAACCAATGAAACAGCAGAAGGCGCTAATGACGGAACAATTACACTCACCTTTGCGGACGTAGCAGGTAGAGACACCTTAGCTTTTAGTATCGATAATGGACAGACATACCCACATACCACTCCCGATACTGCAGGTAGCTATACCATAGAAAACCTAGCAGATGGCAGTTATGAAATATGGGCAAAATGGGGTACAGACGAATGTCCTACCTCTATCAAATCCATTACCATTGTACGTGGTAACAACCCAAATGATCCATGTAACGACACCCCAGGTACTGGTGGTGGAACGCAAGGAGATGAATTCGTGATGGGACTCAATTCAGATGGTATCGCTTACCATCTCGACCCCGGAGGGCAAAGAAGTTTTAGACAACTATGTCTCGATGGATTCTGTGTAGAAAGTAGTCCAAACACAGCTAAAAACGGTCGATTAGAAGTAGACTTCTCAGACAGAGTTACTGCAGGACAAACCTATACCTTAGAAGCCAGAATACAAGGAAACGGACCTGGTTATGAAACAGGGCAATGTATCTTTAGCATTCAAGTACAAGCTGGAGAAGGAGTAGACAGCACCCCTTGTTACACACCTAACAATGGTGGCGGTGGCGGTGGTACACCTGTAGCAGTAGTACCAGATCCTATTGTAGCCGTAGGCAGCAATGCAGACCTAGGTGCATTCCTAATCGGAGCAGCAGGATCAGAAAAACCAGGATTCTCACTATACGTAACCACAGGAGACTGTACAGGAAATTGTATTGACAACTGGCCACCTGTATTAGTAGATGATCCAGATATCATTAGCACCCCAGGAGGAATCACCAATCTTGTAGGTGCCGTAGAATATGGACAAATCGACTGTACATTAAAATACCAAGCCACTCTAGACGGAAAACCACTGTATTTCTACACTGGAGACACAGCAGCAGGTGCCACTACAGGACACGGAGTAGGTACATGGGAAATTGCTAAAGTAAATCGACTCCCTAAAGCACCAGACGCCAAACACCTAATGTCTGCCCTAAAAACGCCTATCAATGGCCGTACACCCGCTGATTTTGGATGGGTACATGACATCCAAGGAAGAAATGTAGCCGTACGAGCAGGCGCAGCATTACAATTACAGTTCCATGCAACGCAATACGTAGGAGGTGTAGGCTCTGTATTAAGTGGATTTGGAGACCCAGATTGGACATTTATCTGTTCTTGTAATCAAGTAGAATTCTACGAAGCAGAAATGACCATTACCGATTTCGGACAGATGAATGTAGAAATCCCTGGTAATTGTTTCGATAAATTCTATTATTTCTTTAGATACAAAAAAGCAGGATTACCATCAGATGACTTAGGTACACAAATGGTATACTCTACCCTATTTGAATACGATGAGCGTACACCAGATGATAGAATCGACCCTGCTCAGCAACCACAGATTACTAGCTATTCTGCAAACTGGATGCGTTTTAGACACCCTAGAGCACATGACGGTAACACAGAGTCTATCTATGATTCCTATAACAATTCTGGATTAGTAAGAGCCTTAGATCGCTACACCACTACCGTTACTACAGGCGGAAGCGGTACTACGATCGATGCAGACCTGCCTAACATTCTTCGAATAGAAGCCTTAGACAATGGACTGATCAAAAACTCTAACCCAGCCTATGTATATAATACGAATTCATGCTGTGGCACCAATTTCGATTACGGAAACGTCATTACGTACGAAATCACCATTGGTTCAGGAGCACAGATCAGCTCACAGATTTACAACACCTTCCAACACGTAGTAGTAGGAAAAGGATTTGATTCTTCTATTGGAGATCCACGACTCACCCTAGCTGGCAGAGGATCTACCACTATGGAGTTCTCTACCAATAACGAAGTAGAATCTACCCGTTTAGAGCAGAATGCTATTTTTACACAGCATTTAACCTCCTTAACGACCAAAGAAGATGTAGATGATTTCTTAGAAGGGCATCACCTATTCCACGGGTTACAAGACCAATTCGGATCTACCACTGCAGGCCCTGTATTAGGTTCTGCTAAGATCGGAACACACGCCTGCCAAGACTGTCACTTCAGAGACGGACGAGGTTCAAAACCCGAACTTACTATAGATGGAGAACTTAGAGTACCGCCACCAGTATTTGGTACAGGACTCTTACAATGGGTAGAAGGTGCAGAAGCCGTACTTACTTGGAATGGAAATGTAACCACCGTACGAGATCAAGTACGTAATGCATTGTTACAAGACCACGGTGTAGAAGCAGCAACTTTAGGAAATGATTTTGACCTCATCGTAGCGTACACAGAATTCCTAACAGTACCTAACAGAAATGCCGCAGCCTATCTAGATCCAGATGTCGTAGACGGAGATCGTATTTTTAGAGAAGTAGCCTGTGCTAGTTGTCACCAACCAACACAGAGAACCAGCAGTACAGCACCAGAGATGTTCCGAGACATGGTCATCAGACCCTATTCAGATCTAAAAATGCATACCGTTACCGATCAAGCCTATAGAACACCACCATTATGGGGGTTAGGTAGAAACATCGACCTGCTAGAAAACAACGGAAAAGAATTAATCCTCATGCACGATGGTAGAGCTACCACTATAGAAGCAGCCATCGAAGCACACGGAGGAGAAGCTAGCGACTCTCGTGCCGCCTATAATGCATTAAGCGGTGCAGACCAGCAAAAACTCGTTAAATTCATAAAAACACTATAAAATAGCCCCCTAGCTACATAATTTATTGTGCAGCTAGCACATAAGCTAACATAGTTAACACTTACGCCCTTTGACTACGCAATCACTGCTGTCAAGGGGCGTTTTTTTTGGGGCGTTACCATAGGAGAACGCCCATATCATATAACTGTTTTATAACAATCATATGAAATGATGTCACACGCTACTACACCCACAACCTCCATAAAAAGAAATAGGAAAAAACAGGAAAACCCATTAATTTTGAATTCATAATTACGAAAGTTATTGAATAGCAAACGGATGAAAAATGAAATCAGTTGGGAGGATTTTTCCAAAATAGACATGAGAGTGGGTACTATACGTACTGCAGAAGTATTTACAGCTGCCAAAAAACCTGCTTATCAATTGACCATTGATTTTGGTGCATATGGTATCAAGAAAACATCTGCACAAATCACCCAATTGTATACCCCTGCGGAATTGATAGGCAGACAAATCATAGGTGTTATTAATTTTCCACCAAAACAGATTGCTAACATAATGAGTGAATGCCTACTACTAGGCTGTGTCGGAGAGCAGCATGAGGTAACACTGATCCAACCAGATCGTGCTATAGAAAATGGATTAAAAATTAGCTAGCTAAAAGTAGCATTGCTACTAGGATTTCTTTACAGGAATACCTACTCCTTTTTGCAAAGAAACAATAGAGTCGTACATACCTCTATTTTCTTCGTCTGTATCGCTTAATACGGATACAAATTCGAAATGCTCTAATAGTTCTAAAACAAAAGGTAATTTATCGTCTGCTACGTCTACAATAATGCGTTTCATATGTATATACTTTTTTTGATCGTTATGAATAAAAGCGATAAACCGTTTTACAACGAATTGTAAAACGTATCCATTACTTCTTCTATAAAAATAGTAAAAAAACACAATCTCTATTGCTGTATTGGTTATATTTTAACGCTGCTCACACGATATTCGCTACCAATAGCCTTTATTGAACTCATCTTCTAAGTCTTATTGATTGAACTCATCTCTACCCTTTCTCTTCCCTAAAAAATGACTGAAATTCACCTGTATTTCGTTACTTTTTTTATCCGTAGCGCTGCTATGAATTTCAAAAAGTGCCTTATCCAGTCGAATTTCTTCTCATTTTCGGTCAAAAACAAAAAGTAAAGATGAGTTCATTATTTTAGGAAGTATCGACAGAATAGTTTGTATTTTTGCTATAAAAAGAAAAACCTATGAGTAAAGGCGTACTACTCGTTAATTTAGGGTCTCCAGATAGTACCGATCCTAAAGACGTAAAAAAATACCTTGGGGAGTTCTTAATGGATCCCAGAGTGATCGATGTTCCTTTATGGGCTAGAACTCTATTAGTCAAAGGTATCATCCTAAATACACGACCTAAAAAATCCGCGGCAGCGTATCAAAAAATATGGTGGGAAGAAGGCTCACCGCTGATCGTATTATCGGAACGCTTACAGAAAAAAGTAGCTGCACAGACCGAATTACCAGTAGGACTGGCTATGCGGTATGGCTCGATGAACATTAAAGATGGATTACAGGCATTGCATGACCAAGGAGTAACAGAAGTGTTGATCATTCCTCTGTACCCACAGTTTGCTATGGCTACTACCGAAACGATCTTAGTACTGGCAGAAGAATTAAGAGCTAAGCATTTCCCATCTATGCAACTTACGGATCTTCCTGCTTTTTATAATCAGGAGGCATATATCAACGTATTATCGGATAGCATCGCAGAAAAAATAAAAGGGTTAGACTACGAGCATCTTCTTTTTTCGTACCACGGAGTACCGGAGCGACATATCCGAAAGAGTGATGTGACTAAATCGCACTGTACGATCGATGGCAGCTGCTGCAAAGCGGCGAATACGCCTGCGCATGAGTTCTGTTACCGCCACCAATGCTATGAGACGACTCGACAGGTAGCCGATAGATTACAACTCAAAGAAGGTACATATTCTACTTCGTTCCAATCTAGATTAGGATTTGATCCATGGTTACAGCCGTATACCGATCGAACGATTGAACGTATGGGTAAAGAGGGAATTAAAAAAATGGCGATCGTTACTCCTGCTTTTGTATCAGACTGTCTAGAAACTCTAGAAGAAATCGCAATGGAAGGAGAAGAAATTTTTCATGAAGTTGGTGGTAAGGAATTTACCACGATTCCTTGTATCAATGATAGAGATGATTGGGCTGCTCTACTAGGAGAATGGATCAACACATGGGCAACTTCTAATACAGTGGTAGCTTAATGGCCAAGGTTACTTCAGAGGCATTAGGCAAACAACCGATTGGCAAACTACTGGTACAACAAGCGGTACCTGCCTCTATAGGCATATTGGTGATGTCTCTGAATATGATCGTAGATACCATCTTTTTAGGACGGTGGATTGGGCCACTAGCCATTTCTGCAATCACAGTGGTGCTACCTTTTACGTTTTTTATCGGTGCGATTGGTTTAGCGATCGGTATTGGAGGAAGTTCGGTACTTTCTAGAGCTTTGGGAGCTGGCAATCGCTCTAAAGCTCTACGCGTATTTGGCAATCAGATTACGCTTACCTTCCTCTCGTCGGGAACACTGGCCATTCTGGGACTTGTTTTTCAGGATTTTTTTATTACATTTTTTGGAGCAGATGATTCCTTTGCAGAAATCGCACTTACCTACTACAGAATCATTCTTTATGGTATCGTCATGCTTTCGTTATCCATGATGGGAAATAGTGTGATCAGAGCAGAAGGGCAACCAAAATTTGCGATGATCGCTATGATATTACCTGCCATCGCTAATATTGGTATGGATTACATCTTGATCAATCGACTGGGCTATGGAATGGAAGGTGCCTCTTGGGCTACCTTTATCAGTTATGCCATTTGTTTTGGGTTTATCGCTTGGTTTTTTATCCGTAAGAGTGAGCTACGATTATCATTCTCTTCTTTTGTACTACAAACAGCGATTGTAAAAGAAATTAGTGGACTTAGTTTTGTAACGTTAGCTAGACAAGGTACTATAGCCGTACTGGGCATCCTAATTAATAATGTACTTGACACCTATGGAGATGCCTTAGACATCGCTGTCTATGGTATCATAAGTAGGATGCTCATGTTTGCTTTATTCCCTGTTATTGGTGTTAACCAAGGGTTTATGCCCATCGCTGGGTATAACTATGGTGCAAAATTGTACGATAGAGTCAGAGAAGTGATCAATACCTCTATCCGGTATGGAGGACTGCTAGGTATCTGTATTTTTTGCGTAATCATGCTATTTCCAGATTTTTTTGTGGCACTTTTTTTAAGCAATAGCGATACTGTAGATCCTACTACTGCGCAAAATAATATCGAAATTCTAAATCGTACGCCATCTGCTCTACGCTGGGTATTTATGGCTACTCCTGTTATTATTGTACAGTTGATAGGTTCTGCTTATTTTCAATGCATCGGCAAAATCATTCCTGCCCTGCTACTCAGCCTTACGAAACAGGGGTTCTTTTTAATTCCTTTGATCATTATACTACCGAGTTTTATGGGCGTTTTAGGAGTATGGATTGCTTTTCCCATAGCAGATATATTATCTACGGCTTTTACAGGGTATTTTCTGAATAAAGAAATTCGAAAAACACTGGTCACTCCTACTGCAGGTGCATAAGTGCACAGATAAATACAAGTAGCGAGCAAAGAAACTCCACACCTGGTAATCATAAAGCCTATGGCAATAGGTATAGGAGATATAAAAGCGCTATGGAGTAGCAGCAGCAAAACCTACTGTACTGGTACTGATTTTAAAAACTGATACCACAAATTTGCAATCCCTACAATGTATTAACTACCTTAGCACTGTTTTTTTTGCGTTAGGGATAGTAGAGGAAATCCCGCAGCACGACGGTAGGAGGGCGAGGAATTGGAACGGATAGCCCGACCCCTTGGGTAACGCCCACAGCAATATCATAACATCATTAACACATATTTTTATTCAATCATGCAGGCATATTATAATTACATAAAAGCGTTACATCTCATTTTTGTGATCACATGGTTTGCTGGGTTATTTTATATCCCTAGGTTATTTATCTATCAGATCGAAGCTGCTGAGCAGCCCGCACCTGCTAGAAACATATTGGGCAAGCAGTTAAAACTAATGGCCAAACGATTGTGGTACATCATCACATGGCCTTCTGCTGTATTAGCGACTAGTTTTGCAGCTACTTTGCTGATCCTACGCCCTGGTATTTTATACAATCCGTGGATGCATGTAAAACTAGGATTCATCCTACTACTATTCCTATACCACCTCAAAACACATCTATTGTATAAGCAACTGCAACATGATATCATAAAATGGACCTCGAATCAAATGCGACTCTGGAATGAAGGGGCAACTATCATTCTATTTTCAGTGATATTTTTGGTGATTGTTAGAGATGCTGTCAACTGGGTATTTGGCGTGGTCGGTATACTGGTATTAGCGATACTGCTCATGCTAGGTATCAAACTGTATAAAAGAATACGAGCCAAGAACCCAAATGCATAAAAAACGAACACGAAACGCTATTTTGATACCCCCTAGATTTTTATACGATGAGTTTTTTTCCCAAAACCTTGCATTGCAAAAAAGGACGTTCTATCCTGATCCGACAGGCTGTCGTGGATGATGCCGCCGACCTACTAAAGGTAAAACTACGTTACCTAAAAAAAACAACGACATTGCCGCTTTATGACTATGAATATCCGGCTACGATTAGCGAAGAACAAGAATTGATCGAGCGCTATCAGGCAGAGAGCAATAGCCTGCTATTGATCGCTCTAGAAGGAGAAAAGATGATCGGTAATGTAGATCTTACGGCGGGTATACGAAAAAAAGTACATCACACAGCCATGATTGGTATGGGCATCCATCCTAAATGGCAAAACCGAGGCATTGGTACGCTATTACTGGGCAATGCATTGGAGTGGGCTAAACATAATGACGAACTCAGAACCATCTGGTTAGAAGCCTATGCTTCTAATACGATCGGGATCGCACTGTATAAAAAATTAGGATTTGAACCATGCGGGATGATTCCCAATTTTTTTAAAGAAAAAAGACAGTATATCGATAAAATTATCATGAGTACAACGGTTTCGTAAGTGATCCCTACTGACTAGGTATTCTGCATTCATAATTAGTTTGTATCTTCGTGCTACATTTAGCTATTTCTTATGATCAAATCGATGACCGGCTTTGGTAAAGCTGTACTACAGCTGCCAACAAAAAAAATAACACTCGAAGTAAAATCTCTAAACAGTAAAAATTTAGACATCAACGCTCGAATTCCTTCTCAATACCGAGAAAAAGAATTAGAAATGCGTAATGCCATCGCTAAGAAATTAGTGAGAGGTAAGGTAGATTTTAGCTTATACATCGAGGTTACTGGCGAGGAAAACACGACGAAGATTAATGAAGAAATCGTAAAAGATTACATCCAGCAACTTACCGCGATTCATCCTAATAGCGAAACACTAGAAATGATGAAAATGGCGGTACGCATGCCCGACGCCTTAAAAACGGTACGAGCAGAAATCAATACGACAGAGTTTGATGCTATTAAAAAAGGACTTACACAAGCACTGGAAGCGATCGAAAAATACAGAATAGACGAAGGTCAGGCTCTAGAAGCTGATTTTAACCAACGTATTCAAACCATCGGAGCACTCTTAGAAAAAGTAATCGCTATGGACCCTGAGCGTATCGAAGCGGTAAAAGAACGACTGCATAAAGCGGTATCTGAACTCAAGGAACAGGTAGACGAAAATCGTTTTGAACAGGAATTGATCTACTACCTAGAAAAATTTGATATTACAGAAGAAAAAGTACGATTAGCAAACCACCTACAATACTTTAGCACCAATCTAAGCACAAAAGATTCTAACGGTAAAAAATTAGGGTTTATCGGCCAAGAAATCGGAAGAGAAATCAATACCATCGGTAGCAAATCTAATTATGCGCCTATGCAACAACTGGTAGTGCAAATGAAAGACGAACTCGAAAAAATCAAAGAACAGTTACTCAATATCTTATAACGCTGCTCCTACTATTTGCAGCAGTTATACCCCATATTATGATGAATACAGGAAAACTACTCGTGCTTTCTGCACCCTCTGGTAGTGGAAAAACTACATTGGTAAGATACTTATTGCACCAAGAAGAACTGAATCTAGATTTTTCGATATCAGCTGCTTCTAGAGACCCTAGAGGTGCAGAAAAACATGGCAAGGATTATTATTTCTTATCCCTCAAAGAGTTTAAAAATAAAATCAAGGGAGATGAATTCCTAGAATGGGAAGAAGTATACAGAGATAATTTTTATGGCACGCTAAAATCTGAAGTACAACGCATCTGGGATCTAGGGAAGCATGTGATTTTTGATATAGATGTGGTAGGAGGATTAGATATCAAACGTATTTATCCAGAACGCACACTCGCTATCTTTGTAAAACCTCCGAGTATCGAGGAATTAAAAATTAGATTAAAAAAGCGAAAAACAGAATCCGAAGATAAGATCAATATGCGTGTGGCTAAGGCCTCTACAGAATTAGCAACGGCACCACAATTTGATGCGATTGTAACGAATGATGACCTAGAAAAAGCCAAAGAGGAAATCTATCAATTGGTTAAAAAATTTATAATCGGTTAACAAATAAGGGAAATGAAAAAAATTGGATTATACTTCGGAACCTTTAATCCGATTCACATAGGACACCTAACCATCGCCAATCACTTAGCTGAATACAGCGATCTAGATGAAATATGGATGGTGGTGACTCCTCATAATCCTTTTAAGAAAAAAAGTAGCCTGCTAGATAATCAGCATCGATATGAGATGGTACATTTGGCTACGGAGTCGTATCCCAAAATTAAACCTAGCGATATAGAATTCAAACTTCCTCAGCCTAATTACACCATACATACCTTGGTGCACCTAAGCGAAAAACACCCTACCTACCAATTTCATTTGATCATGGGCGAGGACAACCTAAAAGGCTTGCACAAATGGAAAAATTATGAAGCTATTGTAGAAAACCACGAAATCTATGTATACCCACGTATTTCTGAAGGAAAGGTGGCTTCTGTTTTTGACCAAGTAGGCCAAATCCATCGCATCGATGCACCGATCATGCAAATTTCATCTACTTTTATACGAAAAGCGATTGCGGATGGCAAAAACATACGGCCGCTAGTGCCTCATAAGGTTTGGAACTATATCGATGATATGTATTTCTATCGATAATTCAACTCTTTATAGCACAAGCTGTCTGCTATTTACCCGGAAAATTAGGTTTTCTTTTTTCTAAAAACGCGGTGGTTCCTTCCTTAAAATCTGCTGTCCCGAAACAAGTACTAAACGCTTTAATTTCAGTCTCAAAACCATTTACTCCTGTTTCATATGCTGCATTTACAGATTGTATCGCTGCAGCGATCGCTACAGAAGAGTTACGCATAATCTTACCCGCTATTTTCTCGGCCAAAGGTAGTAACTCTGCTAGAGGTACTACATGATTGACCAATCCATAGGTCAGCGCTTGAGCAGCATCGATCATACCCGCTGTCATAATCAGTTCCATGGCTCTACCCTTACCTACCAACTGAGGCAATCGCTGTGTTCCCCCATACCCTGGAATCACGCCTAGAGACACTTCTGGCAATCCCATTTTAGCCGTATCACTAGCGATTCTAAAATGAGCAGCCATTGCCAATTCTAACCCACCTCCTAGTGCAAATCCATTAACTGCTGCAATAACAGGCGTACGTAAGTTCGCTACAAAATCAAACAATAAATGCTGTCCTTTAGCTGCTAACTCCCCTCCTTCTGCTTCCGAAAAATCTGCAAACTCGCTAATATCCGCACCTGCAACAAACGCTTTCTCTCCACTACCTGTAATGATAATCACCTTGGTCGCTGTATCTTTATCCGCTGTGTCAAATGCCGTATGCAATTCTTCTATCGTCGCTTTATTTAGCGCATTGAGCTTCGTAGGGCGATTGATGGTAATGGTGGTAATACCATCTTGCAGTGTCGTAAGGATGTTTGTATACATTATAGGTAAGTTTTATAAATGATTCGTATGAAAGTGATAGACACTTTATGTACCAAAAATAACGAAAAGCCTGTAATTGATGCTAGGAAGATCTACAGAAATCCTTATTTAATTCACACTAGGAAGCCTGACTTTAAAAACCGTTCCTTTGCCCTCTTGCGAAGTAAAACTAATTTCTCCGTTATAGGTTTCTACGATTTTCTTTACCATAGCCAATCCTAATCCCATACCACTGGTTTTAGTCGTAAACTTTGGTTCGAATACCTTTTTCTTATTCGCTTCACTAATCCCTACCCCATTATCCGCTACCGTGATCAACACATCAGTACCCTCTATAAATACATTGACAATAATCTTAGGCGTTTCATCTACTGAGATCGCCTGTATGGCATTCTTTACCAAATTCGTAACGACGCGGATTAATTGCGTACGATCGAAAGTAGCGATAATACTCTCCTTTTCTGTAGGATAGAAAATATAGTTTTCGTTAAAAATATCCAATGCTAGCCCTACTACCTTTACCACATCTAACGTTTCATTTTTTTGCGCCGGCATTTTGGCAAAATTAGAAAACGCAGAAGCAATCGAACTCATCGTATCAATCTGCTGGATGAGCGTATCACTGTATTCCTTTAACTTATGTATTATTTGAGGGTCAGAAGGATCAAATTTACGCTCAAAACTTTGTACAGTCAGTCGCATTGGAGTCAGCGGATTTTTGATTTCATGCGCCACTTGTTTAGCCATCTCGCGCCATGCCGCTTCACGCTCACTCTTGGCCAGCATCACAGCACTCTCTTCTAGCTCATCAATCATACTATTATATGCATTTACTAACGAAGAAATCTCTCCACTACTCCCGTCTGTAATTTCTATACGCTTGTTGCGCTTATCCAATCGAGTTTGATCGATAGTTTCTGAAATCGTTTTTAGAGACCTCGTAATATATTTAGATAAAAAATAAGCAATCGCAATGGCCATCACCAGAATGATCAGATACACCTCTCCAATACGTTGTAGAAACTCTCCCAGTTCTCGAGTAATCAAATCGTCATCTTCAAAATAAGGCAGATTCATAATCGCCAATGTCTTTCCTTTTGTATTATAGATATACGTATACGACGATTGATAATTAACCCCATCTTTCTGGAATTTGAGCAATACCCTTTTCGTCACACTCTTGGCCAGATCTTGGATGATCTGCGTATCGATACATTTGTCCAAGGTATCTTTTAATAAAGTCTGAGGGGCTTTGATCAGTAGCTTTCCTTCTAAGTCATATACATTAATCGGCAGGTTATGAATCGCTGATAGCTCATTGATCCCTAAGGTACGATGTTCTCTAAAGATCAGCGGAATCTTGTCCGTAGCCTCTTCATAAGTCGTGTTTCTAAGAATAAAATTGATATGTTGTCGGATGGCTTCTTCCTTACGTTCTAGGCGCTCATTATGGTATTCCTCCGCCTCTTCATTATACTGAAAGATAGCAATGATAGCAATCAAGATCGAAGCAATAAACACTACTAAAATCATTGACAGAAAGATACGTGTCCTAAGCGATAGTTTTGTTAATTTCATAGCATGGAAGGTACAACAAATATCGATCCAAAATTACGAATTTCATTACTTCATCCATAGCTGTGTACCATATATAAACTTGCCAAAAACACATTTATAGTTCCATGAGTACCTCATCTTTATACCCCCTAAAGTGGTAGATACTTTTTCGATGATCACAGAAAATAAAGATGTTAGGCATTAACACAACTGTTTTTTTGTTAGACAGCAACAGGTGAGAACTCAAAAATTTACTTAGTTTTGGTACTATGGATACAAAAGCATTACTTTCTGTTGCCAACCTAAGCATTTCATTTGGTACGCCTAAAAAACGTATGGAAGTTGTACATGGAGTTTCATTCGATATACAACCCAATGAAATATTAGGCATCGTTGGAGAATCTGGCAGTGGAAAATCAGTAACTTCCTTAGCTATCATGGGATTGCTACCCACAAAAGACACCCATATCAAAGGCAGTATCACGTACCAAGGAGAATCACTAACTGCTATGTCTCCAAAAGAATTGCGGAGTATAAGGGGCAATAAAATAGCTATGATTTTCCAAGAACCCATGAGTTCACTCAATCCCGCTATGAAATGTGGGCCGCAGGTAGCTGAAATGCTACTACAGCATACAGACAGTAGCACATCCGAAGCCAAAGCAGCAGTCATTTCGCTGTTTGATCAAGTAAAATTGCCCGATAGCCAGCGAGCCTACAATGCCTATCCTCATCAACTCAGTGGTGGACAGAAGCAGCGCATCATGATCGCCATGGCCATCGCCTGCAAACCCAAACTGCTCATTGCAGACGAACCCACTACCGCATTAGATGTGACCGTACAAAAGGAGATCATTCTATTGCTCAAAGAGCTACAGCAGCAACACCAAATGAGCATTCTATTCATCTCTCATGACCTATCGTTAGTCTCTGAGATTGCTACCAATGTATTGGTGATGTATCGTGGTAATGCTGTAGAATACGGCAATGTGCATCAGATTTTTACACATCCTACCCAAGAATACACCAAAGCATTGATCAATGCCAGACCCTCGCTAACCACGCGATACCAAACCCTGCCCACTATCGATGACTTCCTTGGTGATCAGGATGTAACACCCATCGTAGTGACCAAAGAGATGAGAGCAGCACAACATGCAGCATTATACAATACCCCCCCATTATTAGAAGTAAAAAATGTATCCAAAGTATTCTTTAACTCACTAGGACTCTTTCAGAAAACAGCCGTCACCGCTGTAGATGATGTGAGTTTTAACTTATACGAAGGTGAAACACTAGGACTCGTTGGAGAATCAGGATGTGGTAAATCTACACTGAGCAATGTAATCTTACAGCTCGATCAAGCCAATAGCGGACACATACTATATAGAGGACAAGACATCACACAATTAAACTCCTCTGCAATCCGAACACTCCGAAAAGAGATCCAATTGATCTTCCAAGATCCCTTTGCCTCACTCAATCCCAGAGCATCAGTAGGCAAAGCCATTATGGAACCCATGAAAGCCCACCGATTATACGCCAGTGATGCCATACGAAAACAAAAAACACTCCAATTACTAGAAGACGTAGGATTAGAAGCCGCACATTTTAACCGATACCCGCATGAATTTAGCGGAGGCCAGAGGCAGCGTATAGGAATTGCCAGAGCCATTGCATTACAGCCCAAGTTGATTATCTGCGACGAATCTGTTAGTGCATTAGACATCTCAGTACAAGCGCAAGTACTCAACCTACTCAATAGGCTGAAACAACAATTTGGATTCACTTATATCTTTATTTCTCATGATCTTGCCGTCGTAAAATACATGGCCGATCAATTGCTAGTGATGAACAAAGGACAAATCGAAGAGTTTGGAGAAGCAGATGCCGTATATGAAGCTCCTAAAAAAGCATATACCCAAAAATTAATCAATGCCATCCCCAAAGGTTTGTAAAAAATAGCCTCTTTTGTTCCATTGTTTTGGGCGTTACCCACAGGGGGTCGGGCTATCCGTTACAATTCCTCGCACTCCTTAGGTCGTGCTGCGGGATTTTCACTACTATCCCTAACGCAATCTTTACAAATAAAAACAGTAGACTACTCACACTAAGATATATAGGGAAAAAACCCTCATCAAACACTAAGTTTTGGATTTTTTTAATACTAAATAAATGTTAAATAACTAGTGATTTATTAAGACCTGTATGTCAGAATAATTATACTTATTAAAAATAGAATCATTTTAACTGAATAAACATGTCTTTCAACGTTTTTCAACGTTTTTCCTTTAACACTCCTTTTTAGTTTTTAATATTTGCAGTGATCAAACTAAAAGCGTAATTAATCTAGAGAAATACTACCCCGTCCTACCCCATAATTTTCTCATTCTAACTCGAAGGAATTCGTCAAGGTATTGTTTATGAAAATTAGAATACACCTTCCCCTTTACAAAATAGTTACGAAAAACCACGTATGCGTACCGCTCTATGTTATGCATTATAACTGAGCGCATTCATAATTAACCAGTATCAATTAAAAACAATCACAAATGATTAAAACTATTTTTAGAGAATCCTTTTCTAAGTGGCGGGGCAGAGTCACCACACTGCTCACCCTCTACTGCTTAGGAATTTTGGGAACATCTGCCATGATGGCAAACAGTAAACACTCGACCCCCTACTGCACTGTAGATGCAGGTAATGATCAAGCGGTCTGTGCTGGACAATCTGTAACATTGACTGCAAATGCACAAGGCTCTTCTAATTGCGGAGACTGCAATACCTATCAGATTACAAACACCAACTATTGTAACGGAAACCAACACTATGTACTTTGGCTATCAGATCGTAATAACAATGCCAGATGGTTCTCTAATGTAGACCTACAATGGACAGCACTGGATAACGGAACTGCTACACTATCAGGAACTGTATATGATTACAGCCTAACACATACCACCTATGAAGTAGCCGCTACCTTTTCTAAAATTGCAAGCGTAACACCTGGCGATAGTCCTAAACAACACTTATGCAATTACGAAGACAGCAGCAACTGGACGTATTACACAGAGCTTTCTGGAACCATAACCAGTACCGATGGTTCTTGGTCTATGAATCTGAGCAGAAGAGGACCTGCTTTCCAAGTTGGTAAAGGAGCCAACCAAACAGAAAGTCAGCAAGGTAAAGATGGAGCCTGCGGATGGTTTAACACATCAGATGGTGTATACCACATCGGAGATTTTAATATCAATTTCGGAGAGTGTATCGGTTCACAAAACAATACACCTACCTACCTCTGGTCTACGGGAGAAACAACACAAAGTATCACCGTAAACCCATCAGAAAACACTACGTATTCTGTAACAACTTCTAATTGCAACGGATGTAGTGCTACAGATTACGTATCTGTACATATTAACGATGCTATTCAAGTAGATGCGGGAGAAGATCAAAGCATCTGCGCTGGACAAGAGGTAACACTTACAGCCACTACCGCAGCAGGAACTGTAAATTGTGGAAACGGAGACTGCAATACCTATAAGATTACAGACACTAACTACTGTAACGGCAATCAAAACTACGTACTATGGCTATCAGACCGTAACAACAATGCTCGATGGTTCTCAAACGTAGACCTACAATGGGAAGAATTAGATAACGGAACTGCTACATTATCAGGAACTGTATATGATTATAGCCTAACGCATACTACCTATGAAGTAGCAGCTACCTTCTCTAAAATCGCAACCGTAACACCTGGAGACAGTCCTAAACAACATCTATGTAATAATGAAGACACCAGTGACTGGACCTATTACACAGAACTCTCTGGAACAATAACCAGTACCGATGGTTCTTGGTCTATGAACCTGAGCAGAAGAGGACCTGCATTCCAAGTAGGATATGGAGCAAACCAAACAGAAAGCCAACAAGGTAAAAATGGAGCTTGCGGATGGTTTAACACATCAGATGGTGTATACCATATCGGAGATTTTAATATCAACTTCGGAGAATGTATCAGTTCACAAAACAACACACCACCTACCTACCTGTGGTCTACAGGAGAAACAACACAAAGTATCACCGTAAGCCCGTCTGAAAACACTACGTATTCTGTAACGGTAGCTACCTGCGATGGATGTAGTGGTACAGACCAAGTAACTGTAAACACCAATGATACTATTCAAGTAGATGCAGGAGAAGATCAAAGCATCTGCGCTGGACAAGAAGTAACACTCACGGCTACAGCTGCAGGAGCAGACGATTGCGGAAACAGTGGAGCATGTACTACCTACCAAATTACAGACACCAACTACTGCAACGGAAACCAAAACTATGTACTATGGCTATCAGACCGTAATAACAATGCCAGATGGTTCTCTAATGTAGACCTACAATGGGAAGAACTT
>CANMMM010000003.1 GCA_947498935.1 uncultured Aquimarina sp. | reverse complement strand
GCATCTACATCCGTTTCTGCACCATCAGCAGGTGTTACCGTAATATCAAAATCGTTTCCAGTTTGTGTAATGTTTACCGATGAGTCTGAAGATGTTATATTCTGACTATCCGTATTTATCTGATTTGCCAATTCAGATAACAAAATCGAAACAGTATTTCCATCAGAATCTTGTAGTACTAATGAATTGGTAGTATTGTCTATAAATAGTGCAGTGTTTGTAGTATTAGTATCAGTTACATTATTTAATAGAGGACTTAAGTCAGCAGAACCACCATTTTCTAATGTTAGGATGTTAGAAGTAGGATCAAATGATATAAGTTGATTGTCATCTGTATCACAGAGGCTGTCCCATGAATTGTTACTGAACTGATAAACGCAGTTTGTATCAGTGTTGTACACCAATGCTCCATTAAGGGGAGTGATGTTGTTCATTTGGGTTGTAGTTAACCTTGTCAATACAAATGCTTTGTCTGTGCTCTCTAGCTCTAATACAGACGTATCGTCAATCTGGTTAGGATTGTCACCAATTTTAACTTGAGCGTGAACAGTTAAAACAGAAATGAATAGAGAAATTAAAAGTAATTTGATTTTCATCTTTTGTAGGAAATTACAGAAAAAAGGGTTTAATCTTTAATGAATGGGGTTAAACAGTAGGCACTTAAATTCAAAATATGCACATATAAAGATACATTTTTTGCGAATATATTAATATTTTTTTTTGATTTTTTTATCGATGAAGTGTTTTTTTTAGTCGATAAAATACTTTTTGCGCCTTGATTTAAGATTATTTTAGCTAGTTTAGATACTTAGGTTCAGAGTAGCAATCTGTTATTAATTACTAGAAGAAAAATAGTGTAAAAAGTAGTGTGTAATTGAAAAATACTTTTATATTTGCACTCGCAAAAAGGCGGGAGTAGCTCAGTTGGTAGAGCGTCAGCCTTCCAAGCTGAATGTCGCCAGTTCGAACCTGGTCTCCCGCTCAAAAGAGATTGTCTATAGGCAATCTCTTTTTTTATTATATGACTTAATTGTATTTGCAGTAATAAAGGGTCAAGACCAATTATTGTGTTTAAGCAAAAATCAGGTTACTCTGAATATTTTGGTTCAGTGGAAGAAGAACAAGAAGGGTTAGAAAACGGAAAGCCCCGTTAATGAAGTTAGTCTTTCTAAGGCGTACATACCCAATTCAGAATTGCCTTTTGGATTTAGAGGTGGGCTCCATACAGATACAGCATAATGACCAGGATGTATAGCAGCGATACCTCCACCCACGCCACTCTTGCCAGGTAGTCCTACTCTAAAGCTAAACTCTCCTGCTTCGTCATAAAAACCACAAGTTTGCATTACAGCGTTGATACGTTTGGTGGTAGTCTCTGTAATGATTTGTTCGTTATTATGTAATAATTTGCCGCCATTAGCATAGAGCATAAAAGCAGTGGCCAGCTCTTTGCAGCACATTTCAATAGCACATTGAAATGTATACAAGTCTAATACAGTGTCAATATCATTTCGAATATTTCCAAAAGCTTTCATTAAATTAAGTAGAGCGGCGTTTCTATGATTGAATGCCATTTCCGATTCAAACACTTGTTGGTTAATGGCGATCGTGTCATTAGAAGTGATTTTTCGGATAAAATCCAAGAGTTCTTTTTTAGGATTGCTAAATTCAGAGACCAGTACATCTGCTATTAAGAGTGCTCCAGCATTGATAAATGGATTTCTAGGAATACCATTTTCATATTCAAGTTGTACTAACGAATTAAAAGGATTGCCAGAAGGCTCTATATCGATACGTGTAAATAATTCATCCCCTAATAAGGACATGGCTAATGTAAATGAAAATACTTTAGAGATGCTTTGGATAGAAAAACGTTCGTTTTGGTGGCCAATGTTATAGTGACCAGCATTCGTGCAATAGAGGTGCATCCCGAATTTAGAAGAAGGGATTTTGGCCAATTCAGGGATATAAGAAGCCACTTTTCCTGTGATAGGAGTAGTGGCTATTTCTTTGGCAATGGTAGTGAGGATGCTTTGGTAAGGTGTCATTTCTTATTGTAAATTAGATAATAAACTTCCACTATCGAGTTCATAAGGCGCTTTGTGTTGTTCAAAAATACGAGCAGATAAGTTGCCCTGTAATGTAATGGTGGTGTCTTTGATTTCTAACCAGCTACCTTCTCTAAGTCCTACGACAGGAGGTGAGTTTAAATGATGGAACTCCTGAATTCTAGTTTCTCTAGTTTCGCCTTTGTGTGTAGAAGACGGATCCGGATCTAGGTAATGCGCATTGATATTAAAAGGAAAAACTCCTAATGTCTTAAAACTAGGTGGGTATACAATAGGCATGTCATTGGTGTTTTGCAGGGTCAGTCCACAGATGTTACTCCCTGCACTTGTGCCTAGATAAGGGATGCCCGCTAGAATTGCTTCTTTAAGAGGAGTCATCACATGGTTTCTGTACAGCTGGTCAACCAGTAAAAAAGTATTGCCTCCACCCGTATAAATACCTTGTGCATTTTCAAAAGCCGCAGTGGTAGAGTCAAACATATGAATACCCATGACCCTTTTGTTTATTTTTTTAAAAATAGTATTGACTCCAATAGTGTATGCGTCATGCGACATACCACTAGGGCGAGCATAAGGGATGAATAAGATTTCATCACAATCCTTGTAGAGTACCTCTAGTGTGTCAAAAAGATATGCTAGTGTTGCGCTTCCGTGTATCGCAGAAGAGCTAGCGATAATACAGTTTTTCATGTATTTGTAGTGTTTTTTATAAGTTGTATATTGATGTAACCCAAAATCATTCTGAGAATGACTACTAAAATAGGTCTTTTGATCAAAAACAAAAAGTCAAGAAGCATTCATGAATAAGAATCTATATGTATAATAGTATAACGAGCATGATGTCATTATGAGTTAGATAAAAAAAACAGTGTGTTTTTAGTGTGAAAAGAGAGTTCGATCGTTATTAGGGTTGTGTGCTATTTTTATTTTTTTTTAAAAATAACTAACTTATAGCGTGAAATAAATCAAAGAGTTATAGATGTAAAAAGATCAGTTATGAGAGGAATACTATTTTTTATGATAGCATTAGGTGTAATATCAGGAGTTGCGGCACAGATAACTTCTAGAGTTTTGGTGCAAGGAAAAATAAGTGCGCCTATCGGTGATGACGTAGAAGGGGTGGTAGTGATAAATCATACGAGTGATCAGCGTACTATAACAGATCAGTCAGGAAGATTTCAGATCAGTTTAGGCTTCAACGATCGTGTAGAAATAGTAGCGATGCAATATCAAAAGTTTACAGTATTAGTTACTAAAGACGTGATGGATAGTAGAAAACTCAATGTTTTTCTCAATGAGTCAGTTCATTTGTTAGAAGAAGTGGTCGTAGCGCCGCATCAATTAGTGGGTAATCCCTCGATGGATATTCCTGCAATGGAAGTCGCCTTAGCAGGAATACGAGATGTAGCTCGGTTAACAGCGGCTACGATTAATGATACAGATTATGATTGGCGAGATGATGCACTCTCAGCCCCTCACGGAATCCCGTTACAAGCCCATAGATGGGTAAATGGGTTGAATTTTGTCAATATTTTTAAAGCAATTTTTACCGCTAAAAAGAAGGAGCAGCTTCCTGTCGTTGTAGAAGACGAGATCAGAGAGTTGTATGGAACTCATTTTTTTAAAGACTACCTTTCTGTAGAGATGGACCAAATCAATATTTTTCTGTTATTTGCAGAGACGAATGGTTTGAGTGCACTTCACTTGCAGCAAGGGAATGAACTAGAATTGATAGAATTGTTGATTGATCAAAGCAAAACCTATAACAGAGAATAGTATGTAGATAAGGGGTGTGTCCTAGTTTATATCTTACATGATTACTTTATGGGCGTTACCACAAGGGTCGGGCTATCCGCTATATCTTTTTTGGTTTTTCAGAAAACCAAAAAAGGATGCCGCTCCTATCCCTAACGCAATTATTTAGCAGCTAAAATCATTAGTGCATTCGGTGCCACGAACAACATGCTGATTGTGGTATAATTCTTTACTTTTTACTAAAATCCCAAAAGAGCAAACGACTTCAGTAACAAAGCTGTATTTTTACCTCTTTTCCAAATATAAATACAATGAAAAGATATAAATACGCACTCATCCTTATAGTGATTGTGTGCAGTTCCTTCGGTTTATTGCATAAATTTTATGTCAGTGTAACGCAGGTTGAGTTCAATGCATCTAAACAATCATTGCAAATAATATCTAGAGTTTTTGTCGATGATATAGAGACCGTATTGCGAGAGCGATACGATACATCACTTAGATTGGCTGGTGGTACAGAAGCCAAAGCACTAGACACATACCTAAAGAACTATTATGAAAAGAAGTTGATCATAACAGTAGATGGAAAACCTGTACAATTTCATTTTATAGGTAAGGAGTATGAAGACGATTTGCTAATTAGTTATTTAGAAGTAGAAAATGTAGCAGCGTTAGATCAAATTACTATTTCTAATACAATGTTGATGGATTTTTTCGAAGAGCAACAGAATATTATCCATGTAAAAAAAGGGAAACAGCGTAAAAGCTTAATACTAGAAAAAGAAAAACATCAAGGCGTGTTAAAGTTTCGTGAATAAATCATCAAAACTTTAAAACATAGGTTACTTTGCAAAACATTACTTAACACAATTACACCATTTGATGAAAAAACTAATTTTTACGCTTTGTGCTACTTTTTTAGTAGGGATAACAGCGGCGATACACGCTCAAATCCCTGAACAAGAAGCCAAAACCCGTGCTCAAGGACATGCCAATTATAATAAGTTTAGGCAAATGTACAATGAGTTTGCTACACCTAATATGTATCGTACTGCTTCAGGAGCACCAGGAGCAGCTTATTATCAGCAACAGGCTGATTATAAGATGGATATTGTATTAGATGATAAAGCTAAGACATTAACAGGAAAAGAAACCATTACGTATACCAATAATTCGCCAGATCATTTAGAGTTTTTATGGGTGCAATTAGATCAAAACATGCGATCTAAAACTTCTAAAACCCCGCTGATTAAACCAGAAGCGGTAGAGCCAGCAATGCAGCCTAAAGCATTTGTGAATGCCTTTCTAAAAGAAAAATTTGACGGAGGTTTTAATATCACAGCTGTAAAAGATGCTAATGGTAATCCATTAGAGTATACGATCAATGCTACGATGATGCGTGTAGAGATGCCAAAACATTTAGCACCTGGTGGAAAATTCGAATTTTCGATAGATTGGTGGTATAATATCAATAATCATGTAGATGGAAGAGGAAGATCTGGGTACGAAGAGTTCGAAGAAGGAAACAGAGCATATGTAATCGCGCAATTCTACCCTAGAATGGCAGTATACAATGATGTAGAAGGTTGGCAAAACCACCAGTTCTGGGGAAGAGGTGAATTTGCACTCCCATTTGGTAACTTTGATGTGAATATCAGTGTGCCAGCAGATCACGTACTAGATGCTACAGGAATGCTGACGAATAGAGCCGAAGTGTATAGCTCTGAAATGCTAGCTCGCTATGAAAATGCAAAAAAATCATTCGAAAACCCTGTAATGATTGTAACGCAAGCAGAAGCAGAAGCCAAAGAAAAAACATTTGCAGCAACTACCAAGACTTGGAAATTTAAAGCAGAAAATGTAAGAGATTTTGGATTTGCTACCTCTAGAAGATTTATAGTAGATATGATGGCTGTTAAGATAGGGGGAAAAGACATCATGGCGGTATCTATGTACCCCAAAGAAGGAAATCCATTATGGGAAGATTGGTCTACAAAAGTAGTAGCAAGTACCCTAAAATCGTATAGTAGGATGATATTTGATTATCCATACCACAAAGCAATTTCTGTGCATGCAAAAAATCAAGGGATGGAATACCCTATGATTTGCTGGAACTATGGACGACCTGATAAAAAAGGAAATTTTGACGATAGAACTAAATACGGAATGATGAGTGTAATTATCCACGAGGTAGGACACAATTTCTTCCCGATGATTGTCAATAGCGATGAGCGTCAGTGGACATGGATGGACGAGGGATTAAATACCTTTGTGCAATACGTAGCAGAGCAAGATTTTGCAACTTGGTACCCAGCGGCAGTAGCACCTGCTACAGCTTATCCTTCTAGAAGAGGGCCAGCAGCTAAGATTATTCCGTACATGAGTGGAGACCAAAGTTTTATATCGCCTATCATGTCGCAGTCAAATAATATATACCAATTCGGTAGTAATGCATATGCTAAGCCAGCCACCGGTTTAAATATTCTGAGAGAGACTATTATGGGTAGAGAGTTGTTTGATTATGCATTTAGAACCTATGCACAGCGTTGGATGTTTAAGCACCCAACACCAGAAGATTTCTTTAGAACGATGGAAGATGCATCGGCAGTAGATTTAGATTGGTTCTGGAGAGGTTGGTTTTATACCACTGATTATACAGATATAGGGATCAAAGAAGTTAAGAAATACGTAGTCTCTAAGAAGCCAAATGAATTGGTGAAAAAATATGCCAAATCTAGAGGAGCAAGGGTAAAAGACTTTGGTCCACTTGTATTTATGGTAGAAGAGGGGACAGATGAATACAATGACCTCAAAAAAGGAGAGAAGCTGTTAGAAGATCCAACTACATTAAAAGAATACTTAATGGATAAATTCTCGGTAGCAGAAAGAAGCACGCTTACAGATGCCAAGTATTTCTATGACGTGACTTTCGAGAAGCCAGGAGGATTAGTAATGCCATTAATAGTAGAGTATACTTACGAAGATGGATCGTCAGAAGTGATTACATATCCGGCAGAGATTTGGAGAAAAAATGATCGTATAGTGAAGAAAGCGATAGCTGCCAATAAATCAATAACCAAGATAGTGGTAGATCCTAAGCTCGAAACAGCAGATATAGATACATCTAATAACACATGGCCACAAGATGCGCAAATAAGTAAATTTGATGCGTTTAAAAACAAAGTAGAAGGTAACTAAATCACTTTGTTTGCAAAAACGCTATCAACAGTATATATACAACCCGAAAAGCATAACACTTTGCTTTTCGGGTTGCCTATTTTTATGACGAATTATAAAAGTAGCGATGAGTTCATTATATTTGTCCCATGATATCAATACCATTATTTATTAGCGGAACCGAAATAGCCTTTATCGTATTTATACTAGTAATGGTGTTTGGTGCAGATAAAATTCCTGAAATTGCTAGAGGAGTAGGTAAAGGGATGCGTATGGTAAAAGACGCTACTAATGATATCAAAACAGAAATTACCAAAAGTGCATCAGAGCATGGTGTAGATACTACTATAGCTAAGGATATCAAAAAAGAAATCGATCAGGTAAAAGACGATTTAGATACCTTTACAGGGGCTGTAAAACGAAAATAATACGACGCCTCTTTTTTTATTCACTTAACGATTCCTTTATATAACAAATATCGTGGCAGATACAAGAGCTGTAAATAGCTTCTTACATTCATATTGTTTGTATGTATAAGTCATTCTGTATACTCTTTTGATAGAGCATAGATGTATTGTGACCTTACGGTTTTAGTATGTCTGTATCAAATCTTATTAAATCATATTTAGGGAAAATTCCGCAAAATTTCCTACAGGTACTATTCTACAGAGTTTTTGGTAAACCTTAAGAAATGTTTCAAGAAAAACTTGTCATAAGAAAGGTGTTTAAAAAGTTGTAATTGTTTTTTGTTCATTTTTATAAGTTATATATTGTGTTAATAATAATTTATGTGCAGATTTTTTATAAAAACCGTAATTTTGTAATTCATAACACAAACTCTTTAATCTTATTCTACAATGAAAAAGTTAATGTCTTTATTAGTAGGGCTACTACTTGTCCTATCCTGTTCTCAAGAAGAAACAACAGTTAATACTGCAACTCCAGAACCAGAGGGGCTAGTATCGGTAGCAGAAGTCAATGAATTTATCGCTAATGAATTAAAACAATCAGGAGATGTAGATTGGACACGTGCGCCATCGCATATATTATATAGTGCTGTGATGCACGGAGGGAATGTCTTAAGTGTAGGCTATGGAGCAGAAGGAGAAAGCTTTGTTGTAGGGGCAAAGTCCAATCGATTAGTAAGCGTATTACAGAATATACAAGAAATTGTAGCAACCGCAGAAGGAGTGAGTAAGTCTGATAGTGCTGCACTTGTGGATGAAACACTTAATTATACAGAGGTAACTGTAACACAACTAGCTACTATTAAAGCGCTCCAAAAAGCTGATGCGATCCGTTATTTAGATCCTGTAGGATATGGTTTGTATTTAGAACAAGCAGTACAATCCAAATCAGCAGGATGCTTTAAGGGGAGTAGTACGATCAATAGAGGTGATTATATATCGATTACACCTGGAGCCCAACAGCCGTGGAACTTTAGTCTGCATAAGATTCCTGATGCTTGGAAGTTAAGTACAGGTCAGGGGATTACAGTAGGGCTCATCGATACAGGTGTTTCGCAGAACCAACAATTATTAGGCAATAACTTCAATGCTGGTGCTTCTAGAGGCAGAACCATACAGCGAAGAGGTACATTTACAGATTCTCCATGGTGGTGGGTAGATAAAGTAGATGGTCCTAATGATAAGTGCGGGCATGGTACCCAGATGGCATCTATTATAGCAGGACCAAGAAATAGTGAAGGAGTTCCTATGGGGGTAGCTTACAATTGTAATTTGATTTCCTATAGAGCTACAGGAGATGTGGTGTTAGATGATTATCACGAACGTAAGGGAGTTAGTAACGCATTGAAAGAGCTAGCAGATAATAGTAGTGTAAAAATCATTTCTATGTCTATTGGGTTTCCTTGGTCTATTGGTAATGTAAAAGACGCTGTTAAATATGCGTATAGCAAAGGAAAATTAATCATAGCAGCAGGTGGGACTTCTACTACATTTACCAATTGGTATGGTATTATTTTTCCAGCAGATATGAAGGAGACAGTAGCGGTAACAGGGATTAAAGACAATGGTTATAATCGTTGCGATATTTGCCATGATGGCAAAAAAATAGATTTTACCATCATCATGCAGCGCGCTAGTAATGCACAGCGTAATGTACCGGTTTTAGGATTTAATTCAGGAACAGCAGCTTATACCGGAGGTTCTTCGGCAGCTACTGCAGCTACCGCAGGAATTGCAGCGCTGATATGGTCTCGAAATCCTAATATGTCGAGGACACAGGTATTGAACAAACTCAAAAAAGCTGCTGAATTATACCCTAATAAAGATGATCGTTTTGGGTATGGAAATATAGATGCATTAAAAGCAGTGCAGTAATGTACAGATGTGTAAAATAAAGCCGCTTACAAAACCCTACTAATCGTTAGGCCATCTCTAATCGGTAGTAAAACAGTTTCTACTCTGGGGTCGTTTACTAATAGTTGGTTGTAAGCCACTAATGCTTGTGTGGAACTATCGTCTTTGGCAATCTCTTGGATCACTTTTCCGCTCCACAATACATTGTCAGAGAGGATGATTCCACCAGCATTCATTTTGGGAATTACCTGCTCAAAATAAGTCGTATAGTTAGGCTTATCTGCGTCTATAAATACAAAATCAAACGTGCAATCCAGTGTAGGTATAATTGTTGTAGCATCTCCAATATGCGAGTGTATCTGATGTCCGAAACCAGAGCGCTCAAAATATTTTTGCTGTATCCATGCTAACTCTTCATTGCGATCAATTGTGTGTAATACTCCATGCGCTTGCAGCCCTTCTGCAAGGCATAGTGCCGAGTAGCCAGTGTAGGTGCCTATCTCTAGGATTGTTGTAGGACGTATGATTTTAGAAAGCATGCTTAAAATACGTCCCTGATAAGCCCCGCTGAGCATACGTGGTTGCAAAATCTTCTGATAGGTCTCTCTAGTCAGTTGCTGTAATAATTCAGGTTCTTGTTCTGTATGCTGTACTACGTATTGGTCAAGTGCTTCTGGTATGAAGTGCATGTCTAGTTGTCATTTTTTTTGCAAAGCTAAGTTTTTTATACGAATGTCAATCCCTATTTTATTGTAGAAGCTCCAGTTGGATTGTCAAATTATAGACGTAGTTTACCTATTGTCGATTGCAGTGAACATCAAAGATGATTTTATCGTATAGCAGTGCTTTAGAACTAAAAAAAACGCAAAATTAAAGAGTAACTAATCATTTTTGTAGCCAATTATAAAAAGTTTACATGACTTCATGTAGAATACTTAAATAGTTAAAAGACTAATGAGTATTTTTGAGCTAAAAAGAATCTTCATGCAATTTGAAAACAGCAGTGCATTTGCTCAGCAATTAGATCAGCAAGACCCCTTACGTTTGTATAGGGATCAATTTCACTTTCCGCAGATAGCAGGTAAGCAGGCTATCTATTTTACGGGAAACTCGCTAGGGTTACAGCCCAAAAATACGCAGCAGTATGTAGATGAAGTAATGAAAGATTGGGCGGATTTAGCAGTAGAAGGACATTTTCATGCACAGAAACCTTGGTGGGATTATCACGAGCGTATGGCAGCGCCACTCAGTAAAGTAGTGGGGGCTAAACCTTCTGAAATTACTGTGATGAATACGCTCACAGTAAACCTACATCTGCTAATGGTGTCTTTTTATAGACCCGCAGGAAAGCGCTATAAGATCATTTGCGAAGAAAAAGCATTTCCGAGTGATCAGTACATGTTACATAGTCAAGTAAAATTTCATGGATACGACCCTGATGATGCTATTGTGACGCTAAAAAAGAGACCGGGAGAACATAATTTTAGACTCGAAGATATACTGGATACCATCGCTCAAGTAGGAGATGCCTGCGCCTTGATCTTGATAGGAGGGGTGAATTATTACACAGGGCAAGTATTCGATATGCAAGCCATTACAGAAGCAGGGCATGCTATTGGAGCTTATGTAGGTTGGGATCTAGCGCATGCAGCTGGAAATATTCATCTAGCATTGCATGAATGGAATGTAGATTTTGCAGCTTGGTGTAGTTATAAGTATATGAACAGCGGGCCGGGCAATGCTTCAGGATGCTTTATCCATGAGCGTTTTCATGGGCAGAAAGATATTCCACGGTTCGAAGGTTGGTGGGGCACTCAGAAAAAAGATCGTTTCTTAATGAAACCTGAATTTGATCCTATGCCCAATGCAGATGCTTGGCAGTTAAGTAATGCGCCAATTCTGTCATTAGCTCCTTACTTAGCATCTTTGGTGTTGTTTGAAGAAGTGGGAATGGATACATTGATAGCAAAACGGAATGTAATCGTAGCCTATTTAGAATTCATCCTTCTAGAGATAGCGAAAGAAGTTCAAGGAAGTTTTGAGATCATTACTCCTGCTCAGCCCGCAGCACGAGGTACGCAATTATCAGTGTTTTTACACGGAGAAGGACGTTCCTTGTTTGAGTATCTGATGAAGCATGGAGTCATTACCGATTGGCGAGAGCCTAATGTAATTCGATTGGCACCAGCGCCGTTTTATTGTTCGTATGAAGATATGTATCAATTCGGACAAATTCTTAAAAAAGGCATTTTAGCTACATAAATAGCAGTGTCATCTCATCTCTCGTTTTTTTAGAGTGTGTTTATTACTGATGCTACTACATTATAATTGCTGCATACGGTATGCACTATATGATATAATTAGTGCATATTCGCGTTAGGGATAGGAGCGGCATCCTTTTGGTAGCACAGTAGTGCTGCCAAAAGATATAGCGGATAGCCCGACCCTTGGGAAACGCCCTGATTGGTATATAGCTACGAATCTTTTTTGAACCTAAAAAAAGTTGACCTGACGCCGATAAATCCATAAAATAATACAGCTGAGTACAAAAGTGATAATCGCTGTAAAAAATAATACACCGCCATCATTATTGATTTCGATACCTATTTTGGTGAGGTGTAATAAAATGGCACCGCCGATAATGCCAATACTGAGCGTGGCACCTATCCATATCGTTTTAGGAATAAGTAATAAGATACCAGCAATTAATTCGATACTACCGATGATAAGCCTACCATAAGGTTCTAAACCAGCAGTAGAAAAGATGTGTACACTATCTGGATGTGCTGTAAACTTAAAACGGAGTGTTTGGATTAAAATAAGGGCTACAATGATTCTGAGTACTAAAGGGAGTTTTGCTGTGATTTTGTGCATGTGTTTCTACTAGTTTTAGGTTGTTTTTTTTGGATATAGGTATGTAGAAATGTAATCTTTGGTACTTAAAGGTATCTTTTATCTCAGAAAAATACAATTTTTATGCAAGCTTATATTTTGTTTAAAATCATAGACTTGCTGTAGAATGTAGCGATGTGTGTAGGGGGGTGAGTGGTGTTTTTGTGTTGCTTGTTTAGTTCTTTTTTGTTGAATATCAGGAATTAGTGTTTTTTTTGTAGGTTTTTTTGTAGTACAAGTTGTCGTGTAGGATCTGGGGGTATTTCTCTTTTACTTTTTTTGCAAGAGAAAGCGTACAAAAATGCATGCTACCGATTCGTAACTAAATAAACGCTTGGATTCAGTATAGATCAGTCCTTATGTAATATAGAGGTAGTAGCTTGGTCGGGTTTAGCGTATTGAAAACGATCTAGGAGTGTCGGTAATGCATATCCATCGAGTCCAATGGTAGCTACCGTATCTGCCTTATCTAATTGTACCCAGCCATCTTCGTGGATCAGGTGATCTTGGATATACAGTTGTTCGATAGCACCGATGATGAGTAAAGTATCGTTTTCCTCTATATGGTATTCATTTACATACGAACAGCCAATCTGTATCGCACTCCCCTGTACATAAGGTGCAGCAAAACCATCTAGGTACTCTTCCTTAAGATTCGTTTTGTCAAACTCAGAAGTGGTAGCATCATATTTTGCAGCTGTGTGGTGTGTATCGGCAATGATGTTTTTATGCACCTGATTAACGGTAAAAAAATGCGTATCCTTTATATTCGCATAGGTGTTTCTCGGTACCGTAGTGGGTCTGAGGATAAAGCCTAGCATAGGGGGATTGCTGCCGATATGTATGATAGAATTAAACACAGCAGCATTGGTAATTCCCTCCTTGTTTTTAGAAGCCAGAATATTACAAGATTTATATCCAGTACAGCTATTGATTAGATTGGCACGGTATCTAGATGGGAAATCAAGTAGTTCTTTAAGTTCGAAATGGCTCATAACAAAGCGGATTAGTGATACAAAATAGTGGCATGCTACTGGTTCTGTAATGTGTAATAGGGCGTTCCCCAAGGGTCGGGCTATCCGTTCCAATTCCTCACACTCCCTGAGGTCGTGCTGCGGGATTTCCTCTGCTATCCCTAACGCGGCAAATACATATATCTAAGTAGCAATGCAGCTCCAAAGTTAGTATAGTTCTAGTTGCTAAAAAAAAGAATGCCCCTAAAAATATCATGAAGTGATGTAGACTTTTTTGATTTCAGCAAAAACCGAAAATTTTGCAACCAAAAGAAGCAAGTTTTTGGTTGCAAAAGATGTTGTTGTAGCCAATTATAAAAAGTGTAAACTGCTTTTATATCGGAAGGTCGAAGAATGACTGTTTTTACAGTATATTTATATCACTAATTATGTAAACAGATGAATGAGGAACTAGAAAATTATTTCGACGTCAATAAAGCTACATGGAATCTGAAAGCGCCCATACATGCTGCAAGTGATTTTTATCAATTAGAAGCGTTTAAAAAAGGCGCATCATCACTACATCGATATGAACTCGAAGCGCTGGGAGACGTGGCTGGAAAAACCTTATTACACCTGCAATGTCATTTTGGGCAGGATACCCTTAGTTGGAGCAGAAAAGGTGCTAAGTGCACAGGAGTAGATCTCTCTGATCAAGCAATAGCGATGGCTAGGGAGCTTAATGAAGAATTAGAGTTGGATGCAACCTTTGTGTGCTGTAACGTATTGGATACTGCTGCGCATGTGCAGTCGCAATTCGATATTGTGTATACAAGCTATGGAGTGATAGGCTGGTTGCCTGATTTAAAACCGTGGGGGCGCATGATTGCAGAAAGGCTACAGGGTGGAGGTGTTTTTTATATGGTAGAGTTTCATCCTATAGCATGGATGTTTGATTATCTAGCGCCTACACCGACATTACGCTACCCGTATCGAAGTAAAGAAGCTATTTATGAAGAATATAAAGGTACGTATGCCGCTACAGATGCTCCTATGATCAGTAAGGAATATGCGTGGAATCATGGATTAGGAGATGTGGTATCCGCCTTATCCGAAGCAGGACTTACCATAGCATATGTAAGAGAGTATGATGCATCTCCGTATAATATTTTTCCAGATTTAGTTGAAAAAAAAGATGGAATGTTTGAGAATAATGCAAAATTATACCCTTTAATGTTTGCTATTAAGGCATATAAGTAATAATTTCTTTACATTTGTTGAAGGTTTTAATGTTTGCATAAATGCTTACTAGTGTAATACGAATACGTTTGTTGGAGTACATTAAAGCTCGAATCGATCAAGCAGATTCTTAGTAAAACTCTGACAAACATAGTCCGTTTTTTTTGTATGCAAACCAATCATATAGCGATTATAGGAAGTGGCCTTGTAGGTTCCTTGTTAGCCATTTATTTAAGAAAAAAAAATCACCAAGTAACTGTTTTTGATAGAAGACCTGATATACGTAAGGTAGCCTTTAGCGGTCGATCTATTAATCTAGCAATGTCTGTACGTGGCTGGAAAACATTGGATCGTATAGGAATTGGCGATGCCATTCGTACGCTAGCAATCCCTATGGATAAAAGAGCGATTCATCTGAATGATCAGCCTGCTTATTTTCAGTATTATGGAAAAGAAGACGAAGCAATTTATTCGATTTCTAGAGGAGTGCTCAATCGTAAGATGATCACACTCGCAGAAGAAGCAGGAGTCGTTTTTAGATTTGATGAAAAGGTATGGGATGTCGATCTCCCAGAAGCTAAAATCTATACAGGAGAAACTGAAAAAGGAGCTTGGCAAGAGTATGCCTTTGATGTGATATTTGGCTGTGATGGTGCATTCTCTAGAGTACGTCATAAAATGCAACGACGTAGTAGATTTAATTACTCTCAGGAGTTTCTAGATGCAGGATATAAAGAGTTATCGATTCCTGCTGCAGCTGATGGTACGCACCAGTTAGATAAAAACTCCTTGCACATCTGGCCTAGAGGTAAATTTATGCTGATTGCCTTACCGAATCTAGAAGGCAGTTTTACGTGTACCTTATTTATGCCGCATGAAGGAGAACAATCCTTTGAGCAATTGATCACAGATCAAGAGGTGTCAGCGTTCTGGAAACGTTATTTTCCAGATACCTTATCTTTAATGCCTACACTGCTAGAAGATTTTAGAAATAATCCTACCAGTTCTTTAGTAACGATGAAGTGTTTTCCTTGGTCTTACTGGGATAAAGTAGCCTTAGTAGGAGATTCTGCGCACGCAATAGTGCCATTTTATGGACAGGGAATGAATGCTGGTTTCGAAGATATTTCGGTATTAGATGATCTGATGGATGCGCATGAAGGAGAAGGGTGGCAAGCTATTTTTGAAGCCTATGAAAAGGCACGAAAGCCTAATGCCGATGCCATAGCAGAGCTGTCCTATCGTAATTTTATGGAGATGAGTAGTAAAACTGCAGATCCCAACTTTCTGTTACGCAAAAAAATAGAAAAACACTTTTCGGATACATATCCAGAACACTGGGTGCCTCTATATACACGGGTTACGTTTTCAAACAGTCCTTATGCAGAAGCACTGGCAGCAGGAGAACGACAAGCAGCCATTATGGATGAAATCATGCAATTAGAAAATATAGACACCATCTGGGATAGTGAAGCGGTAGCTAAAATAATGCTCAGTCGAGTAGCAAACATCCCTATAAAAGTAGCGCCATATAAGTAGCTAGGGTAGAAGAACCCTAGTACTAGAAGTAATGTGCTAGCGCGCTAATATGTTATACAAAAAAGCCTGAGTAAGATGTTTTACTCAGGCTTTTTTTGTGTAAACTGTATGTTTTGGAGAGGCTATGCCGCAGTTTTGCTAGAAGTTGTAGCTGCTTTTTGGAGTGCTAACTCTCTTTGCATTTGTTTTACAGTTAGTGTGCTACCATCATGGCTCCATCCTGGAGGGCCAAAAATGTACATAAACTTATGATGCCAGTTTTTTGATTTCTTAGTGTCATTCCAGATATCTTTATATTCGTGTGTAAGAATAACCCATGGATTGTAAGAGTTCGGTGCGTGTGTAACACCGAATTGTACTTCGATATTTTCATCCAGTTCTTTCCAAGTACCAAAAATCTTATCAAAGATATTTAGAAAACCTCCGTGGTTTTTATCCATATATTCCACATTTTTAGCATGGTGTACTTGGTGCATCGTATGCGTATTGAATATTTTTTCTAAAAACCCAAGTTTAGGAATGTATACAGAGTGTAATTGGAATTGCCAAAGAGCTTCGATACCTAAACATACAATCACCATATTAGGGTTAAAGCCAATAGCAGGAATCCACATATAAAATAATGGTTTGTATAAAAGCGTAAACCATCCATTGCGAACAGCTGTTCCTAGATTAAAATTATCAGAGGAATGGTGTACGATATGTGCAGCCCATAATGCGCGTACCATATGATTCTGTCTATGAAACCAATAATAGGTAAAATCATCTGCCAATTGGCATAAAAGCCATATATACCATGCAAAACCAAAAGATTGCCATCCCATAATATTGGTACGGATACCATCGATCACAGGATTAAATAATTCATAAACAGCATGGAAAAGAATGATAGAAAATATGGTTTTCATTAGTGGACCAATGATAGCAGAGCCTATACCCATGGTAAGGCTGGCTGTAAGGTCTTTCCAATTGTACAATTCTTTGTGGTCATGTGTCTTGCTGTAGGTTAGTTCGACCAATATAAGGCCGAGGAAGCAGGGGACTCCATATTTTAGGGGCTCAATAAATTCCATGTTTTTTATGTTTTCAAGTAATTAGGGTAAAATATAATAAGAATTATTAGTATAAAATTAACGTTTTGTTATTTAATGTTTTAAAAAGTCTTTTTTTAACGCTTGTTTATAGCAGATAGTGCATAGTAGCCTGATAAATTCCCGAAAAAGATGAGATGATCATGTAAGAGAACAACTCCAAGACATGATGTTTAAGTTATGATTGGCGTTTGTTACGGCCATTGCGTTTGGGTTTATTTTTAGTAATGTTCTTGTAAGCCTCTTTTTTGGTGTGATGGCGAGTTGTTTTTGGGCGTTGCTGTTTTGTATCTACTATCGAAGCCTCCTCAGTTTTACTAGAGTCCCCTACACCTTTATTTATAATAGCGAGTTCGCTGCTAGTAAGTGCTCTCCAGGTACCTACAGGAATGTCTAAAGGGACATTCATGATGCGTACCCTCTTTAGACGAGTTACTTCGTATCCAAGATATTCACACATTCTTCTGATTTGTCGATTGAGTCCTTGGGTGAGTATGATTCTAAAATCGTATTTATTGATTTGTTCTACCTCGCACTGTCGCGTAATGGTATCTAGAATCGGAATTCCATTGCGCATTCTTTCTAGAAATTGAGGGCTGATCAATTTATTTACAGTTACGATATATTCTTTTTCGTGATTGTTTCGGGCTCTCAGTATTTTGTTTACGATGTCACCATCACTGGTTAAGAAAATAAGTCCTTCACTTGGTTTATCTAATCGTCCAATAGGAAAAATTCGTTTGGGATAGTTGATAAAATCAATAATATTGTCTTTTTCTTTAGTAGACGTAGTGCAGACAATCCCTACAGGTTTATGAAAAGCAAGGTATACATGTTCTTCTTTGGGTTTATTGATTCGCTCACCATCTACTGCTACGATATCGTCTACAGCTACTTTGGTTCCCATTTCAGGTACGATGCCATTGATGGTCACGCGTCCTTGCGCAATGAGTTTATCGGCTTCTCTTCGAGAGCAAAAACCTACTTCGCTTAGGTATTTATTTAATCTAGTTAAAGGAATGTCTGACATATGTATAATAAAACACAAAGATATGATTTTATCTTGTCAGGAGTTTTGGTAGTGGAGTCTAATTGTATGTAATAGGTTGTTTAGTCGTATTAGTTGCGTAAAAAATCGATAATCATATCGTCTACTTCATCAAAGAACAGCGAATGTCCAAAATTTTCGGTGGTGATAAACTTAGATTTTTCCCAAGCTTTACTAATAGCCTCTGAGCCGCTATGAGGCGCTACAGTGTCATGGAGGTCGTGGATAAGTAATGCTGGGTTTTGTATGTCTTTGGCAAACGTAATCATCGAAAAATCCTCAAAATAATAGCCAAATTTCTGATAGAAAAAATTATCTAAAGCTTCCATGAATCGATCCGATAATTTAAGTTTTTCTTGGTAATCATCCATGATCTTGGCCAATTCTGCTGGAGGTGCTAAGATGACTAATTTTTGAATTTCTGGGTTTTTGTACTTGTACTGATGGAAAATGGTAGTCATACCACCTACAGAATGTCCAATGATATGATTCGGTCTATAGAGCGCTACTACTTGTTGTAGGCAGGAAGCATACAGTGGTACATTGAGGGTTTTTCCTGTAGAGTTTCCTTGTGCAGGGGCATCAAATGCTACAATATTGTAGCCAAGTGCATGTAGTTTTTCGATCAGTGTTTTCCATCGGTGCGTATTGCTATCCCAGCCGTGTACCAATAGGATGGTTTCTCCTGTATGAGCCCATCGGTAGGTTTGTATATAGTTGGTATCTATCGTTAATACGTCATCTTCTGCGGCTTCTAGAAAATATTGTTGATTTTCTAGTGCTTTTCCTTTTCGTGGAGTACTAAATAGTAGATAGGCTTGCTGTATCGCTTTTTGCGGATTAAAAAAGAAAATAAGTGCCAATCGTTTACCGATTAGGATAGGGAGGTATTTTTTTAAAAATGCTTTCATGAATCTTCTCTATGGGCTAGTGTTATAGAAAATGCTGGTAAGCAGATTGCTATGTATTCACAAGCTTCTTCAAAAGGGTTGGCGTACTGTACTCGGGTGTTTTTTTCTATTTTGATCGATTGTCCTGCTTCTAGCACAATAACTTCACCCTCTATAGTGAATTGTTTCTTGCCCTTGATGATATAAGTGTATTCTTCAAATTCAGGAGTTTGAAAGGGTTCTTTCCACCCAGCGGGTGCAATCATGTGCGCGATACTTATTTGGTGATTACCATCTGTAGCAAGACCCACATGTTCTTCTATGAGTTTGCCATCGGTAGTAGGGACGACAAAAGGAGTATCTTGAATCGTATATTTTTTGGACATAGTGCTTAGTTTTTATCCCAACTGATCAAAAAATGTTTGATGCTAGCTGTGTCAGGTATTTGAGTAGCCTCGATAGCTGTATGGGTGTTATTTCTATAGGTAATAGGAAGTTCTTTTTTGTCGATCGTAATGGATGCTTGTATGCTATCTACAAATACAACAGCTGTACTGAGTGTATTGGCAATTTTAGAAATAGAGTATTGTTCTTTAATATCTTTGAAATGCGAAGCTACAGACAGTCCAGAAGCAGTGTGGTACCTAGCATCTATAATCTGAATATTTTGTATGGTGCTGTTCGGGTCATCTGGAGTCGTCGCTTCTAAGATCAGTAGCTTATGAGCCTGAGTGTCATAAATAGTGATTTCTTTAGTGCTGGAGAGCAGCTGGCTACTTCCTTTGGCAATAGAATCATTAGCAAAGATAGTGGCTAATTCCTGCACAGTAGATGTATTGGTCAATAGTCCAATTTGATGCGGAGCAATCAAAAAAGGGTCTGCTTCTTTTGCGTTTTTAGTACAATGAATCATACAGCTCATCGCAGGAATCAGCCAAATAAAATGGTTGAATTTTAATAACATATAAGTTGGTGTTATAGAAATGGTTTATGTTTTTTTTACAATTTGTTATAAACGATCTTTGAAGCCTGAATTTTGCAATCTTTAGGTTTTGTGGTGTTGCGATGTGACAAAAAAAACACCGCATTGGGTTACACAATCTTCGCTTTTTCTGGAAATCAAAAAAAGGATAAACCACTTCATAGTATTTTTAAAAACGATTAGCGTAGTAATTTGTTGAGTACTCCTAATGCTCCTCGGATAAAGGTAGCACTGGTCAGTACTTTGATTACAGCTTTTTCTGTGGCACTACTCCTTTTTCTAGAGCTAGTTTTCGATGCTTGTTTATCTAATTTTTCTCGTTCTTTTTTAGCTATGGCTTTGGCTTCTTCAGCTTCGGCTTTTTCGATCTTTTCGTTTAGGATCTCATAGGCACTTTCTCGATCGATATCTTCATTGTATTTTGGTATAAGTGCAGATTGTTGGATTAGCGTATCTAGCTCTTCTGCGCTTAGAATGTCCATTCTACTCATAGGAGCTCTGAGAAGTGTTGCTGCAAGTGGAGTAGGACGTCCTTTCTCATCGAGTGCAGAAACGAGTGCTTCTCCAATTCCTAATGTGGTTAATACTTCTTTAGTGTCGTAATATTCCGATATAGGGTAGTTTTCTGCGGTGAGTTTGATGGCTTTTCGGTCTTTTGCTGTAAATGCGCGTAGTGCATGCTGCACCTTGAGTCCTAACTGACCCAATACCCCTTCGGGAACATCAGTAGGGTTTTGAGTAACGAAATAGAGGCCTACTCCCTTGGATCGGATCAGTTTTACGATGCTTTCTATCTGATCCATTAGTGCGTTTGATGCTTGTTTAAAGATCAGATGTGCCTCATCTATAAATATCACTAATTCAGGTCTGTCACTATCTCCCTGCTCTGGAAATGTACCATATACTTCGGCTAATAAGCTAAGCATAAAGGTAGAAAAGAGCTTGGGTCTGTCTTGTATATCTGTCAGTCGTAGTATATTGATGTATCCTCTTCCGTTTTCATCTAGCCTGCGGAGGTCATCTACTTCAAAAGAGCGTTCTCCAAAAAAATGATCTGCCCCCTGTTGTTCAAGGGCTACGATCTTGCGCAGGATAGAACCCGTAGAGGCTGTAGAGATTCGTCCATATTCTTTTTCGATGGATTCTCTACCTTCGCCAGTAGCGTATTGCAAGGTCTTTTTTAAGTCTTTGAGATCTAATAAAGGTAATTTGTGATCATCACAATACTTAAATATAATAGCGATAATACCCGCTTGTGTTTCTGTGACTTCGAGAATTCTAGAAAATAACACAGGGCCAAATTCACTAACGGTAGCTTTCATTCGTACGCCATCTTGTTCTGATAACGATAAGATTTCTACAGGAAAGCTTTTGGCATCGAAAGGTATACCTATTTTTTGATGCCGTTCTTCGATTTTAGGATGTCCTGTACTAGCGGCAGCTAGGCCACTTAGGTCTCCCTTGATATCCATGAGCAATACAGGAATTCCTTGTTCGCTAAGGTTTTCTGCTAGTACCTGTAGTGTTTTGGTTTTTCCTGTTCCTGTAGCTCCTGCAATAAGCCCGTGACGGTTTAGGGTTTTAAGTGGTATTTTGATGTGAGCATCTGTAATGGCTTCTCCCTCTAACATAGCGGCACCTAATGTGATGAAATCGCCTTGGGTAGTGTAGCCAGTGGTAATGTGCTCCGAAAATTCCTGATGTGTACTCATATAATTTACATGCGTTTATAAAACAATAGTGTATGTTTTGTATAGTGATGTGGTTTTATGCTTTTTAAGTTCCGTAGCGCTGCTATGCAACAAAAAATACGGTATTTGGTCTCAATATCTTTGATTTTCGTTACAATCAAAAACACACATCACTTCAATGGTTTAAAAAACTGAGTGTTATACAGTATTCAAAAATACACTACTCCAAAAATAGGAATCTTAATGATTCTATCGAAATGAATAAGAAGTTGTTTTTTTAGTACATTTATAGTCAGGGTAGTTTCTATTATTTTTTTGAGTCAGATTACAAAAAGAAAACCCTATTTGCGTTAGGGATAGCAGAGGAAATCCCACAGCACCGAGGTTAGGAGGTGCGAGGAATTGGAACGGATAGCCCGACCCTTGGGGAACGCCCTAATAAAAAAATTAAAAACTGAAATATATAAAAGTAAAGTAATGATATATGATTAGATGGTGTGTACTAGCAATACTAATAGGACTATGTTTGAGTAGTTGCACAAATACTCAAAAAAGGACAGCTGTGGTGTTTCATAAAACGCATGAGCTTAAGAAAGCAAATGCTCCGTTTTCGGATGTGGTGCAGGTGGGAGATATGTTTTATCTGTCTGGGCAGATAGGAATGAACCACACAACTCGTACCTTGGTGCCTGGCGGGATAACAGCAGAGACAAAACAAGCATTGGAAAATATCAAAGCTGTACTGGAGCAGCATGGTTTGGATATGTTTGATGTGGTGAAATGTACTGTTATATTAAAAGATATTAATGATTTTAAAGCTTTTAATAAGGTGTATACTACGTATTTTCCGCAGAAACCTGCTCGTACCACTTTTGCAGCTAGTGGCCTGGCAGTAGGAGCAAAAATAGAAATCGAATGCGTAGCAGTGCTGTCCAAAACCTAATATAGAGGTGGCTAAATAGTATGTATGCAGCGCTACATCAACATGCATGCATTAATAAGTAGAGTAGTGCGATATGTTAAATGATCTGATGTGCTAACAAAACCTATAATTCCTAGAGGGATACGATCTTTTTATTAACTACCTTTGCACCCTTATGCAAGAGAGTACACAAAAATTGGTTGATCAGGGAGCGATGCTTCCGTTGATGGAAGAATTTTATACGATACAAGGCGAAGGTTATCATAAGGGGACAGCAGCTTATTTTGTGAGAATAGGTGGCTGTGATGTAGGGTGCCATTGGTGTGATGTAAAAGAAAGCTGGGATGCAGCCTTACATCCTCCAACAGCCACTGAGGTGATCGCACAGAAAGCATTAGGATGCAGTAATGTAGTGGTGGTCACTGGGGGTGAGCCATTAACATGGGATATGACATTGCTTACTCGTGCGCTAAAAGCTGGAGGCGCTAATACGCATATCGAAACCTCTGGTGCATATCCATTAAGTGGTACATGGGATTGGATCTGTTTATCTCCTAAAAAGGTGAAATTACCTGTGCCTGAAATCTATAAAGAGGCGCATGAACTAAAATGCATTGTGTATAATAAAAGTGATTTTGAATTTGCAGAAACTCAAGCAGCTCAGGTGAGTGATGATTGCATATTATATTTGCAACCTGAATGGAGTGTGAGGGATAAAGTAATTCCTCAGATAGTGGATTATGTGATGAAAAACCCTAAATGGAAAGTGTCGCTACAAACACACAAATATTTGCGAATTCCCTAGTCAAATTACTCATAGTTAGACGTTTTTTTAGAAATACAAGTAGTTGTTAATCAGGTGTTATGGTTACTGCGTAAGCATGTTACGCTCAATGTGTATGTTTTTTTGTGAAAATGAAAGAAAAAGACTACATTTTAAATAGAGAGAATTGTTTTTTGATGCTTTTTGGCTTCATATAATGTTTTATAAAGTATTTTTTGTAAAATCTTTGGTTGAGGTTTGAATAATGCGATAAAACAAATTAATTTTATGTAATTAACTTAAAACCAAATAACTATGAGGAAAATTTACGCTATTTTTAAAATGATGTTCAACTTTATAAAAGAGTTGCCATCGGCATCTAGCCACGTGATACGTCATTAAGAGGTATTGCATTACACGAATTGGTCAAAGTGACATGCATTGTCTTGCATGCTATCTTTTAGGAACTAAAACATACTATTACTTTTTAGGGGCAATTATTTTATAGAAATAAAAATATGTTTGTTGTTTAAAATATATACTTGTGTGAGGCTTGTGTGTGTTTTGTATAGACTAATATAATAATGAAATAAGTGCAGGCTATAGTATATAGAGTATGATGTTAATATGATTGCTTGATAGTTAGATTATAAGGGGGTAATACCCCTGTAGTAGGAGTCGTTTTTGTAAGATATTTCTTTTGAAGTAGCTTTTAAAAAGGTGTATTTTGAATGTATATCGGTTAAAAATGTATTAGGGCTATTGTCTCATTTTTTGTATAAGCATTTTTGTAGTTAGTATTTATCTTTGCAACTCAATTTTAATACAAATGTTTATGAAAAAATTTTACACTTATTTTTTAATTAATAGTAGGACATTAAGAATGTTTTTGAAAGAGCTGCCAGCCGCTAGTAGTAATGCCATACACAGGTAGGAAAAGAGATAGATAAACGTATATTGAAATATACTACACCAAAAAATCCAAGTACACATGGGGGTGTGTATCTCTCTGTAGTAAGCAATATGACGTATCACTTTTTAAGTAGGTTAGAGGATTGTGATAAGAGATGTGTACTCTATATGCAGTTCTCAATCGGGGCAATAAAAATTAAAAAAAAATATTATTATGGGGCTATTTTTTAACAAATTTAAATTTACGTTTAAGATCGTAATGGATTTCTTAAAAGAATTACCAGGGGCTTCTAGCCATGCAATTCACAGATAGTAGAATGCATGCTAATGCTAGGCTTGTAAAACTGTTCTAGGAATAGATTTTACAAAGAAAAGAGGTTGATACCATGTGTCAGCCTCTTTTTTTTATAGCAAATTAAAAAATTTTAAATCACTTTCATGAGTAAAATTGGTGTGTTGTTTATTGTATCTCAAAAGGAACTGATACACGAGTAGTGTCCCATCCTAGTACCATATGGTATCCTGTAGTTGCTTTTTCGAAAGCAATCGAAAATGCTTCTAAAGATTCGGCGGTTGTAGGAGTGACTTCTATTCGGGCAATGTCTTTGGTTTGGTCATAACTGTAAGCGCCCCATACATCTGTGTCTGAGTTGATGATAATACTCCATGTTTTTTGCCCAGGAATGGTAAAGAGTGTGTAAGTTCCGGCTTTAATAGTGGTGCCTTTTAGTGTTACATCTTTAAAAAATTTAATTTCAGTAGCTTCATCTGCTCCTGTTCTCCATACTTTGTCATAGGGTACGAGTTCTCCAAAAATGGTTCTCCCTTTTTTTTGTGGACGACTATAGATTACTTTAATGTCGGGACGTGCGTTTCTGTCAGAGACAGCATAGGTAATATCGGTAGGGCTTTTTTGTATGTTAGCAAAATGCTGAGCATTTGTAAAATTAAAGGTGATCAATGACAGTAAAAAAGCAAATGCAAATGATGTTTTCATAATGTGTGTGTTTTTAGATATGGAAGTGGTTTATACTTTTATGATTAAGGATTCTAACTTACGCTAATTATAAAAAATCTTCTCTTTAGGTTGTGTTAAAAAAGAACTACTAACAGGTTGTTAGTGATAGCTGTTGTTTTTAAAGGGTTTTGTTGTTTTTTGTTGCTAAAAAAAGGTTTTAGGTTTCATTTTTAAAACAAAAATGATGTTTTGCTTTATGTTTTGTAATAATAATATGATATTTGACTTCTCAATTAATACAAAAAGATTATGTGTGGAATAGTATGTGCTTTTGATTTAAAAGAAAAAGCAGAGGTATTAAGACCTCAATTACTGGAAATGTCAAAGAAAATCCGTCATAGAGGTCCGGATTGGAGTGGGATATATGCAAATGAAAATACAATTATGGCGCATGAGCGATTAGCAATTGTAGACCCAGTATCAGGAAAGCAACCTTTATTTAGTAAAGATAAAACGCTGGTATTAGCAGCTAATGGAGAGATATATAATCATAGAGAGATTCGAAAAGATTTTGAAGGGAAATATGATTTTCAAACAGCTTCTGATTGTGAAGTAATTTTAGCACTGTATAAAGAAAAAGGGAATCAGTTTTTAGATGAATTGAATGGAATTTTTGCTTTTGCGTTGTATGATGCGTCTAAAGATAGTTATTTAATCGCTAGAGATCATATGGGAATCATTCCATTATACATGGGATGGGATCAGAACGGTACTTTTTATGTAGGTTCGGAATTAAAAGCATTAGAAGGGGTGTGTACAAAAATTGAATTGTTTCCTCCTGGGCATTTTCTAGATAGTACTACTGGTGAATTAGAAAAATGGTATGTGAGAGACTGGGCAGAGTTTGATGCTGTAAAAGAAAATCAAACAAGTATTGATGAACTTAGAGAAGCTTTAGAAGCAGCAGTGCATAGACAATTAATGTCAGATGTACCTTATGGAGTGTTACTGTCTGGGGGATTGGATTCTTCGGTAACATCTGCTATTGCTAAAAAATATTCTGAAAAAAGGGTAGAGTCTGGAGATACCAAAGATGCTTGGTGGCCTCAATTGCATTCTTTTTCTGTAGGTTTAGAAGGATCACCAGATTTAGCTGCGGCTCAAAAAGTAGCAGATCATATCGGTACTGTACACCATGAAATTAAATTTACGATACAAGAAGGTTTAGATGCAATTAGAGATGTGATCTATAATCTAGAAACATATGATATAACCACGATTAGAGCTTCTACTCCTATGTATTTAATGGCTCGTGTCATTAAATCGATGGGCGTGAAGATGGTGTTATCTGGAGAGGGAGCAGATGAGTTATTTGGAGGATATTTGTACTTCCACAAAGCGCCAAATGCACAAGAATTTCATGAAGAGACTGTGCGTAAATTGAGTAAATTGCATATGTATGATTGTTTGCGTGCCAATAAATCATTAGCTGCTTGGGGTATAGAAGGTAGAGTGCCATTCTTGGATAAAGAATTTATGGATGTGGCAATGCGAATTAATCCGCAGGATAAGATGATCAATGGAGAGCGTATGGAGAAATGGGTAATACGTAAGGCTTTTGAATCCTATTTGCCAGAAAGTGTGGCTTGGAGACAAAAAGAACAATTCTCTGATGGAGTAGGGTATAGCTGGATAGATACGCTAAAGGAAATTGTGGATAAAGAAGTGTCTGATGAGCAGATGGAGAATGCACATTTTAGATTCCCTATTCAAACTCCACAAAATAAAGAGGAGTTTTATTATAGAGCTATTTTCGAAGAGCATTTCCCAAGTGATACCGCAGCGCTAAGTGTGCCTCAAGAAGCATCAGTAGCGTGTAGTACTAAAATTGCTTTGGAATGGGATGAAGCATTTAAGAATATGAATGATCCAAGCGGCCGTGCAGTAGCAAATGTGCATGATGATGCTTATTAAATAGTAAAAACAGCAGTATTTTTTAATAGATATTGCGATAAAGAAATTCAAGAGTTCAGTGTGAGATACTGAAAGTTGAGTTAATTGAGATGTTAGCCTCTGAGAAATTTATTTCTCAGAGGCTTTTTTGTGGAGTTGTATCGGGTAATTTGTGTGAGATTTAGCAAAGGATTTGCATTCTTTTTAAGGTGTTTGTACAAGGAGGTGGATGTAATAGAAAATCTACGAAAGCTTAAAGCTGTAGCTAAGTTTGACACTTCGTTAGATCTGGTTATTTCTGCTGTTAATGTTGTTATAGTGTTCTATGACTATGGTAGTGTTCAGAAAAAAAATCAATGATGCTGTTGAAGTAATATAACCTGGATGATGCAATGGCAAATCTATTACGGCTTGAAGCTGCTGCAAATCCTGATGTTTCATTGTATCTTTAAATCTAGCTGTAGCGATGCTATGTAGATATTTGTAAAACATTAGGTTTTATTGCTTTTCTGAATCTTATAACGAAGCGTCTTAGTGTAATAGGGGGTTAAGTTTTTTTGTGTAGCAGTGCTGCGGCACCTTAAAACAGCAAAAAAAGCAGTGGTTGGAGTTAATTTTAAAAAAAAGCTGACATCACTTTATTGTGTATAACAAAACAGGCTACCAAATTGGTAGCCTGTTTTAATAGGTGTTTGTTGAGTTTGTGTAGTTGGTTTTTTTGGTCAGACTAGTTGCTCCCGCATTGTCCTTGATTAGACCATCGTCTGTTTTGGAGTAATTTATATAAGTATCCTCTAAAAGTTACTTGATCTCCAGGAGAATATGTTGCATTTCTGTTATAAGGGTCAATTCCTTCGCAAATATCGCTTGGTGTTTCTACTTCTCCGCATTTTCCAATTCGGTTCCATGTGTTGAAATCTCTTTCGAATAAGTATCCTTTATAAGTTACTCGATCTCCTACTGTGTATCTTTTGTTGATAGACCAAGGGCTTACGTCTTTGCAGATGTCATCTTTATCATCGTCGTCATCATCATCATCATCGTCATCATCATCATCACCTCCGCCACCATCTGAGCTAGGGTATACTTGATTAGTTGCGGCGATATCTCCTGTAGATAGTTCTGGTTTTCTTCTAGCATATGGTTGTCCAGTAGCTTTTTCTACGATAGTTGGACTTCCGTTTTTACTGAATGTGTAAGATCCATACATCATTGTAGATCTAAGGTCAAAAGGCCCTACATTCACAGAATTGTTAGTTAATCTAAATTGGCTTGCGGCTCCGTCAGAAATATTTTCAAATAATATTCTAACATGGTTGTCTCTGTCAGATCTGTTTTGTTCGTGTAGGAAGCCTAATGTGTGACCGATTTCATGAATCATTACTACTTCTGTAGTTCCAGTTCCTATGTTGATACCTCCTCTAGTTCCTACAACTCCTAAGTTAGCACTACCACAATTACAGCCTCTACCACTGTTTTTGATAGTTACATAGTAGTTTTCGTTTGTTCTTTCTTTAAATCGAACATTTGTTTTAGACCTCCATTCTTCCATAGAGTTTTTAGTCACTTGAATTTGCTTGCTGGTTAAGCTGCGGTCTAATACATAAATTACAGTGTTATTAGGCCACTTTCTAATCCCAGGGTGTACGCCTAATCGCTCTCCTTCATCTTGACCTGGAGTAGGATTTTGGTCGATTCCTATACGTTCATTGGTTAATTGATCTTCGGTAAAAATAATGTCATCTCCAAGGTAGTTTCCATCTCCGATGTCTTCTAGAATGAAGATGTCATCATTAAAGAATTTTTTTACAGTTTGTTTTTGATCGTTTTCGGTGATTTCGTTAAATCCTTCGTTTGTACATGATAATGCAAGCATTGTTAATCCTAGTACAAATAGCTTACCAAGGCTAAATAAATTAGTTTTCATAGATAATATTTGTTGAGTTTGTGTTTCGTATCGATTTGGTAGGTATGTCTGTAACCTGTTTAATTTTTTATCGATGTTGTAAAAGTATGTTTAAACCATAATTCAACTAGGCGCTAACTAGAATTCGTTGAGATGTATTTAGTAAACGTTTTCGTAAAGTTATTATAAAACTTATTTCGTTTCGTTTTTTAGTTAATTGTTGTTTGTTTTTTAAGGTGTAATGTTTTGTTTTTTAAGTGTTTTTAGGGTGGTTGTTTTCATGAGGGCTCAGTGCTTTAGAAGGAACTAATTGTTTAGTGGTACAATTAAAAAAGATATGTATATAGGTATTGATAGAGTTAAATAAATATATATGATAGCGATAAGATTTTATGCTGTGGTTTTAGGGGGTTGATTTTAAGGCTGTTGTTAATAGTTTGATTAAATGTTGATTAGCGTTAGGTGGATTTTAAGCTTGTTTTTAGCCGTTTTAAGGCGTTTTTTGTTATTTCTAAGGGTTTTCTTAACTAATTGTTGATAACTCTTTAGATCAAGGCTAATAAAACCCTTTGAACAGTTTACTCTTTTTTTATCTTTGTTTGTTGACCAAAAATTGTAATTAATATAGCTGGTTTATGAGTGAAGAAGCAAAGAAAAGTAATTATTCAGCCGATAGTATTCAGGCACTAGAAGGAATGGAGCATGTGCGCATGCGACCATCTATGTATATTGGAGATGTGGGAGTTAGAGGGTTGCATCATTTGGTGTATGAGGTAGTAGATAACTCCATTGATGAGGCGTTGGCAGGTCATTGTGATATAATCGAAGTAACAATTAATGAAGATAACTCTATAACCACTAAAGATAATGGTCGTGGTATACCAGTAGGGATTCACAAAAAAGAAGGAGTATCTGCACTAGAGGTAGTAATGACCAAGATTGGTGCTGGAGGTAAATTTGATAAGGACTCTTATAAGGTTTCTGGAGGATTGCATGGTGTTGGAGTTTCGTGTGTAAATGCATTATCAGATCACTTACATGCCATTGTGCATAAAGAGGGTAAGGTATGGGAGCAAGAATATGAAAGAGGAAAGCCACTGTATCCTGTAAAATCTACTGGAGAAACAGATTTTAATGGTACGATTGTTACTTTTAAGCCAGATGCTACAATTTTTCAGCAAACGCTAGAGTATAACTACGATACCCTGGCAAGCCGTATGCGAGAACTCGCTTACTTAAATAAAGGGATTCGTATCACACTTACTGATAAACGAGCTACAGATGATAAAGGAGCATTTATTTCAGAAGTTTTTCATTCAGAAGAAGGTCTGAAAGAATTTGTACGCTTTTTAGATGCGAGTAGAAGTCCTGTAATAGGAGGAGTAGTATCTATGGAGGGTGAAAAGAATGATATCCCTGTAGAAGTAGCTATGATCTACAATGATTCTTATGCAGAGAACCTGCATTCTTATGTAAATAATATTAATACCCATGAAGGGGGTACGCACTTATCAGGTTTTAGAAGAGGATTAACTTCTACGCTCAAGAAATATGCAGAAACTTCAGGGATGTTGGACAAGTTAAAGTTCGAGATTGCTGGAGATGATTTTAGAGAAGGGTTAACGGCGATTGTGTCTGTAAAAGTAGCAGAACCACAATTCGAAGGGCAGACTAAAACCAAGTTAGGGAATCGCGAGGTGACTTCAGCAGTATCACAGGCAGTGTCTGAGATGTTGGAGAATTATCTAGAGGAAAATCCAAACGATGCGAAAACGATTGTGCAAAAAGTAATCCTTGCGGCACAAGCCAGACATGCGGCTAAAAAAGCCCGTGAGATGGTGCAGCGTAAGTCTGTGATGAGTATTGGAGGCTTACCTGGTAAGCTCTCGGATTGCTCAGAACAAGATCCAGCTTTGTGTGAAGTGTTTCTTGTCGAGGGAGATTCGGCAGGAGGTACTGCTAAGCAAGGAAGAGATCGTATGTTTCAAGCGATTTTACCGCTAAGAGGAAAAATTCTGAATGTAGAAAAAGCAATGCATCATAAAGTCTTCGAAAACGAAGAGATTAAAAATATCTTTACCGCGTTAGGAGTTACCATTGGTACAGAAGAAGATAGTAAAGCATTGAACCTGTCTAAACTGCGTTATCATAAAATTGTAATCATGTGTGATGCCGATGTAGATGGTAGTCATATCTCTACATTGATATTGACTTTCTTCTTTAGGTATATGAAAGAATTGATAGAAGCAGGGCACATCTACATAGCAGCACCACCACTGTATTTGGTAAAGAAAGGAGCTAAAAAGCAGTATGCGTGGAACGACGACCAGCGAGATATAATTGTACGCGAATTTGGAGAAAATTCTAAAATACAGCGTTATAAAGGTCTTGGGGAAATGAATGCAGAGCAATTATGGGATACGACCATGAATCCAGAATTTAGAACCATGCGCCAAGTAACTATCGACAATCTGACAGAAGCAGATAGGATTTTCTCAATGCTTATGGGAGATGAGGTGCCGCCAAGAAGAGAATTTATAGAGAAAAATGCAGTATACGCTAATATCGATGCGTAACTTTCATACTGCTTAGCATATAAAAAGAGGCTACCTTTATAGGTAGCCTCTTTTTTTTGTTATTACATGTTCAATGTGTAATAACACACCACATCTGAATGTTTTTTTATATATTGGTAAGCCAAAATAACCCAAATCTTATGGAAAGCGTTATGATAAAGCTGTGTTTATGGATACAGCGGTACGTCGGCGTAAACCATCTGATGATTGAAAATTTTAAAAACAGATGAAAAAAATCATCATCATCTTATCTATGATTCTTTTGATTCAGAAAGTATCATATGCCCAGAATAACATAGATCAACTGCTAGAATTAGGTATAGCCAATGCACAGCGTTTTGGTAAAGATTACTTTACACCAGCAGGAGAAGCTTTGGTAAATAATATGTCTAATGGATGGTATAAAACCGCCAAGGTTAAAAAGTTATGGTATTTTGATATAGGTATTGTAGGTAACCTATCGTTTATACGTGATGAAAAACAAAGTTTTATCCTCAATGTAACTGAGTATGATGGCGTGTTTTTTCAGGATGGTTCTCCTAGTAAGGTGATTGCTACTGCTTTTGGAGAAAATCCAGCAGAAACCACCTTGGTACTGGATCAAGGAGCAGGTGCTCCAGTTATCGTAGCGTTACCAGACGGAATTGGAGGAATGTCTACAGGAATGATACCATCGGGATTTTTGCAAGCTTCGATGGGGATTTCTAGAAGTACAGAAATAAAATTTAGAGGACTGCCTACTACCAAAGTTAGAGATAATGCGACCATAGGACTCTATGGTGTGGGATTACAACATGAATTTACAGACTGGATTTTTGCGTGGAAGCGATTGCCTTTTAGAGTTTCAGCCATTGTGGGATATACACGAGTAAAAGGAATGTATAATTTCGAGAGTAGTGAGCAGATCACTGCCGAAGGTCAAGAAATACGACTGCGATCTAATTCGTGGCTAGTATCGGCAATCATGAGTACGAAGTTGCCTAAACTTAATTTTTATGGAGGATTTGGTTTTTATACGGGGAGTAATACTGCAGATGTGTTAGGGCGCTATACAGTGCAAAACGGACCCTTAGCATCTCAAGCAGTTGTAGATCCTATTTCTATAAAAAATACAACTAATGGAGTCAAAGCCACTTTCGGAAGCTCTATGAAAATAAGCTTTTTTAGGGTAAATTTAGATTACACTTTGCAGAACTATAATAATCTGTCTTTTGGAGTAGATTTTGTGTGGTAATTTAACGAGATTTTTGCAAATATTATAGTTAAAGAATTTGTATTTTAGCGCTGTTTCGGAAAAAATCCAACAGGAAATAAATTATTAATCTAAATTAGACATACAAGATGAAAGTTACAGTAGTAGGAGCTGGTGCAGTAGGTGCAAGTTGTGCAGAATACATAGCCATAAAGAATTTTGCTTCAGAAGTGGTGTTGTTAGATATCAAGGAAGGCTACGCAGAAGGAAAAGCCATGGACTTGATGCAAACTGCTTCTTTAAATGGTTTCGATACCAAAATAGTGGGATCTACCAATGATTATTCTAAGACAGCAAACAGCGATATTGTTGTAATCACATCAGGAATTCCTCGTAAGCCAGGAATGACTAGAGAAGAATTGATTGGGATCAATGCAGGAATTGTAAAAACAGTATCTGCTAATCTAATCGAGCATTCTCCAAATACGATCATCATCGTAGTAAGTAATCCAATGGATACGATGACGTATTTAGTACACAAAACGACAGATTTACCAAAGAACAGAATCATCGGTATGGGAGGCGCTTTAGATAGTGCTCGTTTCAAGTACCGATTAGCAGAAGCATTAGGGGCGCCAATCTCTGATGTAGATGGAATGGTAATAGGTGGACATAGCGATAAAGGAATGGTGCCATTAACTAGATTAGCTACTAGAAACAGTGTGCCAGTATCAGAGTTTATCACAGCAGATCGTTTAGAGCAAGTAGCAGCAGATACTAAAGTAGGAGGAGCAACACTTACAGGATTGCTAGGTACTTCTGCTTGGTATGCACCTGGAGCAGCAGTATCTGGATTGGTACAAGCAATCGCATGTGATCAGAAAAAAATATTCCCTTGTTCTACCTTATTAGAAGGAGAGTACGGATTAAACGACTTATGTATCGGGGCTCCTGTAGTATTAGGTAAAAACGGAATCGAAAAAATCGTAGAAATCGAATTAAACGATGCCGAAAAAGCAAAACTAGCAGAAAGCGCAGAAGGCGTAAAGAAAACAAACGGATTACTAGAACTGTAACCCTTTTGTAAATAATACTTACGAAACTGTCTAGCAATTATAATTTAATAGTTATAATACTAGGCAGTTTTTTTATGCTTGATTTTGGGCGTTACCACAAGGGTCGGGCTATCCATTACAATTCCTCGCACCTCCTATCGTCGGGCTGTGGGATTTTCATTACTATCCCTAACGCAATTAAAGACGTATATGTTTTGGTCTATCGTGTATGTTAAAGAGGTTCACATTACTTCGTTATGAAAGACTGTCGACAGGTGTAGAATTCTAACAAGAGATTGGCAATGCAGCTTTTAATTTTCTATATTTGCCAAATGAAGAAAAAATGGTACTTCGGCTTTCTGTTAACTGCATTGGCAACATTCGTTGTATTGCAGCAACAAGCAGTAGTACCTAATCAACAAATTGTAGTACAATTTGTAAGTACTCAAATAAGTGCATTAGATGCAGAAGATGCCATCCGTGAGATACAATCACAACTACAAACAGTAGGAGTTACAAACACTCGGATATCCAAAAACCTACACAACGGACAGCTTACCATCACGTATTACAGTGATGCAGATGTGGCTAATATAAAACAGTTGTTTGTAGATCATCAGCAACTTATTGTAGATGCTGTAGGCCTAGCATTATCAAACAAAAGCACAGAACAAGAACCGGAAGAACAAGATGTCTTAAAAGCATATCATCTCGATATTTATGAGGTAACACCAGACACAGACTTAGTTGTCGATTATAATGCAACTTATCATGTAGAGGTAGACCAAAGAACAGATGGAGCGATACAATCTTTACATACTGTACCGCATCTACCTTGCGACACATCATTGAGTTTAGTAGCAGCCAGACTAGCGAACCTAGTTGCAATACATAGTACTGATTTCGTACATACTACACCTTCTTATACAATACCAGAAGTAAGAGCAGGCCCTATCGTATAAAATATAGGGTATTGTCTTTCTACACTATCTAGACTTTATTTTATAACCATTTTTTCATATAGAAAAAGACAATAGTCATTTCGTTACTAGCGAATATGGCACTCACCAAGTAGTTTGTGAATAACTACATTTCATAAAAGAATATCAATAATAACCATTGTTGGATCTGAAAATATAAAGGATCTGACTCAAATACATAAGTAATGCAAAACAAAGGACTTGTTAGGGTATTTGCGATTCTATTCGGATTGGTATGTATCTACCAATTATCGTTTACGTATCTTACCTATACAAAAGAAAAAGAAGCAGCCGCACATGCGATTGCTAAGTTTCCAGAAACAGTAACCAATTATTCAGATCTTAGAAAAACCGAAGAGCGTAGGTATTTAGACTCTATCGGGAAAGATCCTATCTTTGCTAATTTCAGCTATAATGATGCAAAGGGAAAAGAATTAAACAAGGGATTAGACCTTAAAGGAGGAATCAACGTGATTCTTCAAATCTCAGTAAAAGACATCTTAAAAGGATTAGCAAATTATTCTAAAGATCCATCTTTTAACCAAGCATTAGCGGCAGCAGATCAAACACAGAAAAATAGTCAGAATACATATGTAGAAGACTTTTTTATCGAGTTTGAAAAAATACCAGATGCTACATTAGCTTCTCCAGATATTTTTGCCAATAAAAATCTAAGTGACGATATCACGTATGATATGTCTAACGATGTGGTAAAGCCTATCCTAAAAAGAAAGATAGATGAATCTGTAATCTCTGCCTTCGAAGTATTGCGTAAGCGTATCGATAAATTCGGGGTAACACAGCCTAATATCCAACGTTTAGGAGAATCAGGACGTATCTTAGTAGAATTACCAGGAGCTAAAGATGTAGATCGTGTACAAAAACTATTACAGAGTACTGCACAATTAGAGTTCTGGGATGTGTACAAAATGGAAGAAGTATTCAATGTACTGATTTCTGCAAACAATATCCTAAAACAAGATTTAGATAAGCAAAAAGAAGCAGCAAAATCAGAAGCTGTAGCCGCTACCGAAAAAGTAGCAGATACAGCTAAAGCAGATACGACTACCACAGCAGAAGACGATGCCATCGCAGAATTATTAGAAGATGCAGAAGACTCTACTGAAGTAGCTGAAAAGCAAGTGAACCCTATCTTTGATTTAATAGCAGGACAAGGCGGACAAGGTGGGCCAGTGATTGCTAGAGTAGCCTTAAAGGATACAGCGCAGTTCAATACGTATTTAAAGAACCCAAAAGTACAAGCCCTATTAAAAGGAGATTTGCGTTATGCGAGATTTGCATGGGGTAAACAAGAAAAAGATTCTGAAATTATAGCACTATATGCTATTAAAGGAAACCGCGACGGACAGCCAGAATTAAGCGGAGGAGTGATCACAGATGCATCTCAGAGCTATGATCAAATGAACCAAGTTGTAGTATCTATGCAGATGGACGGAAAAGGAGCTAAGAAGTGGGAAGAAATGACTGGTAGAGCGTATAAGCAAAGAAGTCAAGTCGCGATTGTATTAGACGATATCGTATATTCTGCACCAGGAGTAACTAGCGGACCAATTAGCGGAGGAAGCAGCCAGATTTCTGGAGATTTTACCGTAGAAGAAGGAAAAGATTTAGCCAATGTATTACGTGCAGGTAAATTACCAGCATCAGCAGATATTATTCAGAGTGAGATTGTAGGGCCGTCATTAGGACAAGAAGCAATCGATAGTGGAATCATGTCATTCGCTATTGCACTTGTACTGATCCTGATCTGGATGGTATTCTACTACGGAAAAGCAGGAGCATTTGCAGACGTAGCCTTAGTAGTGAATATCTTATTCATCTTCGGAGTATTAGCAGGATTAAAAGCAGTATTGACCCTGCCAGGGATCGCAGGTATTGTACTTACAATCGGTATGTCGGTAGATGCCAATGTACTTATATTCGAACGTATCAAAGAAGAACTAGCTAAAGGAAAAGTGCAGAAAGATGCTATTAAAGACGGATTTAGTAATGCATTATCTTCGATTTTAGATGCGAATATCACTACAGGACTTACAGGATTAATTTTATTATTAATTGGTACAGGACCGATCAAAGGATTTGCAACAACCTTATTAATTGGTATTGCTACTTCATTATTTACAGCCATCTTTATTACACGTTTATTTATAGACGGATATGGTAAAAATGGAAAAGAATTAGCCTTCTCTACCGCAGCTACCAAAAACTGGTTCAAGGATATCAATATCGAATTCCTAAAGAAAAGAAAGCTTGCATATGGAGTATCATTAGTGATTATTCTAGCAGGAGTAGTATCATTATCTACTCAGGGATTAGATAAAGGAGTTGATTTTGTAGGAGGTAGAACGTATACCGTACGTTTTGCAAATGATGTAGTACCTACAGAAGTAGAAAAAGATTTAGTAGCTGTTTTTGGTAGTGCACAAGCCAAAACACAGGGGGCTAATAACCAACTAAAGATTACGACTAAGTATAAGATTGATGAATCAGGACAAGCTGTAGATGCAGAAATAGCCAATTCATTATATACTGCTTTACAAAAATACCTTCCACAGGGATATACCTACTCACAATTCTCTGACGGAGCAGAAGGGAAGCAAATAGGAATCATGTCTTCTATAAAGGTAGGACCTACTATTGCAGATGATATTACCAAAGCTGCTTTATGGTCTGTAGTAGGATCATTAATCGTAGTATTCTTATACATCTTATTCCGATTTAGAAGATGGCAATTTAGTTTAGGAGCTGTAATGGCAGTATTCCATGATGTACTATTAGTACTGGGAGTATTCTCATTAACTTGGAAATTCATGCCATTCAATATGGAGGTCGATCAAGCATTTATCGCAGCAATTCTTACCGTAGTAGGATACTCGCTGAATGATACCGTGGTGGTATTCGATAGAATTAGAGAGTACTTACAAGAACATACAGGTTGGTCATTAGGAGATAATGTAAATGGCGCATTAAATAGTACCTTAGGACGTACTATGAATACATCGTTAACTACCTTGTTAGTGTTAATAGCCATCTTTATTTTCGCAGAACCATTGAGAGGATTTATGTTCTCATTAATCATAGGAGTTGTAGTGGGTACGTATTCATCGTTATTCATAGCTACACCAGTGATGTTTGATACAGTAAGTAAAGTAGGGTTAAAAGAAAAGAAACAACCAGAAGCCGAAGCTGTAGAAGCATAGTGTTTCACGAACACTTACGATATAAGTAAAAAACCCGTATTCGATCATCGAATACGGGTTTTTTAGTATTGCTATTTGATTGGAGTATTAATTTCTATTTTCCCCACAGGGGTATAGTATGCGCTAGTTCGAGTTTGCAACTCGGACTTTTATATGAGTAAGTAGATAAAGACCGGTTACAGTGTATGTGACTGGTTTTTTTATGCGTAGATATTACAGCTTTGGCATTACTATCAATGTTAGCAGTAATCAAAATAAGTTGCTGGTCTTTTGTTTTAAGGTTTTGTAAACTGGAAATAATGTAAACCACATTTTATCAAGTTCAATACCCGATAATCCTGTAAGGTAACTTAAAGCTCCCAAGCTGTAACAGAAATCCTAATCCGTAAACCTACTCAGTGTAATAAGTTATAAACACTATAACGTTTTCGTGGTTTGTTTAAAAAAGCTAGGAGTTGTAAATGCTTACATTTGAGAATGCTATGAAGGGTTTGTATCACTCTATAGTGGTTGAGGTATACAGCAATCAGATTTCTAGTAGCTAGGATCACGCAATTTTTCGTGTACATGATGATGGTATGAATGAAAATTAGCGGGTGTAGCAATCATGATTATCTGTAGTTGATTACAGTTTAGACCCATAGTAACCATAAAGAGTGTTTGGGGAAACTTCTTTAGTCAAAGGGAATTGTGGAATAGTAAAGAATGTGGCATCAAAGTGATGCTGTACAGCTATTATTAACACAAAACTCATGAAAAACATCTATTTAGTTTTAGGACTATTTTTAATCAGTTCAGTGCTCACAGCACAAAAAGTACATACTTCGTATTTATGGCATATGCAGCAGCCGATCTATTGGGCAGAACGAAGTAAAGAAAACCCAGATCGATACCAATCAGTATTTGAATCTCATGTTTTAAAAACTATGGGAGACCCTAGGAATACGTATGCAGATGGCAAAAGTCATCCACTAAACAAGTTGGATGAAATTTTTGGGAAGAACGATCGTGTACAAGCCTATCAGTATGGGCCTAAAAATTCAGTACAGACCCTATTAGGATTGCCTAATGCAGGGGCGCAAGTCAATTACTCAGGCTGTTTGATAGAAAATGTAAATAGTTTGGCCAATGCAGGTGTGTGGGGATATGAGCCAGGATGGGAAAACTATTTTAAAGAAGCAAAAAATTGGAAAACCTCTGGAGGAACGTCGAGAATGGATCTTACAGGATTTACATTTCATCATGCGTTAGCGCCTTTGATTAGTGAGCGCGCACTACGCATGGAGTTAAGAACACATAAGTATATCATGGGGCAAACCTTTGGAGGAGCGTATTCTAAAGGGTTTTGGCCTGCGGAATGCTCTTTTTCTGAAAGAATCATCAAAGTACTCGTAGAAGAAGGATTCCAATGGTCGGTGGTAGCGAATAGCCATCTAGCACGTACCTTGGCAGATTATCCATTAGCGTATGGAACATCTGGTGTAAATATAGATCCACCAAACGGAGCAGATACAGTAGCTACTAAAGGGAACAATTGGTGGAATGGACAATTGGATGGAAGAGGAGGAACATTTGCAGCTCCTTATTGCTATCAAGCGCACAAAGCACAATATGTAGACCCTATTACAGCACAGCGATATACCATAGATGTAGTACCTATGGCAGATTTACTAAGTTATCAAAATGGATTTAGTGCGATGGGAACAGGCGATATCGATACACATATAACACCCTTTAGTGATGCAAAACAGCCTTCGATGGTATTGTTAGCACATGACGGTGATAATGCGTGGGGTGGCGGTAGTAGCTATTATCAGGAATCGGTACCTAATTTTGCCAATGCAGCGGCAGCTAAGGGGTATGACCCAACCACTATACAACAATTCTTAAATTCCTATCCAGTACCCGCAGATGATATCGTAAGGGTAGAGGACGGTTCATGGGTTAATGCGGCCAATGATTGGGGGCATCCACAATTTATTAATTGGTTATGGCCGCTCTATGATGTGACTACCAATCAATTTGATCCCAATGCTTGGACAGAAGATGCTAGGAATTGGGCGGTGATCACAGCCGCAGAAAATTATGTAATTACTGCCGAAGATCATACAGGAAGTATCGATGTAGCCAATGTAATTGCGCCAACGGCCAATGCATCTAATGCAGAGAAGGCATGGCACTTTTTTCTGCCAGCACTGACGAGTGGGTATATGTATTATGGAAAGGCGATCGATATGGAGGTAAAACAAACACTGGCAGGGAATATAGCGATTACGTATGCTCAGGAAGCATTAGGGGAAACAGCCGTAGAAGACAATACGCCTCCATCCGTTTTTATTCCACAGCGATTTCCATACAATCCAGGAGGCAAAGGTTTTGGACCTATTTATGGGTATCAGGAAGTGCAAAACACTTCGGATTTTCATGTATGGACATTTGCCTACGATGTAAGCGGATTAGCCTCTGTGGTCGTTAAGTATAGAACCGATACGGATGGTAAAAATCCTATAGCAGATGTAGCTAATGAAACGTATAGTGGGGGCGAAGGTGTAAGCGGATGGACAACAATAGCGATGGAACGAAAGCAGTTTCCAAAAGGAAATGTAACGCAAGACCCAGAGATCGATTTGTTTATCGAACCGACAGAAATTGCAGACTTATGTTATGCAGCAATTAAGGGACTGTCTGATGTATTGGTAGATTATTATGTAGAGGCTACCGATCTTCAGGGCAATACATTTAGCACTCCTATACAGCATGTATATGTTGGTGGTTATAAAAGTGCTGATGAGGTAGCAGTATCCATCACACCAGATTCAGGAAATTACGAAGCTCCAGTACGAGTAACTATCACAGCTACGACTACTGCTACAGATGCAGCTACTACGATATATTATACGACAGATGGTACGACGCCTACTGCTAATAGTAGTGAGTATACAGTACCGTTTGCTATAGAAAGTGCTATGGGAGATCCTGTAGAGCTAAAAGTGATTGCATTTGATACTGCGGGGAATCGTTCAGAAGTATTGACCAAACGCTATACATTTGATGCCCCGACTACGTATACATTTCAAGTAAATAATATAGCAAATTGGGATCAAGTATATGTATATGCATTCGATACAGAAAATAATACACCTTTACCCGATTGGAATTGGCCAGGAAGGTTAATGACCAATAATTCAGGAACGCAGTGGTATACAGCTACGATCACCACAGGTAATCGTATTGGTTTGGTATTCTCTAATGGAGCTGGACAGCAAACAGCAGATCTGTTTAGAGATAGGAATGGGTGGTATGATCAGCGTACCGCACGATGGTATGATGAATGCCCAGTAGGATGTACAGGTGATGTCTCAGAAGGAATAGTCATCCGCTACAGAAATACGACCAATTGGGATGCAGTGACCTTGTATTATTGGGATACAACACCGACAAGTTTAGCTACCACATGGCCTGGTGTACCCATGAAAGCATCAGGAGATGGGTGGTATGAGTATACACTAGCAGGTGTGGATTGCGCGCATGTGATTTTTAGTGCTAATGGCGCGCAGCAAACAGCAGATTTAGAAATTTGTGGAGATGTCTCTTATGATAATGGTTGGACGCGTGTACCTGCTGCTAAGGCTAGTACAAATCGTAGTGTGTATATTTCGGCACCTTATCCAAATCCTTTTGGAGAGATCGTACATTTTGATGTAAAAGGGATGCATGCTCCGATGCATTGGGCTATAAAAGATATAAAAGGTACTATTTTGTATCAATCAAAGGCGATGGTACAGGATGGTACGTTGGCGATTCCGCTCCATGTGGCAAAAGGAGTGTATTTTATAGCGTTTAGAAGCGAGTCGATGCAGAAAGTAATACAGATAGTAAAATAATAAAATGGAGTAAGGAGTTTCTTGCATCTAAATGATGATGCAGCGGTTTACACTTTTTTGATTTCAGTGAAAAACCAAGATCATTTTTATAGCAAATTGAAAAAAGTTTACATCACTTCGATAACTAAAATGCCAGACCTATATCAAGTCTGGCATTTTGTATATATACAAAGCATAGCAGTATAAAATGGATTTGCCTATCGAAAAAGGGAAACTGCTTGTTGGCGATTTTTTAGTGATGTGTCGTTTACATAGCATAACGGGTAATTTATGATTCATGACGTATGCTATTTTGTTTTGAGTAAAGATGCTTATGGAACAAAGTACGTTATAAATCTTACTTAATGCAACTTGGTTGCATTTGTTTTAAGAGCTGTATGATTCCTCAGCGGATACTATAAAGTGGGGTACACTTGTTCGATTTTTAGCGAAAAGTAAAGGTTTTGTGACCAAATAGTTGCGTTAGGGATAGCAGCGGCATCCTTTTGGTAGCACCTTAGTGCTGCCAAAAGATATAGCGGATAGCCCGACCCCTTAGGGTAACGCCCAAAAAAAGAAGCACTACTGTAGTGTGAATCATCTATTACATTTTTCTATACGCAATAGAATCTCTTACTCGGAGCTGCCATTGATCAAATAAACCTCCGTTGATTTCTAGTACGTATTGTGCATTGGTTTTAGAAGGTAGTGAAGTTTGGTCTAGTGGTTTGGCATTTTTTTGTACGCTTACGATCTTATAATCGGCATCGATATAGATAATGTCTAGTGGGATGAGGGTGTTTTTCATATAAAAACTTTTCTCACCAGCTTTTTGGAATACGAAGAGCATGGCCTGAAGATCTTGCATGGATTTGCGGTACATCAATCCCGTTTGTCGTTCGTAATTATTATCGGCGATCTCGATGTCTAAATAGCGGATAGGCATGATCGTATCTTGAGTTCTAAAAATGGTTAACTCACCTTCTTTGGTAAATAGCACTTCTTCGGTAGCTATTTTCGGATCATTATTTTTTTTGCAAGATAAAAGAGTAAGGGGAAAGATTGCAATTAGTAGATATATGGCTTTGGTCATAGATATAAAAAATTATAACATTGTTAAAAATAATTAAAAAAAATTGCATTATTACAGTTCTAGGGGTGAATTTTTTTTTGAAATATTGTTGTTTCGATTCAGTTTTTTTGAGAGATGATCATCATAGTTTTTAGAATTAAAAATGGTTCAATGGTGGCTATTAGTAAGATTCTAGTAATTAGTTGTGCAATTTTTTGTTTCTATGGTATTCATCATTAGTGATGCCTACAAAGGTAAACTGATAGCAGATGATTAAAAAACCACCAAACCCCATGGTGAATGCCCAAGTTTCGATATGTGCTATCGGGAATAAGATGCGCGTAGCGATATCCCCCAATAGGTCGATAGGGTGCTGTATCACATCCCAGCTATTCCAGCGTACGATTCTACCCAGATAGATACCAAAACCACAGAGTAATAGTGCGCTATGTATGATAGCATTGGTTATTTTTTTAGAAAAGCGATGTAGTAGTAATTCCTGCATCATACGCAGTGAAGCGAATCCTATGAGCAGTCCATTAATGGCAAAGGATAGGATGAGCAGCACATCGAACCAAATGAATTGCAAGGTGCTAATGGTCAGATGCTGTAGGTCTGTAAGGATGTAGGGAGCATTGGGCAGAAAAGCGAGCCATATACAGAATCCTAACCAGAATAAGAGCCGACTATCGCGTATTACAGAGAATCGCAATACACAGGTAATGGCATATGGAATAGCAGCTAGGAAAAAATTCCAAACCAAAAACAGAAACAAACCAGACCCTAAGCTAATCACTCTGATGCAGAGTAATAAGAGGCTAAAAGCTACGGCATAGACAAGGTTTTTTAAGAAAAAACGGTGGTACATAGTGGTGTGTATTAGAAGTGAACAGAATGTAGTGGATTATTAATCACCAGTAGTGTGTAGACTAAAGCGATTGGTAGATTGGCTAAGAGAAAGAGCATGGTTATCATATTTTCTTTGTATAAATGTGTAGTAATGATACTATTTACTAGGAGTCCTATAAACGTAATCACATTGAGCGTAAAAGCAATTAATACATAGTATGTACCGATTACAATTAGATGTTTCCATCCAGTGATGAAGTAAGTAGCGAATAAAGAGGTGCCGATGCCAAAACTAGTAGCTGCTATCAGTAGCGCATTTCTGTTCATAGATTGTGTAATTTTCATAATGTTTGAATTAAAAAAGTGGTACGAATCGTTTCTATAGGTTGTAAGAGTAGTTTATGATATGCCAATGAATGGAATATATTCGCTTGTGCGCCCAATCGATAGGCTTTTAAAAAAAAGCGCCATTGATCGGGGTAGAGTAGTGTGCCGATTAGAATCACCATGCAGAGGTAGAGGCTTTTCTTTCCATTCCCCAATAGATAAAACTGCATTGCGATTTCTTCGGGTACAGAGATCCCAATACCAGTGAGTACATGAAACACATCGTGGTTCTCTAGTTTAGGTTCAAGCGTAAAATTGTGCCGCAGCATAAAACTACCCAGATGATAGCCCAAGCTCTCTACGGGATATGCCATCAATTGCGGTACAGATAGCTCCCAAGCCTCATTTTTCTTAATCCATTTCTGATACGGAGTTTTACTCCATTCGTATAAAGTAGCGACAATAAATGCTCTCATTTTATTTAATTTTTAAAGTACTTTGAATTTCAAAGTAAATATGTAAAAAAATAGACCTTTTTATAGGTCGTTACGTACTGAGGTATTCCTGTTTCTAAGTACGTAGTAATTTTTCGATAGCAGCTACATGCTTCTCGAACGCTAATCGTCCTTCCTTTGTAGCGCTATATTTAGTATTGGGTTTGCGTCCAATAAATGATTTCTCTACCTTGATATAGGCTTCTTTTTCTAGTGCCTTGGCATGGCTGGCTAGATTGCCATCCGTTACCCCTAGTAGCTCCTTAAGGGTTTTAAAATCGGCATGCTCATTTACGACCAATACCGACATAATACCCAATCGGATACGATGGTCAAAAGCCTTATTGATATTCCCTAAAATATTCTTCATAGTGTCTACAGATTAGTAGCTATGTCTCTGATTATCGGTCGTGTTTTATATAGATCAAACTACCATAAATGATATGCATCACTCCGAATCCAATGCTCCAAAATACAAAACCAAAGGTAGGAACTATAGCGCAGACTAATCCTAATACAATCTCTATATATCCCAAATATTTTACATTACCAATCGTATATTTCGAGGCATTAACTAAAGCCAATCCATAGAAAATAAGCATCAATGCTCCTGTCAATCCGTAGTGTTGTTGGTAGATTTTTATGATGATAAAAATCCCACCTGTAATCAGTGGCACTAATAAAGCCTCTGCCAATCTCCTAGCCGAACTGTTCCACAGCGATTCATTATTCTTCCTCGCCTTGCGATAGCTTAGCCATAGTCCTGTAACAATACTAGCAGTTGCCACTAGGGCTAGATCTATGATGATATACCGAAAAGCTTCTTCACTAATCATCACATAATCTCTCGTATGGGTACTTACGATATAATATCCCACAGCAGCACCAATAAGGGCATAGATACCTGCTAGTATACCAGACAATCCGCTCAATGAGAAAAAACGCGATGACTTATGCATCATATCTTTAATCTCGGTCAGGTCTTTTAAATAATCTTCTATGCTCATTTTTAAAGTACTTTGAATTGCAAAGTAAAATTAAATTATGCAATCTCACAAGTACTTTGTGAAAAAAGTGATATGTTTAACTACTAGGGCGTTACCACAAGGGTCGGGCTATCCGTTCCAATTCCTCGCACCTCCTATCGTCGGGCTGTGGGATTTCCACTGCTATCCCTAACGCAAAAAAGAAGTTATCTCCAGCGTACTTTTACATAATTATGTAGGCTAGTGACCGTATCAGGCAGTGTATGTTTAATAGAGGCTAAAAGCTGTTCGATTAGTTTTTCTTTGGTAAAATTTTTATTCACCACAATGCTGATTTCTCTAGTAGGAGTAGGAGCAGCAAAGGGTTTGGTATACCGATCTTCTGATGGATCTATGACAGACAATTGTGGTACCAAACTATAGCCTAGACCACTTTTTACGAGGTTTTTAATCGTTTGTATCGACCCACTTTCGAAAACAAAAGCATGTTTGTTATCTTCCTTTTGTTGTTTACAAATGTTTAATACCTGATTCCTAAAGCAATGTCCTTCTTCGAGTAGCAATAGGTTTTCTGGCGTTAAGTCTTTTTGATGGATGTGCTTATTGGTGCTAAATTGTTCGGGATCATTACAGTACACCAAAAAAGCCTCTTGGTACAGATTGATCTCCCGCAATCCTGCTTCTTCTATAGGAGTAGATAAAATACTAATGTCTATCGTACCCTTATACAAGGCTTCGATGATCTGCTCCGATTGCATTTCTTTAATGCGCAATTGTATCGTAGGGTGTTTCTGTATAAAATCATCCAGGAATAAGGGCAGTAAATAAGGAGCTACCGTAGGGATGATCCCTAGTGTATAGGTGCCAGATAAAGAAGCTTTATCATCATAAGCCAATGCCTTAAACTCATCCACTTCCCGTAATATAGATTTGGCTTTGGCGATCAATATACTCCCTATAGGAGTAGGAACAAGCGGGTGTTTATGACGATTAAAAATCATACTACCAATCTCTTCTTCTAGTTTTTTTACTTGAATCGTGAGTGTAGGTTGCGATACAAAACAAGCCTCAGCAGCTTTTATATAATGCCTTTTTTGATCCAAAGCTACGATGTATCTAAGCTGTTGTATAGTCATTTACATAAATTTATTTATTTTTTAAATATAGTCATTAAAATTATATATAAAATTTATGCGGGGAAAAAATATATATTTGTTGTGTTCGAGATCACGGAGTAGTTATCCAGTGTTATCGGCAAGCAACGGATTTTTCTAAAAAAAAAGGAGTTGTTTTTTTATAGAATGAAGTAGCAACGAGTACCTACTTGTTTGTGATAAACCATTAGCATTGATGATAATCAAGTGGCGCCAGAGTGAGTTGAATGCGTTGTTTATTTAATTGCCACGAATGATGCTGATGCTTATAAAATACTGTTGTTGTGCAAGCAAGTATGCACTCGTTTTTTTAACCTGAGTACTATAGTAGTCTCAATACGTAGGATATACTTACGTAGTGACACGTCATATTCAAATCGCCCCAAAAATTAAGTTTGGATCTATAGTGCTCAGGTTTTTATTATACATGTGAGTAGAGGTTACAATCTTACATTCCACATCCATGTTATGCTATGGGCAGGGTAGTTAGATTTTTGATAATGAAGTGATTTAAACTTTTTTCAATTTGCTATAAAAACGATCTTTTGCACTCAAATTTTGCAATTTTTTAGTTCCGTAGCGCTGCTATGCAACTAAAAAATCACTGTATTTGATCACAAAATATTGGTTTTTCGCTGAAATCAAAAAAGTTTAAACCACTTCAATTAGATAAGCATTATATTGATTAAAAGCAGAAAGCATTTCTTATGCATACCACACTATTTATAGATAGCATATAGTAGCAGTAGCAGGAGGAATTTTACACGTATTCTACTGATACAGTATATGTTCCATGCTTTTTTATGGTTTTTAATCCATTGCATGTATAAAAGCATTATATTTAAGCACTTTACAAAAAATATCTTCTATTTTTTTTTAAAAATTAAAAGAACTGAACGTTCTTAGTATTAAAGTTGTTAACCCTATAAATTTTATAAAAATGAAACATTTTTACATTAGTTTTAATGTCCTATGCACTATTTGTCTGTTAGGCTTATTAGGTCTTACCTCCTGTAATGACGATAATGATGATGGCTCGACAGGACATAGTTTCTTAGACCAGAATATGAGCGGAATGATTGATGGTATTTCTTTTAATTTTAAGGCAGGAAGTGCCGATATAGAAATGGAAGAAAATACAATGGATCTAGATTTTTTTGATGTTAATGAGGAAAACGATGGATCCGATGATTTTTGTGGATTCTTTGGTTTTGGTGAAAATGTAAAGGTATTCTTTTTCATCAAGAATGAAGTGGGACTATATAATTTAGAACTCAATACTGACCTTACAGGCCAAACAGTAACATTGTTTAATCCTGATGGCGCACAGAATTTTATCTCTGCTGATGGTGCTGTGGAAATCCTATCCATTTCAGAAACCGAAGTAAAAGGAAGAATTGATGCAAAATTTGATAAAGAAAATTTCGTTAACGGAAATTTTACGCTAAGCGTTTGTAATGTACAATAACGAAACTCCTACAATTGAACGAATTTGGACTTTCTTCTAATAGAAAGTCCAAATTCGTTTATAAAAAAATAGACCCAATAACATAGCTGTACTTTTACTCTTCTGGATTCGTATAGGTTACGATGTCAATTCCGATACCATTAGGATCTTTAATCGCAAAATGCCTGTCTCCCCATGGTTCATCTCGGATTTCGACTTCCATCGGAACTCCTTTTTTTTGCAGTTGCTGATACACCCTATCCACATCCTCAACCTCTATGGTTAGATAAACTCCTTTTCCAGTAAAAGCAGATTGAAAAATAGGTTGTTGACTCTGATGTTTGGGTTGTAAAAAACTAATTTCTGCGGATTGATCGGGGGTGTGTAATAATAGGTAAAATTCATTTTCAAAACGTACTCCGAAGCCCAAGGTCTCTGTGTAGAATTGTTTGCTCTCCTGTAATTTTTCGGTAATAATACCTGCGTTTAATTTCATCTTGTTGTTTGTTTGTGCATGAGTCCAACCTGCGGTTAGTACCAATGCGATGACTACTACTGTTTTCATTGTTCGTGATTGTATAGGTACGAATGTATAATGATGAGTAGTGATAGGATTGTAAAAATCGGACAAACTTAGCGGAATGCTTCTGAAGGCGTAACTCCGTAGAAGGTTTTGAAATTTTTTATGAAATGTGCTTGGTCAAAAAAACCAATCGCTAGATAAAGTTTATTTTCTGTAAGGCTTTGCTGAGAAGGTGTAGCATGTAATATATGCTGAAAACGCACCACATTGCTAAATGATTTGGCTGTCGTACCGATATAAAAGTTAAAGACCCGACGCAGTTGCCTAGGACTTAGCCCCGTGTCTAGGTATTTTTCGGTGTCTAAATGTCCCTTTTTTTTTAAAATGAGATGTAGTGCTGCTAAAAACCGAGTGTCGTACTGTATCTCTCGGTTTTGTAGATAGCCAATTATTTTTTTGTTGAGCAGTGCAGTGATGTTTTCAAAAGAATCTGTAGGGCGAATAGCAGTGCGTATCCACTCGGCAAAACTAGGTAAGATGTGGTCTAGTGCCTGAGATTGATTGCTTAGGGTTTTGGCATCCACTCCAAATAACAGGGGAAAAGCAGCAGGTAAAAATCGAATACCGATATACTCAAATGCTGTTCCGATAGGAAATTGAACAAATTTTTGACTAAACCCCATAATAAAACTTTCTGTAGGGTGTCTAGGAGTAAAAAAGATGTCGATACAGCCATCAGAAACCACTCGATACTCGTAGGGAGTAGGTAAGGTTACATGTGTTTTGAGTTGCCAAAAACAGTATACAAAATCCTCGATCTCTGGATGAGGTTGTATTTCTAGGTAGCTGATTTCGTGATGATCTGCCGAGACAGTGGGTTGCATCGGTTGGTAATAATCTCGTATGAATTTTAATGGATGCGTCACTGTGTATTGTATAAAATCGATAGCAAAATTAATACATAGAATTGCTAGTTAAGGTACTAAAATGCTAAGAAAGTATGCTAGAGGGATATGTGTTATAACGAAGCTTCAGAGATAAAGTAAGGCTGTGTTCCCATCATTATTTGTGTTAGTATTCTTTATTTCGGTGATCGTTAGTTTTTTAACGGTGCCCGTTTGGGTACCGTTAAAAGTTGAGGTGTCATCTATAGATGCTTTAGCATGCTCTCCATTCATAATGACAATTTACGTCGTCGTCCCATTCACCAGGCATGTCCTCTGTAGTTACGACTTCATCAGAACACACCTTGACTTTGCAATACACTGTACGGCCTCCATTGATGGATAGTTGTTCTGTTTTACTTAGAATTTGACCAAGATTGGAAATGTTTTTTAGCATGATTAAAAGAGTTTAGAATTAAGTAACTAAAAATAACAAATTAAGCACATGAATAAGTTAACCTATGGTTATGAAGTGTTTTTTTCAATTTCGATAAAATTAATATTGATCATTTCCCGTATAAAAAGTCCAAATATGTCCTTCTGTGTCAAAATTTTTTTCGGGTTCAATTTTTACTACTTTAATTTCACCAGTATTAGCATTAACCCATAAACCAGATAAATTAAATTTTCCTAGTTTATGGATGTTTGTCACGGATGAAAATACATAGTAATTATCATAAGCATAGCTTAGGGGGTAACCTGTCTGCTTATCCGTATTTTTAAAAGATTCATGATGCGTTTTTAGATATTCATAGAGAATTTTATGGGCTTCATTGAGTTTTATTTTTTTTGAATGCTCCCATCTACTAAATTCTTCTGTTTGATAAGCGTAAGTTTTGTTTTTGTCAATTTTTATAGGATTGTTATTATGACAGCTAGAGATTATAGCTACTATTAATAGTATTATTTTTTGTTTCATATTCTATGATGCAATTTGTAGTACTCAATTTTTAGATATGTTAGTTTGTCCATTGATGTTTACAATAAGCTTTTAAAAATAACCCATTTTTCACTTCTTTGATTTTTCCAGTATTGGCATGAACCCAAATTCCCGTTGTACTTGCTTCAGGTATTTTTAGGTGAACATAACTAGTAAATACATAATACTCATCAATGATAAAATATAACAAATGAGGTGGCCGTACATTGTTTTTTCTGGCAAAATCAATCATTATTTCTTTTGCTCTTTCAGGTTTAATTGTAGCCTCTGCAATAAAATTTTTAAACTCATCTGTTTCACAAAAAACTATCTCATGATTATCAAGAAATTTTTCTTCTTCTGACTTACATCCTAAAAAGTTTACAATAGATATAAGTATTACCATGTATAGTAGTTTATTCATGCTGTTTGTGGTTTGGAAATCAATTGATTATAATCGTCTTTGTTATTATGTATGGCACGATTAGAAGAAGCTCGATTCTAAACCGTTTTTATTCAGATTTTTTAATTGTTCCAGAATACGAATTTAAGTTCGTATAAGGAATATCGAGATGTATTTTTACATATTTGTCCGTATTTTTATAAATTGCTTTTCCTGTTTTTCCATTAACCCAAATTCCTTTTAAAAAGTATTGAGTTGTTTTTAAATTATATAAACAATTTGAATCACAAAAAATATAATAATCACCAAGTATAAAATTTAAAGAAAAATTATATTCTGTAGCATTAGGATTTTTTTCAAAATATAAAAGAGAAGCGATTTCTTTGGCTTCATTAAAAGAGGTTCTAAATTCTCTTATTTTTTCATGGTACTCGTCCGAATTATATTTATAAGTTGTTTCTGTAATTTCATTTGAACAACTAAATAAAGTTAGAATTGTCACAATTAAACAAAGATTATATTTGTAAATACTTTTTTGTGATTGTAAGTTGCTTTTTTCTGTTTTTTCCATAAGTATGCTTTGCTGAATTTGTTAATAAATCGAATAAACCTTGTGGAGTTTGAACTTTTATTGTAAAATCATCTAGAACAATCTCTTACCGATTCATAGAATATCAGATATTGGTTATGTGTTAATAATTTGCCTTTTTATCTAGGTGGATTTCTCCATTTTCGAGGAAATTTATGTATAGTATTTTCTTAATTGAATACTCACGAAATATGAATTCAAAATAACTATTCGTATCTATTTTAGATGCATCAAATCTCAAAGAGAAAAAACCGTCAAAATCGCCATAGGTGTTTACACAAATTGAATCATTGATGGTAAGTTTAATTGCTACAAGATCAGTAGTTAAAGAATCCTGATGGATCACTTTTCCTGAAATACGATTCTTCTCTAATGGCATTGATTCGTTAGTTATAGGGTGCTCAATACTTTCGATTTCTTGGATTGATGGAGGGGACAGCTTATTCATTTTTCTACAAGAATCTAAAAATAGTATGGGTATAAAAATAATTAGTGCTATTCTCATTTCTACGATCTGCATGAACTTCTACTGTAATAGTGTATTTTATTTTTTTTGTGGCATTAAATTCCCTTTTTTATAAAATTCAATTGTGGTTTTAGCTGTTACTGAATCTTCTATAGTCCATATTCCTGATTTTTTATCATTTCTAAATTGCCCTTTCCTTATCATAGTTTCAGAGACCTCTTTGTACTTGCCATCTTTTTTTCCATTTTTATAGTACCCTTCGCTTGTCTTCCCAGTTTCATCTTCTGTTTTGAAAAAACCATGCTTCACACCATTTTTATAGGTACAAATTTTGGTTTCCCCATTTTTGTTAAATTCCCATTCTCCGTGCTTTTTATTTTTTTTATAAAACCCTTTTTCAGTAAATGTATGATTATCTGTTCTGTAATAATATCCGTTTAACTGGTTATCTTTGTAGTTAGCTATAAAGCTTAATTTCAAACCACTGAAAAGATTTTGATAAGAAATCCATTCTCCTACCTTATTCCCATTATGGTAATGTTTAATAGCAATATCAATTACTTGCCCTTCTGTATTTCTACGGGTAATACTAAAATTTCCATTTAACTTCTCCAGAGTACTCTCTTTTTTGATGAATTCTTGAAATTCATTCGCACTAATTGGAGGTATACGTGTTTATCTAACTCTTGCGAAAAGCAATTGATAGTTAGGAGATATATGATTAGTACTATTTTGTATGTCTTGTTACTTACCTTTCCATCCAAAAGCAGTTAGTATAATTAATAAAATACATGGTAATTTCATTTAATTAAAACAGTTTTTAAAAGTCAGTAACTCTATTTCTTTTTAAGATTATTGAGTTAGAATTGTATTTTCTGTTTTCTGATATCAAATCAATATTTACATAAATATTCGCATCTTTTTGGAAGAAATAAAAATGATATTTACCATATTTTTGATTAGCCTTTATTTTATTATCACTTCCGTATTTAGCGTAAATAGAATCATTATAACTAATTTCAAATTCGTAACGTAAAACATTTTTAGGAGGCGTAAAAACTTTTTTATTTTGATATAAAATAATTCTTTTTCTTGTCATATTTTCAAGTATTATTTCAGCGTGAATTTTTACTCCTTCTATTAAAGATGTATTTCCATTTATTTTAAAATCATTTAAGAGGGATTGTTTTTTAGAATTACAGCCTAAAGAAATAGCGATAACTAAAATGATCATTAATTTTTTCATATTAATTAAGTTTAAATTGCTCTACTTTTCTATGATCATTAAAATACCCCTGATGCGTGCTTCTTACTTTTATTCCGTTTTTATAACAATTCATTGGATTCGCTTTTGGAAAATCATCTAATAAATTTAATGTTTGTGATTTCTTACCTTCTCCATAATTACCGGCTACCATATACGTATACCCAATTTCAAATCCTCCTATTGAAATATTTTCATCAATTGTTCTTGCCAAACTTGTTCTTCTATAGTCGGGGAATTTTGAAGGATAAGATGAATCAGATTGTCCCCAAACTTCAATGTTTTTAAAATTAGGTAATAACGAAAGTCTATTGGCAAAAAGAGAATCATCTCTACCTGAATTACACCCATATATTACTAATTTAGAGTCTGTATACCAATTAAACGAAATTTTTTCCCAGCCACACATATCCATGTGTAAAGTATCTTTAGGACAATTAGATGGGGTTGTTGGTTTAGAGCCAAATGGTCCATCATTATATCCAGAATGTGACCATATCCCTATTTCTTTGCAGTAAGCCATTAAACTGCCTCCGTATTTATTTAAGTAGGTTTGTGTAATGGTAATAATTTCTGATATATCTTGTATTGGGATACAATGTACTTTATGATACAAGTCATTAAAACCATTTGTGTTCTTTATGTTTTGCAGTCTTGTTTGAGCAGCTTCAGCAAACATTTCATCACCATGGTCATTTCCTGTGACATAATACAGTAAAAACAATTGCTTTTTCCTAAATATTTTTAAATAATCCTCTTCTTTTTTAGGTAATTGTGCTGATACTTTTTTGCCTTTGACTTCTGTTTCAACTATAAAATATGTTTCAACGACTTTGTCTGTTTCGTATTTAGCACTTTCTTCCCATTTACTATCTGGTATAAACTCTAACTCTGCGGTATCTCCTTGTACAGTGGCTGAAAAAGATCGACTTAATTCATCGTCAGGATTGTAATTTCCGTCATAGTCATAAAGTGTAAAGTTTAAGACTGTTCCATCGTCGATATCTTTAGTCCCTACAGTAAACTTTACTTTTTCTCCATAGGTAGCTTCTTTTGTTGTACCGCCTTTAGGAATAGACCAAAAGCCATTTTGTATTTCAGGTTTTTTGATATAGATACTCCTGCTAGCTGTAATTCCTGCAATTTCAATAACAAATGTGTTTTTTCCCATAACGTAATTAACTTTTTTGTTCTATAACTTCTAATTCTACTTTTTCTACATCGCTATTTATTATATAGTCTTTTAAAGTGTCATTTTGTAAATGAATTCCGTTGTGTTTAAAATCATAAGTTTTATCAGGTATTTTTACGGTTAGTTTTTTTCCTATGCAATTTTTAGTTTCTAGATTAAGTATGATTTTGTCCGATGCTTCATATTTGTCTATTTCATTACCTTCTAAATCTGTAATATAGTATTGGAGTACCTCAGGAGAATTTTCGATAGCAATGGGCTCCACTTCCTGTTGTGGAAATGTGGTTCTCCAATAGGTGGAATATTCAGCAGTAGAGCTGGTGTCTTTTACACCGGCAGCACTGATATACAGTGTTTCTGACATTGGCTGATTGCCTGTGGATATGAAATGGTTTTTCCAATTAAGAAGATGACAATCATAGAAATAGAGTTTGCGAGTTTTGCCTCCCATGAGTACAGGAGTGATATGTAATTCTATCTGTTTGGTTTGATTGGCGGCAAAGGCCCATTCGGCAAATTCGATGTCTCTTCTGCTTTCGATCTCTATGGTAAGTCCTACAAATACGGGTTTTGTACAGGGTCTTCCGGAAATATCGGTTTTTTGATTAAACCCATAATCATAATACAATAGATTTATTTCTTGATGATCAATGATTACTTTTGCTTGTACACTCATACGATTGTTATTTTAGATCCGTAATGCTGCTGTCTGCTATTTAAAGATTGGTGTAATTCAGGCAGCGACTCCTTTTTTAGTGTATATACGATGTGTTGCTACATACTCATTTTAAGAGTTTTCTAAAATACTAATTAAGTTCTGATAGTTGTTTACGGAAAACCGTAAGCGTATAGCTAATTAAATGTTAAAAAATTAAGAATCTTTTATGGTAATGTGCTTTTGGTAAAGCTTGGAGAGGGGAGTATAGCATTCGTTGGTGCAGTAATTGCTTTATCGATTTGCATTGTTACTCAATAGACACTTTAAAAAAATGTATTCCTTTCGTACAAACGTATTTCCTTGCGTTAGGGATAGGAGCGGCATCCTTTTTTGGTCTAGAAGTGATTTACACTTTTTGTAATTGGCTATAAAAATGATCTTTTGCACTCAAATTTTGTAATTTTTTTGTTCCGTAGCGCTGCTATGCAACAAAAAAAGTTACTGCATTTGATCACAAAGTCTTCACTTTTCGCTTCAATCCAAAAAGAATAAACCACTTCTTCTAAAAAACCAAAAAAGATACAGCGGATAGCCCGACCCCTGTGGTAACGCCCTGATTAAGAATGTGACACTATTTTTTTATTGTATTTATTGGAATTTTTTATTGATTTTTGTGTAAACTAGTGGTATAAAACTTCTTTTTTGGAAAAATTAATCGAATTATCCTACAGCATTATCAATCCTGATTTTATCATCCGATCTATCCGACATCCAAAAGATAGCGATTACCCTAGTATGCCTGCGATGTTTATTACACATATACCTAGTGCGACTGCGTTTACTCATTTTGGAGATATTGATAGCTGTATTGATAAAGTACGATCGCTAGAAAAAGAGCTACAGATTGTGGATAAGGCGTATGTATTGGTGTATGCTTCTGGTAAACTGCTGTTCAACGATTTTGTGTATATGTGATTACTCACTTATGATGGGTCTTTGAATGAGTCGATGGGCGTAATTTTATTTTAGTTTGTTAAACTGATCTTCTAGACTGCTTCTAGCTTCTAGATCATCTAATGCTTTGCCCACAACTCCTGTAGGAAGTAGTGTGCTGTAGTTATTCCAAAAGGCAGCATCATAGGGTAGGGTATGATTATACAGGGGATTGGCAAAGTTGGTTCGGTATACTTGGTCGATAGCGATTCTGGCTACAGGATCGGTAGTTACGGTGTTTACAATCAATTCGGATTCGGTGGTTACGCGATAGTCCTCAAACAAGTCTCCGCTATTATGGTAGGTGTTAATGGCTTTAATACGTTTTAGATACCACTTACCCATGTAATTAGAATAGGATACAAATACTTGGTAATCTTTTAGACTGGTGACACGGGTGATAAATGATTTCTTGGTTTTTTTCTCAATGGATTTTGGAGTCTTTAACTGCGCAGCAAATCGCTGGTTTAGCAGATGTTTTGCGTTTTTGGCCAATCGGTATTGATAGCTAATGACGGCTTTACTGTCTTTATCTATCGTGATTTCTCCGGTGTATTTAGCGAGTGCGGTGCTTGGATCTTTAGGGGTAAAAGAGATGATGTATACGGGCTTATCATTATACACACTTTTTTTGTAGAGTGTAAATAGGTAATGACTATTGGTTGTAGGGCTCAAAAAATCTTCTAGTCGTTTGATTTTATCTGCTCCTGTGAGTCGTAAAGGACCGCCTCCGATATCATTGTTTTCTAACCATTTTAGGTTCATAGTATCGATGGCTTGTAGTTTTTTGGACTGCTCCATGATTTTATAATCCTTTAGGTTATCACTTTTGCGAAGGGCTATAATATGTGCTTGATCTCTAGTGTCTGCTATGAACTCACTGGGTTCTGGAAAGGGAACTTGGTTAATGTTTTGCTCTAATCGTGTAAATTGTACATAATCCATTTTGGATTGCATGGGATCGAATTGATTGTCATAGCTCGCATAATAGATCGTACTGGCAGCATCCGAAAATTTGGTGTAATGATCATCTGTCTTAATGAGTTCTCTGTAATAGGTGGCTAAATTTACGGGGTGCTGTGCATAATTGAGCGGAATGGCGGCAATGGCTTGATCTACATATTCTTTATACTTGTTTTTTGTTTTTACGACAATCTCTTCTAATGCGGTAGAGGCAGTTTTTAGTGGAATGGTGGTATCTGGCGAGGTGATTTTTAGAATCGGAACAGTTTTGTTCTGATACCCTATAAATGAAAAAACAACAGAAGATTTTGCATGTTTTTTGCTAAATGTAAGCTCGAATCTTCCTTCTTCATTGGTAATCGTTCCGATAGAGGTACCTCGGATGATGACATTGGTAAATGGAAGTGGTTCTTCTGTGTCTTGGTCTATGACGGTAGCTTCTATGGTAATTGTTTGCTGTTTATGGGCTTTCTGAGCATGTAGTGGAATACATAGGGTATATAATAATAGCATCACTACGAATGATCGTATAGGGGCGTGATTTTTCAAGATGTATAGATATATTGGGGTTAGTTATTTACGCGCTTCAAAAATACGAATTTTTCTTGAATTTTTAATAGAATGTATTGATAATCAGTGGTAAAGTTGAGAATCAGTTCAGTCCTATGTAGAGATGTTGCTAGTGCACGAAGGTTCTGATGCTGCTTGTCGCGATACAGTACCAAGTAGTAAGTAGTACATCACTCCATAAGCAGTTTTAATGCAGGTGCTATGATATGGAGCGTAAAATAGTATCCTGGATCAAACCGTGGTATTGTTTGATCCAAGAGATAGATTTTATAAGGACACGACGGTTTGTCTAATGGCTACTAGATTGCTTAATAATTTTTCTAAATATTGTAAATCTAGCATGTTAGCACCATCACTTTTAGCACTGGCAGGATCAAAATGAGTTTCGATAAATAATCCATCGACTCCTGTGGCAATTCCTGCTCTAGCGATTGTTTCGATACTGTCTGGGCGTCCACCAGTTACACCACTACTTTGATTCGGCTGCTGTAATGAGTGCGTAACGTCTAATACGGTAGTACCGAATTGCTGCATGGTAGGAATCCCTCTAAAGTCTACGATCATATCTTGATACCCAAACATAGTACCGCGATCGGTGATCATTGCATTGGGATTACCACTATCCGTTACTTTTTTTACAGCGTGCTGCATGGCTTCGGGACTCATAAATTGTCCTTTCTTTAGGTTTACGGTTTTTCCTGTCTTGGCAGCGGCTACTACTAAATCGGTTTGACGTACTAAAAATGCAGGGATTTGTAAAATATCTACATAAGCAGCGGCTAAGGATGCATCTGCATTTTCATGAATATCTGTGATGGTCGGAATCTCAAAGGTTTCGCCTACTTTGCGTAGAATTTTAAGTGCTTTCTCGTTACCAATGCCTGTAAAACTATCGATTCTACTACGGTTGGCTTTTTTAAAAGAGCCTTTGAATACATAAGGAATACGTAGTTTAGTAGTAATTTCTACTACTTTTTCTGCGATTCGAAGTGCCATCTCTTCGCTTTCTATGGCGCAAGGACCTGCTAGTAAGAAAAAGTTATTGGCATCTAAGTGCTGTATATTAGGAATGTTTTTTAAATCCATTGTATTGTATTAAATGTGGTAAAGATACAGTATTCAGTGCGCTTTATGCAATAGAAAAGTAAAGAGCTTGGATTGGTAATAAGTCATGCGTGGAATATACTAAAGTAATGTATCGTTTTTTAAACTATTGCATTTGGGAGTAGGCCTGTTAGCATACGTATAATGATACACTGATTTTTAGCAATAGTATTGAAAAGGATAGTTGCTATACATGTGCGATATCATTATTTCTTCTAATCTAATATGAGATACATATGTGTACATAAAAACTCTCCAGATTTAGGGATACTCTGGAGAGTTATGTTTAGCGTACAATAGCTAAAATAGCTTACATCTTCACTATTTTCTGTGATGTGTTGTTGCCTACTTTAATGAAATAAACTCCTTTGGGCATTGATGATAAAGGGATTGTAAAAGTATTTGTAAGTGTTACTTTCTGTTGGTAATACACAATTTTCCCATCCATAGTCATAGCAGTAACTGCTACAGGTCTACTTGGTGGTTGGTTCATTTGTAGTTGGATATAATCTTTTGTTGGGTTTGGATAAAATTGAATATTGGTTATCTCTTTTTCGAATTCATCAATAGACAATAACTTACCTCTACCAAAAACTTGTGTCCAATAATGTCTGTATCTAGAACCCTCTACCGAGGCTCTTCCGATTCCCATTTCATTGTGATTAGGATTGAGCATATTCCTTCTATGTCCAGGGCTGTTTTTCCATTGTTCGAAAGTATCGTCTGGAGAAAAATTTCCTGCGGCAATATTTTCGCCAGCGGGAGAACCTTCATAACCAGATTTTACTGCTCGTTGGCTAAAGTTAGAACCATCTAGTCCAGTGTGATCAAAGTAATTCTGAGTTCCCATATCTAATGAATGGTCAAAAGCTGATTGATTTAAGCGTTCGTTAAGTTGTACTGGTTGTAGATTGTTTTCAGCTCTGAAATTATTGACTAGTTCTAGCATTCGCAATTGGTGTTCTTCTTGCGCATTGCTTGTAAAAGTATAGCATAAAATGAATACAAATGACAAGGTTATTGCCTTGCATAAAGGTTGAAAATTTTTCATGAGTTTTAAGAGTTTTTTAAGGAATGTAATCAGCAGTTGGTGGTTCGATTCATGTTCCTTTGGAGTTATTGGTTTGTGTTTACGTTCAAGTGATTTAGACTTTTTTGATTTGTTATAAAAACAATGTTTTGTACTCAATTATTGTAGTTTTTGACTTTCCGTGCTACTAAGACGCCAAAAAATACTGTATTTGATCACAAATACCTTTTGATTTTACTGAAATCGAAAAAGTGTAAACTACTTACTTTACATTGTAACGTAAAAAACAAGAAATAATTTTTAGCAATATGCACATTGGTACCTGATTACCATTTTGTAATCTCATTTTGATGTTTTGTTTTTGATCGAAAAAGCATTTTTCATATACACTTATTTAGATGTTGTAAGGAGTTGGCAATGAATATTCTACTCGTGTACTGTTTATAGGTATACATGTTTATATCAGATGTGTTTAGTTATTGCACTCAATTTAGAATCACTTTCTAGTCGGAAAAAATAGTTTTTTAATAAGGTAGTTTGGTATGTTTTTTGGTAACAAAAGGAATGTTACATATACGAATCAAACTCATTATAGGATTCTGTTTAGATCGTAGGCGTTAATGAAGATTTAGTGTATGTAATAGGGGATTTAATCACTTCATCAAAAATAAGTAAATGAAACAACATTTTTTTGTGGTGTTAGCATGTATGGCTATGACTGCATTTGGGCAATCGACTAGTCAGGGGGTAAAATCACAGCAGTTTAAAGTAAGTTTATTGGTCACGCCCAGCGTAGAATATGAAGTAGGGCTTACTAAGTATACCACATTAGGACTAGGGATAGATACACAACTTGCATTTAGAGAGGCAACAGGTAGAAAAACTGAATTTGGTGCTTTCTTGATATATGAAGCGTTTTATAGGTATTATTACAATTTTAATCGCAGAATTAGAAAACAAAAAAATATACAAAATAATTCCGCCAATTATATAAGTCTTATTTCTTCCTTTCTTACTTCAAATTCCATTATTGGGACATTAGATGCAAGTAATGATTACTATGTGTTCTTAGGGCCTATATGGGGATTACAGCGAACCTATGGTGCAGGATTTAATTGGGGACTCGAATTAGGAGTGGGAACGGCATTCACAGATGGGGAGCAGATCATACAACCGAATATGGGGCTTTCGATAGGATGGGTGTTCTTATAGATTTAGGGTGTAGTGTATTGATAATGTTAAGGATAGCCTCTGGATAGGCATCGTTTTTTTAAGCCTTCGTTATATTCTTAGTCTAGTTGCATCAGCTCTCGAAAATATAACGTACATTTGCAGCCTTAAAATCAGGCGTATATGACTGCTATAAAAAACATCGCTATAATAGCGCACGTAGACCACGGTAAAACGACGTTGGTAGACAAAATTATGTATCACTGTCAATTGTTTCGTGAAAACGAAAATACGGGTGATTTAATCTTGGATAATAATGATCTAGAACGAGAAAGAGGTATTACGATTACTTCTAAAAACGTTTCTGTAACGTATAAAGGAACAAAAATCAATATTATAGACACACCTGGTCACGCCGATTTTGGAGGTGAGGTAGAGCGTGTTTTGAATATGGCTGATGGCGTATTATTGTTGGTAGATGCGTTTGAAGGGCCGATGCCACAAACTCGTTTTGTGTTACAAAAGGCGATTGATCTAGGATTGAAACCTTGTGTAGTCGTAAACAAGGTAGATAAAGAAAACTGTACTCCAGAGGAAGTACATGAAAAGGTATTCGACCTGATGTTTGAATTAGGTGCAGAAGAATGGCAATTAGATTTTCCTACGGTATATGGTTCTGCTAAGAACAATTGGATGAGTGATGATTGGAAGAACGAAACTGAAAATATAGAGCCTTTATTAGATATGGTCATCGAGCACATCCCTTCTCCAAAAATCGAAGAGGGTACGTTGCAGATGCTAATCACGTCATTGGATTTTTCATCTTTTACAGGGCGTATCGCTATCGGAAGGCTACAAAGAGGTACGCTGACCGAAGGGATGCAGGTATCACTAGTAAAGAGAGATGGAAGTATCAAGAAATCCAAAATCAAAGAATTACACGTTTTTGAAGGATTAGGAAGAAGAAAAACAGCCGAGGTGCAAGCAGGAGACATCTGTGCATTAGTAGGATTAGAAGGATTCGAAATTGGAGATACTGTGGCAGATATAGAAAATCCAGAAGCCTTAAAAACTATTGCTATCGATGAGCCTACGATGAGTATGCTATTTACGATCAATGATTCTCCGTTTTTTGGAAAAGACGGAAAGTTTGTAACTTCTAGACATATTAAAGACCGTCTGAATAAAGAATTAGAAAAGAATTTAGCACTGCGTGTAAATGAAACGGATAGTGCAGATAAGTTTTTAGTCTTTGGTAGAGGAGTACTACACTTATCGGTATTGATAGAAACAATGCGTAGAGAAGGGTATGAATTACAAATCGGGCAACCACAGGTAATCATTAGAGAGATTGACGGTAAAAAATGTGAACCTATAGAGGAGTTGACCATAGACCTGCCAGAATCAGTTTCTGGAAAAGCAGTAGAGATGGTAACGATGCGTAAGGGAGAGATGCTAAGCATGGAGGCTAAAGGAGATCGAATGATCTGTGAATTCATGATCCCATCTCGAGGAATCATTGGATTGCGAAATCAATTACTCACGGCTACTGCTGGAGAGGCGATTATGGCACACAGATTCAAAGAATACCAGCCACTTAAAGGAGATATTCCAGGGCGTATTAACGGTTCTCTAGTATCTATGGAAAAAGGAACAGCAATTCCATATTCTATTGATAAATTACAAGATAGAGGGAAGTTTTTTGTAGATCCAGGAGAAGATATTTACGAAGGACAAGTAATCGGAGAAAACTCTAGAGGAGATGATATGACGGTAAACATTACTAAAACTAAGAAGTTGAGTAATGTACGTTCTTCTGGGGCGGATGATAAGGCTAAGATTGTTCCTGCAATCAAGTTTTCTCTGGAAGAAGCCTTAGAATACATACAAAAAGATGAGTATGTAGAGGTAACTCCAAATCACCTTCGATTGAGAAAAATATATCTTACAGAAGTAGAGCGTAAAAGAAATAAAATTGTGTAATCACATTTTATACTACTTCAAATATAGAAACAAAAAAATCCCGATATGCATCGGGATTTTTTAATCTAGGGAAATTTATTGGGGCATGGCATTATTTGGGGGCCATATCTTAATGAGAGAGTATGTAATTGGCTCTTTTTCTTTTTGTTGATACAAATATAACATGCTGTTTTTAATCTCAGCTTGTAAAAAACAATAAATTTTCGGTAAAATACACTTTTTTAACGTTTAAAAACACTTTTTTGTATGGATTCTAATTTTTTGATAGAGTTTGTAGGATATATAGCTTCGTTCACGGTATTGGTTTCTTTTTTAATGAAAAACATCAAAACATTGCGTATTATCAATACCATCGGATGTGTCGCTTTTGTGATCTATGGCGTTTTACTCAATTGGTCTATTCCTATTATTATTACCAATGTAGCGATCGCAGGAATTAATTTGTATTATATTTTGCGTAAGGAAGTGAAGTAAACTTTTTTTAATTTGAATTCATCTTGACTTTTTATTTTAGATCGAAAATGGGAAGAAATTTGATTGGATAAGGTATTTTTTGAGTTTCATAGTGCTGTTGTAATAAAAAAATTAAACATTTCACGGGGCAATTATAGTGGCTTTTCTAATCCTACGTTGTCATCTTAGCGAGTACTATTGATTTGCGTTAGGGATTGCAGTGAAAATCCCACAGCTACGACCATAGGAGTAGCGAGGAATTGTAGCGGAAAGCCCGACCCTTGTGGTAACGCCCTAAGATAACAAAGTAGGACTAACATGTAGAAAGGATAAAGAGTGGATGAAACATCTCTTTTTTGTAGTTACTACTTATTGTAGTAGTTTCGTGTGGTGAAAGTGGTTTAAACCACTTCTGTGAATAATTATCTAAAATCCATTGTTGTTGAGTAGTTATAGGGTAGAAAAATATACAGCTGAATCGTATCACATTTGGAATTCTTTTGTAGAAGATGCAAAGAATGGTACTTTTTTATTCCATAGAGATTTTATGGAATACCATTCCGATCGGTTTGAGGATTTTTCATTGCTACTCTATAGAGATACTACCTTAGTGGCTGTATTTCCTGCTACACTTATAGCGGAAACGGTACATTCTCATTTAGGACTTACCTATGGGGGGCTAGTATTGGGTAAAAGTATCGGAGGAGATAAGGTACGTCAGCTAACACTAGCTATGGTCGTTTTTTATAAGGCAGCTGCTGTGCGGGAACTATGGGTAAAATCTATTCCTGTTTTTTATCATCATAGGCCTAGTCATGAGTTTAGTTATTTTTTCTCTGATCAAGGAGCAGTGTGTTATCGCAGGGATTTGAATTTAGCGATTGATTATAGCTTGCCTTTGCATATTCATCGCAGTAAGCTGAAGCAGTATCGAAAACGACAGTCTCAGGGTTTGGTCGTAGAGCAAGAAGAAGATTTCTCTGATTTTTGGAACTTGGTGTTAGTCCCTAGATTAGCAGAAAAACATGGAGTTAAACCTGTGCATTCGCTTGCCGAAATAACATTGTTACAGCAGCGGTTTCCAGAAGCAATACAGCAGTATACAGTTCGATTAGAAGGACAAGTCATAGCTGGGATTACCTTGTTTATTTCTAATGGAGTCGTAAAATCTCAATACGGTGCAGTCACTGAGTTAGGGGCATCTCATAGGGCATTGGATTTTTTGTTTATTACACTGATCCAAAAATACCAAGCATTGGACTACAGATTTTTTGATATGGGAACTGTAACCGAAGATAATTGGGGACTATTGAAACAAAAAGAGGAATTGGGTTGTGAAGTCTATACGCAGGATTTTTATAAGCTAGTACTATAATCAGTACCTACCTGTAGGTTACCCATGTTTGTTCATATTGTTTAGCAATCGATATATAATGGTGTTCTTTGATAATAAATTGTCGAGCATTCCATCCAATGGTAGTAATTAGGTCAGGATTGCAGATGAGTTCTTCAAGAGCCCTAGTGATATGCTGACTATCAGGAATAGTGTCTATAGCTACGATTCTCTTAGGGTCGTAATAGGATTTAAAAAATGCGCCCGCTCCCGTAAATACGACTTTACCCATAGCCATGGCTTCGAGTGCATTATAGCCTTGATCGTGCGCGTATACCTGATCTAAAACAATATGCGCTTTTTCTAGTTGTTGGATATAGGTCGTATATGGTAAATCTTTAACCGTAACAATGGTTACTTTTTCAGGATATTTTTTTTGAATAATTGCTAACGCTTCTTCAAAATAAGCATTTCCTTTTTTGAGATAGTTGCTTGTATTGATGCCATGTAAGATACGTATCTTACCCTCTACAGGATTGTCTATAGGTTGTAAAATATCTACATTCACAGGATTAGGAATCATGGGTATTGCTTTGTAGGTAGCTTCATATGCTAATTGATATTCTACACTAGCAGGAATCACAGCTTTGATGTGCTTAAAAATAAATTTGTGGATTCTTTTTTGAGAAGAAGAAACGTATTTCAGGGTGTTTTTGTACGCTTTTTTTAAGCTAGGATCTGCAAGTAATGGACTGAGCGTACTATGCGGAAATTTACCAGCTAGTGAGTATGATATATAGGTGTAATCATCGCCACATCCCAATAAAAACACATGCTTATTATGTCTGAAAATAAATCGCAATAATTTCTTTTCGATATATGGACTGATATTAAAAGGTGTTTCGTTGATTAATTGTACGATATCATTGCCTTTTAGATGTTTTTGGTAAAACATACATTTTAGATAGGTTTCTATAGAAGCAATGTCGATCCTAGAGAGTCGGTATACTAATGCGCGTATTTTTTGTAGTACAGTGTTGTTCTTGATGATAGTGCCATCTATATGAATGTCTACAGGATATTTTTTGAATAAATCACCATGTCCAATGAGTGTGACTTGATGTCCATTTTTCAGTAATCCTTCTTTCAGTGAATTATGCAAACGGCTGTATTCACCTATCAATACTATTTTCATTCAAAAACTATTATAATAAATCTATGTATCTTGTGGAAGTAGTATAACCTTTTTTGTGCAGCATGTATAAGTTGCAAAAAAAAAGGTTACAATACTTCATTAAAAACAAAGATAAAAGTACCCTTTTTCTAAGAAACATCTTTTGGGTAAAGGTACTCGTAATTCTATGAATAATAAACAATTTATAACGACTATATTTGTTAGGTAAGTAAAGTATTTAATAGAGCTACCTGATTGTAATCATTATGGCAGAAACCCCCTTATCCATCCCCTTTTTAGACCTTCGTAAACTCAATGCTCCATATGAAGCAGTATTCCAACGGCATTTTACTGATTTTTTGGCTGCGGGTCGTTATATAGGAGGTGCGCATGTCACAACTTTTGAAAATGCATTTGCTGCTTTTTGTGGTACGACCTATTGCGTGGGAGTAGGCAATGGACTCGATGCATTAACGCTGATTCTAAAAGGATATATCGCTTTAGGGAAATTGGACAAAGGAGCAGAAGTACTCGTAGCGGCGAATACATTTATTGCTACGATCTTGTCTATTAAAGAGGCAGGTGCTACCCCCATACTCGTAGAACCTGATAGCGCTACCTATACCATAGATGTAGCAGCGATTGAATCACAGATTACAGAAGCTACACAGGCTATTGTAGTGACACACCTATACGGGCAATTAGCAGATATGGAATCTATTCAAGCAATAGCTACAAAACATGATCTGTTACTCATCTGTGATGCAGCGCAAGCCCATGGAGCTACAGATGTACACGGTCGGGTAGCGGGTAGTTTGTGTGATGCGGCGTCATTTAGTTTTTATCCTGCTAAAAATTTAGGAGCGCTAGGAGATGCAGGAGCGATCACGACTAATAACCAAGAATTGGCAAAAGTGGTTCGATGTATTGCTAATTATGGATTTTCAGAAAAATATGTAAGTGATCATGAAGGAGTAAACTCGCGATTGGATACGCTTCAGGCAATCTTACTTACCGAAAAGTTAAAACACCTTCCAGAAGATAATAAAAAAAGAAGGCGTATTGCCACCCAATACCTTGCAGAAATCACCAATCCCAAAATCCAATTGCCACAATGGGATCGTACCAAAGCACATGTATTTCATCTATTTGTAGTGCGAGTGGCAGATCGTGCACATTTCTGTTCATTTCTAACACGACATGGAATTGGTTATTTGATTCATTATCCAGTCCCACCACATCGTCAGAAAGCATTGCCAGAATTACACTCCCTACAATTACCTATTACAGAACAATTGCACCGAGAGGTAGTGAGTATTCCATTACATCCAGCATTGACACAGCAAGAGATTCATACGATACTAACGGTATTAAATCGATACTAATAGCGTGAAATACTCTTTAAAACATCTAAAGAATAACGTACTGATTAAGATCAGTTCTCTGAATGCGGTCAGTGTATTGGTTACAGCGATTACCAGTTTGGTAGGGGTAAAAGTAGTAGCTTTAGTGTTAGGCACAGAGGGAATGGCATTGATTGGTAATTTACGCAATGCATTGACCACTGTGCAATCTGCCAGTACGCTAGGGATGTATAATGGCATTGTAAAATACATAGCCGAGTATACAAAAGATCGTACAGAATTAGCGCGTATGCTCTCTACCGTAGTATGTCTTTTTATGATAGCGGTATGCTGTGTAGCATTAGGACTTTTTATAGGAGCGAGTTATTGGAATACGCTATTATTTGGAACTTCATATCATTTCGAATCTATTTTTAAAGCGCTGGCATTCGCATTGCCATTCTATGCATTGCATAGTGTAGGTTTAGCGATTATAAATGGTTTTGCATACTACAAAAAATATATTGTAATCAGTATCATAAGTAGTATTGCAGGGCTTTTAGTAAGTGTACTACTCATTTGGTATCATCAGCTTCAAGGAGCATTTATCGCAGTAATTGGTACTCCTATTGTAGGTTTGGTGATCATTACAGGAGCAATGCGTACAGAAAAAGAGCTGCTCCGACTCATAAGCATCCATCACATATCATTTACGTATGTAAAAAAGATGAGTTCCTATGCGGTAATGACATTAGTATCTGCGGTGATATTACCATTGATTATGATTCGCGTTAGAAACCATATCATTGCTACAGCAGGAATAGATGAAGCAGGCTATTGGGAAGCCATACAGCGAATCAGTAAGCAGTATATGGTGTTTATAACTACATTGCTTACGCTGTATGTATTGCCTAAGTTTGCTACGATCAAACGTAGCAAAGCCTTCCGAAAAGAAGTAACGAATTTTTACAAAGTAATGTTACCCATTTTTGGAGTAGGTTTTATAGGTGTTTATGGGGTACGTCATTGGATTGTCGCATTGCTTTTTTCAGCAGATTTTAGCGCGATGGAATCTCAATTTGGATGGTATCTGATGGGTGATTTTTTTAAGATTGCTTCTTTGGTCATCGCCTATCAATTAATAGCCAAAAAAATGCTACTATATTATATGATTACCGAAGTGCTATCGTTACTGCTGTTATATCTGTCTAGTATCTATCTGATCAATCGTTATGGATTTATAGGGGCGTCTATGGCACATTTTTTTAATTATGTGTGCTATTTTATAATGATGATTATCGTATTTAGAAACTCGCTGTTTGGAGCGGATAAAAAAATATAAGTGGATTTAAAACCATCTCAAGACATAAAAGTATGTATAATGGTTACTTCTCTGGGATTTGGAGGAGTAGAACGAGCGAGTGCCATGCTGTCTAAAATGTTAGTGGCAGAAGGGTATATCGTGTCGATTATCAGTGTGCTGGATCAGATAGAATATAGCTATGCCGGCGAAATGATCAATCTAGAGGTGATGACTCAAGGGTATACAGGAGTATACAGACGCTGGCAGAAGTTGCGAATTGCACGTCGAGTGATAGCGCACAGAGATTTTGATTATATCGTAGATGCGACTTCCAGACCAGGATGGCTAAAAGAATGGTTGGTGCAAAAAATAATGTATCGCGGGATCAAAACTATATATGTAGTACATAACTATAACTTATACAATTACTTCCCTAGCTCTAAAATTCTAGGTAAGCAATTGTATGCCCAATCTCATCAATTAGTAGGGGTCTCCAAAGCCATTGTACAGCATTTTCAGCAGACGTATCGATTAGAAAAAGGAGTTTGTGTTTACAATGCATTTGATACAGCAGATTGGCAGCAACTATCGGAAGAAACCATAACACTTCCTGCACCTCGATATATTATAATTTACGGTAGAATAGATAATAAGGCAAAAAATTACGAATTCTTAATCGATACCTATAGACAGTCCAAACTAATAGCTCATGGTATCAAATTATGTATTATGGGAGAAGGACCAGACCTAGGTTTTGTACAGGAGTTGGTGGCTGCCCATGGAATCACGGAATCCGTAGTTTTTAAAAAATTTTGCAAGAATCCATTTCCATATGTCAAAAAAGCAGTATTTTCAGTCTTAACTAGTAATTACGAAGGTTTTCCGATGGTGTTAGTAGAGTCATTAGCGATGGGAACCCCTGTCGTAGCTATAGATTGTACATCAGGCCCATCAGAAATTATAGAGACAGGTGTTAACGGAATTTTAGTGTCTTTTGGAGATACCAAAGCCTATATAGCAGCGTTAAATACCATGATTGAAGATCAGAAATTTTACCAGCAGTGTAAACAAGGCGCCCAACCAAGTATTACGAGTTTACAGATGACCAATATTGCCGATCAATGGAAAAAGATTTTAGCCCCCAACTCATGAAACACCTAAGCAAGGTGACAGACTGTACCATTTTAGATATTCCCAAAATTAAAGACCCTAGAGGTAATATTGCAGTCATCGAAGAAGCCGTGATTCCCTTTTCGACCAAGCGAGTCTATTATTTATACGATGTACCTAGTGATGCCAGTAGAGGAGGGCATGCCCATAAAAACCTATACCAATTTTTAATAGCAGTGAGCGGCAGTTTTGATGTCATGCTCTATGATGGGGCAGACCGACAGACCATTACCCTCAATAAACCAGACAAAGGACTTTTAATTACTCCCGGTATATGGCGCGAGTTAGACAACTTCTCCTCTGGAGCTGTTTGTTTAGTGCTAGCCTCAGAAGTATATATAGAAGAAGATTATATTAGAGATATAACGGCTTTTGAACTATTTAAAAGCAGAAGAAGCGATTCCTAAACGCTGTAATTGTTTTTTTACACCCATGAGCAGGCGTAGCATAGAAGGAGTACAACGTAGTAAAAAACGTTGTTTTGCATGCAGATGATTCAGGTCTATTGCATCGGCTAGTGTTTTAAAAGTAGATAGATCTCCAATCATTTTATACCCGATGGCAATGGAGAAACGATTCAGGTCGATGTATTTTTTTAAATAGATATTCGTACCTTCCTCAACAACGAATCGCTCAGTAAGCATTTTTCTAGAAGCCAGTTGATTGCTTTTAGAAAGACTGTTCTGCACATCCTTGATATACGTAGTAGTTACCTTAGGATTAAACACCAAGGCGTATTGCAAGCCCAATCGAATCCATAACTCCGTGTCCTGACCCGATACAATATCAGTATCAAAATAGTATCCCTGTTGTAATAGCGATGTACGAATACACATCGTAGACCCTGTGGCAATAGGATCTAGTAAATTGTATTTAAAAAAATTATCCAGTACCACAATTTCCTTTGGGGCTACCAAGTGGCTGAATGTAGTCTCTCGGGTGAGTTGTTTGGATAATTGCAAACAATAATTCGTGCAAAACACATGTTGATCCGGAAATAATTCGATCCCCTTTCTAAGTTCGCTGAGGTGATTAGGAGTCCAATAATCATCGGCATCAATAAACGCTATATAGGTGCCACTAGCCTTAGCGATACCCAAATTCCGAGCACTAGAAACCCCCTTGTTTGGTTGCGAGAAATACTTAATTTTAGCACTCTTTATTTCTTGCACAATACGTTCACTACCATCTGTAGAACCGTCATTAATCACCACGATCTCATAATCATCTTCATATTGCGCTAGAATAGACAACATCGTATCACGGATGTGATCTTGCTTATTGTATAACGGAACAACTACAGAGAATAAAGGCATTACTTCTTGTGTTTTAAGGAACAAAAATACCCCAATTTATAGAAATCAAAGTAACGAAGCGATGGAGTAGCAGAATTAAAATTACGTAGTAGAGATTTTTTAGATACTTTAAAAAGAAATAAGACCAGTCTATCCAATCGCCATCTGTGTAATTGACCATACAGAGAGGCAACTCTAAACCGATTGGGAGCTATCTTCTGATTGTTTATTAAATACAGCAGATTTTCTAATGCATGTTCTGTTTTTTGGACAAAAGTAGTAGCATCATCCCCCGCATCATGTATCACAGGATTATCAATATAGGTGATAGTAATGGACTGCTGCGCAATTGTATCAAAAAACAATACATCCTCACATCCATACCTAGTTAGTGATGCATCGAATTGAATGGTGTCAAAAATTGATTTCCGAATCCTAAAATTAGAAGAACATATCACAGGACGTTCTTCAGACGCCCCCACTGTCGATTCTCTTTGCCGTGTGTATAGCCATCGCAGTCGATATGGAGCAGCAGGTTTTTCTGCTAGGCATGTCATACCACCTACGACCACGGCATGCTCTAATTCTTGGATATAATGATGTATAAAAGTATCTGATTTCGGCATGGTACCCGCATCGATAAATAACAGCGTGTCATACGTAGCCTTTGCTGCTAATTGATTTCTGATCGCACTTCTACCCACATTCGTAGTCAAACGCTCGTAGCTACAATGCGCCATACGATCTATAATCATATTCGCTTCCGTATGCAAGGTAGAACCATCATCTAGCACTACAATTTCGAAAGTGATACCACATGCAATTGCCTGTCGATGGATCGTTTCTACTAGCGAAACGACAGGGTAATTAAATACAGGGATTAACACAGATAGCATACAGAAGTGAATTGTAGTATTTATGCTTTGCGCTGTACTACCTCAAATACCTTATTTCCCTCGCATTTCAGCGTCTTCGAAGGGTATTTTAGTAACAATGCATAATCATGCGTAGCCATTAAGATCGTATTTCCATTTTTATTAATTTCCTGTAGTACCTCCATCACCTCTACAGAAGTCTGAGGATCTAAATTTCCAGTAGGCTCATCTGCAATGATCAGTTCAGGATCATTTAATAATGCTCGTGCAATTGCGATACGTTGTTGCTCCCCACCTGATAATTGATACGCATATTTTTGATCTTTGTCTTTCATGCCTACCTTGTCCAGTACATCGTCAATCTTGCGATTCATCGCATCGGTATCTACCCATCCTGTAGCCTTGAGTACGAATATCAGATTGCCACGTACCGTACGATCATTGAGTAGCTTAAAATCCTGGAAGATAATCCCTAGTTTCCTCCGTAGGTACGGAATCTGTTCCTCTTGTAGTGTAGGCAGGTCAAAATCCACGATCACACCCTCGCCTTCTACCAGTGGAATATCACCATACAAGGTTTTCATAAAACTACTCTTTCCAGTACCCGTTTTACCGATTAGGTATACAAAGTCGCCTTTATTCACCTCTATATTTACATCAGATAGGATGAGGTTTTCGCGTTGATAGATAGAAGCATTCTTTAAACTAAGGACAAGCTGAGACATAAGCGAGTGTTGTGTAATCAATTAATTTTAGTATAGAAGTGGTTTAGGCTTTTTTGATTTCAGCAAAAATCGAAGATTTTGTGACCCAATGAAGTAATTTTTTAGTTGCATAGCAGCACTCGAAAACTAAAAAAATGCAAAATTTGGATGCAAAAGATCGTTTTTATAAAAAATTGAAAAAGTATAAACCACTTCAAAAGTAAAAAAGTTTATATACAAATGTATTTATTCGTACATATTTTATTGTTGGGGCGTTACCACAAGGGTCGGGCTATCCGTTCCAATTCCTCGCTCTCCTAAGGTCGAGCTGTGGGATTTCTACTACTATCCCTAACGCAAAATAGTGTTTAGTATATGCATAGGCACGTTGTATTCCTACACTATTCTTTATATAGATAGACGTTTTAGACAGTTTGTATTTCTATAGCACTTCACATCCTACAAATCACTTTTTTTTTGCAATTTTGTAAGAAAAATAATGCGGAGCAATAGATAGCGCTAAGCAATCGTAAAATACACATTATATACTATGAATACCAGTGCAGTACTTAGGAAATACCATCCAAAATGTAATGAACGCAAAAATAATTCGTTATTATGAATACGATACATAAACCCTCTCTGCAAAACATATTCACGGGAAACAACAATTACGCTATTCATAACGAATCAAAACCAGTTATAGCATATCAGCTATGCAATTTGGTATATTATCGTTATACATCTGATCATAAAAGAAACACACATATGGTAAAATACATCACTTGGGTATTTTTTCTCACCTTACTATCTTTTGGAGCATTGGCACAGCAATCCGCCATATACACCAATGATTTAGTGCAGTTTAATCAAGCATTAGCTCTCTATAACAACAAACAATTTTTAGCAGCACAAAACCTATTCGATACCGTAAGAGATCGTGTAGAAGATGAGCATATCGATGCAGAATGCACCTACTACATAGCCAATTGTGCCGTATGGCTCAATCAAAAAGGAGCCGATGGATTGATGGAAGATTTTGTAACCAAGTATCCGACCAGTATCAAGCGCAATGCAGCCTATCTAGATGTAGCCAATTATTATTTCGATAATGGAAAGTATGCTTATGCCCGTAAGTGGTATGATAAGGTAGAAACAGGAAACATGAGCCGAGCAGAACAAGAGAAATATAATTTTAATAATGGTTATGCATATTTTAAGATTCAGCGATTTAATGAAGCCAAGAAATACCTAAATAAGGTAGAAGAAACCGAAGCTTATGGAGCACAAGCTAAGTACTACCTAGGATTTATAGCCTATGAAGGTGATAATTACCAAGAAGCAGACCGTCTGTTTGACGAAGTAAAAGATTTAGACACCTATAATAAGAACCTATCCTATTTTCAGAGTGATATGCACTTTAAATCAGGAGCGTTTGAAAAAGCCATAGAAGATGGATTACGACAATTGCCTACGTCTAAACCCTCTGAAAAATCAGAATTGAACAAAATTATAGGAGAAAGCTATTTTAACTTAGGTGATTACGAAGCAGCCATCCCATACTTACAAGGATATAAAGGCCGAAAAGGCAAGTGGAACAATACAGACTATTACCAATTAGGATACGCTTATTATAAAAGAGGTGATTATGCCAAGGCCATTTCAGAATTCAATAAGATTATAGATGGGCGTAATGCCACCGCTCAGAATGCCTACTACCATCTAGCAGAATCGTACTTGCAGTCCAATCAAAAGCAGCAAGCCCTCAATGCTTTTAAAAATGCATCCGAAATGGAATTTAGTGCAGAAATTAGAGAAGATGCCTTAGTCAATTATGCCAAGCTAGGCTATGAAATCGGTAACTCCTACGAACCCGTATCCAATGTACTGCTGCGCTACCTGAATACGTATAGTAATACAGAACATAAAGAAGAAATCAAAGAGCTGTTAATCAGTTCCTATATCACCTCTAAGAACTACAAGGCGGCAATGGAGTTATTAGAGCAGAGTCGTAATTTTAGTGACAAGGTCACTTACCAAAAAGTAGCCTTTTTTAGAGCCATAGAATTGTATAACGAAGGGAACTATGCCGAGGCGATTACCTATTTCGATAAATCATTAAGCGCTCAGACAACTCCCATGTATACCGCAAAAGCCATTTATTGGAAGTCCGAGAGTCAGTACCTACAGCAGAATTACCAAGAAGCCCTTATAGGATTTAAACAGTTTCAAGGCAGTACATCGGCAGCATCACAGCCAGAATACGAACATTTAGAATACCATCTGGGTTATGCCTATTTTAAGCTAAAGGAGTATACAAAATCCGCAGCTTCTTTTGATACCTATGTAAAGAAAGCGAGTGCTAATAACGAACGCTTAACGGATGCCTACCTGCGATTAGGGGATAGCTATTTTATAACCAGTAAATACTGGCCAGCGATGAAAGCATATAACGAAGCCATCAAACGAGGTGGAGCGGATGCCGATTACGCACACTATCAGAAAGCGATTAGTTATGGTTTTGTAAAAAAGAATACCAAAAAAATCAGTGATCTAGAAATGTTTCTAAAATCGTATCCCACATCTACCTATAGAGACGATGCGATGTTTGCACTGGGGAATACCTATATAGCAGAAAATAAAACACAGCGAGGGATCGCAGCTTATGATCGTTTGATCAAGGAATTGCCTAGAAGTTCCTATGTACCCAAAGCGATTTTGAAACAAGGATTGATCTATTATAATAATGATCAGGGAGATAGAGCTTTGACCAAATTTAAGCAAGTTGTATCTGATTTTCCAGGAACAGAAGAAGCCATACAAGCAGTCAATACAGCACGATTGATTTATGTAGATCTCGGTAGAACAGAGGAGTATGCCACATGGGTTAAGGGACTTAGTTTTATCGATGTCAGTGATACAGACTTAGATAACACCTCCTACGAAGCGGCAGAAAAACAATTCTTAGAAGGGAGCCCAGAAGAAGCAATAATAGGATTTGAACAATATTTGGCTGCATTTCCACAAGGATTACACGCCTTAAAAAGTCATTTTTACCTAGCAGAATTAAAATTTAAAGAAGGCAATAAAAAAGCAAGCATTCCACATTATCAATACGTTTTAGAAAAAGAGCGTACCGAATATACAGAGCAGGCATTAGCACGGCTGGCACTGATCTACCTAGAAGACAGTGCGCATACAGAAGCTATTTCGATTCTAGAACGTTTAGAAAGAGATGCAGAGTTTCCGCAAAACCTGTTATTTGCACAGTCTAATTTAATGAAGTCTCATTATCAATTAGTGCACTACCCAGAGACCATAGCCTATGCCGAAAAAGTATTAAAAAACCCGAAAATACAAAACGATGTAAAAAGCGATGCACAAGTATTTATTGCCAGAGCAGCACTACAAACCGCAGATGATACCAGAGCAGCCGCAGCCTATGCAGAAGTACGCAAGATGGCTACAGGAGCGCTCGGTGCAGAAGCATTGTACTATAAAGCCTATTTCGAACACAAAGAAGATGCCTATGCAGTCTCTAACGGTACGATTCAAAAATTAGCCAAAGAATATGCTAGCTATAAATTGTATGGAGCCAAAGGATTACTACTCATGGCTAAAAACTTTTATGGGCTAAAAGATGCATATCAAGCCACCTATATTCTAGAAAGTGTCATTCAGAATTTTACAGAATATCAGGATGTAGTAGAAGAAGCCCGCATCGAACTTCGAAAAATAAAGGCAAAAGAAGCAAAAACCAATTCATCGATACAAACCGAGCAATAGCAAACCGCTAGCAAAATAAACAGATTTTATGAGTAGAGGTATACAGACATTCCTACACAAAACCAAAAGGTGTACACTAGGTATCAGCATGATCGCTTACTTGTGTACATGGAATAGTGCGGCGCAAGATAAGGATTCCGAAGAGACCATCGATACAGAACGCTTAGTGATTGTAAAGGCATATACGCCTACCATCAGTGATGCGTTTAAAATGAAAGCAACTCCGCAATTATCAGATTCATTGGTGCAACCCAAAAAAGATATTCGCTACAGTATTTTTTCTGTACCAGTAGCCTCTACCTATACACCAATAAAAGGAAAAGCAGCTAGTATAGATAAACCCAAACGCATCCCTTTGTACGATAATTATGCTACGCTAGGAGTAGGGAACTTTACCAGTGTATTGGCAGAGTTCTATAGTAATTTTCAGCTCAATCGCTCAGACAATATAGGATTGTATTTACATCATAACTCTTCGCAGGGGGGGATTAAAGACGTAGTATTAGATGATAAGTTTTACAATACCGATCTAGCAGTCAATTACACCTCTAGAACCAGAGATTTTACCTATGGAGTAGCTTTAGATGCAGAACATAAATTGTATAATTGGTATGGATTACCAGAAGTGCCCACACTATCAGAAACCGAAATAGCGAGTATCGACCCGCAGCAAAACTACATCGGAGTTCGGGTAGGGAGTAAGTTTGAGTTTGATGACTGGTTTGTAAAAAATGCAGCGGTATCATATCGATATTTTGCAGATTCAGAAAAATCTACAGAACATCGGTTTTTACTAGCACCGACCTTAGATTTTGAAATAGGAGACGAACGCATCACTACTAAGGTAGGCGTGGATTTTCTAAGCGGAGGGTTTGAGTCTCAGCAAAAAGCCTTTAAGATCGATTATCAGTTCCTTAATCTGAGTGTAGCACCAAGCTTATTGGTATTACGGGATGCCCTGTCACTTACCTTAGGAGCGCAATTGGTATACAGCTTGGATAATGAGAACAGCGATGCCAATATCTATATCTATCCTGCTATTACAGCATCCTATCGATTATTAGATGAGGTAGTCATTGCCTACGGAGCATTAGAAGGCGGTTTACAGCAGCAAACCTATCGCGATGCAGTACAGCAGAATCCCTTTGTAGCTCCCACAATATTGCTACAACCTACACACCAGCAATTAGATGCCTATATAGGACTCAAGGGCAAATTATCAGATGTAGTAAGTTATGATATTAGAGGAGGGTATACAACCGAGAATGACAAACCGCTATTTGTAAATAACAGACCCCAAACAGTACAATTAGAAGGCTATGATTACGGAAATTCGTTCATCTATAGATATGACGATGTTGCTACGCTTACAGGCTATGGAGCGTTGAATTTTAATATCAATAAAAAGTTTAAAATGGGAGTAGCCGCTACTTATTATAACTATAGTACAGATACCGAATCAGAAGCGTGGAACTTACCCGAAATAAAAGCAGATATTTCAGCCGACTACCAGATCAATGCGCAGTGGTTTGCAGGAGCACAATTGTTTTATGTCGGAGAGCGAAAGGATATAGATACCACAGTTGCATTTGCAGGCAATACCCCCGAGCCAGTGACAGTATTGGATAGTTATTTCGATGCCAATCTCAATGTAGGCTATCGATTCAGTGAGCAATTATCGGTTTTTGTAAAAGGAAATAACCTAGCAGGTCAGAACTACGAGCGATGGGTAAACTTTCCCGTACAGGGAATCCAAGTGCTCGGAGGCGTAACATATAAGTTTAATTATTAATCATGGTAGTCTACAGAAAGTATACGTAACCAAAAGCACCTCGTTTTTAGCTAAAAACGAGGTGCTTTTGGTTGTTAGGAATATAAAGTGATGTATGTTTTTTATCTGTAGTGCTGTTATGAATTTATAAAAGTGCCTCATCCAGTCACGTTTCTTCTCATTTTCGGTCAAAAAAAGTCAAAATGAATTCAATAAAAAATCACTGCCTTTGATTAGAAAAAACTTTGCTTTTCGATACTCAAAAAACTGGATACCACTTCTTAATTTATTTAGTTCCTTGTCCATTGATACCATATTCCACAAACTTTTCTACGGTGCCATCTTCATTGTAGTATGCCCAAGTGCCCACTTTGTATAAATAATTAGAGCTTTTTTCTAAATTATGTTTTGCGTTAATTCCTATGACTTTAGGGTTTCCGTTTTTATATTTTCTATCGAATGTAGTGACGCTTCTTACGAGTTTACTGGATTGTAAGCACTGTATAAAACTTTTTCTATATTCCTCATAGGAGCTATATGCTTTTTGATCATACGCCATACATTGCTCTACCAAAAGTGATCCGTATCTTGATGCATGTGTTTTAGAGTCCACCTTAACCCCTTTTACAGTTTCTATTTTTAGCGTAGGGGTGTATAGATTGTTGTATGTTAGTAAGCCATACGTAGACTCATTAGGACCAATGACTTTGTTTTCTAAATCGTATTTAGAAAGTTCTTTTTTCATCTTTGTATTAGCCACCGCTGCTACGATAGAATTAGGGAGCGCGTATATCAATCCAAAAGGGTTAAATCCTATAAAAGCATTTGTACCTTCTCTAGAACTGAAGCTAACCCCAACAGATACTAAAGCTAAATAATAAATCAAAGGGCTTTGTTTTAATTTTGAATACGTTTCTTTGGTACTTCTTTTTTCTAAATTAAAAGTCACGTCTTTACCTAAATGGATAGAATCAGCACTTTTATTGGTGAATTTTCCAACAATGAAACCGACATCTTTTCTGTTCGCTTTTCTTTGAAATTTACTATTTCTAGAGTGTCTTAAAATATCAGGATTATATTCTAGGGATAAAGTATTGGTTTCTATTCGATGACTGAATTCTTGATTTTCAGGATTGATGTTTTTAAAAGCAGATGCACAACTCGTGAGTAATAGTACAATCGATACTGATGCAAATAGTAGTTTTAGTCTTCTCATGTTACGTTTTATTGTATAGATATCGAGGGTAAAAAGTATGATCTAGTCTATACATTATGTTAATTTTTATTTTTTTGCAAACCTATTAAAAATCAGTGTAATTCCAAATAGGGCATGGTCATTAGGTCAATACATTTAATCAGAGAACATTTAACACTTGATAAACATCCCAAGAAGCACCCTTATCAATACGTTTTTTATAGGGGTCTTACGGCCCATTACTCCTTTTCTTTGGGCGTTACCACAGGGGTCGGGCTCATATCTTTGCATCTATAATTTTTTTTAACCAAAATGATAACAAAATCAAAGTTGCTAATTGATTTCGGGCTAGATACATTTTAATGATATTGACGGATAGGAAAATCAACTTTGTTTTTATAGCATTAAAGTCTGGATAAGTACTTAAACACTAGATTATGAATTTAGATGTTGTATAAAACATGAGCAAAGACCTATGTTATATTTTGTTTTCATTACAAATAGTACCCATTATGAATTTAAAATATAGTGTTGGATTAGACGTTTCTAGTAAAAAAATTGATGCCTGTATTTCTGTTATAGATATTTCTCAAAAAGTGAGGGTACTTTCTAGTAAAACTTTTACCAATAGTCTAAATGGTTTTAAGTCAATGGAGCAATGGATTGTTAAGAATCACAAAGAGACTCAAATTCAATTAGTGGAATATCTAGTTTTGTTGTGACTATTCTGAAAAACCATTCCACCTCGCGTTAGGGATAGCAGCGGCATCCTTTTTTGGTCTAGAAGTGTTTTACTCTTTTTGAAATTGGCTATAAAAATGATCTTTTGCACTCAAATTTTGTAATTTTTTAGTTCCGTAGCGCTGCTATGCAACAAAAAAATCACTGCATTTGATCACAAAATCTTCACTTTTCGCTTCAATCCAAAAAGAGTAAATCACTTCTTCTAAAAACCAAAAAAGATACAGCGGATAGCCCGACCCCTGTGGTAACGCCCAAATTCAGCTACTGATATAGGATTAGTATTTCCAGATTTTAATATGTATATTAATCTGGAAACTGGAAATAAATTGGGTATGAAAATAGGGTATATACTATTGTTCTGTTTAGGCACTTTTTTGGGAATTGCGCAGGAGAATTTTGAGGTATATTATAAAGAGATAGATATGGGATACCAGATATTTGCTAAGAATGGTGAATACAGTCCTGTATCTGTAGAAATTAACTTTAATATAGAGAATTTACACTCTAGTATTGGTGCCAAAAAAATCATCGAAGTTCCTGCGACTACAGAAGCACATTTTATCGCTGAGTTGACAATAGAGGATATTCATAAATCATTTGCGATGGGGTATACGATTCGATACAATCACGGAAATCATTTGCAGACATTGTATGATGAGGAGTATGCGTATTATCTTCCCTACCAAAAGGGAACAAGCCATAGAGTGTCTCAAGGCTATAATGGATCGATATCACATAAAGATGAATATGCACTCGATTTCTCAATGCCAGTAGGTACACCGATATATGCAGCTAGAGAAGGAGTGATCGTGTTGGTAGAAGAGCAGTTTAAAAAAACATGCACTACTGCAGATTGTGCCAAGTTTAATAATTATATTTTGGTATATCACCCAGATGGGACTTTTGCAGAGTATACGCACATACAGCACAAAGGTGCTTTAGTAGCACCGGGAGATCGTATCGAAGTAGGGCAGCATATCGGCTACAGTGGTAATGTGGGGTGGTCTACAGGACCTCACTTGCATTTTATTGTATTTCTACAACGATTCCAAGAAAGAGAAACCTTGCCTACTAAATTTAAGGTCGCTAGTGGCACAACTACGACGCTATTAGAAGAAGGGATGTCCTATAAACGAGAATACTAAATAGCATACGAATACATGAAGAAAAATACATTGGTGATCCTGTCTGATTTATGGGGAATTCATAAATCAGAATGGGTATCATATTATACAGAGCGGTTAGCCCCGTTTTTTGAGATTCGTTATTACGATAGTTGCGAATTAGCGGGTATTGATACAACAGTACTGTCTAAAGAACAAATTCACAAAGCGTTTGTTGGTGGAGGGATTGACAGAGCGGTACAGCAATTAACAAATGTGTTGAGTAGTGAGCCAGTACATATTTTGGCATTTAGTATAGGAGGTTATATTGCATGGAAAGCGATCGAAAAAGGAATTACTAATCATCAAGTATGCTTGGTATCTGCTACCAGATTGCGGTATGAAACTCAAAAATCAAAAGCAGCGATTCAGTTGGTATATGGAGAAAAAGACGCATATAAACCATCTCCAGAATGGTTTGAGGCTATGGAGATCGCCCCTGTGATTCTACCAGATGTAACGCATGATTTGTATACAGATGCGATTGCAGCACATCAAATCTGTGAGATGCTGTTACTAGATAAACATATAGATACTATTATCGCCCCCCGTTAGCTCTTAGGTCTGCGATGCATAAGGGGTCTAGTACAGGAACTCCATCGCCTAGCATATCCATCATTCCCGATTCTAAGGAGATAGCAGCTTCCATTAAACAATTTGGTACGTTGCAATGTCCTTTGTTTTCTGAATCTTCGTGTGGCGATTGAAGCGGAGTACCAATATTTACTAATCCCATCAGGTGGGCAAATTCATGATTAAGTGTTGCGGCTTCTATAGTCGATAGCATAGGAGCTCTGGGATTACTGCTTAGCCTACGTAGTGTACCTTCATAGATAACCATAGACGTATTTCGATAGGCAGAGCCTAATGTAATCTGCTGTCCATTATCCTCTTCACTGCTACCATCTGCAAAATAAACAAAAACGGCAATCTCATCGCCTTGATTAAATTCGGTACGAGTGTTTTGTTCGATCTGAGCAATTTCTCTGATCGAGAAAGGGCTCTTGCCAGAAGAAGGTACGGATCGTTGTTTCACTGTGATGCCATCTGGTTTAAAAACGCGTTCTTCTAAAAAACGTTTAAATATATTCACGGCATTGATGGTAGGTTCGTGTCCCTCTACAGAAACGAGTTCGATCGTAAGGCCTTTGTAAGTAGCATCGCTTAATAAATCATTAGCAGAAGTACCAAGTTGCTGCGTATTTGGCGTATTGCCACTTTCTGTTGAATTATCATCATCGTTAGAACAGCTCGCTAGAATTAGCGAACTAATGATGAGGATACTAAGTATTTTTGTAATTTGCATAAAAGTAATTTTCCCTAACTGCTAGTAAAGAAACAACATTATGAGAAATATCATTTTTGGTTTAACAGTACTATTAACAATTTCTACAAGTTTGGCACAAAAATCATACCATGAAGATGCTATGAAATACTTTGTACTCAATGGCACCGAACGCCAATACAGCGAGGCTGTGGATCAAATGTTTGATTTGCTTCAGAAACAGTTTGAAAATCAGGAAGTACCTGAGAAAGTATGGAGAGAACTACGAGCTAATAAAACCACATCTCTAACGCATATCAAATCATTGTTGGTATCCGCGTATCGAGGTAACTTTTCGCATGATGATATTAAAGAGCTAATACGTTTCTATGAATCAGATACAGGCAAACAGATGGTGCAAGATGTATCACAGCTCGATGCATCCCAAAAAGTAAAGCTGTCTGAGTTTTTTACTTCTCCTACAGGTCAAAAAGTACAAAACCAAAGCAGTACACTCAAATCGATGGTTAGTGAAGTCAGTGAATTATGGAGTAGAGACTTGTATCAAGAAACCTTAGAAAAATTAAAAGTTATGGGGTATCAGTTGCCAGAGTAAGCCGCGCTAAAAAATCATGTTGCGTGCCTGTGGCTACTAACTCACAGACAAAACCATGGGCATTCGCAGCGTTTTGCAAAGTGTTGTAATCTATATACAGCCAATCAAACCAATCAGAACGCTTATTCTTATAGGATAATTGATATTGCATCTCTCCGTAATAGCCCATAGAAGCATCTACCCAGAAACCGCCATCTTCTTCTGTAAATAGGTACGAAAGATCAGAAGAGTCTAATAAGAGCTGTCCATTAGGTTTTATCAGCTGCTTTATATGGACAAAAAAACGGTCAATAGCTCCGAGTGTACCGATAATACCACTCCCATTCATCAAAAACAGTAAGGTGTCATATTGTTGGTCATGGAGTTCGAAAATATTTTGCTGTCTTGCCTGTTGGATACCTCTTCGTTTACAGACTTGGATGGCTCCTGCCGATATATCGATGGCATGAACTTCCGATACAGTAGCTTGTTGCTGTAAGTATAGACTATGGCTTCCTGCACCACAGCCTACGTCCAATACCTTGCCATATGCAAGTGCTAATGCCTTGGTTTCTAAAGGAGGCATGTCCGAAAAAGAACGGAATAAATACGGAACAGGAATCGTGTCATCGTCAAAATCAGGCGCGTGTACTACGATGTCCTCGGTATAATTATCCGTGTAGAAATCTAAAATAGCTTGTCCGAAAATGTCATTTGCAGGCATTTGAGATATAAAATTAGGGATTGATACTTCTTAATTTGTAGTTTTGCACTATGCAAGAATTCATAGATCAACTTCCAAAACTGGCCAAAGATAAGGAGAATGAAAATAAAAAGTATTTCGCCAAGCTGAAAAAGAAGCCTCCAAAGCATTTAGATACACTGATGCAAGAGCTGCACGAAGAAGAGTTCAAAAAGACAGATTGTTTGGAATGTGCCAATTGCTGCAAGACTACAGGGCCATTATTTACCGATAATGATGTAGATAGAATCGCAAAACATCTAAAAATGAAATCTTTTCAATTCGAAGAGCAATACTTGAAAAAAGATGAAGACGGAGATTTTGTGCTACAAGAAACGCCTTGTGCTTTTTTGGCAGCAGATAATTATTGCTTGATCTATGATGTACGCCCTAAAGGCTGTAGGGAGTACCCGCATACAGACCGCAAGAAATTTCATCAAATTTCTAATCTTACGCTACAAAACATAGCGATGTGTCCAGCAGCTTACAATATCGTAGAAAAAATGAAAGCCGCACTGCCAATGGAACATAAAACGAATAAACGAGGACAATAATAGATGCCTTGATAGATGTTGATTGATTAATTAATCATAGAGCAGGTACTGCGCTCTTATTTTTTTGAATTTTTCTAGATCAGCCAACCATGTTTTTCGGATTTCGCGAAACGTATACTTCTGTATGATTTGCTGTTGTAGTTTCGGGCTTCCCGCATGAATGGTAAATGATTTTGTTTTAAAAAAATGCGCCTTGTCATTACTATTATGATATGCATCAATCAGCCATTGGAGGTTGATACCGTTTTGGAGTGGGGTGTTTCGTAAATCTACTCCATGGCATAGTATTCCCTTGTGTTTAGGATGTTTGGCTCCAAAATTAGCTTGTGGGGTATACGAAAAATCATATTGTTCCTTGGGCAAAGTAGGACTTCCAAATATCTGAAATTGTAATTCAGTACCTCTACCCGCATTGAGTGTAGTTCCTTCTAGAAACCCAAGGCTAGGATATAAATTGATAGCTTTGTCATTAGGTAAATTCGGAGAAGGACGTATCGGTAAGCTGTAAGCAGTAGTGTGAGTGTAATTTTGTACAGGGATCACAGTAATCTTACATTTTAGCCCATTGCCTAACCATCCCTGCCCATTCACCATCTGAGCATATTCGCCAATCGTCATCCCATGCACTAGCGGAATAGGATGTACCCCTACAAAGCTAGTATACTGTAGATCTAAGGTAGGGCCATCTACATAATGCCCATTAGGATTAGGACGATCTAGGATCAGCATAGGAATGTCCAGTTGTGCACAGATTTGCATCACATAGTGCAATGTAGAGATATAGGTATAGAAGCGTACCCCAACATCTTGAATATCAAAAATTACAAGATCGATACCCGCTAGTGATTGTGCGCTTGGTTTTTTGTTTTTTCCATAAAGAGAAATAATCGGCAGCCCTGTTTTGGTATCCCTACCATCCGCTACCAATTCAGCAGCATCCGCTTTACCTCGGAATCCATGTTCGGGAGCAAATACCTTTTGGATAGCTACCCCGCGGGCTAATAAAGAATCTACAAGGTGTACGTAGGGAGTAGCAGTGTTTTTTGAAGCAGTTCTAAAAATTACAGAGGTTTGATTCCCTACGATAGCTACTTTTTTATTTTCTAACAGCGGTACGTATGTAGCCGTCTGATTCGCCCCGACTACGATGGTTTTTGGAGGTGTTACAGCCGTTTCTAGACTTGCTTTATCAGCCGAATCAATTGCCGATACCGAAGCAGTGAGTAGGTCTGTACTGGCAATGGCTAATTTTTTTGTGTTGCTTCCGCAAGAAATAAAGAGGACGAAAAGGAATAAAACCGTATTTTTGAATGCATGTCTGATAAAAACCATAAGTAATTTTGAATTTCGAATATTTTATTGCCAAGCGCCTCATCAGAGGTAAGGAACACAAAAGTAATATATCATCCGCAATCATAAAAATTGCCATCTTCGCAATTGCTATTGGTGTAATTATGATGCTGATCACGATTGCCACAGGTGTAGGATTACAACGTAAAATACGAGAAAAAGTTGCCGCCTTTAATGGACATGTAATTATTAATAGCTATGATAATAACAGTAGTGTCGAGTCTCTAGTACCTGTAAGCACCGAACAGCATTTTTATCCAGAGTTTACAGAGGTAAACGGAGTACGACATGTTCAAGGGGTTGCTACCAAAGCAGGGCTGATACGTACCGCTACTGATTTCGAAGGGATCGTAGTGAAGGGAATTTCGGATGATTACAACTGGGATTACTTTAAGGAGTATCTTAAAGAAGGTAGACTGCCAGATTTTAGCGATCCGAAAAATAATGAGATTCTAATCTCTCAATTTACCGCTAATCGATTAGACTTTGCAGTAGGAGACAAGGTGAATACCTTCTTTCTAAAGAAAAAATCTAAATCTAGATCCCCTGCTAATATTAGGGTTTTTAAAATAGTAGGGATTTATAATTCAGGATTCCAAGAGTTTGATGAGACCTTTATCTTTGCAGATATTCGACATATTCAGAAAATGAATAAGTGGAAAAAAGATCAAGTAGGAGGGTTTGAGATCTATATAGATGATTTTGATGTGATCGATACCAAGGGAGCAGAAATTCATAATAGCATACCTTCTACCTTAGAAGCACAAACCATCGCATTAAAATACGGAAGTATCTTCGAGTGGTTAAAGTTATTCGATCTGAACATCATCGCGATTATCGCCATTATTATTCTAGTAGCAGGAATTAATATGATCACGGCTTTATTAGTATTAATCTTAGAACGCACACAAATGATTGGGATTCTAAAATCACTAGGCGCTAATGATTGGAGTATACGCAAGATCTTTTTGTACAATGCAGGGTATTTGATACTGGTAGGCTTATTTTTGGGGAATCTGGTAGGAATAGGATTGCTCAAACTTCAGGAAAAATACGGAGTCATTAGACTCAATCCCGAAACCTATCATGTGAGTACCGCCCCCGTATACATCAGTGCATGGCATATCGTATTTCTCAATCTAGGAACGATGCTATTGTGTATTATGATGTTGTTAATTCCATCTTATGTAATATCTAAAATTTCCCCATCAAGAGCGATTCGATTTAGATAAGTAGTACGCAATTTCAAGAAACTGTAAAGACTGTTTTTTTAATAGATATTTACCAATAAGGCGATCGTGGTATTTGTATATTTGTTAGCAACACTATAAAAATACACGTTTGAACTACTCAAAAAATATACTCGAAACTATAGGAAATACACCGATGGTAAAGATGAATGCCATTGTCAAAGATATAGATGCACTAGTACTCGCCAAGTACGAAACCTTTAATCCAGGGAATTCTGTAAAAGACCGCATGGCCTTAAAGATGGTAGAAGATGCAGAAGCGGATGGTCGATTACAGCCTGGGGGGACTATTATCGAAGGCACCTCTGGTAATACAGGAATGGGATTAGCACTCGTAGCGATCATAAAAGGCTACAAGCTGATTTGCGTTATGGCAGATAAGCAATCCAAAGAAAAAATGGACATACTCAGAGCTGTAGGCGCTAAGGTGATGGTATGCCCCACCAATGTAGAGCCCGATGATCCTAGATCATACTACTCGGTATCCAAACGACTGGCCGAAGAAACGCCCAACTCATGGTACGTAAATCAATATGATAATCCATCTAATGCACTGGCACATTACGAAAGTACAGGGCCAGAAATATGGGAGCAAACAGCAGGTAAAATCACGCATTTTGTCGTAGGAGTAGGTACAGGAGGTACCATTTCTGGAGTGGCAAAATACCTAAAAGAACAAAATCCTAACGTAAAAATATGGGGAGTAGATACCTATGGGTCTGTATTCAAAAAATACCATGAAACAGGTATTTTTGATGAAAACGAGATCTATTCCTACATCACTGAAGGCATAGGAGAAGATATACTACCCGCTAATGTCGATTTTTCTATCATAGATGGATTTACCAAAGTCACCGATAAAGATGCAGCAGTATATACCCAGCGGTTAGCCAAAGAAGAAGGGATGTTTCTGGGCAATAGTGCAGGAGCCGCCATAAAAGGAGTCTTACAATTACAGCATCATTTTCATAAAGATGATGTAGTCGTCGTACTATTTCACGATCACGGGAGTAGGTATGTAGGGAAAATGTTTAATGACGATTGGATGCGCGAAAGAGGTTTCCTAGAAGAAGAAATATCTACCGCAGTAGATCTCGTAAAAAATCACATCGATAAACCACTCATTACCGTAAAAACAGAAGAACTCGTGTCGCATGCTATAGAACGCATGCGCAAGTTTCAGATATCACAAATTCCAGTAATAGATAGCGAAGGTTTTGTGGGATCGGTAGATGAAAGCGCTTTGTTTAGTGCATTTTTAGAAAACAAGCATACTGCAGATACACCGATCAAAGAAGTGATGAACCCTCCCTTTCCTGTAGTTACAGCAGCCACCTCATTGGATGACATTGCTAAATTGATCAAAAAAGGAAATCCCGCAGTATTAGTTGCCTTAGAGAATAAAAAATACCATATAGTTACCAAATATGATGTGATCAGTCATATCAAATAAAATAGTATATTTGAAGACAATAAGCATACTCCCCTTTATTGATCAAAGCGATCAGTTTAGGGGATTTTTTGATAGAGTGTTTATTTAACACTTTTTTAAAATCATGTTTTGAAAAAAAATACGACTATAGGGTACAAGAATAGTATGCTATAGAAAAAAATAGTATAGTTATCAGTAGACAGGTGTGCAAAAAGCAGTACGATAGTATATTGCGAAAATAAAAAAATAGCAATACGATATTTAGTCAAGTAGTGTACGCCATCTTGATAATGGAGGGGTGATTTTTTTGTTGCATAGCAGCGTTACAGAACTCAAAAAAATGTAAAATTATGGGATAGAAGATCGCTTTTATGGGAAAACATAAAAAGTTGAAACCGCTTCAATAAACTCATTTTACTTTTTGTTTTTGACCGAAAATGAGAAGAAAATTTACTGGATAAGGCACTTTTTGAAATTCATAGCTGCGCTACGGATAAAAAAGTAACGAAATACAGATGAATTTCAGTCATTTTTTAGGAAAAGAAAAAGTCAAGATGAGTTCAATAAATAAAAAACAAAAAGTAAGAATTAAAAGTGATTTCTTCGATGCTATACGTATGGTAATACATATAGTAGAAAGTAAAAAATGCTCGTCAAACTAAAATAGGTATAGTAGTCCATTTATTAGTAGTAGCGTTTATAGGTAAAGAAATCACGAAGATAACAAGACGTTAAGATCATGCTCAAATATTCGTTTGATTTTGCAGATATAGATACCCTACGCAATTATTTTAGAACCCAGTTAAACCCTACAGGAACTACTGATAGAATTTACTTCCCTCCAGAAATAGGAGAAGGCTATCTAAGTTATTATAAAATTTCGCCAGAAGTTTTTCTGTTAGTCAATAACTATCGTGCACACGTAGATATAGAATACCAGAGAGAACCTATAGACGAAAAAGACATTATTTTACACTTTCGTAAATATGCATTAGATCATCAAGTAGAAGAAAATCAGATCATCAGTAAGTATTCAGATAGCTATACACCAGGCAATATGAGGTGTATGGATGCAAGACGCGGAGAACAAGTCTATATTCCCAAAGGAGCAGATGTAAAATCTACGATGATCGTGCTCAAAAGTTCGTATACAGAGCCCTATTTTATGAAGAGCAATACCATGACAGAGAAACTAGACCATTACATACGCGATTCGCATCAGCATTTTGATAAATTTTACCTATCATACAAGCAATCCGTATTATTCGATCAGATCGTATCTCCTAGAATAGAAGCTGTAGAAAATTATTTATACTTTATAGCTAGAGGCATTCGATTATTAGAAACATTCTGGAAAGACGTATTGCAATGGCAGACTGCCAGTAATCCATTTAATATTAATAGTGCACAAGTAGGAAATATTTATAAGGTAAGTACGTATTTAGAAAATAATTTACAAGAACCCTTTGTCGGAGTAGACCAATTAGCCGCCATGGCACATATGAGTCGCACTAACTTCTTTAATATGTTTAAAGAAATTCATGGTCAAACGCCACTAGAATTTTTTAATAATAAGAAATTAGAAAGCTCCTATAATATGATTTTTACAGAAGGACTGACCGTAAAACAAGTAATGGTCAATCTAAATTATTCCAATTCCTCTAAATTTAGAAAAGCATTTATCAATAGATTTGATATGCTTCCAGATGTAAACAAGCCAGAATAATATAAGTTGGGCGTTACCACAAGGGTCGGGCTATCCGTTCCAATTCCTCGCTCTCCTAAGGTCGAGCTGTGGGATTTCCACTGCTATCCCTAACGCAAATAAAAAAGAGGAACATATACAATAACATACGTATGCTAGTAACTACATACTGAAGTAGTTTACACTTTTTGATTTCAATGAAGATCAAAGATGAGTTCATTACATAGTAGCGCTACGCAACTCAAAAATTGCAAAATCTTGGTTGCAAAAGATTATTTTTACAGCAAACTATAAAAAGTTTGAATCATTTCATATACTCGTTCTTGGCGCACTCTCTTTTTACAAGCGAATTAGTATAAAATAAAGAAGGTTATCAAAAATGATAACCTTCTATAACCTAACACAAACTCAACTAAGCTTAGGATTTTTAAATTGTATAGTAAATAGTACTTTTCTTTCTTTTGTATGGGACAAATTACGGCAATGAAAACAGCTTAACAGTTACCATTAATACATAAAACATTACCAATAGTACATTTTTGATTTTTTTAAGAAATATTTTTGTTAATTAAGATTAAAAAAAGGGTAGAAGTGTACTATTCTCAATACGGAAGTGTATAGATATGTCGGTTGTAAAGAGTGCAAAAAACATTATCAATTATAAAGAATATCATATGAAGTGGTTTACACTTTTTTGATTTCAATGAACATCGCAAGATTATGTGATTAAATACAGTGATTTTTTAGATGAACTCATCTTTAGTTTTTGTTTTTGACCAAAAATGAGAAAAGATTTGACTGGATGAGGCACTTTTTGAAATTCATAGCAGTGCTCAAAAATTCAAACCTCTATGTATATCATATAATGTAATAAGAAGAGAAGGGAAAATAACTTGAATGATTCTTTTTTAGTGAATCCAAAAAATCAGGAAATAATACGATAAATAGGGGTAACATTTTTCTAAAAAATGCAACAGTATAGTAAAAGCCTTTTTCCTCTAGAAGATTGAGAAACAGAAGTGAGCTAGTACTAGTAGTGAAATAGGAAGTAACATATAACCGTAGTACCTATGCATATGAATGAAGATTTTCTACACTATCTCTGGAAATACAAAAAATTCAATAGTACACAACTCAGCACCACAGAAGGAGAAGAATTAATGATCAAAAGAAGCGGTGATCACAATCAGCAGCTGTCAGGACCAGATTTTTTTAATGCACAGCTCATAATAGGAGAACAGCGATGGGCAGGCACCGTAGAAATACATATAAAATCCAGTGATTGGTATGTACATCATCATGAAACAGATCCTGCTTATGAAAATGTAATATTGCATGTAGTCTGGGAAGATGATGTAGAAGTGTTTAGAAAAAATAACACCAGAATACCCACATTGCAATTAAAAGAGTATATCGCAGCACCTTTACTCGCTACCTATCAAAAGCTATTCGAAACATCAGAAAACAAATGGATACCCTGCGAAACAAGCATACCTACCGTTTCGCAGTTTACAATAGCACATTGGCAAGAACGCTTATATTTAGAAAGATTAGAAGAAAAAGCAGCCCATATTAAACCTATGCTAGCCGCAGCAACCAACGACTGGGAAGCAGTACTTTTTATATTAGTAGCCAAAAACTTTGGGTTGCATAGTAATCAAGAATCTTTCTTAAGTTTGGCTAGATCAATTCCATATAGTGTCGTCCGCAAATGTAGTCATGACCTACATCAATTAGAAGCATTGTTTTTTGGGCAATCAGGTTTGCTACAGGATCTGCATGAAAATCCTTATGCCCAAAAGTTGAAACATACCTATACCTATTTAGCAACTAAGTTTTCGTTAAGTAATCAAGGAGTGTTACCATTTCATTTCTTTAGACTACGCCCAGCAAACTTTCCTACCATTCGGATAGCGCAATTAGCGATGCTATACCATCAACATCAGCAATTGTTTGCTAAATTGATGGCGGCAACTACGCTTACAGCATTATCAGAAATATGCAATACAGCTACAAGCCAATTTTGGGAAACCCATTATACGTTTCATAAAACAACCACTCACCGTCCCAAAAAAATGACAAAAGCGTTTGTAGAATTATTAATCATTAATACCATCGTGCCCTTAAAATACATGTATAATACCTATAAAGGCGCAGTAGGTGCAGAAGAACTATTGCAAATCATGTCTCAATTAGCGCCAGAACGAAATCGCATCACCGCTAAATTTGAAACATTAGGTGTACCCATGGAAGATGCAGTACATTCACAAGCCGTCCTACAGCTAAAAAAAGTGTATTGTGATTCCAAAAAATGTTTGCAATGCGCTATAGGTAATAAATTACTGGATCAACGAGGAAAATAAGTAGAAAAATAAGTAATTTGCAATATGCTATATAATTTAAGACATTTTTTAGAGCGTAACGGTTTTTATGTGTCGAGTAGATTGGCAGATCGATTGGGAATGAGGGCAAAAAACGTACGCTTATTCTTCATATATGTCACATTTGCAACCGTAGGATTCGGTTTTGTTATCTATTTGATACTCGCTTTTTGGTTAAAGATCAAAGACCTAATTTATACCAAAAGAACCTCAGTTTTTGATCTGTAATGTATGAGTAAGTGGTTTACATCTAGGATTTACATAGCATTAACGTTTCTTATTGGGATTGTGATTATAGGTGTATTTGGCTATCATTTTATAGCAGACTACTCATGGCTTAATGCCCTGTACATGACAGTGATCACCATGTTTACGGTAGGGTTTGGAGAAGTAGATCCTTTAAACAGTGGAGCAAAAATATTTACCATAGTTCTTATTGTTACCAATGCAGTGGTGTTTACCTATTCCATATCAGTAATCACTGAATATATTGTAAAACGAAGCGACCCCCTAAAAGCACAACAGCGAAAAATACAGCGTATGATACAGGCATTAGAAGAACATATTATCATTGTAGGGTATGGTAGAAATGGAAAGCAAGCAGCCGACAAGTTGTTGGCATATGAAAAACCATTTATTATCATAGAAAAAAATAAAAAAGTGATTGAAAAGCATGAGAATACCCCTTTTTTATTCATAGAAGGCAATGCTACAGAAGATGATGTACTTATAGAAGCCGGAATCAAAAAAGCAGCCTGCCTCATTTGCACACTGCCCGAAGATGCAGACAACTTATTTATTGTATTATCGGCCAGACAGCTCAATAATGATTTAAAGATTATTAGTAGAGCTTCAAGAGATACCTCTTATAAAAAAATCAAACTAGCAGGAGCAGATAATGTAATCATGCCAGATCGTATAGGAGGTGATCACATGGCATCATTAGTAGTCGTTCCTGATCTAATTGAATTTTTAGATAACCTATCAATAGTCGGAAAAAAATCTATCAATATAGAAGAAGTAGCCTTTGAAGATATGTTTGATGATCAGCAAGAGAGAACCATACGTACTATTAATATGAGATCTAGAACAGGATGTACCATCATAGGTTATAAATCCCCCGAAGGTGAATATATTGTTAATCCAGAAGCAGATACCCTATTACGCCTCGGATCTAAGGTAGTAGTATTAGGTAGACCTGAACAAGTTAACCTGCTGAAGAAAGAATTTGATATTTAGGAAATCGTATAATAGTATAAGCTTGCTGTAAGTTGTTGTAAATAATTAAGTTGTGATTTTTGGTCTGTTTTTAGAAGTTCTTGGTATCGGTGTACGGTTAAAAAGTGACCGTTTATGATCTCACTATTTTCTTTTTTTTATCGAAACCAAAACACGAAACCACTACATTTATAAAACAGTTAAAAAATTGTAAAGGACTTTTTTTTTTAGCATCTTGCTCATCCATAAAAACATAACTAAATTCAATATAACTCACATAACATTATGAAGAGAATTCTTCTTTCCATTACTGCACTTATTCTGCCATTTATTACAGTAGCACAAGAAGCAGCTGAAAAAGGTTTAGATGAAAAAATCAATGAAGTTTTTGCAAATTATACAGGCTGGTTTGTAAACGCGATTTTTTACCAAATACCAATTACAGAAAAAGTAGGAATACCATGGGTAGTAATTATGCTTTTGGGATTTGCTACCTTTTTTACATTTTATTTCAAGTTTATTAATATCAGAGGATTTATTACAGCTATCAATGTAGTAAGAGGGGAATATGATTCGGTAGATGATCACGGAAAACAAGAAAAGACCAATGTAAATACAGTAGATGGTGATCTAGTAGATACTATTAAAGATGAAAGTCAAGAAGGGGAGGTTTCTCATTTTCAGGCGCTTACTGCAGCTTTGTCTGGAACAGTAGGATTAGGGAATATAGCAGGAGTTGCTATTGCTATTACTATTGGAGGTCCAGGAGCTACTTTTTGGATGATCGTAGCAGGATTATTGGGTATGACATCAAAATTTGCAGAATGTACTTTAGGGGTTAAATATAGAGATGTTGGAGCTGATGGTACTGTGTACGGAGGGCCAATGTACTATCTGAAAAAAGGACTTACTGAAAAAGGAGCAGCAACATTAGGTAGAATTTTAGCAATCTTGTTTGCGATATTCTGTATTGGAGGGTCTTTCGGAGGAGGAAACATGTTCCAAAGTAACCAAGCAGCTCAGATATTTAATGATATAGCAGGAATCGAAAGTGCAAGTGCAGGATTTTGGTTTGGTTTAGTGATGGCTGTTTTTGTAGGGATTGTAATTATTGGAGGTGTAAAACGAATCGCTTCTGTGACAGAAAAAGTCGTGCCTTTTATGGTAGGAATCTATATGTTAGCAGCTTTGGTAGTCATCGGAATGAATTTTGATCAAATCGGTAGCGCTTTCGGGTCTATCTTTAGTGGTGCTTTCTCGCCAGAAGGAGTAGTAGGAGGTGTGATCGGAGTACTAGTTCAAGGATTTAGAAGAGCTGCTTTTTCTAATGAAGCAGGAGTAGGAAGTGCAGCGATTGCACATAGTGCCGTAAAAACCAATTATGCAGCGAGTGAAGGGATTGTAGCTTTGTTAGAGCCATTTATCGATACAGTAGTCGTGTGTACAATTACGGCATTAGTGATTGTAATTACTGGAAATTATTTAGATCCAGGTGCTGCTTCTGGTGTGCAATTGACGTCAGATGCATTCGCAAGTGCGATTCCTTGGTTTCCGTATGTGCTTACAGTAGCAGTAATATTATTTGCGTTCTCTACGATGATTTCTTGGTCTTATTACGGGTTACAATCTTGGTTGTTTTTATTCGGGAGGACCAAAAGGAATATAGTGGCTTATAAAATCATTTTTTGCATATTTACAGTGATAGGAGCTTCTATTAGTTTAGGAGCTGTAACGGACTTTTCAGATGCGATGATTTTTGCAATGGCAGTACCAAATTTAATAGGAGTATCATTATTACTATCTAAGGTAAAAGAGGAATTACAGAAATATAATAAAGCTATTAAAAAATAGCTTGAATTTAATAAAACAATGAATTTTATAAAATCCCATTTCGAAATGCATACACGATTTCGAAATGGGATTCTTTTTTTAGTAGTACTGATAGCATTGGTATTTAGTGGTACCTATGTGTATTCGGTATGGTATTCACCAACTGTAGATTTTGTACTCTTAGAATCCTATCAGAAACAAATAGATTCACTTAGGAAGCAACAGCAGATACTGGCAGAAAAAAAAGTATCAATAAAACCATTTAATCCTAATTTTATTACAGATTACAAAGGGTATAGATTAGGAATGTCTACAACAGAATTAGATAAATTATATGCCTATCGAAAAAAAGAAAAATGGTTGTCTTCTGCTAAGGACTTTCAGCAAGTAACAGGTATATCAGATTCGCTGTTAAGTGTTGTCAAAACTTTGTTTAAATTTCCAGATTGGGTAGCTACCCCTAAATATAAAAGTAAAAAAAGTGTTACGGTAAAATCATATGCCCAAAAAAAGGATCTGAATACAGTGACAGCCGAAGAGTTGATCAAAAATATAGGAGTTCCAGATTTTATAGCAGATAGAATCATTCGCTATAGAGACCGATTAGAAGGATTTGTAGATGATGTACAGTTACGTGATGTAAAAGGGTTGTATGCTGTACATAGAAATAAAATACAAGCAACTTACACTGTAAAGAAGAAACGAATGAACTATAAAATAAATATTAATACAGCTTCTGTCAAAGAGTTACTAGAAATACCGTATCTAGATTTTGAGACAGCACTAATGATAAAAGATTTCGTCGATCAGTCAGAAGGTGTAATGCAAATAGAAGAATTAAGAAAAATAGAAGGATTGTCTATCGAGAAAATAGAGAGAATAGCATTATATTTGCAAATAAATTAAAAAATAAAAAATTATACCGTTTGTTTTGTGAATATTTGATAAAAAACATTGTTTTTTTATTGAATCAAGAAAAAACAAAGGTGTTAGCTGTCATCTCGCTTATGGGGATAGGTTAGGTGCAGTAATTGCTATAAATTTAAAGTTATCATTTTTTAAGTAATATGTATTTTACAGAAGAACACGAATTGTTTAGAAAAAGTTTGCAAGACTTTTTGCAAAAAGAAGTAGTTCCTCATATCGAAAAATGGGAGGAAACAGGTACTATAGAACGCTTTATCTGGGAAAAATTAGGAGAGATGGGGTATCTAGGTATAGCATATCCAGAAAAATACGGAGGGATGGATCTGGATCTTTTTTATACAATTGTTTTTTTAGAAGAGTTGCAGAAAATAAATTCAGGAGGATTTGCTGCAGCAGTATGGGCTCATGTATATTTAGCAATGACCCATTTGAATAAAGAAGGGGATGAAGCTATAAAGAATAAGTATCTAAAAGCTAGTATAGAAGGAAAAAAGATAGGCTGTCTCTGTATTTCAGAACCTTTTGGAGGGTCAGATGTAGCAGGAATGCGTACCACAGCTATTAGAGATGGAGCGCACTATGTACTTAATGGTTCTAAAACCTTTATCACTAATGGTGTGTATAGCGACTATTTAGTAGTCGCAGCAAAAACAACTCCTGAATTAGGGAATAAAGGCATTAGTATTTTTGTGGTGGACAGAGAAACACCTGGAGTTAGTGCTACTAAATTAAATAAACTAGGTTGGAGAGCTTCTGATACAGGAGAGATTGCATTCGATAATGTAAAGATTCCTGTGGCAAATTTAATGGGAGAAGAGAATAAAGGATTTTCTTATATCATGCAGCATTTTGCATTAGAACGCCTTATCATGGGGGTTAATGCACATGCGAGAGCTGAATATGCTTTGGAGTACACAATAGGATACATGAAGGAGCGAGAAGCTTTCGGGAAAACAATCGATCAGTTTCAGGCATTACGCCATACAGTGGCCGAGATGGCAAGTGAAGTAGAGATGTGTAGAGAATTTAATTATACAATTGCTAAACGATTAAATGATGGCGCCTATGTAGTAAAAGAAGCAAGTATGTCTAAATTGTTGTCTACTAAAATTGCAGATGAAGTGATGTATAAATGCCTTCAGCTATTAGGGGGATATGGGTATATGGAAGATTATCCTTTGGCTAGGCTTTTTAGAGACAGTAGGCTTGGGCCTATTGGTGGTGGTACATCAGAGATTTTAAAAGAAATCATTGCTAAAATGGTGATTGATAAAAAAGAATACAGACCAGCAACATCTTAAAAAAAATACAAATTAAGTAGTTGTGTAGCTAATAGAGGTTGTGTTAGTAGTTGATTGTATGATTTTTTTCAAAAAAAAATGATGTAAACTTTGTAGCTAGTAGAAATGTATTATATTTGCACACTGAAATTTTAAAGAGAGGAGGTTATAAGCTATGTTAATTATACCAGTTAAAGACGGAGAAAATATAGATAGAGCGCTAAAGCGTTTCAAACGTAAATTTGATAGAACAGGGACTATGCGTCAGTTGCGTAAGCGTCAAGCATTCACAAAGCCTTCTGTAGAGCGAAGAGCTCAGGTTCAAAAAGCGCAGTACATTCAGCACTTAAGAGATCAAGAAGAAATCTAGAGGAAATACGTAGAAGCGGATATGTTGTGCTTTACCGTGGTGTAAAACACAATCCGTTTTTTTACTATATCACATAAAATCGTTGAATCAATAAAGTTTTATACTTTTACGATTCAACGATTTTTTTATGCTATTATCTGAGTTTATAACATATCTTTCTTTAGAAAAGAAATTTTCTAAGCATACCGTTACAGCTTATGAAGCTGATTTGCGATCTTTTGTTGTTTTTTTTGAGAAAACGTATGAAGATGCAGATATTTCTAAAGCGCATTATGTGCAAATAAGGTCTTGGATTGTTAGTTTGGTGGAGGAGGGTAAGAGTAATAGGACTATTAATAGAAAGGTTTCTTCACTGACCGCGTATTATAAGTTTTTGTTAAAAATAGGGTGTGTACAGAAGAGTCCTTTGTTGGGGCATAAATCATTAAAGGCTTCTAAGGTGAATCAAGTGCCATTTTCTCAGGTAGAAATGTCGGAGGTATTGGAGATGTTGCGGCAGTCGCAGGGGTTTAAGGCGTTTAGGGATCGGTTAATAGTAGAGTTGTTGTATGCTACGGGTATGCGTAGAATAGAGTTGGTGCAGTTGCGATTAGAAGATGTAGATGTGTTGAATAAGCAGGTAAAGGTGTTGGGGAAAAGGAATAAGGAAAGATTGGTGCCGTTGATTCCTTCGGTGTTAGAAACGTTGGTGTTGTATCTAGAAGAAAGAAAGCAAGTAGTGTGTGGTGTAGATGATGGTTTTTTATTGCTTACTGAAAAAGGAGTGAAAATTTATGAAATGCTTGTTTATCGTGTTATAAATCATTACTTTAGTGAGGTCTCTTCTAAGATAAAAAAGAGTCCGCATATAGTAAGGCACTCATTTGCGACTCATTTGTTGAGTGAAGGGGCAGATTTAAATGCTGTAAAAGAGCTTCTTGGTCATTCTAGTTTAGCTGCGACACAAGTGTATACACATCAAAATATAGCGCAATTGGCTAAGATACATGAGCAAACTCATCCGCGTAATGCTAAGAAAGAGCGTCACTAAGTCTTTCTGAGCACTTTTTTACAGTTTACTTTTTTTTGTTTAATCTAAAAACTAGCACCTATGAAAGTGAACCTACAATCCGTAAATTTTAATGTAGATCAGAAGTTGGTAAATTTCACACAAACAAAATTGGATAAGCTCGAAAATCATTTTAGTAAGATTATACATGCAGATGTATTCTTGAAGGTGATGAATACAAGTGGTAAAGAGAACAAGATTACAGAAATTTTGTTAAGTGTGCCAGGAGATGAATTTATAATCAAAAAAATCAATAAAAGTTTCGAAGAAGGTGTAGATGAGTGTGTTAGTTCTTTGGAGCGTCGTTTGAAAAAACGAAAGGAAAAATTAAAAGCACATTTTTGATCATTTTTTTTTAAAAAAGTTTGGTAGAAGGTTTAAAACGTCTATCTTTGCAGTCCGCTAGAAATAGCGGGCTTTTTTGTGACAAAAAAGGCAGGTGAAAAGCCGATATAGCTCAGCTGGCTAGAGCAGCTGATTTGTAATCAGCAGGTCGTGGGTTCGAGTCCCTCTATCGGCTCTGAAATAATGAAATTTATCAGTTTTTATACTGTTGTGTGTTTAGAAAGGCAAGCGTAAAATTTTTAAAGAAAAAAATTAAATTTTTTTTTGAAAAACAAAATAAATGTTTAATTTTGCACACTCAAAATCAAAAACGATATGAAGTTCATTTTGAAATAATGATTTTGTAATTGGGGAGATACTCAAGCGGCCAACGAGGACAGACTGTAAATCTGTTGGTTTTACCTTCGCAGGTTCGAATCCTGCTCTCCCCACTACCATCGATTTATTATATTATTTAAAAATAATAAAGTCGTAAATGCGGGAGTAGCTCAGTTGGTAGAGCGTCAGCCTTCCAAGCTGAATGTCGCCGGTTCGAACCCGGTCTCCCGCTCTAAAGTAAAGAGCTAATCTTGATGCATTCTTAGCATTGGGTTTTTTAAAATATATGATGAATCGGTTTTCTTCTAGCTAGTTATTTAGAGAATTCTGATTTATCATCTTGTACTTAAAAAAGCCGGTGTAGCTCAGGGGTAGAGCGTTTCCTTGGTAAGGAAGAGGTCACGAGTTCAAATCTCGTCATTGGCTCTTGGTTCAGAAGCATAAATTGAACACTAATATATAACTAAGATTAAATAAATTAATTATGGCAAAGGAAACTTTTGATCGTTCCAAACCGCACTTAAATATTGGTACTATTGGACACGTTGATCACGGTAAAACTACATTAACTGCTGCAATTACTAAAGTATTAGCAGACGCTGGTCTTTCTGAGGCTAGAGATTTCGATACTATCGACAACGCTCCAGAAGAAAAAGAAAGAGGTATTACTATTAATACATCTCACGTAGAGTATCAAACAGCTAACCGTCACTACGCTCACGTAGACTGTCCAGGTCACGCCGATTACGTAAAGAACATGGTTACTGGTGCTGCACAAATGGATGGTGCGATCTTAGTAGTAGCTGCTACTGATGGACCAATGCCACAAACACGTGAACATATCCTTTTAGGACGTCAGGTAGGTATTCCAAGAATCGTTGTATTCCTTAATAAAGTGGATATGGTAGACGATGAAGAATTACTTGAATTAGTAGAAATGGAAGTAAGAGACTTATTATCTTTCTACGAATATGATGGTGATAATGGACCTGTTGTAGCTGGTTCTGCACTTGGAGCACTTAATGGTGAGCAAAAGTGGGTAGATACAGTATTAGACTTAATGAAAGAAGTTGATGCTTGGATCGAAGAGCCATTACGTGAGATCGATAAAGATTTCTTAATGCCTATCGAAGATGTATTCTCTATTACTGGTCGTGGTACTGTAGCAACAGGACGTATCGAAACTGGTATCGCTAACACTGGAGATCCTGTAGAGATTATCGGTATGGGAGCTGAGAAATTAACTTCTACCATTACAGGTATCGAAATGTTCCGTCAAATATTAGATAGAGGTGAAGCTGGTGATAACGCAGGTATCCTATTAAGAGGTATTGAAAAGACTCAAATCTCTAGAGGTATGGTAATCACTAAGCCAGGTTCTGTAACTCCACATAAAAACTTCAAAGCTGAGGTATATATCCTTAAGAAAGAAGAAGGTGGACGTCACACTCCATTCCATAATAACTACCGTCCACAATTCTACGTACGTACAACTGACGTAACAGGAAATATTGCACTTCCTGATGGAGTAGAGATGGTAATGCCAGGTGATAACTTAACAATTACTGTAGAGCTTATCCAGCCAATCGCAATGAATGTAGGTCTTCGTTTTGCTATCCGTGAAGGAGGTAGAACAGTAGGAGCAGGTCAAGTAACTGAAATCCTAGACTAATTATAAGAACACTATAAGTTAAGGTGTTTCTAAAATACCTTAACTTATTGTATACGGGTTTAGCTCAGTTGGTAGAGCACTGGTCTCCAAAACCAGGTGTCGGGAGTTCGAGCCTCTCAACCCGTGCATACAAAAACTGATGTTCGTAGCATTCAAAACTTCAAACATAGTTTTTAGAACATTACTTTAAAGTGATAGACTTCAAGAAGAGAAAGTTACTTTAAATTTTATTAAAACATTTATCTGATATGAAGGTAAATGTTTTAGTATATAATAAGAGATAATGAACACCAACACATTTTTTAAATTGTTGGATTAGAAAAATAATAATACGGTGCTTTTTAAGTACGGTATATAACGAAATTAATACAATGGCTGGATTGATCGATTATGTAACAGAATCATTTAATGAGTTAAAAAATCATGTGACATGGACACCATGGGCAGAGGCACAAAAACTTACTTTGATAGTTATTGTGTTTTCGGTTTTATTTTCACTAGCCATCTGGGGTATTGATACCGTTTTTAGTAACATGATAGAGTATTACTTCACTTTAGTTAAATCATAAGTATACATGGCTGAAGGTAATAATACAAAGAAGTGGTACGTTGTACGTGCTGTTAGTGGACAAGAGAATAAAGTAAAAGACTATATAGAAAGAGAAATCAGTCATATGGGCTTAGAAGATTATGTATCACAGATTTTAGTCCCTACAGAAAAAGTAGTACAAGTAAGGAATGGAAAAAAAATAAACAAAGAAAGAGTTTATTTTCCAGGATATGTGATGATAGAAGCTAACTTATCTGGAGAAATTCCACATATTATTAAATCGATTAACGGAGTAATCGGTTTCTTAGGTGAAGTAAAAGGAGGTGATCCAGTACCATTAAGAAAATCTGAGATCAATAGAATGTTAGGGAAAGTAGATGAATTAGCTGTAAAAACAGATAATGTTGCTATCCCATATGCTGTAGGAGAAACTGTAAAAGTAATTGATGGTCCATTTAATGGTTTCAACGGAAATGTTGAGAAAGTAAATGAAGAAAAGCGTAAACTAGAAGTAATGGTGAAAATCTTTGGAAGAAAGACACCGTTAGAACTTAGTTATATGCAAGTAGAGAAAGTATAATAATTGTTACATTATATATCCTGAATTGTTCTAATTGCTTCCACATAATAGGACAATTCTAATTTAAAATTAGAAAAATGGCTAAAGAATTAAGTAAGGTTGTAAAACTACAAGTACGTGGTGGAGCGGCGAATCCGTCACCACCAGTTGGACCTGCTTTAGGTGCTGCCGGTGTGAATATCATGGAATTCTGTAAGCAATTCAATGGTAGAACACAAGATAAAGCTGGTAAAGTATTACCAGTGGTTATTAGTGTATACAAAGACAAATCTTTTGACTTTGTAATTAAAACTCCACCAGCGGCTGTACAAATATTGGAAGCAGCAAAAACAAAAAAAGGTTCAGGAGAGCCTAATCGTAAAAAAGTAGCAAGTGTTACTTGGGATCAAGTACGTACAATAGCTGAAGATAAAATGCAAGACTTAAATGCATTCACTATCGAATCTGCTATGAAAATGATCGCTGGTACTGCTCGTTCAATGGGTGTAACTGTAAAAGGAGATGCTCCTTTTTAATAAAAAAACCTGTACAAAATGGCAAAAGTAACAAAGAAGCAAAAGGAAACTCGTGCTAAAGTAGATAAGAATAAAGCTTATTCATTAGACGAGGCAACTGCTTTAGTAAAAGAAATAACTACGGTAAATTTTGATGCATCTGTAGATTTAGCTGTGCGTCTGAATGTAGACCCTAGAAAAGCAAACCAAATGGTACGTGGTGTAGTTACGCTACCCCATGGTACTGGAAAAGATGTAAAAGTTCTTGCATTAGTAACTCCAGACAAAGAAGCAGAAGCTAAAGAAGCTGGTGCTGATTTTGTAGGATTAGATGAGTATTTACAGAAAATCAAAGATGGTTGGACAGATGTAGATGTAATCATCACGATGCCTAGTGTAATGGGTAAATTAGGACCATTAGGTCGTGTATTAGGTCCTAGAGGTTTAATGCCTAACCCAAAAACAGGTACAGTAACTATGGACATAGCAAAAGCAGTGTCAGATGTAAAAGCTGGTAAAATCGACTTTAAAGTAGATAAAACTGGTATTGTACACGCTGCAATTGGTAAGTCGTCTTTTTCTGCTGATAAATTAGCAGGTAATGCAAAAGAATTATTAACAACATTAGTAAAGTTGAAGCCTGTGGCTGCAAAAGGTATATATATCAAATCTATATACCTATCATCTACAATGAGCCCAGGTGTTCAGATAGATTCTAAGAACTTTGCTGGGTAATTAAGATAGATTATGACAAGAGAAGAAAAATCACAAGTAATTGAAGACTTAACTGCTCAGTTAGCTGAAAACGCTAATATATATTTAGCTGATATTTCAGGATTAGATGCTGGGACAACTTCAAATTTACGTAGAGCTTGTTTTAAAGCAAACGTATCACTTTCAGTTGTAAAGAATACATTGCTTGCGAAAGCAATGGAAAAATCAGATAAAGATTTTGGAGAGTTACCTGATGTATTAAAAGGTAACACTTCTATTATGTTTTCTGAGACAGGAAATGCACCTGCAAAAGTAATTAAAGAATTTCGTAAGAAATCTGAAAAACCTTTATTAAAAGGTGCTTTTGTAGAAGAAGCAATCTTTGTAGGAGATGAGAACTTAGACGCATTAGTTAATATTAAGTCTAAGGAAGAAGTAATCGGAGATATCATCGGATTATTACAATCGCCTGCTAAGAATGTTGTTTCTGCACTTAAATCAAGTGGAGGAAAACTTGCAGGAATCCTTAAAACATTATCCGAGAAAGAAGGATAATCAAAGCGTGTACGCACTTTTTACCAAATTATATTTCAATAAAAATTATTAAAAACGATAGAAAATGGCAGATTTAAAAGATTTCGCAGAACAATTAGTTAACTTAACAGTAAAAGAAGTTAATGAGTTAGCTGATATATTAAAAGAAGAGTATGGTATTGAGCCTGCTGCTGCTGCAGTAGCTGTTGCTGCTGGTGGTGGAGCTGCTGGTGGAGATGCTGCTGACGAAAAGACTGAATTTGACGTAATCCTTAAAGCGGCTGGTGGAGCTAAGCTTGCAGTTGTAAAGTTAGTTAAAGAATTAACTGGACTTGGACTTAAGGATGCTAAAGGATTAGTTGATGGAGCACCAAGTGCAATCAAAGAAGGAGTAGCAAAAGATGAAGCTGAAGCGCTTAAAGCACAATTAGAAGAGGCTGGAGCTGAGGTTGAGCTTAAATAAGCTTACCATATATTGACATATAGGTTTAGACCTAGAGATTTATTCTCTAAGGTCTAAACCATTTTGCATATATAAATACGAAGTGTTAAAATATGCAACACTAATGAAAACTTTAATTTAATTCCGTCCATTGATGTTAGCAACGCAAACTGAAAGATTGAATTTTTCTTCTGTAAAGAATAGACCTGATTATCCTGACTTTTTGGATATACAGATCAAATCTTTTCAAGACTTTTTTCAATTAGAAACTAAGTCAGAAGAAAGAGGAAATGAAGGCCTTTACAACACCTTCATGGAAAATTTCCCGATTACTGATACACGTAATCAATTTGTACTTGAATTTTTAGATTATTTTGTAGATCCACCACGATATGATCTCCAAGAGTGTATAGAAAGAGGACTTACGTATAGTGTACCTCTAAAAGCACGTCTGAAACTTTTCTGTACAGACCCAGAGCACGAAGACTTCGAGACAATTGTACAAGATGTATATTTAGGGACAATTCCTTATATGACGCCAAGTGGTACGTTTTGTATCAACGGAGCAGAGCGTGTTGTAGTATCTCAGTTGCATCGTTCGCCAGGTGTATTCTTTGGACAATCTTTCCATGCAAATGGAACTAAGCTGTATTCTGCCAGAGTAATTCCTTTTAAAGGATCTTGGATAGAATTTGCTACAGATATCAATAGCGTAATGTACGCCTATATTGATAGAAAGAAAAAATTACCAGTAACAACTCTTTTTAGAGCTATCGGTTTTGAAAGAGATAAAGATATTTTAGAAATTTTCGATCTTGCAGAAGAAGTAAAAGTTTCTAAAACTGGACTTAAAAAAGTATTGGGTCGCAAATTAGCTGCACGTGTATTGAATACATGGCACGAAGATTTTGTAGACGAAGATACAGGAGAAGTAGTATCCATAGAGCGTAACGAAATCGTACTAGATCGTGATACTATCTTAGACAAAGATCACCTAGATGAAATCGTAGATTCTGGTGCAAAAACAATCTTATTGCACAAAGAAGATAATGATAAAGGTGACTATGCAATTATTCATAACACATTGCAAAAAGACCCTACAAACTCAGAAAAAGAGGCTGTAGAACATATATACAGACAATTACGTAATGCAGAACCGCCTGATGAGGAGACTGCAAGAGGTATCATAGATAAATTATTCTTCTCTGATCAGCGTTATAACTTAGGTGAAGTTGGTCGTTACAGAATGAATAAGAAATTAGGTCTTAATATCGAAATGGATAAGCAAGTACTTACCAAAGAAGATATTATTACTATTATCAAGTACCTAATTGAATTAATTAATTCTAAAGCTGAGATTGACGATATTGATCACCTTTCTAACAGACGTGTAAGAACAGTAGGAGAGCAATTGTCTCAGCAATTTGGTGTAGGATTGGCACGAATGGCACGTACAATCCGTGAGCGTATGAACGTTAGAGATAATGAAGTATTTACACCTATCGATTTGATCAATGCTAAAACATTATCGTCTGTAATTAATTCATTTTTTGGAACGAACCAGTTATCTCAGTTTATGGACCAAACAAATCCATTAGCCGAGATTACACATAAAAGACGATTATCTGCATTAGGACCTGGAGGTTTATCTAGAGAAAGAGCAGGTTTTGAGGTGCGAGATGTACACTATACACATTATGGTCGTTTGTGTCCTATCGAAACACCAGAAGGGCCGAATATTGGTCTGATCTCTTCATTAGCTGTATTTGCTAAGGTAAACTCTATGGGATTCTTAGAAACTCCATACCGTAAGGTAGAGAATGGAAAAGTAGATCTTACAGAGTACAGATACTTAAGTGCAGAAGAAGAAGAAGAAAAACTGATCATGCAGGCTAACTTAGCACTGCAAGAAGATGGAACGATTGAAACAGATAAGGTAATTGCTCGTATGGAAGGTGACTTCCCTGTAATCGATCCTACACAAGTAAACTATGCAGATGTAGCACCAAACCAGATCGCGTCGATATCAGCTTCATTGATTCCTTTCTTAGAGCATGATGATGCAAACCGTGCCTTGATGGGATCGAACATGATGCGTCAAGCAGTACCATTATTGCGTGTAGATGCACCAATCGTAGGAACAGGTTTAGAACGTCAAGTAGCATCAGACTCTAGAGTATTGATTAACTCAGAAGGAGATGGAGTAGTAGAGTATGTAGATGCACAGAAAATTACGATTAAGTACGACAGAACTGATGAAGAGCGAATGGTAAGCTTTGATGATGATTCTAAAACATACAACTTAATTAAATTCCGAAAGACGAATCAAGGTACTTCGATCAACCTAAAACCAATCGTAAAAGTTGGCGATAGAGTAGCTAAAGGTCAAGTATTGTGTCAGGGATATGCTACTGAAAATGGAGAGCTGGCATTAGGAAGAAATATGAAGGTTGCCTTCATGCCTTGGAAAGGATATAACTTCGAGGATGCGATTGTAATTTCAGAAAAAGTAGTACGCGAAGACATCTTTACATCTATTCATATCGATGAGTATTCTTTAGAAGTAAGAGATACCAAATTAGGTAATGAAGAATTGACGAATGATATTCCAAATGTTTCTGAAGATGCTACCAAAGATCTAGATGAAAACGGAATGATTCGTATAGGAGCGGAGATCAAACCTGGTGATATCTTAATTGGTAAAATTACACCAAAAGGAGAAAGTGATCCAACTCCAGAAGAAAAGTTATTAAGAGCGATCTTTGGTGATAAAGCTGGAGATGTAAAAGATGCTTCTTTAAAAGCGTCTCCATCACTACATGGAGTAGTAATTGATAAAAAATTATTTGCTAGAGCAATTAAAGATAAGCGTAAACGCTCACAAGACAAAGAAGATATCGCAATCTTAGAAAGGTCTTATGAAGCGAAATTCGCGCTATTAAAATCGGAGTTAATCGATAAATTATTTCTAATAGTTGGAGGTAAAACTTCTCAGGGAGTGATTAATGATCTAGGAGAAGAAGTATTACCAAAAGGTAAGAAGTATACTCAGAAAATGCTGAACAGTGTAGATGATTATGCGCACCTTACCAAAGGGACTTGGACTACCGATGATGATGTAAATAAAATGGTTGCTGATTTGATCCATAATTACAAGATCAAGGAAAATGACTTACAAGGAAACCTACGAAGAGAGAAGTTTACAATTTCTGTGGGAGATGAGTTACCATCAGGAATCATCAAGCTTGCTAAAGTATATATTGCTAAGAAGCGTAAACTGAAAGTAGGAGATAAGATGGCAGGACGTCACGGAAATAAGGGTATTGTAGCCCGTATAGTACGTGAGGAAGACATGCCATTCCTAGAAGATGGAACACCGGTTGATATCGTATTGAATCCATTAGGGGTACCATCTCGTATGAATATTGGACAGATTTATGAAACTGTACTAGGTTGGGCAGGTCAGAAATTAGGTAGAAAATATGCAACACCAATTTTTGATGGAGCATCATTAGACCAGATTAATGAATACACCGACGAAGCAGGAATTCCAAGATTTGGACATACGTATTTATATGACGGAGGAACGGGAGACCGTTTTGATCAACCTGCAACAGTAGGAGTTATCTACATGCTTAAATTAGGGCATATGGTAGATGATAAGATGCACGCTCGTTCTATCGGTCCTTACTCTTTAATTACGCAACAACCATTAGGAGGTAAAGCTCAGTTTGGTGGTCAGCGTTTTGGAGAGATGGAGGTATGGGCATTAGAAGCATACGGAGCATCAAGTACATTACGCGAAATATTGACTGTAAAATCTGATGATGTAATTGGTAGAGCCAAAACATACGAAAGTATCGTAAAAGGTGAGCCAATGCCAGAGCCAGGACTACCAGAATCTTTCAATGTATTAATGCATGAATTAAAAGGTCTAGGGCTAGATATCAGATTAGAGGAATAATAAATTGTATATACCCCATCGCTTAGCAGCTTCGCTAGCGATGGAGGTGTACACTTTAGGATTCAAAATTAAATTACAATAATTCTTAAGGAACCATATATTATGGCAAGAAATAATGATAAGAATGCAGTAAAGAGATTTAATAAAATCTCTATTGGTTTGGCATCTCCTGAGTCGGTACTAGCAGCTTCGCAGGGAGAGGTGTTAAAACCTGAAACTATTAATTATCGTACACACAAACCAGAACGTGATGGTTTGTTCTGTGAGCGTATTTTTGGACCTGTAAAGGACTTTGAGTGTGCTTGTGGAAAATATAAAAGAATTCGTTACAAGGGGATCGTATGTGATCGATGTGGAGTAGAAGTAACGGAGAAAAAAGTTCGTAGAGATCGTGTTGGGCACATCAATTTAGTAGTGCCTGTAGCACATATTTGGTATTTCCGTTCATTACCAAATAAAATAGGATACTTATTAGGATTGCCGTCTAAGAAATTAGACATGATTATTTACTACGAGCGTTATGTAGTAATCCAACCAGGAATCGCTAAAAATGAAGAAGGAGAACCAGTACAAAAAATGGATTTCCTTACAGAAGAAGAATACTTAAATATATTAGATAGCCTTCCGCAAGAAAACTTATACTTAGAGGATACAGATCCTAATAAGTTTATTGCAAAAATGGGAGCAGAGTGTTTGATCGAGATCTTACGAAGAATTGACCTAGATGCTTTGTCATATGAGCTGAGACATAAGGCTAATAATGAAACGTCTAAGCAACGTAAGACTGAGGCGTTAAAGCGTTTGCAAGTAGTGGAGTCATTCCGTGATGCAAACAAGAATAGAGAAAATCGCCCAGAGTGGATGATTCTAAAAGTAGTACCTGTAATTCCGCCAGAATTACGTCCATTGGTACCACTAGATGGAGGGCGTTTTGCAACTTCTGATTTGAATGACTTATACCGTCGTGTGATCATCAGAAACAACCGTTTGAAGCGTTTGATGGAAATCAAAGCTCCAGAGGTAATTTTACGTAATGAAAAGCGTATGTTACAAGAATCAGTTGATTCATTATTTGATAACACGCGTAAAGCATCAGCAGTAAAAACAGATTCTAACAGACCATTAAAATCATTATCAGACTCTCTAAAAGGTAAGCAAGGGCGTTTCCGTCAGAACTTACTAGGAAAACGTGTAGATTATTCAGCACGTTCTGTAATTGTTGTAGGGCCTGAATTAAAATTATTTGAATGTGGTCTGCCAAAGAATATGGCAGCTGAATTATACAAGCCATTCGTGATTAGAAAACTAATCGAAAGAGGGATTGTAAAAACAGTAAAGTCTGCTAAAAAGATTATAGATAGAAAAGAGCCAGTAGTTTGGGATATTTTAGAAAATGTACTAAAAGGACATCCTGTACTACTGAACCGTGCTCCTACGCTTCACAGACTAGGTATACAAGCATTCCAACCAAAACTAATTGAAGGAAAAGCAATTCAGTTACACCCATTAGTATGTACGGCATTTAATGCAGATTTTGATGGAGATCAGATGGCGGTACACCTTCCGTTAGGACCAGAGGCAATATTAGAAGCACAATTATTAATGTTAGCTTCTCATAATATATTAAACCCAGCAAATGGTTCACCAGTAACGGTACCATCGCAGGATATGGTACTCGGATTATACTACATGACTAAGTCACGTAGATCTACACCCGAATTAATTATTAAAGGAGAAGACCTTACTTTCTATTCGCCAGAAGAAGTAGTGATTGCTTATAATGAAAAGAGATTGGATATTAATGCCAATATCAAAGTAAGAACTCAAGATGTAGAAGATGGAAAAATAGTTACCAAGATTATTGAAACTACTACAGGGCGTGTACTTTTTAACCAAAAAGTACCTGAAAGAGCAGGATATATCAATAAGGTATTAACTAAGAAATCGCTAAGAGATATTATTGGTGATATTCTAAAAGTAACAAGTGTACCAGAAACAGCTGCCTTCTTAGATGAAATTAAGACATTAGGATATAATTTCGCATTTAGAGGTGGATTATCATTTAGTTTAGGTGATATCATTATTCCAGAAGAAAAGCACAACATGATTACCAAAGCCAATGGCGAGGTAGATACGATTGTAGCTAACTATAACATGGGATTAATTACCAATAACGAACGATACAATCAGGTAATTGATATTTGGACATCGACCAATTCCGAATTGACAGAATTGTCAATGAAGCGTATTAGCGAAGACCAGCAAGGATTCAACTCAGTATATATGATGCTTGATTCTGGAGCAAGGGGGTCTAAAGAACAGATCCGACAGCTTACAGGTATGCGTGGATTGATGGCAAAACCAAAGAAATCGAATTCAGCTGGGGGTGAAATTATTGAAAACCCGATTCTTTCTAACTTTAAAGAAGGACTTTCGATTCTTGAATACTTTATTTCTACTCACGGTGCACGTAAAGGACTTGCGGATACAGCATTAAAAACGGCAGATGCAGGATACCTAACACGTCGTCTTGTAGATGTAGCACAAGATGTAATCGTTAATATCGAAGATTGTGGTACACTAAGAGGGGTAGAAGTAAGTCCATTAAAGAAGAATGAAGAAATTATAGAAGGTTTAGCTGCTAGAATAGTAGGTAGAACTTCATTATTAGACGTAATAAACCCACTTACACAAGAAGTACTTGTAGAAGCAGGAGCAGAGATTGATGATGAAACAGCAAAACGTATCGAGGCATCTCCAGTAGAATCTGTAGAAGTACGTTCTGCATTGACCTGTGAAGCTAAAAAAGGAATTTGTGTAAAATGTTACGGACGAAACCTAGCAACAGGAAAAACGGTACAGCGAGGAGAAGCTGTAGGGGTAGTTGCTGCACAGTCTATTGGAGAACCAGGAACACAGCTTACACTTCGTACATTCCACGTAGGGGGTATCGCAAGTAACATTTCTGAAGAAAATAAACTGAAATCTAAATTTGCTGGTAAAGCAGAAATAGAAGAACTGAAGACAGTAAAAGGTGAAGACCCAGAAGGAAATGAGATAGACGTAGTGATCTCTCGTACTTCAGAGGTTAAAATCATCGATCCTAATACAAAAATTGTATTAAGTACCAATTTGATTCCTTATGGATCTCAGTTATTCATCAATAATGGTGATATGGTAGAGGTAGATCAGAGTATCTGTCAGTGGGATCCATATAATGGTGTAATTATTTCTGAATTTGCAGGTAAGGTACGTTATGAGAATGTAGAGCAAGGAGTTACCTATCAGGTAGAGATAGATGAGCAAACTGGATTCCAAGAAAAAGTAATCTCAGAATCTCGTGATAAGAAAAAGATTCCTACTTTATTAATAATGGGTAAAGGAGAAGAAGTATTACGTTCGTACAACTTACCAGTAGGAGCTCACCTAATGGTAGATGATGATGAAAAGATCAAGATCGGTAAGATTTTAGTAAAAATACCTCGTAAGTCTGCAAAAGCAGGGGATATTACAGGAGGTCTACCACGTGTAACAGAATTATTCGAAGCACGTAACCCTTCTAACCCAGCTGTAGTAAGTGAGATTGATGGTGTGGTATCTTTTGGTAAGATCAAGCGTGGTAATCGCGAGATCATTGTAGAGTCTAGAATCGGTGAGATCAAGAAATACTTGGTTAAATTATCGAATCAGATTTTAGTACAGGAAAATGACTTTGTAAGAGCAGGAATGCCATTATCAGATGGTTCTGTTACTCCAGAAGACATCTTAAAAATCAAAGGACCTTCTGCTGTACAACAATACCTAGTAAATGAAGTACAAGAAGTATACCGTCTACAAGGGGTGAAGATTAATGATAAGCATTTTGAAGTAGTAGTACGACAAATGATGCGTAAAGTAAGAATTCAGGATCCAGGAGACACTATTTTCTTAGAAAATCAATTAGTACATAAGTCTGATTTTATCGAAGAGAATGACGGAATCTTTGGAATGAAAGTGATCGAAGACGCTGGGGACAGTCAGAACCTGAAAGCAGGTCAGATTGTAACCCCACGTGACCTAAGAGACGAAAATTCTATCCTACGTAGAGAAGATAAGGAGTTGGTGATCGCTAGAGAAGCAACGCCAGCAACTGCGACGCCAATACTGCAAGGTATTACCAGAGCATCGCTGCAAACAAAATCGTTTATCTCTGCGGCTTCTTTCCAAGAAACGACTAAAGTATTAAACGAAGCTGCTGTAAGTGGTAAAGTAGATAGCTTAGAAGGACTGAAAGAAAATGTAATTGTTGGACATAGAATTCCAGCAGGTACAGGAATGAGAGACTACGAAAGCATTATTGTAGGCTCTAAGGAAGAGTTCGAAGATCGAATGGAAAAACGACAAGAAGTAAATTTTAACTAATACAGAAAGCCTGCCTTTAATGGCAGGCTTTTCTTTTTTGTAGTAGTGTTTCCATTTCATTGGTAGCACATATGTATAGCATTTAATATACAACACGTATTATGGCAGATCAAAATAATCAAAAACAACACCAGTTAAATATAGAATTAGACGAAGAGATCGCAGATGGGATTTATAGCAATCTAGCAATCATTAATCACTCTGTATCAGAGTTTGTGGTAGATTTTGTGAATATCATGCCTGGAAGACCAAAGAGTAAGGTCAAGAGCAGAGTTATCCTTACACCACAGCATGCAAAAAGGTTATTGAAGGCATTGCATGATAATGTTTCTAGATTTGAAGCAGCACACGGAGAGATCAAAGATTACGAGCAGCCACCTATTCCTCTAAATTTTGGACCTACAGGACAAGCGTAAGCAATCTTACTCAAAAATAAATACAAAAAAAAGCCTCTTTAGTATCTATAACGATGACTAAAGAGGCTTTTTTTAGTTAAGGTAGGTGTAGGTTGTGTTTTTTGCGTTAGGGATAGCAGTGGAAATCCCACAGCCCGACCTTAGGAGGTGCGAGGAATTGGAGCGAATAGCCCGACCCTTGGGGAACGCCCAAATGTTAATTTATCTAAGAATATATGCAACAAAGGTTTTTAATATTCCGAGGTAAAATGAAATTGAATACTAGGGAATTTTTGCTGTGTCATTTGCAGGCTAAATGAAGAATCTGCTAAAAATACCAGTTGATCTTGTTTGTCTTTGGCTAAAAATTTACTCTTTACCCGTTTAAACTCCTTGAATTCTTCATTGCTAGGATCTTCAGGATCTACCCAGCAAGCTTTGTGTACATTTAGATTCTCATACGAGCATTTCGCACCGTATTCATGTTCTAGACGGTATTGGATTACTTCGTATTGGAGTGCTCCTACAGTACCGATAACTTTACGCCCGTTCAATTCTAAGGTAAATAGTTGCGCTACTCCTTCGTCCATCAATTGATCGATTCCTTTTGCTAACTGTTTAGATTTCATAGGATCTGCATTATTGATATATCTAAAGTGCTCAGGAGAAAAGCTAGGAATTCCTTTATAATTTAATTTTTCTCCAGTAGTCAGGGTATCACCAATTTTAAAATTTCCAGTATCATGCAGTCCTACAATATCGCCAGGGTAGGAAATATCTACGATTTCTTTCTTTTCTGCAAAAAAAGCGTTTGGACTAGAGAATTTTAGTTTCTTGTTATGCCTCGTGTGTAAGTAAGGTACATTACGCTCGAAAGTACCCGATACAATTTTTATAAATGCCAGACGATCCCTGTGTTTAGGATCCATATTAGCGTGTATTTTAAACACAAAGCCTGTAAAATCCTTTTCAGTAGGCGCTACTGTTCGCACATCACTTTCTTTAGCTCGTGGGGTAGGTGCTATAGAAACAAAGCAATCTAACAATTCGCGTACCCCAAAGTTATTCAATGCAGAACCAAAAAACACAGGTTGTAAGCTACCGTTTTGATACGATTCTTGGTCGAAACTTGGGTAAATACCATCTACCAGTTCTACTTCTTCTCTCAGTGTTTCGGCAGCAGTATCTCCTATTAATTCATTCAGTTCAGGAGCTGCTAGATCAGATATTTCGATTGTTTCTTCAATATCTTTTCGGCTATCACCACTAAATAGATTGATGTTTTTCTCCCATTTATTATAGATACCTTTAAAATCGTAGCCCATTCCGATAGGAAAACTAAGCGGAGTAACCGTTAGTTTTAATTTGCTTTCGATTTCATCTAGTAGTTCGAATGCGTCTTTACCCTCTCTATCTAATTTATTGATAAAAACAATCATCGGTATGTTACGCATTCTACATACAGATACTAACTTTTCTGTTTGTTCCTCGACCCCTTTAGCGACATCGATGACTACGATCACACTATCCACAGCAGTGAGTGTTCTAAAAGTATCTTCTGCAAAATCCTTGTGACCAGGCGTATCTAGAATATTAATTTTTGTTCCTTTATATTCAAAAGCCAGTACAGAAGTAGCTACAGAAATTCCACGTTGTCTTTCTATCTCCATAAAGTCACTTGTAGCCCCTTTTTTTATCTTATTAGACTTTACGGCACCAGCTTCTTGTATAGCTCCACCAAAGAGCAGTAGTTTTTCAGTTAAGGTAGTTTTACCAGCATCTGGATGAGAAATAATACCAAAAGTTCTTCTTCTCTTGATTTCTTCGATAAATTTCATAGGACGGAACTCAAAAATTCTAAGCCGCAAATATACTACGAAAAAATAGAAACCAGCCTCAATTGAATTCAGATTCCCTAAAAAGTATACTTATATATATGCTAAATGATGAGGGCGTTCCCCTGCGGGTCAGGCTATCCGCTCCAATTCCTCGCACCTCCTATCGTCGGGCTGCGGGATTTCCACTACTATCCTTAACGCAGCAAAGAGGTTGCGATCAGATGTAATGAATGTATCGAAGTACATTTTTTTGCTGTCTAGTAGCGTTACGGAGCTCAAAAATTGTAAAGATTGGAAGAAAAAGATTCTTTTTTATATAAAATGGTAAACCTTTTCATGCAGAAAAAGGAGGGGAGTTTTTACGTGTCAAAAAATGATATCTACACATCCATTACTTAATTCAGACCTGTTTATTTCAAAAAAATGTGTTAATGGATATTTTTCTTACACATAAAAAATAATAGAAGAGTGTGTAAGAATATTCTGTGAAAATATAGGGGATAATTCCCTTTTTGATTAGTTCTAGTGTTTTGCAAACCAATTTTATAAAACAAAAATCATAGAAAAGTGGGAAAAAAGAGTGTTGTTTTAAGCCAAAAAATTACGATTTTCTGATTAAAAATGGAATTGTAGGTTAAAATGTTAGGTGTAATGTGTGTTTTATGTCGTTTTTTTGAGTTTTTTGACGAAAACTCTAAAAAAAAGTGAAAATTTTCTATTGAAAAATGAAATCAATTTTGATATTTGTTACGGATAGTTTTTACGGTATTACCGTAAAATCAACTATCGTTTCAATGTTAAGGAAAGTTTAAAAATATGTATTTATAGCAATATACCCATTGTCGATAAATACACATACATTACCATCGTTTTATGAAAAAAATTACTCAATTTCTCTTAGGGAATAAGCGACATTGTTGTCTCTTCGTACTAGTAGTATTTTCGATAACTACTATATATTCACAAGATACAGACGGAGACGGAGTTGCAGATGCGACAGATATTTGTGCAGGTTTTGATGACTTAGCGGATGCAGATAACGATAATGTTCCAGATGGTTGTGATCAAGATGATGACAATGATGGAATTCTAGATACGATAGAGTGTCCATTTGATACCATTGATTTTTCAAGTATTATAGGTGGGAGTCGCTTAGTAGCAGGAGACCCATCAGTAAATTTTTCTACGAATAGTAGTGGGCCTCTTACATCCGTGCTTACACTTTCAGCTCCCACACCAGTAGGAGGGGCAGCAGATGTGAATATAGAAAGTGAACTTGGAGGAACAGTACTTCGATTCGAAGATGATAACGGTTTTAGAGCCGGAGAAGGAGTGAGCAGTACCATTACACTTTCTAATCCAAGTACGATAACGTTTGCTATAGACGCTTCTATAGGAAATTCTAATATTAATCAATCAGATCAATTGGTATTAACAGCAGTAGGAGCCTCTACAGATTTTAATTGGATGGTTACTTCTTCAAACAATGCTACGATTACTCGAGCAGGAGACACTGTAACTATTACAGGAAGCAGCACTGCTGGTGGTGGAGGTACAGGGCCTTTTGCAGAATTTAGTATTACCGCTAGTGAACCAATATCACAAGTTTCTGTTTCCTTAATAAATAATATCACACTGTTATCAACACTTAACTCAGGAAGATTTTCTGTATCCATTTGCCCTGATAGTGATGGAGATGGTTTAGAAAATTTTGTAGATGGTGATAGTGATAATGATGGATGTAGTGATGCTAATGAAGCGTATAACAATCCTAATGCAGATGGAGGAGATGGCGAGCAATTTGGAGCTGCTGATCCAGCAACAGTAGACCCAGCTAATGGACTCGTTACAGAGTCAGGAATTGATTACACATTAGGGACGAATGCAGAAGTGACTAATGCAGCTGTCAATACATGTACTAGACTTACAGGAAAGTTATATATAGATACCAATGGAAATGGTGTACAAGATAATGGAGAGCTAAACTTATCAGGAGTAGATGTATCAGTTACCGATGCGAATGGAATAGTGCGTACAGAGCGCACAGCAAATAATGGCGTATGGGTCATTACCTCACTAGCACCAGGAAATGCTACAGTAGATGTAGATGATACAGATTTACCAGCAGGGGCTACACAAACAGAAGGAACAGACCCTTCTGTACATGCCGTAGTTACAAATACAATAGTAAATGCAGGAGCAGATGGATACACTTTTGTTACTCCTGCTACGATGTACCAAACCCCTTCGTGTATAGCAGGTACAGTCTACAATTTTGATTGGGATACATCAGCACCTAATGGGGTTAATGAATTTGATTGGACATCAGATGGTACAATCACGGACACTTTTTCTAATGTAGATGGGTCCGGTATTGATATGACAATGGCCTTCTCAGGGAATACAGCAGATTTAGGTAGATGGAGTTCATCTGCTTCTGGGACAGCAGATGGAGTTAGTCCGCAGGTAGGAACTAATGCAACTCTAGGAAACAAAGAAGTACTACAGTTATTTACAATGGGTACTGCTACACCAGGGATCACACAAACGATTTCTTTTGGAGCAGGAACTACCATTTTCTCGATGGGCTTTGATCTGTATAATATTGATAGGTTTAGTAGTAATGGAGATAAATTTACGATTACCGCTACAGATGGTTTAGGGAATCAAATCTTCCCTGTGTTTACCACAGCAGCAGCAGCAGCTACATATACGGTAGATAATAGTACAGGTATTGTAGAAGCTGTGAATAGAAGTACTGATATTACGAATAGTCAATTAGGTGTAAACTTTGAAAGTTTTAATGGAATCGCTAGTATTACCATTGTTTGGGATAATTGCGATGCTTGTAGTCCTGTAAGACATGGTTATGGATTTGGAAACCTATCTTTTTGTACAGAAATACCAACTCCAAATTTATCTTTAGAAAAGACTGGAATTTATGTAGATGTTAATGGAGATGGTCTTGTGAATTTAGGGGATCGTATTGATTATACATTTGTAGTTCGTAATAGCGGAAATGTAGATCTTACATCTATTCGTATAGAAGATCCATTATTAGTTACTCCCAATGGTAGTTTATCAGGGAGTGCGATTGATCTAGGAGCAGGAGATGATGATTTGACTACTTTTACAGGTTCATATACGATTCAGCAATCAGATATTAATAGAGGATTTGTAGTAAACAGTGCTACTGCTACGGGAAGCAGTCCAGGCAATACAGATGATGTTACTGATGTTAGTGACGATCCAACTGATACTACAGATACCACTGATACGGATAATGATGGCGATTTCGAAGATGATACGGAAACGATCTTGACTCAAAGTCCCAACTTATCTTTAGAAAAGACAGGAGTTTATGTAGATGCTAATGGAGATGGTCTTGTGAATTTAGGGGATCGTATTGATTATACATTTGTAGTTCGTAATACAGGAAATGTAGATCTTGGAGATATTCGTATAGAAGATTCATTATTAGAAGATGTAAATGGTAGTTTATCAGGAACTCGTACTCTTCCTTTAGGAGCAGGAGATGATGATTTGACTACTTTTACCGGTTCTTATGCTATTCAGCAATCAGACATTAATAGAGGATTTGTAGTAAACAGTGCCACAGCTATCGGAAGCAGCCCAGGCAATACAGATGATGTTACTGATGTTAGTGACGATCCAACTGATACTACAGATACTACCGATACGGATAATGATGGCGATTTCGAGGATGATACGGAAACGATCTTGACTCAAAGTCCAAATTTATCTTTAGAGAAGACCGGAGTGTATGTAGATGTTAATGGCAATGGTATTGTGAATTTAGGTGATCGTATCGATTACACTTTTGTAGTTCGTAATACAGGAAATGTAGATCTTCGAGATATTCGTATAGAAGATCCATTATTAGTTGGACCCAATGGTAGTTTATCAGGTATGCGTACTCTTCCTTTAGGAGCAGGATTAGTTGATACGGATACTTTTACAGGTTCTTATACGATTCAGCAATCAGACATTAATAGAGGATTTGTAGTAAACAGTGCTACTGCTACGGGAAGCAGTCCAGGCAATACAGATGATGTTACTGATGTTAGTGACGATCCAACTGATACTACAGATACTACCGATACGGATAATGATGGCGATTTCGAAGATGATACGGAAACGATCTTGACTCAAAGTCCCAACTTATCTTTAGAAAAGACAGGAGTTTATGTAGATGCTAATGGAGATGGTCTTGTGAATTTAGGGGATCGTATTGATTATACATTTGTAGTTCGTAATACTGGAAATGTAGATCTTGGAGATATTCGTATAGAAGATTCATTATTAGAAGATGTAAATGGTAGTTTATCAGGAACTCGTACTCTTCCTTTAGGAGCAGGAGATGATGATTTGACTACTTTTACCGGTTCTTATGCTATTCAGCAATCAGACATCAATAACGGATTTGTAGTAAACAGTGCCACAGCTATCGGAAGTAGCCCAGGTAATACGGATGATGTTACAGATGTTAGTGATGATCCAACTGATACTACAGATACTACCGATACGGATAATGATGGTGATTTCGAGGATGATACGGAAACGATCTTGACTCAAAGTCCCAACTTATCTTTAGAAAAGACAGGAGTTTATGTAGATGCTAATGGAGATGGTCTTGTGAATTTAGGGGATCGTATTGATTATACATTTGTAGTTCGTAATACAGGAAATGTAGATCTTCGAGATATTCGTATAGAAGATCCATTATTAGTTGGACCCAATGGTAGTTTATCAGGTATGCGTACTCTTCCTTTAGGAGCAGGATTAGTTGATACGGATACTTTTACAGGTTCTTATACGATTCAGCAATCAGACATTAATAGAGGATTTGTAGTAAACAGTGCCACAGCTATCGGAAGCAGCCCAGGCAATACAGATGATGTTACTGATGTTAGTGACGATCCAACTGATACTACAGATACTACAGATACGGATAATGATGGCGATTTCGAAGATGATACGGAAACGATCTTGACTCAAAGTCCCAACTTATCTTTAGAAAAGACAGGAGTTTATGTAGATGCTAATGGAGATGGTCTTGTGAATTTAGGGGATCGTATTGATTATACATTTGTAGTTCGTAATACAGGAAATGTAGATCTTGGAGATATTCGTATAGAAGATTCATTATTAGAAGATGTAAATGGTAGTTTATCAGGGACTCGTATTCTTCCTTTAGAAGCAGGAGATGATGATTTGACTACTTTTACAGGTTCTTATACGATTCAGCAATCAGACATTAATAGAGGATTTGTAGTAAACAGTGCCACAGCTATCGGAAGCAGCCCAGGCAATACAGATGATGTTACTGATGTTAGTGACGATCCAACTGATACTACAGATACTACAGATACGGATAATGATGGCGATTTCGAGGATGATACGGAAACGATCTTGACTCAAAGTCCCAACTTATCTTTAGAAAAGACAGGAGTTTATGTAGATGCTAATGGAGATGGTATTGTGAATTTAGGGGATCGTATTGATTATACATTTGTAGTTCGTAATACTGGAAATGTAGATCTTGGAGATATTCGTATAGAAGATTCATTATTAGAAGATGTAAATGGTAGTTTATCAGGGACTCGTACTCTTCCTTTAGGAGCAGGAGATGATGATTTGACTACTTTTACCGGTTCTTATGCTATTCAACAATCAGACATCAATAGAGGATTTGTAGTAAACAGTGCCACAGCTATAGGAAGTAGCCCAGGTAATACGGATGATGTTACAGATGTTAGTGATGATCCAACTGATACTACAGATACCACTGATACGGACAATGATGGCGATTTCGAGGATGATACGGAAACGATCTTGACTCAAAGTCCAAATTTATCTTTAGAAAAGACTGGAATTTATGTAGATGTTAATGGTAATGGTATTGTAGATACAAATGATCGTATCGATTACACTTTTGTAGTTCGTAATACTGGAAATGTAGATCTTGGAGATATTCGTATAGAAGATTCATTATTAGAAGATGTAAATGGTAGTTTATCAGGGACTCGTACTCTTCCTTTAGGAGCAGGAGATGATGATTTGACTACTTTTACCGGTTCTTATGCTATTCAGCAATCAGACATCAATAGAGGATTTGTAGTAAACAGTGCCACAGCTATAGGAAGTAGCCCAGGTAATACGGATGATGTTACAGATGTTAGTGATGATCCAACTGATACTACAGATACCACTGATACGGATAATGATGGCGATTTCGAAGATGATACGGAAACGATCTTGATTCAGACATCTTCCTTAGAGTTAGTAAAAACGTCAGTTGTAAATGGTACGAATGTAGGTGATACTATCGATTATACCTTTACAGTAACCAATAGAGGAAATGTAACTATTGATGATATTAGGATTACTGATCCCTTATTAGGTAGTGCACAGATTTCAATTACTCCACCGAGTTTAGATCCAGAAGAAGTTGGTGTTGCTACTGCAACATATACGTTGACTCAATCCAATGTAGACGATGGTCGAGTGGTAAACAGTGCTACTGTTACAGGAAGTAGTCCAGGAAATACAAATGATGTAACTGATGTATCGGATAGCGGAGATGCTAGTGTAGATGAAAATGATGATGGAGATCCTACCAATGATGAGACGATTTCTAATATAGGACAAACTGCGACATTAGAATTAGTAAAAACGGCGGTTGTAAATGGTTCTAACGAAGGAGATACTATTGATTATACCTTTACAGTAACCAATACCGGAAGTGTAACTATTAGTGGTATTAGTATTGATGATCCTTTAACAGGCAGTGTAGCACTAGCACTTAGTCCAGCGCTTTTAGGCCCAGGAGATGTTGGCGTTGCTACAGCAGTATATACGCTAACGCAATCAGATGTAGATAACGGACAAGTGATAAACAGTGCTACTGTTACAGGAAGTAGTCCAGGAAATACAAACGATGTAACTGATGTGTCCGATAGTGGAGATGCTAGCGTAGATGAAAATATTGATGGAGATCCTACCAATGATGAGACGATTTCTATGATCACGCAAATACCTAACTTAGAACTACTAAAAGAAGGGAAGTACATAGATGTAAATGGTGATCAATTGCCTAATGTAGGAGATAGAATCGATTATACATTTACGATTACCAATACAGGAAACGTAAGAATCACGAATATCATCATAGAAGATCCATTACCCGGAGTATTAGTAGTAGGAGACTCTATAGATTTAGCAGTGGGAGAAACAGATAGTAACTCTTTTACAGCGAGTTATATACTTACCGGAGCAGATGTATTGCAAGGCAATGTACGTAACCAAGCTACAGTAATAGGAATGGCACCAGATGGATCAGAAGTAACAGATCTTTCTGATAGTGTAGCAGATACCACCAATGTTGATTTAGATAATGATGGTGATGCAGAAGATGTAACAGTTACAGAAATAGCTCAGCAAGAAGAGATTGTGGTCTATACATCGGTAAGTCCTAATGGAGATAATATCAATGACGAGTTTACAATTGTAGGCTTAGAAGATTTTCCAGATAACACATTGCGTATCTTTAACCGATGGGGAGTAAAGGTTTTTGATAAAGAGGGATATATGCAACCAGGAGTAGCGAAATTTAAGGGCGTTAGTAATGGAAGAGTTACAATTGCAGAAAAAGATGAACTACCTGTAGGAACCTATTATTACATAGTAGAATATGTAAATGCAAGCAATAGCACCAAGACCAAATCGGGGTACTTGTATATCAATAGATAAAGTTTTATTCGGAATACTATATATTTGTTATTCCCTAATCTAATAAGAATCTTATGAATAGACTATTAACAATTTGTATGCTGGCGCTCTGTAGTTTAGTTGCCAATCTAAGTAATGCACAGCAAGACGCTCAGTATACACAATATATGTATAACACAATTAGTGTAAACCCTGCATATGCAGGAAGTAGAGGTGTCGTAAGTGTTATGGGATTACATCGCAGCCAATGGGTAGGATTAGATGGTGCACCTAGAACACAAACATTAACTGTAAATACACCAATTGGAGAGAATAACAAGGTAGGACTTGGCTTCTCGATCGTCAATGATGAAATTGGTCCTACAGATGAAACCTATTTTGATATTGATTTCTCGTATACAATCCCTACCTCAGAAAAAGGAAAACTTAGTTTTGGATTGAAAGCTGGCGGACACTTATTAAATGTGAATTTTCAGCGCCTTACGCAATTCGAAATTAATGACCCTAATTTTGCAGAACCTATCGATAATAAATTCAGCCCTAATCTAGGAATAGGACTATATTATCATACAGATAAGTCATATATCGGATTGAGTGCGCCTAATCTTTTAGAAACAGATCATTTCGATGAAGATGCCACAGTAAATAGTAATGACTCCACTACATTTATAGCCGAAGAACGCGTCAATTATTATTTAATAGCAGGGCATGTGTTTACCCTTAGTGATGCCATAAAGTTTAAGCCAGCATTGCTTAGTAAATTAGTGTTTGGAGCCCCACTACAAGTAGATGTTTCAGCTAATTTCTTATTGAATAATAAGTTAACTTTAGGAGTCGCATATAGATGGAGTGCCGCTGTGAGTGCTATGGCAGCTTTTCAAATATCAGATGCTATGATGATTGGATTTGCATATGACAGAGAAACCACAGAATTAGGAAGAACTCAATTTAATGACGGAAGTTATGAAGTAATGCTTCGTTTTGAGTTATTTAAAAAATATAACAGAATGCTTACACCGCGTTTCTTTTAGAAACGAAACTCAATATAATAATTACACACCAGCATGATAACACAAGTACGTAACATTTTATATATAAGTATCAGTTGTTTAATAGTAGGTATGGTTTCTGCCCAAGAAAAAGAACTACAAAAAGCAACCAAGCAATACGAACAATATGAATATATTAATGCACAAGAAACCTATCTCAAGGTAGTAGAAAAAGGATATCGTAGTGCAGAATTGTTTCAGAATTTAGGGAATAGCTACTATTTTAATAGTCAGTTCAAGGAAGCTGCAAAATGGTATGGAGAATTGATACAATCCTATCCAGAAGAAGCAACACCAGAGTACTATTTTAGATACTCACAGACGCTTAAGTCTATAGGAAAGTATGCAGAAGCAGATACATATATGGAAAAATTTGTAGCTTCTAAAGGAACCGATCAAAGAGGGCAGTTGTTTGAAGAAGAACCAGATTATTTAGAACGTATAGATTTTCAGTCTGGGCGTTTCGAAATAGCAAATGTAGCGATCAACTCTGCATACACAGACTTTGGAACAGCCTTTTTTGGGAGGCATATTATCTTTAGCTCCTCTAGAGATACATTGTTGTTTAATAAGCGAATACATCAATGGAATGAAGAGTCTTTCTTAGAACTTTTTAGTGCAGAATACAATGCTACGAATGGCGAGTTATCGGAAGTAAAGAAATTTGGAGATGGAAAACTCAATACCAAATTCCATGAATCTACTCCAGTTTTTACCAAAGATGGTGCTACCGTATATTTCACCAGAAATAATTACGATGGAAAAAAAATTGGGAAAGATGCTAAAGGAACCAACAAGTTACAATTATACAGAGCTTATAAAAACAGTCAAGGTAGCTGGACTACACCACAGCCATTACCCTTTAATAGCGATGAGTTTTCTACAGCACATCCAGCTTTAAGTATAGATGAAAAAACGTTGTACTTTTCGTCTGATATGCCAGGAGGAGAAGGGCAATCGGATCTTTATAAAATAGCGATCAATAGCGATGGTAGTTTCGGAACCCCCGAAAATCTAGGAAAAAAAATAAATACAGAAGGAAAAGAAACCTTTCCGTTTATCAGTACCAATAATGACCTGTATTTTGCATCTGATGGCCATATAGGATTAGGAGGACTCGATGTATTTGTAACCCGCTTAGTACCATTAACCGAAGAAGAAGGCTTGGTAATCAATATCGGTAAACCCGTAAACAGTCAGAAAGATGACTTTGCATTTATCGTAGATGAAGCATCTAAAAGAGGGTATTTCTCTTCTAATAGAGAAGAAGGAAAAGGGAAAGACGATATTTATAGCTTTCTGAAATTAGAAGACAGAAGAAGTTTCTGTAAAATAACACTTACAGGAGTGGTAACAGATAAAGATACGGGTGAATTATTAGCAGGCGCTAAGGTAGCTATATACGATAGTAGTAATAATCTCATAGCCTCTCATGTAGTAGGAGCAGATGCAGCATATACACAGGAAGTAAAATGTGGCTCAGAATACTTCGTACGCGCAGAAAAAGAAAACTATGTTACCGCAGAAAAATTAGTGACTACACCAGGAAAAACCACTACACTTACAGTACCTCTACTAATAGAGAATAGTATTAAGAAAGCCACCATCGGAGATGATTTAGCCAAGGTATTATCTTTAAATCCTATTTATTTTAATTTTGATAGCGCTACCATCAGGCCTGATGCAGCTGTAGAGCTAGCCAAAGTGATTGAGGTAATGCAGCAATACCCACAAATGAAAATAGAAGTACGATCCCATACCGATAGTAGGGCTAATGATCAATATAACTTAGCACTTTCTAACAGAAGAGCAAAGGCCACAGTAGGCTACATCGTTAGTAAAGGTATCACCAATGGCCGACTCACAGGCAAGGGGTATGGAGAATCTGAGTTAGTAAATCACTGTAAGAATAAAGTACCTTGTTCTAAAGAAAATCATCAGTTGAATAGACGGAGTGAGTTTATTATAGTTGAATAAGTACTGTGTTTATAATAGTGTCATTACACTATATAGATCTACGTTATAAAAAGAGTAGAAACCGTCTAAGATATTTTTAGGCGGTTTTTCTTTTACCTAGTCTTAGCCTCCTCATTGCGATGATTATTGTCTAAATCTATCAGATAATTGGTAATCGTATTGTGATTTTGTAATTTTGGGGCAATAGAAAAAAATGGAAGAAGAAAAAGTCATTTTAGTAAACGAAAATGATGAGCCAATAGGATTAATGCCTAAGTTGGAAGCGCACGAAAAAGCCTTATTACACAGAGCATTTTCAGTATTTGTACTCAATGAGCAAAACGAAGTAATGCTCCAACAACGTGCACATCATAAATACCATTCCCCAGGATTATGGACCAATACTTGTTGCAGTCATCAGCGAGATGGAGAGACTAATATACAAGCAGGTACTAGGCGATTGCGAGAAGAAATGGGGTTTGTAACTCCACTTAAAGAAACCATTTCATTTATTTATAAAGCACCTTTTGATAACGGACTCACAGAACATGAATTAGATCATATTCTTATAGGTCATTATGAAGGCGCTCCGATCATCAATCCAGCGGAAGTAGCAGATTGGAAATGGATGCCCCTAGAAGAAGTAAAAGTTGCCATTGCAGCAGAACCAGCAGCCTATACCGCTTGGTTTAAAATCATCTTCGAGAAGTTCTATACCTACCTTAAACTGTAAACAATCGTAATTGTATATGCATACTATTAGTTATAGCAAACCATTCACACAAAAAAGAAGAACAGATGAGAATAAAAGCTTGTAGAAAAGCTCATTTTAATGCAGCCCATCGATTGTACAGAAAAGATTGGAGCGAAGAAAGAAACATTCAGGTATTTGGTAAATGTAGTAACTCCCATTACCACGGACATAATTATGAGTTGATCGTAGCAGTCATTGGTGATGTAGATCCAGAAACAGGCTATTTGATTGATCTTAAGATTTTAAAGCAGTATATCAAAGAAGAAGTGGAAAATCCTTTCGATCATAAAAATCTGAATGAAGAGGTAGAAGAATTTAAAACACTAAACCCAACAGCAGAAAATATAGCATTTGTTATCTGGAATAGATTGCGCAAACGCATCGAAGTAAAGTATGAAATTGAAGTAACTTTATACGAAACGCCACGTAATTATGTTATCTATACCGGAACATAAAATAAAAAGAACAGATGTGTCCATCTACTAGTTAGGAGTATATTTAGAAATTACTTCTATAACAGTCATTTGATGCATATAAGAAGTAATTTCTAAAAATCATAAGCCAGTGACTTTATCACTTCAATACCTCTACCATGCATAGCGATCCATTATATATTCTAAAGTTTACCCCGATACTAAAAGAAAAAATATGGGGCGGTACCAAGCTGCATACGCTCTTACAAAAAACAGCAGCAGGAGACGCTGTAGGCGAAAGTTGGGAGATTAGCGATGTAGAGCACAACTGTTCTATCGTACAGAATGGGGCACTCGCAGGAGCATCATTACGTACTTTGCTCACTAATTATAAAGAAGCCTTATTAGGCCACAAGAATTACCAGCGATTTGGTAATCAATTTCCGTTGTTGATTAAATTTATAGATGCCAAAGAAGACCTATCGGTACAATTGCATCCTGGTGATACCATTGCCAAACGAAAACATAATTCACTCGGTAAAACAGAGATGTGGTATGTGGTACAAGCAGAACCAGAAGCCAATATCATTATAGGATTTAATCAGCAGGTAGACAGACCTCTCTATGAGCAGCATGTCGCAGAAAAAACGATCAAGGATATCTTGCATTACGAACCCGTGAGCAGTGGAGATACATTTTTTGTCTACTCAGGTTTAATTCATGCGATTGGAAAAGGTGTTTTACTAGCAGAAATTCAGCAAACCTCAGACATAACCTATAGAGTATATGACTGGGATCGTACAGATAAGCAAGGGAATTATAGAGAGCTGCATCAGCAAGACGCCGCAGAAGCCATTGATTTCGAAAATACCACTCCCTATAAAGTACCATATACCCTACAGCCCAATCATCCTGCTGATTTAGTGAACTGTACCCATTTTATAACCAATGTTATAGAAGTTACAGAAACCGTACGCCTCAATCATACAGCGTTAGATTCTTTTGTGATCTATATGTGTGTAGCAGGCAGTGCGCAGGTAACATGTGTAGCCAATTCCATCGATATTCAATGTGGAGAAACCTTTTTGGTCCCAGCAAGTATATCAGAAATCACCATTCAAGCAGTAGAAGCTAAGTTACTACAAGTATATATCTAAGAGGTTTTTAGTAGGGCGTTCCCCAAGGGTCGGGCTATCCGCTATATCTTTTGGCAGCACTATGGTGCTACCAAAAGGATGCCGCTACTATCCCTAACGCATAGCATTGATTAGTGAATTGTAACGATTCTTCGTAATAGGATTCCATACAAAGAGATAAGATTGTTTTTATAGCTAATTATAAAAAAGTGTATACTATTTCTATGAAGTGGTTTAGACTTTTTCGATTTTAGCGAACATCGTAAGATTTTGTGACCAAATGCAGTAATTTTTTTGTTGCATGGCAGCGTTACGGAACTCAAAAATTACAAAATTTAGGTGCAAAAGATCGTGTTTATAGCAAATTGCAAAAAGTTTAAACCACTTCTATATTTTAAGCAATAGAAAATAGCAGATTCCTCATTTAAAAAATTACTTTTGTAGAAAAATAACTATTATGGCAAACAAGAGAGATTTAAAGAAAGACATCAACTACGTATTAGGTGATATCATAGAAGAAGTATACGTATGGGAAGCCAGTAACCCAGATAAAGATGCAAAGGCAGGAGAAGCCATTATCGACGATGCTATCGCATCTTTCGATACATTTATGGCTAGAGTAAGTGAGCGTAAGATCGAAAAACCAGCAGCTCATTTTAAGTCCATCCGCAAAGATTTAGAAGCGAAAGCCATCGAATTAATAGAAAAAGTAAATTCGTTGTAATTTTTTTTAAAATTATTTTGCAAATATAATGATAGCTCTTATATTTGCATCCGCTTTGCCGATATAGCTCAGCTGGCTAGAGCAGCTGATTTGTAATCAGCAGGTCGTGGGTTCGAGTCCCTCTATCGGCTCTAAAGTGCTAAAAGCCCGATTTCACTAGGAAATCGGGCTTTTTTATACCTTATATTTTCGTAAAAAGAGACCCCAAATTAGGGATGGATCAAGATCAAAAGTGATCGATACCAATTGTTGCGGCTACACAAAAAAAACTAGTTAATCTTAAAATAGAGGAGAATCTATATCACATAAAAAATATCTAGTATACACGTTCAATGTGTATACTAGATGTTATGCTGTAGTAAGGGAAGTAAGCTATATAAGATAGGGTACTTATTCCTTTGCGATCAGGTCTGTTTTTTGTTTTTGTAGCTGTTGGATAAATTGCTGTCCATATTTAGATTTTTTAATCTGTGGAGTCAGTGAATTAGCCAAAGAATCTAAGTATTTTGTGTTTGCATCCATAACCTCATGGAGTGTTATATAAGGAGCTACAGCAAATTCCTTATTCGTTATCGCAAAATTAATCGTGTACAAATATTTACGTCTTAAAAGGCTTTGGTATTCCTTTTCATTGCGTAACAAGCGCTCTTGGTCATTTTGTTTTCTAGCTTCATGATCTTCTTTGAGTAATCGTAGGTTTTGTACACTAAATTGTACATTCATCTGTTTAAACTCGGTTAGTTTGGTTTGATTAACCCCTCCGCTGATTACCACATCATTTTCAAAATCATTTACAGAAGTGTAAATAGTGATATCCCCTGGCTCAGCAAAAAAATCGATACGATCATTATACGCTGTACCGTCATCTTTATCTAAATAGAGGTAATGGATTTCGGGTTCGATCACCTGAGTGTAAAAAAGAAAGTCAGCACTTCCATTAAGTACTAGAGAATCTACTGTAACTAGAGTAGTATCTTGCACTTTTTGTAAGTACAAAGTTCCTTTTTTTAATCCTTTGATATTTCCACTGATAGTAACGTTGCCTTTCTTTTTAGGAGTAGGGCTACAGCTAGCAATTACAGCGATGGTACATAAGATGATAGAAAAATAACGCATTTAGTATAATATAATTTAATAAGAGAATGCAAATATGCTATAATTTGCTTTTAAAAACTAGCAGGAGATTCTTTAGAAACAAAAATTAGTCATTGATCCATCCTTTTAGGATACTTGTTTGTGTATCGGTTGGATTTGGTAATTCATGTAGGCATTTCTGTTGTATCTTAGGTTCAATCACAGAGACCTTAGTTGTTAGTATTTTTTCTGCTCGTTTGTAGGTAAAGAGTACAGTGTCTCCAATACGCCATTTTTTAGAATCCCCAAACAAGTCATAGATGTTTTTAATAGTGTATTTTTTGTCATTAATGCTCAGCAGAATATCGCCTCCTTTGATCCCTGCTTTCGATAAGAAATTGTGATTAGCAACTCCAGATGTAAAAACGATTTCATTAGTGCTTTCAGATCCTTTGATTAGTGGTTCTTGTAAATCTAAAAAATATTGAGAAGGGATCTCTTTCATTCCGTAGCCTACTCCAGCCTTATGTAAATAAAACATATAGTCAATAGGAGTGTTTCCTACGACATGAGTTTCTAGAAAATCAGCAACAGATGGGTACGACATACTTCTGATATGTTGAATTAGTTCATCATCCTTAAAAGGATTCTCAGCTCCAAAAGTTTTAGACAGTTGGTGTATAAGATCTACGATCCCAGATGTACTGTAGGTCTGTTCTCTAATAATAATGTCAATACACATAGAAATTAAGGCGCCTTTTTCATATACATTAGGGTAGTTTTTGTGATAAGGAGCCACAAGAATGTGTTCACTCATTTCGGTAAACGACATTGTATCATCATAGTGCTTAGTGTCATTAATTTTGTCTAAAATACGATTAAAAAATTCTTCTTTAGAAATCAATCCTTGATGGATCTGAAAGAGCATCGAAAAGTATTCTGTAGTCCCTTCATATAACCATAAGTGTTTTGACATTTTAGGATTGTTGTAATCAAAATTATGAATCTCTTCAGAGTGGATATTCAGCGGTGTAACGATATGAAAAAATTCATGGGATACGACATCGGTTAATGATTCATTAAGTCGTTCTAGCGGAAGAGATTCAGGTAGCACGACCACAGTAGAGGTATTGTGTTCTAAAGCGCCAAATCCTCTGGCATGCCCTTGTGTAGCACTAGATAGATATACGAGAACACTGTATTTTTTTGTAGCGTTTATACTGCCTAAAAAGTTTTTTTGGGCACGAATCATCCGTTCCATCTGCGGTAATAAGTTACTTACCTTGTGGATGTTGTTTGGAGAATAAATGCTGAGTAGTACCTCTACCTCATTGATATTAAAAGACGCTTTGTTTTCAGGGGCGGTATACATAATAGGTGCATCCGTTACAGCAGCATATCTGCTAAAACTAAACCGATCTGTTTCATTAGTAGACGGTAATTCTTCTGCCGAGGTGGCAGCCTCCAAATGTGGTGGATGTATGACATGTAAAGTATATGCTCTTTCTTTCATCTTGTCAAAATACCCAATAAACGCATATAAATTAAGAATGAAATTTTGACCTTTTTCTATATTCGTTCCAGTAGGAGAAAAGATTTGATGCGTATCCTCTGTATCAAAAGTATCATTCACCCAGTAAGTAATGGAGTGCAATTGACGTGCATTTTGGATGCCCCATTGGTTTTTACCATGTTTATGCGTGGCAAGTGTATTCCCCTGTAGATCCAATGCTGTAAACTGTTCGATATAATCCCCGTAATCATTGTTTTGATAAGTTCCAGGAACAATCTTAGGAATGTAGTAATGTACAGTATCCATATCGATGCTATCGATATGGATTGTCACTTTTACTTTATCGTTTTGTACATTTACTAGATCGATCGTTACATCGATTGGAGTGGTGTAGGTAGGCAGCGCATTCGTGCGTGTAGCAGCCATACGTGTAGGTGCTACAGTAGCGGTACAACTTACTATAGTTACTAAAATTAATAAGAGGCATAGTAGTGTAACTATACCCATGCGATGCTTCTTGGATGTCACAGGCTTTAGATATTGTTTTTTATATAGATAGCAACTCCGTCTTCTTTTCCAGCAGCAGTAATTACGTCAGCAATTTCTAAGGTTTCAGGTTTTGCATTGGCAACAGCAACCCCTGTTCCTACAGCTTTGAGCATAGCGATATCATTATAATTATCACCAAAAGCCACTGCATCTTTAATATCTATATGAAAATGAGTGTCTAATAACTGTTCGATGGCCGTGAGTTTAGAGATGTCTTTATGGGCTACTTCTATATATGTTGGTTTTGATCTGTACAAGTGTAATTGATCACCATAATTAGATTCTAAAAAAGCAAAAGCTTTATCAATATACGCTTCTTCTCCCATGCACATAATTTTATGTGCTCCTTTATCTTCGGTTTCCCATAGTGCTATTACCTCGTCTGTGGCTTTGACTACAGGGGTTACTTTAGTATTTTGCATTTCTCGATTAGCCCAGAAATCCATGCTAGGCACATACCAATCATCATTATTATACAAGCTGACATGAAAAGGAGTCTCTTTAGTAAACTCATGTAATGCCGCTACAATAGATAAAGGAATTGCAGTAGAATGTACAGGTTGCTGATTTACTAAAATAAGTCCTCCATTGTAGCATATAATAGGTTGTTCTGTAATACCTAGTTCTTTTTGTAGGTGTGTCATAGCACTTGGCATACGAGAAGAAATAAGAATCACAGGTACTGTATCTTTGATACGTTGTACTTGGGTAATGGTCGCTTCGGATAATTCTCTTTCAGGATTTAGTAATGTTCCGTCGATATCAGAGAATACAATGTGGTGTGGCATGCGGTATTTTTTTCTTGTGGTTACAGTTTGGTAACATATTCAGCATGAATATACTACTTATGAGTGAACAAATTTAACAATACTATCGATAACTTCTGGCATAATTTTGCGCCAGTGTTCGTTATAGGACTTATGATTTTCCAATCGGTTTCCTTTGATCTCTCTGAGTATGTGGTTCATATCGGGTATAAGCATGTAGGTAGCATTAGGTACTGCTTGCTTTAATAGTTCGCCTTCTGTGGTTTCTACTAGTAGATCTTTATTTCCTTGTAGAATAAGTATAGGTATGTCTAATGCCTTGATAACTTCTGATGGAGTATACTGTATCCATGATTTCATAAAGGGTTGTATACTATGAGCAAAAATAGAGGCCAAAGCAGGTTCATAATTAGTAGCACGCCCTTGCTCTCGGAGTTCTTTAAAAGCTATAGTAGCACTTTTGTCCAACCCAGGTGCTTGTTTTGTTAACTGCTGTATAATGATTTGATCGATCGCTTGTGCATTTCCAGCAATAGAAATCAACGCATCTACAGGAGCATTGGTAGCCGCTTTGATACTAATGAGGGACCCTTGTCCATGACCCGCTAGGATGATTTTGGAATAGGTGTTGTTTTTGGCAAAATAGCGTACGATCGCTTGTGTATCTTCTATAAAGTGATCTATAGAAACGGCACTTTCATGGATGCCTAAGGCATTGATACGAAACAATCGTTTGTCATATCGATAGGTAGCGATTCCATGTTTAGCTAATGTGATGGCCAGTGATTTAAAAGTGTCATTTCTGGATAATTGATCGTTTCCATCTCTGTTGATCATCCCAGCATCCATTACAAAAATAATGAGCGGTACTTGTGTGTCAGAATATGGGGTCATTAATGTTCCATCAATGAATCGATTCACTTGTACAGTAGCAGCATTGTATTCTTGTTCGGTTTTTTCTTGTGCAATACCTGTAGCAGCAAGGATAAAAAGAACTATAAATAAGCGTATTTTCATATGTTATTACTAATATTTAAAAGGGGTATACAAGTATAGAGTGCAGTAACGATGTTTAGGCATATTCCTAAAAAATAGCAGCACGCATTCTGTAAATAGCGATGATTGTTCGGTAGGTATAATTGTGGCAGGTTATTTAGGTGTTAAACTTTATGACTTGTTAGCTGAGGTGACGCAAGCTTTTTTATAACAAATTGAAAAAAGTTTATATCACTTCATCATCTAATGACGAGTATTTTCATATATAAAGAATTACTAAATATATGAAAATAAAATCAGCAAATCATATCATACCTTTTCTTTTGTGAAAAATCTTTAACTAATTTCTAACATCCCCTTTGCGTATCTTTGCAACCTAAAAAAATCAGATGAGCATGCGCATTTTAATCAGTTTATGTTTGAGTTGTATCGTATACAGTGTAGGGATGGCCAATGATTGGGGTAAAACAGGACATCGGGTAACGGGAGAGATTGCAGAAAATTACTTAACCCCAGAAGCTAAAAAACAAATTGATAGTCTATTGAACGGACAGGGATTGGCTTTTGTTTCGGTGTATGGAGATGACATTAAAAGTGATGATCGGTATAAAAAATACGGCCCTTGGCATTATGTAAATTATCCTTTTGATAAAAAATATGGTGATGAGAAACCGAGTAAACATGGAGATCTCATACAAGGTATTACAACTTGTGTACAAGTGCTAAAAAGCACTAAAGCGACGCATGAAGAAAAGGTATTTTATTTAAAAATGCTAGTACATCTAGTCGGAGATTTACACCAACCGCTACATGTGGGCAGAGGAGAAGATAAAGGAGGTAATGATATTCAGGTACGTTGGTTTAGAGAAGGAAGTAATTTACATAGAGTATGGGATAGTGATATGATCGACTACTATGGTATGAGTTACACAGAACTAGCGGCCAATGCGGATCGTTTAGCCCCAATAGCAGTGAAAACACTGCAAGAGGGTACTATAATCGATTGGGTAGAAGAAACCAGAGCGTTAGCAAAAAAGGTATATGCTTCTGCCGAAATAGGTCAAAAAATAGGTTATAGCTATATGTATCAGCAGTTTCCAATAGTTCGCAAGCAACTCCAAAAAGGAGGCATACGATTGGCAAAGTTACTCAATGATATATTTGCAGCATAGCGAAGTACATCTGAAAACAATAATGTGTATTACTTATTGTTGTCCTATTGATTAACCACCACGTCTTTTCGATATTGTTTTGGAGACATGGAATAATGCTTTTTAAACGTTTTAGTCAAGTGGCTTTCATCTGTATATCCAAGTTGGTAGGCGATTTCTGCAATCGTAAATTCGGTATGCATTAATCGATATTCTACCAATTTCATTTTGTATTTAGTTACATATTGGTGAATAGATTCTCCTGTCGTTTTCTTAAAATAAGAACTTATAGAACTTTGCGACATATTAAATTTATTAGCCATATAACTGATTTTGGTCAAATCATTGTCATATACATTCTGTCTAATGTGACCTAGAATCTGTTCTATTCTAGAGCTGTTTATAGCCAAGCGCTTATTGGTAGTATCATGTTTATCAGATATATTTCGTACAATGACACTCAGAATGGTACTAATGGCATTGGAGATGATTTCTTGATAATAGATCTTCTCGTTTTTAAATTCTACCATGATGATTGTAAAGATATCCCAAATGGTTTTACGATCTTCTTCATGTACAATTACATCGCTGCTATTGCTATTGGGGTGATGTAGCAATTGTTCTATACGTTGCAACCATAATTTTCTGTCTGCAAGGCTGTTCTTGCTAGAAAATAATAAATCTGTGAATTTAAAATGAGAAAAACCAGAATGTTGCTCTATTTCAAATTCATAATCGTCTTCAGATCCGATTAAGAAAATATCATATCCAGTATAGGGGTGTTTAGCACCATTAATGTGGAGGTAACCTTCTCCGAATTCGATAAAAATGATTTCAAAATAACGGTTTTCTTGGGGGTCGACCTCCCACTTTTCGATAGAATATTGGTGGACGACAAAAATTTCGTGTAGTGTATAGCGATTCATATACTAATCTTAGGTATACTAAAGTTACAAAAATAAAACCAATAATAAACTGTGGAAATATACTAGTATATACTATTTTATATTTGTATGTAATTGTTTTTTAGTTAATTGAGTGATAGGTGAAAGGTTTTGTTATGATTTAATTGAGGGAAAATTCACCTTTTTTTGATTTTTTTTATCAAGAAATAAAAAAATTAACATTTTAAACTACGAAAAAGGGGGAGATATTATCAACAAGATCGTTATTGTAACGTTAAAATTAATAAAAAATACTAGTATTTTTCATGTTTTTTTCCGCTTTTTTGTAAATTAAAGAGTAGAAAAGATAGTTTTTTTTAACAACTGTCTATACTTTTTTACACGTTAATATAGTGTCAGTGGTGCATATCGGATAAGATAAAAGAGGTTGTATGTCTGTAACATGATATGATATGTTTTTTGATAGCAAGAAATAACTCCTATAATCAAATTGCTGCGTTAGGGATAGTAGTGGAAATCCCACAGCTCGACCTTAGGAGAGCGAGGAATTGAAACGGATAGCCCGACCCGATAGGGAAACGCCCCAAAAATAGGAAGCAAAAAGATTATTTTAATAGCCAATTGTAAAAAGTTTAAACGACTTCAACATTCTGAGAAACTCTATGCCAATTGAATCACTCTAAATGTGAGGTTAATTCTTGCTTGGGTGATTTTTTTAGATTTTGGGATTTGATGTAGCCAATGTTCTTGAGTACTGCCTTTCATCAGTAAGAGACTGCCATGTCGTAATTGTATTTTTTTCTTTAGATCAGGTTGGGTGCGATGTTTAAAATGAAACCATCTTTCTGCTCCAAAACTTACAGAAGCTATAATGGGATGAGGTCCTAACTCTTTTTCATTATCAGCATGCCATCCATTACTATCTTGCCCGTCTCTATATAAGTTGAGCAAACAGGTAGTGAAATCTGTAGCTACTGTAGTTTCTATTTTTTTCTTGATAGCCAAGAGTTCTTCTGTAAACGGATGGGGATGCATCGTGATGTTAGAATAAGAATAAGGCATTTCATTAGAGGCATATAATGCGGTGAGTCTGGGCTGTAGATGCGTTTTTCCGAAAACTCGGATATGATCTTGCTGCCATTGGATAGAACTGTGTAATGCGGTATACAGTTGATCGGAGGTCTGCGTATCAAAAAAATACGGGTAATAGAGCACCGATGCATCAGGCATATCGAGTGAAATGGGCGTGTGTGAAGTGTCGAATAAATCCAATGTGTAGTTTCCTATGGGATAAAGATACAGGTTTGTAATCAATAAGGTGTGCAATGCAGCCCTGTAAACAAAAAACACCTAGATAGCCAAGCTATCTGGTGTTTCTATAATAGGTTTTTTGTAAGAAAGAGGTATTCTTTTTTTTACTGAATTCAAAAAGTACATATGACTTCAGGATTAGGTTATGAAACCTCTGTAATTTTTTCTTTGCCTGCTGTACTAATACTATGATTAGTACTACGGGTCATTTTGGGAATGAATCGTACTTTTCTAAAACGCAAAGCAGACCAGTCCTCATCAATAGCTACTTGTCTTACAGGTTCTATATTGTAATCTCCTAATACACCCCAACCGTGATCTCGGGTGATTTCTGTTGTATACTTTTTAGAGCTCTTTTTGGGATAGACAAACCATAAGACAGCATCTCCGATCAATTTAGGATATAGGGTTTCGATGCGGTTTTCGATCTGTTTTTTTTCGGTTACAAATACCAAGGCAAAGTCTACTTCGGATACTTGTATCAGAGATTCTTTGACGGTAATCCCTTGTAATTGCTCTAATTCTTTGGCAAAGCCTTCTGGTTCATTCAATACCAAGATTTCATCAATGGAGGCGGGTAATTGTAGTTTTTTGAATAGTGCTGTCATATCGAAGAGATTTGTTAATTAATATAGCATTAGTGATCACAACTATAGGGGGTGTATTCGATGAGTGATACCAATTATTGTTTTACCTGCGCTGGATACAAGAATCAAGTTTTTTCGTTTAATAAAGAATCAACAGTAAACAGAGCTACGATTTTTTTATTCTGGGTTGAGACAGAAAAAAATAGGGTATTCAATTACATCTATACGATCATGGTATTACATCCACTTGTTGTGTTCTCTTAAAGATACAAAAAAATAAGAAGCATAAAAAGCGTTACGCTTCATATTGGGATACAATTATGAAGCGTAACGAATGATTATTAGGTGTATACCTAATGTGTGTATAGTTGTTGAAGGCTATGTTAAGGTATGATTTTAGCGTTTTCAGGTCTATCAAAAAGGTCTCCAGCACTGTTTAGAAATGTAATATCAGAGATGGTTGCTTCTCCAAGTTTTTTAGTCATTCCTTGATCGATAGTCCATCCATAAAATTCCCATGTAGTGGCAAAGGGAATGTTATCTACGGTGGTAAAATTCGTGTATTTGATAGCATGTGGATCCGCTTCGGCTTTGGTAATATCTCCTGTATTCCCATAGGTTACGATATATGCAGCCGCTTTAAGTAGATTAGAGTTAGGTTCTTTGTAGATTACATACCAATCATCAGGAGCGTCACCCGTACCCGCGGCAAATGATAATTTGGCTGTAGCATGCGCTTTTTCATCTAATGGGCGATCGGCTTGTACCTCCCAGATAGTTCCAGGATCATCTAATTTGTAAGGCAGTCCGAAGAAATAGGTCCATGTAAACATATCAAATCTAGCTCCTTTTTCACTTGCATCTACAGGGCATAGATACATCTGAGTACCATCGAAGATCAACTTACTAGTATCTTTTTTGTCGATTCGAATTTTAGAAGAATTAGTAAGCATCGTAATTTTGGCTTGTAATACTTCAGTGCCACCAAAATTGAGTGCGATAGAGAAACTTACTACAGGATGTTGTAGAAATGCTTCTTTTTTATGTGCTGTTTCTATATTTTTTACAAATTGTTCTGCAATGGTTAAAGTCGCTTCTTCTGTATGCGTTTCAGCTACTACAGGAGGAGTGTTTTCTACAGTACTCGTAGTAGATTCAGTATTTTTTTCTTTTTTTGCTGTTTGGCAACCGATACTACTTATGAGTACGATAGCAATCAGAATTTTTTTCATAATTGGGTTTTTAAAGTGTGTATAGTACATAGAAGTGATGTATGCTTTTTGTAATTTATTATCACAACAATTTTTTGTTCCAAATTTTGGATTTTTTTGAGTTCCGTAGCGCCGCTACATAACTAAAAAGACGATGTTTTGTCAAAAAATCTTCGATTTTAGCCGAAATCTAAAAAACGTAAATCACTTCATATTAAAAGTACTAAAACTACTATGTTTATACATTGCAATTGGGAAAACTGTAACAGAATTTCTGTAGATTCAATACGAGCCCTTAATTAAAGTTATGTTAATTGTTGTAACGCATGGTATATAATAAGTACCTATAGTGTAAATATTTAGTAAACTAATCTCATACAATCATGAAATCTAAATCACTCATTGGGGCATTGGCCATTTTGGTATGTATGTCGTTTGTCCGTGTATATGGACAAGAACCAGCTGCTATTTTAGGGACTTGGAAGGGTACGCTATCTGTAAAAGGTACAGAAATGCCACTACTATTCCATGTGTCAGAAAAAGAAGGAGCATTATCAACTACGATGGACAGTCCATCTCAGGGCGCAACAGGCTTGCCAATGGATAGTACCGTTTTTGAAAATAATCAGTTAACTTTGGTTTTTAAGCAGGCAGGCATAAAGTATGTTGGTACTTTAAAGGCTACTGCATTAAAAGGAACTTTTTATCAGGGAGGAATGGAACTCCCCTTACACATGGAAAAAACAGTACACAAACAACCTGGAAATCCAGCATTGGTTTCCTCGGAGTCTACATTAGAAACAATGGCAGCACTCGATCAAGGAGCGTATGCCTATTCTGTAGAAGATTATTTTGCAAAACCTAAAGCCAGAAGCTTTCAGTTTTCTCCTGATGGGAAATACTTAGCCTACAGAGAAAAAGATGAACAAAAAAAGAATCATGTTTATGTAAAAGAAATAGCCTCTGGCAAAGTAACTCGTGTGATCGAAGAAAAAGAAGAATTGATCAGAGGGTACGGATGGGCTAATAATGAGCGATTGGTCTATGTAATGGATAAAGGAGGAAATGAAGATTATCATTTATTTGCCTCAGGTATCGATGGCCAAAACCAAAAAGAATTGACTCCATATGAAGGTGTACAGGTACGTATCTTAGAAGGACTACGAGAGGATAAAGATCATATGATCATCTCTATGAATAAGAATAACAAGCAGATTTTTGAACCTTATAAGATTAATATCATCACAGGGGAATTAAAGCAGTTATTTAAAAATGAAGATGCAGTAAATCCTATCTCTGGATATACCTTTGATAAAGATGGAACCTTAAGAGGGTATGCAAGAATTAGAAATGGAGTAGATTTCGATATCTATTATGCAAAGGAAGAAGGGAAGTATGAAATCATCAAACAATTAAACTGGAAAGATTCTTTTTCGATCATCAACTTTGATTATGCTTCTGAAAATCCACACGATGCGTATGTCGTATCTAACTTAGACACCGATAAATCCGAAATCTTTTTATACGATCTTAAAGAAGATAAGGTGATCAAGAAAATCTTCTCTAATGAGAAGTATGATGTGTCGAATCTTTCGGTATCTAGAAAAAGAGGGTATGAGTTGGATTATTTCGTATACCAAGGAGAGAAAAAAGTGATTGTGCCAGTAAGTGACTATTATAAAAAGCTAGACCAGCGAATTCGCAAGGAGTTTCCAGCATATCAGTATAGTATCACAGGTACCACAGATGAGGAAGATAAATACTTAATCTTCTTACAGAGCGATAAATTATATGGGGTATATTACTCCTATGATGTAAAGAAAGATGCATTTACACTCGTGTATAACTTAATGCCACAGCTTAAGGAAGAAGATATGGCAGAGATGCGTCCTATTACCTTCACCAGTAGAGATGGTAAAACGATACATGGCTATATTACTTTGCCAAAAGAAGCGATTGCTGGTGAAAAAGTACCATTAGTAGTAAATCCGCACGGAGGTCCACAAGGGATCAGAGATTCATGGGGATTCAATCCAGAAGCACAGCTTTTTGCGAGTAGAGGTTATGCTACGTTACAAGTAAACTTTAGAATTTCTGGAGGTTATGGAAAAGAATTTTTAGAATCTGGGTTTAAGCAGATCGGTAGAAAAGCCATGGATGATGTAGAAGATGGATTACAATATGTGATCGAACAAGGATGGGTAGATAAAGATCGTGTAGCCATTTATGGAGGAAGCCATGGAGGATATGCTGTATTAAGAGGATTGACTAAAACACCAGATTTATACGCTTGTGGGGTAGATTATGTAGGGGTTTCTAACCTGTTTACATTTATGAAAACCATCCCTCCGTATTGGAAACCTTACCTAAAGATCATCAAAGAGATTTGGTATGACGAGGATGTGGCTGCAGAAAAAGCAATCATGAAAGAAGTATCGCCTGTATATCAGATCGATAAAGTAACAAAACCTTTGTTCGTAGTACAAGGTGCTAATGATCCTCGTGTAAATATCGATGAATCGGATCAGATCGTAGAAGCCCTAAGAGCTAAAGGGTATGATGTGCCGTATATGGTGCGTTATGACGAAGGTCATGGGTTTGCTAAAGAAGAGAACTCCATTACCATGTACAAAGCCATGATGGGATTCTATGCAAAGCATATCGGGAAAAAAGAAGCAACAAAACCTGTAAAAGGCTAAAAACAACTCTCTTTTTTGTCTACTAATTATAAAAACAGTCTGAAGCGTAGTGTTTCAGACTGTTTTTGTATGAATTCTATGTAAACATTGTTTTGGTAGTATTATTTCCAAGTCACAATCGACGCTAATTCTCTACGAGTTTTTGGATGTGCAGGCGCTGCCTTTCGATGTCCAAATGCTACCATGTATGACAATCCGTATTTAGTAGTATCTACACCAAATTCATTAGCCAATAAGGCCTCTGTTTTTTCTTGATCAAATCCTTCGATAGGGCAACTGTCTATACCATGTAAGGCAGCAGCAGTCATCATATTTCCTAATGCGATATAGGTTTGTTTAGAAGCCCAATCAAACAGTTTCTTGTCAGAATCTAACTTAAAATCGCGTTCTTGGAACTCTCGATAAAATTTAGAATACATCTCTATTACATCTTTGGGAAATTGTTTTACCTCTTTCATCATATGTGCAATATATTCAGAATCCCATTTGGTCATTGGCGCTTTCATACTTAGCCCTAGGATGAAATGGCTCGCCGTATCTAGTTTTAAAGGAGCACCCCAAGCCACAGGTTTTAATAGCTCGCGTAGTGCAGGATCTTGTACGACTATAAAATGCCAAGGCTCAAAACCAAAAGAACTTGGTGATAAGTGAGCTGCTTGTAAAATGAATTGAATATCCTCTTCTGTCAGCTTTTTAGTCGCATCAAACTCTTTTGTAGCATGTCTGAATTCAAAAGCATCGATAATTTCTTTTTTAGGAATCATAAATATGAATGTGTTTTTATCCTTTTTGAAGTGTCAAAAAGTGTCGGTTATTTTAAACTATATTTTTTATAGTTACAAACCTATGTATAGTTTTTTATCTTTGCAATAACGGTCATAAATGATAGTTTGTTTTTTTATGTATACATATAATCAAAAAGAATACCCTTGTTGTACCAGTTTAACGATGGGAGTGATAGGAGGAAAATGGAAAACAGTTATCCTATACCACTTGATAGAAGGAGCACAGCGATATAATGAATTAAGAAAAGCCATGCCTATGGTTACAGAGCGTACACTCAGCTTGCAATTAAAAAGGCTAGAAGAAGATGGAATTATTCACCGAAAGGTATATACCTCTAAACCTCCTCTAAAGGTGGTATATTCTTTAACACCATTAGGCGAAACTTTAATCCCACTCATTCATGCCATTGCAGAATGGGGGAACTATGCAGCAACATACTCCAAATAATAAGAAGTAGTTTCTTATTATTGAAGTGGTTTAAACTTTTTTCAATTTGCTATAAAAACGATCTTTTGCACCCAAATTTTGTGATTTTTGAGTTCCGTAGCGCTGCTGTGCAACAAAAAAATCACTTCATTTGGTCACAAAATCTTACGATGTTCGCTTAAATCAAAAAAGTTTAAACCACTTCATTGTGTATTTACAAGGCTACTGCATCAACTCTTTTACCTTTTCGATGGCGCTGTCGGTAGTGGTAAACTCGTTGTATATATTACGGAATAGGGTAGCAGTGTCCCTAGGATATGGTATTTCATATGTAGGAGGTATGCCAGTCACTTCATAACTTTGTTGTGTCATAGATTCATAGACTTCATTAGAAAGCGAGTACATCCATCCATTCGGCAATTCTTTAAATAGCATATCCGACATAGCACCATTGGTAGCGCTTCCTACACGCGAAAAATTAGGGAAATTCATCGTAGCCAATAGCGTAGTTTCTGCGGCACTCACCGTATATGGACTCGTAAGGATAAACACAGGTTTTAGGTACGGATCCTCTGCCGGGGTAATGTTAATGGTTTGCTGTCCAGCAAAACTACCGTTAAACGTTCGTTTTTTGGTAAATACCTCGTACGATTGGTCGATAAAATGGCTCATAAATGCCAACCCTACCTGATCATACCCTCCACTATTAAACCGTAGGTCGATAATGCATGCCTTGGTATCTTTAAGCGCTGTAAGGATACGATGAGTGATCTTATGCGTACCGTCTATCAAGTCTTTTTGGTAATCATCACTTTCTGCTGCTTTGGTCCAATATACATCGCCATTAGTGGTTTGGTAATCCGCCAGTCCATCCATGCCATTAAACTGTATATATGCGATATCCGTATCGATGCGTCCCCAAGTTATCTGACCACCATTATAGCGTCTTACAGCATCTAAGTATGTAGTTTGTATTTTTTCCTTAATCATTGGTTTGTAAGCGATACTATCTGTTTCGGGATGTAGTGTTTCCCACTGTGCTTCGAATGCATCCGGTACTTCTACAGTAGAGTGATCATCCTGTAGTTCGCCTACCATTTCGGCGAGTACGGTATAGAATTCGAATGCTGGCGTAGTATCTGTAAATCGCTGTTGATATTTGGTCTTTAGTGCAGCCCAATCTACGTTTCGCTCTTTAAAAAATGCATATTGTTCATTAAATGTATGCCATAGCGTTTCAAAGTTATAGGTATGGCTATTGATTTGTTTACTGGTTAATTCCTTGCATACATTAGGAGGTGTAGCCAACTTATGATAGGTAAAAATCGTATATCCCTCTTGATTGGTAAATGTAGTATCATTTATGACCTTGATCGCAGTAATCTTGGAATTAAAATCCGCTCTAGTCATGTTCCAACTAGGAAAACATGCAAAGCGATTACGATCATAAAAAGTAACTACAGAGTCTTCAAATGCCACAAGTTCTCCCTCACCTTGTTGCTCCCAGAAACCGTCTAAATTTTCTCTAGTTACTGGGGTAGAGGTAGCTGTTGATTGTTTGCATGCTATACCTAGCAGCATCGTTAGTCCTAATAAGATACATTTATTCATACCATGATAGTTAATAGATTTGTGATACTATTTTTTATGAGGGCGTTCCCCAAGGGTCGGGCTATTCGCTGCAATTCCTCGCCCTTCCTTTGGTCAGGGCTGTGGGATTTCCGCTGCTATCCCTAACGCAAAAAAAAGCATACTAATTATAAAAAAGCGTATATTTATAGTGCTAAAATACTAATTTTGGTAGAACCATTACGGTTTAAAACAGTATGTATTACGGACTATACATAAGGCTTTATTCCCTTAATTATAAATTTTAGCACCCCAAAAATCAGTTCACCGACCGATAAAACCCATTCACCGATAGAAAACAGCATATCAGCTATGCTTCAGGTGAGATCCCTTCTTTTGTGTGTATCTTGCAATTGTAATTAGAAACCAATACAATAACTAATTAAACAAGTCCCAAGATGAGCAAAGAGAATTTTACATTTTTAAAAAACGGATGGCAGAAGCTTATGGAGTTAAATAATAAAGTACAAGGCATTATCGATAATTTAGAACACACTAAGTTATACAATATAGATTATACTGATATTTTAGGAAGGTTTACAGAATCGGTAAAGAATTATAAAAACCACCCAGAATTAATAGATATTGATGAGTTTTCGATGAATTATGTATTCGGTTACCATACCGTAAATGGCATCGAGAGTAAATTGAGCAAAGAAGCGATGTTTATAGAAGTAAGCGATTACTTAAAAACATTAAAAATCAAGGGATTTAATCATTAAAAATAATTAGGATTTTGATCCATAACAATACGCCATATAATGTGCCTCATCCTCTGTAACATAGTGATTGTCATTTCGTTTGCACAGGTGTTTCTTTCTCTTGCGATTCAATACATATAGCTCTGTATAGGTTATTTTCTAACAAATACTACATTTTCTTTTTTTACGATCAGTTTTCTTGATGCAATAATTTTTTGGTTGCATACCATCACTACGGAACTCAAAAATTTAGGACTAAAAGATCATTTTTATAACTAGTTATAAAAAGTTTACACCACTTCGATAGCACTGACATACGGTACAGTTTTTTTAAAACCAATTATTCCAACGCATCGAGCAGTTGTATTGCTTCTGCTTGCTTAAAATTATTCTTAGTGGATATTAATTGTTGTAATGCTTGCTTACTTTGTTCGTTATTCCCTGTTTTGAGATAGGCGAGTGCTAGATACCAGTTCGCTTTTGGGCTGTCTAATGTATTCGAATCTTTTAATTGTTGGAATAGTGCAATGGCTTTTTCTGTATTGCCCATCTCTAAATAAGAGGCACCTAAATACATCCATATGGTTGGATATGTGTCGGTAGTTTGTGCTGTTTCAAAAATGCGAATTGCCTCTCGATATTGTTTTTTATAGAATAAAGCTTCCCCCTGAGCTACTGTAGTTGCGTCGTCTCCCTGTACAGTTAGCGAAGGCAATTCTTTCCATGTCGCATACTCCGCATACAGCGCATCAGTAGTAGGAGTGGTAAACATTTGTACAGAGACCATACCTATCACCAATACCGCAATGGCAGCGGCGTAGTACCACCATCTCCGTTTCGTGGTAGGAGTTGGCTGTTCGAAATAGGTAGTTCCTACCTGTTCTAGATGTTGCTTGATGTCTACAAACTCGTTACTCCTACGATATGCACTCAGGTTTTTAAGCTCTTCTGTGTGTAAGGCAGGGTCTAATCGTGTCCAGTCACCTCGTAGATGCTGCTGGAGTGACTGATAGAGTTCTATTTCTTTTTTTATTTCAGGGTTTTGCGTTATTTCCTGCTCGAATGCTTGCTGCTCCGTAGCGGATAAGCTGCCAGATAGGTATGCATCGATGGTATTGTATAAAGTATCTTCAAAATCCACGACTGTACTGTTTTTTTAATAATGATGTATAGCTTTTTTGATAAGGCTTACTAATTTATTTCTACACTTAAAGATGCGCTGTCTAGCGGTATTGATAGAGGCATAGGATAGCTCTTCTACAATCGCTTCGTAGGAAGTGTTATTAAAGAAAAGCGCTAATATCTCTTGGCAATTCGTAGACAGTAATTGGAACTGATCTCTATAGATTTCTTGTCGTTCTTGTTCTAATGCAAATAGTGCCATATCAGTATCTTTATCTATAAGAGTAGGAAACTCCGAATATATTACCCGTTTTTTTTGACTTTCTGCTTCTCGTCTCCACATATTTTTACAGACCGTAAATAAATAGGCCTCAAAATTTTGGATCGTAAGCCGCTTTTTTTGCGACCCTACAATGATATGTAATAAGGATTCCTGAAATACATCTTTGGCTTGTTCTTCGGTACCTTGGTTTTGGGTCACATACTGTAATGTTTTTGGAAAAAAACGTTGGTAAATATCATATACAATTGTACTATCTTTATTAATAAGTGCTTGTATATATGTTTCTGCAGCAACCGCTTGCGGTTTTGTTCTGTTCATCCAGGAACGATTAATTCTATAAATTTAGCGATTAGAGCGAATAGCTTTTAGAGCGGTATTAACTCCTAAGCTGGGAACAACTATTGCAAAGCAGGAAAAACTACTTCAATGCATGGGTTTAGAAAAATAATAGGGAAGTGGTATAAACTTTTTCGATTTTAGCGAAAATCGCAAGATTTTGTGACCAAATACAGTAATTTTTTTGTTACATAGCAGCGCTACGGAACTCAAAAATCACAAAATTTGGGTGCAAAAGATCGTTTTTATAGCTAATTGCAAAAAGTTTGAACCACTTCAGGGTAATGAATTTTTATTTTTCGCTCTATAGGATAAAAATAGTACTTAAAAATTAATTTCAAAATGAAAACTTCACAACTATTACTCAGCTTTTTTATCATATTTATTTTTATGACCAGTTGTACTGTTGATACAGATTTTGATGGAGCAGCCGAAACATCAGCCTTAGTAACAGTAGAAAAATCGCAACGAAAGTTTTTGCCCAAATTTCCTAGACCTTCTAAAAATACCTTGATTGTGTTGTTTAAAGATGAGGTATCCGAAAACCTTAAAGAAGATTTGCGAGCACGCTATAAGGTACAGCGCTCTCGACGCTGCGATTGTAGTAACAACTCATTAGAGACATGGACTTTTGCGCCGGGTGTAGATATCGAAGGGCGTAAAGGTGATATTGCCCAAGAAGGCGGTGTAGAGGGCGTAGATTTTTTATTTAATTATACGCACGAATATACGTTACAAATCGCAGCCAATACCTCGGCAGCACATACTGCTACTCAATTGCAGGCTGCGGTGTATCCCTACCCAGTAGAGACTACTATCGCGATATTGGATACGGGGATTGATCTTTCTGTATTTAAGAAACGAGAACCTTTCTTATATAATAACTCAGCAAACCCTATCAGCTGTGATGCACAGAAAAAAGAGATTAGTGGTTGGGATTTTGTGAACCAAGATCCAGATCCTTTTGATGATCACGGGCATGGGTCGGCGATTACGCATACCATTCAGTCTCAATTACGCAAGGCTGGTTTTGACTCCTATACACTGCTACCTGTAAAAATATTTGATGATCAAGGAAAGGGAAGTACGTTTAATATCTTATGTGGGTATATGTACGCTGCCTCGAAACCAGAAGTAAGAGTAATGAATATGAGTTTTGGGTGGTATGGCGCTAGAAGTACGATCTTAGAACGCCTGATTCATAGAAACACGGACATATTACATGTAGCCTCAGCAGGGAATAGTCATGCAAATACGGATAAAACACCTCATTATCCTTCTAATATCCAAGAGAAGCATGTGATTAGTGTAGGGGCATGCGAGCAGGTAGAGGGTGGTACGTTTGTAAAAACTCCTTATTCTAATTATGGAATACTATCTGTAGATTTTCTAGCGCAAGATGGGTTTTCTTTTGTGGATTATAAGGGGAATCCTTATGTGCTGAAAGGAACTTCGTATGCAGCTGCCTTGGTATCGGCGAAAGCGGCTTTGCAATCAAACTACCCAAAAGATGAAATACAAACCTTATTATACCAGCAGGCTACACCGAATAGCACTTTATTACCTGTAGGCTTTACGGATGTGGTTATAGAGAGTTACCTGCCTGTGCTGGGGCATTAAGTGAGTATGTGATTGCGTTAGGGATAGGAACGGCATCCTTTTTTGGTTTTTTGTAAAACCAAAAAAGATACAGTGGATAGCCCGACCCTTGGGGAACGCCATAATAGCAAAATTTGGGTGCAAAAGATCGTTTTTTTATAGCAAATTTTAAAAAGTTTAATCCACTTCAATAAAAAGATACTTACATTGTAGTAGGTATCTTTTTGTTTTTTTATGCACACACATTATTTTTTTAGCATTATTAGTATCCTATGGCTGTATGGCTATAGCGTGGGGGGTATACTGGCACAGTCTCCTAGCGTAGTATTGTCAGACGCATTTGAAGACATCCGTAATCAGGAAGAGGTATCGTATGCCCAGCAATTGAAAGCATTTACATCACTACTCACGGCAGAGAGACATGCGCAGGACTCGATTGCCAGCGGGATTTTGTACGGAGAATTGGGCAAATTCTGTTACCAGCACCATGATTTTAAAAATGCGATTATACACAATCGGCAGGCATTGTCCTTATTACATCCGTACCGGGATTCGGTGCCTACGTTGGTGAATAAAAATTACAATAATCTAGCTTATTTCTATAAACAATCGGGGGATGCATTGGCAGCACTCAACACCTTTAAGGAATTGACTCGACAATCACATAAGGATCGATTTACGGTACAGGCATATACCATAGGAATTACGAATTATTATATGCAACGCGGGGATTATTTTAAGGTGCTGGACTACTTGAATGAGGCCGAACAAATGATCTTGCAATCCGATGACCCGACTCTATACCGAGAGTTGTATAGTGTATATATCAGTTTTTCTAGGGTATTACGCTATACGCAGACGGTGGATCGGTATCAAAAAGTACTAGCGTATTTAGAAAATGCGGAGCATGCGATTACGCATTTGCCCAAAGAAAAACAATTGCAATTGCAGACTGTGATCGAGAATCGCTATGGGTATGTGTATGAAGAATTAGCAGTATATCCCAAAGCAATACAGCATTATGCAAAGGCATTGGAGATAGCGCTATCATTGCCTACACCCAATCCAAATCATATTGCCACTTTGTACAATGCATTGGGGTATATCTATGTAAAGCAGGGGCGGCCGCAAAAAGGAGTGGCTTTATTTCGGAAAGCACTGGCACACAATCCTACTGAAACCGCGGCATATGATAATTTAGGAGATTATTATGTGACACAGCAGGATATGGAGACCGCTTTACAGCATTACCAAAAGGCGATTTATTATAATTTTAGTGATACGGTTCCGCAGGATTATCGGCAATTACCTACTGGGGTAGCTATCGCTTCGGCAGTGGATAAAGCGGCATTGGTCAATGACTTAAAAGACAAAGCGAATGCTTGGTATCAATGGTATGAACTGCAGGGCAATCGCGATTATTTGCAGCAAGCACTACAAACGATTATCGTAGCGGATCAGGTGATGGATGAGATCCATTTGGCGAGTTATGAAACACAAACCAAATTCTTCTGGCGAGAAAAAGGGGTGGATCTGTATACGCTAGCAGTATCTATCTGCTATCAATTAAAAGCACCAGACCAGGCTTTTTATTTTATGGAAAAAAGTAAATCCCTATCCTTATTAGAAGAACTCACCCATGAGCAAGCTAAGAAGCAAGCGGCTTTGCCAGAGCAAATGCAAGAACGAGAATACCAATTATTACAGGATATTCAGCAGGCAAAAGCGACTGATACGAAACAGGATCAGATTTCTGCTGCGGAGCAGCGACAAAATGTTTTTGAAAAAGAAAAGCGCTATGAATCGTTCTTAGACAGTATCGCATCGCGTTTTCCTGCTTATTATGCCTATCGAAAAGATATACAGATAGCGGATTTTTCGGCAGCGATAGCACATACAAAGGAAACGGACACGGATTTGATAGCGTATATTTTTTCAGACACAGATGGATATGGTATATACAGTACAGAGGGAGTTCCTGTTTTTTTTAGAATAAAAGAGATGGCTGCTCTGCAACAATCACTGGAGGCATATCGTAAGTTATTACGTAAACCGCTACAAACTTCCCAAGAGTTGGCTACGTATCAATCACTAGCGCATACGATTTATCGACAATTGTTCCCTATCTCGATCTCGTGGGATACTACTAGTACAAGAAAGTTAACGATTATTCCAGATCAGTCCTTGCAGTACTTGCCTTTCGAAACATTGATGCCGATAGCTGATCAAACGCATTTGATAGAAGTAGCAGAAATTCATTATTTATATTCATTGTCGTTATCACACCAGGTAGCTAAAAAGCAGGCAACTCCTGCTATGGATGCTGCGTTGTATGCACCAGTGACGTATCAAAATCTAGCTTTACCGAGTTTGCAGCGAAGTAAGTATAAGGCTGAGGTGCTGCAGCAACAGTTGGGAGCCACAGTATTTATGGAGGAGCAGGCTACGAAGCAACATTTTATTACGCATGGAGGAGCGTATCAATTACTACATTTGGCTACTCATGCGAGTGCTACGCCTACACAGCAACCGTGGATTGCTTTTAGTGATGAGAAATTGATGTTGGATGAGCTATTTTTTATTAAAAATGAGGCGGCATTGGTCGTATTAGATGCTTGCGAAACTGGAGTAGGCACTTTATTACCAGGCGAGGGGGTGCTGAGTCTGACTAGAGGATTCTTTCAGGCAGGGGCAGAGAGCGTGATTTCTTCGTTATGGAGTACGAATGAAAAGTCGAATACTTCGATTTTAGTAGATTTTTATACGGAGCTTACAGCAGGTACTTCTAAGTCAAGTGCATTACGAAATGCCAAGGTACAGTACTTGCAGCAGCATTCGGGGTCTGAGCTGTCTCCTTTTTATTGGAGCCCATTGATCCTACACGGAGCGACTACACCTATTCGATTCGGTACAGATAGTAGTCCTGATAGCTATTTAGTGTACTATTTGCTATTGGGGATACTTGTGATACTTGTAGTCGGGTATGTGTTTTTTAGAAAAAGACATGCACGCTATGTTTCGAGAACATAACGTGCATGTTAGTAATCTATAGCCATTTGCTATAGGGGTATCTAGTGGGTAGGTACTAGTAATCGAAAGCTATTTATGGCTCCATTCTAAAGTTAAAGTTGATGCTACCAGTATTGTATTGGTATCCAGAACCATCTGCTTCATCGCAGTATTGTACTAAGGAACCTCCTAATTTATCATCTTTGTTACTTAATGGAATCGTAAAGTTTACAGGGATACTTACAGGTCCTAAGCTAAATGTAAATCCTACAGATAATGAAGCTGAGGTATCTGCATTGTCTTCTTCATACCAGTATACATAGGCTTTCTCTCCATAGGTACAATAATCCCAAGTTAACGTCTCCCAGTAGGCATTGACCCATTTTGTAGAAGTACAGCTACCCCAGAAGTTAGAGTTTCTCAAGGATCCTTTAGAGAAGCTTGCTGCTTTGAGGATGGTTGTACTTTCTGCTGCTCCTGTTAATGGATTTACATATCCATAAGTAATCGAGGCTCTCATTTCTCGTTTTCCTTCGAAGAGTTCGGAAGTAGAGCTATAAGCAGAGCAACTAGAGAACTTAAATCGGTAGATCTCATCTTTATCATTTCTATTGGTACGATCACAGCCGCTTGGCGCTACACAGCCTGGGTCTTCTGGACATCCATCATTAGAGGCTGGTCCTGCTTCGTCTGGACACTTGTCTTCATCATCTGGGATACCATCACCATCGCTATCTGGTACTGGCTCATCACAGTCGTTTAGACAGATACATTTGTATAATTTATTAAGCTCCATTACTTGTATGATCAGATAGTCATTACCAGTGATTACGGCTTGGGAAAATAATCCAATAATGGCATTGAGTAAGGCATCACAAGGGTCTGCTTTAGGAAATTTAATAATATCTTTGAGCGTATTTCCATTTACCGTTCTAAATGTCTTTTTATTCACCAATACCACACGCTCATTTTCTTTTACCCCAAAAATGGTTTCTCTGTTTTTTAAGGAAGTAATTTTTACAGCTTTCCCTTCGGAATTATACCCCTTATAATATTCTACTTTTGTATCATCAATTTCTGCACTTTCGTATGCGATGGTCACAGGGCGCTCTAATAAATCAGGTTTCTTAAAGTAGATTTCATCGATATAGATCGTCATGTATGGGTCTGCTTTTACGAGCTCTTCAGAAAAGAAGTCTCTAGGCAGTTCTTCTTTAAAGTATTTTCTGTAGTTCATGGCTAATAGATCTGCCAGTGTGCCTCTTCCTAGTTTTTCATCTTTAACCATGAGATACATCACTTCGGTATCTCCATTGTACTGTTCTTTTGCTTTTTCGATCAGTAACTCTTTTACCTCTTTATTGCCAGCGATCGTTACAGACATCGCTTTAGAAAAGATGTCACGTGCTTTGGTTTTAGAGTACTCAGATCCTAATGCAGAGTATTCTTGTCCACCTTTAGGTTCTTCGAATCGTTTACTGATTTCTTGTGTTTCGGGTGCTAGCTCATTATTGAGATCCTCATTAGAGCATGCAAATAGTAGGATGCTAAGCATCCACAAGCCGGTTAGTTGTAAAATTGTTGTTTTCATTGTGTAAATAGTTTAAAAATTCCTACTCTTTTGATGGCTTTTCGGATTGTCGCCTGTTCGTTTTTACGAAGTGATTGATGCTTTTTTGATTTCAGCGAAAAACAAAGATTTTGTGATCAAATGCAGTGATTTTTTAGTTGCATAGCAGGGCTACAGAACTTAAAAGTTGCAAAAAGTCTTAATCACTTCTATTCATAAGAGTGTGTTCTAAAAAACCATTACCCACTTTTTTTAAACTTTTTTGAAAAAAAATAGCAATGAGGTGGGATAAACCACTTCATTGCTACATTTTAGAAAGCAAAACAGCGATTTGGAAATACATCCAAACCGCTGTTAATGAGTTTTATATTATATCAATATAGCAATGATGCTATACGAGTACTATTACTTAATCATCTCGAAGCTACGCTTGATAAAATCAGTTAATTCTTCTCCTTTTAATAAGTTCTGAGAAAGCTTAGCTAAGTCCAATGACTGCTTGATCAGACGTTCTTTTTCTGCTTCGGCAGTAGCATCCTTAATCTGTGTAATAAGATCATGGTTGGTATTTACGATCAGATTATACATTTCTGGCATATTCCCCATACCGAACATACCGCCACCACCAGTTTGCTGCATTTCTTTCATACGACGCATAAACTCTGGCTGAGTGATCATAAACGGAGAAGCAGTGCTATCCATAGCTTCTAACTGTACAGTATAGGTAGTCGTAGGAATTACTTTTTCTAAGTCTCCTTTTAACGCTTCTTTTTCCTCGTCAGATAGTTTAGAAATGGTTTCTTCGTCTTTCTTGATCAGGTTATCGATGTGATCTCCATCTACACGTACGAAAGAAACATTCTCTTTGCTAGTTTCTAATTTTTGGATCAAGTGCGATACGATAGGCGAATCTAATAGCAATACCTCATACCCTTTGTCCTTAGCAGCTGCGATATAGGCATGTTGTTCATCTTTATTAGATGCGTACAGTACTACTAATTTGTTATCCTTATCAGTTTGCTGCTCTTTGATTTTTTCTTGTAGCTCCTCAAAAGTAAGATACGTATCATCTACCGTAGGGTATAATGCAAATTTATCAGCTTTTTCAAAGAATTTATCTTCTGACAGCATTCCGTACTCGATCACTACTTTGATGTCATTCCATTTCTTCTCGAAATCTTCTCTGTCATTCTTAAATAAAGAACTTAGTTTATCTGCTACTTTACGAGTGATATAACTAGAGATTTTCTTTACAGCACCATCAGCTTGTAAGTACGAGCGCGATACATTGAGTGGAATATCTGGAGAATCAATCACTCCTCGTAGCATCGTTAAGAATTCAGGTACGATACCCTCTACATTATCTGTAACGAATACTTGGTTTTGGTATAATTGGATTTTATCTTTTTGGATGCTCATATCTTGCCCTAATTTTGGGAAATACAAGATTCCTGTAAGATTAAATGGATAGTCTACATTCAGGTGAATGTTAAACAATGGCTCTTCGAACTGCATTGGATACAATTCTCTGTAGAAACCTTTATAGTCTTCTTCCTTAAGATCAGCAGGCTGCTTCGTCCATGCCGGAGAAGGGTTGTTAATAATATTGTCTACCTCTTGTGTCGGAGCAGGATCTTCTTCTTTTGCATCTTCAGGTTTCGGTAGTGTTTCTGTTTTAGTTCCGAATTTAATCGGGATTGGCATAAACTTATTGTACTTAGTCAATAGCTCGCTGATTTTGCTGTCTTCTAAGAAGCTTTCTTCCTCTTCATTAATATGTAAGATGATTTCTGTACCTCTTTCAGCCTTGTCATGTGCTTCTAGCGTATACGATGTAGATCCATCACATGTCCAGTGTGCTGCAGGCTCATCCTTATAAGACTTCGTAATGATTTCTACCTTATCAGCGACCATAAAAGCAGAATAGAATCCTAGACCAAAGTGTCCGATAATCCCAGCATCCTTAGCACTGTCTTTGTATTTTTCTAGAAACTCTTCTGCACCAGAAAAAGCAACTTCATTGATGTATTTTTGTACTTCATCAGCGGTCATTCCTAATCCCTGATCGATGATGTGTAGTTGTTTTGCCTCTTTATCTACCTTTATTTCTATCATAGGATTGCCATATTCTACTTTAGCTTCTCCGATGTTAGTAAGATGCTTGAGCTTTAAGGTAGCATCTGTTGCATTCGAAATCAATTCTCTAAGAAAAATCTCATGATCAGAATACAAGAACTTTTTGATTAAAGGAAAAATGTTTTCTACAGATACATTAATATTTCCTGTTGCCATATAACTATGTTTTTATGTGATTATCTAAATTTTCAAAAACTAAATAGTCAAAAAAAATACCAATATGAATAGGCTGACAAACTGACATTATAAGGCAGTAGCTTAATGACGTAGTGTAAGTATTCCAGAGCCAGAACGTCTATATATACAAGGTGTTATAACTTTCATTTTTCTTGAAATAACTTTAACATATTTTTCGTTTAACTTTTGATCGTAAAAGTTAAACAATGATTATCTTTACACTATAAATATTTTCGTTATGGCAGCAGCAAAGAAAAAACAAAGCATTGATAGTCAGTTGATCATTACTAAATATATGGAGTATGTTTTGGAGCATGAGATATATCCAACATCAACTTATAAGTTTTGTAAGATAGCCGAAATTAAAGAAGAAGAATTTTATAAGTTTTTTGGAAGTTTAGACCATATAAAGAAAACGATATGGACTACCTTTTTTGCCAAAACACTAGAAGTAATGTTGGTTAGTGAAGATTATGAGGCTCTGTCTAGTAAGGAGAAGATGCTTACTTTCTTTTACACTTTTTTCGAAATGCTAACATTAAATAGGAGTTATGTATTATTCTCATTAGCCTATGAAAAGATGCCATTAAAGAATCTAGCACAATTAAAAGGACTACGATCAGAGATTAAAGAGTTTGCTAAAACATTAGCTACTGCAGATAATGAAGAAAAAGGCTTTAAAATAACTAAAAACCCAGTGCCATTGTATACAGAAGGTGCTTGGGTACAGTTTTTATTTATTCTAAAGTTTTGGAAAGAAGATACATCGCCAAGTTTCGAGAAAACAGACATTGTGATCGAAAAATCGGTACATACCATATTTGATGTTTTAGATAATACACCCTTAGATAGTGTATTGGATTTTGGAAAGTTTTTATGGAAAGAAAAAACAATGTGGAACTAAATTAGATAAGTAAGTAGATAGGAGTATGAAGACGATTGACAAAATACCCACCTCTAAGATAGGTCGTACTACCGAGTTAGTAAAGACAGGTGTAAAAGTAGGAGGGAATTATCTAAAATATTACAGTAAAAAGGCTATTAATCCTTCGATTTCTAGAGATTCATTAAATGAAGATAATGCAGCAGATATTTATGATGGACTCAAAAATCTAAAAGGGAGCGCGCTGAAGGTAGCCCAGATGCTATCCATGGAAAAAAACATATTGCCCAATGCCTATGTAGAACGCTTTTCATTGGCACAATTTAGTGTCCCTCCATTATCAGCACCCTTAGTACGCAAAACATTTAAAAAATACCACGGGCAATACCCAGAAGAATTATATGATACGTTTGCAACTCAATCTATAAATGCGGCCAGTATCGGTCAGGTACATCAAGCTGTTAAAGATGGGAAAAAACTTGCTGTGAAAATCCAATACCCTGGAGTTGCAGACAGCATAAGTTCTGATCTGGCGATGGTAAAACCCATCGCTATCAGAATGTTTAATCTCAAAGGAAAAGATTCTGAAAAATACTTCAAAGAACTAGAAGGTAAATTACTAGAAGAAACGGATTATGAATTAGAAGTACAACAGAGTAAAGAGATTACTGGTGCCTGCGCACAAATCGAAAACATTCGATTTCCGAACTATTACGAAGCGCTATCCAGTAAGCGTATCATCACTATGGATTGGATGGATGGAGTGCACCTTAGTGAATTTACCAAAACAAATACCGATCAAGAAAAAGCCAACAAGATCGGGCAAGCATTATGGGATTTCTACATGTATCAGATGCATGTATTAAAAGCAGTACATGCAGACCCGCATCCAGGTAATTTCTTAGTCGATACCGCAGGAAATCTGATAGCCATCGATTTTGGATGTATCAAAAAAATTCCTTTGGAGTTTTATACCCCATATTTCGAATTGGCGATCAAAGAAAATATAGAAAACCCAACGTTCTTTACCCAAAAAATGGAGCAGTTAGAGATCCTCAAACCCGAAGACTCTACAGAAGAACGCGCATTTTTCTCAGCATTGTTTCATGAGATGCTCAGTCTATTCACCAAACCGCTCAATGCAGTCACCTTTGATTTTGCAGACCCAGCGTTTTGGGGGCAAATAACCGATTTGAGCGAAAAATATGCAAGAGATACAGAGCTTAGAAAAATGAATGGAAACAGAGGAAGCAAACACTTTTTATACATCAATCGTACATTTTTTGGTTTGTATAACCTATTACACGATTTAAAAGCTACTGTAACTGTAAAAAGCTTTGAAAAGTACCTTTAATCAGTCGTAAGACTGGTTATGGTTTGTTTATTTATTGGTTAGGTTGTAGAAAGACATGCTGTGGTTGGCATGTCTTTCGCTTTTATAAACAGGTTTTAGCACCTGTACGCTGTATGTTGCTAGGTATGTATTTTTTAATATGCTTGCATACAATATAGGCTTACTTTTGTTTTGCAACACAAGAAGAATACATATATTGCTTACTCATAGCTAAGCAGTAGCTACCTTATAGTAGGTGCTACACAAGCATACATCCAAAAATACACAACTAACATGTATACATCTAGAATCACAGGAGTAGGGAGTTACGTTCCAGAAACTATAGTTACCAACGATGATCTTTCTAAGCTAATGGATACCAATGACGCGTGGATTCAGGAACGCACGGGGATCAAAGAGCGCCGACATATACAAAAAGGAGATGGAAATAGTACTTCTTCTATGGGGGTAAAAGCCGCAGAAATCGCTATCAAGCGAGCCAACCTCACCAAGGATGCGATTGACCTGATTATCTTTGCTACTCTCAGTCCAGATATGTATTTCCCAGGCGGAGGAGTACGCGTACAAGATATGATGGGTATGAGCACTATTCCAGCATTAGACGTACGTAATCAGTGTAGTGGATTCGTATATGGTTTATCGGTAGCCGATCAGTTTATCAAAACAGGGATGTATACCAATGTATTGATTATCGGTAGTGAGAATCATAGCGGAGGCTTAGATATGACCACCAGAGGTAGAAGTGTCTCCGTTATCTTTGGCGATGGAGCAGGCGCTGTCGTATTGTCTAGAAACGAAAAAGAAGACGGTAGCGGTATTTTATCTACCCATTTGCATAGCGAAGGAGCACATGCCAAAGAACTCTGCTTAGAAGGACCCAATACAGGCGCATGGGTGCCCGAATTGATGGAAAGCAATCCGCAAGAAAACATACCGTATTTTCCGTACATGAATGGGCAATTCGTCTTCAAACATGCTGTCTCTCGTTTTTCAGAAGTCATTCTAGAAGGCTTACAAGCCAATGCCTTACAAGCTAGTGATATCGATATGCTGATCCCACATCAAGCCAACCTTAGAATTTCGCAGTTTGTCCAAAAAAAATTCCAACTCTCCGATGATCAGGTGTATAATAACATACAGCGTTACGGAAACACTACAGCAGCCTCCATACCTATCGCACTGGCAGAAGCTTGGGAAGAAGGAAAAATAAAAGAAGGAGATCTCGTAGTACTCGCCGCTTTTGGAAGTGGATTTACATGGGGTAGCGCCATGATCAAGTGGTAATCTATGCTATAGTACATGATAGTACCAATGCTGAGGGCGTTCCCCAAGGGTCGGGCTATCCGCTGTATCTTTTTTGTTTAGAAAAAAAACAAAAAAGGATGCCGCTCCTATCCCTAACGCAGAAAAAAATAAAACAATTTATGACCATCGATCTAGATTAAAATACTTTAGTAATCAGTACAATGGAACGATTAAAACAGTGTATTCTAAGCCAAGTAGCTATCGACCCGCATTCGATGGATACCATTCTGTCATCCTTTGAAACAGTAACAAGTACCAAAGGAGATTTTTTTCTGACACCAGAAAAAATATGTAATCATATGGCATTTATCGAATCGGGGTATATGCGCATGTATGACATCGTAGATGGCAAAGAAGTAACTTTATGGATAGGGGGAGAGGGTAAATTTGTGACCTCCTTATCGAGTTTTGTTTTCCAAACCCCTAACCATTGGTATATACAAGCCATTACCGATTGTACACTCTATACGATTCATAGAGAGCTCCATTATAAATTAAACAAAACAATTCCTACATGGCTAGAGTTTGATAATATACTATTAGCGAATGCATTTGCATTATTAGAAAAAAGTATGTTTGCTCAATTGCACACAACTGCTAAACAGCGCTATGAAAAATTATTAGCAGAAGAACCAGCCCTCTTTAGGCATGTGCCATTGCAGCATATCGCTACGATGCTAGGCATTACGCCCGAATCATTGAGCAGATTAAGAAAACTGAAATAATTACCATTTGTCAAGAGCGCTTCGCATTCATTTGTAGAAATTTACAGGAATCAAAAAACTGTAACAAATGAATATATTACAACACGCTTTAATCACCAATGCAGTATTTTCTGGAATATCTGGAATGCTCATGATTCTATTACAGCAACCAATAGCACATCTTTTTGGGATCAATACAACTCCTTTTTGGGTACTAGGCATCTTACTGATCTATTTTGCAGGTACGATATGGTACGAAATTTATAAGCAACGAACATTTGCCATTATCTGGATCATTATGCAAGATGCTATTTGGGTGATCGCAAGTATACTATTAATTGTTTTTAATCCCTTTCAGATCACCATACAAGGAAATTTAATACAAGGCATCATCGCTATGATCGTGTTGTGTATGGCGGTATACCAATTTATTGGTTTAAGAAAAATGATGTTAAGCGAGGAGGGTATGGGATTTTAGTACTGTTTCAGGAGTTTATAAAAATCATTGGATAGTTCACCACTTCAGTACCGTTAGCCTACTTCATCAGGTGTTCTTTTTCTAATTTTTTTCTAATCTCAGAGATTACATATGCACGGTCTTCTTTAGCTTCTGATAAAAAGGCTGTGCTAGCTGCAGTATAGCTATCATACATACCTCCCCAAACAATCATTTCTATCAGTATAGGTAGCATATCTAAGCCTTTTCGGGTGAGGCTATATTTTATCCTAGATTTTTTTACATCATCAGTACTTTTAGTAATAATATCTAATTTTTCTAAAAGTTTTAGACGATTACCGAGTACACTTGTAGATACCTTCTCTTCGCTATCCAAAAACTCATTGTAATGTCTTTTTTCTTTAAACATTAAATCTCTTAAGATTAATAAAGACCACTTATCACCGAAGTGCTCTAAGCTAAAGTTGATCGGACAATGTGAACGTAATTTCATGAAGTAAAGATAATTAAAAGTTTTATTTAACTATGTTTTTGCAAGTTAATTTGTATTTTAGCTTCGGTTTTGCAAGTTAAAATAGTAATAAGCACCACAGTAATAACCACTTCAATAACTTAAAACTTTACAAATATGATCACACTAAAGAATGAAATTGTAATTAATGCCACCATTGACAAAATTTGGAAAGAACTCGCTACACTGAATAGATTAGAACTTTTTGACCCAGCAGTAAAAGCATCAAATGTGCTTACCACGTATACCAGTGGTGAAGGAGCAAAACGAAGAATAGAAATGTATGATGGTAAGAATTGGTTTGAAGAAACCTGTACTATTTATAAAGAAAATACAGCGCTTACATTCGAACTAAACGCTTGTTCTTTTCCTGTTCATAATTTAGCACACAGTTATGAGTTTGTAAAAATAGAAGACAATCGATACAAAGTGATCCAGACTCAGCGATTTACAATGAAGTATGGTTTTGTAGGGAAGATCATGGGTAGCCTCATACAATCTAAATGGAATAAGGGGATTAAAGATTTTTTGCAAGGATTAAAAACAATAACAGAAAAAAACTAAAGCGATGGCATTTGATCTATTTTTAGCAGATAGGATTAGACAACTGCTATGCGCTAAGAAGGTAGCGTTTTATGAAAAAAAAATGATGGGAGGGCTCGTATTTATGGTCAATACTAAAATGTGTTGTGGTATTCATATTGATAAGCAATTAGGTGATAGTTTATTGATGGTAAAAATCGGTGTTACTGAATATCAAAAAGAAATCATTAAACCAGTGTGCTTACCTATGGATTTTACAGGAAGACCTATGAAAGGATATATCTTTATTACTCCACAAGGATTTGATCTAGATGCTGATTTAGAATATTGGATCGATAAAGGATTAGATTTTAATTTAAAAAATCAGAAAGCGTAAACTATTTATCAAAGTAATTTTTTAGTTGTATAGCAGCGCTATGGGACTCAAAAATCATAAAATTTGGGCGCAAAAGATCATTTTTATAGCAAATTGAAAAAAGTTTAAACCACTTCTAAAGTATATAAAAAAAACCGCAAGGCGTTCGCTTTGCGGTTTCGTTATTTAACCGGTTGGGTTATGTTTTTCTAAAGGCTAATTCAAATAAATTATAACTCCGTTTGGTTACTATAATAGACGCTATTACTTCAATTATGTTACAAAAAAAATATACTTTTTGTAATATTTCAATTTTTGATTGCTAAAACTGAAATTGTTGCATTATCTGTATAAAATCGGGTGCAAAATTGATAATTTGGCAAAGGCTGTTAATGTCTGGAAATCAGTGAATTGTAACTAACAAATGTTTGTTATGTTAATTTTTGCTAACAAATATGTGTTTGACCTATTTTATGTAATAGAACTTTGTTGTGAGGGTAGAAAAAGCAATAAAATCGAATGTTTTATAAATGTTAGCATAGCACCGCTATGCTAACATTAAAAAATAGAAAGAAGTATCTGGTTTTACAGCAGTTTTAGGCTGTAAAGGTGTTTAAAGAAAACCTCCTCCATTTTTTTCATTTGCATCTCTTCTTTTTCGAGTCAATTTTCTGTTTTTTCCACTTCCGAATCGATATGACAGTCCTACGAAAACAGTTTGAGTTTCACCTTGGAAAGCACCGTTTTGTAGATACGGAAAACCTCCTTCGAATTTAAAACGCATGGTATTAAAAATATCATTAAAGTTAATACTCGCTGTAGCTTTTTGGTCTAGGAAGGTATATCTAGCTCCTGTATTTACAAAATAGAAGGGTTTAGAAGTAAATTGAATTCCTTTTTGAGCACCGCGATAGAAACCAAATGCCTGTAAGGTCAGTTTTGGAGTCACTTTAAAATTATTGTTCATTCTAAAGTTATAAACCACAGCATCTACTTCTCTAGCTAGGGGTACGATCGTGGCTACGCCATTAGTCGTTACGATGTCTTCTACAATTCCTTTTTGTGTCTGTGCATAGAGATCAAAACTAGCATTGAAGTTCCACCATTTCGTAGGACGATAATTACTAGAAAGCTCTACTCCATAGGCAGAATTAGCGTCAAAGTTTACGAACGTAAGTAATTGTCCTTCTTCTACAGTAGGGTCTACAAGTAATGTTTGACTGATCTCATCATTGATTAAGCGATAGAAAGCGCCTCCTGTAATGGTTCCTCCTTTGACCTTGTGCGTATAATTCGTTTCGATAGAATTCGTGAATTGAGGATCCAAAGCTGGATTTCCTCTAGAGGTGATTCTAGGTGTACTCCATTCGCGAATCGGATTTACCTGATTCAGTCCTGGTCGGTCTACACGTCTGCTATAACTGAGTTGATAGGTGCCTTTTTCCTTGGGAGTATACGTAAGATAGGCAGATGGATATATAGAGAATATCGTATCATCGAATATGTTTTGATCGTTAAAAACAGCATCTACTTCATAATTTTCTATCCTAGCGCCCACTTGATAGGACCATTTTTTATAGTTTTTTCCATAGGTAGCATAGAGCGCATGGATGTCTCTGTCATAGGTATATGCAGCATTGTCAAAAAGAGTAGAAGCATAGGTGTTATCTGTACGTCTAATTCTACCTTCGTATCCCAGTTCTAGTTTACTGGTTTCTGAAATAGGATATACATAATCTAAATTGATTGTAGTATTGGTACGTTCATTATCTAATACATCGGTGTAGTTAGGAGTAGTGCCTCCCAAAAATGTAAAACGATCATTATTATCTCCATCAAAGTCATTATAATCTACCTCTAGTTCGATGGTATGCCCCTCTTTAGGGAAGGTGTGTTTGTAATCAAAATTATACGTAGCACCTAAGTTATCATTTTCACTAACTAAGTTCTGAGTTACATTATTTGCTGTAGCATTAAATAAGGTGATATCAGTAGTACCATTGATAATACCATCAAATATATTTTGATTAGTATAGAAAGAAACCGTGTTACGGTCATTAATATAAAAGTCTAGTCCTACTTTAAAGAGGTGGGATTTTTCGTTTTCTAGAAAGCCAAAGTCGGTACGCGAGTTTTCTCCTTCTCTAAAAATAAAACCACGATTTAAGTTTTTAGAGACATTAACCCCATAATTGGCATATACATTGAGTTTTCCGGTTCTGTAATTAAGATCGATTGAGTTATTGAATCTCGCATTTTTATCCCAGTTTACGCCTAAATTAATGGCGCCATTAAAACCGATCTTAGCATTTTTATGCAGTACGATATTGATGATACCACTCATTCCTTCGGGGTTGTATTTGGCAGAGGGATTGGTAATAAGTTCCACAGATTTAATAGAGGTAGATGGAATTTGTTTGAGTAATTGTGTAGGGCTGATATTGGTCGGTTTTCCATCGATTAGGATTTGTACATTCGGGTTGCCTCTTAGTGCGATATTGCCATCTTGATCTACATTTACAGAAGGGATATTTTGCATAATCTCTGCGGCACTTCCTCCTGTAGTGGTCAGGTCTTTTCCTATCGTTACCACCTTACGATCTATCTTTTGTTCGATAGTGGTGCGTTCTGCTACAATCGTTACATCGTCCAAGGCCTCGACAGATGCAGCTAGGCGAATCGTACCTAAATCTAGATTTCGATTCCCCTTGGATAATGTAATAGGTTGTTGGTATGATTCATATCCCATAAATTGGATACTCACGGTGTAATTCCCCATAGGTAGATCTGCGATGGAAAAGGTACCATCTTCTTTAGTGATGCCACCACTGATCGTTTTTTTACTGCCATCTGCTATGGCAATGGTAGCATAAGGAATGGGTTGTTCTAGTTCTTGGTCTATGACAGTACCTGTAATAGTGCCTAGTATGACATTGGAATTGGGTTGGGCGGTGATGAGTAGCCCAAAAAGCATACAAATGCAAGTGATAAATTGTTGGTGGATTGTTTTCATGTATTTTGATTGATGTTTAAATAGATTTGGTATAGCATTGTACTTTGTATTGCATATTAGCTAGGTACTATGTGATACAAAAATGCATGCATACGATACAGTTTTGTCTATAGGACGGAGGTATCAGAGATTTGTTACAGTTCTCATTTTTTTTAACAATTTATTACGGTTATCTCATAAAAACAAGAGCCGCTTCTTATTAGAAGCGGCTCTTTTATAATAACCAAATAGTAACACTAACCATCAACTATGAATAAAATTTGATTATTACATGTAAGTAACTAATTAACTAACTAACTAAATCTATGAAAAAATCTTACTGTTTACCTATAAGACGCTCTTCAAAAAAGATATGTTACAGCGGGTATACGTTTTTAACAGATTACTGGTTATTTTTAACTTTTATACTTTAATAACGTAGCAAAGTAGTGATTTATTACTATGAATTGTGTTTTGGGGTATAGAAGCAGTAATAGCTATACAAAAGAAATAAAGCATATAACATGAAGCATAAACATACAACATTAGTCCTTGGGGCTTCTTTAAGGCCTGAACGGTATTCGAATATGGCCATCCAGCGGTTACGCGCCAAAGGACAGGAAGTAGTAGCTATCGGACTGCGAGCAGGCACAGTGGTAGATGTACCTATACATACAACTCCGATACCTTTTGAAGGTATAGATACAGTAACCCTGTATCTAAACCCCAAACGTCAAGTAGCTTATTATGACTATCTACTACAGTTAGCTCCCAGACGCGTAATTTTTAACCCTGGTACAGAAAATTCTGATTTTTATGAGCGACTGGCAGCAGTAGGGATACAGGTAGAAGTTGCTTGTACACTGGTATTACTTAGTACGAATCAGTATTAGCCCTATAAAGGTAAGCAAGCCATTAAGTGGTAGTAGTTCATACCCTACTTGATACCCTCCTAATAAAGAAGCGGGCATGAATTTAAGGGTGACTGCTATGGATACAGCCACTAGAGCTACGATCCAGCTATAGGTATCTTTGATCTTGTATTTGGTGAAAATTCCGAAGGCAAACATACCGAGTAATGGCCCATAGGTAAAGGTTGCTACCGTGAGTAAATTGCTGATTACATTTTCTGTAAGGATATGTTTGAAAATAATGATCACGATCACTAGTAGCACACTCATCGCGATGTGTATTCGTTTTCGGATTCGGATTTGAGCTTGCTCTTCTTTACTTTCGGTGTCTAAAAAATCGATACAAAAAGAAGTGGTGAGCGAGGCTAAGGCGCTATCTGCACTACTATATGCAGCGGCAATAAGCCCTAGTAAAAAGGTGATGGCTACCGTAATACCTAAGCCACTCTGAAGGGCGATTTCTGGAAATAAAAGATCCGTTTTTGGTTTTCCATCGACCATAGGAATATCAATCCCGAATTGGGCTGCATAGATAAATAACAATGCACCCAGTAATAAGAATACAAAATTAACGATGACTAATACGATGCTAAAGGATAGCATGTTTTTTTGTGCATCTTGTAGGCTACGGCAGGTGAGATTTTTTTGCATCATGTCCTGATCCAATCCAGTCATGCAGATGGCGATAAAGATGCCACCAATAAATGATTTTGCAAAATGATTTTTAGCTAGAAAATTGTCTGTAAAAATGATTTGATGGTACTGTGCCAATGCATCGGAAGCCATAAAATCAGAGAATGACCATGCGAGTCGATCATTGATATAATAGATAGACATTCCTACGGCGACAAGCATAAATAAAGTTTGTAATGTATCGGTCCATACGATGGTTTTGATCCCGCCTTTAAAGGTGTAGATCCATATCAGTAGTATGGATAAGATTACGGTAAGCTCAAAAGGGATGTGTAGCGCATTGAACACATACTGTTGTAAAACGATGGCTACGAGATACAGACGAAAAGAAGCACCAAGGACTCTGGATATAAAAAAGAAAAAAGCGCCAGTTCTATAGCTCACCATACCGAATCGCTGTGCGAGGTATTGATAGATAGAGGTTACATTGAGGCGGTAATAGATAGGCATCAGCAGATAGGCGATGATGATATAGCCTATTAAATATCCAAATACTACCTGCATGTATCCGAATTGTGCCCCTTCTACCCAGCCAGGTATAGAGATAAAGGTAACGCCACTGAGTGATGCTCCGATCATTCCAAAAGCTACCACATACCACGGAGATTGTTTATTGGCTTTAAAAAAAGTATCATTCCCCGCATTTTTTCCAGTACGATAGGAGATGAGTACTAAGACACCAAAATAAATAGCAATAAGGAGTAGGATGTGTATAGGTTGCATGGTTCTGAGCATTTATAGAGTAGCAAAATACGAATATTCCTGAATTATGCACTATACGAGTCTGCATCATACGGTATGGAGTAGCATTAAAAAAGGTATTTCTGCTCTATGAAACGAAGTATGATTTATATATACGTCTTATATGCGTTAGGGATAGCAGTGGAAATCCCGCAGCCCGACGAGAGGAGGGTGAGGAATTGCAACGGATAGCCCGACCCTTGGGGAACGCCCTACTTATCGATTTCTAACATCACTCTCTATCATACCATCACGCAATCGGATGACTCTGTGGGCGTGCTCAGCTACTTCCTCTTCGTGTGTGACTAGAATCACGGTATTCCCTGCGGCATGGATCGTGTCGAATAAGTGCATGATCTCTAGCGAGGTTTTAGAATCTAAGTTACCAGTAGGTTCATCTGCTAGAATGATCGAAGGTTTATTGACCAAGGCACGTCCTACAGCCACACGTTGGCGTTGTCCTCCTGATAGCTGATTAGGTTTGTGATCCATACGATCCCCAAGTCCCACGTTTTTTAGTACTTCTTCGGCTCTAGCATTGCGATCTTTTTTAGACATACCGGCATAGATCATCGGTAGTGCTACATTGTCTAAGGCCGTGGTACGTGGCAGTAGATTAAAGGTCTGAAATACAAAACCAATTTCTCGGTTTCTAATTTCTGCCAGTGCATCGTCAGTCATTGTGCTTACATCACTACCATTCAGTATATAACTACCATCAGTAGGGGTGTCTAAGCAGCCTAAAAGATTCATTAAGGTAGATTTTCCTGATCCCGAAGGCCCCATAATAGCGATGTAATCGCCTCGTTTTACGGTCAGATCAATGCCTTTGAGTACATAGACGGTTTCTTGCCCTAGTTTAAAGTTTCTAATGATCCCCTTGATGTCGATAACGTTTTCCATGTGGTATGTGTGTTACTAGTGTCAGATACAGTACTAGCTTATATGACGCAGCAATGCAAAAGTTGTTACACTCTAATGAAAAAATCTTGTTTTACTTGCTCTTTTCTAACGAATAGACACCCCATGTCATAGGTGTCTATGCTGACTGTAATCCTATGTGATGCAATGAATTTCTGCCAAAAATCGTGGCATGCATCAGAAGTACGAATACCATGACATACCATTACAGTGTCATTGTGTAATTGGTCTAGTAATTGCTCTTTATGCGTATCTGTAGGAATGCTCGTAGTGAGGTCTATCCAGATCATATCCCATCTGGCTTGGTCTAGTCCTGTATCGGATACTGTACAATGAGGATGCATGCTTAGTATCGAACGCGTAGCAGTATCAGTTTGGGTAGCTAGGTAGAGTTTATGAATCTGTAGATATGCGATGATACGATGGAGCAGTTTGGCATTTTTTAGCGAGACTGCTACCGATGGATCGCGTTGTAATTTTTTAATGTCGCTATAATGCGGTTTTTTCTTACGATCATAAAAACATTTTGTGATCAGGTCGTACACAAAAGGGGAGTGTACACCATGCTGATTGGTGGAGTCGACATAGAATAGAAAACGACTTTTGAGTGTAGCGAATAAACCAGTAGCTCCTGTGCCCATTATGCGTCCATTTTTTCGGATAATTCGAGCCATCTCATTTCTTTTTCTTCAATATCATCGATGATCCCCTGTAGTTTTTGGGATTCTTCATTGATACGATCTCCGTCTAGCGTACCAGTTTCGAAGAGGGCTTCGATTTCTTTTTTCTGTAGTTCTAATTTTTTGAGCTCTCGTTCTATTTTACTAAACTCTTTTTGCTCATTGTAGGACAGGGCTGCTTTATTATCTTGTTTCCAAGTGTTCTTAGTCTTGGGAGCAGCAGTATCTGTATCTGTATCTGTATCGGTTTTCTTTTTCTCAGGTTCGCGACTGTTTTCATAACTCCTGTAATCAGAGTAGTTACCAGGGAAGTCCTCGATGATTCCTTGCCCTTTAAACACGAATAAATGATCTACTATTTTATCCATAAAATAACGATCATGGGATACCACAATCAAGCAACCAGGGAAATCCAGTAAGAAGTTTTCTAGTACATTGAGGGTTACGATATCCAAATCATTGGTAGGTTCATCTAGGATTAGGAAATTTGGATTCTGGATCAATACCGTACATAGATACAGTCGTTTACGCTCACCACCACTTAGTTTTTCTACAAAATCGTATTGTTTCTTACGGTCGAAAAGAAAACGCTCTAGTAATTGCTGTGCAGAAATCTGACGTCCTTTTTTCAGAGGGATGTAATCTCCGAATTCTCTAATGACATCGATTACCTTTTGTCCTTCTTTGATGGTGATGCCGCGCTGAGTGTAATAGCCAAATTTTACAGTATCGCCGATCACAATCTTCCCTTGATCGGGAGTAGTAGCGCCTGTAATCATGTTTAGGAAGGTAGATTTACCCGTTCCATTTTTTCCGATAATACCTACTCGCTCTCCTTTTTTGAATACATATTCGTATTTATCAAGTAGGAGCAGGTCTCCAAAACTTTTAGAAACTTTATGAATTTCTAGGATTTTACTACCCAGTCGTTCCATATTGATTTCTAACTGAATCTCGTGATCATTTCTACGCTGGTGCGCACGTTTTTTGATCTCGTAGAAATCATCGATTCTAGATTTGGATTTCGTGGTACGTGCCTTGGGCTGTCGTCGCATCCAGTCCAACTCTTTTTTATACAGTTGTTTAGCCTTATCCGTAGTAATAGCTTCATTGGTGATGCGCGCTTCCTTGTTGCTTAAGTAATACGCATAATTACCCTTATAGCTATATAATTGTCCGTTTTCTAACTCTATGATCTCGTTACACACATTTTCTAAAAAATAACGATCGTGTGTAACCATAAAGAGGGTAAAGTTTTCTTTTGCAAAATAGTCTTCTAACCACTCGATCATCTCTAGGTCTAGGTGGTTGGTCGGTTCATCGAGATACAGGAGTTGCGGTTTGCTGAGTAAGATATTAGCCAGTGCCAATCGCTTTTTTTGTCCACCAGAAAGCAAATTCACCTTTTGGTCTAAATTCTCAAGCTTTAGTTTGAATAGTATCTGTTTGTATTGCGTCTCGAAATCCCACGCATTTAGCGCATCCATTTGCTCAAATGCTTTTTGGTAATTTTCTACATCATCTGGGTTTTCTAAAGCCTTTTCTAAAGCCTTTTCGTATGTATTAATCACCCGTAGTGTTTCGTTATCTGCTGCAAAAATGGTTTGTTCGATCGTGAGGTTAGGATCTAAATCAGGTTCTTGCGGAAGAAAAGCTACCTTTAGGTTTTTGCGATACACTACTTGCCCCTCATCAGGCTCTTCATCACCCGCTACAATATTGAGTAATGATGTTTTTCCAGTTCCATTTTTAGCTACAAAACCTATTTTTTGCCCTTCATTAATCCCAAAAGATATGTTATCAAATAACACGCGTTCCCCAAATGCTTTGGCAATATTTTCTACAGATACGTAATTCACGAATGTGTTTTAAAAAATTGATATAAAATTGAAGCAAAGATAACTAGAATTCGATGCGATTTATAAAAAAGATGTACTTCACTATGTAATAAACCATAGTACTACTTCACACAATTTTTGCAGTATTTTGTGTAAATGTTAAAGAAACGATAAAACAGTGAACTGGTGTTACTCGATTTCTATACTTTTGGTGCTGTTTTGCCCCCAAAATATGATTCGATTTTTTGTAGCTACTTGTGTAGCATTGTATGCGATTACTCTGCAATCGCAAGAGACCTATATAGATAGGTTTAATGAGGTGTCTTATACCAATAATGATGGTACCGCTAGTTGGTCGAGTAATTGGATAGAAGAAGAAGAGTTTGCTCCTAATAATGATCCTGATACAGGAGATATCTATGTATTTGATGGACAATTAGTATTTAGGCAAATCTGGCAAGAAAGTATTGCTAGAAGTGCCAATTTAGCAGGAGCTACCTCTGCAGTGTTATGGTTTGATTGGGCAACCATCGGATTAGAGGTTAATGAAGAATTATCAGTACAGGTATCTGCGGATGGTGTTAATTTTGTAACCTTAGCTAATTTTTCATTTACCCAGAGCAGTACACATATTCAAGACATCAGTCCGTATATCTCTGCCAATACCACGATTCGGTTTATCAATACCAAAATAAATTGGTCGTCTCCAGATGATCTCATGGTCATAGATAATGTACGTATAGAGGCAATCTTTCCTAATAGACCTCCTGTATTGACGGTTCGAGGCGATCAGCAATTTTGCGGAGCACTGCGTACAGGAGTTCCGATTGTAGAATCGGTAGCGATTTCTGATCCAGATAGCGCAGATACCACACTCAATCAAGTGCTAATACAGATTACCTCTGGGTACGAAAACGGAAAAGACCTGTTACAGCTTACAGGAATCCACCCTACCATCACCACGACTTGGGATGTTACGCAGGGGAGTTTACTGCTTAGTGGCCCTGCTACTTTTGCAGCATTCGAAACAGCATTACGATCCATTCGGTTTTCATCACCTGCTACGATGGCTATTAATACCAAGGAATTTTCGATTGTGTTGGGGAATGCGTTATTTCTACCAGAAACAGGGCATTACTACGAGTTTGTTCCGGCAGCGGGGATCCGCTGGGATACCGCTAGAGACGCAGCGGCTGCCAGAACATTTTTTGGATTACAGGGATATTTAACCACGCTTACTAGCGAGGTAGAAGCCACCTTTGCCGGAAGTCAGATAACAGGAAATGGATGGATAGGCGCTTCTGATAATCAGTTCGAAGGGTTTTGGCAATGGGTTACTGGTCCTGAGGCTGGTCTCGCATTTTGGTTTGGAGATGAAGGAGGAAGACCGATTCTAGGTCGTTTTTCATTTTGGAATACTGGAGAACCCAATGATTACCCAAATGATTTCGTACGAGGAGAAGAAAACTATGCACACATCACAGCCCCAGGAATCGGGATTGATAATTCATGGAATGACCTACCCATTGGTGGTGGAGAAGGAGATTTTGCAGCTCAGGGATATATCGTAGAATATGGCGGTATGCCTGGAGATCCTGATTTAGCAACTATTTCGGGAGTTACCAAACTCCAAAAACAATGTACTGTGATCACCAATCGTAGACAGACCTATCGTGTAAAGAAATAAGTATCATGTATAGTTTGTAGGGCGTTCCCCAAGGGTCGGGCTATCCACTGTATCTTTTTTGTTTTATAATAAAACAAAAAAGGATGCCGTTCCTATCCCTAACGCATTACCAAAATCCGTGTGTAGTAAAAAGGAGTAATGTAGGGTATAAAAACAGGTAGTAACCACTGATATATAGTACACATATTATAGAAGTGTACACTTTTTTCAATTGGCTATACAAGCGACTTTTGCAGGAGTTAGCGAGGTTTGCATGCTATAGTTTCTATAAATGAGTCGTTGTTTTTTATGAATAAATGGATGATTTTTAGTGTTTTGAGGGAGTAAAACAATCGACCGACTATGAATTGTGCCTCCCGAATCCAATTGTTTTTTGTTTTTGTATGCTTGATGCATGTCAGCATAGCGCAAGAAACCTTTAGAGATAATTTCGAAAGTGTTTCCTATGGGAATAATGACGGGAGTGTGAATTGGACTGCGAATTGGGTAGAAGTAGAGCCTTTTGATATAGATGATGATCCCTCTAGAGGATTTGTTAACCTGAATAATGTCGCAGGGCAACTAAACTTTTTTTGGATATGGACAGAAACCATTACTCGTACTGCGAATCTTTCGGGAGCCACTACAGCAACACTATCCTTTAATTGGGAAACAATATCCCTAGAAACGAATGAAAATATATCCATTCTCATTGCTGCCGATGGCGTTAATTTTACTACATTAGCTAGTTTTTCTGGCACACAATCAGGTGTTTTTACACAAAATATAGATGCTTTTATGGCTGCTACCACGACCATTAGATTTGCTAGAGTAGGCGCTAATTGGTCGGATGGAGGAGATACAGCGCGGATAGACAATGTACAGATCGAGGCTACTTTTTTTACAGACGAGGCCCCTATGATTACAGTGACAGGAAACCAGCAATTCTGTAGTACTGCTACGAGTGCTATTCCAGTAGTAGAAACAGTATCCATTACAGATGTAGATGATACTACCTTAGATATGCTTACGGTACAAGTCTCTACAGGGTATCAGAACGGACAAGACTTGCTTACACTCACAGGAACGCACCCCTCTATTACACCTACATGGGATGTGGGAGAAGGTAGACTCACGCTTACAGGGCCAGCCACGTTAGCAGCGTTCGAAGCAGCAGTATTGGGCGTTGTTTTTTCGTCGACACCTCCTTTGGTGGCAGGATTGCGCGAGTTTTCGATCGTGCTAGGAAGTCCATTGTTTTTACCAGAGACCGGACATTATTATGAGTTTATACCAGCTGTAGGAATTCAATGGGATAATGCCAGGGATGCAGCAGCACTACGTACTTTTTTTGGGTTACAAGGCTATTTAGCTACGCTAACCAGTGCGATAGAAGCCACCTTTGCAGGAGATCAAATTACAGGAACAGGGTGGATAGGCGCAAGTGATAGTTTTGGTACTGGAGAGGGGGAATGGCGATGGGAAACGGGACCAGAAGCAGGGACTGTCTTTTGGAACGGAGATCAAAACGGAACAACAGCACCCGGGCAATTTTCTTTTTGGAATAACGGAGAACCCAATGATTGCTGTGGAGGAACTAGTGGACAAGAAAATTATGCACATATTACAGATGATACAGTAGGAATAGAGAATTCATGGAATGACCTGCCTATCGGTGGTGGTGGTGGTGTGTACCAAGCACAGGGATATATTGTAGAATATGGAGGAATGCCCGGAGATCCTACTCCTCAGATTGCAGGAGTAACACAGCTATTCATCCAGTGTACAATGATTACAAATCGTAGAATTACCCATCGTGTGAAGCAATAACTACAAATCATGGTTATGTGTTGCTACCTAATTGATAGACTGCCTTCGTCTCGTAATCGCGAGTAAAAAGATGCCCACCGTTAGAAATAATGCGATACGCGCGATATAATCTCCAGCTGTTACATAAAAAGTCATACGATCATTGGTCAGTAACGTGCCTTTTAGCGCCCCTTGAAGTTCATAACCTAATGTAGTGGTGATTTCTCCTTTTTGATTGATAATCGCAGAAATACCCGTATTGGCACTTCTAGCTACACTTCTTCGGGTTTCTATAGCTCTTAGTTTAGCATAATACAAATGCTGTTGATGTCCCTGTGTATTACCCCACCACGCATCATTCGTAATGATGGCTAGAAAATTTGCATGATTTCTTACATATCCACCCACGAATTCTCCGTATACACTCTCATAGCAGATAATCGGAGCAGCACCAATGCTATCTTTAGTAAAAAACACTTCTCGGTCTGTTTGTGTAGTTTTTTTAGCTACAGTACCTCCTAGATCGATCATCGCATCACCCAGAATAGGTTTAAAAATGTATTGATACGGGAAGTTTTCTACACCTACTACCAGTTTACTTTTGTTATAAATTTCATGTGTATGATCGGGCCTTACAAAAAATGCCGCGTTGTAATCATCATAAAATATGTTTTCTTTATGGATATTCGTTTGCGCATGGACTCTAGCAGGATCTCTAAACACATCGATAAACGAAATTCCAGAAAGCATGTGTGCTTTGGGATGATTAGCGATAATGGTTTTTGCCGTTTTCTTAGCAATAGAGTTATTGAATTTTTTCAGTCTATTATTATCAGCGAATACTGTTTCTGGAGCGATGATAAACTGTGTCTCATTGCTGATTTGAGTGTTTACTAGACTGTCTAACAGCTCGCCCACTCGTTCATCTGTAGTATTGTATTTCTCGGTATAGGGATTGATGTTAGGTTGTAACATCACTACTTCAATTTCTTGCCCTTCTTCGGTATAATTGGCTAGTATCAATAGAGAAATACCGATAGGTATCAAAACCAATGCACTACTGATGGCTACAGTATTGATCAGTGATTTTCGATTCGCATGTTTTCGATATGCCAGAATACGGTGGAAAATATAGGTGTTTACGATCCATATCCAGAGAGTCCCACCAAAGGTACCTGTATATTCATACCATTGTATCCACGAAGTGTATTTTGCAAATCCATTTCCTAGATTCAGCCAAGGCCATGAAAACTCCCAATGTAGGTGTAGGTATTCAAAACTGATCCATATAGCGATCAGAAAGATAGTACTTATGGTAGTAGAAGTACGTCTAGCAATAGTATGATAGCTAAGGAATACGAGCGCCATCAATAAGGTGTTTACAATTTCGGCAAACCACATTCCGAATGCTGTAGAATTATAAATCCACCAAGTAGTACCAATATTCCAGATAAAAAAGCTTAAAAAAGCATAGCCAAAAACAAGACTTTTATGACGGCGATGGTTGCGTACCGTATGTGCTATCAGTAGCAGAGGTACAAATCCAATAAAAAGAAAGATTGGAAATCCATAAGTAGGCCATGAAATGGCTAAAAGTAAACCTGTACAGATGGCTAATAATATATTCTTCATAAAAGAAAGTCTATGGAGTGTTTACACTTTTTTCAATTTACTATACAAACGATTTTTTATATAGAAGTGTTACAGTTTTTAGTGCTACAGCACCATTATGCACTAAAAAAGTTGTTGTATTTCATTGCTGATTTTTACTTATTGCTAAAATCAAAAAACAGTATATACACATTTACATAAAAAACGAAAGTAAGCTTATTTCTCTACAATCAATACCAACTAGTGCTAAAAAAATGTAATGTAACGATGATGAGGTTATTATCTAAAAAGGCGCCAATCTATCTTCACAGAGAATACATTGGAATAAATAGCAGCACTCTGATCTCCTATGTCCGTCAGCGCATAATCTATATGAATCCCTTTGTACTGAAAACCAATCCCTACATTAGGTTGGAATCCAAGTGAATCAGATCCATCGAACTGAGTGATGTTTTGGAAATTCCCAAATCCACCTCGTAGGTATACTAATTTAGTATATGCCAATTGGAATCCTACAGATGGTGTGATACTCAGTGTAGAGGTGGAAATAATATCATTCGTTTCGGCAAAACGAACGTGCATGTCTAACCCTGTGCGTAGTCCAAAATCACTACCTAGGTCAAAATTTCTAGCCACTCCTAATTGTACTTTAGGTAGGGTGATTTCTGTAGTTTCTGGGAGCTCTTGGTCTCTTAGTTGCGGTATCTGATCCTCATCAGGAATCCCATCGCCATTAAGATCGCCAATAGCGAATTCTTCGATACTCCAAGCATTGAAGGTCGTAGTGATGTCTCTGGCCATGATACCGAATTGCCATTTTGGTGTTTTGTATTGGAGCGATAGATCAAATCCAAATCCCCAAGAAGAGGCAAAATCACCGATAATTCTACGAATCACTTTGGCATTGGCACCATAACTGAGTCCTTCGATAGGAAGTTTTCGAGCATAAGAAATCGTAAAGGCATAATCTGCCGCAGAGAATAAATTGACTCTCGTAAAATCGATATTACCATCAGCATCTACCAGTGCAGTAGTATCTAAAATATCATCAACTCCAAATCGGATCAGCGAAAGTCCTAAGGCACTTTTTTCGTCCAATGGCATTGCATAGGCGAGATAATCATAATTAGCAATATTGGCAAAATAAGCAGCATGCATAAAAGCTACTTGATTGTCTTCTATATGAATCAATCCCGCGGGATTCCAATATCCAGCATTTACATCATCGGTAGTAGCGACGACAGTATTCGCCATTCCTAGTGCAGCAGCATCTACACCGATGTTCAAAAACTCGTTTGAATACCTTCGGGTCTGTGCATAAGTACTAGTCAATAGCAATACGCATACAACAAATAGAATCTTTCTCAATCGTGGCAATTTTTATACAAATATCTTACTATTTTTCAATATGATAAACTTTATTTCCAATTTCATATTGTATTCTTAGTGTAATTAGACGAAAATACTTTGCTATTTTTACAAAAAAAAGAACATGTCGCTCAAAAAGCAAATTCCTAATAGTATCACACTTCTTAATTTATTGTCTGGTTGTATAGCCGTTATTTTTGCCGTACACAACGCATTGGAATGGGCGGCTTTTTTTGCGATGGCAGGTATTTTCTTTGATTTTTTTGATGGATTTGCAGCACGATTACTCAAAGTGCAGAGCGAATTAGGGCTGCAACTAGATTCATTGGCCGATATGGTGACCAGTGGAATGGTACCTGGTATTGTGATGTATCAATTATTAGCCAAGGTATTCCCCGAAGCGGTATGGCAGGTGCACACAGGATTTGCATTCTCATATGTAGGGATACTGGGATTGTGTATCAGCTTAGCATCGGCATATCGATTAGCAAAATTTAATATCGATACCCGCCAGACGTCATCATTTATAGGAGTGCCCACACCAGCCAATACACTACTGATCATCAGCTTGCCCTTGATTATAGCATATCAGCAAACAAACTGGGTACTAGCAGTGGTACAAAACCCTTGGTTTCTAATAGGGCTTACCGTGCTGAGCTGTTATCTACTCAATGCAGAAATACCATTATTTGCGTTAAAATTTAAGACATGGGGATGGAAAGAAAACCAAATTCGTTATGTGTTTTTAGTGCTAACATTGGTGTTGATCGGTTTATTACAGTTTATGGCCATCCCATGTATCATACTACTATATGTGGTATTATCGGTATTCGCTAATAAAACCAAAAGTAACTAGGAACTCTCTAAATTATAGCTTTACCAATCTATGAGTAGATTTTTTATTTTCTGATAGCAAGGATACGATATACATGCCAGCAGCAAACTCTTGGGTATCGATAGTCGTTTGCATAGCGAAGATGCCTGAGCTTACGAGTGTACCTTTGAGATCCCATACCGTATAGGTGCTATTTTGGTCTGTATGTGTCTCGATATGTACTGTGTTTTGTGCACCCGTTAGTACTGTTGGGTACAACGCGATACGATTTGTAGGCGTATCAAAACTAGGGTTGGAGAGTACAGCAGCATTCACTTCTTTACCTTCTAGTCTTTGTACATCGCTATTTATTGGATCTAGAAATGTTTTGAGATCGGCGATTTCTATGATTTCATTTACCCATACATGCCCAACAGGCGTATAGCGAATAGTCTCGTTATTGGTAGCTGTAATTTCGTTACAAGCTAAGTTAGGAGTTCCTGATTTAGGGCCATTCAGTGTACCTACATAATACTCATTGTCATAAAAAAGTCCAGCGCCCGACGAGCCACCTCCCATGTCGCCCACGCTCCATCCATTGGTAAAGAATTTTTCGGCAAAATACCTGCCACGAGGCGTAGGGTTAAAGAAAGTAGATTTTTCATAAGTTCTACCAGCAGGCGCTATAGCAATACTCTTTGGAAAGCCAGCCTTGTGGTGGATTAAAGCATGCGTTTTAGAATCGGCTAATAAGCTACGATCCCAGCCTGCAAAATAAGCATCCAGTCCGTCGGGTAGTGCATCATCCATTTGTATCAGTCCGATGTCTATGGTGTTATCAAACATTACGACACGTCCACCTTCCATGGTTACTCGGTTACTAGTAGTACCACCGCAAGGAACTTCATAATTAAATTCGATAGCATAGTCGGTGTTGTTTAATGCATCGTCTAGGCAATGCCCAGCAGTAATGATATATACAGTATTGTCTTGTCGTGTGTTATTGATCAGCGTACCCGTACATAGCCCTCCACCAGGGATTCTGATACGTACTACGGATCGTTCTACTCGGTCCCAATCTTTGCCCTCATCGCAATTGATATTTGCAGAACAACTATCCCAATTTTGGGCAGTTGCTACGGGGTGTATTGTGCAAAAAAGCAGTAGGCTTAAGATCGCGGTGTATCCATTAAGGCGGTGAGATGCTAGGGTGCGCATGATAGATGAGAGTATTTAGAGAGTTAGTTGTGATAGCTAGCGATGCATCGCTATGCGGATGTATAACCCTCAATCCTCATTTTTTATTGTAGCCTGTGGAGCTTCTTTTGTTATAGGAATGTTAAACCTTTCTATTCGTTGCAGTGATATGTTAAAAAATAGAGTAATATTTCAGTAGGTAGCATCCACTGATTTTTTTTGGCGTTACCACAGGGGTCGGGCTATCCGTTCCAATTCCTCGCCCCTCCTAAAGGTCGGTACTGCGGGATTTCCACTGCTATCCCTAACGCGAAGAAACAGTTACCACTAGGTACATTGTACTTAACGATTACAATGCTTGCGGACTTACTTTCCAATACAAAAAATATAATCTCTTTATTTATGGGTATTATGTAGTTTAAAGAGATAAATAGGATACAAAAAATGTGTTTTTAAAGTAAAATTAACTCGATTTACGTCAATTTGAACTGGTATTTTGTTAATCTTTTATCTCCTGTTTTAATCAGGATTTCTTGCTCAACAGCCCACTTTAAATCCCTACTTGCAGTTGCTTGACTAATATCTTTAAAGTTTTGTAAATAATCCTTACGGCTAAAATGGTTATTGCCTATAATGTCGTTATATAGTTCAATTCTATCTTGTGCTGTAAGCGTTCTGTTTTGTGTTTTTAAAAGACTATCTAAAGATTGAAGTATAATGTCAAGCATGAACTCAATAAATGGTGTAGAATGTCCTGATTTGTCCGATAGACTTAAAACCTTGTAGTACTCCTCTTGATTTTCTTTAATTAGGATCTCAACTGGTAAAAACTCAAATACTGGATATTGCTGCATCAATATCAATGTTTGCCATAAACGCCCCATACGTCCATTACCATCTAAAAACGGATGTATAAATTCAAACTCATAATGAAATACACAGCTTTTAATTAACAATACATCTTTATCTTGCTTGAGGTATCCAAATAAATCATTTAGTAATCCTTTTACCATATCTCCGCTAGGAGCTACGTGTGCTACTTTAGAACCTTTTATAATCCCAACATTTTTAGTTCTTAGTTTGCCCTCATCGTCAATTAGCCCTTTCATAAGGATGCCGTGTGCTTTTTCTAAGTCTTCTAATTTATTTGAGTTGAATGTTCGTAGTTGCTCATACACCTTTATAGCATTCTGTACCTCTACAATATCCTTTTGTGGTGCAATTATTCGTTTGTCGTTTAAAAGTGCCGTAATTTGCTCTTCAGTGAGTGTGTTACCCTCAATTTCTAATGAGGATTGAATAGTTTTAATGCGGTTCTTTTTACGTAACTCCGTAGGTGGTTTGTATAAATGTGTCGCATTAATTTCTCCTAGTCGCTCCGAAATAGTTACAACTAATTTTAGGATTTTATCTGTTAATTGATATGGAGGCTTCATTTAGTGATAGTATCATTTGATAGTATCGCAAAAGTATGTTTTATTTTTAATTATAATTTGTTAAACCGTATTTCTTAGCTAAAAACTTATTTATTGAAGATTTACTTTTTATAACTCAATAATTTCTTTTGCTCACTTTTTGTAAAATTTGGTATCGTAAAATGTTTCATATAGTCTTTGGCAAATGAGTAATAACCACTAGAGTATGGTTTAGAAATTACATTGCATAAAAATTGTGTGATGTTACTCAAAAATGCTAAAAATCTCTTCCTTAACTATCAAGTCCAGATCCGTATCTGCATCGTTAGATAAACTAAAAAATTACTTCCCAATACAATATGTAACAAACCCTTATAAATAAAGGGATAGGGGAGTAGGAGGTGAAATCGAGGTGCTAGATTATAGTTTCCTTTGATTGGATTATTTTGGATATTTTATAAATATTTAGGAATATCCATGTGACCGTGAAGTACTCGAACGATTAAAATATGGTTCTTTTCAATTGTATAAAAAATTGTGTGATATTGTTCAGCAATGCTAAAAATCCCTTCCTTAATATCTTTTCGCTCCCTTCCAATTGTAGGATTTATTACCAATTGATCAAAAACATATTCTAAATCAGAAAGATAACTAACTGCTTGATTAAATCCGTGTTCTTTATCAGTATAATCAAATATTAAGTCTAGATCAGTATCAGCATCGTTAGATAAAATGTACTTAAGGTATTTTTTCTTGGGCATTAAACAGTTTTTCGAGATGAACGTTTTGCCTCTATAATATCTTTAACAGACCTTTTGCTAATACCACTATTTAATCCTTTCTCAATTTCTTTTCTTAGATCAGCAATCATCTTATCTCTATAAACCTGATGTAATCTTAGTGCATCTCTTATAACTTCACTATAATTCTGATAATCACCAGATTTTACCTGTTCTGAGATGTATTCTTCTTGTTTTTTTGTGAAACTAATATTCATCCTAAATAAAATAAATGTCCATATTATACAAATATAGACATTTTGGTTTAATTTTTAGAAAATTAATTCTAATCTTATACTAAAACAAGCAAGGGTAAGTCTTCAGGATGAATTCGTGTTTTATGGTATGTAAATAGTGGAATATCTAGTTTTGTTATGACGATTTAGATAAGCTTTTTACCTTTATGATATGAAAAAAAGGAGTTTCAACAAGTTCTACTTTAAATGAGTCAGTTTTAAGTTTGTCTATTTCAATATCCGCATCATCAAAACCAATAAATTGAATCCCCGCTGGCGTGATGCCTCTGACTCGTGCCGTCAAAGATTACCCTGCTGCCACAAGAATGCGTAACAGCTACCTTTATTACACGTATATATTTATTGTAATTATTACCCTTTATTTCCTGAAAAATTAATTACTTCGATAACGCGGAAATGTTTTCCGTGTATAACGCATTGATTGATGTCACTCCTCTTATTTATAAGTACAAATGCTTGCAGAGGATTGCAACTTGTACACATTGCCTGACTGTTATGGCAACTGATGCAGTCATCGAGCACCAAATGGCAATATATGGTAGTCTAGCTAGGCAACCTATCAATAAAATAGATCGTGTTTGTTTTTGCTATTACTTACTCGTACCCTGCCAAGCTGTAACGGTACAAGTTGCAAACTTGCACTAGCGCATACTAGTAGCATCAGGTGATGCTATTTTATCAAATACACATACTATTTTAACCAATTAATATATTGTTTAATTAACATTTATCATTAATCAATATATCTTTTTAAAGGTTTTTCAATAGTTTACTTTAGAAACAACGAGAAAAGAAATTTATCACAATAGCCTGTATAACAAAAGAATAACACTTGTTTCTATTCCTGAATTACGATTACAATATTGATCTATTTATTTTATATTTTAAGTTTAATTGTAAATTTTTTATTCAAAAAGCCTCAAAAGTTTTAATAGTTTTATTAGTTTGCAATAAAGTTTGTGGTTTTACCATATACAACCTACTCTTATTACTTTATATATTAGCTGTGAATATTTTTTCCCTATTTAAAAACAATTTTAGCTATTGATTTTGAGTAATTAAATAGTGTCAAATAGCATATTTTTTTCGTTTTAATAAACATTATTGGTTTCTTAATTCCATATCTTATGGTTAATTATAAAAACCATTAAAATGAAAAAAACACTAATATTTACGCTTATTCTAATTTCTTTAGTTGCTTGTGAAAAAAGTACTATAAATGAAGAGACATATGAAAAAATCGACAAACACGATTTATACCAAATGGATAAAACAGAAATTGTTAGACCCGGAGACAGACCATCATGAAATCTGTAAAAAACTCTTTGGCGCATTCTTAGTTGTTCTTTCTGCTGCTATTTTATTCACTGATAAGGTTACGACATTTGGATTAACAGAAACATTTAATTACCGATCAGTAGAAACTTTTATTTGGATGGTTTGCCAAAGTTTAAGCCCAGTAATTTTATGTGTAGGAGCGTTATTTAAACCTTTCAGGTTTTTCTATTTTATTCCAATTTATATATACTTCATACAAATTTACTGGGTTTTTGATTATGAAATGAAAGTAGATGATCCAATTCTTCATTTATATGCTATAGGTTTTTGTGTAGGGCTATTTTTATTCTTTGCCTCTGCTATATATATCATTAAAAGTGTAACTAGAAAAAATCAAATATTAATAAGGAATATAAAAAAATCAGTTAGTCACATATCAGTTTTTATATCTAATAAATACATCAAAAAACTTCCAGAAGAAGATCAAAAAAAGTATACTGTTGATACGGTTAAGTATATAGATTCTCTCGATTAATATTCTTGAATTTTACTAATTGATAATATAGCATGAATCGAGAAGAAGCCTTAAAAAAATTAAAAAAGAAAAGTAAATATATTGACCCAGATGTTTTTAAGACACTTGAAGATAAAATTATAAGAGATATAAAGGAAGAGATAGAAGAAGAAAATGACAAATTTGTAGAGAAAGCTATACTTATTTTAAATAGTGGAATAAGCATAGGAGTTTTAAAGAATTTAATATTATCAGAAATTTATAGCAGCAAAATAATAAAAGAGGGTGTTTAATTATCAAATAATCAGTTATTTATATTTTTCAAAATAATTGCTAACCTTTCATCTAATATCTTATTTATATCTTTCATTGTAGTTAGTTCTAGTTTGTTTTTAAAATTTTCTCTTTTCATAAGAGCCTCCCAGTTTGATAAACACAAAGATTCTAGTTTTTTTAAATCGTCATCATTTTCAATAATTAAATCATGTAAGCCTCCCCATATATCATCTTTGCTTGATCTTTTAATTTCGAATTTCTTGTCTTTAGAAATCTCTAAACCAATTTTTTCTGCTTGATTTATCAAATCTAACTTTATAATTATTTCCTGTAGTTTAGTAATAGATAGACTTCTTATATTCAATGCTTTTTTTAAACCAACACCAGAATAACCTATAAGTTTTCCCATATCATTCCATGAAATTCTATCCACTTCTTTCTTTTCTTCTATTAGTTGATGTAGCTTTTCTATCAATATTTCACGGTTGTTACTTTCGGACATAAAATAAAAAGTAGTTTAAAAAGTTTTATTAGTTTAAAAAAGTTTGTATATTTGTTTTGATTTCAAAACATAACAAATGTATGCAAAATTTTAATAAGGAAGAACTTGAAATACTAAGAGGGGTTCATTCTTCTCTAGGTAGAAAATATAAGAAATCAGGAACATATGTATCATTAATAGCAAAAGGTGATAGAAAAGTAAATACAGAAGTTGCTAAGTCTATTATGCATGACCTTAGGCTAATATTAGAAATTTTAAAACCTTAAAGCCATGAACTACTCTAAAACCCCCACCAACCGTCGTGAGTACTTACTCGCCATCCTTACAGAATTACAATTCGATATTCCTAGTTTTCTAAAACAACTAGAACTGGGCAGTAGCTATGAGACATTGGTTGATCAATGGGTTCGTACCTACTATGAGGAAGAATTTCCTGTAGAACAAGCAGTAGTAGACCTCTATGCACGGCGACTGCAATGGCTAGAACTCTGCACGACCCATTTTCCCACTGTAGCCGATAAGCTAGCAGCCTATCAAAAACGGATTCTACTACGATTGCGCTACCATCCATTATATTTCCAAGCCTCCGAAGCAGTTTGCAAAACCGCTCAGCAGCAAGTCCGTGCCTTGGTCAAGACACAACTCTATACCCCACAGCAGGTAGAACAGAAAGTGATCCAATGGCTACGTAGCGTACACAATGATACGAATGATAATACCCCATCAGCCCCTCCAGATGTTCCTCCCGTAACTTTCAGCACCATTGCCCGAGCCATGGCGCGACAGTTTCGGTTATTAGCCAATTGTATAGCATAAAAAACTAGCTAGTAGAAGTGCGTACTTCTATAGATTGCTTGTCTCCCTTATAGTTACTACTAGGCATTGATCATTGCTCACTGTTTATTCCCATATACAGTTCATCCTGATGTAATGATCATACTTAGGGGTACTCTAGTAGTAAGTAGTAACTACTGGGAGCAAGCTTTCTTTTGCTTAAAAGGAACTATTATAAGTACTTTTTACTAATTATTATTCAGAAACATTACACCATCATGCACACACATCAAGATAGAATCATCAAACAACTCATTGCCCATTTTGATGGATTGTCTAAACTAGAGGTTTGCGATCTATTATCCGTTCTAGAAACCCTCTTACTCCACCATCCATCGCCTATAGCAGCTAATAAATTGCTCCAAGACTATGAGCAGCACATTGTACAAAAACGGTCTATACAAAAGACAGGCAAAGGTACGTATTACCTCTACGATCGCTGCCTGTATCTAAAAATCTATAAATACCACAGCGCTAGAATCCCCAATATATTCTATAGAAATAGGCTCTGCTTTAGCCTACCGAACACAAAACAATCGTACCGCCTTACCAAACAGAACCTTCGTAAACACCTCACACATCCTGCTATCCAATCAGCACTCACAGCCTTTTTAGCCAAGCATAAACCTACTGTTCGGAATCCCATTACCAAACGGCTGCTGCTGATGGAGCTTTTAGACACTATAGACCCTACATAACGTACGAAAACATTATGTAAAAACGATGCATACATCGATAAAAATAACCCCTATATCGAAAAGGGGTATTTTCCTCTAAAAATAATTCGAATCCATAGGTAACAAATACGTTATTTATGACACTGTATAGTAAGAGGTAATGATAAGAGAGTCAGTTATTAAAAACAGAATATATGATTAAAAAATCGTATTAAAATAATATTTCTAAAACACACAAACATTTTGAAGAATAGGTGTTTTTATTACAATACAGTGAAACTAACACCATAAAAACGGAACGATACATGGCATTACAGACCACCACCCAACTATACATCGGTAGCACTCCTATCCATTCCTATGTCAGTCTACAATTAGACCAAGAAATCAGCGAACATCACACCCTAGAACTCGTTTGTAGACGAGATGTACTAGAAAGCTTTACAGAAGAAATCGTAGGAACGAGTAAAGACTATCTAGGAGAAATCATAACCGTGAGTATTCGTTCAGAACTAAAATTAGGAGATTATAAAGAATTAGAGTTTAAAGGGATCGTGACCGAGCTAAAATCTACAAAAGGACTCGAATACGGCAGTGGTGATTTAGTGACTATCATAGCACATAGTACCTCTATCCTAGCAGAAAATGGAGCGCATTCCACTTCGTTTACCAATGAGACCTTAGCAGAGATCCTACAGTGGACATTTAGAGGCTATGACGCAAGGGCATTACAGACTAATTTTGCCCCCAGAAACTCAGAAAGGCTAAATTATGTCGTTCAATGGACAAGTAGCGATTTCAAATTTGCTTCTCGGTTAGCTCGATACTATAATGAGTGGTTCTATTATGATGGAAAACAGCTGGTATTCGGTGCGCCTAGCACCCAAGAAACAGAATTAACCCATGGGGTAGACCTCAAGGATTTTTCGATAAAATTTAAGACCAGTCCCAATCGATTTGAATATGTGACCAAGGATTACCTGAGTGATCAATTGGTACGTAAGAAAAGTGCTTCGGTCACTACCTCTAGTGATGGGTATCTCGGTTTTGTAAACAAGACTTCGGATCGAATGTTCTACAAAGAATCGCAGATCGTGCATGCCCCACATGAAGATGCTGCTATGGCTGCACGTTTTGATCGGCAGGTAGAACAATATACCCGTGCTACGGCCTTGAATCAGAAAATAGCTGTGGGTATGTCTGATAATACAGGGGTACAGCTAGGCGCAGTGATCAAGGTAGCGGGATATGGGAGGTTTAGAATCACCAAAGTATCGCATACCAATGTAGAAGGCGGCGTGTATACCAATACCTTCGAGGGGGTACAGGCAGAGAGTATCGATTATCCACTGATGGACATCCACCAATACCCAAAAGGCGATATGGAAGTTGCCAAGGTGATCGATAATAAAGACCCAGAAGGATTAGGCAGGGTTAGAGTACGGTGTGTATGGCAGCAAGCCGATGGGGTGACGACCCCGTGGATACGGGTCATGACACCCCATGCAGGGGGCGAAAAAGGGTTCTTCTTCTTACCAGAATACGGGGAGGAAGTAGTGGTCTCTTATCAGAATCGAAACAAAGAAAATCCTGTCGTGATGGGGTCACTTTATAACGGTGCAGCCTCTCCAGATACCAATTGGCAGGGTAGTAATAATGACATCAAAGCCATTAGAACCAAGAGTGGGCACTCGATAATTTTTAATGATACACGGGGAGCAGAAAGTGTAACCATCACCGATAAGAACAATAATACGGTGCTGATTGATACTGCGAATGATGCGATCCATGTCACTGCTAATGAAACGATGACCTTTGATGCTAAGAATATTGTAATGAAAGCACAAAAAAACATCCGCTTCGAAGCACAAGATACTATACAAGCGATTAGCGATGGAAACACTACCATGACTACAAAAGGAACAATGTCAATTCAATCCGATGCAGAGACACAGATCAAAAGCCAAGCATCCATAACACTCCAAGCAGAGACAGAAACTGCAATCACCGCACAAGATATCAATGCAATTGCAAAAGCAAAAGTAGCTGTATCTGGACAGCAAACAGCCCTCAAAGGACAAACTACTGAGGTTTCTGGAGCTGCCCATAAATTAAGAATCGTATAAGATGAGTAAAGCAATCTCAGTTTTAGGAAGTATGCATACCTGTCCTATGTATAGTGGCAGTACCCCACATGTAGGCGGTGTGATCACAGGAGTATGTGCAACAGGTGTAACTATAGATGGGCAACCGATCGCGCTACAGGGAGATATGTGTGCCTGTACTGGCGCAGTAGATACGATTGTACAAGGTAGTGCAGGGGTATTTATAGATGGAGTACCTGTCGTAACCGTAGGCTGTATGACTGCACATGGCGGTCAAGTGACCACAGGTATTACAGGCGTAACAATCAGTGCCAATATAGCTAATGACACCGTAACGCTACCTGTATCTAAAATCCCCTCAGAAAAAACATCTACCGTAGCTAATATATTAACAGCATTATCAGGCAATTCTAATAAGCAAGCACTAGAAAATCAACAAAAACTACGAGAGGAGACACAAGGAGAACCCAGAGTCTATAATTTGCAATGGAAAAAAGAAGAAACAGTAATTAGAGATAGCAAAGTGCTAAAAATTGTCACCCTCACAGCTGATACCCAAAACATACCAAATGGAGAAACCGCAACGATCTTAATGGAGATTCCAGAAACGATAAATAGCCCCGAAAAGACTATTGAATTATCAGCAACAGTTACCGAAAAAAAAATGATTTTCGAATGGGAGATTGAGAATTTAGAAGAGACGAATAACCTGTAGAAACATGATCCTAAAAGAATACCAGAATCCAGCAATAGATAATGTACTAAATACTGTAACATTTACGGTAGAGGCAGCAGGGGTAACATCAGAAAAAAGTCCTCCACTAAATATTATGCGTTCTGGAGTGATGCTTCATTTTATGCGATATGGACTTTTTAAAAAATACCCAGAAGAAAATCAAGAGGACTTTGTGATGTTTGCTCCCGATAGTAATGGGGATTACAATTGCGATTTGATCTATGCAGAAGAAGGGCGTTTTGTACAAAATCTAGATGTATCCATTGTTAGATCACAATTACCTACACCAAAGGGAGCGTATAAACCCAAAAATTACGATTATCAGAGGACAACGCTGAGTAGTGGTTTTATCTATATATTCGATGATGAAAATCCAGAATTACATAAAGAATACCTTGTAGATCAATATGGAAACTTAACCAATATCAGTTGGGAAAGTGATCAAAATAAAGAAAATGATGCATATAAGGAGTATCGAACCCCTACCAGTATGGATCAAAAACGAAAGGCAAAAGGACACCTCGTACATAAAAAAGGAGCTGTACTATGGGTCGCCTTTTCTCCTGCCCAATGGTCAGTTGCCTATCATACTAAATTACGAACGGATTGCGAAGCCAGAGAAAAGCGTATGCAAAAAGTGTGTTGCACTGGATTTATCAAAGGCGAAACAAATCCACATGACAATGCTTATTCTGTAGAGGATATCGTGGGTAATTTTACTTATGATCAAAGGGAGGAAGCCCATTGGTTTCAGCATAAACTAAAAGAAATTGCAGAAGAAGAAGCCACAGACGATGACTTTCTAGAAGATATGTTTATTACCCTACACGATCCTTTTAATTGTGCGGATATATTGTGCCTAGATATTGATAGAGAAATCACACGACTCAAAGCCATTATGGTAAGCCTACAGACGGGCAAACCAGTAGAAACGATATTCCCTATACTGGATAGAGGTGAAAAAGTTCCTGCCGATACCTCTGAGAAAGGAAAACAAATAAGTTACCTACATCGATTAGCACGACTGACTTATGATTTTGTGTACAATGATTACGAACGTACAGAACAATATAGTACGGATTTGATTAAAAACCCCATAGCTAATGTAGCTCTTGATCTTACCGTAGGTGGACTCGTTCGTCCATTTGCAGAAAATTATGGAGTCGATTTAGAAAAACTAGAAAAGTTATTAGCAGTACAGGAACGAAAAAAGCAGCGCAATACGATTAATGCATACCGTGATGAACTGGGCAATTTTATGAAATCAGATTATTACCAGAATGTGGCAGATGATTACCTGAATAGTATAGCAGATAGTATTGAGGAGGCTAAAGAACGTATTTCCATACATAAAATAGCACTGGGTAATTACCCTAATATGCATGATAGACATTTAGATTTAGAACGCGTTTACAAACTCAAAGAAGATAAATGGTATCGATATATTAATGAAACCTTATACCTAGAATCCCCAGAGGTATTTAAGAAAACTACTAAAGTTTTAGACTACAAAATCGATATACAAGATATTAAAGTATTGAGTCTATCCAAAAAAACGGCAAGTACGATGGATAAAATCGTAAAAGCCTACGCCAATCACGATGAATATCTGGGTAAATCCAAAACACTTAGAGAAAAAACCCTACCTATATTAGGCAAAGTTTCCTACTTTAGAGATAAGCATACACGTGTGGCAACCTTTAAGTTTAAGGCGATAGACGAGTTCTACCAGTATATCAAAAAATACAATCTGCGTTTCGAAATCAATGGAGAAAAAGTATCATTACACCGCTTTAAAAACCATTGGCATATCGAATACAAGAAAATGACACAAATGTCTGCCGAAGAATTGATTAAAAACGGCAAACTACAAGTTGATCTAAAAACCAACATCCCCAAAAGATTTGAAAAAGAAGCGGAACGTTTCTTAAAATCCAATTCACTAGCAGGGGTCGTAGTCATTATAGAAGCCATCATATGGGCTCAAGCAACTAAAAAATGGTTAAACGATGATTCTTATAAAGCTAATGAAAAATTTATTTTTGCAAGTATAAAATTAGGAGCAGCTACCCTATCGCTTATTGACAAAATGAATGTCTATGAAAAGTATTTGGTTAACAAAGGAGTTCCTAATAAAGTTTTAACAAAAACATTATCTGATTTTAAATTAGGGATTGGATCATTAAAAATCGTGAGTTCTGCTATTACCATATTTACAGCGAGTAGGGATGCTTATAGTAGTTATACCGTACGTGATACCGATGCTACAGTAATCTATGGCATTGCTGCGGGTATAGGAGCGGTATTTCTAGCAGTAGATGTCTCGGCACTCATTGGAGGAGGACTGACAGCACTGTCATTAGGCTTTTTACCCGCAGCTTTATTAGGAGGCGCTTTGATAGGTTGCTATTTTGTTGTACAAAAATATTTTGCAGATACTCAGTTAGAAGGGTATTTCAAGAATTTTCCGCTCAGTGATTTTGCACTACCGCCACACGATGAAGAACTACCCCATCAATACATCCACCGATTGATTGATAATAGAGAGCAGACCCTTATAAAACCATGGTATACATCCGCCAAAGCCAAAGAATATAGTAGCTATCAACATCTAGAAAAAGCCTATACAGCACTACTAGACCTTATTACTACTAGTGTAGTACTCCTAGAACCCGCACAACAAGAAAATGCCAATTATCATGGGCATTTCGATCCACACCAGAGTATCACCAATCGCTTCAAAGCCTATATCTATGCAACTCAGAGGATTCATCATCCAGAGGATTTAGAGATCAAGGCTTGGTTTTATCCGCATGGGATCAAAGCACCGCTAAAAACAGAACACCGTGTAGAGATCACCACTTTTATCTATGATTTTGAAACCAAAAATTCCTACCGTTTTAGAAATGATCCTATTGCTCCTAGTTGTAGCGTAGATTTTGCACTACCTAACGAATTTTACAGAGCGTATAGGGAGTATAGATACGGAGAGGTATTGTTTACCTATAGAATACGTGTGCAAGATGATGAGTTTACTCCAGCCAATCTATACAATCAAGCACGCTATGTATACGGCAATGCACAAGTTTATAATCAAAAAAACACCCAACAGAAGCAGCTAACTAGTATCTTTACAGCCAATAGGTATGGACAACGCACTGGGGTATTAGCTGTAAAATTAGCAACCACACCAGTAGCAGAAGCTGTACTACAACCCAAAATAGTAGCCCAAAACGATATTAAGATGTTACAATCATATAACCCAAAACTACAATAGCCATGTACCAGCCACACGAAGTGTTAGAAGAACCTAAAGAAATAACGCTAAGTAGTATCGATAGAGAAGGAAAAGGAATGCTAAAAAGAGCTGATGATAAAGTTTACTTAGAGTCTCATGCACACAGAAAAAAAATAAATATTATTTTTGGAATTACAGGCGTTTTGATTGGTTTATGGCTTGGTACATCAGCAGAAAATTCACAAGAATACTTAGTTCCTGCTATATTCACTTTAGGAGGATTATTTTGGTTATTGTATGGTGTTTTTGTAAATAAAAAATATAAAATATTCGAATTAAACCGATTGGATGGTACTATCACCTATCCTGATCGATTTTTTAATCCCCCACTAAAAGGACAATTCAAGGATTTAAAGGCAGTTATATCCATAAGTGGTAATATCGATGGTTATGCTGATACCGAGTATCTTAAATTTGCAAACACCTTCAAACCAAGAAAACTAGATCTACTGTACAAGTTATATGCTAGTGATCCAAGAAAAGAGTGGAGTTTTTATGTATGGTATATGGATAAAAACAGACCGTTGCCCCCTGGTACAGCCTTTGACCCGTATCGACAGCAAGACTACGAGCGCAGAAAAGCATCAGGATTTCCCAGACCACTATATTTTAGTCATATCCCAACCCCAGAAGCCACACCAGAACAACAAAAAGAAAGAGAACAAATTGGTGGGTGGTAGCTGGTCTCACTGTTTGTAAACTAAGCTGCTGCGTTAGGGATAGCAGCGGCATCCTTTTTTGATTTCCTTTAAAAAACCAAAAAAGATACAGCGGATAGCCCGACCCCTTGTGGGTACGCCCTAATAATTATTTACAAAACTGGGACAAACCATTTTATTGGATTACCTAAAGGATAAATCCAATCTATTTGCGGTAGGATTTCATGCCTATCACACCTTTAGCAGTGATCAGAAAGAAGCGACACTGATCGATTATTCTCAAAAATATGAGGTGCTGTCTAAGGTGGTGATCGGTTATAGTTTATTGGTATCTGTGGCAGTAGATGCGCTTATTTTATGGCTTACCAGAGGGCGATATGCCTTTGTAAAAGGAGCGCATGCAGCGAAAAAAGCTTCCTTACTTATACGGCTTAGAGAAGTGCACGAAAAGGTTCTTAGAGGAGAACTAAAAAAATATGACGAGTTAACGGAATATAGAGATTTAGAGAATAAAATTGGTAATACCTATACATATCTGATACAAAAAACAGGGAAAGAAGAAACCGAAAAATACTATATCGATGCAATATATATTGAATAAAATAAATAGGATAAGTCTGAATACACTTTTGGTAGCTATAATCTTTATAGCTTCTGTTTCTTGCAAAAACATTGCTCAAGAAGGACAAATAGCACATCAAATATTAGAATCCAAATTACCTTTCAAATTTGAATTATGGTTCAAAAATTATCAACAAAAAGATAGTAGTTTAGTTTATTTCTATGTACCTCGTGAGTTCACTTTAAAAAATCAATTTCAAAATAAAATCTCAGTCCAACAATCTTATTGGAGTGATAAAGGTGGTAATACGGTAAAAGGTTTAAATCTTTTTTATAGAAATGAAAAACTAAAGTCAATAAAGTATCCGTTTAAACTAGAAAGTGGGGAAACAAGAAAATTTAAAATCTATACTCGTTTTGAAAAAGTAATTTCTTTTAAAGATTTAGAACTATTGGAAGAAATTTTTGATTCACATTTTGAAGAGAAAAAAAAATATCAAATTCCATTTAATCAGTATATTAGATCTTTGTTGAACAAGCAACTTCCACAAAAAGGTTATACTAGATTTAGATTTTACAACAATAAAACAGATAAAGACTTTTTTCATAATGTGCCTTTTGACTATTAAATATCATTGATGTCTGGTGAAAAAAATGTAATTCTAAATAAGCTCAATAAATACAGTCGTTGGTAGTTACTTCATTACAATACACCTTGCTATCATGTTTTATTTGTAGATACTAAAATATTTCATTTTAGGTGTGGTTTAAATGTTTGATATTCAGTATTTTTAAATATAACAAAGCAGATAACTCAAAAATAATTTTAATCAGACATTACTGAAAACACAATAAAAAATTAAAAAATGAATGAATCAATTCTTTTATACATAGGTCTTGGGCTACTCTTTATTTTGTCAGTTTTATGGGTTAGAAAACCTAATAAAGCAAATCATACAAAACGAAAAAAATTGGAAGAGTACCCTTCTTTTGATTATGATTTAGAACAAATAGAAATTGACAATTTTCATATCAGTGAGGAGGTAGATATTCATTCAAAGTATGATAGTGAATATGGAATACCAAACAAATCTTTTGGTCAGCATACTATAGTGGATAAAAAGACAATGACCACATTTAAAACTTTTTTAAATTTTAAGCTTAGTTATCGACACCATTCTCAGAAAATCAAAGTGGAATTGCCTGTAGATCATACGATAATACGAATGAAATTTTATATGCAAAAAACCACAAAAGTTTATGTCATTAGTGAAGGTGATAAAAACACTTTACCCTTATTAGTCATGGACTTTAGATTTTTAGAGTTTGACTTCTTTAATTCTTTGCACATTAATTTCAATAATGGTTATAGAGAATCAGAGGCAAAAATGGAGCTATAAAATTATTCTCATTAATGATGATTACTTCATCAAATCAGACTAATCATTACTATTGTAATATCCTATTTCTCTTAAGTAACCTCTTGTTTCTTTCTTGTCTTCATGCAAAGTAATATTCCTTACAAAATCAAGAGCCTTTACCTCAAAGTCTAATTATTTCTTTTTTGTAGAATATGCAATACAAGTAGATGCTGTTTCTAAACTACACTGTTGCTGCGTTAGGGATAGGAGCCCGACCCCTTGTGGGTACGCCCTAAAATGACAAATTGGGATAAGCATACAATCGAGAAAGGAAAATGACGTTTTAAAAAAAGGAATCTTTGTATATTAGCATTTATGAAACTGCTTTGCTCGATCATATCATTACTTGTATTGTATCTCTCTACAGTGAATTGCTGTTTAGAAGATCACTGCGATGATGCATCAGCACTAGCAGATAACTGTGAGCATTCGCACGATCATACAGACGATGATGGAAACATGTGTTCTCCTTTTTTGACTTGTGGCGCATGTACAGGTTTTACGCTGTCTAAAGTAACCTTTGTCTTCGAAAAGGTACATTTTAGAAGAGAGAAAATGCGTACGAAGCATCATTTTCACTTCACAGATGATTTTTTTGCCAAAATCTGGCATCCTCCCAAAATTAGTTAATGAAGTGGTATTAGTTTTTTTGATTTTAGCCAGAATCCAAGATTTTGTGATCAGATGCAGTGATTTTTTGTTAGGTAGTAGCGCTCGAAAACTCAAAAATCACAACATTTGAGTGTAAAGATCGTTTTTTACGGCAAATCGAAAAAAGGTATACATCACTTCTATCAAGCCATACGGTAGTTCTATCGTGTTATCTCTAAAGTCTTTCTACTTTTTGTAAATAGCTATACAACTTTTTGTGTGGCTATAGGCTACGCTTTTATGTTTTGCAGTAATTCGGGCAATGCTAACAGCAACATTTGGTTGTAAAACCTTCTCTTATGGCCAAAGGTCAAAAAGTATACAGGACTGTATTAATTAATTTTTTTAATCATCAAAACGAATGAAACATCTACTATTGCCATGTATGGCAATACTATATACATCTTTGATTTTTGGTCAGCATACCTTGGAAGCCATTATCAAAGACCAAGAGCGAAACGAACCCCTGATACATGCTATAGCCTATCTACAGGGTACAACAATTAATAGTAGTGCCAACCAAGATGGGTATATCCAATTGAGTGATATACCCGATGGGACACATGTTATTATTTTTAGCCATGTAGGGTATAAAGAAGAAAAAAGAGTGTATGAATTCCCTAGATCACAATCAGCGCCTATTGAAATAGTGCTATCTAAAAGTGATGATGAAGCATTAGAGGAAGTAATGATTACTTCTACCCGCTCTAGGAGAACCATTTATAATACCCCAACACGGATAGAAGCCATATCAGGAGAGGAACTAGAAGAAAAGGGCAATATGAAACCAGGCGATATCCGTATGATGCTTAATGAAAGTACAGGGATACAGACCCAGCAGACATCTGCTACGTCTTATAATTCGAGTATTCGTATACAAGGACTCGATGGAAAGTATACCCAAATACTCAGAGATGGATTTCCATTATATGCAGGGTTTTCTGGTGGATTAAGTTTAATGCAAATAGCTCCATTAGATTTAAAGCAGGTAGAAGTCATCAAAGGAGCTTCATCTACACTCTACGGAGGTGGAGCGATTGCAGGTTTGGTAAACCTAGTGTCTAAAACTCCCAAAGAACAAAGAGAACTCAGTTTTATGCTAAACGGTACATCAGCCTTAGGATTAGATGCAAGTGGGTTTTATTCGCAAAAATTCGGACAAATAGGCGCCACCGTTTTTGCGTCTTATAATACAGGTACGCCTTATGATCCAGCAAACATAGGACTTACTGCGATCCCAAAATTTAACCGTTTTACCCTAAACCCTAAGTTGTATGTAGATTTTAATAAAAAGACCTCACTAATGCTCGGTTTTAGCAGTGTAGTAGAAGATCGTATCGGAGGCGATATCGAATATATAGAAGGGAATCGCGATGCTGCAGATGCCTTTTTTGAAAAAAATAATACATACCGTTTCAGTACTCAACTAGGGTTTCGTTATCAGCTAAATGAAGTAGCTACAGTATCCCTAAAAAACAGTATCAGCTATTATGACCGAAGTATCGAAATTCCTGATTTTAAATTTTCTGGAGTGCAATTTTCCTCATTTAGCGAAGCTACTTTTACGAGGCAAAAAGAAAAAACAGAATGGATACTAGGGCTTAATCTATGGACAGATACTTTTAACCAAGACCCATTGGGGCTTACTGATATTGTGGATTATCGACATATTACCTCAGGAGTATTTATTCAGAATACTTGGGATATTACAGAAAAATTGGTCTTAGAAACAGGGCTGCGTACCGATTATCAAAATGAGTATGGTTTTTTTGCACTACCCCGACTATCGGCATTGCTCAAGATCACCCCCAAATTAGCCCTACGACTAGGAGGAGGGTTGGGGTATAAAACACCTACCGTTTTTACAGAAGATGCAGAGCGCATACAGTTCCAAAATGTATTGCCCATAGATAGCGATAGTATCCAAGCAGAGGAGAGTATCGGGGGGAATTTTGATATAAATTATAAAACACCGCTATCCGATCAGATGTCGTTTAGCATCAATACCTTATTCTTTTATACAGCAATAGAAGACCCCTTGCTACTTACTCGCTTAGAAAATGGGTTTTATGAATTTCAGCAACCTAATGGCACTTTTGATACAAAAGGTGTCGAAACCAATATTAAGTTGAGTTATGGAGATCTAGCACTTTTTATAGGACATACATTGGCAGATGTACACCAGCGCATCAATGGGATAAATAGCGAGTTTCCATTGGTCTCAAAACATCGATTAAATAATGTATTGATGTATGAAGTAGAGGAAAGCCTAAAAATGGGATTAGAAGCGTATTATTTTAGTCCTCAAAAACTGAATGACGGAGCCATTGGTAGAGACTATTGGTTATTTGGGTTTATGGTAGAAAAGATTTGGGACACATTTTCCATTTTTATCAATTTCGAGAATTTTGGAGATACCCGCCAAACCAAGTTTGATACTATTTTTACAGGGCCAATTACAGCTCCTGAGTTTAGAGACATCTATGCACCAGTTGATGGTTTTGTAGTCAATGGAGGGCTGAAAATAAGACTATAAGATAAGTGCTTTTCAAAAAGATCAGTGGTTGTGTTATAAAGTAGCATTCACTGGTTTTTTTTGGGCGTTACCACAAGGGTCGGGCTATCCGTTCCAATTCCTCGCCCCTCCTAAAGGTCGGTACTGCGGGATTTCCACTGCTATCCCTAACGCAAGGAAACAGTTATCAATAAGTACATTATACATAACAGCAACATGTGTTTTGACGATTAAGACACTTGCGAATGATTATATAATACAAAGATTGACATTGTATTGGGCTAGTTCCGATAACGCGGAAATGTTTTCCGTGTATAACGCATTGATTGATGGCACTCCTCATTATTTTGGAGTACAAATGCTTGCGGAGGGTTGTAACTTTTACACACTACCTAACTGTTATAGCAGCCGATACAGAGGACGAGCGTCAAGTAGCAATATATAGTAGAAAAAGAAACCAGTTACAGCGCTGTATTGGTTTTTATCATTCAGTGAGTATTTGCTTACTCGTATGGAAGTCCGAGTTAGAAACTCGAACTAGCGTATATGATAACCTAGCAAGACAATCTATCAATAAAACAGATCGTGTTTGTTTGTGCTATTACTTACTCGTACCCTGCCAAGCTGTAACGGTACTAGTTGCAAACTAGCACTAGCGCATACTTGGAGCATCAGCAGACAATTTTGATCGTGCACCAGATTGGGAAGATCATCGCTTTGATCTTGATTTTTTTGATGAAACAGAAGCCGAATTCTAATATGCGTTAGGGATAGCAGCGGCATCCTTTTTTGTTTTCCCAAGAAAACAAAAAAGATACAGCGGATAGCCCGACCCTTGTGGTAACGCCCAAAATATTCCGTCCTTTACCTTAACAGTATCACTAGCGGTGATTAGAAATCGAGTTTCTTTTTGCGGAGTTCGAAGTTCTGACCTAGGTATACTTTTCGTACCATTTCATCTTCTGCTAATTCTTCGGGGATACCTGCTTTTAGGATACTTCCTTCAAACATCAGATAGGTTCGGTCTGTGATGGCTAGGGTCTCCTGTACGTTGTGATCCGTGATTAGGATACCAATATTTTTGTTTTTTAGCTGTGCTACGATACGCTGTATGTCTTCTACGGCTACTGGATCTACCCCAGCAAAGGGTTCATCTAGTAATATAAAATTAGGGTCTGTAGCTAGGGCGCGTGCAATTTCTGTACGTCTTCGCTCTCCACCACTGAGTAGGTCTCCACGGTTTTTTCTGATATGACCTAGTCCAAACTCTTCGATCAGCGATTCCATTTTATGCAGTTGTTCTTTTTTAGAGAGCTTGGTCAATTGTAATACGCTTAGGATATTATCCTCGATACTAAGCTTACGGAATACAGAGGCTTCTTGTGCTAGGTATCCGATACCGTTTTGGGCTCTTTTGTACATAGGAAATTTGGTAATATCTGTAGTATCTAAAGAAATGGTACCGCCATTGGGTTTTACCAGCCCTACGATCATGTAAAAAGAAGTGGTCTTTCCGGCACCATTAGGGCCTAGGAGTCCTACGATCTCTCCCTGATTCACCTCTAGAGAGATGCCTTTTACTACTTTACGTCCTTTGTAGGCTTTTATTAAATTTTGAGCTTTTAACTTCATAATTACAATGACTGCTTTTGGGTATCGTGTGTTGCTAAAAAATAGCGTGTAAATTTACAAGAATCTTTTGAACCTGTGGTGTGATTTATAAAAGTGGTGTACACTTTTTTTACTTAAACTCCTCTTGTCTTTTTGTTTTACACCCAGATGTTACATTTTTTTGGCTTCTTAGCGCTGCTATGCGGCCAAAAAGTAGCTTTATTTGGTTTCTATGGCAGGAGTATCGTTTGCTGCTAAGGCATCCCAGAATTCATAGGCACGGCGTAGGTGCGGAATAACGATGGTACCTCCTACGAGGGTGGCAATACTGAGTGCTTCTACGACTTCTTCTTTGCGCAGACCTGCTTTATAGCTTGTCTCTAGGTGGTATTTGATGCAATCATCGCATCGCAATACGGCAGAAGCCACAAGTCCTAATAATTCTTTGGTTTTTACATCCAGTGCGCCTTCCATATAGGCATTGGTGTCTAGATTAAATATACGTTTGATGATCTTGTTATTATCCGCTAAGATACGTTCGTTCATCTCTGCTCTATAGCTATTGAAATCGTCTACTAATTGGCTCATTTGGGTAATGTAGAGGTTTGTTTTTGTTGTTTTTTGACTACTATTTTAGAAATCACAATACTTACTTCATATAGGATAAGAATTGGGATGGCTACGATGATTTGACTGGCGATATCTGGCGGTGTAATCACTGCCGATAGGATCAATACAATGACCAGTGCAAATTTTCGGTATTTTTTTAAGAACTCTGGGGTGACTAATCCGATTTTGGTAAGGAAGTACATCACTACGGGCAACTCGAAAATCAATCCACAGGCTACTACAGAGGCTCTGACCAGTGCGATGTAGCTATCGATGTCGAATTCATTAATCACCTGATCACTGACTTGATACCCTCCGAGGAAATTAATAGAAAGAGGAGTGATCACGTAGTAACCAAATAATACGCCTAAGAAAAATAGGAATGAACATATGATGATAAATCCTTTGGAATATTTACGTTCATTGTCATACATGGCAGGGGCAATGAATTTCCAGAATTCATAGAGTACATACGGAAATGCTGCGATAAATCCTGCAGTGATCGAGGTCCAGATATGTACGGAGAATTGCCCTGCTACTTTTCTACTCTGCACGCTAAAGGGTAGTTCTTGAAAGCACAGGCTTTCGTCGAGTCCTAGGAGTTTAGACAGGTTACAGAGTCCATTATAGGTAGGGAAATCAGAGCGTTTCGGCCCAAAAATCAATACATCGAATATAAACTCTTTGGCAATAAAGGCTGCTATGGCTGCGATAAGCACAGCTACGGTAGCACGGATAAGATGCCAGCGTAATTCTTCTAAATGATCTAGAAAGGACATCGACTGTGGGTCTTTGGAAATTGTTTTTGTCATTATAAAATACCTTCTCTCATTAAGTCATGAATGTGTACAATACCTGCATATTTGGTGTTTTCTGCCGCTAGTAGATGCGAAATGCCGTAGGTTTCTAGTTGTTCCAATGCATCTACAGCCATGGCTTGGTTATCGATTTGTTTGGGCGAAGGAGTCATAATATCTTTGGCTGTAAGTGTATCGAAGGTCGTATTGGTAGACAGCATACGACGTAGATCGCCATCCGTAATGATGCCTACAATGGCATTTTGCTGATCGGTTACGGCAGTAGCTCCAAGGCGTTTTTCAGTCATTTCTACAATCACCTCTCTGATCGATGCATCAGGAGTGACGGTTGGTTTTTGGTTATTGGCAGTAATATCGTGTACGCGTAGGTAGAGTTTTTTGCCTAAAGCACCCCCAGGGTGGTATTTGGCAAAATCTCTACTAGAAAAGCCTCTGAGGTGTAATAGCGAGATGGCTACGGCATCTCCGATGACCAATTGGGCAGTAGTACTCGTTGTAGGTGCTAAGTTATTAGGACACGCTTCTTTTTCTACATAGGCATTGAGGATATAGTCTGCTTCTTTGCCTAAAAAAGAATTTTTATTAGAAGTAATACCAATTAAAGTATTCTTAAAATTCTTGATCAGGGGAACTAATACTTTTATTTCGGGTGTATTTCCACTTTTAGAAATACAGATGACCACATCATCTGTAAGGATATTTCCGAGATCTCCATGGATGGCATCTGCGGCATGCATAAAAACAGCAGGAGTCCCTGTAGAATTCATAGTGGCGACTATTTTAGAAGCAATAATCGCACTTTTACCTACTCCAGTGATGATCACTCTACCTTTGGATTGGTGGATTTTATGCACTGCTTCGGCAAACTCCTGATCGATGAATTGCTCTAGGTGTGCAATGGCGTTAGCTTCCTCATTTACAGTTTTTTTGGCAAAAGAAATAATAGTTTCCTCGGTATTCAATATTTATGCAATTTTGGTGTTATCAATAAAAGAATTTAGTATCTTTAATATATGCAAAGGTATGTAATACCGTATGAATTTTAAATAGCTCGATAAAAAAGCTTTATAATTTAGACTTTGCGTATCTTTGAGAGCTGAAAATCTAAAGAGAACAAAACACAGTATCCATATTGGGGAAATGGTACTTGTGAGAAAACAAAAATTTAATTGGATATAAAAGAAACGATTTAATGAGCGTGAAAGAAATCGACTTGCAAGGTGCGCTTAAAAAGCACTTTGGTTTTAGTCAATTTAGAGGACTGCAGGAAAAGGTAATCGAAAGTGTTCTTGCAAAGCAAAATACATTTGTGATTATGCCTACAGGTGGTGGTAAGTCTCTCTGCTACCAATTACCTGCATTAATGTGTAACGGAACAGCAATTGTAGTTTCCCCCTTGATAGCCCTGATGAAAAATCAGGTAGATGCTATCAGAAGTATTTCTTCTGTGGAGGGAATTGCACACGTGCTAAATTCATCTCTTAACAAATCAGAAGTAAAAAGAGTTAAGGATGACATTACTAGTGGAGTCACCAAACTACTGTACGTAGCTCCAGAATCACTGACCAAAGAAGAATATGTAGATTTTCTAAAGCAACAAGAAATTTCTTTTTTGGCTATTGATGAGGCGCACTGTATCAGTGAATGGGGACATGATTTTAGACCAGAATATCGAAACTTACGAAATATCATCAAGCGTATAGGTGAGAATATTCCGATTATCGGACTCACCGCTACAGCTACTCCAAAAGTACAAGAGGATATTCTAAAGAATTTGGCCATGGGGGATGCAAAAACTTTTAAAGCATCCTTTAACCGTCCTAATCTCTTTTATGAAATACGCCCAAAAACCAAAACGGTAGATGCCGACATTATTCGTTTTGTAAAACAAAACAGTGGGAAAAGTGGTATTGTATACTGCCTGAGTAGAAAACGAGTGGAAGAAATCGCTCAAACATTAGAGGTTAATGGCATAAAAGCAGTGCCCTACCATGCAGGATTAGATGCCAAAACCAGAGCAAAACATCAAGATATGTTCCTGATGGAAGATGTAGATGTAGTAGTCGCTACCATCGCTTTTGGGATGGGAATCGATAAACCCGATGTGCGGTTTGTAATCCATCATGATATTCCAAAAAGTATCGAAAGTTATTACCAAGAAACAGGCCGTGCAGGGCGCGACGGAGGAGAAGGCCATTGTTTAGCCTACTACTCCTATAAAGACATCGAGAAGCTCGAAAAATTTATGAGTGGAAAACCCGTAGCAGAGCAAGAAATTGGTCATGCATTGCTACAAGAGATGGTGGCCTTTGCAGAGACTTCTATTTCTAGACGAAAATTTATTTTGCATTACTTCGGCGAGGAGTTTGATGAAAAAACAGGCGAAGGTGCAGATATGGATGACAATGTACGGAATCCAAAGAAAAAGCATGAAGCACAGGATGAAGTACGGCTATTACTAGAAATTGTACATAAAACAGGAGAAATCTACAAATCCAAAGACATTGTAAATACCCTAATAGGTAAGAGCAACGCCTTGATTATCTCTCATAAAACCCATGAACAACCCTTCTTTGGAACAGGAAAATACAAAGAGGATAAGTATTGGATGGCACTGATCCGACAGGTATTAGTAGCAGGATTTCTAAAGAAAGACATCGAGACCTATGGTGTGATTCGTATTACAGACGCTGGGACTGCTTTTATAGACGCGCCAGAAAGTTTTATGATGACAGAAGATCATGTCTATGATCAGGTCAATGATGATGCTATCATTACAGCGGCTAAATCAGCCAATAAAGGTGGAGCTGATGATCGATTGGTAGAGATGCTCAAGGAGCTGCGGAAAAAAGTGGCTAAAAAGCTAGGTGTACCTCCTTTTGTAGTCTTTCAAGACCCTTCTTTGGATGATATGGCGCTTAAATATCCGATCTCTATCGAAGAATTAGGAAATGTACATGGAGTAGGAGAAGGAAAAGCCAAAAAATACGGAAAAGAATTCGTAGCGCTGATCGCTACCTATGTAGAAGAAAATGAGATCATGCGACCCGATGATTTTGTGGTGAAAACCACAGGAGCTAATAGTGGTCAGAAATTATACATTATTCAAAATGTAGATAGAAAACTGCCATTAGACGATATCGCGGCTGCCAAGGGAATGGAAATGCCAGAATTTATCAAAGAGATGGAAGCGATTGTCTACAGCGGTACCAAGCTAAATATTTCGTACTGGTTAGACGAGATATTGGATGAAGATCAGCAAGAAGAAATTCATGAGTATTTTCTAGAAGCCGAAAGCGATAAAATAGATGTAGCCATCGAAGAATTTGATGGAGATTATGACGATGAAGAACTGCGATTGTATCGTATCAAGTTTATTAGTGAAGTAGCGAACTAGCGAATAGCTAACAAACAGATCAAATTTCTAAACTTCTAAGTGTTACTGATCAGTAACACTTAGAAGTTTTTTTATAAAAAACAAAGGTCTTGTGGTCAGATACATTGATTTTTAGTGGTATAACAGCGCTACGGAACTCAAAAATTGCAAATTTAAAAAAGACTTACAGATAGATACACTCCTGTGGAGCTCAATGCGATTTCAGGGAGTAATGTCTTTTTAGAGAAGTTCTTATCAGTGTACTGTCGTACGCCTATCTTAAATCGGCCACTACCGAATCCACCACCATAGAAATAATCTGTGGTTACAGTAGCGATTTCATCTTCTGCAAATCGAGTGAGTTCTGTGCCTAGATTAAAATCTACAGATACACCTCCTTCTAAAAAGAACTCGAATTTAGGACTTAGGTAGATGTGAAACCTAGGAGCAAACGCAACATTTACGCTCTGATAATTCAGCTCATAATCAAAATTAGGTAAGAAAGGATCTGTGGCAGTAGCTTTAAAAGCCTTGTAAGTAGCTTCTAGAAAAAAACTAAGATCTACCTTGGAGAAGGGGATAAAAGTTTCTATAAAAACACCATATCTGGGCACGAATTCAGTGTTGTATTCGATCAATTCTGTAGTACTCATTTCGATACTCGGAGGATGCGAAAACCCTGTCAGTTCAGCAGCTCCCACAATACCAATCTTTGTTTGATTGATTTTCTTACGTATACTATATTCAATTTCATTGCCCTTACATTCATTGTATCTTTTGAAATAATTTTTTAGGGCACTTTCCGTATAGGTTAATTTGCTAATATCTAGTTTACCACATCTAAAGTTTTTTCGCAGCTGCTCTTGGTACGTTTTGTTTTCTTGCGGGATTACTTTTTCTCCTGGTTTTTTCGTTTCATCAGGTTTATAATATACTTTGTATGTCAGTAATTCAGGATATGCATTGTTAGGACTGGTATAGAAAAAACGATGCACATTATTTTTAGAATATTGGTAGAGTGTTACCTTACTCTTTAGTATGATGCGTAAAAATATTTTTCGGATTGTGAGGTCTGGGTCTTTGAATTTGGTGGATTTTCCTACGGTATCTCCATTTAAGTCAAACTCTAATATATATCGCTTAAATAAGAATTCTTGTCCCACAGAAAACTCTTTAATGTCTTCTATTTGTTCAGTTTTAGCGCTTGATGAAATGGTTTTTTTCCATTCAAACTCCGTAGGGCTTGTTTTCCAAGGTAATTTTTTAATCAAGCAGGTCGTTTTCTTACCAGAATTATCTATAAAATATCCCGCTTCATAGATGCTTTGTGCATTTAAAACAGCAGTACAGCTTACGATGAAGATCAGCGTATATAAAAATTTCATAAGATCTGTTTTTAATCTTTTTCCCAAATAGTTTGTCGATATATAAATATCGAATGTAATGGTTTCCCAACCGTGTGAAGTAACAAATATAGCTTTTTTACTGTTTTAAGTTGTTACTAGCGTGTCATGATCTATGTATAACACCTATATTTTTTATGGAAAAGAAGGTTTTTGTTTCGTTTTGTAGGGCGTTTCCCTGCGGGTCGGGCTATCCGTTGCAATTCCTCGCCCTCCCTAAGGGTCGTGCTGTGGGATTTCCACTGCTATCCCTAACGCAAAATTTTGTTTCATTTTCGGCTAAAAACAAAAAAATAAGAAGAGTTTTAAGTAGTGGCTGATAGCTGCGAAATAAAGCTTTTGTCGCAAAAACTAAAAACTTTAGATCACTTCCTAGCTAATTGTCTATCTTTGCTGCTCTTAAAATTAAAGTTTAAAAAAACGCTGTTATGCAAGACGGATTATACGCAAAATTCAATACTACTAAAGGAAGTATTTTGGTCAACCTAGAATTCCAAAAAACACCAGGTACAGTAGGTAACTTTGTAGGTTTAGCAGAAGGAAACCTAGAAAACCAAGCAATTCCACAAGGAAAGCCTTATTACGATGGACTTACTTTTCATAGAGTGATTGCTGATTTTATGATTCAAGGAGGAGATCCACAAGGTACAGGAGCTGGAGGACCAGGGTACCAGTTCGATGATGAAATTCATCCAGAGCTAAAGCATGACGGACCAGGAGTATTGTCTATGGCCAATGCAGGACCAGGTACGAATGGAAGTCAATTTTTTATCACACATACAGAAACTGCTTGGTTAGACGGTAAGCACACAGTGTTTGGAAAAGTCGTAGAAGGACAAGATATAGTAGATACTGTAGCGCAGGGTGATACAATAGACTCTTTAGAAATTATTAGAGTAGGAGCAGAGGCAGAAGCTTTTAATGCAGTGGAAACTTTTAGACAGTTTAATGGAGCAAAAGCAGAACGAGAAGCAGCAGCTAAAAAAGAAGCAGCAGCTTTGCTAGACGAATTAGCAGCAGGTTTTGAAAAAACAGCGAGCGGACTACGCTACCAAATCATACAAAAAGGAGATGGTGCTAAAGCAGAAAATGGAAAAACAGTATCTGTACACTACAAAGGAAGTTTACCAGACGGTACCGTATTTGACTCTTCGTATAAGAGAAACCAGCCTATCGATTTTCCATTAGGAATGGGAAATGTAATCGCAGGTTGGGATGAAGGAATCGCTTTGTTGAGTATCGGAGATAAAGCACGTTTTGTAATTCCTCCACACTTAGGATATGGTCAGCGTGGAGCAGGAGGGGTGATTCCTCCAAATGCTACATTAGTTTTTGACGTAGAATTAGTAGCAGTAAAATAAATAAAATGATGTAAGCTTTTTCGATTTCAGCGAAAATCGAAGAGGTTATGACCTCAAATGCAGTAATTTTTTATGGTATAGCACTGCTATGGAACTTAAAAATTACAAAATTTAGGTGTAGTAGATCGTTTTTGTAGCTAATTGTAAAAGATTAGACTATTTCAATATCATAGTACGAATTGCACTATTGTCTTGATTTAGCATAATGACACTACATATATAACCAACCCGAAACAATTTCTTAAGCACAGACTTAGGTGTGTTCTATACTAACTTAATATTTATTAGTGAGGAACTCCTTTTAGTGGCTAAGGTAATTGTTTCGGGTTTTTGTGTTTTTTTAGAAGCAGTTATCCTGTTTTTTGATGATTATATCTATACGTTTTGTTGATGCAAGTGATAGTAAAACATATTGTTGTAGTATGTTAAACAGGGAATTTGTAGTTTTTTAGATTTCTTTCGTTCTCAGAGGAGTGCATATTTGTTACGAATTCAGATTTACGCTGTAGCAGTAATAAGGTGTATGAGGTAAAAAAGTATGTCGTTTAGTATTAGTTATTTACTTCTATAAGTGAGTGTGTGATTAGTATAATGAGACATCTTTTTTCTGGAAAATGATATGGGTTTTGTTTGTGAATCGTACAGATTTGTCGTTTGAGAAGTTGCTTTTTTTAACAGAATTACAAATTGTCTATACAATCAATGATTTACGTACATAAAAAAGGAGTTTCGAAAACGTAATAGTTCGTTAAGTAACATGCTTGTTTAGAAATAAATTGTGTTAAAAAGCGATTTATTTAAGGAATTTTAAGGTTTTTTGGCTTTTAAGTTATTGTTTTTGAGGTATTAGTGTTTATTTTTTGTTAATTTGTAAATATGTAAGAAAAAGATTTCATTTTAATATGGTTAAACCGTTTTAAAGCAGCTTTCTTTTTTTAGATTTAAAGATATTTATAGTTTATTAGCGGTTCTAAAATCATCGAAAGAATTTTCTTAAAAAGCAAAGCAAGTGATGAAGTCCCCAATTTTATTCATAATGCTCTTGTGTAGTTGTTATAATTTTGCGCAGCAACAAACCACTATGAGTACCATAAATGATCAGATAGAGATCATAAATAGCTATATGGAGTCTGATATATTTTTTTTAGACCCCGAAGAATTTTTGTCTCAAGCTGCAGATCACGGTGCTGAATTAAAAGGGTATTATGAGCATGGAAGACTAAAAAAAATAGTCAGAAAGGTAGGGATGCCTACGACTATGGAGGTCACTGTGTTTTACTTCTGGAATGATCAATTGATTCATGTGGTGTACATGCAACAGTCGTATCCAAATACAAAAAATGATTTAGGACAGACGATTAAGGATTATGATAATCCGATCACTAAATATAATGCGAAGTATTATTTTAATAACGGCAAAGTAGTAAAGAAAGATATTAAAGGTACTCCGATTAAAGATATGAAGCTGACCAGAGAGTTTGTTAGATATAGTACTCGTATGAAAAAGCTACTGGACAATAAGTATATGAACAAACATACTTACGAAATGCTACAAGGTAGGTGGGAGAATCTGATAATGCCAGGTGAAGATGTGTTGTTTCAAGAAACGATAAAGATAAGTTTTAGAGAAGGGCGCTATTTCAAAAAGCAAAAAGTAAAAATAAATGATGGAATTATGTACTGTTCCTCACCAAAAGATAAATACGTGTATAAATATAAGATACATTCGTTATCTTACACAGATTTAATGTTAGAAGATTTGCAGAATCCATCCGCAGATTTATTTATGTATAAGAAAGTGACAGAATAACATAGTTGATCGGTAGGTCGCTATTTATCTGCCTTTCTGTAATGTGTGTTTCTTAGTTTATTACTTCCACTTAATATTACATCCGATACTAGGTTTTTGTAGTTCGGCTACCTTAGTGTTTCGGAGTACAGCGTCTAATGCTTGTCGTAGATCGCGACCGTTTACTGGAATTCCATTACCTGGTCTAGAATCGTCTAATTGCCCGCGATAGATCAATTTTAAATCTGCGTCGAATAGATAAAAATCAGGAGTACAAGCTGCATCATATGCCTTGGCTACCTCTTGTGTCTCATCAAATGCATACGGAAACGTATAATTGTTTTTGCGTGCCGTTTTCCACATAAGCTCCGGTGCGTCTTGTGGATAGTTCTCTATATCGTTACTGCTAATCGCTATAAATCCAAAACCTTGTACCCTGTAGTCATTAGCGATGCGTGCGATCTCTTCGTTTACATGGATTACAAACGGACAATGATTGCATATAAACATCACTACAGTCCCTTTCTCTCCTTTTATGTCTTGTAGAGTGACAGTGTTATTAGTAATAGTGTCTGTTAAGCTAAAATCAGGAGCAATGGTGCCTAATGGTAGCATATTTGAAGGAGTACGTGCCATAATAAGCTATTTTTTAATATCGAAATTACAATTTTATGTGTTAGCAGTGCTGTAAACGTTTTACAATTTGTTGTGAAAATGATCTTTTATCCTCAAAAGCTATGGTTTTTTAAACTTTTTAAGGCTTTGTCCTGTCACTGGTTGTCTTTTATTGAAATCAAAGACAGAGGATATTTATCTAGATTATCAGGTAGTTACATTTTATTGCTAAAAAAGAGAGCGTTCATCAGTAGTTTATTGGTTCCGTACCAAAAAGCTCTAAAATTTGTATTGTCTGTAAACAAAATTACATCGCCTTTTCCCATATATGTATGTTTAAAAGGAACAGTGCTTGCCAGTGCACTAAGGTTCTTTTTGCTTACATAGCCGCTTAGCAGTGGTGTTCTAGTGTATTGAATAGGGTTTTCGTAACTCTGTTCAGCAGGTTTAATAAATGATTTACTATTTCTAAATAATGAAATTGTATTGTTTTTGTAGCCAAAATTGATAGGATGCGATCGATCGATATTTGCTTCTAAGATAGCGCCACCTATCACTTGCGCTCCTGTAAAGTCTTGCTTTTGTTCAAAAGTGATATTCGAAGCAATATGTGGTACAGGTATGAATTCTAGCTGCATGAAATGATGAGTATTAAAAATGTGTGCAGCATTCTTATAGCCAATTAATGTACCGCCGCTCTGAACCCAAGTTTTTAGTTTTTCGATTACTTCTTTGCTTAATACATGTGTTTGAGTGTTCGGTATGATTAGATGTGTGTATCGAGCTAGTGAATAACTTTTAAGATTGGTAGTGGTAATTTTAGTGATGGGTATATTGTAGCGCTGATCCAATAGATGCCATATTTCTCCTGCATCATATGAAGTCACGCCAGTACCAGTAAGTAATGCTATTTTGGGTAATTTAATAGTGCTGAATTGGTTGCTGCCTAGGTTGATGCCTTTTGTTAATCCAGAGCTTACTGCAGTGATATCTACATGATATTGCTTGGTTAGTTTGGATAGCAATGCGTGTATGGTTTCTGGAGTCGTTTGCTGGTTTTGAAGCGGTATAAAGATAGTTCCGTAGTCATAGCTTTTTTGTCCAATCTTAAAAGGACGCATGCCTACCTTGGCCCTAATGCCTTGTGCTACTAAAGCGTACAAAACAGCAGGACTGTAGTATTCGTGCCATTCCATTAAATATCCGTAATGGCTGCGTGGTATATCGGGGGTAGCTCGGTGATGTAAGTCAGTTACTTCTTTTCCAATAGCGTTGGTATTGGTTAGTTTTGCGTAATCTAATCCAAAAGCTAATGGGAGGGTCCATGCCGAAACATCATAAAAAAGGCTGTCTTTGAATTTTGTTCTTTTTTCGAATATCGCTTCGATTAACTGGTGCTGTTGTTGCTGTCTAGGTACGATATAGCTGTAGCCTTTTTTATAGTTCTTTTTATTAACGACTACATCCTTTTCTAATTCATGGTATTGAATACGATGTTGTTTGAGTAATTCAGCAAGGTGATAAGTAGTTGCGGCATCTTTTTCGTTACCAAAGATGTATGAGCCGCTAAGTGTTGCTTTTTTAGCTTGGTTAAAGAAATTGTTTTGGTATTCGATCAATTCCTTACGCATGGTGTACGCAGCGTCTAACGTAGATAATGCTGCTGTAAACTGATTTTTGATAGTAAAAGGGAAAGTGAGGATGCCGTTGGCGGTTTCTTGTCTATGTCCTCTAGAACTTGCTTGTTCGAATAGGATGCCAATACCTCCATTGATATCGGGATAGGTAGAGCCTTTTCCGTAGTAAAAATCATCGAAGTTTTCTTCGGTGTAATACAAAGAGCCGATTTTATCTAGTGCTACAGCATGGTAATTTCCTATTTTTTTAGTCAATTCTTGATTGAGCTTTGGTGTCAGTGGGTGAGTTCTGGAAGGAACACCTGGCTGAAAAAAGAAAGTGCTGTTAGGTCCCATTTCGTGGTGGTCTGTTAGGATGTTTGGGTACCACTCATGGAAGGTTTTAATACGCGCTTTAGATTCGGGAAGTTGTACAGGTAGCCAATCCCTGTTCATGTCGAACCAATAATGGTTGGTTCTAGCACCAGGCCAAATTTCTTTGTATTCCCGATCTTGCGGATCTGTAGACATGTTTTTACTTTTATTACTATTCGCCCAATAGGCGAACCGCTGTAATCCGTCTGGATTCATAGAAGGGTCTAGGAGTATAATGGTGCTGTCTAGAAGATTATTAATTGCTTCTCCTTGCGCAGCAGCAAGGTGGTAAGCGGTAATGAGACTTGCATTAGAGCCGCTAGATTCGTTTCCGTGAATCGAAAAACCTTGGTATACTACTACAGGCATATTTGCTTGTTGTTCTAATGGTAGTTTTTGTTGTGTGAGTTGTAGGTGCTGTTGTTTCAGCGTGTCTAGGTTTTGGTGGTTCTTCTCTGAGGTGATCGTAAGTAGTAATAGAGGTCTATCTTCAAAAGTGTGACCTCTGTTTTCGATATGAATTCTAGGAGAAGCCGCTGCTAATACTTTCATATAAGTGACCAATTGGTCGTGTGTTACATGCCATTTTCCGGGAACATAGCCCAATATGCTTTGCGGAGTGGGAATAGCAGGATTGTAAGTAGTGTGATGAGGTAAGTAGTACGCTAATTGTGGTGTTTCTTGTGCAAATGCGTAAAGTGATATAAAAAAAGTGAGTATTGTGCGTATAAAAAGGTTTTTCATGTACTGTATATTGTTTTAGCTGTCATATGTAATGGTACTGACTATTGATCTTGGTGCTGTGCTATAAAAATAGTTATGTTCCTGTTTTTTGCTCGGAGTTAGCAAAAAACTCATCTTGACTTTTTCTCTTCCCTAAAAATGGCTGAAATTCACCTGTATCTCGTTACTTTTTTGTCCGTAGCGCTGCTATGAATTTCAAAAAGTGCCTTATTCAGTCAAATTTCTTCTCATTTTCGGTCAAAAACAAAAAGTCAAGATGAGTTCAAAGCTCACATTTTTAGAGGATGAAGATACTGCTAATATTTATAATTAAGAAGCCAAAAAAACCACTCCATAGATGAAGTGGTTTATGTATTGTATAACAGAGGACAAAAATGCTTGTGTGCTATATGTCGTCGAAATTAATGTCTGTAAAACTTTCTGTAGAGGCCGCTACAGGTTCTCCTACCACTGCATCAGCAGTTACTAATTCTTGTTCGTAAGACTTCTGGTAGTCTTTTTGATGTCTTTCACTGATTACTTCTTCTCCTTTTTCATTGACGATGAAGTTGGTCATTTCTTGTAAGATTTCTGAGAATCCAACGAAGTCTTCTTTGTATAAATAGATCTTATGTTTCTTATAGTGAAAAGACCCGTCATCGTTTGTGAATTTCTTACTTTCTGTGATGGTGAGGTAGTAATCCCCAGCTTTTGTAGATCGTACATCAAAGAAATATGTTCTTCTTCCTGCTCTTAAGACTTTTGAGAAAATTTCCTCTTTCTCCAACATTTCATTATCGCTCATAATCCGTATTTCTTAATTAATTAGTCTATTATGATAGTTTCAAAAGTCTAAAAAAAATTGTTAACTGCACAACAAAATATCAAATTTCTTTTTCCGAAAGCTGTTTTATGTACAATTCTTTGTAGTATCCGTCTGTGTTTAGTAGTTGATAATGAGTACCTTGTTGGGTTATTTTTCCGTTGTCTAATACGATGATTTTATTTGCATTTCTGATTGTGGAGATGCGATGACTGATGATAAAAGTGGTTTTATCGCTAGAAATTTGGTGTAAATTTGTTAAAATTTCCTCTTCTGTTTCTGTGTCTACCGCAGATAAACAATCGTCTAGCAGTAGTATTGAGGGATTTTTGATGATGGCTCTGGCAATGGATACTCGTTGTTTTTGCCCTCCTGAGAGCGTGATGCCTCGTTCACCTAATACGGTATCATATCCGTCCTTAAAATTGCAAATATTCTCATGCACAGCTGTTTGTTTTGCAGCAGTGTGTACTTCGGTATCTGTGGCATCTTCTTTACCGAATTTGATGTTATTTTTGATAGACTCACTGAATAAAAAAGCATCTTGAGGTACATAGCCAATGCTGTTTCTTACATCGCTAAGATGTAGTGCTGAAATAGGAGTGTTATCGATGAAAACAGTTCCCTTAGAGCAGTCATACAACCTGCCTACTAATTCTAATAAGGTGGATTTTCCAGCGCCAGTTTTTCCAATGATGGCAATGGTTTCTCCAGGTGTTACTTCAAAACTGATATTTTTGAGTGCTGTGATTTGTGTATCATGGTATGTAAATGATACATTGTCAAATCGAACGGTTCCTTTAATCGGAGTGGGATGTGTGGCTGTATTAGAAACAGTAGGTTCTTGACGTAAAAACTCGTTGATCCGTGCTTGTGACGCTTCTGCTTGTTGTATAATAGAGGTTACCCATCCTACAGTAGCTACTGGCCATGTAAGCATGTTTACGAAGATGATGAACTCTACAATGATCCCTAAATCTTGTATCGTGCCATTGATAAATTGTGTGCCGCCAATATAGATAACTAGTAGATTGCTAGCGCCAATCAATAGGATCATTAAGGGAAAGAACAAGGCTTGTACTTTGGCTAAGTCAATATTCTTTTCTTTGCTGGTATTGGATAGTTCTTCGAAATTATGAAGTGTCTGCGGTTCTATACCATACGCTTTTATGACTACAATACCACTAAAAGACTCTTGTGTAAAAGTGGTAAGCTTGGATAAAAATTCTTGTACGATGGTGCTGCGTTTATGGATAGTTACACTTAGTTTATAAATAGAAATAGAAAGAATAGGTAAGGGAGCGATTGTATACAATGTGAGCATGGGAGCGATGCTAATCATGTATCCGATCACGATCACAAACATGGTAATGGTGTTTACGCTATACATAATAGCAGGGCCTAAATACATGCGTACTCTAGATACATCTTCGCTAATGCGATTCATTAAATCTCCAGTTCGATTGTTTTTGTAAAAATTAAGGCATAGTGCTTCATACTGTTGGAAAATTTCATTTTTGAGATCGAATTCTATAAAACGAGAAACAACGATAAAGGTCTGCCGCATTAAAAAAGTAAAGAAGGCAGCAATTAATACCGATCCTATAATGAACAAAATGTTGGTTACTAATCCTGTTTTAACAGTCTCGATGTCTGTGATCTCATTGTTTAGGTATTGTGCCACTACATCTACAGAATCCCCTACAAATTTAGGGATCGCTACGGCAAATATCCTAGCGATAATTGTTATGACTAATCCAATTAGTAGTCTGTATTTGTAAGCTTTAAAATACTTGTATAAATGACGTAAAGCATGCATAAGAGCTATATTGATGAGTTTTTGTTTTTTTTAGAGTATTTTCAAAAAAAGACTCTTTAAATTATTTTTTTCGTAAAAATGGGTTATTTTAGCATTCAGTTTTTGAGTATAATTCAATTAGTAACGCTAAAAATTCCACTAATGATAACTGAAGTATTAACAGCAAATCAATTAGCAAAAGCAGCACCTGTATTTGGGCAGCTGTCTTTTAATGATCACGAACAGATTGTTTTTTGTCACGACAAAGGTACGGGATTGAAGGCAATAATAGGGGTGCATAACACAATTTTAGGACCTGCTCTGGGGGGTACCCGAATGTATAATTACGCTTCTGAAGGGGAAGCACTTAATGATGTGTTGCGTCTGTCTAGAGGGATGACGTATAAAGCAGCGATTACTGGATTACGCTTAGGTGGCGGAAAGGCAGTAATCATAGGGGATCCACAAACAGAGAAAACGCCTGAGTTAATGCGTAGGTTTGGCGCTTTTATCGATACATTAGGAGGGACTTATTATACTGCCGAGGATGTGGGAATGGAAACTTCGGATATGGATACTGTACGAGAGGTGACGCCTTATGTTACTGGAGTCTCTGAGTCTAAAGGAGGCGCAGGAAATCCTTCTCCTATTACTGCATATGGTGTGTATATGGGAATGAAAGCGGCGGCTAAATGTACGTATGGAAGCCCTAATTTAGAAGGGAAAAAGATACTTGTAGAAGGGGTAGGGCATGTAGGAGAAGAATTAGTGCATTTGGTAGTGCAAGAAGGAGCAGAGGTAGTGATTAGCGATGTCAATGAGCAACGTCTGGAAGCAGTGAAGCAAAAATACAATGTATTGGTGCATAGAGAGGGTGATTTTTATGCTACACCAGCAGATATTTATGCGCCTTGTGCATTAGGGGCTACTGTTAATGATCATACAATCGATCAATTACAGGTAAAGATCATTGCAGGAGCAGCTAATAACCAATTGGCAGATGAGCAAGTGCATGGGGTCAAATTGCAGCAAAAAGAAATCATATACGCTCCAGATTTTTTAATCAATGCAGGAGGGTTAATTAATGTGTATGCAGAGATTGCAGGGTATGGTAGAAGTGAGGTAATGAGTAAGACCGAAAATATCTATGAAACTACCATGGATATCTTGTACAAAGCTGAGGCTACAGGTATGACGCCACATGCAGCAGCATTAAGTATTGCAGAAGAAAGAATCGCTAACCACCAAAAGAAGTAATGTGTCTTTGATTTAGCTATCAAAATACAGTATTTTCTTATTGCATTGGTTGTGGTTGAGTACTCGAAAATTGAATGCATCTTGACTTTTTGTTTTTGACCGAAAATGAGAGGGAATCTTACTAGATAAGGCACTTTTTGAAATTCATAGCAGCGCTACGGACAAAAAAGTAACGAGATACAGGTGAATTTCAGCCATTTTTTAGGCAAAAGAAAAAGTCAAGATGCGTTTATTAAAAAACAGCGAGCAAAAAATAGTTTTTATAGCAAATTGAAAAAAAAGTTTAAAACTCTGCACAAGGTAGAATAAAAATAGTAGTATTTTTGCAAGGCATAAGTGGTATACACTTTTGCCTTTTTTTAATATAATTGTTCTTTGTAATTCTATGCTAACCAGAAGACATATTCGAGTTAAAGTAATGCAGTCGCTCTATTCAATAGCGCAGACTAAAAGTGATCTCCTAGATAAGGAAGATAAGTTTTTAATGTTCAGTATAGAACAGATGTATGATTTGTTTTTAATAAATCTCCAGCTTCTGGTAGAAATAAGACAATATGCAGCAGATTTCTTAGAGAAAAGCCAGAAAAAATATCTAGCTACCGTAGAGGATAAAAACCCTAATCAAAAATTTGTAAACAATGAAGTGTTATTGCTTTTGGCAAATAATAAAGAGCTAAAAGAAGCCATGGAGCACAAGAATATGAATTGTTGGCATTTAGATGATGAATATGTGAAAATTCTGTGGAAAGAAATTAAGGAAAGTGAATTGTATACACGTTACATGAGTACTAAAGAGAGCAATTTTAAAGAAGATAAAGAGTTTGTAGCAGAAATCTTTAAAGAAATTATTGCTCCTAATGAAAAGCTATATGAGTATATAGAGGATCAGCGACTTACATGGATTGACGACCTGCCATTAATGAATACTGCAATTCTAAAAATGATTCGCAAGCTAAAAGTGACGCATGATGAAGAGATGCCGTTACCTAGGTTGTATAAGGATATGGATGATAAGCAGTTTGCTAGAGATATTTTTAGAAAAACAGCGTTAAATGGCGCTACCTATGCTAAGGAGATCGATGGAAAAACACCTAATTGGGATAAAGATCGTATTGCAGAATTGGATAAAGCGATCATAAAAATGGCGATTTGCGAGTTCCAAAAGTTTCCTTCGATTCCTATTAAGGTGACAATTAACGAATATTTAGAGATTGCAAAAGAATATAGTACCCCAAAGAGTAGTATATTTATCAATGGTATTCTCGATAAAATTTCTAAAGAGTACCAAGAGAGCGGAAAACTAAATAAAGTTGGTCGTGGACTTTTGTAGTTCAAAAAAAATAGTATTTTTAACCCAAATTAATTAAAAACCCAAGTAATGAAAAAAGGAATTTTAATTTTAGCTGGCGCACTTGCGATGACTTTTGTGTCTTGTAAAGATGATGCAGCAAAAAAAGTTAACGACGAGAATGTAGCAGAAGCTGCAGAGCGTGACGCTAAGAATGCAGATTTTCCTGTAATGACATTTGCCGAAACAGAACATGATTTTGGTACTATCAATGAAGGTGATGTAGTAGAGCACACATTCTCATTTACAAACACTGGTAAATCACCATTAGTAATTGTAAACGCTAAAGGAAGCTGTGGATGTACAGTGCCTGAGTGGCCAAAAGAGCCAGTAGCACCTGGTGCAACTGGAACAATGTTAGTGAAATTTAACTCTAACGGTAAGCCAAATGCTCAAAACAAGCAAGTAACTATTACTGCAAACACAGAAGCTGGTAAAGAAGTTATCAAAATTAAAGCGATGGTAACGCCAAAGGCTAAGCCAGCTGAAGGAACTCCTGTAAGCGAGTAATATTTTTATGGAAGGATTTGTAGGACAGTTACCTTTTATACTGATGATATTTGCAGTGATGTATTTCTTTATGATACGTCCGCAAATGCAGAAAGCTAAAAAGGAAAAGAAATTCGCTGAAGATCTAAAAAAAGGAGACCGTATTGTAACCAAAAGTGGGCTGCACGGTAAGATTTTTGATTTCAGTGAAAAAAATAATGCAGTTGTTATCGAAACAGGTGCTGGAAAATTAACATTTGATAAATCGGCATTGTCTCTAGAGATGAGCCAAAAATTAAATGCGCCAGCAGCCGAAAGTAAAAAATAATTTATACTGCTACCAAGTATAAGAAAAGCTATCAGTATTTACTGGTAGCTTTTTTTTTATGAAGTGAAATTGTTTTTATAGAAGTGGTTTAACTTACGTTATAAAGTAATCAGGAAAAGTACACTGTCTTGTTGGAGTCATAACTTCTGTGATTATTATCATTGTTTGGCTTTTAATTGTATCAAAGTGTTGCTGTGCTATTAATTGTCTTAGGATTTTAGTCGAGTGCTATTGTATACATGGTAAAAAAGAATAGGGTAAGCATTTAAAAAGATAGTGTGTGTTGGTATCGCTTTTTAAAATTAAAGGGAGGAGTGAATAACTAGATAGAATATTGCGTTAGGGATAGGAGTGGAAATCCCACAGCCCGACGATAGGAGGAGCGAGGAATTGTAGCGGATAGCCCGACCCCTTGTGGGTAACGCCCAAATGATGTATGTACGCCGTCTATTTATAAAAAAAAACTGCTTATCGAGATGATACTGTATCTCAATAAGCAGTAGTGTTTCGGTCAGGCTATAAAAGTCGAACCCGAAATTGTGTGTGTATGTTTAGCTTTTCATCGTTACGATACGTTGTGGTAGTGGTGCAGCATATCCGGCGCTTCCTAGGGCTTCTACGATTTTCTGACGCGTGTCCCAGTATACATCCCAGTATGTTTCGCAAGTAGAGTAGGGGAGGGCTAATAATTCTACTCCATTAGCTCCTAAATTATTTACGGCTACTCTCGGTGCAGGCGTGTCTAGTACATTGGCGTCTGCTTTCATTACATCCATAACGATTTGTTTAGCTTTTTCGATATCAGTACCATATTGGATGCCAAATGGCATGTCTACCCTTAGGTTTCCGATAGTGGTTAGATTGGTGATGGTTCCTGCTGTGATGGCTCCATTAGGAATGATTTCTGTTTTGTTTTGAAACGTCTCTAAAATAGTTACGAACACCGAAATCTCTTTTACGAATCCTAGTTTACCACCTGTTTCGATAAGATCTCCTACTTTAAAAGGTCTGAAGATCAGTAGCATCACTCCAGCAGCCATATGTCCAAGCGATCCGTTAAATGCTCCTCCAATGGCTAGTCCTACTGCAGCAAGTAAGGCGGCAAAGGTAGCTGTAGGTATCCCTACAATTCCTGCTATGGAGATGAATAAAAGTACTTTGAGCAAAAAGTTTACTAAAGTGACTAGAAACGGTTTTAGTGTGCTATCGATATTGCTCTTGTCGAACGCTTTTTTGATCGCTTTCATGATCATTTTTACAATCCAGAGCCCGATGATTAAGGCTACGATTCCTCCTACGATTTTGAGTCCATATTGCCCGACTCCCTCTTGTATAGAGTTAAAGAATCCTCCTAGCGAATCCATAATAGTTCCACCTGCTTCTGAGGTTGCTGATACGGCTGTATCTACCACTTTGTCTGTAGTTTGCATGATTTATGTTTTATTGATTAAAATAGTTACACATAAATTTAATATAATTTCCTACAGAAAATGCTTCTTTTTTAATGAAAAAAAGGGGTTGAAATCGATAAGGATGTAATAACGTCGATTAAGTGCTTTTTTAGCGTAATGCTGTTAATTCGGCTATTTTGGTAATGACTTCTACTGCTTTGATCATACTTTCTACGGGTACATATTCGTATCTACCGTGGAAATTATGCCCTCCTGCAAAAATATTAGGACATGGCAGTCCCATAAAGCTTAATTGTGCGCCATCGGTACCTCCTCGAATGGGTTTGATGATAGGGGTTACGCCTATTGATTGCATGGCTTCTTCTGCAATGTTTACAATATGCATCACTGGAGCTATGTGTTCTTGCATATTATAGTATTGGTCTTTTACAGCGACTGACACTACTTCTTTTTGGTGTTGGGTGTTTAGATTGGTGGCTAATTGGGTCATGACATCTTTTCTAGCTTCGAAATGTTCCTTGTCATGATCTCTGATGATATAATGTAGCTTGGTTTCTTCTACAGTTCCTTCTATATGGTGTAGATGAAAAAAGCCTTCGCGTCCTGTGGTATGCTCAGGAGTTTCTAGTCGTGGTAGCGAATTGATAAAATCCTGTGCGATATACATGCTATTGATCATCTTGCCCTTTGCATATCCAGGGTGTACGCTCTTTCCACTAATCGTTACTACTGCACCAGCAGCATTAAAATTTTCGTACTCTAATTCGCCGATTTGGCTACCGTCCATGGTATATGCCCAATCTGCACCAAATTTGGCAACATCGAATTTATGAGCGCCTCGTCCTATTTCCTCGTCAGGAGTAAATCCGATGCGTATGCGTCCATGTTTGATCTCTGGGTGCTGGATGAGGTATTCCATCGCTGTTACGATTTCTGTGATACCTGCTTTATCATCTGCTCCTAATAGGGTGGTGCCGTCTGTAGTGATGAGTGTTTGTCCTTTGTATTGTTTAAGATCTTCGAAATACGAGGGCGATAGTACAATGTTTTCAGCCTCATTGAGTACGATGTCTTTTCCGTCATAGGATTCTATGATTTGTGGGTTTACATTCGCACCTGTATAATCGGGTGTCGTATCGAAATGTGCTATAAAACCGATGGTCGGTACTTCGTGATCTACGTTGGCTGGTAGGGTAGCCATGATATAAGCATGCTCATCAATAGTTACTTCTTCTAGTCCGATGGCTTTGAGTTCTTCGACTAACTTATGAGCTAGGTCCCATTGTTTAGCAGTACTAGGTGTGGTATCGCTATTGGGATCACTTTCGGTGTCGATAGTTACATAACTGATAAATCGGTCAATGAGCTGTTTTTTTGCAATCATAGTGGAGAAGGGTTAAGGGTATACTGCTGTCAAAAATACGGTTTAATACACTTTTATTAGAAGCTTATAAGACTTATTTTTGCACCGAAAAAAAATTAAATTATTCATGTATACATCGCTGATACGCCCACTTTTATTCCAATTTGATCCAGAAAAAGTACACCATTTTACTTTTGGGATGCTCAAAACCATTGCCAAAATACCGTTGGTCGCTCCGCTGATCAGAAGTCGATATCTGATAGAAGATGTTAGGCTAGAGCGAGAGGTATTTGGGCTGACGTTTAAGAACCCAGTGGGACTCGCAGCAGGTTTTGATAAAAATGCGGTGTTGTATAATGAATTGGCAGATTTTGGTTTTGGATTTATAGAAATCGGTACGGTAACGCCCAAGGCACAGGCAGGAAATCCTAAAAAACGATTGTTTAGACTAAAGGATGATCAAGGAATCATCAATCGTATGGGGTTTAATAATGAAGGCTTGGAGGCTGCCATAGCACAATTAAAGAAAAACAAAGGAAAGCTGCTCATAGGAGGAAACATCGGAAAAAATACGGCAACTCCTCCAGAAGGGTATACAGATGATTACTTGACTTGCTTTAAGGCACTGCATCCGTATGTAGATTATTTTGTACTTAATGTGAGTTGTCCCAATGTAGGCAGTCATGCCAAACTGAATGATAAGGAGTATTTAGAAGAACTGATTCGTACCGTACAGGATGCGAATAACACTTTTGGAACACCAAAACCTATAGTGCTAAAAATAGCACCTGATCTCAATACGCATCAATTAGATGAGATTGTAGCACTTGTGCAAGAAACGGGCTTAGATGGAGTCATCGCTAGTAATACATCTGTGAATAGAGAGGGTCTGAAAATGCCAAAAGCAACTTTAGAGGCTATCGGTAATGGTGGATTGAGTGGAAAACCGATCACTGATCGAAGTACACAAGTGATTCAGTACTTAGCTACTAAAAGTAATCATGCTTTTCCTATCATAGGAGTAGGGGGGATTCATAGTGCCGCAGATGCGATCGAAAAAATAGAAGCAGGTGCTACCTTGGTACAGGTATATACAGGGTTTATCTACGAAGGCCCTGCATTAATTAGAAACATCAATAAAGCATTACTCCAAAAAATGGGGTAGTTGTTAACTATATTTCTTATACAAAGAGCGACTGTCTGAAAAGGCAGTCGCTCTTTGGTTGTAGATGGAGATTACTAGTGTTTTATATAACAGAAAATCTATGCGCGGTTTGAAACCACTGCAAAACCAGACACTTCGTATTTACTCCATAAAAATAAATTAAAAAAGCGCTACACTTTTAAGTACAAGTGTAGCGCTTTATAATGAACTCATCTTGACGTTTTCTTTTTCCTAAAAAATGATTTGAATTCACCTGTGTTTCGTTACTTTTTTTATTCGTAGCGTTGCTATGAATTTCAAAAAGTGCCTTATTCAGTCAAATTTCTTCTCATTTTCGGTCAAAAACAAAAAGTCAAGATGAGTTCAATGTTATTCATAAAACAGCAGCAATTTCAGAGAAATTTACTGTAGCAACAGTTTTTGGGTTTGTGCAGGAAGGGAGCTATGTTGTGTTTTTACAAAATAGACACCTTTCTGCAAGTCAGTTAGTTCTAAAGTAGTGTTTTGCGTAGCTACAGTAAAGGTTCGTACTAGCTTTCCGATAGTATTAAAAATTTCTATCTGCTCTATAACATTGCCAAGAGGTGCTGTTAGCGTTACCATACCATCACTAGGATTAGGAAGCATGCGCATAGCAGTTTTGGGAGTTAAAAAAGAGGGAGTATTCAATACTTTGGGTGTGATCGTCAGGGTACCAATTTTTTCATTAATCAGTGGAGAATCACTAGGTGATAACATGGCGATCGGTTCTTTTGGCGATGTTGCGGGATTGCTTAGTGAATACGTAGTGCCTTCTTCTGTTCCTGCATCATAGGCAAATAGATCTAGTGTCGTCTCAGGGATCCAATCTCCTAGAGGATCTAAAAATGAAATTCCATTAACAGCCACGATCCAATCCGGGCTAGGTGCTAGCATCGATACCAATGTCAGTAGCGGGAAATCTTTAGATACTGTGAGGTCGCTAATTGTAATCGTTCTCCCTGGGCCATTAAAAAAAAGATTGTCGCCTTCAATAAATTGATCCGCCATATTGGCATTGATAGCACTAGTAACGTCACTTTCTAATATACTGAAAGCTCCCGTTTCTGCCACTTGTTCGATACCATCAGAAGCTGTTTCTCCTATAGATAGTAGTGTTATATTATTATTGTGTGTGGCTCCTACTAGTTCTGTAAAATGAGCATTTGATGGTAGGCTACCATGTGCCTCCCAATTACTAGTGAAAACGATGTCGTACACGGCGGTGTCTTGTGCATAACTTGCATATGTAAATAGGCATGCAAGTAGTGAGAATGTTGTTTTTTTCATAAAAAGGTATGTGTTTGTGTTATAGATAATAACAGTTAAAAAAGTGATTACCCTAAAAAAGAACGCACATTTTTTTGAAAAATTATTTTGGGCGTTCCCACAGGGGTCGGGCTATCCGCTGTATCTTTTTTGTTTTCCAAAAAACAAAAAAGGATGCCGCTCCTATCCCTAACGCAAGGAATTGGTTTTCAGTATTGTCATCAGTGTGTTAGATGTTTTTGTACAAAGTGATTTCTTGGTTACAAATCGATCTGTTATAACCAAATTACGTAATTTTTGGGATTTGTAGCGCTGCTATGTAACAAAAAAAACACTGCATTTGATTGTAGAATCTTCAATTTTTTCTAAAATCAAAAAAGTGTAAATCACTTCATAATTAAACATGCGTCTATCAGTGCAATACTTTAAAAATTAGTAGTAGTTTTTCGGTTCTTTTTTAGCATAGCGTACACGAATAATATATACTGCGTCTTCTTCAAACATATAGGAAATACGATACGTATGCTTTTCGTAAAACCTAACAGTTCCTTTGTTTTTATATCTAAGAGGGTCTATTTTATAAATCTCAGGATTGGTTGCCAATATAGATGCCGATTCATAAACCTCTGTAATAATTCTTGTGGTGGTTTCCAGCGATTCTGATTGCTCTAATAAGTCTAAAAACGCTTGGTGTAATTCTGCATCTGCTTGATGTGTTCAGATTATCTTTTTCCCCATTTCTTAATACGTTCTCCTACTTCTTCATGAGTATAAAACTCTTCTCTTTCTATTTGAGCTACAGATTCATCAATTTCTTGATTATACTGTTCTATGCTAATTCTAGGATTGTCTTTTAGTCCCTTTTTGAGAACGTCCTCTAATTCTTCAAAAAGAGCTTCGTTTACATTAACTAATTGTTGGATAAATTCATATTTTCTTGCATTCAAATCCATGACCATCATTTTTACATTCATTACAAAGATAGTAGATATTTATTTTAGGTGGTGAAGAGGATAGGGCTTAATTGAATTGTTTCTTGTCTTATTATTATTCAGATTACTCTTGCTTATGATTATGAGTGCTGCTATTTGCGTTAGGGATAGCAGTGGAAATCCCACAGCCCCGAGGATAGGAGGGGCGAGGAATTGGAACGGATAGCCCGACCCTTGAGGTAACGCCCTCAAAAAAGATCGTGGAATAAGTATTGTTAGTGTTCTTGTGCTTTATTGTTGGTAGCTTTATAGCTATATTTGATGATTAGAGTAGAAAAATATTAGTGTGCGTATGATAAGGATAGTGCTATTTATTTTGTTTTTTGGTCTTCATGTTTCGTTTTCTCAAACAGCTGCTGTGGATAGAACGCTATCTGAAAGTGCTATGGAATTAACGAAACAAGAGGTTACTTATGATCCGAGTTATTTCTCGATACCCTACCCAAATGGAGATGTGCCGAGTGATAAAGGAGTGTGTACAGATGTCATTATTCGGGCGTATCGTAGTATAGGGATTGATTTGCAAAAAGAAGTGCACTTAGATATGAAGGCTAACTTTCATGTCTATCCAAAAATATGGGGACTGACCAGAACAGACAGGAATATCGATCATCGCAGAGTGCCTAATCTGATGACGTATTTTAAGCGAATGGGAGCGGAACTATCGATCTCTGATACAGCTAGTGATTATAAGGCTGGAGATGTGGTCTGCTGGAATCTAGGTGGTGCACTGACCCATATTGGTATTGTAGTAGATCGGAAGTCTAAAGACGGACAACGAAATTTAATAGTACATAATATCGGTGGAGGGCAAGTGCTAGAGGATTGCCTGTTTATGTATAAGATAATAGGGCATTATCGCTATGAACAATGACGAAGCGTGCTGCGCTGTAAATGGTTATAACGGCTATAGATGAATCGAAAGTAATTGTATATTTTCGATTAGGGTTGGTAGTTTTTATGTAGCAATTACTACGATTGAGTTGGTGACAAGGTTGCATATGATACGTCCGTAAGTTTTGATTCGTATGATGGATAGTCCAATCTATGATAAGCACTATAGGACATGAGTTACTAGTCCTAGTGCAGGATAGTGCTACTATGTGTATTTCTGAATATGATACTATGGGTAGATTTTTATTTTTTTTCTGAAAAATAATTATAATTTTATCCTTTATAGTGAGCTATTACTAATCCCAATCGATGATGACACAATCCGTAAAGATGATCGAATGCCCCCGAGATGCTATGCAAGGGATCAAACAATTGATTCCTACTGCTAGAAAGGTGCAGTATATACAGGCGTTGCTACGCTGCGGATTCGATACGATCGATGTGGGAAGTTTTGTGTCTCCTAAAGCGATTCCGCAGATGGCAGATACGACTGAGGTGTTGAATAGCTTAGATATGTCTACTACCCGCAGTAAGCTATTGGCTATTGTGGCGAATGTTCGAGGGGCTAAGAATGCTGTAGAACATGACAGTATTGATTACTTGGGGTACCCTTTCTCGATTTCCGAAAATTTTCAGATGCGTAATACGCATAAGACCATTGCAGAGTCTGTAACGATACTACAAGATATATTAGAGATTGCCGATGCGCATCATAAGGAAGTGGTGGCTTACTTATCGATGGGATTTGGGAATCCTTATGGCGATCCCTGGAATGTGGATATTGTAGGGGAGTGGACAGAGAAACTGAGTAGTATGGGGGTACGCATCTTATCACTATCGGATACGGTAGGAGCTTCTGATCCTGCTACGATCTCTTATTTATTTAAAAACTTGATTCCTGCCTATCCTGCGATCGAATTTGGAGCGCACTTGCATACTACTCCGACGAGTTGGTATGAAAAGGTAGCAGCTGCTTATGAGGCGGGATGCAGGCGATTCGATGGAGCGATCCAAGGGTATGGAGGTTGTCCTATGGCTAAAGATGAGCTAACAGGTAATATGCCTACAGAGCGGATGCTTTCGTATTTTACAACGGTAAAAGCTACTACCAATATCAGAACCATGAGTTTTGAATCTGCGCATAACGAAGCGACAAAAATATTTTCGACATATCACTAAACAACAACTCTTTTTGAATGAAAAAAAACGGAAAAATCATTGGGCTACTCATCGTAGTAGTACTTATAGGAATGCAGTTTGTCCCTGTGGCAAAGAATGAGGCGGGATATGCTTCTGTAGCTGCTTTCGAAGATGAAACCAAACCCTCTGCCGCAATGCAGCAGTTATTACGTGCTAAGTGCTATGACTGCCATAGTAACCAAACGAAGTATCCATGGTACGCTGCGGTGGCGCCAGTGTCTTTTTGGTTGGCACACCATGTAGACGAAGGCAAAGAGCATTTTAATGTATCGGAGTGGGATAGCTACACAATAAAAAAGAAGGATCACAAATTAGAAGAATTGATCGAAGAGGTAGAAGAAGGAGAAATGCCACTGAACTCATACACATGGTTGCATGGAGATATTACAGATACCGAAAGAACACAGTTGATCGAATGGGTGCGACAGTTGAGAACACGCTATACAGCCGCTCAGTAATTAAAAAAAATAGTGTCAGCATTGCATATATGTGATGTTTTGATGAGAGAACAGTAAAAGCCAATAGTTGTTTAAAAAACAACTATTGGCTTTTTATATAATATTTTTTGTAATTAATGTGTTGGTATCTAGGGGCTTGTAAGATTGGTGAGCTGGGTTTTTATATATAACGCGCAAATTTTATTTAGATTTAATTTAAATAAATTTTTGTAGAAAGTATTTCCATTAATATATTTGCCCTCGAAAATCAGTTATTTTTATTCAGTTTAAATAAGAAGTCATGCAGTTCAATAATTTTTTACAACTCACATTTATTTCTGGAGCTTTATTTTTAGGAGCTTGTTCAGATGATGATACGAATCAGACAGCTATAGAGGAACCATCTAGCTATACGTTTACACGTAATGGAGAGAGTACGGTAAGTTTTGGTGGGCAAACTACGCGTATCAAAATGGCAACAGAGATTACAGCGCAATTAAAGGAACCTACTACTAGTTTAGCAGTATTGGACGCGATGTTCGATCATGAAGCAGGGGCAGAAGATTTTAGCGATGCAGATTTAAATGCGTCTAGCAAGAATGTAAGAAGTAAAACGGCTGCGTCTAGAGATTTTTTCTTTGTCAATGTTGTAGAAGCAGCCGCTGTAAAAGAAGATTTTGAAGGTTGGATGGCTAGTCAAGTAAGTGATGTGTTTCCAAAATGGACAGACGATGCTGTAGCAGGACAAGCAGGCGTGCTACAAGAAGCAGGCGGTGGATCAAAACGTTATGTAAATGCCAAAGGATTAGAATTAAACCAAGCATTTGCCAAAGGATTGATAGGTGCATTAATGACAGACCAAGCACTGAATAACTATTTGGGAACAGCGGTATTAGACGAAGCAGATAACATAGGTAATAACGATGCAGGTATCGTAGCAGAAGGTAAAAATTATACGACTATGGAGCATAAATGGGATGAGGCCTATGGATACCTGTACGGTACTTCTGCAGATCCAGCGAATCCTAATGCTACTATAGGAGAGGATGATGGTTTCTTAAATAAATATATAGGTCGTGTAGAAGGAGATGACGATTTTAAAGGGATTGCGGCAGACATTTTTAATGCGTTTAAATTAGGAAGAGCAGCAATCGTAGCTAAAGAGTATACAGAACGTGATGCACAAGCAGCGATTATACGACAAAAAATATCTGAGATCATTGCTATTAGAGCAGTATACTACTTGCAGCAAGCAAAAACAGGATTAGAAGCAGCTACTGTAGATCAAGCAGCTGTATTTCATGATCTTTCAGAAGGATTTGGATTTATCTATAGCTTACAATTTACCAGACACCCTGATGAGGCAGGTCCATACTTTACGAGAACTCAGGTACAAGAAATGCTAAATACATTGATGGGAGGAACTAATGGATTATGGGATGTAACTCCTACTACATTAGAAACATTATCTGCTCAAATTGCAGCAGCATTTAATTTTTCAGTAGCACAAGCAGGTAGCTAGGCTAAACAAACGATAAAATTTTAAAAAAGAGGGTAAAGGCATGGTGGCGTTACCTCTTTTTTTTACATTTGCACAGATTTATTAAGAATAAATAAAAATAAGATGAAGAGGATTCTAGGTTTTTGGTTAGCAACCACTGTTTTTTTTGCAGCATGTAGTTCGGATGAAACAGGAGGCGGCGAAACACAAGATAACTTCGATAGAAAAGCATTATTAGAAAATGTAGCTGATAATATTATTGTCCCTGCTTATCAGAGTTTTGCAGTAGATATGACTGCACTTAGTAAGGCAACAACGAATTTTACAACGACTCCAGATCTCACAAACTTAGTAGCGGTACAAGAAGCTTGGTTAACGGCCTATGAAACATGGCAAACCATTAGCTTTTTTGAAATAGGAAAGGCAGAAGAAGTGTCTTTCAGAAATTTTATGAATGTATACCCAGTAAATGCATCGGATATTGATGCTAATATCGCTAAGGGCGCATATGATCTAACAGCGGTTTCATTACAGGACGAGCAAGGATTCGGAGCTGTAGATTATTTGTTATACGGTATCGGAGCTACAGCTACTGATGTATTAGGTATGTATACAGATGTTACCAATGGTGCTGCATATCGAAAATATTTAGCAGATGTAGTGAGCAGAATGCAATCGCTAACGACAGCGGTGGTTACTGATTGGTCGAGCGGATATAGAGATACATTTATAGCAAATAATGCGTTTGCAGATGCTTCGGGTTCATTGGATAAACTAGTGAATGATTATGTATTCCATTACGAAAAGCACCTGAGAGCTGGAAAAGTAGGAATCCCCGCAGGAATCTTTTCTAGTGGAGTGTTGCCAAATAAAGTAGAGGCGTTCTATAAAGGAGATGTGTCTAAACAACTGTTCCTAAAGAATTTACAGGCGATGCAAGATTTCTTTAATGGAGTGCATATCGCTAAATCTGGAACAGGAGAAAGTCTGAAAACATACTTGGCATTTCTATCTACACTCAAAGGAGGAGGAGATTTATCTATATTGATCAATGATCAATTTGATACAATACGAGCTAAAACTGCGGATCTAGATGTAAGCTTTACCACACAGATTACTACAGATAATACATCGGTATTAAGTATGTATAGCGAGCTTCAGAAAAATGTAGTGTTGTTAAAAGTAGATATGTTACAAGCCATGACCATCGCAGTAGGCTTTGTAGATGCAGATGGCGATTAAAATACACAGACTTTTTCTATTACTAACTCATGTATCGAATTAGAAAGTATCTAAATACCTATACGGATGCTGCTCCTCTGGCAGCATTCCGTATTTTTTTTGGTCTCATGATGCTCATCAGTATCATTCGGTTTTGGAGTTATGGATGGATCGATAAACTGTATATACAGCCTACGTTTTTCTTTTCGTATTATGGTTTTGATTTTGTAAAACCACTGGGTATTTATACCTATGGGCTATTTTTACTCTGTGGTGTAGCAGCATTGATGGTAGCACTTGGTTATCAATATCGCATCGCGATCATCACGTTTTTTCTCAGTTTTACCTATATAGAGCTGATGGACAAAACGACCTATCTTAATCATTATTATTTTATTAGTGTTCTTAGTTTTCTGCTAATTTTTTTGCCCGCTAATGCGTATTATTCTATAGATGCTCGCAGGTCTGCTAAAAGCTATCAGCAGCTTCCAAAGTGGACAATAGATGCCATCAAACTATTATTGGGTATTGTATATTTCTACGCAGGGCTAGCGAAATTAAATATCGATTGGTGGTACAAGGCAATGCCGCTAAAAATATGGTTACCTTCTAAATATAAGATTCCATTGTTAGGGGAGCTGATGCAGCAGGAATGGGTACATTACTTATTTAGCTACACAGGGGCAATTTATGATTTAGTGATTCCTTTTATGTTGTTGTACAAGCGAACGAGAGGAGTGGCTTTTGTGATGGTAGTTATTTTCCATGTGCTTACCAGAGTGCTATTTCCGATAGGCATGTTTCCGTATATCATGATCATCAGTACCTTGATCTTTTTTGATGCACGAATACATCATAAAATCCTCAGTATATTATCTAGAATTTGTAAGATTGACAAAGAATCATTCGATACGGTTACAGTTTTTAAATTCTCATCACTGAGGCATAAAATAGTGTTGGGTATGCTAGCGGTGTTTTTTATAATTCAATTACTTTTGCCGTTTCGTTATGTCTTATATCCAGGGGAATTGTTTTGGACAGAAGAGGGGTATCGTTTTTCATGGCGGGTGATGCTGATGGAAAAAGCAGGGTATGCGACTTTTAAGATAGTAGATCGAGTCACAGGGAAACGCTTTTATGTGGCAAATGATGATTTTTTAACATCGTTTCAGGAAAAACAAATGGCTACCCAGCCCGATTTTATCCTACAATATGCGCACCATCTCAAAAGACATTTCGAAGACCAAGGACATCGTAATCTACAAGTGTTTGTAGAAAGTTATGTAGCGCTCAATGGACGATTGAGTAAATCGTATATAGATCCTACAGTAGATCTAGCAGCAGAGAAAGAATCATTTGCGCCGAAGGAATGGATACTGCCTTTTGAGGACGCACCCATTAATGTATTGCATCGATGGGGAGATGAATAAAAGAAAAAAGTACTTAGGGGAAAGATTTATAAAAAATAAATAAGGTGAATATATATCAAACAATCACAGTCATTTTATGTACGCTACTTTCTACGGTGGTATCAGCACAATATACTATTACAGGCACTGTGGTAGACGAAATTCAGCAACCTATTGCAGATGCAGAAGTGTATAATGAGCGTACAGGAGAGCAGGTAGTTACTGATGCGAAAGGAGTATTTCTGTTTACAGATCTAGAAGAAGGAGTGTATACAATTACCATCTTTAGTTTTGAGCATGCTATTTTACAAAAAAGCGTAACAGTAGCAGCAGATACTACGATTCGTTTTGCATTACAACCGCTAGGAGAACAATTATCAGAGGTGTTTATCCAGCAACGACGCAACAAGATTTTTGGACTCAAACGCCTCAAGCCTGTAGAGGGAACAGCGATTTTTGCAGGAAAGAAAACAGAAGTAGTACTAGCAGAACAAGTAGTGGGTAACTTGGCGAGTAATAATGCCCGACAGCTATATGCTCAGGTAGCAGGAATTAACATCTATGATAATGGAGATGCAGGGTTGCAGCTCAATATTGGAGGGAGAGGATTGGATCCAAACCGTTCTGCTAATTTTAATATCAAGCAAAATGGTTATGATATTAGTGCAGATGTGCTAGGATACCCAGAAAGTTACTATACACCACCTGCCGAGGCAATTAGCCAGATTCAGGTAGTTAGAGGAGCTGCTTCACTACAATATGGAACACAGTTCGGCGGATTGATTAATTTTAAGATGAGAACTCCAGACCCTAATAAAAAGATTGCACTTACCTCTAGACAAAACATAGGGTCGTTTGGATTGTTTACGAGTTTTAATAGTCTAAGTGGAACCATCGGTAAGTTTAGTTATTATACCTATTATAATTATAAAAAAGGAGATGGATTTAGACCTAATGCAGGATTCGAGTCTAAAAACTTTTATGCACATCTAGGATACCAGTTTTCAGACCGTACCAAGGTAGAATTCGAAGCTACTTATTTGGATTATCTGGCACAACAGGCAGGAGGATTAACAGATACACAATTCCGATTAGACCCAAGAGTGAGCAATCGTACTCGAAATTGGTTTGATGTAGATTGGAAATTATTTTCCTTAAAGTTTATACATGCACTTTCGGATCAAACGGATCTAACTGTCAATCTATTTGCATTAGACGCTGCACGAAAAGCAGTAGGATTTAGAGGGAATCCTTTTGTGTTCAATACCAATCCGATTACTGATGTAGATGAAACGGATACAGAAGGTAGTTTTTTATTTCCTAGAGATGTGATCATTGGTAATTTTAGAAACTGGGGAGCAGAAGCACGCTTACTTACTCGATATACATTTTTAAACAAAGAATCTGTATTTCTGATAGGTGCTAAATATTACCAAGCAAACAATGATGCGCAACAAGGAGCAGGAAGTTTGGGTACGGATGCAGATTTCTCGATTGCAGCAACAGATTTTCCTGATTACCCTAATCAATCCGATATTGATTTTCCGAATCTAAATTTTGCGGCGTTTGGAGAAAACATCTTCAAGCTCTCTGATAAATTGTCAATTACACCAGGGTTTCGATTGGAACATATCAAGACTGAAACCGAGGGGACGTTTAATGAGGTAAACTTTGACGGAGCAGGAAATGCGATCTTTAATGAAGAGAAGACCGATAATAGAACCCTAGAACGTACTTTTTTATTACTAGGCGTAGGGGTGAGTTATAAACCACATTCGAGTTTAGAAGCGTATGCTAATATTTCACAGAATTACCGATCTGTGACTTTTAGTGATATTCGTGTGGTAAGTCCTACATTTATAGTAGATGAAAATATTAGTGATGAGGAAGGGTTTACTGCCGATTTTGGAGTGCGAGGAAACCTAGGGTCACATTTATCTTATGATATAGGTGGTTTTGGGTTGCTATACGATGATCGTATCGGAATCGTATTAGATGATAGAGCCAATAGAGTACGTAGAAATATAGGAACTGCATTTATCTATGGTTTCGAATCCTTAGTGGACTGGAATATTTTGCATACATTAAATTGGGGAACCCAAGAGCATCAATGGAGTGTGTTTGCCAACACCTCGGTTACAGAATCTGAATACATATCTTCTGAGCAGGTAGGGGTAGACGGAAAGAAAGTAGAATTTATTCCTACACTAAACCTAAAGGCAGGAATGAAATTTGGATATAAGAACTTTTTGGCAAGTCTACAGTATACGTACATATCAGAGCAATTTACAGACGTTACCAATTCTAGAAGTATAGAAGGTAGTGATATTCGTAATGGAATTATAGGAGAGATTCCTGCCTATGATATTATGGATGTTTCATTATCGTATACTTATAATCAATTTACCTTAGAAACAGGGATTAATAATGTGTTTGATACTTCGTATTTTACGAGGAGGGCTACAGGCTATCCTGGACCAGGCATCATCCCATCAGACCCACTAACATGGTATACTACGCTACAATTTAAGTGGTAATTGATTGGTTTTTAACCTTTGTTTAATCGGATTATTAACTTTTGTTCATCGACGTATGATCAGAATATTAAATATTTTTGTTAAAAATCTATTATAATGAAAGAATTAAGTGTATACGATGCGACCTTAGCCACTTATTACCAAACGCATGGGCGTAATTTATTGCCACTAAGTTCTTGGGAGTTTTATGCAGAGCATAGCAGTTATTTAGCGAGTTGTAAGGATGATCTAGAGCAGCTCTACAAAATTACTCAAAAATGGGATTTTGATCAGGACTATACCAATCAACTAATTGGTGAACGTGCTGTGATTGTAATTACTAATACCGATCTACAAATTGTATATGCTACTCAGAATATTACACAAATGAATGGCTATACACCACAGGAAATTATAGGAAGCTCCCCTAAGATGTTTCAAGGGGTGGATACTTGTCTAACTACGGCAAAAACCATCAGGGATGCAGTGTCTAAACAACTTCCATTCGAAGTATCAATACTTAATTATAAAAAAGACGATTCTACATATATGTGCCAGATCAAAGGGTTTCCTGTGCGTAACAAAAAAGGAAAACTAGTCAATTATATTGCCTTTGAGCAAGCCGCTTAAGTGTTATACTATCATCACCAATACTATTTGTCATTAACTAGTCTGATTTTAAATTACTCAAAAAGCAATTTCTTCTGATGATAGCTCTTGTAAATTATGTACATTAGGAATGATAACAATAATTTAAAGAATATGATACCAGAAATAGAAAAATCGCTAAACGACCAGATCAAATATGAAGCTACTGCCTCTGCTCAATATTTGTCTATGGCGTGTTGGGCTGATGTAAACGGATACAATGGAATAGCTGAATTTTTTTATGCACAATCTGAAGAAGAGCGTGTACATATGACCAAGCTGGTGAAATTTATCAATGAGCGTAGCGGAAAGGCAGTAATTCCAGCGATAGAGAAACCAAGAGCAGATTTTACATCATTACTAGAGTTATTCGAGATCTTTTTAGAAAGTGAAGAATTTGTAACCTCTCAGATCAATAATGTTATCTTTCAGTGTTTAGAACACAAAGATTATAATGTGCACAACTTTATGCAGTGGTATGTATCCGAGCAATTAGAGGAAGAAGCAACTGCACGTACATTGTTAGATAAGTTAAAGATTATCGGAGATGATAAATCTGGCCATTATCTGTTCGATAGAGATATTAATACCTTTCAGCATACAGAAGAAGCCTAGTACTACCTATATGTAGTATCTACTTATTTTTAGGTACTGATCTGATAACGAGTAAAAAAAAGATTCCCACGGGAATCTTTTTTTTGTATATTTGCGCTTATTTAGATTTAATAAAAACAAAATGAATCAGATTTCGGGATCAATTGCAGCGCCATCACCTTGTGTAATGTTTAACTGTGAGCTAAACTGTGGAGGGAAAAAGAAGAAATGTTGTAAGAAATACAAGAAGAAGGGAAAGAGCAATTGCAAACGATGTCCTAAGTTGTAATTTTTTTAGAACACAATCACTTCGATAAAAATAGCGATTGTGTTATTCATTTGTAGTTTAGTGTAGTAGCACTAAAAAGAAAATGAGTACACTGCTGTAGTATCGTTAATCAGTCGATTCTTAGTATATTTAGTGCCTAAGCAATTGAATGCCCATCGCGCTAAAAGATAGCGGGGGCGTACCATAGCATCACTAAGCACTATACAACCCTGAATAATGAAACGTATCCTTGTACTGTCTTTTGAAAACCTGTCTGAAGACAAAGACGTACATTATTTATCCAAGGCAATACCTATCGAAATTAGTTATTTGCTCTCTCATTACCCATACCTGAGAGTAGTAGCTACTCAGAAGCATACGAGTACTGATGCTGCTATTACAGCGCAAAAAACCACAGTAGATTATATACTAAAAGGTACTTTCTTAAAAATAAATACCCATATTCGATTCCATATTCAATTAATCGCAGCGATCAGTCATGAATGTTTGTTAACCGCTAAGTTTGATGAGTCGTATACCGATATTTTCGAAGTCATAGATCGTATCGCTACCAAAGTGGTCAATTATTTCGAGTTGGAGCTAAAGCCAGAGCGCCAGAAAATAAAAGTAGCCCCAGAAGCGTATGATCATTACCTAAAAGGATTGTATCATTGGAACTCTTGGAATTTAAAAGATATTCAAAAAGCCGTCCTTCATTTACAGCAAGCAGTGACCATAGAACATACCTTTGCTATAGGCTATGCATATCTAGCACATTGTTACGCTACGTTGGCTATTATCCTTCCCGACGAAGATGAAACTCATTATACACAAGCCAAGTCTATAGCACTACAAGCATTACGCTTAGATGATAGGCTAGTGGAAGCACATCTTGCCTTGGTATTGATAAAGCTATTAAATGATATCGATGTGTTAGGAGCTTATTATTCATTAGAAAAAGCATTTTCATTGGATAGTTATGCCTCAGATGTACACTATTATTATACGTTTTATCTACTAGTGATCGGTAAGTATAAAGAAGCGCTCAAAGCAGTGGCCTATGCAGTAGCAGAAGATCCACTAAATGTTCAGAAAAACAGCACCTATGGATTTGCCTTGATGCTAGATGGGCAATACACTGCTGCCGAACAGCAATTACAAAAAGTACTATCGCTACATCCTACCTCCAAACCTACATATGATGCACTTATCTGGACCTACATACTCAGTGGTCAATTGCAGAAAGCGCATGCGCTGCTCGATCAGGATACCGTAGAAGTATTTTTAGCACCTGCGGTGCAGGTAGTGGTGTATCAACAACTAGCTGAGCCAGCGCTACTACAGCAATGGACTGCATTTTTTGAGCAGTGGATGCAGCAGGAGTCACATATAGAGAAAGACAGAGAAGCATCTGTCGTATACTGGCATATGGGAGCTCCTAAAAAGGCACTACAGCATTTAGAGGCGTTTTACCAACAGAAAAAAGGATTTGTTCGCGTACTTACCCATCCAGCATGGAAATCGCTAAGAGAGAGTGATGCATTTTATCGGTATAAAAAAAGACTGCAATTATTGCATCCGCCCACACTCCCTGCACACCTTACCGAGACCAATCAAGAGATGATGGTCATTCATTCCCTGACTTCGGAAAAAGTAACCCTACCATCTAAAAATCTACTCTATATAGAAGCACAAGGTAGTTATGCCAAAGTGGTGTATGTAGATGAGGTCGCTACGGTGCAGCATCAATTATTGCGTACTTCATTGTCTAAAATTATAGACGATGCCTTGCATACACATCTATATCGGTGTCATCATTCTTTTATAGTCAATACGCAGCTTCCGTATACTACTACAGGCAATCGCAAACAATTGCAATTGTGTATCGAGCAGTATGCACTTACGATTCCTGTTTCTAGGTCTAAGGCGGCAACAATCCATCAGCATCTAACCATTGTAGCTAAATAAAAGGGGTCATTGGTCGATAAAAAGCCCATTCACAGCATTTTTTTCCTAAGTACCACACATATTTTTTACAGAGGTATTCCTCCATTAGTTTTGGCAGTGTTAATCAAAAACATATACTAATGAAAAAACTATCTTTCATGTTACTTGCAGCAGGAATGCTCGCAACAGCAAAAGGATTTACCCAAAACGAAATGGCATTGATACATCAAAACAAGGCAGTAGCCAAAACAAAAGCAGCAGCAAGTCAGACAATCCAATTACAAAAAGGAGCCTTATTTATAGTGATTTCTTCGATTACCAAGCCAGGAGCGCAGCAATTGATGAATGACTATTTTCAGAAAGTCTTTCCTATAGCCTCTAAAAACGGTTTTAAACCTCTAGCATCATTACCCATCGATCAGGTAGTAGCAGGAGATTATAAGCCTAATAACTTTGTAGGCCTGTACAGTTGGCCCGATATGCAATCGGCAGCAGCATTTCTAAAAGAATTACCCAATTCAGAACTAACTCCCATGCGAAAGAAAATCTGGCATGAGTTAAAACAAGTAATGGGGCGTGTAGAAGAAGATTTTCAGTTTACGATCTATGCAGATAAGATATATGAGGTACAAACTATTTGGAATGCGTCTCAGGTAAAAGAAGACCTAAAAAAATACCATGGTAAGATTGTGTTTGATTTTCCAGTAACAGGCTATGAAGATCTAAACAATGGCACACAGCCTTCACAAACCATTCTCATCGAATGGCGTTCCAAAAAAGATGCAGATATGTATAGAAAGCAACGAAATGCGACGCATAGAGAAGAAGCATTTCTTACCCATTTACAACTACCACCCAAAAAATAGGAGAATAGTGTGTGATGACTCCTGTTAGAACGCTTTGTAATTGATAGTTACAGGGCGTTCTATTTTTGATAGCAATATGAGATTTTGATATGAGGGAGATTTTTTTTAGTAGAACTGCATGGTTTTATGCACTAACTGTAATAAATTAGAGGTGCAGACAGTTATAGTACCGTATGAAACAGATTTTTTTAGCATGCATATGTTATTGTTGCACCTTAGGCGCACTCATGGCACAAGAAAAAGAACTTCTTTTAGAAGAAGCACAACAGCAGGCTATTGCTACCAATAAACATATAATGATTGTCTTTTCGGGTTCGGATTGGTGTGCACCCTGTATAAAATTAGCACGTACCATACTAGATACAGAAACCTTTACAGCGTATGCCGATGCCAATTACATTCGTATGACAGCAGACTTCCCACGAAAGAAAAAAAATCAATTACCACCCGCAATACAATTACGCAACAAGCAATTGGCAGAACGGTATAATAAAAGCGGAGGCTTTCCGCTAGTTGTACTTATCGATGCCACAGGAAAAAAATATGGCGAAATGGGGTATAAAAAAACCAGTCCAGCCGCCTATATCCAACTATTAGAAGCCCTACATCCATAACCATGCATATGCTACGACAATTCAGTATACTGTTGGTTTGCGGACTCGTACCTATGATAGTTACTGCACAGCAAATCACTAAGCGTGCATTACTACTCATGGGCAGTAGTTTCGAAATTACCATTGTAGCCCCTACACCTGCCGAAGCCGATACCCATATCGATGCCGCTATTGCAGAGATTCAGCGTATAGAACAGTTGATTTCTTCGTGGGACTCCGCCTCAGAAACCTCGCAGATCAATAGGTATGCAGGAGAGAAACCAGTAACAGTAGCACCAGAATTGCTAGCACTGATCCAGCGTGCCATTGCTATTGCCCAGCTTACCGACGGCGCCTTTGATATCAGTTATGCCTCGATGGATCGTATCTGGAAATTTGATGGCACTATGCAGCATATGCCTACCAAAGAAGCCATCGCTGCCTCTGTAGCCAAGGTAGGATTTCAGCATATAGAGATCGATACAGCAGCCTCTACTGTTTATCTACGAAAGAAAGGAATGAAAATCGGATTTGGAGCTATAGGCAAGGGCTATGCCGCCGATCGTGCCAAAGCCCTGATGCTGTCCAGAGGGGTCACTGCAGGGATTATCAATGCATCGGGTGATATGACCACTTGGGGGAGTAAGATAGACGGTACTCCGTGGCAAGTAGCCATTACCAATCCTATGAATAAAAACAAAGCATTTGCCCTCTTGCCCGTTATAGATGGCGCAGTAGTTACCTCTGGTGATTACGAAAAATATGTAACCTTTGACGGTAATAGGTATACACACATTATCGATCCCAGAACAGGCTATCCTGCTACAGGAATCGTCAGTGTCACCGTTTTTGCCCCCAAAGCAGAATTAGCAGATGCATTAGCCACCTCCATTTTTGTAATGGGTAGAACCACAGGAATCAATCGAGTCAATCAATTAAAAGGAGTAGAATGTATCGTGATCGATGCAGCGGGTGCTATACACACCTCAGCGCACATACACATTACCACTCCTTAAAACATACTTAGTAATGAGCATACAAAAACACATCCTCTATATTTGCATCGCCATCAGTTTCGGTTCATGCATGGCGGTCAAGGAATACGAAAAAGTAAAGATCAACGATCCTGATATGAAACTAACAGCCCGAAAAATCAAACGCTTCCATACCAATTTTCAGGTTTACAGAGAAGCGGCAGCAGGTGCCAATGGCGGAAAAACAGGAGGTGGCTGTGGCTGCAATTAACCAACACATATCATTCCTCATGCAGTATATAGATCAGTTACTACTAGGCATCGTGTTGGTAGTATGTATGTCCAGTGCCATCGCGCAAGACCAAGAAGAAGCTACAACCTATAAAAAAAGAGTATTAGAAAGCACAGAAATCGATCTGCTGATGGGATATTATACCCAAGACGGAGACAATGCAGCAGTAACAGGAGGGATCGGTACTGAAGAACTGACCGATATAGCTCCTACCATCGTAGTGTCTATACCGCTCAACGAAGATGATGTACTGACTATTGATGCCAGCGTATCTGCTTATACCTCGGCATCTTCGAGTAACGTAAACCCCTTTGACGGAGAAGGAGCAGCCGATGCCTTTGTCGCCTCTTCAGGAGCATCAGGAGATGACGTACTCGTTAGTATATCGGGTAGTTACAGTCATAGCAGTGATGATCGCAATCGAATATGGTCGGTCAATGCCTCCGCCTCTGATGAGCACGATTATAGCTCCATAGGATTTGGAGGAAGCTACACCCAGCTGTTCAATGAAAAAAACACAGAAATCAGCATCAGTGCCAATGTGTTTCTAGACGAGTGGGATCCGATCTACCCCTCCGAACTCAGGGATTTACCGAGTTTTGTACCACATACCGATGCCTCTCGTAATTCATACGCTCTAGGATTCGGATTTTCGCAACTACTTTCTAAGCAATTACAAGCCTCCTTTTCCATCGATCTCATACAGCAAGAAGGACTTTTATCTACCCCATTTCAGCGCGTACAATTTGCAGATGTAGCAGATTTTAGCGTACCAGGGCAACCAGGTTTTGTATTTGGAGACGATGTAGAGCGCTTGCCAGATACCCGTTTTAAACTAGCAGTAGGCGGGCGATTGCATTACTACCTTAATGAGCAGGTCGTAGTGCGTACCTATTGGCGATACTATGCCGATACGTGGGGAATCGATGCCTATACCGCAGCACTCGAAATACCGATCAAACTCGGAGACCAATTCACGATCTATCCAGCATATCGCTATTACCTACAGACCGAGGCCACGTATTTTGCGCCTTTTAATACGCATCTGTCTACCCAGCAATTCTATACTTCGGATTTTGATCTATCAGCCTTTGATGCCATTCAGTACGGAATAGGAGTGCGGTATACCGATATATTTACCAAAATACACCTTTGGAAAATAGGACTCAAAAGCGCCACTGTAGAAATCCACCAATACGAGCGTTCCTCTGGATTGACAGCGACTACCATATCAGGAGGGTTAAGTTTTGTAGTAGAGTAGTTTGTAAAGTAATTAGGGCGTTACCACAAGGGTCGGGCTATCCGTTCCAATTCCTCGCTCTCCTAAGGTCGAGCTGTGGGATTTCCACTGCTATCCCTAACGCAAAGAGTTCATTGTATAAACAGAGGTAAGTTTTATTTTCGAGACGCTAATTCCACTTTTATTTTCTTTATATTTCTGTAATTGATAGGAATGGAGGTGCTTAAAGTAATTGGCACAACAATTAATATGCTGAAAAATCTATTAGTATCATTTTTTAGTAATCCATAAATGCATACTATAAATAGAATTCCTAATAAGCCTATTAATACCCCATTAATAATTTGTAGTCTTTTTAATTCTTCTTCGAGTTTTTCCGTAGTTTTTTCGTTTGGGTTCATTTATATGTTTCGTGTAATAGGATTTTTAAAATTAGGGTACAAAAAATCGTTTTTATGGCAAATTAAAAAAAGTTTTAACCACTTCATAAAAAAGACCTAAAAGATGCTAGACCTACACGTTCTGGATGCTTCCACTAGTATCAAGTGCTTGTACAATTACACATTTCTTCTACAGGATGTTCTCTCAGTTGATTGGCTCACACTCCAGAATGAGAGTGGGTAAGCTGTACATCTTTTAGGTTTTTATAAAGAAGTGATTTACATTTTTTTGATTTAAGCGAAAATCGAAAATTTTGTGACCAAATGCAGTAATTTTTTGTTGCATAGCAGCGCTACGGAACTCAAAAATTGCAAAATTAGGGTGCAAAAGATCGTTTTTATAGCCAATCATAAAAAGTGTAAGCCACTTCAAACACTAATTTTATAACATAGTATAAATGTACAAACAAAATACTGAAAAACAGTGGGGAAGATACTGGTATTTAATAGGGGTATTCCCCTTTTTTGTAGTATATAGAATAGTTTAGATGATTAAAAAGGGGGCATTGCTCCTAAAATAGCTGATAGTGTCGTATGGGGTATGCTTTCGGTGGGTACTCAGTGTGTCTAATAAATTAGCGATAAATGGTAGTACTTCGGTAAAAAAGAAGTATATTTGCTCGCAATTAAATCTTAATTGCCATGACAGCACATGAATCCAAAATCGTCGGTGAAGGATTGACCTACGACGATGTACTTCTAGTTCCTTCATTCTCTGAAGTACTGCCCCGAGAAGTAAATATTCAAACAAAATTTACGAGAAATATAACTATCAACGTACCTATAGTATCTGCAGCTATGGATACCGTTACAGAGAGTCGTATGGCAATTGCTATGGCACAAGAAGGTGGTATTGGTGTGTTGCATAAAAACATGACAATTGAGCAGCAAGCGATGAAGGTGCGCAAGGTAAAGAGAGCAGAAAGCGGGATGATTATCGATCCCGTAACCCTGCCACTCAATGCCAAGGTGATCGATGCTAAGAGCAATATGCGTGAGCATAGTATTGGAGGGATACCTATCGTAGATGATGCCGGCAAATTATTAGGAATCGTAACCAACCGTGACCTTCGCTTCGAAAAAAATAATGAGCGCCCTATTGCTGAGGTAATGACTACCGAAAATCTAGTGACAGTAGGCGAGGGTACCTCTTTACAGGATGCAGAAATCATCTTACAAAAAAATAAGATCGAAAAACTACCTGTAGTGAATGATGCTAATAAATTAGTAGGGTTAATTACCTTTAGAGATATTACCAAACTTACCCAAAAACCAATTGCGAATAAAGATACTCTAGGGCGGCTGCGTGTAGCAGCGGCCATCGGTGTTACAGGAGATGCTGTAGACCGCGCAGCAGCATTGGTAAAAGCAGGTGTAGATGCAGTAGTAATAGACACAGCACATGGACATACCAAAGGTGTGGTAACTGTGCTAAAGAATGTAAAAGCTAGTTTCCCTGATCTAGAAGTGATTGTAGGAAATATAGCTACGGCAGAAGCTGCTAAATACTTAGTAGAAGCAGGAGCAGATGCTGTAAAAGTAGGAATTGGACCAGGATCTATCTGTACTACACGAGTGGTAGCTGGAGTTGGGTTTCCTCAATTCTCGGCAGTATTAGAAGTAGCAGCAGCGCTTAAAGGATCTGGTGTACCCGTAATTGCTGATGGAGGAATCCGCTATACAGGAGATATTCCTAAGGCGATTGCAGCAGGAGCAGATACTGTGATGCTTGGTTCATTACTAGCAGGAACTAAAGAGTCGCCAGGAGAAACAATCATCTACGAAGGAAGAAAGTTTAAATCTTATAGAGGAATGGGGTCTGTAGAGGCTATGAAACAAGGGTCTAAAGATCGTTATTTCCAAGATGTAGAAGATGATATTAAAAAATTAGTGCCAGAAGGTATTGTAGGTAGAGTAGCATACAAAGGAGAATTGTTCGAGAGTATTCACCAGTTTGTAGGAGGATTGCGTGCTGGAATGGGATACTGTGGTGCTAAGGATATAGCTACCTTGCAAACATCGGGTAGATTTGTGAAAATTACAGCGAGTGGAATTCATGAAAGTCATCCGCATGATGTAACAATCACTAAAGAAGCACCTAATTACAGTAGATAAGAGAATACGAATTGTGCTGTCGAAAATGACGGACACCTTTACATAAAAAAAACTACGGTCTGTAACACTGAGTTACAGACCGTAGCTTTTTTATAAGGGTACGCTAACTGATGTAATGCGTTAGGGATAGGAGCGGCATCCTTTTTTGTTTTTCTGAAAAAACAAAAAAGATACAGCGGATAGCCCGACCCTTGGGGAACGCCCTTATTATTATTCTACACTAATCCCTAATTTAGCCATCACAGTTTTGGTAAGGTCAAATGCAGGATCTATGTAGGCAATTCCACTACTGGTTAGTGTAAGTACTTGGGTATATCCTTCGCTTTTGGCTACTGCTTCTAATGCAATACCTATTTTCTTATACAGAGGTTGTAAAAGTCTGTTTTGCTCTATCTGTACTAGTTGCGCTGCATTTTGGCGAAATTGATTGATCTCGTTTTCTAAGGTGATGATCGCTTCTTGTTTTGTCTTTTTTAGTGCATCAGTCATGGTAGCAGCACCTTCTTGATAGGTTTTTACTTTGGATTGGTAATCCTCTACTTTGGCTTTTAGATCCGTTTCTAATTTTGTGTTGTAGGCTTTTAAGTCTTCTTGTACTTTGGTAAGCTCTGGTAATTTAGATAAGATAAATTCACTGTCTATAGTACCTACTTTGGATTGCGCACTACTTAGTGTAGTGATTAAAATGCATACGATCGCTAAAGCGATGTGTTTCATGTTTGTTTTTTTCATGCTGATATGTAAAAATTTTTGCAAATATATGAGGAGTCACTAAAACTTTTGCGATCTGTAATAAAAACGATCTGATGGTACGCACATTTTACGATAAGAACGCCTGTAATCCTACGATAAAACGAAAAAATCACATTATTTGTGTCTACCATGCTATAAAAGTTCGCATGACTCTGTAGTTGTTAAGTCAATTTGTGTGCCAAAAAAGTGATATAAGGTGTACAGGTCTGCTAAGCTGGGGCTTCGTAATACTGACCTCGATGGGGTTTTAGCGCATCACGTACTGGTTTCATTTCTGCGGTAGTGACTACCATATAGGCAATGCTATGCATGTCATTTATGGCTTGATAGCCAGTGATGTTTAGTGTTAGTTTTTCTGCTGCGATGTACTCTTTGAGATGGATCTCGTGATGCAGTGCTGTCTGATGCGCGGCAGGGCCTCTAAAATCCCAAATTAATTTTATGTCTTTTTCCAAGGATAGTTTGTAAATTAGTGGTTTTGCTATGTTTTATGATCACGATGCTGTTGGCTAAAAAAGTTTTTTTTCTGTTAGCACATCAAAATAGCGACTAGCAATATAGCAAGTAAATTAAAAAAGTAAAAATAACATACTATTTTGTAAGTAAGTTTCGTTTAAAAGGGAGCTTGTAAAACAAGGCAATATTATTATTTTTGTTCGATTCAGATTTTATTGAAAAAAACTTATGCAGACAAAATTTATCGTACTTCTTTTAGCTGTTTTTGCGGTAGTACACGTACAGGGGCAACAAAAAGATGAAGTGTTACTCACGATTAATGAACATCCAGTATATACCTCGGAGTTTAAGCGGGTGTATTTAAAAAACATCGATTTAGTAAAAGACGAGTCTCAGAAAAATGTAGATGAGTATTTAAACCTTTTTATCAATTATAAACTAAAATTAGAGGCTGCCAAGTCACTAGGATTAGATAAAAAAGAAACCTATCTCAAAGAATTAGAAGGGTATAAGAAGCAACTGGCGTCTAGTTATCTTACAGATACAAAAGCTTCGGATGCACTGGTAAAAGAGGCGTATGATCATTTACAAGAACGTGTAAAGGCACGTCATATCTTGGTGATGCTTAAACAGGGTGCTGCGCCTGCCGATACGCTAAAGGCATACCAGAAGATCATAGAGGCTCGGAATAAGGTAGTGAATGGAGCTGATTTTGCAACTACTGCTAAGGCGTATAGCGAAGATCCGTCTGCTCAGAAAAATGGTGGTGATTTAGGATGGTTTTCTGCCTTTAGGATGGTCTACCCTTTTGAAAAGGCAGCATTTCAAACGGCTGTAGGTTCGGTATCCATGCCATTTAAAACACGATTCGGATATCATATTGTACAGGTAGATGATCGCGAAAAACAATTAGGGCAGGTAGAAGTAGCGCATATTATGGTGGCATTTTCTAAAACGAAGAGCAAAGAAGAGGCCGAAGCTAAGATTAAAGAAATCCAACAGCAGTTGCTGCAAAAAGTGTCTTTCGAATCCTTGGCCAAGCAATATAGCGATGATAGAAACACAGCGGTTAATGGAGGAAAAATAAACCGTTTTGGACAGGGAGCTTTGAATTCCGAAGCATTTGAAAAAGTAGCTTTTGAACTCACAACTCCGGGTGAATTGTCAACTCCTGTAAAAACTAAATATGGGTGGCATATTATTAAATTGATTCAGAAATATCCACCAAAAACTTTTGAAGAAAGTAAATCAGAAATAACAAATCGTATCAAGCGAGATGAGCGCTCTCAGTTAATCACTACTTCTTTTATTAATTCTTTAAAAGATAAATATCAGGTGCAAACTAATAAGGACGCAATTTCATTTTTTAAGACACAACTGCCAGAAGATATATTCACTAAAGGCTGGGAGTATGATGCAAAGGCACCAGAATATCGTAAGGAATTGATGGTGATTGGCAAGGATACACATACATATGCTGATTTTGCGGCATACCTAAAAAAGGCGATTAATCCTAAGGTGAGACGCAAGAGTGATATCGGTCAGTTTGTGACTAGAATATATACGGCTTATGAGTCTAAAAAATTATTGCGTTATTATGAAGCACACCTAGAGGAAGATAATCAAGAGTTTGCTAATATTGTGGCAGAGTACAGAGATGGATTATTATTGTTTGATTTGATGGAGACTAAAATCTGGAATGCTTCTAAGAATGATTCTATAGGATTGCAAAAATTCTATGACGCTCATAAAAAACAGTATGTAAAACCACAATCTTATAAGGTGCTAAAAGCTTCGTCTGCCAAACAAGATTTGATCGATAAGGTAAAAACAATCGTGGCTACAGAGACGAAATTGGGTGCGATTAAGCAGCAAGTAAATGCTTCTAAAGAAGAAAAGGTGTTGTTCTCAGAAGAAGAGTTAGTGGCAGGAGAAGATGCAATTACTAGTAAATTTTCGGGTGTAGTAGGAGAAACGATTACCTTCGAAGAGGATAAATACATTACATTGATAAAAGTAAATGAAGTGATTCCTTCTAGGGTCAAGACTTTTGAAGAAACCAAGGGGAAGGTAATTAATGATTACCAAGAAGATTTAGAGCAGCAATGGTTGCAGCAACTACGCGACACCTATCATGTAAAAGTAGAAAAGAAGACCCTAAAGAAAATTAAAAAACAATTAGCGATATAGATGAGGCGATTACTATACATATTATTAGTAATCGCATTGGCTTGTCATACAAGCCCTTCTCCTAGCAAAGAAGATGTTATTGCTAGGGTAAACCAAATGTATCTGTATAAGCAGGATATTCAGGGGCTAATTCCTAAAGGAATCAGTAAAGAGGATAGTCTGAATATAGTGAGTAGTTATATCAATACATGGGCTACCAAGCAATTGTTTATCGATCAATCCAAACGAAATCTAAAGGATAAACAATTACAAGAGTTTGATCAGCTGGTCGCTGATTATAAAAGTACCTTATATATTAATGCGTATAAAGATGCTGTGATCCAAAAATCCATTAATATGGAAGTGACGGAGCAAGATATGAAGCAGTATTATACAGAAAATTCAGAAAATTTTAACCTTAATGAAGAGCTAGTTAAGTTACGTTACTTACATTTGCCACCTGATTATAATGATATTGTTGCAACGCAGCGACAATTTAATCGTTTTAAAGAAGAAGATGAAGAGGACTTAACAAGTCGAAAGCTCGAATTTATAGCCTTTTCTTTTCAGGACTCTATATGGGTGGCTTTTGATGAAGTATTGAATAAAATTCCTGCGCTCAAAAAACAGTCTAGAAGCAAACTTCTAAAAAAAGATAAATATATAAAGCTGCGCGACTCACTAGGTGTATATATGATCAAGATCAAACAGGTGCTGACCAAAAATGAAACAGCACCATTGGTATACATAAAACCTACGATTAAACAAATCATTCTAAGTAAGAGGAAACGAGAGCTGATCAAAAAATTAGAAAAGGATATTACAAAAGATGCAATTAAAAACAAACAATTCGAGATTTATAACTAACACTATAGTTTGTATCACATCACTTATTACTGGAATTATTCCCGCTCAAGAAATTATTGAAGACACTACGACAGCTCCCGTTGCAGAAACGACATCCGAGGCTCCTTTTCAAAAAACTAAAATAGACGGTGTAGCCGCAGTAATCGGAGAGCATGTGATTTTAGATAGTGATATTACCATTGCATACCAGCAATTAGTTTCTGAAGGCGTATCCGCAAAAGATGTAAGTAGGTGTGAATTAGCAGGAAGTCTTTTCGAAAATAAGTTGTATTCACATCATGCGGTACAGGATAGTATTTTAGTATCTGATGCAGAAGTGAATTCTATGGTAGATCAGCAATTGAATTACATGACACGAGAATTGGGGACTGTAGAAAAAGTATTAGAATTGTACAAAAAAGATGATATCGAGACGTTTAAGAAAGAACTTTTTGATATTAATAAATCCAATCGATTGGCAGAGCAAATGCGCTCTAAAATCGTAGAAGCTGTAGAAATTACTCCCGAAGAGGTAAGAGAGTTTTTTGACGATATTCCAGAAGAGGAGCGTCCGCTTTTTGGAACGGAGCTAGAGCTAGCACAGATTGTAATAGAGCCAGAAGTACCTGAAGAGGAAGAGCAGAAAGTCATCGATAAATTACAGCAATTCCGAACTGATATTGTAGAGAACGGCAGCAGTTTTGCGACCAAAGCCGTATTGTATTCGCAGGATCCAGGGTCTAAATCCAAAGGAGGAAAATATACATTAAACAGACAGACACCATTTGCTAAAGAATTTAAAGATGTGGCGTTTAGCTTGCAAGAAGGGGAGGTAAGTGAACCTTTTAAAACCGATTTTGGATGGCATATCATACAGTTAGATAAGGTGCGAGGAGAAGAAATAGATGTACGTCATATCCTATTAGTGCCAGAGGTTACGAGAGAAAGTGTAGAAAATGCAAAAAAATTAATCGATTCGATTCGTACGAATTTGATTTCGCAAAGTGTTGATTTTAAAGAAGCTGCGAGAAAATTTAGTACAGAAAAAGAAACTAGAGAAGATGGAGGACAATTACTAAATCCTACAACAGGCGATACACGCTTTGAACTTACCAAAATTGATCCTATATTGTATGAGCAAGTGTCTAAGTTAAAAACGAATGAAGTTTCGCTAGTCATTCCAGACCAAGATCGACAAGGGAGACAAAAATTTAAACTCATTACTGTACTGAATCGTTATGATGAGCATATTGCTGATTATGCAAAAGATTATTTAAAGATTCAGGAATTAGCATTGAGAAAAAAACAAATTGAAGCCATTAGAAAATGGCAAGATGAGAAAATTGCAGACACTTATATAAAACTAAATGGAGCATACAGGGACTGCGAGTATAGCGGTAACTGGCTAAAAAAAGATAAGTAATATGTCAGACGACGTTGCAGCAATTAAACAACTGGTAAGCAAACATACCGAATTAAAAAAAGAAATTGCAAAAGTAATTATCGGACAAGAGTCGGTAATTGATCAAATATTAATCTCTATTTTTTCTGGAGGGCATGCACTATTAATTGGAGTGCCTGGATTGGCCAAGACGTTAATGGTAAATACCATTTCACAAGCATTGGGTTTAGCATTTAAGCGAATACAATTTACACCAGATTTAATGCCTAGTGATATTCTAGGAAGTGAGATTTTAGACGAGTCTAGACAGTTTAAATTTATCAAAGGGCCTATCTTCTCTAATATTATTCTAGCAGATGAGATCAACCGTACGCCTCCAAAAACACAAGCAGCGCTTTTAGAAGCTATGCAAGAAAGAGCCGTTACTGTTGCAGGGCATCATTATACATTAGACTTACCTTATTTTGTATTAGCTACCCAAAACCCTATTGAGCAAGAAGGAACGTATCCGCTACCAGAAGCGCAATTGGATCGTTTTATGTTTGCCATAGAATTAAAGTACCCAAGTTTTGAAGAAGAGGTGGCTGTCGTAAAAAGCACGACAACGGATCAAAAAGTAACTGTGAATCCTCTTTTTACAGCCAAAGAGATTATCGATTTTCAGCAATTGATACGTCGAATTCCTATCGCGGATAATGTGGTGGAATATGCTGTGGGTATGGTGGCAAAAACCAGGCCCAATGCTACTGCAGCTACTGATTTAGTAAAGAACTATATCGATTGGGGTGCAGGGCCTAGAGCCTCACAAAATTTAGTATTAGCTGCTAAGACGCATGCAGCCGTACAAGGAAAATTTTCGCCAGACATAGAAGATGTGCAAGCGGTTGCTACAGGAATTCTACGTCATAGAATGATCAAGAACTACAAGGCAGAAGCAGAAGGGGTAACTATAGAATCTATTATCCAAAGTTTATTTTAGTATCTTCTTTCTTATGGATACATCTGTTACGATTGCTATTTGCGATAAATCAAATATACCGACGATAGTTGATGGGCTTAATACCTATAACCTAGCGCAAGTACCAGCACGTATACCACATACTTGGGTTCCTATAGAATACCAAGCTACAAATGCTGAAGGGAAAGTGATAGGTGGAATACTAGGAGGAGTAGGGTACTGGGCTGGATTAGAAATCAAAATCCTATGGATTGATGAGGGGTATAGACATCAAGGTATTGGTAGTATGCTATTGCAAAAAGCAGAAGCGATTGCGGTACAAGAGGGGGCTACTTCTGCATTGGTAGATACATTCGATTTTCAGGCTAAAGATTTTTATCTAAAAAATGGATATACGATTATAGGGCAATTGGATAATTTTCCAGAAGGGCATCAACGATTTTACTTTTCAAAAAAATAATAGCTACAGATTAAACCTTTTGTATTTTAGATAGTCAAAGTATTGAACGTTCATTAAAACAAAGTTGAATACCTTAAAAGATTATAGATAAAATGAAAAAAGTAATAGCCACAGTAATATTATTATGTATTACTATCATTTCAGTTCAAGCACAAGCAGTAGATAAAGTAGAGCGTCGTGCGCTAAGAAAACAGTTTCATGAAAGTTTGACTCCAATGCAGCAAGCTGCTTTAAAGGATCAGAAAGCATTACGCAAAAAACATCGAAAAGAATTTAGAGCTACTTTTAATGAAGTACAATTAGCTATTGTAAAAGATAAAAACCTGTCTAAAAAGGGTAAAAGAAAAGCATTAAAGAAAACGCTTAACGAAGCTCAAAAATCATTGCGAACTTCCCAAAAGGCTAAGATAAAAGCCGCACGTGATCAATTCAAGGCTACACTTACAGATAAACAGAAAGCACTACGAGCACAACTAAAGGATGCGCGACATAGTGATGAATAGTGTAAACCACTTCAGTATAAGATTTTTAAAAAAGTGAAGTTTACAGGCTTCACTTTTCTGTATATGACAGGTATGATTTCATATATTTTGAATACAATTAGGTTGTAAAATAAGGATACTATTTTCGATATGTGTACGGAAAAAGCATAGGATCATTGTGAATTTTGTATAATTTCGATTTTAAGAGTGCTATAATTATATAATTCGACAAATAAGTATCAGATTTCATAAAAAAATATAAAAAAGGATTATTAGTGCCATTCGTTTAATAAAATCCTTTAAAATTTGTACTTTCGTCGTACTTTTCAATACATAAAATACAACTATATGGCATTTGATATCGATATGATAAAAAAGGTATACAGCCAGGTTACAGAACGAGTAGACGCTGCTCGTGAGGTGACAGGTAAGCCTTTAACATTAGCAGAGAAAATTTTATACTCACACCTTTGGGATGCTAAGACTGATAAAGCATTTACAAGAGGTAAGGATTATGTAGATTTTGCTCCGGACCGTATAGCTTGTCAGGATGCAACAGCGCAAATGGCGTTATTGCAATTTATGCAAGCCGGAAAACAAAAGGTAGCAGTGCCTACAACTGTACACTGTGATCACTTGATACAAGCGAAAGAAGGTGCTGAAACCGATTTAAAAAATGCGAATAATATAAGCAGCGAGGTATTTAACTTCTTAGAATCTGTGTCTGATAAATATGGTATCGGATTCTGGAAACCTGGTGCGGGTATCATCCATCAAGTAGTATTAGAAAATTATGCATTCCCAGGAGGTATGATGATCGGTACAGATTCTCATACAGTAAATGCTGGAGGATTAGGAATGGTAGCTATCGGAGTAGGAGGAGCGGATGCCGTAGATGTAATGGCTGGTATGCCTTGGGAATTAAAATTCCCAAAATTAATTGGTGTAAAACTAACGGGTAAATTATCTGGATGGACTGCACCAAAAGATGTAATCCTAAAAGTAGCAGAGATTCTAACAGTAAAAGGAGGAACAGGTGCTATTGTAGAATATTTTGGCCCTGGTGCTACAGCGATGTCATGTACTGGAAAAGGAACGATCTGTAATATGGGTGCTGAAATCGGTGCTACAACGTCTACATTTGGATATGACGAGTCTATGGAGCGTTATTTACGTGCTACGGATAGAGAAGATGTAGCTGATGCAGCAAATGCTGTAAAAGAATATCTAACGGCTGATCCAGAGGTATATGCTGATCCAGAACAATACTTTGATCAAGTAATTGAGATCAATTTATCGGAGTTAAATCCATTATTAAATGGACCATTTACGCCAGATTTATCTACAGCAGTAGGTGCTACAATGAACGAAAAGGCAAAAGCGAATGATTGGCCACTAACAGTAGAGTGGGGATTGATCGGTTCTTGTACCAACTCTTCGTACGAAGATTTATCAAGAGCTTCTTCAATAGCACAACAGGCATTAGATAAAGGGTTGAAAATGAAAGCGGAATTAGGAATCAATCCAGGTTCTGAACAAGTGCGCTATACAGCAGATAGAGATGGAATTCTTGGAATTTTTGAAAAACTAGATGCTAAGGTGTTTACGAATGCTTGTGGTCCTTGTATCGGACAGTGGGCGCGTTACAGCGATCCTAAGAATGCACCAAAAAATAGTATCGTGCACTCATTTAATAGAAACTTTGCAAAACGTGCAGACGGAAACCCTAACACACATGCTTTCGTAGCTTCTCCAGAGCTTACAGCTGCTATTGCAGTTGCTGGTAGATTAGATTTTAACCCGATGACGGATAAACTGATCAACGAGAATGGAGAAGAAGTCATGTTTGACGAGCCAACAGGATGGGAGTTACCCCCAAAAGGATTTGAAGTAAAAGATAATGGATACATTGCCCCTGTAGCTGATGGAAGCGGTGTACAGGTAAATGTAAGTCCTACTTCAGAACGTTTACAATTGTTAACGCCTTTTGAGCCTATTGGAAACGAAATCAAAGGAGCTAAATTATTGATCAAAGCTTTTGGTAAATGTACAACAGACCACATCTCTATGGCGGGACCATGGTTACGTTACAGAGGGCATTTAGATAATATCTCTAATAACTGTCTGATCGGAGCAGTAAATGCATTCGGAAAGAAAACAAATTTTGTAAAAAATCAGTTGACAGGAGAGTATGCTGGAGTACCTGATACGGCTAGAGCATATAAAGCAGCTGGAGTTAGTTCTGTGGTAGTAGGAGATCATAACTATGGAGAGGGATCTTCTAGAGAGCATGCGGCTATGGAGCCAAGACACCTTGGAGTAGCAGCGGTAATCGTAAAATCTTTTGCACGTATCCATGAGACAAACTTGAAGAAGCAAGGTATGCTTGGGTTAACTTTTGTAAACGAAGCAGACTACGATAAGATTCAAGAAGATGATACGATCAATTTCTTAGATTTAGATCAATTTGCACCAGGAAAATCTCTAAACATAGAGTTTGTACATGCAGATGGTTCTAAAGATGTCATCGAAGTAAACCATACGTATAATCAATCTCAAATCGATTGGTTTAACGAAGGGTCTGCATTGAATTTGATTAAAAAACAAAATGCCTAATGCAATAGCCATTTTTTAGTTATATATATGCATTAAAAGGCTTCTTGTAAAGACAAGAAGCCTTTTTTTTGATCTCTCTGTAAAAGGCGTAAATTTGCGAATATGATACGTCAGGATATAAAAGTAGCAGTAGATGCGGTAGTGTTTGGTTATAAAGATAGAACACTGAATGTATTATTGATTAAAATTATATATCGAAATATCCGAAGTGTACTATTCTTACACTTCGGATATGTCAGTTATTTAGTAGCGTTTATTGGCTATACTATATGATTGATGCTATTTGTTTTTCAACACGAAATAATATGCATATTTCCTAGAAACAGTGACTACTTCTTGCGTGCCATCATTTTCGTGTATTTCTGATGCTACAGGGAAACCAAAACGATTGTATCTAAAAATATAGGATCGTTTGATGCTCTTTTCTGTATCATCGGAAACAGTTTCTGAAAAACTGGGATTGTAAGGACCTCTATACGTTTCATTAAGTTCCAATAGGGTATAATCTGGAATCAATTTTAATAAATCAGCAGTATAATTGTTTGCGTTACTATAAGAAAATTGGGTTTGATCAATCAATCTATCTGATTTTGCATCTCTCTTGGTGGATGCTCTAATATTATTTTTTGAATCTAAAATTGATAATGTTATAGTGCTTTGTGAACTTTGATTATTAGCACTTATGTACGCAGTTTCTTTAATCTGCGTTAATGCTTTGTTGAATTCAAAGGATCTAAATTGAATAGTATCTTTTTCGTGTGTTACTTTAGTAATGAATCCTTCGGTGTTTGTTTCGATCGTTCTGTAGAGAGCAAGTTCTTCATTATTAGAAATAGTATTGTTTTTAGAACCCGTTTTACCTTGTATGATATACAGCTTTTCTAACACCTTATTAGCGTCGTAATTTAATTCGATAATGTTTGATTGACGTAGTGTAGGTATTGGAGCTGAAGTTTCAGTAATTACACTATTCAATAGCTCATAGTCTGAGTCATAAGTAAAAATATGGGTTGTTTGGATCCTAGCTCGTTTTGAAATATCTATTTTTTTTGAATTTATAGTTTGTCTAGGTAGGACTAATACGTCCACATCATTAGTGTTTCCTATTTGTTGTTTCGAAAATTGAAACAGTTCATCTTTAATTTTTAATGAGCCAGATATGTATTCATCTGTAAGTTTGTAAATGTTAATCACTACTGTTGTACCGAGTGGTTTTGTAACATCGTTTTTAGAAATCGTAAAGCTACTCGAGATAGGATCTAGTCGTTGAACCCCTGTTCGTCTTTCTATTTTGAAGGATAAGATCCCGCAGTCTGTATGTATTTCAATTAATAAATTGTCATTTTCTATAAAAGTCCCCATGCTTACAGGTGTAGAAGTATTGAAGCTACAGTCTGTATTTTTTGAGTTATTATTAGTATCAATAAGTTCATCGGAGTCGTCTTGTGTACATCCTATAGCTATTACTAGTAATACTAGCATATGGAATGTAGCTAAAAAAGTATCTTTCATTTTGTGTGATTTATATCTTGAGGTGGTGTACACTTTTTACATTTTTTTATTGCTTAGTGCTACTATGTAATAGAAAGATTACTGCATTTAGTCATAAAATCTTTGATTATTGTTGAAATCGAAAAAGCATAAACCACTTCCTTAAAATTAACTCTCTCTATTTTTAAAAAGCCCCCTTTTTTCATTAGCGATGCTTTCGAATGTATAAAGCATACTTATAATTGTATAAACGTGCTGAGAACTCAATAAAGTAGTATTGATGATCATGGCATATTGTAGGGTATTTCTTTGTGTTGGAGATGCTAGTTGTAATACTTTTTTAAATAAATGATTATGTAGGGTTATAATTTTTTTAGGAGGTATATGTGTTGTTTTTTAAATGGTTAGTGTTTTTGTTTTTCTGTGTATACGTGTTTTTTGGACTACTGGTTGTAGTGGTAGTAGATTTTTTTATGTGATTAGGGTAACATTTTATCGTTATTTGACACTTATATATGACAGATGTCAGAAAAAGTAACTAAGATCAACTAGCGATTTATGAAAAACAAAATTATTTTATTGAATGAGAAGAACCGTAGCAGTATGGGGTTTGATGATGAACAAATCATTATTAGTTCTAAAAACCATAAATCCTTTGAAGCATTGGTGGCAGCCACTGAAAAGTCTAATTTGTTAAGTTCACAAAAGATCATTCCGATCAGTGCAGTTCAGGCAATCAGCTACAATCAGAAAAGTGCTGTATTGAAAATCGAGTATAAAACCACAAAGGGAACTATAAAAAAAGACCGTATTACTTTAGAACATAGAAGTGTGTGTGGTTCGATTGCTCGTGAAATAAGTGCTATGAAAAATTTTGAACAAACTGAAATAGCCGAATCGAGAACCAAACCGTTATTACAGTATCTATTAATAATGGCATTTATCATTTTGTTTGGCTGGGTGTCGCTGGACATTGCTGTTGATGCTCAAAATGGAGAACGGTATATTGCTAGCGGGAGACGAAGTGGGTTAAAACAATTAATAGGAGATGGAATTGCCTATATAGGTCCTATAGGAGTGATTGTTATCGGGTGTATCGCTTTTGGGTATGTAGCATTTTTAGCGTACCAGAGGTATCAGGCACCTGCGTCAGATATTATGTATGCGTAGTATAGTATATGTAAATGGATGTTTGTAATAGGTTAGAATCGTTGCTATACACAATAGCATCTACATTTTGACCATCGTAATTTAGAGACCATCGTGTTTGATGGTATTATTTTTTTATAATTTCTTTCGATGAAGTAGTTTAAGCTTTTTACAATTTGCTATAAAATCGAAAAAGTTTAAACCACTTCTGTAAAAATCAATCAAACATCAGAGAAATATGAGTAAAGGAGCGATCTATATGTTGGGGTACGTAGTGGTCAGTGCCACAGGGCATGTGTTTATAAATCATACGGTCAGGTCTGTGGATCCTTTTGTATCGTTATTGTATACATCGCTGATCACAATTTTATTCTTTTCAGTACTACATCTTGGGGAGTTACGAAAACATAGAGCGCTTGTGAAACAGCACAAGGGAGCTATTGTTTGGTTGAATGTATTGAATGCTATTATTTGGTTTGTCGCCTTTTTTTGTTTGAAGGCCTTGAGTCCAGCGGTATTTGCATGTTTATTTCTTGGAGCCATTCCGATTCAGTTATTTTTAATAGAAATAAGGAAATCTTCTCATAGCGTAAAGACAAAGTGGATTACTGCTACGCTGCTATTTACGTTATTTATATTGATGTTGGCATTAGTTGTTCAGGAAACGGAGGGCATGGGTATGGCTACGATGCTACAATATGGACTGATTGTAGTAGGTATAGGTGGTGTAGCTGCGGCATCGATTTTAAAAATATCCAAACGATTGGCATCAGAAAAGTTATCTGCTTCTTTGGTCGTTTCGTTACGTTTTTATGGGGTGTTGATGATTTCTTTGGCACTATGCATCATCTATCAAGTACCATTGGTCATTAGTCCTAGCTTGGGAATAGAATTAGTAGTGCTTGCTTTGGTTTCCATGGCATTGCCCTTATTTTTATTACAGAAAGGATTACAGACATTTAGTCCTATGTCTGCATCGATTGTGATTACCATTATTCCTGTACTCACATATTGTTTGCAATTATGTACAGGGTATTACTCTTTTTCGTTCCCTAAATTAGGGATCATACTATTGTGCTCATTAGTACTAGTAGCATTGGCATTCCAAAAACACAACACCAAAGCAGCATAAGTATTTTGGAGTATACTTCTTTTTTGCGTTAGGGATAAGGTGTTGAACATATAATGAAAATCTCCCTTTTACTGTTTTAATAAAAGGGAGGTTTTGTTTATGAAGAGGTTTTAAGCTTTTTTGATTTCGAAGAAAATCGAAGATGTAAAGTTTACATTACTTTTATAGATCATGATTAAGTTCATCAATACTATTCATTCTTAATTATTTTTTTAATAGCAACATTTCCATTGTTACTTATGATAGTTAAGAAGTACATTCCTTGTGTTAAGGAGCTAGTGTTTATTTTTATTGTAGTCGCATTTGTGTTTTTGTCAGATAAAATTGTATTTCCGAATTTATCAGCGATACGCCAACTAGATATGTCATTTACATCTTGCACATGCAACGTATTGGATACAGGGTTTGGAAAAAGTATTAACGAATGCGGTTTATTAATGTAGTTCTCTTTTTTTAGATTTTTTTGATTGTTTTTAGTTATAATAGTAGTTTTTTGTAAACGTTGAGGCTGGGTAATATCACAGGCATTTTCTTGAATCTTAAGTGTAATACTTTCTGTGTTTCCTTCGGGTTTGATATGTACATTTGATCTTCCATCAATAGTTATTTCTTTACCAGCAACAATATCATATTTTTTGTAATGCCCTCCTTTGACCTTATTAATAATACTTGGATAGTCTGATGATCTAATTGCTAGGTTATAACAAGCACCTATCGTATGAAATGAATCATTAGATGTTTTGCTATTAGTTTGATTATGTATTTCGTTTACTCTGTTTGCATATAATGCTTGTTGATCAATTAGGGAGTAAGGACAACCAGCATATTTAGGAATTCCTTTTTGAAAACGACACAAATCTTCATGATCTGGCACACCATCAGCATCAGAATCTATTCCGTTAGTATTTCGTTCCTCTAAATCTCCCTTAAAAATTCTACTTCCGTATATAAATCCATTGTAGTTTCCAAAACCATATACATCTAATACCGTAACTTCATACGTTTTAGCATTTAAAAAAGTTCCTGGGTTAATGTTCTTTACTAAATCACTAAAAAAATCTTCTGCACTAGATTTGAATTTTATCTCTACGTTCCAATCATATGTTTTAGAGATTTTTGATCTTCTGTATTTTCGTTCTCTTTCTCCGTATTCTGCTATATATATACCATCAGGTGAGTCGAAGGTCATACCTACAGTTGTATTTTTACCCTCTCCAAAAAGATCATCAAAACTTTTACCTAACCCTTTTAGTAAGCCTTTTAATCCTTTTGCAATTAATTTGTTGATATCTTTTGGTTTCGGATCATAGCTTCCTAAATAATAATAAATTTCATAATTAAAAGATCCTTCGTCAAACGGAAATTGCTCAAAAACATTAGTTAATCCTTGAAGATTTGAGTATGTTGTATTTCCATTTATGTCTATAACTCTATTGACATTATTATCTCTTATTAAAAAACTATTGGTAAACACAGGAGGGGAAGGGTATTCTACAGGGAATTTGAGTACTACAGTTCTTCCCATTTCTAGATACTCACAAAAATTATCTTTATTCCAAAACTCAACACCTAGAACTTTTGTTCTTTTTTGAGATTTTACTTTTGCATACACCGAAGAAAACAGGTAGTAATTTTGACTTGAAAATTTTGTTCTAATTCTTTTTTTACTGTTAATGTTATTAATACATACTTCTGAATTCCCAGGGAAAATAGACTCAAAAAAACCACTAGAATCAAGATTACAATTTTTCAAAGTATACGGTGGTCCATATGGATCGTTAGAAGCAAATGATTTATCGGTACTATCATTTGAAACATTATAATTGTCATTGTAATCTACAGACTTTTTATATTGATAACTAAAAAACTTTAGATCATCTCCTAGATTATATATTGTCTCATTGTTAATAGTTTCTTTTGGAAAAGAAGCGAAAGATTTTTTTAAGTTCTTTTTTGCTTGAATTTTTTGTTCAATATTACTGTTAATTTTTTTAGTAAAATATAAACCATCTTCTACATACTTAAAAAGTTGACCACCAACTACAATGTGTCTTTCATTATTTAGTAAACAAGCTAACCTATCGTCTCCGATCAAAATGTCATCTTCTATATCATCGGATATAGTAATGTCTTTACTTTGTAAATAAGCGATTCTTTTTTCTACATTTAGTAAACTTTCAAATCCTTTTTTTTCTAAATCTATTACAATTTTATCTAATGCATCTTCGGAATCGTCTTTGGAGTAGAAATCGATAAAATCTTTAAGATGGTTTTGGGAATTAAAAATTAGTCTTTTATTGATGGCGTCTACCTTAGGTAAGCTTATTTGCGCCTGACAAATGAATGAAAACATTATCAATATAAGTGAAGAAATAATTTTTTTCATGTTTTAAGTAATGAATTATGATTGGTTTTTAATATTTAGCTACTTACTGCTCTAAAGATTGATGATTAAAATTTTATAGTTCCATTTTAATACCTTGCCGTTTTTGGGCGTTAAAGAGTATACTATTATAAGTGTTTTAATAAGGTGAAATGTTACCCTTAAATTGGCTGTTTTTTTAAAATTTTAGTATTAAAAAAGTGAAGTGTTTGATTATTAGAGATGATAGAGAGTGTCGTGCTATTCCAAAAACACAAGACCAAAGCAGCATAAGTATTTTGGAGTATACTTCTTTTTTGCGTTAGGGATAGGAGCGGCATCCTTTTGGTAGCACCTTAGTGCTACCAAAAGATACAGCGGATAGCCCGACCCTTAAGGAACGCCCTAATCCTTAGTGTAATTAAAAATAGAAATACCACTATTGTTATTAGCAATGACTAGATGCTGTTGCCCACCGATAGTGAGTTGTTTCATTTTTTTGGCATTTTTCTTAGAATAGAAACCGATGTCGGTATAAGGTACGAATCCTCCTTGGGTGTCATTGCGTAGGATATACCCTGTGTTTCCATCATAGCGGATGGTTTCTACTTCGGTTTCGTGAATCGCTCCGATACCCACGATATCTAGATACCCATCGGAATCGATATCTATGATTTCGATATCCATCGTAGGCCCCATTTGGGCAGTAGAGGGTAGTTTCTGTACTGAAAAACCTGTTGGTTCATTGATCAAGGCTACAGAACTGAATAGATACACTTCTTTGTGATAGGCAGATTCGAGGGCATCTGTACCGTAAATATCTGCCATGGAGGACAGCGCAAAGTCTTTATAGGTTTTTATCTTGGAGGCGATAAAAGGATTCTGCTCTGTAGAACATTCTTTGCCACGTACGGGAACTAAACTGCCTTTGTAGGTTTTACTTAATACCATGTCGTAACTGTCATTGGTATCAAAATTCTGACTATAGATATGCAATGGTTTCTGGGCTGTGGGGTGGAACTTATTGTTGTCTCCGATATTCCCCACGATGTAATCCATATCCCCATCTTTATCGATGTCTACAGCCTCAATGGATTGCCACCATCCGTGTGTTTTGGCTAGGGCAGGTTGTGGGGTGATGTGTAGTGTCCCTTTTTTATTTTCTAAGAAGGTGATGGGAATCCATTCGCCTACGATGATCAGGTCTTGATCGCCATCTTGATCGTAATCCGTAGCGGTCATATCGTTGATGATTCCGATAGTGGCAAGGTCAGGCGCTACTGTTTTGGTCACGTCTGTAAATGTGCCCTTGGTATTGTTTAATACATAGGATGACGGAGCTAAAGGGTATTGCCCTGGGATGACATGACCTCCGATGATGAGGTCTAGGTCTTGATCTTGGTCATAATCGATGACTTGTATTGCTTTGCTACTGCTACTCATACGAGGTAATTGTGCTTTATGATATATGCCCTTACCATTATTTAGATACAAACGGTCTTGTAGTAGTGGACTGTCTGCGGATAATTCATACCCGCCACTGGCTACGTATACATCCATATCGCCGTCTTGATCAGCATCAAAAAATACAGCTCCTTGGTCTTCGTAAGCTTTGTCTTTTTCGAAAGCTGGTTGTGCTACAGCATCGAAGGTACCAGCGGTATTTTGGAGGTACAAAGCACTGGCTTGTCCACTAGCACCTCCGAGGTAGAGGTCTTCCAGTCCATCGGCATTGACATCGGCTACAGCCATGGCAGGGCCTTGTGTAGATAGTTGCTGTGGTAGCAGTACTTGTTTAGAGAAATCATTGTACTCATTCTCTTGGTGTACAAAGTCTATGCCTACTGTAGTAGGGTCGATCGATTTTGTACCTGTAGTGGTATCATTACTTTTTGGGATATACTGTCCATTGGCATCTGCGATGGAGAGGGTGATGGTTTGATTGGCAGTACTATTTTCTAGGATTGATACGGTATTGTTGTCCCAAATGACTTCTATTTTTTGGATGGTAGTAGCTTCACCTACTCCAAAGTTGAGGGTTCTGTCGACTGAGGATTGATACCCACGATTGGTATAGAGTTCTTGGTACTGCTGTAGCGAATCAGTATAAACCGTGACTTTGGCACCGATAGCATCTGGATTGGTGGCAGCACCTTGTAATTGGATGTTTATATAATTGCCAGTAGAGTTGTTTTGGTAAATGGCAGCACGCTTGCCCATAGAGTTTAGGATTAGATCCATATCTCCATCATTGTCTAAGTCAGCATAAGCAGCCCCATTGGTATTTGCAGGTAGATCGAGTCCCCATTGTTGGGTGGTATTCGTAAACGTAAGATCGCCATTATTACGGAAGCTATAATTAGATAAGGTATCTGATGGCATGGCTTGTAAGACTTCGGCTATTTTGAGATCTTTTTTTGAGGCTAATAGCGAATCTACGTTGTGCAAATAATCTTGATTGCTCAGGGAGCGATCAATACCATTGGTGATAAAAATATCTTTCCACCCATCATTGTCAAAATCAGCAACCAATGGCGCCCAGCTCCAGTCCGTTTTGGAAATACCCGCTAGTTGTGCGATGTCACTAAACGAACCATTCCCTCTGTTGAGTTGTAGGGTATTGGTCATATACGGGTAGTGATGCTTAGAGGCTACGATACGTCGAAATCCTTCGGTATCCATAGTAGGCATATTCTGCTTACTGCGTACATGATCTTCGGCAGACATTTCTAGGGTAATGAGGTCAGGGAGTAGGTCATTATTGATGTCTGCATAATCAGTACCCATGCTATTGTAGGAGATGTGATCCATGCGTTCTCGGATTTCATTGCTAAAGGTGCCATCTTGGTTATTGATGTATAAGAAATCAGGTCCTATAAAATCATTAGCCACATAGATATCAGGCCAGTTGTCATTATTAAAATCTCCGATAGCCGCACTCAATCCCCATTGTTTATTGATTAGATTGGCCTGTGGGGTTACATCTACGAAGCGATTCCCTTCATTTCTAAAGAGATGATCCGAGGTTTGTGGATAGAATTTTTTATTTCTACTGCCTTCTAAACGATTGGTATGCTTAAAATCATGACGGTGATTGACCAAATACATATCTAGATCGCCGTCTTTATCATAATCGAAGAAATAGGACTGAATAGAAAACCCATCATTATCTAACCCCCATAGCCGAGCACTTTCGGTAAAGGTGCCATCTTGGTTATTAACGTACAATTTATTCCTACGTAGGTTATTACTCTTTAGCGAAGCAGATTTACAGACATAGATGTCTAACCAACCATCATTATTAATATCGATCATAGACGTTCCTGTAGTCCAACCGCCTTTATCAGCTACACCTGCTGTTTCGGTCTGATTTTCGAAATTGAAATCTCCTTTATTGATGTATAAAGCATTCGTGTTTTGATTAGACGTAAAATAGAGGTCTACAAGCCCATCATTATTCACATCTCCTACTGCCACACCACCACCAGTGATGGCATAGAAATAATTGAGTACGCTAAAGGATTTGCTCTGTTGTACCTGATTCATAAATTCTATGTTGCTCACGCTGGTAGGAACTTCGGTAAATAAAGTAGGAGCAGTGCTTTCTTTTTTGACAAAAACGTGTTCTTGCTCACAACTGTAACAAGCTAAAAGAAGACTGAGTATAGGTAATAAAAAATGATGTTTCATGATGCTGTACATGGGTTTGTATGAATGCGCTACTACCAGTAAAATCAAATGGTATATGCCATAACAGCGAGAAATATAAAACAATTATTCTAATAAAGTAAGAGGGGTATCGAAAAAAGAAGTGTTTGATAGGATAGGGGGGTGAGTGCTGCTATGAATTTCAAAAAGTGCCTTATCCAGTCAAATTCCTTCTCATTTTCGGTCAAAAACAAAAAGTCAAGATGAGTTCTGTAATAAATGAGCGCTTTTTTTGGTGATGACTAAAAAAATAAGCTTCTTTGCTACAGGATCAGAAGCAATTATTTTATGATGAGACAGGCATTTCTTACGCTAGCCATAATGACGTTATGCATGGCATGTACACAAAAAGAAACAACCACTACAGTAGCAACACCTACCCAAGAAACGCTCTTTTCCTTAGTAGACCCTGCTGTATCAGGTATCCAGTTTACCAATACACTCACCGAAAATGAAGAGGTGAATTATTTTGCCTACCAATACTTATATATGGGTGGGGGTGTAGCCATTGGTGATATTAATAATGATGGATTGCAGGATATTTATTTTACAGCCAATATGGAGTCTAATAAATTGTATCTAAATAAAGGTAACTTACAGTTCGAGGATATTACTGCCCAAGCAGGTGTAGCTGGTGACGAACGATGGGATACTGGAGCAGCTATGGCAGATCTTAATGGCGATGGCTGGCTGGATATTTATGTTAGTGTATCGGGGAAATGGGCAAGTACTAAAAATATAGTATACATAAATAATCAAGATGGCACCTTTACCGATCAAGCAGCAGCGCTAGGATTGGCAGACGAAGGGCAGAGCACCCAAGCTAGTTTTTTGGACTACGATGCTGATGGTGATCTGGATGTATATGTAGCCAATTACCCTGCCACTCCTTTTTCTACCGCTAATTTTGTGTATCAGAAAAAACACCAACATGCCACACATCAACACAGTGATCACCTGTACCGCAATGATCAAGGGACGTTTACCGATGTGACCGAAGCTGCGGGAATCCTTAATTACGGGCTGTCGCTCAGTGCTTCTGTAGGAGATTTTGATAAAAATGGGTATCCCGATGTATATGTTTCCAATGATTTTGCATCGCCAGACTTCTTTTATTTTAATAATGGCGATGGTACATTTTCTGAAAAAGTAAAAGAAGTGACCAAGCATACTGCCTTTTATGGAATGGGAGCAGATGTCGCCGATTTTAATAACGATCAATTGCTAGATATTTTTCAGGTAGACATGACTCCCGAAGATAATTTTCGATCCAAAGCCAATATGGCGAGTATGGATATCGAAGGCTTCTTTGATATGGTAGACGAGGGATTGCACTACCAGTATATGCAAAACGTATTGCAGGTTAATCAAGGAATAGGAGCTGATCAATTGCCTCAATTTGGGGATGTAGCGCGTATGACTGGAACTGCCTTAACCGATTGGAGTTGGTCTCCACTCTTTGTAGACTTAGACAATGACGGGTGGAAAGATTTATACATTACCAATGGAACGCGTAGAGATATTAATAACAAGGATTATTTTAAAAAAGCACCTAGAAACCCGTTTGCCCAATCCAAAAAAGCAGACCCACTAGAAAATCTAAAGAAATCCCTAGCGATTCCATCGACCAAGGTAGATAACTATGCATACAAGAACTTAGGCGATCTATCGTATCAGAAAATGACTGCTGAATGGGGGTTGAGTAAACTCGGTTTTTCCAACGGTTCTGCCTATGCCGATTTAGACAATGATGGAGACCAAGACTTGGTCGTAAATAATATCGATGAAACTGCTACGGTATTCGAAAACAAAACCTCTCAAATTACCACCAATACCTATCTATCCATCCGATTCCAAGGCCCTAAGTGGAATCAATACGGTATGGACACCAAGGTATCGATCGCGATCGATAGTACACAGCAATATGCAGAAAATTATGCGACCAGAGGATTTCAATCCTCGTCAGCTCCCTATGTTCATTTTGGAACAGGGACAGCTACCACGGTTGATACCGTTACGATTACATGGTTTGACCAAAAAGTACAGGTGTTAGCAAACGTACCCACCAATCAGCAACTGACAGTACGTTATGAAGATGCTGTAGCCAAAGCACCGAGTACAACACCGCAGCAACCACTATTTAAAGCACTTACTCCTCAGGAAACAGGCGTAGACTATATCCACAGAGAAAACCCGTATAATGATTTTAAATTCGAAGTGTTACTACCGCATAAAATGTCGCAATTTGGCCCTGGAATCGCAGTAGGCACATTAGACAATACGCATCCCGCCTTTTATGTCGGAGGCGCTACCTACCAAGCAGGAAGTCTGTACACATGGACTGCCGATGGCAACTATCAGCTGCTATCCACCACTGTTTTTGAAACAGACAAAGCCCAAGAAGATATAGACGCCTTGTTTTTTGATGCCAATGGCGATGGTTTTCAAGACCTATATGTAGTCAGTGGTGGCAATGAAGTAGCCAAAGACAGCCCAGCTTTACAAGATCGTTTGTACCTGAATGATCAGCAGGGCAATCTGGTAAAAGCGCCCGATGCATTGCCTGAGATGCTTAGCTCTGGATCTAGGGTTAAAGCCTTTGATTATGACCAAGACGGAGATCTAGACCTATTCGTAGGCGGTCGCCTCGTTCCTAAATCCTATCCATTGCCAGCCAGTAGTTATATCTTACGCAATGATTCCAAAGATGGCACTGTCGTTTTTACGGATGTCACCGCTACCGTAGCCCCCGATCTCGATGCCATCGGTATGGTTACCGATGCTGCTTGGACTGATATAAATAAAGATGGACAGATCGATCTGGTACTCGTAGGAGAGTGGATGCCCGTGACGGTACTGATCAATGAGCAGCAGCGATTTAGCAACCAAACAGCCGCCTACGGATTGTCCAATACTGTGGGATGGTGGAATACGGTAGCAGCAGATGATATCGATGCCGATGGTGATCCAGACCTGATCGTAGGGAATCTAGGACTGAATTATAAATACCAAGCCACTACCGATGCCACCTTCGATGTTTATGCAGGGGATTACGATGAAAATGGTAGTTTAGACATTGTACTCGGCTATTATTTCGATGGCACACAATTCCCAGTACGTGGTAGACAGTGTTCCTCTGAGCAAATCCCGGGGATCAAGAAACAATATGATAATTACGATAGTTTTGCCGCTGCCTCTCTAGAAGAGGTGTATACAGATCAGAAACTCGCCAATTCTTTGGTACATTATCAGGTACAAACCTTTGCCAGTACTTATTTCGAAAACTTGGGCAATCAGCAATTCAACCCCGCAGCCTTACCAAGAGCCGTACAAACCTCCTCGATGAATAAAATAATCGTTGCTGATTACGATCAGGATGGGCATAAAGACCTATTAGTCGCAGGAAATCTGATGGTATCTGAGGTAGAAACCACGCGAAATGATGCCTCTTTCGGGCAGTATCTCAGAGGAGACGGAACAGGGCATTTTACACCCGTTCCCTATACCCAATCAGGATTCATGGCACCCAAGGATGTAAAAGATATGGAATTACTGACGACTCCTACTGCTACACATGTGATTATAGCGAATAACAATGCAGAGGTAACGATTCTACAGTGTCCTACCCCTTAGTATGTAGTTGTTGATTTGGGCGTATCCCTATCGGGTCAGGCTATCCGCTGTATCTTTTTTGGTTTTTTAAAGGAACCCAAAAAAGGATGCCGCTCCTATCCTTTACGCAGCAGTATCATTTTACAAAAAAACTAGATGTTCCAAGCAATTGTTCTATCCGTTTAGATTTTGATAATTGAGACATATTTTTTTGACAAAACGATCACCTCAAACTATGCTAATCAAGATGGGTGAGACGGATGGATACGTAAGGAGCGCTGGTGTGCTTGTCCTTTTTTGACATAAAAAAGGGATTTAAAAATAAATCCCTTTTAATGAGTGTTTTAAAGTTGCTTTTGTAGTAGTGGGAACAGGACTCGAACCTGTGACCTTCGGATTATGAGGGAAAATTACATGTCTGTAAAATAGTGACTATCATTAGTTTTTATTTTGAAAAAGTTATAAAAACGTGAAAAAACCTATCACTAAACCCCCTTATCTAAATTAGTAAGAATTAAATCGCTGTCGTTCACATATTATTATAATTCACGAGGAACAATAAATCTTTCATAATCATTAGCATGATTAAGACATAAGACAATTGTTCCGCTTTTATCTTTCTCTACTGTAACATCTATAAAATCGATACTTTCGTCTTCAATAACTATGACCACTTTTTCTCCAGCTGCTAAATCAAATTCATCAAAATGTGGTTCAATAACTACATATTGATCTTCTAAAGTATCGTTACAATAAGTGTATTTCATATAATTAAGGATATAGTTTTAATATTTCTTCCATTAATTCTAAGCGAGGTTGGGCAGCATTACCTCCTTTACCATTTCTAACAGCAGCTTTATAAAAATCTCTCCAAAATTTTGCCATTTCTTTATTGAAACCTGCATTTATAAGTTCCTGAAAAACTTGAGTGGCGTTATTTTTTACAAACTGTACTCGCTCCAGAATTTTTGGAGCAACATTTATTCCTTTTTACACTGTTACTGCGTTAGGGATAGGAGCGGCATCCTTTTTTGGGTTCCTTTAAAAAACCAAAAAAGATATAGCGGATAGCCCGACCCTTGTGGTAACGCCCTGATACTTATCACATATTTACAAAGCCTCTAATAGCTCTTCAGCCTGTTCATAGCCATAATTTTTCGGATTACTACGTACCAATTCCAGATAGGTGATCGCTTTGGTGTGATCGCCTTGCTTTAGATACGATAGCGCGATATACCAATACGCTTTATGACTATCCAGAGTGTTGCTTTGCAATAGGGTATCAAAACTATGTCGTGCTTTTTCAATGGCATTCAGTTCTAGGTAAGAGATTCCCATGTAGATCAATAGGTGCGGATGCTGAGTAGGTAGTTGCTTTTCAAAAATGGTAATAGCTTCCGCATATTTTCTTTCTAGAAACAAGGCTTCTGCCTGTGCCATCTCAGCGTCGGGAGTTCCTTTTACAGTGAGTGAAGGAACATCTTCCCAGTTCTTATACTCCGCATACAATTCTTGGGGAGTCGCATTCTGCTGAAATACGAGTTGACTGATCAGAAAAATCACCAGTATCGCAGCAGCGGCAGCATAATAGCTTAATCGGATCCGTTTTTTTCTTTTTTGGGTGTTTTCATAGATTCTTTTTCCAGCACGGATTTTTTGGGATAATGCAGCCGTTTCATCACTCGCCAAGTGCTTTTTTAGGGTAGCCATTGTAGCAGGGGGATATTCCTGTAAGTCATGTAGTGTGTCTGGCTCTGTATAATACGTGTGCATCTCGCGATGAATTTGTACTTCGGTAGCTAGTGCAGTATCTTCTTCTAAACGTTTTTCAAAAGCGATACGCTCCGTAGCGGATAATGTCTGCTCTATATATGCGGCTATCAGTAGATAGGTTTGTTCATCAAAATTCATAGTTTTTTTAGGGCTTTAAATCGTGTATCGGATTGTATGAAACTAGCTAGTTTGGCCTTGCACTTAAAAACACGTTGGCGTACCACACTTTCAGAACTGTAGGTTGTTTTTTCTACAATCGCTTTGTAGGATAGATTGTCAAAGAAATAGCGTAAAATTTCTTTGCAATTATCCGATAGTTTTTCAAAACATTCGGTATACAATTCCCATCGTTCCTGCTCTAAAATTGCCATTGCTAGTGCTTCATCATCATCTATACGTTCCTGTTTGACAGGTTCTGTTACCCATCTTTTTCGTTTATTTAGTGCTCTACGCCATAAATTTTTGCATGCAGTGTATACATATCCATCAAAAGAGGTAGTCAGTTGGAATTGTTGTCGGTTGATTCTGGTGGCTAATTGCAGCAGTACTTTGTGAAAAATATCTTCGGCATCCTCGTATTGTCCTTTGTTTTTGAGTATGAAGTCCACCACTTTCGGAAAAACCTCTCGGTAAATAGCAGCAATCCCTTTCTCGTCACCTTCCAGAAGGCTTCTTAAAAGGTAATCATCTCTTTCTGTAGACATAGGGTGTGTTTCAGTAAAATTAATCAATTCTGAAAATAAATAAATAAATTAGGGTAACATTTAGGGAAAAGCGGAACGAGGGTATAAATAACTAACTTAAAGGAGTGATAAAACAGGCGATACTACTGTTGGCAAAAAGCAGGTATAGCGAGTTATATGTACTTCTAGAAAAAACAAAAGACACATGAAAACAAATCGTATACTCAGTCTATGTATGGGGTGTTGGAGCTTTTTTATGCTATACACCAGTTGCTCGCCAGAAGAAAGTGAAGATGTATTAGCAGAAAGTAGTACCCATACGCTTATGAAACCTGTAGCCAAAGCTAGTGCTTGTGCTACCGAACTGATCCCAGATCAATTAGTAGTAAAGTACCCAAGAGGTACTAGCAATCGACAAAAACGTACCATCCGAGCCAAATACAAGGTAGCCAAGGTAAAGAGATGTCCCTGTGCAGATAAAACATTAGAATTATGGAGTTTTGATACAGGTCAAGATCAGCATCCTATCGATATAGAAGAAAAAAAGGCGGTCGCAGAAACAGATCCAGATTTAGAAGGTGTAGATCATAATTTTAAACTCTCGACCACAGGAACAGCATCTTATTATGCTCAGGGTACTGGGGTACCACTGTCTACGAATACCATTTCAAACAATCAAGGAGTAGGGATCGCTGTGTTAGATACGGGCTTACAATTTGACCATGTAGGATTTCAGGGAGCTCCTTTTTTGTATAACAGCATCAGTAATGCTACTTCTTGTACAGTAGGGCAACATGTAGAAATTTCTGGGTGGGATTTTGTGAATCAAGATGCTATTGCCGATGATGCTAATGGTCATGGTACCATCGTTACGCAGTTGATTACTAAAACACTTCAGCATCTGGGAGTGCAGCATTATATATTGCCTGTAAAGATATTTGATAAAAAGGGGGAAGGAACTTATTTTGATTTACTATGCGGCTATCGTTTTGCCGTAAAAAAGCCAGGTATTGCTATTGTGAATATGAGTTTTGGGTGGTGTGGTAAGCCTTATGCCATGCTCCAAGATTTTATAGAAGAAACAGAGAAAAAAGGAAACATACTATTGGTGACCTCTGCGGGTAATGAAGGCAATAATAACGATCAGATACCCCATTTTCCCTCATCATATCCCCATACGAATATCATAAGTATTGCGGCGATGAATTCGAGAATGACCCAGTTGGCATCGTTTTCTAATTACGGAAAACAGAGTGTAGATTTTGCTGCAACAGGAGAAGGGATTGTGTTTGATGTTGGCAATGGGGCTCAGAAAGTGTCTGGTACTTCTTTTGCCACCGCTTATAGTACCGCTAATGCAGCTAAGTTTTATGCATTAGGTGTAGATATAAAAGACATCGAAGCTCATATGAAAGCAGCGGCTACTACACTCAATAGTCTGTATAAAATTAAGCATGCCGCTTATATTGTGGATTAAATCTGATGGATGTAATAAATACATAAAGTCGTACATTAGAAATCTAATTGCGACTTTTTTATGGAATTGCTGAATCGTGCTTGTTGTTTTATGATGCTGTTTGCGAATATCTTATATGCGCAGCAGTGTATAGATGTAACAGCTGAATGCAATCGCATGATGGCATTAGCACCGAAGGATCGTGAGGTACACATGCGTCATTTTTTTGCTACGCATCAGCAACATCCTGACCCATTAGCATTAGCATACTGCTACCATGAGTATTCTAAAAAAGCATATCGTACCGCTATTGATCCTGCGATCACACTCATAGATCAAGCGATAGCCATCCGTTTAGCACACAATGATCATCGAGGCGCTGCGCAATCTTTGTATGCAAAAGCATATTATTATAATCTAAAGGGTAATTATCCAAAATCCATACGACTATATACTCAACTACTAGCATTGAGTCAAGATCCGAATTTAAAGGCCAAAACACATAACCGAATGGGGGTGATGTACACCAAAATAGGAGATTTTGACCAAGCGGGAATTCATTTTGAAATTGTAGAACGGTATTGTAAACAGCAAAACAAAAGGAAACTACTACTAAAAAATCACATTGATTTTTCAAAGTTATTTTCTACCAAAAGCTGGAAGAATCACCATCAAATAGCCTATCATCTACAACAGGCAGATTCACTGATCACTGTAGTGAATGCGAATGATCAAAATCGATTGATTGTGCGTCAGATGTTTGGGAATTTATACGATGCTACCCATGCATTTGATCAGGCGATTCTACATCACCAACGTGCATTAGCGATCAGTATGCGGATGCAGGATTCTGCATACATCGCCATGAATTATAATAATATAGGTATCTCCTACAGAAAGTCAGGAGCGTATCAAAAGGCATTTGAGTATTACCAACAGGCGATGGCATATGCAGCAAATGAGGTAGCTATACAGGCAATGGTGTATAATAATTTGGGGGATTATTATGTGTCTAAAGAAGCATACCCAGAAGCTATGGTAGCCTATCACAAAGCAATCGTATATACACTACAGAAAACAGACACACTAGATGACACGACACTGCCTACGATCGAAACATTTATAATGTCGCCCTATAAGTTGGATGTATTAGGGTATCTAACAGATAAAGCCCATGCATGGTTGGCCTATTATGCCCACGATCCACAAGAAAAATATTTAGAATGGGCACTAGAGACGTTTAGGGTAGCAGATCGGTTGGTCGATGAAATTCGTTTAGAAAGTACAGAATTCCAGTCCAAGCTTTTTTGGAGAGCACAGAGTGCCGCGTTGTATATGAAGGCAGTGCAAGCCTGCTATCAATTAGGAAAACCCGAAGAGGCGTATTACTTTATAGAAAAAAATAAAGCCATACTACTGTTAGAAGACCTAGTCCAACAACAGGCAACGGTAAACGCAGGAATCCCCACTTCATTATCCGATAGAGCGTTTGAACTCAAACGAAACATCCATCTTTCAGAAACTCAATTACACCGTGAAACAGCGAAAAGTAACCAAACAATAGATTCGTTGAAATCGGTGGTATATGAGCGAAAAAGAATATACAAACAGTTTATTGATTCATTAGTGATACGTTATCCTGTGTATTATACGTCTACACAACAATTACCACTCGTTTCTTTTGATACAATGCTCAGCGATGTTACAGCAACAGAAGAAGTGACGATCTATTATATGCTGAATGCTGCAGAAGGGTATGGTTTGTTGGTCACAGCAGAAGGACCACAGCTTTTTAAAATCCATCATGTCCCAGAGTTGCAGAAAAATATAGCGCAATTGCAACAACAGCTTGTCAGCCCTTTGTATACCACATCAGAATTGGCAGCGTATAAAAAAACAGCACATACGATACTGACTACGATACTACCCGAAAAAGCTATTGCGAGTTTACACGACAAGAACCTACGTATCATACCAGATGGCAGTCTACAGCAACTACCTTTTGAGGTACTCACCACATCAGCGTCTTTAGATGCCAAGTACCTATTACAGCATTGTGATATCAGTTATGCGTATTCTTCTTCATTCTTGGCATTAAATGAAAAAGTTATACGTACTCCAACAGATGATTTTATAGGATTTGCGCCAGTAAGTTTTAAGGATACTACACTTGTTAACTTATCTAGAAGCCTTACAGAAACTACAGAGATCGCTTCTTTATTTACAGGAGATGTGTATCAAAAAGAACAGGCATCAAAACATCATTTGATGACCACAGCTACTCAATATAAGGTGATTCATCTCTCTACACATGCAGGAATAGGAGACAAGACAAGCCCATGGATTGCTCTACATGATGATCGGATATACCTAGAAGAGTTATACCATACACGCAATCAAGCAGAATTAGTGGTACTAAGTGCGTGTAATACATCCAAGGGAGCGCTAAAAACGGGAGAAGGCGTAATGAGTCTGGCTCGCGGTTTTTTTAGCTCAGGTACGCGAAGTGTGGTCTCTACACTATGGAGCGTAAATGAAAAGTCTACGAATGAAATTATCACCGAATTTTATCAAAGGCTACAAAAGGGTGAGACCAAAATATCAGCTTTACAAGCAGCCAAACGCAGGTATATACAACGCCATCATGGGGTAGAAGCAGCTCCGTATTATTGGGGAGCTCTTATATTAATTGGTAACACAGACGCCATGGTGTTTAAAAAGCAGAGCCTATTAAAATGGGGGATCGGTATAGGTGTATTGGTTGTGATGCTGGTAGTTTTGGCTATAAAGCGGTTTACACTTTTTTGATTTCAGCGAAAGATTGTTTTTATAACCAATTATAAAAAGTTTAAACCACTTCATTCACAAAAAATAGCAATACCCTATACATATCATATTCCTGTTATCTTTTTTTGGGCGTTACCACAGGGGTCGGGCTATCCGTTCCAATTCCTCGCCCCTCCTAAAGGTCGGGGCTGTGGGATTTCCTCTACTATCCCTAACGCAAATAGAACAGGGCATAATACTTTTAATTAAGCATATAAAAGTATATATACACCCCTCTATGTATACAAATAGTCTTACATTACTATAGCTATACCATCTAATCATTAGCAAATAACAAAACATTGTAACCAAAGCTCTTTATTGTGATACTATTTTAGCAAATACATATGCTATTTTGCCCAAATCGCATTTTTGTGGGGCTACTAAAAATTTATAAAAACACAAAAATCTATTTGAAGTCAAAAGGATAACTTCTTTAACAAATTTCTTTATCTACAAAGGGTAAAGTAACCTGAAACCACTTTAAAACGATACTGAAAAATATTAGGACTGACTTATTAGGGAAAAAATACACTTGTTAACGTTGTAACATTACGGTTATAACGTAAATTTTATTCATTTTTTTGTTATAATTTTACCAACAAATATTTTGTTACATACAAAATATACTGAATAAAAATTAAGTACGATATTTTCCCGTTTTAAACAAAGTGTATTTATTTTTGTGTTATTAATAACCAGACAAATACAACGAAAAAATGAAAAATTTATCCTTAATTTTTATGTTAATTTTACTAGCAACAACTTTAACAAATTGTGAACTTGAAAACGAATCAGAAGAAATCAACATGGAAACACAACTTCTCGATAAAGACGACGTTGTTACACCGGGAGAAAAAGGGGGTAAATAGACAAAACATTCTTGTTTTTATTATTGGTTTTTTTGGTCTGATAGGTTTTTTAGCTCCATTTTCGCACGTAGTTTTTAATAAAACAAATATTGAGGGTATTTTTGGATTTTCTAAAATGTCCTCATTTTTATTTGCAGTAGGTTTTCCTATTCTAGCAATTAATGCTGGATTCATTTTAGATATAACCTCTAGGTCAATAATGGATAAACATTTATCAAAAATATTACTACGAGTATCGTTCTTATTTTATTTTGTAGGACTTTTCTTTTTAACATGGGCTTTAGCTCCATCAATTCCAGAAGACTTCCCGCCATTTGTATATTATTTTTCAATGATTATAATAAGTTTATTTTTTCTTCAAGTAATCCATAAAGCTACTAGGTATATCAATAACTTAAATGAAAAAATAAGCGCCTTAATCCTACTTTGTCATCTTAGAAAAAGAGGGCAAAATATTTTGATGAATGATAGTAAACACCTTATTTTGCCCATATAACAAAGTATTACAAATTAACTAAAAGTGGGCTAGAATAGATAGCATCCACCAAAAAAAATGATTCAGAAACTTTAGCATTTCTGAATTCTATTCAAACAGAGTTCTCTTGCTTCTTTTCAAAATTTACAGCTCGTTTTAAAGTTGTCAAATTTTCATACAGACAACATGC
>CANMMM010000002.1 GCA_947498935.1 uncultured Aquimarina sp. | reverse complement strand
TATTCAAAAAGAAAACCAAAACAATTTGATCATCAATTTGAAAATCAATGAAGGCCGAGTTTCTCAGCAGACCCTAAATAGGAAAAAAGGAATAGATTTTACACCTCTAAATTGCGCTCTAAACGCTTTTATTTTAGCATTGAGTTTTCATTAGATAAGTCTTTGATATAAATAGAAGGCTTCTTTCCGGTTGTATTTCGGAAAGCACGGGAAAAAGCCTCTGCATTGTTAAAACCAACCTCTTTAGCTAGGTGCGTAATAGTGTAATTTCTTAATTTAGGTTTTTCATGGAGTATTTTAATGGTGTGTTCAATCCTTAATTCATTGATGTAAGCATTAAAATTCAGGTTTTTATGATCATTTATTGTTTTTGACAAATACTTAGTATTTGTATTAATTTTTTTTGATAAGCTTTTAATGTCTATATCTTTTTGTAAGAATAATTTTTTTCTTTCAAAATTATTAAGTTCTTCAAGTATTTTTTTAGTTGTATCATCAGGAATTGTGAGATTCTTTTTATTCTTTAAATCTTTATGTAATTCATATAGAATAGCACTTTCTAGTTTTGATTTATGAATTAAATCGATTATGTAAATTATTGTCATGATAATATACCCTGAATTGACTACTGGCTGTTCCACACTTTGATAATCTCCTATTGCCACAATCAAGGGCATCAGGGACAGAGAAAATAATCCTAAATAACCAGCTAGAATTCTCGTTTTATAATAACGGTCTTCACTATTCTTAGGGGAAGAAGTTTTATAGAGTCCTAATAATTCTTTACCGACTTGATAAAAAAAAGTAAATGAAATGAAAAGAGGGGTAATTATAAAAAGTTTTCTTGAAAGGGATAAATTTTCAGTGAAATAGTATGGGATTGCAAAAAAAGAAATAAAAGAAACTGTTAAAACTATAAAGAGGGTTTTAACGCTAAATTGTTTAAATGGATATATATAAAATTCTTTGTAGATGTAATAAATAAAGTAAACTGCAACAATTATTCCTACCAAATAAGCAATAATATTTTGAATATAAATGCTTATAGAAAATCTATCGTCGGGAAAAACTCCTGAAAAAAAGTTATATAAAATATAAGTGATGGTTAGAATTAGAAATCTCAATCTTGAATTATCCCTAGGACGAGACAGAAAAAACAATAATAGAGAGAAAAGAACTAAAGATTGAAGTACGAGAATTACAAAAGTACTAATGTGCATTTCAGTGTTAAACATTCGCTTCTTTTTTCATTACGAACAATTTGTAACCCAAATCTATTTTATTAATAATTTTAAAACCAATTTTTTGATAAAATGTTAAATTTGATAATGTTGAAGTTTCTAAATAATAAGGTTTAGAGGTGTCTTCAATAAGGACTTTTTTCAAAAGATTACTCCCTATTCTTTGATTTTGATACTTAGGATCTACTCCTATATACCATAAGTGAATAAAATCTTCTTTAGGATGATTTTTTTTTACTAAACTCTCACGTTTCATTACGGCAGGGACTCTTTTAAGACCTATACATTTTATTGCTAACTTTAAATCCCATAAAATAGACTCTATAGTAACTTTCTTTTTGTTAGGGAACAAGACTATACAAGCAGCTTTATTATCATTAGAGATATATACTTTACCAAATTTCATTCCATAAAAAAAGGAATATTCGATAAGTAATTTTATTCTCTGGTATCTTTTTTCATCTTGTTTAATTACATAGTTAATGGATTTGTTTTGATCAAAAGAAGAAGAAATGATATCCACTATTCTTTTTTTATCATTTAAAGTAGCTCCTCTCATTAGGAATATAATTTTAGAAGTATTATTTGAATATTTTCTGATATTAAATTTATAATCTCTTCTGTTTTTTGAGTCTTATTTAAGAATGAAGTGATTTAAACTTTTTTGAGCATATAAAAGGGTTATGAGTATTTGTGTTGCGAAACATAAAATATTAACTCATAACCCAATATGTGCTCAGTACTATACAAAGATACGATAGAAATGGAAATAGTCCCACTTTTACCAAAAGCTCAGCGCTGCACTCCACAAATTTTTGGGTTTGTTCGTTATTTGGGCGTTACCACAAGGGTCGGGCTATTCGTTCCAATTCCTCGCACTCCTCACGTCGTACTGCGGGATTTCCTCTGCTATCCCTAACGCAGTTATAGTGCTGTAAATCGTTGTTTTTCTTGATCAGGTATATATTTCGTATTCTTTAAAAAAAAATAAGATTAACCAATTTTCTCTAACTCCTCTAAAAGCATTTTGTCTTCGTGCCAGTACTTTAGTAGTTTCTTATATTCTTTTTGGGTTTTGGTGATTTTTAAAGTATATGGCCTACCTTTTTCAATAGTTTCAGTTTTTAGATCAATAGTTACATTGTTAATTGCATCTTTTACTTTTTCTCTTAATTGTTGATTAGCTTTATATTCATACACAGCATCTACAGGAGAATTTAAAAAAGCGGATAGCATTTCCCAAACACTAGCATTTCGCTTTGAATTAGGGATTTTTCTAGTCCAATTACTGGGAGGTTGTGGTTTTTTAGTTGTTTTTTTAGATAATTCTTTTGTGCATACCTCTCTAATGTTGTAAAATAAAGGAGTTTTATGATTTGAGTCTAATAAAACTTTTGATAAAACCTTATTAAGGTATTTTCTTGATAAAGATTTTGTGATCTGCTTTGATGTCTTATTGATCCAATTAGCGTCATTATCTTTATAAGTACTCAACATCAAAATATCTTGTATTAGACGAATCGCAACTTCAGTTCTTTCAAAAGCATAATTTTCTTCTTCGTATACATATAAATCTGATATGTTTTGAATGTCATCTGTATGAATATAGTTTGGTATGAAATCTAGCTGTGCTTTGAGTAAAGGATTAAGATCTGTTTTCTTTTGTACCATCTTTTTGAGAATATGTATTAGATGACCTATCTGATAAAGGTTTTTAGAATTTTCTATTGCAACAAATACTTCTTTAAAGACGTTCATGCCATATTTTTCAAGTAAGGCACACCAGCTTTCAGGGTTGATATTATCAAATACTTTGCTTAATGTATTATTTAATTTAGCTGTGATTGTTTCATCATCAATATAGCATATGGCTATAGCAAGGATGCTAAAATCTAGGCTGCTGCGCTGTTCGAAATCACAATTCGTTTTAGAAAAACCTATAATAAGCTCCCTAATGTTATGGATATATTTAGAATTTGGGATTTGAATTTTCTTCATATAGTATGCTAACCATTCCAATTGATTGCTCAGCGGTCTATTTTTAAGAATAGAAATATGTTTGCTTTTAGGCCATAGAACAACTGCTCCATAATGATACCAGTATTCTATAGTCATTCCAGCATTGCCGGTAAACCCTTCTTCTTCTTTCTCTGTAGGTTCTCCTTCTCCTAGATTAAGATCGGTAATGATCTCTTTATTTTCTAGATATAAATCTTCTAATCCAGGGTAATCGCCATTCCAATGTTCTATATAGGTGTATTCATCATACACCTCTCCCATTGTACCATCTATTTCTGGTCCGTGATTATATCTGTTGTAATTATTGTAATAATCATAATCAGCTTCTAATTGACCATTTTGATAATGTGTTACCAATGCCAATTGTGCATAATAACCTGCTTTTTCAGCGGCGCCTAATAATGCTTCGGCTCTTGGTTTATCATGACCTTTTAAATTTGCTAATGAGAAATTGGTAGGGGTGTACTCATGACCTAGCAAAATAGCTTTTGGAAGTTCTTTAAATTCTTGCTCTGAGGAGTTTAAGATATCTGCTATTTTATGTTGTTGTAAGCTAAATGCAGTACTTTTTATTTGTAGATTAGAATTAGTACTCAATAAATTATATACAAGGCAGATTCTAAAGCCTGATGTGACAGGTTTAATTTCGTGTTCGCAATCTGCAAAAAAAGCAGTAAAGGGAAATTTATAAGTGTTGTGTGCTGCTGAAAAATCAACTATTTGAGTTCTGTTGTCAAAGCTTACTTTCAATTCGCCTCCAGTATGTTTGCTAGGTAATCCAATGACTAAGGTGCCAAACATTCCTGTTTCTTTTTCAGAATCTTTATGAGGTAAGAAGAAACTACCTGATTCATAAATTAAAAGTTTATACAGGTTAGCTTGTACAGTATTTTGTTTTTCAAAACCAAGTCCTTTTTTTGCTTGATTGACAATGGAGTTCATCAAAGGAAGCCATTCTGGATTATGAAAAGAAATTGATTTAGCATCTATTTCCCATACATTACGTACCGAATCATCATAAATTGTTTCGCTACCTTTTCCAAAAGGAGCTTTGTGAGATACATCAATTATAGATTGAATCTGGTTGACGTTTAAAGGGAAGCTCACTTCTCCAACTCCATCTATTCTGAGGCCAGGTATGATCAAATTCGTTGTTCCAGAAACTGCAAATGTACCATTACCTTTGATACTTTGTAATAACTCTACGATAGATTGTGTTTTTTTCTGCATACCACAAACATACAGAGTTTAGGTATGATTATGTATAAAAAAAAATGACAGATGTGGTAGTTGCTATAGGTGAAGAGATTGTCTATAAGCTTCTAATATACTTCAAAAGAAAATTTTGTACACCTCAATGATAAAGTTTGGTTGAAACGCTATGTTAATATAGCAGTAAAAACTAGTGTGTAGGACTATAGAAAGCTTTCTGATGAGTGCTATGTAAAAAAGAAGAAGCAGAGGGAATTTTAATGATTTGGTAACATAGTAGGTAGATTGAAATCTTACTAGTACAAAATAAATAGTGTGGGTTTAGTAAATTTTTGATAGTTAGAAAGTTGTTTGAGATGATGAAGAGATGTAAAAATAACAAAAAGATAACAAATTGTTATTTTTGGAGATTTTAGTGTTTTCTTTAACTTGTTTATTTTTGAGAAAAGTGTAATTTTCCGCAGCAATACAGAGGTATTACCTTTGTTTAACCGTAATAGTATTACTTCTTTATTGTATTTTTTTTAAATATATAAGGTTGTGTTACTGTTGTTGTATTTACACAGAGCAGATGTTTTGTTATTAAATATAGCATGATGACATTTCTTTTATTTGATGAGTACTAGGTTCATCAAAACATACACTTCTCGATTTGGAAAACTGATATTGGGAGTGTAGGAGGCGAAGCCCTGTTTGATTCATTCCTCTGAATCCATATTTTGGTACACCATATAGATTACGTAACATTTAGATACTATAATAGGTGTACACTTTTTTTGATTTCGGCTACAATTGATGTTTTATGATCAAATGCAGTGTTTTTTGTTGCATAGCAATGCTGCGAAACTCAAAAATTGCAAAATGTGAGTGCAAAAAATCGTTTTATAGCACATCATACAAAAGTCTATTACCACTCTTATAATATCAATCTCTTAAAATAAACTCAACATGTATTTCTTCTCATCGATCTCACTAAGTAATAGTACTTCACTTTATAGACTATATTGTTTATCGATTTGTCATTAATTAGTTACAAATAAGGTAGCTATAATACCATAGTAACTATGATACACTATACTATATTCTTTATGACACTTGTAACAAGATTAAAACGAATATAACTACTGTACAGAAAATTATTGGCTCATTATAAATAGTATAGCTGTTTGGTATAATACTGTACTATTTTAGAAACGAAATACTTGCGTTAGGGATAGGAATGGAAATCCCACAGCCCGACGTGAGGAGGAGCGAGGAATTGCAATGGATAGCCCGACCCTTGTGGTAACGCCCAGATGCAGAAATTTTTTATTGTACAGCAGTCCTGTAGACCTCAAAGATTGCAAAAAGTTAAAACCACTTCACTAAACCCTACGATACGTTGACACACATTCATCAAAAAATAGCAACTAATTATTGGTTAGCAAAAATTAATGATATTCCTAAAATAACTGTAACCACTACTGCCGATAAAACGGTGATAACAAAAACAATTACAGAGGAAGAACTTCTATATTTTTCTAAATTAAGTGGAGCTACTGCTATTGCAGAGTATACCATTTTACTTACGATTTACAGTGCATTATTACATCGTTTTGGGTGTGTAGAGGGATTGATGTATACATCAAAAATGGGGAGTGATACGGTTCCATTGTTATTAAAAATACCTTCGGTAGTCGATCAGTCTTTTAAAATGTATTTGCAAACGGTAAAAGAAGAAATACAAGAAGTATACAAGTATTCAAAATATGATACTGCTCTGGTGCAAGGGGATGAGTTTAGTCGGTATGCTGCGTGTAGTTTCTTCTACACGGATACAGCTATTGATACAGCGTTACTCCAGTCTACTCCATGTGTAATGTGGATACAGAAAACAGCAGAGGGATTGACGATACAACTGCTATTTGACGAAGCGTTTATTGCTCCAGAAATGGCTCGTCAAGTAGTAGCAGCATATCAAGATTGGTTACTAGGCTTAGAAAACTATGTAACGGAGCTCACGACTCGAATTCCTATTATTACAGCATCTGATAGAACAGCATTACTCGCTAGATCGCAAGTATCTGCTATACCCATTCCAGTTACCACCTTACATGGGTTGTTTGAAGATCAAGTCATAAACGCTCCACATCACACTGCCGTGGTCTATGGCGATCGTACCTTGACCTATGATGAGCTCAATAAGAAAGCGAATCAGTTTGCTGCGTATCTAATGCACAGATATGAAGTGCAACCACAGCATCTATTAGGTGTAAAGATTGCACGTACGGAGCAATTATTAGTGGTATTACTAGGTGTCCTAAAATCGGGAGCTGCGTATGTGCCGATTGATATGCAATATCCACCTCAGCGAATTGCATATATAGAGCAGGATAGTGGAGTGCAATTGGTCATAGATAGAGCGATAGTAGATGATTTTGAACAGGTCGCAGCGCAATACAGTACCAAGGCTATTCCACCAAGATCATTGGTTACAGATGTGGCCTATGTGATTTATACTTCGGGTACTACAGGAAATCCAAAAGGAGTTTTGATCACGCATCGCAATGCGGTAGCGATGATAGGTTGGGCGCAACAGACGTTTGATAGTACAAAATTCCAAAGAGCGTATGCAGCTACATCGTATTGTTTTGACCTGTCGATATACGAACTATTTTATCCGCTGTCTGTGGGAAAATCAATTCGTATCCTCACGGATGCATTAGCGATACCTAGTACGATTACCGAAGATGAAGGAATTTTGATCAATACGGTGCCTTCTAGTATGCGTTATTTACTGGATAGTGAGGTCAGTTTAGAGAAAGTAACGATTGTGAACTTAGCAGGAGAGGTGTTTCCTGTAGATATAGCCAATAGACTGGCTACAACGAATATCGAAGTTCGTAATTTATATGGTCCATCAGAAGATACTACTTATAGTACAGCATACCGATTAACAAAAGATAAAATATATACGGCTGCTATTCCTATAGGCAAGCCACTACCGAATACACAGGTATATGTTCTGGATGTGCATATGAAGCTAGTACCTGTGGGGGTTACAGGACGGCTTTACCTTGCAGGGGCTGGTGTATCGAAAGGGTACTTGAATAAACCGTCGTTAACAGCAGCAAAATTTATCGATAATCCGTATCGAGAGGGTGAGAAAATGTACGACACAGGAGATCTTGTATACTGGATGCCTGATGGTAATTTGGCATACGTAGGTCGTAGTGATGCCCAAGTAAAATTAAGAGGCTATCGTATCGAACTGGAAGCGATAGCACATGCTATTATTGGTTATTCAGCAGCGATAAAGCAAGTAGAGGTATTGGTCATCGATCAGCATTTAGTAGCTTTTTATACGGGGGGAATGTCGATAGATCAAGAGCAACTTACTGCATATCTTAAGGAGGTGTTGCCAAGCTATATGATTCCTATGTATTATGAATCGATCACATCGATTCCACTAACACCTAATGGCAAGGTGGATCGAAAACGACTAGCAGTTACTTATACTACACCTAGCGTTCGTACCGCGTATGTAGCACCTACGACTGATACAGAAGTAGCTTTAGTAGCCATATGGAAAGAAGTATTAGGTGTAGAGAAAATAGGAGTACAGGACAATTTCTTTGAGTTAGGAGGGCATAGTCTGATGATCGGACAGGTGATCAATCAAGTGTATAAACGCCTGAATGGTAGTATTAGTTACCAAGATTTTTTTGATACTCCTGTAATTCAAAGTATCGCGAATACCATTACCCAAAATACGTATATATCGATTCCTAAAGCAGCGGTGTCAGATGGGTATCCATTGACGCCATCGCAACACCGTATTTGGGTACTAAGCCAGTTAGAAGGTGGTAATAAAGCCTATAATATGGCAGGGGGCGTAGCATTAGAAGGTGTACTGGATATTGCAGTTTTTCAGCGTGCTTTTGCGTTGGTGCTAGAGCGACATGAGATACTACGCACGTGTTTTAGGATAGATAGCACGGGCATGCTATGTCAATATGTAATGGATATGGAGGTATTGAATACGACATTGAACTATCTAGATGTACGCGGTGATACTAAAGAAAATATAGATGCAGGTATTATAGCAGAACAGTCTCTGCCTTTTGCATTGGATCAAGCGCCTCTGATACGTGCTACGGTATTACGAGCTACACACAATATACAATTAGTTTCGTTAGTGATGCATCATAGTATTGGTGATGGGTGGAGTATCGCGTTATTGACTAAGGAGTTGATGGCGAACTACAAGGCATTGCAAAAGGATGCTACTTATACTCCTGTTCCATTAGCAATACAATACAAAGATTATGCGGTTTGGCATCAGGTACAAAAAGATACGGTTTCTTATCAGGAATCAGAGGCGTATTGGTTGACCCAACTAAGAGGTACGCTACCCGTATTGGAACTGCCTAGTTTCAAGAAACGCCCTGCTGTACAGAATTATGAGGGGAAGACCTGTACGCATCGATTTGAAGGGGATTTTCTAGAGCAGTTATATGCTGTTTCTAAAAGGTATCAGACTACTTTGTTTATGAGTTTGCTAGCAGGGGTAAAAGGGCTGCTACATGCGTATACGGGGCAGAAAGATATGATTATTGGTACTCCTGTAGCTGGGCGCGAACATCCAGATATAGAAGATCAAGTAGGGTTATACCTGAATACATTGGCAATTCGAACGCAGTTTGAGGATGCGATGTCTTTTGAAGATCTATTATTGATACAGAAAGCACAATTATTAGCGTCATATGCGCATCAGCAATATCCGTTTGATGCTTTAGTGGCTGCATTAGATCTAAAAAGAGATACCTCGCGTTCTGCCTTGTTTGATGTAATGGTCGTATTGCAAAATCAAGAGCAATTACAGTTAGCAAATAGTAATGCGGATATGCCAAAGGGCATCCAGATTAGAGAATATCCATTGGCACGTACAACTGCACAACTGGATCTGAGTTTTACATTTTTAGAAAAAGAATCTTCCTTGGTGTTAGAGATTGAGTACAATACATCGATCTATGATCAAGGGTGGATTACGACGCTGTTTTCGCATTTCGAGCAGTGGATGCGGCAAGCAATCGCACAGCCAAAAAAATCAATAGCAGGGATTAGATATATAACGGATCAAGAAGTAAATACCTTGCTCACCGTGTTCAATACTCCTATAAGTACTGTGGTAACGCATCAAGATATGGTTTCTATTTTCGAGGCGCAAGTAGCTCGTGCCCCTCAGGAGGTGGCAGTGGTACATACGACGACTTCGATGACGTATGATGTATTGAATAAGCGTGCCAATCAATTAGCACATTATTTACGAGATAAGTATCAGCTACAACCAGATGATCTGATAGCGATAAAACTACCTAAGAATGAAGCTGTACTCAGTACCATTTTTGGGATATTAAAAGCAGGAGCAGCCTATGTGCCGATAGATATACAGTATCCAGCTGATCGTATAGCGTATATCGAGAAAGATAGTCACGCTCGATTGTGCATCGATACTGCTTTTTTAGCACAATTCGAAAAAGAACGTAGTGCGTATAGTGAGGCAAATGTAGTGCATGAAGGTACGCTAGCGGATCGTTTGGCATATGTGATTTATACATCTGGAACAACAGGTACTCCAAAAGGAGTAATGGTTACACACCGAAATGTAGTCAGTATTCATGAAGCATGGAAGACAGCATTTGAGTTTGATGCATTTCAGATCAATTTATTGCAATTGGCCAGTGTTTCTTTTGATGTTTTTGTGGGCGATATTTGTAGATCGCTACTTAATGGCGGAACGATGGTACTGCCTACCGATGATAGTAAGTTAGATCCTGCGGCTTTGTATGCACTCATGCAACAATATAAAATTTCTATTTTCGAGGGAACCCCAGGATTACTCATACCGCTGTTAGAATACATACAAGCGAATAGATTACCGCACGATTTTCTAAAAAGGATCATTTTTGGTTCTGATAGTTTTGGAAATGATGTTTTTATAAAGATCAAACGTCAGTTCGAGGTAGGAGATACGCGGGTGTTGAATACGTATGGCGTGACAGAGACTACCATTGATGCTACGTATTATGATGGTTGTGATACAGAAATGCAGGGAACTACTCCTATCGGAAAGCCTTTTTCGAATACTTCTATTTATATACTAAACTCAGAAAAGCAATTGGTACCTGTGGGGGTATATGGTGAATTACATATTGGAGGTGCTGGGGTGAGTAAAGGGTATTATCAGCGTACTACCCTTACTGAACAAAAATTTATAACTATCGATGCTGCTGATAGCAAGGTATATGCGACAGGAGATATTGCCCGATGGTTGCCTGATGGAACCATTGCATTTTTGGGACGTACGGATCATCAAGTAAAGATCCGAGGCTATCGCATCGAATTAGGAGAGATAGAAAATGTATTGAATCAATACAGTGATCAGTTACAACAGGCAGTAGTCGCTGTACAGCAGATTCAGGAAGAGAAAACATTGGTAGCGTATTATGTAGCTGCTACTATGATCGATAAAGCAGCCTTAAAAGCATATGTAGCTACGCAAGTACCTGCTTATATGGTACCGGTCTATTTTGTGCAGTTAACAGCTATGCCACTTACGCCTAACGGAAAGATAGACAAAGCAGCATTGCCATCAGTAGCACAGTCCGATACGATTAAAGAACTGTATATCGCTCCGCAAACCGACACCGAAAAACAACTACTATCGATATGGCAGGAAATATTAGAAGATGATGTAATAGGGGTTACAGATGATTTCTTTGCGCTAGGAGGACATAGTTTAAAAATCACAAGGCTGAGTAATGAGATGACCAAAGTATTTGGAAAGAAGCTATCCTTCAATGATTTGTTTTTACATACTACGATTGCAGCACAGGCAGCGCTCTTAGAAGCAACAGCCGTAGCAGGATTTCAGCCTATAGAAAAAGTAGCTGATCAGGAATATTATCCTGTGTCTTCTGCTCAGCAACGACTATGGGTGTTGAGCCAATTTCAAGGAAGTTCGGTGGCGTACAATATGCCAGGAGTTTTTGAACTAAAAGGAGCTATCAATATCCATTATTTACAGCAAGCGTTTGATACTTTGATAGCCCGCCATGAAATACTGAGAACACGGTTTGTACAACAGCCATCAGGAGCTGTTGTACAGCAAGTACTATCTGCGGCTGATCAGGCATTTGCATTACAGACGCCTACAGCGGGAATGGTGATGGATACGCAAGCAATACAAGGGTATGTGCAGCAAGAATTACAGCATCGTTTTGAGCTACAAAATGAGTGCTTACTCAGAGCATCGATACTACCTGTAGCAAAAGATACATATACACTCGTTGTGGTACTGCATCATATCATCAGTGATGGTTGGTCGGTCGCATTATTTACACAAGAGCTGTTTGCATCTTATGCGTCTTACATACAGCAAATACCACAGGAATTAAAACCACTAGAAATACAGTATAAAGACTATGCAGTTTGGGAGCAAGCACAATTGCATACGCCCTTGTATACAGCAGCATTGGCATATTGGAAAGAACGTTTTGCAGGAAGTATTCCTGTATTGGATTTACCATATAAGCAATCACGACCACGACAGCGTACTTACGCAGGAAAACAACACACGATTACTTTTTCGGATACGACATACCAGGCGTTCAAAGCATTTTGTGTCGAGCAAGAAGGTACACTGTTTATGGGCGTACTTACAGTGGTAAAAGTACTGTTACATCGGTATACAAATCAGGAAGATATTAGTATAGGTACGCCTATTGCGGGTAGAACACATATCCAGTTACAAAACCAATTGGGCGTGTATATCAATACGCTGGCTTTACGCACACAATTTTCAGGTACGGATGATCTGATGGCTGTTTTACAAAAAGTAAAAGAAACGACTAAAGGAGCTTTGATGCATCAGTCCTATCCTTTTGACCATTTGGTAGACGCGCTTCAGATTCCTAGAGATGTAGGGCGTAATCCTTTGTTTGATGTGATGGTTACACTACAAGACACTGCAGAAGAAACCAAAGCGTATCAGACGATTGATGGATTAGCGATTCGTGAGGTATCGCTCCTTGAAGAGGTAACAAGTAAGTTTGATTTGGATTTTGTATTCGAAGAAAGAGAGGGGACGCTCGCACTGCACTTGGTGTATAATACTGATTTATTCGCCAGTGACTTTATACAAACGTTGTGTGCACAATGCATGTTGCTAATGGATCAGAGTATCACTCATGCAGTACGTCCTATTCATCAGTTAGACTTGTTTACACCACAGCAGACCGAAGCGATACTAGCGCTGGGTACAGGGAGTCAACAATCACTAGAAGATACAGCAACATTTTTAGACGCTATAGCACATTGGGAGCAAACGACTCCAATGGCAATTGCAGTACGAGACTCAAAACGACAGTATACCTATGCTGAGCTGGGGCAGCAATCAGACCAAATTGCCGCCTATATAGATACAGCGGTAGCGGCTACAGCTACTACGATTGGAGTGGTGTTAAACCGTTCTGTAGATACGATTGCGATCTTGCTAGGGATTATCAAATCTGGAAAAGCGTATATTCCATTAGATCCTACATTTCCGATGGAGCGATTGCGCTATATCGTTACGCATAGTCAGACGACTACTTTGATTTGTGATCCTGCCTATGCTTATTTCGATTCGGAGTCGGTACATACGATAACTACGGATCAGTTGCTACAAGAAAGTGCGAAACTAACAGTGGATCATTATTCATTTGCTCCTATGGCGACTGATACAGCCTATATCATTTATACATCGGGTTCTACGGGGGCTCCTAAAGGAGTGGAAGTAGGACATCGCTCGCTACTTAATTTTTTGAGAAGCATACGAACTACGATGCGTATGCAACCTACAGATACATTGTATGCGGTAACTACCTATTCCTTTGATATTTCGATTTTAGAATTTTTTGTGCCATTGGTATCGGGAGCTAGTGTGTTTATCGCATCGAATGAAACACTGGGAGTAACACAGGAGGTGATAGACGAAATTGCTACAGTGCAACCTACAATGATTCAGGCCACTCCTAGCTTTTTTCAGTTGTTATATAATGCAGGATGGCAGGGTAGCAGTAGCAGTACGATCTTATGCGGGGGTGATACGCTGAGTGAGGCATTAGCGGATCGATTGCTTACATCATGTCATGCGTTATGGAATATGTATGGTCCTACTGAAACGACCATTTGGTCTAGTGTAAAACAGATTACTAGTGCAGCAGAAGCCATCAGTATAGGAAGGGCACTAGACAATACTACCTTGTTGGTGTTAGGCACTCATAAAGAGTTGTTGCCAAGAGGTGCACAAGGGGTATTGCATATTGCAGGAGCAGGATTAGCAAAAGGGTATTATAGGGATCAAGCTATGACAGCTACTAAGTTTATCCCTAATCCATATGGAAAAGGCTTGATGTACGATACAGGAGATGTGGTACAATGGGGTACAAATGGCGAGTTGTTATTTTTGGGCAGGAATGATCATCAGGTAAAGATCCGAGGGTATCGCATAGAGCTGGGAGATATAGAGGCACAATTACACCTATTGCCTACAATTGAGCAAGCCGTGGTGATCGCCAAAAAAGACGGTGTAGGGGCTTCATTTTTAGTAGCATTTTATACAGCACCTACTAGGATTGAGGTTGCTGCATTGAAGCAACATCTCAAAGCGGTGGTGCCAGCATATATGATTCCGTCTGCTTTTGTACATATTACCGATTTTCCACTGACACCTAATAAAAAGGTAGACCGAAAGACACTGGCTGCTATGGATGCGCAGATGGATGTAACGGAGACCTATATCGAACCCGTAACTCCTATAGAAAAAGAGATTGCACAGCTATGGAGTGAACTTCTAGGAATACAGAAAATTAGTAAGGATGCGCAGTTCTTCGAGCTAGGAGGGCATAGCCTCACGGCTACCAAATTAGTTAGTAGTATACAAGAAGCTTTTGGAGTACAGCTGACACTCGATAAACTATTCGAACATACGACTATAGAAGATCAAGCAGCACTGGTAGAAAATACACAATTAATCCATAAAATCACACATAAGGAAACAACAGAAAATACATTTGAAAGCTTTACAGTTTAAAGGCAAGATGGAGGTAATGTTAACATTTTGCTATTTGTAGTAAAAACCATGGTTTTTACCCAAATTTTACGATTTTTGCATTCCCCTAGAATGTAGTGTGATTAGGGGAATTATCAAATTTTTAATTCAATCAAGAAATCCAATCAATCACTCAAAAATAACTCAACACACATGAAGCACAACACACTGATCCTCTTACTGTTTTTTATAGCTCATACAGTAGTAGCTCAAGTACAACTCACAGGAACACTCATCGACCAAGAAGCACAACAACCCATAGAATTTGCCGAAGTAGTATTGACTACAAATGATGGAAAAAATCCTATCGGTACGATTACAGATGCAACAGGTGCTTTTACCATTGCTGTAGAAACAGGAGTTCAGTATACATTACAAGTGTTTTATGTAGGAGAAGAATTGCACCAACAAGCAGTTACTATAGCTGCTGATACGGATTTAGGAACGATTCAAGTACAAAAAGCACAACAACTCGATGAGGTCATTATTGCTGCCAAGAAAAAGCTGATAGAACGTAAGATCGATCGACTGGTGTTTAATGTAGAAAGTTCTACAAAGGCGTCTGAAGGGGATGCATTAGAGGTCCTGAAAGTAACACCAGGTGTACGCGTGCAAAATGATAATATCACCATGATCGGTAAGAGCAATATGCGCGTAATGATCAATAATAAAATGGTACAGTTATCAGAAGAAGATTTAGCCAATTTCTTACGATCGGTATCTTCAGAAGATATAAAGAATATAGAAGTGATTACTACACCACCTGCAAAATACGAAGCAGCAGGAAATAGTGGATTGATCAATATTACGCTCAAACAGGCGAAACAAGATTCGTGGAATGCACAATTAAAATCCTATTTTAGACAGCGTCGTTTTGCATCTGGATCTGTAGGGGGGAGCTTTAATTTTAATAAAAATGGCTTTAGTGTAGCATCGTCTGTTAATTATCGAGATGGAGATTATTATCAGGAGCAGGATGACTATGCTTTTTTTCCTGATGGAGTTTGGCATACAGCCTCTCCTTTTAAGGCTAATGTATCAGGATTGAATGCCCGAATTGACCTAGCCTATACCATCACACCTTCTTGGTCTATGGGAGCACAATATCTATATAACAGCACCAATTATGCGGTGACAGATGCACCGATTACTACCGTAAGGGATAATAATACGAATGCAGTTTTACGTTCGTTGGAGTCTGATGGAACAATGGATTTGAGTCCAGAAATTCACTCCCTGAATTATAATAATGAGATCAAACTAGATACCTTAGGACGTAACATCGTGATCAATCTAGATTACTTTACCTATAACAATCCAGATACCAAAACATACGATGGAAATTCGGTAATAAACACGCCACCTTTGGAACAATTCTATAGAGGAATTAATACTAATGAGCAGGATGTAACGAACTATTCTGGAAAAATCGATGTAGACTATCCTACAACATGGGCGAAGTTTAGTTTTGGAGGTAAGTTGTCTACGTCTACTTCATTGAATGACATTGTGTTTTTTAATAGTGGATTGGTAGATTCGCCAGTAACAGCACTGCCACTAGCGTCGAATGATTTTGAGTACAATGAGGATATACAAGCAGCGTATGTATCGATGAATAAAAAAATCGGAGAGAAGTGGGAAGCACAGTTAGGATTGCGTTTTGAGGCTACACAGACCAATTCGGCGTCGGATAATCTAAATCTGGATTTTGATAATGATTATGAGCAATTGTTCCCCACAGCATACCTATCCTATCAAGCTACGGACAATGCTACCTTGGCCTTAAATTATAGCAAGCGTATCAAGCGTCCTAGTTTCTTTGAACTGAATCCAAATATTTATTTTGTAAATCCATTTCAGACGATTGAAGGAAATGCCTTTTTACAGCCTGCTTTTATAGACAATGTAGAACTGACGCATACGTATAAGAATTTCGTGACCAAAGCCTATTTTAGTTACGAAGACGAAATGTTTTCTCAGGTACCATTGCCGAACGCATCGACGAATGTGATTCGATTTACCAATGAAAATTTTATCAATACACATCGTTTTGGGATTTCTGAAAACTATACCTTCGATAAAATATCGTGGTGGTCTAGTAATAATAGTTTTGATATTAACTATTCGGTATCCGAATTTACCTTAGAGCAGGATGAGGAAGACCAAAAAGGAGTAAATGCTACGTTTTCTACCTATAATGACATCACATTGAATAGTGATAAGACGGTATTACTAGGGGTGAATTATTGGTATGCTTTTCCAGGAGTAAATGGGATTTTTGACACCAAGTCAGCTAGTTCATTCTCACTATCCTTACAGTGGTTATTAATGAACAAAGATTTAAGTATTTCACTACGAGGGGATGATCTGTTTAAGTCCTCTGCCGAGCGTACAGAAACTACAGTAAATGGGGTATTCCAGACGGCACGCTATTATTATGACAGTCGTTACTTTCAGTTGTCTGTAAGTTATAAGTTTGGAAATAAAGACATTAAAGCCAAACGTCACGCTACTGGAAATAAAGAAGAAAAAGGCAGAACCGGAAATTAAATCACTTCGATAACACGTCGTTATGAGCGTTGTAAAAACAATCGAACATAGCGAAGTGTCAGGTTTCGTAACAGCTTTTTGATCGTAATAGATGTTCTATTTATAAAACAGACGAAAAGCTGATCCATGGCTAGCTGTTCGTACAGTATAGCAGTTACACTATTAGATACCGCATTGTCTGCGTTAGGGATAGGAGTGGAAATCCCACAGCCCGACGCAGGAGGTGCGAGGAATTGTAGCGGATAGCCCGACCCTTGGGGAACGCCCTACTTTTATAGATACACTACAAGCATACCTATTGTTTGTACTACTCATTTTGCACACACCAAAATCACGAGTTCTCTGACATGATGCAACAATTATTAAAAAAATTAGATGCCTTAGGTATCTCTATAGCTATTACAGCTGGGCAATTAGACATCAAAGCACCTACGGGGGTGATGACAGCTGATTTATTAAACGAGATCAAACAGCATAAACAGGCATTGGTAACATTCTTGGAGGATGCTGTATCGGAGTCTCCAAGTGCCATTCCTAAGGCTGAGAAACAACCGTTTTACCCCTTGTCATCTGCGCAATATCGTTTATGGCTTATACAGCATATTGCCCAAGATACAGTAGCTTATAATATGCCGAGTGTCTACACGATCAAAGGACAGGTATCGGTAGCGGCTTTTGAAAAAAGCTGGAAAGGATTGGTCGCTAAACATTCGATAGTACGGACTAATTTTAAGGTAGATACTAGTACAGGAAACCCTGTGCAATACATTCGTAGCAAAGAAGCTTCGCTATTCCGTTTTAGCTATCTAGAGCATACTATCGCAGCAGAGGCATCTACATTGATAGCGGCTGAATGTGAGTATCATTTTGATCTAGAGAATGAATCATTGCTACGGGTTACATTAGTGCGTACAGCAGCGGAGACTTATCAATTGATCGTGGTGATGCATCATATTATTAGCGATGCATGGTCGTCTACAATTATGCTACGAGAATTGATCGCTAATTACCAAGCGATCGTGCAGGGACAGGAAGTGCCTGTATCAGAAAACCCGATTGAGTATACGGACTATGCGGTGTGGCAACAAGCGCAGCTAACGACGCATACAGCTGCTAAAAACTATTGGTTGACACAGTTTCAGGAAGCAGTTCCTGTGATGGAGTTGCCTACCTATCAGCCTAGACCTGCCATCAAAACCTATGAAGGGGCTTGTATAGTACAGGCGCTAGATCAGCAATTAGTACAGGAGCTAGAAGCCATTTGTACCGCTCGTGGTGCGTCATTGTTCATGGGATTATTGAGTGTTTTTAAAATACTGTTGTATCGATATACAGGACAGGAAGATAGTTGTATCGGAACTCCTATATCTGGAAGAACACATCCAGATGTACAAGATCAGATAGGGTTTTATGTAAATACATTGGCATTACGCACTAGACTACAAGGCGATGCATCGTTTATCACTACTCTAGAGACCGTAAAAGAGATCACACTAGCAGCTTATAAGCATCAAGAGTATCCATTTGATCAGTTGGTACAAGAATTACAATTGGCTACGGATCGTAGCAGGCATCCATTATTCGATAGTATGTTTTCTATAGAAACGACCGAATCATCAGGGATCGTTGTATCCGATAATCTCTCGATCGAAGCAGTAGATTATGCGCAGCAAGCAAGTAAATTCGATATAGAATGCATGATCAAAAAGGAAGGTACCTCCTATGCAGTACACTTTACGTATAATACCGCACTATTTACCGCAGATTTTATAGAACGTTTGGCAATGCAATATCAACAGGTACTAACGAGTTGTACTACAGATCCAACTACTGCGATTGCTGCATTGGATTACGTACCCACAGTACAGAAAGAACGACTCGTATATACCTTTAATACTACTGTAGCGGCGTATCCGTCTAAGGAATCTTTTATAAGCTTGTTCCAAGCGCAGGTAGAGCAGAACCCTTCGGCAATAGCGATTGTGTACGAAGAGGTATCGATGACTTATCAAACACTATTGGATACAGCTACAGCATTAGCGCATTACTTGCATCAACATGAAGGAGTAGTAGCAGGAGATTGTATCGGTGTGAGTGTCGAAAGAAATCACTGGTTAGTGATTGCTTTTATAGCGACACAAAAACTCAATGCGATATACCTGCCGATAGACCCTGCATATCCAGGGGCACGTATCGATTTTATAACAGCAGACAGTCAGTGTAAGACGGTGGTAAATGCATCGGTGCTTCAGGCATTCGAAGCGAGTACATTGCATACCGAAAATACAGTACTTCCTACAACTATCGCTACGCCAATAGTGTATCGAATATATACATCAGGTACTACAGGGCAGCCCAAAGGGGTAAATGTTACCCAACAAAATTTACTGAATCTGTGCTATTGGCATCAGCAGTATTATCAAGTCACCTCGGCTAGTAAAACTACGCTATATGCAGGGATTTCATTTGATGCATCTATTTGGGAAATGACACCGTATCTATTGGCAGGTGCTACTTTGTACCCCATCACAGAAGATAGTATACGTGTGCAAACAGATGTACTCAGTACATTTCTGGATACACACCAAATCAGCCACAGTTACTTGCCTACGGCGATCTGTCAAGTATTGGTAGCTGCTGAGGTAGCTTTGCCACATACCAAAGTACTCACGGGAGGAGATACACTACTGCTATCGAAAGCTCCTACCTTCGAATTGTATAATAATTACGGCCCTACCGAATGCACAGTGGTAGCTACAGCGGGGAGAGTGCTAGATCAGCATACCATTACGATCGGAACACCGATTGCCAATACATCGATCTATATCTTAGACGAACAACTAGCAGTAGTGCCTATCGGGGTCCCCGGAAAGTTATACATCGGAGGCGATGGCGTAGCTATGGGGTATCATGAGCAACCTGCACTTACAGCAGCAAAATTTATCAATAATCCCTACCAGTCAGGAACCCTATTATATGATACAGGAGACATCGTAAAATGGATGGTAGATGGGAGTCTCGTATTTATTGGTAGAAATGACGATCAAATACAATTACGAGGACACCGAATAGAACTAGGTGCCATAGAAAGTGCCGTGCAGTCGTTTTCCACGGCATTACATCAAGTAGTAGCCCTGGTACAAGAAGCACAATTAAGCGTGTATTATACCACTACACACCCTATAGATATTGAGGAGTTGCAGCAGTATCTAGCGGCGTTAGTGCCTAGTTATATGTTACCAACCTATTATACTGAGTTGGAAAGCATGCCATTGACTCCCAATGGCAAAATAGATACACGTGCCTTACAGCAAGTAGAGGGGGTAGCACCGCAGCAAACGGCATATGTAGCGCCAACCAATGCTATCGAAACCGCATTCGTCGCTATTTGGCAAGAAGTATTAGGTGTCGATCGCATAGGAATACATGACAACTTTTTTGCACTAGGGGGCAGTAGTCTGATGATTGGGCAGGTACTGAATCAATTGTACCAGCGCTCGCAAGTGACCATTGCTTATAAGGACTTTTTTGAGCAACCCACCATTGCACAACTTGCCCAGCAGTGTTCGTCTGTGCAGTATACAGCCATTCCACCAGCGCCAGTAGCAGCAACATATCCTCTAACACCTGCACAACAGCGCATCATTGTCTTAAGTCAATTAGAAGGTGGTAGTACTGCCTACAATATGTCAGGGGCAGTAACACTTACAGGCACAGTAGTCCCATCTGTACTGGAAACAGCATGCCAGTTGCTGCTAGAACAGCATGAGATTTTACGCACCAGTTTTCATACCGACTCCGCAGGTACGATATACCAAAAGGTGGCAGAAACCTGTGAATTTACCATTGCTTACAGCGATATGACAGGGGCAGAAAGCGATGAGATTACAGACTATGTGCAGCAGCTGCAATCCACACATTTTGACCTTGCCCAACCCCCCTTATTCAAGGCAGCATTACTACAGCTAGCGCCCACGGAATACGTATTGTCCTTTGTGATGCACCACAGTATTGGAGATGGATGGTCTGTTAATTTACTATTTGCAGCAATGATCCGAGTATACCATCAGTTACTAGCCGATGCTTCGTATCGCCCTACGCCTCTGAAGATACAGTATAAGGACTATGTAGTATGGTTACAGCAGCAAACCCAAACAGCGGCCTACACCGCAGCTGCTACCTATTGGACAGCGCAGTTCCAGGGCACGATACCTGTGCTCGAAGTACCCACTGCTAAGCAACGACCTGCGGTTAAGACCTATCATGGGCATACCGTCACACACCGTTTTGAAGCTGCTTTCTTAACACGAATAAAAGCAATGGCAAGCCAGCACGATGCTACAGTGTTTATGGCACTCATGGCAGGTGTCAATGTCTTGTTACAGGCCTATACCCATCAGCAGGATCTGATCATCGGAACACCAATCGCAGGCAGAACACACCCAGACCTAGAAGCACAACTGGGGATGTATGTAAATACCTTAGCGATTCGTACCCAACTCGATACACAGCAATCCTTTGCACAAGTACTCGCTCAGCAAAAAGAATTGCTGTCAGCAGCCTATGAGCATCAGCATTATCCATTCGATGAATTGGTGTCTACATTACAGTTACAGAGAGATACTGCACGAGCCGCATTGTTCGATGTGATGGTGATCTATCAAAATCAAGAACAGTTAGCTTCCCTGGCCATAGAGCCTACCACCGCTACAGGTATCACTATGATTCCCTATAATATAGAAACAACCACAGCACAGTTTGATCTTAGTTTTGTATTTGCAGAGCAAGCAGATGAGCTGGTACTAACCCTCACGTATAATACCGATATATACGATACGGCTTTTATACAGCAGCTCGGAGTACATGAAGAAAGTATACTCGCACAAGGAATGGAGTTTCCTCAGCAACCCATCGGACAATTACGTTACCTAACCGATGCAGAAACCCATCAAATCACCAATGTTTTTAATCAAACAGCCATTTCCTACCCACAGGAAATGACCTTGGTATCGCTATTCGAACAGCAAGTCATGCGCACTCCAGCAGCCACAGCTGTTGTCCATGATTCCAAAACACTTACCTATCAGCAATTGCAGGAGGCTTCCAATCAGTTTGCCCATTATTTGCAAGCAGTAGCAGGAGTGCAACCCACAGATTTAGTAGCCGTAAAAATTCCTAGAAGCGAGCAATTAGCTGTCGTTTTATTAGGGATTCTAAAAACAGGTGCCGCCTATGTACCTATCGATATACAATACCCAGCGCAGCGGATTGAATTTATAGCGAATGATAGCCATGCCCGATGTGTAGTGGATACAGCGATGCTCGCGCAATTCGAAGCGACTAAAACGCAATACAGTACTCCAAATGTATACAGTACGATAGCGCCTACCCAAACGGCCTATGTGATCTATACCTCAGGAACTACAGGGACGCCAAAAGGCGTGATGATTACCCATAGAAATGCAGTAGCACTGATACAGTGGGCACAGCAGGAATTCGATGCTAATGGATTCGATATCGCCTATGCCGCCACCTCGCATTGTTTTGACCTATCCGTATACGAGCTCTTTTATCCACTCGCTATTGGAAAACCCGTTCGTATCTTACAAGACGCTCTGCATATAGCCGCAGCAATACCACTAGATACACGTATATTGATCAATACCGTACCCTCTAGCATGCGTGCCCTCTTAGCCAGTGATGTCGCGATAGATCGTATCCGTATGATCAATCTAGCAGGAGAACCTTTTCCGATCGATATTGCCAATCAATTGGCATCCACTCCGATTGAAGTACGTAACTTATACGGCCCTTCAGAAGATACCACCTATAGCACCTGCTATCGATTGCCACGCTATATGAAGCATACCAGTGCCATTCCTATTGGCCGTCCGATCGCCAATACACGTGCATATGTTTTAAACGAATTTCTACAGCCTGTACCTATAGGCGTAGAAGGCACGCTTTACCTAGCAGGAGATGGTGTGGCCAAAGGGTATTTGAATCAGCCAACGACTACAGCCGCCAAGTTTATCGAACATCCCGATGCTCCAACCGAGCGTCTCTATAATACAGGGGATATTGTGAAGTGGTTGCCAGACGGTACCCTAAGCTTTATCGGCAGAAAAGACCATCAAGTAAAACTCAGAGGTTACCGCATCGAGTTAGCAGCCATAGAACATACTCTACAGAGCTATACAAGTGCGATTCAAGAAGTCGTGGCGATTGTACAACAAGATACATTGATTGCGTATTATACAGCCGATACGCCCCAAGATACAACCGAGCTAAAACAGTACTTGGCCTCCAAATTACCAGTCTACATGCTGCCCAATACCATCACGCAGCTCGATACACTGCCAGTAACACCCAACGGGAAGATTGATAGAAAAGCCCTTGAAGCGCGTTCCATAACTCCTGTAGTGATGAACAGTTATGTAGCCCCAAGCAATGCTATAGAAACACAATTAGTCACCATTTGGAAAGACATCCTAGCCATCGATACCATCGGAGTAACGGATAATTTCTTTGAACTAGGAGGGCATAGTCTGCAAGCATTACAAGTGATCAATCAGATCAATCAGACTTTTGGGTTACAACTAAAACTCAATGATTTTTTTGCCAATCAAGAGATCGCGAGTATTGCGCAATTGGTACAATTCAATACGCATCAAAAAACAGCGGCAGTAGACACAGCATCGTATGATGAGGTAGTGATTTAAGCGATACGGTTTATATATATGAGGGCGTTCCCCAAGGGTCGGGCTCTCCGCTCCAATTCCTCGCACCTCCTATCGTCGGGCTGTGGGATTTCCACTGCGATCCCTAACGCAAAATGATCGTTGTTACTAATGAACATACACCCCAATAAAAGAAACATTTTTTAGACTTTGAACCCTTATACTTTTTTGATGTTAGTACCTAGCAAAGATGATAGCAGTATCCAGTTAGGCGAGCAACAAATTAGTATACCATAGACACCTAGTGCCTATTTAACGTACACACATTTTATTTAAACACAGTATTCTCACGATTACCTATTAGGTAAGCGCACATCACCTATGTGATGTTGTGTTGCTCACCCAATACACACCGATAGCACCCAATAGGTATAAAACAATGCAAAAACATGGAATTAGATTTACTAAACGAGCTTCAGGAGTTAGACATCGTGCTTACCTCCAAAGGAGACGATTTAAAGATTCAAGCTCCCAAGGGCGCTCTTACAGAGACGCTATTAGCCAAGATAAAAGAAAACAAACAAGACCTCATCAGGCTCATCGCTAATCATGTACCGATCCCTGCCACTCCTCCTGCGACTAGCTATGTGACCACTCCTGCCCAGAAAAGAATGTGGTTGCTCAGTCGTTTCGAAGGAGGGAATACGGCTTATAATATGTCTAGTGCATTAGCACTCAAAGGTACTTTAGAGATCGATGTATTAGAACGTGCTTTTCATCAATTGATCGCCAAACACGAAATACTGCGTACCAATTTTAGCATGGATGCAGCAGAAGAAGTAGTACAAACGATTACAGATACAGACAGTATCGAATTTTCGATAGTACAAAAAGAAGTCACGCACCATTCCGAAGCGCAGCTATCAGAAGAAGTAGCCATGGCAGAAAGTACGACCTTCGATCTATCCAATGGGTTATTACTACACACCTCCATACTGACTAAAAGTGCAGAAGAACATATCTTAATAGTCACCTTGCACCATATCATTTGCGATGGATGGTCCTCGGAGTTATTAGTAGCTGAGGTCATGCAGCATTACAATCAGTTGCTAGAAGATGCTACATATACACCAACTCCATTGCGCATACAATATAAAGACTATGCCGCATGGGCTGATACCTTTGCATTATCCGAATCCTACAAAGCCTCCGATGCGTACTGGCGTAGTCAGTTCGAAACACAGATTCCAGTGCTGGATTTACCTAGTGATTATGTAAGACCTGCCGTCAAAACATTTAACGGAAATTTGGTAGAGCAGCATTGTTCCTCTACCTTATTAGCCGCCCTCAAAGACTACTCGCAGTCCAAAGACGTTACGCTATTTACCACCTTATTTGCAGGACTCAATGCGCTACTGTTTACCTATACCCAACAAGATGATTTTGTGATAGGAACGCCTGTAGCAGGACGTGAGCACCCAGATCTCGAAAACCAAATCGGTTTATACATCAATACATTAGCCATCCGTACACAAGTGCCAGCAGGCATGACCTTCAATGCGTTAGTGGCACACCAAAAAGAAACACTGGTAGCAGCCTATGCACACCAAAGCTATCCTTTCGAGAATCTGATTACACAGCTCAATCTCACAAAAGACGTATCCAGATCACCACTATTCGATGTGATGATAGTATTACAAAACCAATCTCAGCTTCAAAATCTTGCGACAACAGATACACTTACAGGCGTAGAGATCACTCCTTATGAAGCTGCAACGCGAAGCATTGCCAAGTTTGATCTTACCTTTAGTTGTACAGAAACTGATACAGGATTGAGTCTAAGTGTAGAATACAATACAGATATATACACGCAGGCATTTATTACGCAATTAACCGATCACTACCAGTCATTGTTAGGTTGGTTAGTAGCGAATCCAACAGCACCAATTACCCAAGCGAGTTTGCTGTCTGATGCAGAAACCACGCAACTTCTTCACAGCTTTAATGCCACAGAAGTTTCATATCCACGCACAGAAAACATCGTAGCATTGTTGGCTGATCAAGTAGCACAAAACCCCGATGCAATAGCCATTCGAGGAAACGGCGTTTCACTTACGTATAAAGCATTTGAAGAACAGGTATATCAATTTGCCAATTTCCTACAATCCGAGTATCAAATCGGAACACACTCCATTGTAGGGGTTTCATTGCCCAAAAGTCAGGAAGCACTGATCACCATCTTCGGAATCTTAGCCGTAGGAGCAGCCTATGTACCTATTGATCCAGCATATCCCGAAGATCGAAAAGAATGGATCATCGAGGATAGCGGATGCAAAACAATCATTACCTCAGCAGTATGTAAGCAGTTTACAGAACGTCAGGAAACCTATGCCACTGCATGTATCCAACCAGCAATTACGCCATCGGCACTAGCATACATCATGTATACTTCAGGGACTACAGGAGTGCCAAAGGGGGTAATGGTGACACAAAAAAATATTATCAGCTTGGTGAAATCAGGAGATTTCTTAGCGCTGGATCAAAAACTCACATTGCTCTCTACAGGATCGATCTCCTTTGATGCCGTAACCATAGAATTCTTTGGGACATTATTAAACGGTGCTACATTGGTACTCATGCCACAGCAGGACTTGGTAGATACTTCCAAGCTCAAAGAATGCTTGCAGCAAGAAGAAGTACAAAGTCTATGGATGACAGCCCCTTGGTATAAGCAAGTGGTAGAAGAAGACCACACAGTATTCGAATCCCTAACACAATTGATGGTAGGAGGAGATGTCGTACCAGTAGCCCAAACCCGAAAGCTACAAAGAGCCTATCCTTCCTTGCGAATTATCAATGGATATGGACCTACCGAAAATACCACATTTTCTACGACCTATACCCTTGAAGATAAGGAATACCCAACATCCATTCCTATCGGAAAACCGATTCCTAATTCGCATGCCTATGTACTCAATGAAGCATTGGCACTCTGTCCTGTAGGAGTAGTAGGAGAACTATATGTAGGAGGAGATGGAGTAGCCAAGGGATATGTAAATGCGCCAGAACTCACAAGTCAGCGATTCATACAAGATCCTTTTAGAGCAGGGAATACGCTGTATAAAACAGGTGATCTAGCCCGATGGTTGTCCGACGGTACGATCGAGTATATCGGTAGAAATGATACACAGATCAAGCTCCGAGGCTATCGTATCGAACTGGCAGAAATCACCAAAAATATAGAACAGCTCGTACCAGCAATTCAGCAAGCCGTAGTAGATGTACAAGAAAAAGACGGAGATAAATCACTAGTATGTTATTATATAACACAGGCAGCAATCACCGCTAGTGAGATCAAAACGCTTTTAAAACAAGCCCTGCCGCACTACATGATCCCGAGTTATTATAAGCAGCTCGATACCATACCACTCAATCACAATGGAAAAGTGGCTGCCGATTTGCTACCCGCGATTAGTAGAGAAGATTTAGCAGTTACAGCTTTTGTAGCCGCAAATACTCCTACCGAAAAGAAGTTATTAGAATTATGGTTAGCCCTCTTCCAATTAGATAGGGTGAGTACGACCGATAATTTTTTCGAGCTAGGAGGAAACAGCCTACTCATGACCAAACTGACCTCTCAGATTCGCAATACATTAGACAAGGCAGTAGATTTCAATATTCTATTCTCGTACCCTACCATCCAGTCACTCGCTACATATCTAGACCAGTTAGGACAGCAAGAGATGGAACTCATATCTTCTGATGCCCTCTCGTTTACACAAATGCGTATTTGGATCTTAGACAAGGTACAGAATGATATATCGTATAACATTTTTTTTAAGAGCAGCAGCCCTAGAAAGCTCAATCGTGCCCATACCAATGAAGTGATCAATCGATTGATCGATAAGCATCGTTCCTTACGTTCTTATGTGATAGATGCAGACCATTACAATCCTAGAGTACGCTACAGTACAGACAGCTATACACCAGTTTATAAAGAAAATGTATCCATTAGCGAAGAAGAAAGCAACTTATTGCACAAGCGCTATGATATGTCGCAGTGGCCCTTATTCGATGTGATCGTAGTAGAAAATGAAACCACTACTATTTTATTTAATGTACATCATATCATCATCGATGGATTCTCGCTGCAACTTTTAGCCGAAGAATTCCGAAATCTCTATATCGAAGTTAGTAAAGGGATCACCAAAGCGTACAATGCCGTTTCAGAAAGCCTGTCATATGATAAATATATCACCTATCAGCGAACTGCTTTATTAGACAATCCACAAAAAACACAGCTATTACTCGATTACTATTCGCAAGGTGTTTTTGCAACTAAACCAAGTGGTTGCGGCACTACTGAAGCTTCTAGTTGTAGTAGCGAAGCTACCAGTAGTTGTGATAGTTCCGAAGCTTCTAGTAGTTGTAGCACCACCACTACAGACAGCTGTAGCAGCGAAACGACGAGTAGTTGTGATAGTACCGAATCCACTACAAGTTGCAGTACTACCGTTACAGACAGTTGTAGTAGCGAAGCGACCAGCAGCTGTGATAGCTCCGAAACTTCCAGTAGCTGTAGTGATACTGCCCAAGCTGAAGAAAGTACCTGTACGCCCGCGTGTCAAGCCGATTATAAAATTATTAGACAGCGATTGCCACACGAACTCATCCATAGATTACAAGCCTTGTCCAAAGCCTATAAGTGTTCGATGTTTACGACACTCTATTTCTTCTATGCCTATGCCGTGTATAAAAAATTCAATCAGCCCCAGAGTATCGTAGCCTACCCATCGAGTTCTAGAAGTATTCATTTCGAAAAAACGATCGGACTGTTTGCCAATACCTCGATCATGGGGATTGATTTTACAGAAGATACAGTACCTGTAGCAACACAGTTTAGAGAGTTTATCCATGATTACAATCTCTTTTCCTCCTGTCAGGGGTATCCATTAGAATTTATTTTTAGCAAGCTCAATAAGAAGTATCCAAAAATAGAATTCTTTATCAATCATATTCAGTACAAAACCGCAGTGAGCACCGTACAAGCAGCAGCCTACGCACTCACACCTACGGTAGATGAAGCGCCAGATAAACCAAAATTTAGTTTCCATGCCTACATCAGTGAATATAGCAATAACGAAATTTTTATCGATAACTATTTTAATACAGACCGATTCTGCGAAGAGGATATGAAAGCGTTGTATACCAGTTTCTTCGAAGAATTTATCACCACACTAGTATAATCGCTAGTCCGTACATCCTATTTAACACCTATCACTTAATTTTTTTTCAATGCAGACTACCATTATAGCCAAAGAAGAAATAGTATCACTGTTTAGAGACATTACAGAAGATACGAAGTACACATACGAGACCTTTATTTGGGAAGCAGGCCTTAATTCTATACAGGCAGTATATATCATTTCCAAAATATACAATCAATATCACCTAAAAATCGAACTGAAAGACATGCTTTCTTGTTGTAGAATACAAGATGTATATGCTTTGTTACAAACTAAAAACAATCAATAAACGACACACACATGGAGAACTTAATCAAAGAACAAGTAAAAGAAGTATACTCTAGCGCAGCTGAAGCTGCCACACCTAATTTATGCTGCCCAACATCGTACAATCCAGAATTATTAGAAGGATTGCCACAAGAGATTATCGACAAGGATTACGGATGCGGAGATCCGTCATTATATGTCAAAGAAGGTGATCATGTATTGGATCTAGGATCGGGGGTAGGAAAAATGTGCTACATGACCGCTAAAGTAGTGGGGCCTAGTGGTAAAGTAACAGGGGTAGATATTAATACCGATATGTTAGAGATCGCTACTAAGTACAAAGATGAAATGAATGCCCGAGAAAATGTAGGGAAGGTCAATTTTGTACGCGCAGAAATCCAAGACATGAAAATCGATCTAGACAAGGTAGATGGGTATATACAAAAAAGTGACATCAGTCAGTTTTCAGACATCAAAAACTTTAATGCCTATTTAGAAACCTTGCGCAATGCCCCAGCCATTCCTAGTGATTCGTATGATGTAGTGATTTCTAATTGTGTATTAAACTTGGTAGAAGAAGAAGACAGAAGATCCTTGGTTAAGGAAATCTATAGAGTCCTAAAACCAGGAGGTCGATTCGTGATTTCTGATATTGTAAGCTCTAAAACCGTACCACACGAGTTAAAAATCAAAGATAATTTATGGGCAGAATGCCTAACAGGTAGTTTCGAAGAAGAAGATTTTGGGAGAGTCTTCGTAAAAGATGGATTCGCCCACGTAAAATATGAGAACTGGAACAATGATGTATGGAGAGAAATCGAAGGCATCGATTTTAGATCGGTAACTCTTACAGGATTCAAACCAGTCAATACCGTATGTAATAACTGCGAGTATCAAGTAATCTACAAAGGTCCTTTTAATGAAATCATCGATGATCTGGATCACAAATATCCAAAAGGAAAACGCGTATTCGTATGCGAAGAAACCTTTGATCATCTGCGTTCTTTTGCAGGAAAAGACTTCGTATTTATCAATCCAGAAAACAAAATAGAATCTACTAACCAAGAAGAAGCTGCGTGTTGCGTTTCTTGCTAATACATCATATCCATGAAAGTTCAATTAATATCCACAGATGAAGTAGGATTTCAGCCACTAGGATTAGCCGCTGTAAAACCTTTTTTAGACCCACACGCCACAGTTTCTCTTTTTGATACCACACAAGAAGAATATTTTTATGATCCCACTAGTGCATTGATCGCTTTTTCGGTGCCTACCTTTGGCGCCATCGATAGTGCTGTAAAAATGGCCAAAGAAATACGCCAAAAAGGGTATGATAAGCATATTGTGTTTTACAATCAATATGCCACTGTACAGCCAGAAACCTTCTTGATAGACGCACAATGTCTAGTAGTGATGGGAGAGTTCGAAACCGTACTCCGAGATATTACCAAAAGTATACTCGATGGTACAGATCCGTATGCAGTAGATTTTGTGTATTCTACTACGAATAAGTACCCAGAAAAAAAGCTGAGAAGAACCGAATTCTTAGCTCCCGATCGATCTAGCTTACCAGCGCTAAAAAACTATGCCTACAAAAACGGAAAACTAGTAGGTAATATCGAGACCATGAGAGGGTGCGCTCACGGATGTACCTATTGTTCTGTCTTTGCCGCCTATCAGAAACGCGTTGTTAAATATCCACTAGAAGCGATACTAGAAGATGTAAAACAACTAGTAGCCATGGGAGCAGAACACATCACAGTGATCGATGCAGATTTCTTTTCTACAGGTAAGAGAGGTATCAAGGTGATCGAAGCGATTCATAACTTATTTCCAGAGCTTACCTATGACATCACCCTACGCTTAGACGATGTAATTAGGTATCGAGAGTTTTTTGCAGATTTAAAAGCCTTTGGATGCGTAGAAATCACCAGTGCATTCGAATTTCCATCAGACCAAGTCTTGAAAGAATTCGAAAAAAAGATTACATTAGCAGAGATGAATGAAGGGTTAGAAATTCTCCGTCAAACAGGGATTAAAATCGTACCTACATTCATCACCTATAATCCATGGATGGATAATAAGCAGTTAGCCGAATTTGGAGACTATCTAAAGGACACAAAGCTTATGGAAGATATTGATGAGATGCAATTAAAAACACGTTTGCTACTCTACAAAGGGTCGCCGTTGTTAGATAATGACACCATCAAATCACTAGAATTAGTAGACAAAGGCACGTATTATGATTGGAAGCATGCAGACGCACAAGTAGATGAAATGTATGCCAATGAAGTAGGAGACAATGTAGACATCAAAATGCGTTGTTGCATAAAAGGATAAAAACTATGATCAGACCTGCAAACTCAAATGATTGGCCTCGAATACAGGAAATTTATATCCAAGGAATCGCCACGAAAAATGCCACATTTGAGTCTGCAGCGAATGTAGCTACCTACACCTATGAGCAGTGGAGTAGTGGCAAGATCAATGAATCGATCAGTGTATACACAGTAGATGAACATGTAGTAGGATGGTGTAGCTTAAGCCTAGTAAGTAGCAGAGCCGTTTATGCAGGTGTTACCGAAGTGAGCGTATATGTAGATACAGAACAAAGAGGAAAAGGCATCGGAAGTGTGTTATTAGATCATCTAATTGCGTTTTCTGAGAACAATAATATCTGGACATTGCAATGTGGTATTTTTCCAGAAAATATACCTAGCATACAATTACATCTAAACAAAGGATTTAGAACAGTAGGTACGCGAGAAAAAATTGGAAAAATGGACGCTGTATGGAGAGATGTAACATTCCTAGAAAGAAGATCTACAAACATATAGGCTAACAATTTTTATGTATGAACAGTAAAACGGTGATCATCGGAGCAGGCCCTATCGGGATGACCATGGCGGCTAAATTGGCAATTAAGAACGAGCAGTTTTTAGTATTAGAACAAGGAAATCGAGTAGGGAGCAATGTCCTAGAATGGGGACATGTACACCTATTCACCCCCCTACATGCTGTCGTAGATACAGATGTAGATGCATTATTAACAAAACATTTCCTTAAGTACAAACTAAAAAACATAGTACAACGCTCCACTACTTTTATTACAGGGCAAGAACTGGTAGACGATTACCTCCAACCCTTGTCTGAACTACCACTGTTACAAGATTCCATCACCTTAGGCGCTAGGGTGATAGATATACAGTATACCGATCATCAGTTTACGATCACCTACGAAAAAGAAGGAACACCCCATCAGGTACATAGCCAAGCAGTCATTGATGCCTCTGGAAATTGGGGGCATTACAATCAGGTAGTCACAGCAGCAACCGATCAGATCGAGCATTCGATTGCCGATGTAGAGATCGAAAAGCAATTGCCCGCCTATAGCAGTGTCGCCGTAATAGGTAATGGACACTCGGCCATGAATAGCCTGAAATCCTTGGTCAAACTACAAGCAGCACAGCCCTCGTTAGCCATTCATTGGTTGGTACGAAACAATGCAAAATTCAATAATGTAGCCCATTCTAATAGCAAAAAGCTAGAAGATACCGTACAAGGCTATGTGACAGAAAAGCTAGTACAACTGCATGAGCATTTTGCGATACAGCAGTCACAGCCTCAGGGCAACAGTTATGTGCTTACAGCTGCCAATGGAACCACTTTAGAGGTGGATAAAATATTTGCCAATACAGGTTGTCACCCAGATTACTCGTTGCTCACGAACATTGATATCCAATTGGATGCTGAATTTCAGTGTCCAACAGCATTAAAAACCAAAATTGATCCCGAAGTAAATTCTTCGTGTCAAATTTCTTATGATTTAGAAGACCTACACGTCACAGACATTCCTTATTACGTAATCGGAATGAAAAGTTTTGGAAAGATGCCTAATTTCTTTCTAAAGAACTGTTACCACATCACAGAGCGGCTTTCCGAAAAGATTGTAGCTATGTCCTCTTAGGGCGTTCCCCAAGGGTCGGGCTATCCGTTACAATTCCTCGCACCTTCCTATCGGTCGGTGCTGTGGGATTTTCACTACTATCCCTAACGCGGCAATAGTGTGTACACCATCTGCAATCTACACGAATCAACACATCGTTGGCACGTATAGAGCAATAGCGAGTATGCAATAGTGTAGTGCGCGGGGAGCGGTGTTTTTTTTCGATACGAAACCAATATAAAGAAGGTCGCGATAGCTGTAGGTGCTACAAAAACACACAAAAAAACATCATGCAATTATTTAAAATCTCGGTCAAAGAAATACTCTTTCTATTGGCCTATGCCATCCCTAATACCTTGCTTAGTTTTGGGATTATTTATATCATTAATAATGCATTAGCAGCCAATACAGTATTTCTAAAAGATTACATGGGGTTGGTTTTTCTGGCACTGATTATGTACACATATTTACTGAATATTGTGTTTCAGAAACAACTAAACAAGCACTCATTTCAGAAGTTATATGAAAATGAAAAACAATTGTTTGGCAAAATGCTACAAATACCCCTAGATGTATTAGAGAAGTTAGGCTCTCAGCGCTTTTTTACCGCAGTAGAGGACTTACGAGTATTTGCCCACTTGCCCTATACCGTTACCCATACGATCAATTCGGTGCTTATGGTCGTCCTATGCCTCGTATACTTATTTACACTATCAGTACCCGCAGCACTTATTGTAGTCGCATTGATCGCACTAGTGGCAGTCTGTTACTTTGTAGTCATGAACTCCATGTCTAAAAAAGTAGAAGAACTCAGAGTCTATAATGATCATTATTACAAATTTGTAGACGATGTGATGAAGGGATTCAAGGAATTGAAATTGAGTTTTTTTAGGAGAGATCACTTGATGAATCGATTTTTAATACCCAATAGAGACCAAGCAGGCGTATTGGATTTTAAAATCAATTATGTCTTTTTATCGATCAATCTCATCAGTCAGTATGGTTTGTATTTTGTGATCGCTGTGATTTTATTTTTGTTACCAGCATTAGAGTTATTGGATAGGAGTGATGTGATCGCCTATGTAGTGATTATTCTATTTATCTCTGGGCCCATCAATAATCTGATCAATCTACAACAGGTATATACGCGGTTTATGGTAGCCAACCGACGGATTCATAAATTTGTCAAAGATTTTGAGATTACAGAAACACCCCAAGCGCAGGCAACTCATACCACTTTTGAATCACTAACCTTCCAAGAACTTAGTTATACATACCAAACCACTTCAGAACAGGATTCGCAGTTTACATTAGGGCCACTGAATCTAACCATCGAGCAAGGGGAAACGATCTTTGTAGTAGGAGGTAATGGATCTGGAAAAAGTACTTTTATCAAAACGCTGACCAAACTGTATGATGCATCAGCGGGTACAGCACTACTCAATGGAGTGGCTACTACCGCTATATCAGATATACAACATCTAATGGCAGCTGTGTTTACAGACAATCATTTGTTTTCTCATAACTACGAGTCTTACGAATTGCAGAACAATACTGTATATCAAGATTTATTGAAACTGATGAAAATGGATGCAGTAGTTACAGACGATAGCGAGGAAGCTGCAAGGCGTAAGTTCTCTAAAGGGCAGAGTAAGCGGATGTCACTGATCTTTGCGCTACTAGAAGATAAGCCTATTTTGGTACTCGACGAGTGGGCGGCGGATCAAGATCCTCATTTCAGAAATTACTTTTATACAGTACTTGTACCGAAGCTCAAACAACAAGGAAAAACCATTATAGCGGTTACGCATGATGATGCTTATTTTAAGTATGCAGATCGTATCATCAAATTCGATTACGGGCAGATCGTAAAAGATATAGCCGTAAAGAACACAGCAGCTATGCAAGAGTTATCTTGGGTATAATGCATTATAAACAGTGTACATTACTTCGATAACTATATGTCCATTATTAGCTACGATAGCTATGCGTTAGGGATAGTAGTGGAAATCCCACAGTGCCGACCGATAGGAAGGTGCGAGGAATTGTAGCGGATAGCCCGACCCTTGGGGAACGCCCACCTGATTAATAGTACAGTAATCAACATCTTTATTAACCAAATACCCTTATTCCATGAAACTCACATTACCACAACAAGATGTTTATTTCGAGCAATTATTATATCCAGAAGAACCGGTTTGTAATATCGGTGCCAGCATAAGTATTGAAGGAGTACTCAATGTAAGTATTTTAGAAAAGGCATATCAGCATTTGATACGACAGCATGATACCTACAGGACGCGCTATTATATGCAGAACGATACGTTGGCAATACGTATTACAGGAGAATTTTTAGTGCCCTTGCCCATTCAGGACTTTTCGATGTATGCGGATGCCGATGTGCGTGCAGTGGCATTTATGCAAGCCACTTTTGTACAACCCTTTGAGATGACTAGTGGGGATTTGCTACACCGTTTTATATTGGTCAAGGTGAGTCCTATGAAGCACTATCTATTTTCTGTATATCATCACCTTATTACAGATGGATGGGGGGCTTCATTGATGTTTCAGCGTTTGGTACAGAATTATAATGAACTGATACAATATGGAGCGATTCAGACCCAATATCCATATACGTATCAGGATTTTATGGATAATGATACAGCCTATCAGGCATCGGCGCAGTATACAGCGGATCTGGACTATTGGAAAACACGTTTTGAGTCGCTGCCTTCTCAGTTATTTGAAAAGAAAGTGACCAAAGGGTATGCGTGCCAGAGTGAGCGACAACCCCTGTATATTAAGCGGGCTATGTATGATCAATTAGGCGAAGTGGCTAGAGAATTCGGGGTCAGTACTTTTCATCTGATTTTAGGAGCGCTGTATGTGTATATGGGCAGAGTATATCAGCAAAATGATATGGTGATTGGACTTCCAGTGCTAAACAGAGGAACGGCTGCTTTAAAGAAAACGGTAGGTTTATTTATGGGAGTCACGCCACTGAGGATGCAATTAGATATGGAGACTTCTTTCCAAGAGCTGTTACTAGCGATTAAAAACCAATTGCGTAAGGATTACCGCCATCAGCGTTTTCCGATCGGAAAATTGATTCAGGAACTTACAGGTTTTCAGGAAAAAGGGCAGTTGTTTCATATAACAGTGTCGTATGAAAAACAGAACTACGCGGCACATTTTCAGGATACGAATACCACGGTTACCCCCTTATCACACAAGTCAGAGCGTGTAGCACTGGCGATCTACGTTAGGGAGTTTGATGATACCAAGGATGTAACGATTGATTTTGATTACAATCTAGGGTATTTTGATCAGGCGCAGATGTCTAGAATGGTTGGCCATTTTGAGCAGCTATTGTACTCGATACTAGCGCAGCCTCATCAACAATTAGTGGCATTTAATTATCTAGCAGCATTAGAAAAAAAACAGTTACTGACTACCTTTAATACGACAGGGATTAAAGTCGATCGTTCAAAAACGACATTGCTCACGGCGTTTAAAGAAACCGCACTGCTGTACCCAACGAAAACAGCGGTAAGCGATGCTCAGACAATACTATCGTATAAAGCATTGGACCAAGTATCAGATACTATTGCACAGCATCTTATCGGATTACAAGATGCGCCTCCTGCTATTGGCGTATTGCTAGAGCGTACCGTATATACCCTAGCTACATTACTAGGGATTATGAAGGCAGGGAAATCGTATATTCCGCTAGATCCTACGTTTCCGCATAATCGATTGCAGTACATTATTACGCATAGCGAGCTACAGTATGTGATCAGTGATCAAAAGAAAACAAATATGTTTTCTAATTGTGAAGTAGTACCATTAGCTAAACTACTAACACCAATTGCAGATCAAGCGCAGATGCTACTGCCGGTAGTATCGCCGACAACTACGGCTTACATCATTTATACTTCGGGATCTACAGGTAATCCCAAAGGGGTAGCCATTGGACATCGCTCGTTAATCAATTTTTTGAAGAGCATGTGCGTGGTTCCCGGTATTGGACATACCGATGTGTTATTTGCAGTTACAACGTACTCCTTTGATATTTCAGTTTTAGAGTTTTTTGCGCCTTTGGTAGTTGGAGCGAGTGTGTATGTGGCTGCTAATGCTACGTTATCATCTCATACACAGACGATGGATACGATTGCAGAGGTAGCACCTACACTATTACAAGCTACCCCTAGTTTTTTTCAATTGTTATTCAATGGAGGATGGCAGGGTGATAAGCGATTAAAAATCTTATGCGGAGGAGATGTGTTGAGTCAGGATTTAGCAGCAAATTTACTGAGCAATTGCGCTGCTGTATGGAATATGTACGGACCTACGGAGACAACCATATGGTCGTCTCTTAAAAAAATTAACCACGCAAAAGAGGCAACGATTATCGGTACTCCGATTGCGAATACGCAGCTCTATGTGTTGGATGCACAATTGCAATTAGTACCTATTGGTGCTAAAGGGACATTGTATATCGGAGGTGATGGATTGGCGCAAGGGTATGTGGGAGATCCTATACGTACAGCACAGAAGTTTATCAAAAATCCGCATGGTAGTGGCTTGATCTATAACACCAATGATCTTGTACAATGGAATTCGGCAGGCGAATTGGTTTTTTTAGGCAGAAATGACCATCAGGTAAAAATCCGTGGGTATCGTATTGAGCTAGGCGATATAGAAACCAAACTCGATCAAATTCAGCAGATACGAAAAGCGGTAGTGGTGAGTAAAAAACAGCAAGGACAAGCGGCATTTTTAGTAGCGTATATCCAGAAAGAAGTGGCGTCTTATGAGATCGAAGAGAGTGGTGCTATACTGAGGGAAGAATTACCTAGTTATATGATTCCAAGTACATGGGTAGCGATTGATGCTTTTCCATTAACCCCCAATAAAAAAATAGATCGAAAGACATTAGCTGACAGTGCGCTACCGATCCATCATACAGATTCTGAACCCACACATCCTAGTACTGCCGTACAACAACAGCTTGTCGAATTGTGGAAAGCAGCACTGGATTATAATGGGGCTATCGGTATCCATGATCATTTCTTTGCACTAGGAGGGCACTCGCTCAATGCTGTAAAATTAGCCCATAATATCACTACCCAATATGGATGTGCAATTGCATTGCGCGATATTTTTGAGTATCCTACGATTGCTGCTTTTTCTCAGTTTTTAGAAACACAACCACAGCAGCAACACAGTACTATTCCGCAAGCAGCAGTACAAACGGTATATCCTATTACGTCTGCACAGTATCAGTTGTGGATGGCTGCGCAGCAACCAGAACGATCGATTGCTTATAATATGGTAGCTGTTTTTGAGTTAGAAGGCAGCCTTGATACAAATCGATTGCAGCAATCGATGCAAGAGTTATTATTGAAACATGAGGTTTTACGTACTAATTTTTTTAGTCAGCAGGGGAATGTAGTTCAGAAAATACGCACTGCTGAGGAGGTAGTATTTGCGATGGATACAGTAACTACTCCTACTGCTATTGCTACGCATTCCGTGATAGAAGAGTATATACATACTCCTTTTGACCTCGAAAGTGATGTATTGCTACGAATACTGTTGGTACATAATAGTGAATCGAGGCGTACGACATTAGTGTTTTGTACACATCATATCATCATAGACGGTATGTCATTGGTATTTCTTACCCAAGAATTGATCAATACCTATCAGGGAGTATCAAGCAGCAATACCGATATGCCTCTGCAATTCAAGGATTACGCAGTGTATATGGATGCACTGGAGACTGATGAGGTAGCTATAGCATTTTATACAAAACTATTAGCAGGGTACAAACCTAAACAAAGCATTGTAGTAGATCCTATCACAACCACTTCTGCGACGATGACAGGGCAGCATAGTACGATGGTATTAGATGCTGTACAGACAGCAGCCCTAAAACAATTAGCTATTGTACACCAGAGTACGCCCTACAGTGTAGTGGTCACACTACTGAATATACTGATTTATACTCTCAGTGGGCATAAAGACATCGTGTTGGGTACAGTGCATTCGGGTAGGAATTCTAGTGATATAGCACATATGATCGGTATGTTTGCCAGTACCTTGCCGCTGCGTATACAATTGGATGAGTCACGATCATTTGTTACAGTATTGGCACAGGTACAGCAGCAATTAGTACAGCTCGCTACCTATCAAGAGTTGCCAGTAGCCATTGCGCAGCAAGCGCTATTCGATATATTAGTGACCTATCAGAATCCAGATTTTGCATACCAAGAGGGCATACGTATGGGTGATGTGCAATTACAGTATCAGCCGATGGATACACAATACAGTAGAGTCCCTCTGTTATGTAACTTTTTCGAAGCGAATGGTTTGCTACAACTCACTACTTCTTATGATACACGTTTGTATCAAGAAAGTACGATTACGATGTTACACACAGTTTTTCTACATTTGTTAGAAACTGTAACAAAAGAATCTGATATGCCTGTAGTAAAGCTTAAAACTCATATATTAGAGTCAGAACAGGAAGAAGCACTGGCTATAGATTTTAATTTTTAAGGGGTGATGTACATTTTATATACGGAACTAGATGAGACGAAGCACGATGCGCTATTAGACAAGTATCTTGGATTATTTACAGAGGAATACCAAAGGCGATTGTCGCGATTCAGAAGATGGCAAGATGCGCAGTTATCCTTACTCGGTAGATTATTGGTCAGAGAAGGTTTTACGCGTTTTCAGCAATCAATAAATATGCATGAATTGTGTTTTTCGCATTATGACAAACCGTATTTAAAAAATAATGATACATTGTTTAATATTTCGCACTCTGGCGAGATGGCGGTGGCTTGTATTGCAGATAACTATCCATGTATAGGGATTGATATAGAGCAAGTAAAGCCAGTTGATGTCGCAGTGTTTGAATGTCAGATGACAGCTAATGAAGCGAAGCGCGTATTAAATGCTACAGATAGACTAGCAGCATTTTATACCTATTGGACGCAAAAAGAAGCTGTGCTAAAGGCGCATGGAAATGGATTGTCTATTCCATTACAGTCCTTTGAAATTCATGAAGATACTACGGAGATTGATACACAACGATTTTATACTTCAGAAATTAAGGTATCGGCAGATTATTGCTGCCATATCGCATCAGAAACTCCTTTAGATACTGTGCCGATAACAGTACAAAATATACCAATACATACATTTTAATTCTTGATACCATCAAAAATGAGGATTGAGTGTGCTTTCTAAAATAGAGGTATTTCAATTTTTTTTTTAAGTTTCATAAAACCGCAACACTTGTTCTACGACTACAAAATCAGGGTAGTCGTAGAACAAGTGTTTCGAAGCATGATACTATACCAAATGGAGTGTCAGGTTTTGCGGCAATTTCAAGCCGTAATAGATTTCTATGATAGGAATGGTTTACACTTTTTACAATTCGTTACAAAAAACGATCTTTTGTACCCAAATTGTGCAGTTTTAGCGCTTCATAGCACTGCTATGTAACAAAAACACTGTATTTGGTTTAAGTCACTTCATATAAAAGAGGCTAAAGAACTTTCTTACTTAAATTCTTAACACAATCATATAAACACATGAAAAAACAATTAATGAGCTTGTGCATACTCTGCTGTTTTGCACTGTACAGTCAGGAAAAAATATCACAATTTCAGACTGTCACTTCTTTTTTTCCTACCGCTACTCAATTAGCTACGCATGAGATTACATGGGGATTATTTAGTGTTCCAGAAAACTGGCAAAAACCTGATGGGAAAACAATTCAATTAGCTGTTTCGGTGCTTAAAAATACTTCTGGAATAGCATCTGCAGAGGCAGTGGTGATGTTTGAAGGGGGGCCTGGTGCTGGAGCGATAGAGGGGATAGGTTGGTGGCTCAACCATCCACTACGAAAAACCAAAGACATTATCCTAGTGGATACACGAGGTACCGGTTTTTCAGCACCGAGATTGTGTCCTGATTTAGGTAACAGGATGCTAGAAATTTTGGCCAAGGATCAATCTCCCGCATCTGATACAGCGGACAAGGTAACAGCAGCACTCGCTTGTAAGCAACAATTGATTGCTAACGGGGTAGACGTACATGCGTATACCAGTAAGGCCATTGTAGAAGATATGCACGCACTTAAAACGTATTTTGGGTATAAAAAGTGGCATGTGTATGGTGTTTCTTTTGGAACTTATATTGCGCAGGTATATACCAAAACCTATCCAGAGGATGTGCAAACATTAGTATTGGATGCGCCTATTGCAGATTTACCAGATTATTATGCTACGAATACGTCTAATTATGTACATAGTTTAGAAAAAGTATTTAAAGAATGTAAAAAGAACCCGAATTGCGATCAAACCTACCCTAAGCTGCGTACAATATATCAGGAGACCATAACATCACTCAAAGAACGTCCTATTACTGTCGTAGTAGATACTACTGTAGTAGAGAGTGGATCGTTTACCTACAATGCAGAAGATTTTAAAATAGCCGTCCATCAATCCTTATATCAAAGAAAATTAATAGAAGTACTTCCTTTATTGATTTATCAATTTCACCAGCGAAATGAAAAGGCATTAAGTGCATTGGTAGCTGCTTTTTCTGGGGCATTAGGATTAGATTATGGAGTGTATTACAGTGTTACCTGCAATGAAGGTATTGCGCAACAAGCATTTTCTGCGTATACCCAAGATGTAAAGGAGCAGCATTTAGTAGCAGCGGGTGTATCGTTTTATGAGTCTGATTTTTCGGTATGTGATCAATGGAAAACAGCAGGTGTCGTAACCGATAGTACCAAGACAGCGATACATGTACCTACATTGGTCCTTACAGGAGGTTTTGATCCAATAACTCCTACAAAAAATGGAAAGGAGTTAGTAGCTAAGATACCCAATGCGCAGTGGGTAGATGCTCCTGCTTATGGGCATGCTCCTAGTTTTTCGAGAACAGGATTTGGAGTAGCTGCTCGTTTTATCAATGCACCCAATCAGCCTGTAGAAAATACTTTTAGTACAGAGACCGTCACTTTTGTAGATCAAGTACATATCAATGGAGGGGTTTCCAATCTAGGGAATAGCCTTACGAAGTTGGACTTATTATTTTGGATTCCTTTAGCTATAGCACTGCTCATTTGTTTGATAGCAGTCATCGCATTGAGTAGCTCATTTTTTCGAAAATTAGCGGCGACGCCTCAGTCTAGTATTATAAAGATAGGCTTGATTGTGTGTTCACTATTGGGGTTAGTTACATTCGGAGGTTTAGTGTATAGCCTAAAAGATACAGTGGCTCAAAATCTGTATATATTAGCATTTGGAGTGCCTCAATCATATGCATTTATTTTTACATTATTAATAAGCTTTTTGGTACTAGTAGCAGTCGTATCATTGTACTTTTTTATAGCGATTAAGCGTATCGAAAATAGGAGTGTGCTATTTTCTGTTTTATTTTCTAATCTATTGCTAGGAATGTATTTTTTATATTGGGGATTATACCCTATGTGATACAAAAAAGACTCCTTGTTTATTAGAAGTTGCTTTATGAATTGATTTAGACTTTTTCGATTTCAGCAAACATCGTAAGATTTTGTGATCATATGCATTTATTTTTTTGTTGCATAGCAGCGTTACGGAACTTAAAAACTGTAAAAAGTTTAAACCGCTTCTATATAAAAAAACCAAGTATGGCTATTAGCTGTACTTGGTTTTTTTATGAATATACATATTTGTTGTTAGTGTGCTTTTTTTGTTTTTTGTAAAAGTGGTTTTTTCAACTTCTCTTATAAGTTAAATACTTGTTAAATAAAACGTTATTACTGAGTTCTTTGTTTAAAATAAAGTTAAAAATTCCCTTTTTGGGTTAACTTACGGTTATGCCGTATCTATGTCAGGTAAATCTTATTTATATTTGAGTGTATGACATAAAAAACTTACAGCATACCCCCTTGTAAGTACGTGTATGTGTCTACAACTACTTAACGTTTACAGAGTACCTTTTGGATTGTGAGTACTTCTAAATACTTACAGTACCTGATATTATTTACCCCCTTTTATTACCAACAATAATGTTGGCTGATGAGTTGATTGTCACTTATTCTAGAAACAGTGGTATTCGTCTATTCAGCTATACATGCAATGAATTGCATTTTAGAAAGAATGGGATTTATAGTTGCGAAGCTATACGCCTTTTTTTCTAGTCCCCTTACAGTAGTTCTTTGAAATTTTAGTAAACCTATTCATCAATCAAATCACTTAAGTATGTTAAAAAATTTTGAGAGTGGCTATTGGTACGTGCTTTATGTACGATCACGCCAAGAACGAAAAGTACACCAACTTCTTTTGGAACAGGAAATGGAATCTTTTCTACCGATAGTCAAGACAATTAGCCAATGGTCAGATCGAAAAAAAACAATTCTAAAACCGTTATTTCCGTCGTATGTTTTCGTGAAAATTAATTCATCCAAAGAATTCGTCAAGCCTCTAGATATAGATGGAGCCTGTGATTATATTCGTTTTGGAAGAGAATATGCAAAGGTGCAAGAAAAAGAAATCGAAAACATCCGCTTGTTTTTACAGGCAGATGGCATCTCCGATGTTAGAGCCACTAGTGAGGTCTTTAAAACAGGAGAGATTCGTAAAATAAACTTTGGAGCACTTAGTGGGTTAGAATGCGAAATTTTGAGATGTAATAATGAGCGAAAAGTGCTCGTACGATTAGAGTCTCTACATCAAAATGTAATCGCTACGCTACCCGTTTCTTATTTTCAGGAAGCCAACGATATGGCAATGGTTTAAAAAAACATGTTAAGGAATCAGTAATGAAGTGGTTTACACTTTTTAGATTGCTGCGAACAACATAAGGTTTTGTGATTAAAAGCAGTATTTTTTGTTGCATAGCAGTGCTACGGAACTCAAAAATTGTAAAATTTTGGTCAAACAACTCGTTTTTGTAGTAATTTGTAAAAAGTGTAAACTGCTTTAATGGTAAAGCCCTTACTCAATAACTTGAGTAAGGGCTTTTTTTATGCGTTGAATAGCTTTAAAATTCGTTCTAGTTGCATACCTCTAGATCCTTTGATTAAGATAGCTGTAGGGATATTTACAGTGCTGTTAAGGGTGGTTGCAAAATCGTCAAAGGTAGTATGTTGTTGGACACGCATATCTTTTGTTGTTGTTTTGCTAAACAAAGTTCCGATAAGGTGGATTTGTTTTAGAGAGGGGAGTGAAGTGATGTAATCTACCAATTGTTGATGTTCATAGTCAGCTTCTTTTCCTAGTTCAAACATATCACCTAGGTATACGATCTTATGAGGATGCGATTGTTGTTCAAAATTAGCGAGAGCCGCCTGCATACTAGAAGGATTGGCATTATATGCATCTAGAATGATAGAAAGATGATCTTTAGTAATTATCTGTGATCGATTATTAGCAGGAATATAACTTTCTATAGCTTTGTGGCAGTGCACAATGTCTATCTCAAAAAAACTACCTATAGCGATAGCAGCAGCAATATTGGTGAAGTTGTAAGTGCCAATTAGGTTACTTTTAATTCGCTGTTCTTTGCAAGTTACTGTTACCATAGGTGCAGCTTCTTCTAATCGGATGTTTAGATCTGTACTTGTATCCTCCTGCGAGAAGGTAAATGTTTTTATTCCCATAGCCGCTTTGGTCAGTTTTTGATCATCTGCATTTAGAAAAACTAACTGATTGTTTGCTTGTAAATACTGATACAGTTCTGTTTTTCCCTTTAATACGCCTTCAATACCACCGAAACCCTCTAAGTGAGCTTTTCCGATATTCGTGATATACCCATAATTCGGTTGCGCAATAGCACACAGGAATTCGATTTCTTTTTGATGATTAGCACCCATTTCTACAATACCTATTTCCGTTTCCTTATCCATTGCTAATAGTGTAAGGGGGACACCAATATGATTGTTTAGATTGCCGATGGTGGCAGTAGTTTGATATTGGGTAGCGAGCACACAATTAATTAATTCTTTGGTGGTTGTTTTTCCATTACTTCCTGTCAGAGCAATGATAGGGATATTTAGATACTTTCGGTGATATGTAGCCAATTGTTGAAGTGTTGCTAATACATCATGTACTAAAATATGGTTTTCAGATACAGTATATTGTGCCTCATCAATGATAGCGTAAGCGGCTCCTTTTTTTAGTGCTTCTGTAGCATAGGTATTGCCATTAAAATTAGCCCCTTTCAAGGCGAAAAATAAGCTTCCTTCACGAATGGTTCTCGTATCTGTAGAAATTTGGTGATGTTGTAGGAACAAGTTATGTAATTCGGCAATAGTCATAAGTAGTGTATAAAGATGATAAACATGAAAAGTATAGAACTACACCATTTTTATGGATTTAAAAAAACAATGAATGCTATTTCTATACGCTTTACAGCAGTAAATTTCAGAAAAATAACTGATACCTGCGATATGAATTTTCAATTTTAGAATAAGTAATGTATACAAAGTGATACAAGGTATCTTATTGAAGGAATGCTGTGTTAGGCATTATATTTAGGTGTCATTTTTAATGAAGTGGTTTTTACTTTTTTGATTTCAATAAAAAAAGCCTTGCAAGAACTGCAAGGCTTTTGATCATAATACATATATGATTATTTATTTTTTTCTAGGCTTTTTGTGCTTAGGTGTTTTCTTAATTTTAGATTTTTCACCAACACGAGACATTGCATTTCTAAATCCGATATAGTCTGTAGACATATCTTGCGGGAAGAATCTTCTTTGCGCAGGGTCTAGCCAATAGGCTCTATCTTTCCAAGAACCTCCTTTGTATACACGCTTATCATCTCCAATTAGCGTAGTTCTATTACTAGATTCGTCATATCTACGATCTAACTTCGTGCTATCTTCATCACTAGATTCAACTTTATGGATAGGATCATTGTACATTCTTCTATTAGGGATGTTTTCATCTTGGAAACCTTCATAGTATCTAGAAGAACTCTTGTCACCATCTCTAAAGTTGATATTATCACTCTTTGTGAAATTAGTTCTTAAATATGTTTCTTTTTCATCTACAGGAGTTTGTAAGATACCTCCAGGGAGTATAGTTGCAACAATTTTCCCATTACTTAATGTATCGTATATAATAGAATCTGTAGTTACGATTTTTACAGTTCCATCAGGATTGATTGCATTCTTTGTATATACATTTCCTCTATAGTAGTTAAAGTCATTATACTCATCATCTACGATAGGTCTGTAGATATCAGCTACCCATTCAGCTACATTTCCAGCCATGTCATATAAGCCAAAGTCATTAGCGTCATAGGATGCTACAGGAGCAGTAATATCAGCGCCGTCATCACTCCATCCAGCGATACCACCGTAATCACCATCACCTTGCTTGAAGTTCGCTAGTTGATCTCCTTGTGTTCTTCTTTTTCCAGAGCGAGAATATTGTCCATTCCATGGATACTTTTTTCTACCTCTGTAAATGTTATAACTTCTTAATTCTACAAGTCCTAAAGCGGCATATTCCCACTCAGCTTCTGTAGGTAATCGATATTGTGGTAACAATAATCCATCTTTACGTTGGATATATAAACCTGTAGAGTCATTTTTCTTAGCGTATTGCTGTGATTGTTTTCCTCCACGTGTAGCTTCGTCATTACCACCATAAGTTTCAGAAGGAGCGTTTAAATACGTTTCGGTATTAAAAGTACTTTCTGCAGATACGTCTTCAAAAGGCGCATTTCTTTTAATTACACTTTCTTCTTCTAAAATTCTTTCGTTTACACGATCGGTTCTCCATTTACTAAACTGTACAGCTTGTATCCAGTTTACCCCTACTACAGGATAATTCGCATAGGCAGGATGACGTAAATAATTGTTAGTCATCATTTCGTTGAATCCTAAACGATTTCTCCATACAAGCGTATCAGGTAGTGAACCTCCATAAATTTCTTTATATTTTGGATCTGTAGGAGGATATACTCCTTTTAACCAATCCAAATATTCTAAATACATGATGTTAGTTACTTCCGTTTCATCCATGTAAAAAGATTGGATGTGTTGTTGTGTAGGAGTGTTGTTCCAATCATGCATTACATCATCTTGCACACGTCCCATAGTAAAAGTACCACCTTCGATGAATACCAATCCAGGACCTGTTTCTTGCTCTTTGTAATTTGTGTTTACCTGAAATCCGCCGTCTTTGGAATTGTATTTCCAACCTGTGGCTCTAGAGCTAGTGCCGTAATCTGTTGAGTTACAGCTAAACAGTAGAAAGCTAATGAAGAGAGTCAAAAATGACTTAAAAACTAACGCGTTTTTCATAATCTTAAGTTCGTTAAAGTAGAAATTAGGGCTTGCAATATAACAATTAACGTTAAATTTACCCTAATATTTTTTAAATAATACAAAATCACGAAAAAAAATCTGATTTTATCATTGACTCTGGTTTAACGCTATATTTTTGTCTTTATTATTATTTTTGAAGAAAAAGTATATTTTAGTAAACACTAAACTAGTACTAAGCCCGTTATAAATGCTATGATGAAGAGAATTATATTTTTAAGTGTGCTGTTGGTTTTTCTGACGTCTGTAGCGCAACAAAAGAAAGATTTTACGATCAATTGGAAGGATGTTCAACTACATACATCTTCATCTACAATTGTAGTACCAGGATTTGATGAAGCTAATTTTGAATATTCCACCTCGAAAGGAGTACGATTTGTAGCTCGGTGGGATGAATCTGCTGTAATAAATAAAAGGACAGCCTCGCTACAAAACATACAATACCAAGTAATCAGTCCATCCGATTTAAAAGGCTTAGATGTGACTGCGATACCGTCTAAATTGGAGTATGAGGTGAGGTCTACAAAAGCAAGAGACCGAAATCAAGGATTTGTAAGTGTTTCTCCTATTATAAAAGAAGGTACTCTCTTTAAAAAAATTACAGCTTTTGAGGTGGTTTATGCAGAGCAAGTTGCAAACAACAGTAGCACAAAATCAATTGCTGCAAAGAGTTTAAGTACTAGTAATTCTGTGTTAGCTACAGGCGAATGGTTTCGTTTTTATGTAGATAAATCAGGGGTATTTAAAATCACGCCTGATTTCTTAAGTAGTCTAGGGATGGATGTATCTTCAATAAATCCTGCAACTATAAAAATTTATGGAAATGGCGGTCGAATGATGCCATTACTCAATAGAGAGAATTCGGCATATGATCTTAGAGAAAATGCAATACAACTAATAGGAGGAGAAGATGGAAGGTTTGACGGTAATGATTATATCCTTTTCTATGGAGAAGGAACTACAGGATTCAGCGCAGAAAATAGCACTAACTTAAATTTGTATGCAGATAAATCCTATTATTACGTAACTGCTGGTGGAAATAATGGAAAACGAATTGTTAATTATGTGGAGCCTGATGAAGCGTCAACAACTCAGATAAATACGTTTACAGATTACCAATTCTATGAAGTAGATGAAAATAGTGTGGCTAAATTAGGTAGAAGGTGGTTTGGAGATCGATTTGATATACAAACCACACGTCAATACGCATTCAACTTTCCTAATTTAGTTACCACAGCGCCTGTAGAGTTAAAAGTATATGCAGCAGCGGTAGCTACTTCAGCTTCACAATTGTCGATAAGTGCTGGGGGTGATCAAATAGGACAAATAAACTTCGGGAGTATTGGAGGTACTTCATTAGGGTCTGAAAAACAAGCCATACAGTCCATTACAGCGACTTCTGATCAAGTAAACATACAGTTGCAATACAACAAGCAGGGCAATCCGTCTGCGATTGCCTATTTAGATTTTATAAGTGTAAAAGCGCAGCGAAGATTGATTGCGGCTGCTACACAAATGCTATTTTCCTCTGATGAAGTAGCTACATTAGATGGTGTAGGGGAATATACTATAGGAAACACAGCAAGTGTACAACAGGTGTGGGATGTAACAAATCCAGCCTCTATTTCAGCAGTTGAGAATACAGCTGGGCAAGCTACAATACGTTTTAAAACTACCATGGGGGAACCCAAGCAATACATAACAGTGGTAGATAGTGATGTGTACCAGCCCTTAAAAGATGCGATTACTAGAGTAGAAAATCAAGATATAAAAGGTACGATTTTTAGAAATGCACAAGGTGCTTTTGAAGATGTAGATTACATAATTATAGCAGATCAAAGTTATCTATCGGCCGCTAATGCATTAGCACAGCATCATAGGGACACGAATAATTATAATGTAAAAATAGTAACGCTAGATAAGATATATCACGAATTCAGTAGTGGGAAACAAGATATTGTAGCGATTAGAAATATGGTAAAATATGTGTATGATAATGCATCAGCGCCTACAGAAAGAATTAAATATTTATGTCTCTTAGGAGATGCTTCTATCGATTATAAAAATAGATTAGAGCAGCAAAATTGTAAAGATTCTAATATTGTTCCGACTTTTGAAAGTGTTGAAAGTTTCTCGTTATTAAGCTCTTTCGTTACGGATGACTTTTTTGGTTCGATGGATCCAGATGAAGGTCTGATGGTTAGTAGCGATCAATTGGATATAGCAGTAGGTAGGATATTATCAGATACTCCACAGGTAGCCGATGCCATGGTTGCTAAGATTATTAAGTATGATCAGCAAAAGTCGCTAGGAAGATGGAGAAACTCTATGTTATTAATATCAGACGATGTAGATGCGGACTGGGAAGAATCCATCCAGCGTAACTTAGATGAATTAGGAGATGAATTGGTAGAGAGAAAACCTTTTCTAAACATTACTAAAATTTACGCAGATGCATTTAAGCAAGAGTCATCATCATCAGGAGATAGATACCCTGTAGTGAATCAAGAGATTACTCGTGCGATAGAATCAGGAGCTATTGTAGTAGATTATTTTGGTCATGGTGGTGAAGATGGGCTAGCAAAGGAGTTTGTATTTAATAAATCCAATGCTGCTGAATTAAAAAATGAATACAAGTGGCCAGTATTGATAACAGTAACTTGTGAGTTTACAAAGTTCGATAATCCCTGTAGGGAGACAGCAGGAGAGTTTACGTATACAAACACGCAAGGAGGAGTGGTTGGATTGATTAGTACAACTCGAGATGTAAATGTAAATTTTGGAATTTCAGTAAATGATCGTCTTTCTGGATTTTTGTTTCCTGATGGATCCTCCTATCCTTCAGTAGCAGAGGCGGTAAGGCAGATGAAAAATTCGTATACAACAAATAGTAGAAGGGTAGTTGTATATTTTGGAGATCCAGCAATGAAATTGGCAATTCCAAAGCCTTCGGTGCGATTGACCACAATAAACGATACGCCTATCTCAGGAGATGTAGCACCTTTGGAAGCATTGAGTAAAGTGAAAATAGCAGGAGAGGTAGTAGATGCGTCGGGAACGTTATTGACGGATTATAATGGAATACTATCTACTACTATATATGATAAGGATATTGAAAGGCAAACTTTGGCCAATGATGGGACAAAAAATACGAGTGGTGAAATAATTAAATTAAATTTTTCTACTTTAGGGGAAGTAATATTTAGAGGAAAGGCTTCGGTGAAAAATGGAGCTTTCGAATTTGAATTTGTAGTACCCAGAGATATAGGTATTCCTGTAGCTAATGGAAGAATTAGTTTTTATGCAGCTAGAGATGGTGTTTTAGAAGACCAGTCAGGAGCAGATGAAACAATTCGTATAGGAGGAATTAATGAAAATGCGCCAGAAGACACAACAGGACCGCAAATTTCATTATTTATGAATGATGAAAATTTTATTTCTGGAGGCGTAACCGATGATTCCCCAGTTTTAATAGCTAAATTGCAGGATGAAAACGGAATTAATACGGCAAGTGGAATAGGACATGATATCTCGGCGATATTGGATGGAGATGATGCGAATCCGTATATAATGAATGATTTTTATGAAACCGAAATAGATGATTTTACCAAAGGAGTCGTAAACTTTAAGTTTAGAGACTTGGAGCCAGGATTGCATACACTCACGTTCAAAGGTTGGGATGTGTATAATAACTCATCCACTCAGGAGTTGCAGTTTGTGGTAAAAGAATCAACAGGTTTTAGCCTGAATAATGTATTGAATTATCCAAATCCATTCGTGAGTCATACCGAGTTTTGGTTTGAGCATTCAGGAGCAGCAGCAGACCTCTTGGAAGTACAAATACAGGTCTTTACAGTCTCGGGAAAAGTGATCTGGACAACGAATCAATCATTATCAGGAAAGAATAGTTATACGGATGATATTCAGTGGGATGGAAAAGATGATTTTGGACAAAAACTAGGGAAAGGCGTCTATGTGTACAAGATTTCAGTAAAATCAACGTTAACAAATCAACGGGTTGAAAAGTTTGAAAAACTCGTTTTATTATAATTGGGAAACTAAATAACTTTACATTTTAAATTAATTTTCAATATGAGAAAGATGATAACTCTTGCAGTTGCATTTCTTATGGTATGTAACCTGAGGGGGCAACAACAAGAACAGAGAAGAGCTATAACGACGGCAGTACCTTTTTTATTAATAGCAGCGGATGCACGAGCAGCAGGGATGGGAGATCAAGGAGTTGCAACAGCACCAGATGCATTTTCACAACAATGGAACCCTGCAAAATATGCTTTCTCTTCAAAACAACAAGGAGTAGGGGTAAACTATACACCATACCTGAGTAGTTTGGTAAACGATATCGGTTTAGGAAATGTTACTTACTACAATAGATTCAATGAAAGAAGCGCTTTTGCTGCAAGTTTTAAATTCTTTAGTTTAGGAGAAATAGAATTTAGAGAAACAGCAGATCAATTAGGGCTTATTCAGAAGCCAAATGAACTTACATTCGATGTTACCTATGCGTTACAGTTAGATCCTAACTTCTCAATGGCGGTAACAGGAAGATACTTACGTTCAGACTTAAAATTAGATCAGGTGTCAGAAGCGGAAGCAGCAAGTAGCTTTGGTGTAGATATCTCAGGATATTACCAGAGTGAGGAAATAGCATATAATTCTTTCAACGGTAGATGGAGAGCAGGAGTAAGTATTTCTAACATTGGACCAAAAATCAAATATGATGATGCGGGACAAGAAGATTTTATACCTACTACATTTAGAGTAGGTGCAGGGTTTGACTTTATGTTAGATGAATACAATAAAATCACGCCTACATTAGAAATAGCAAAATTATTGGTGCCTACACCTTTAGATGCAGATGCTGATGGAGATGGGCAAATCACAGCTGAAGAGCAGAATAATGCGAATCAGGAGTACCAAGAAATCAGTGAATTCGGAGCAATTTTCTCTTCTTGGGGAGATGCACCAGATGGGTTTAGTGAAGAGTTAAAAGAATTTACATGGGCATTAGGAGCTGAATATGTATATAGAGATGTTTTTTCTTTTAGAGGAGGATACTTTAATGAAGCAGAAGAAAAAGGAGCAAGAAAATTCGTTTCCTTAGGAGCAGGATTCAAATATACAATTGTTAATATTGATTTATCGTACTTGTTCTCAACTTCAGCAGTAAGTAGTCCATTAGAAGGAACGCTACGTTTTGGACTTTCTTTCAATTTTGGAGATGACTATTACGATAGGTAATCAGACACGTTAAATAAAATATAAAATACTCAATGCAGATGCATTGGGTATTTTTTTTGTGCCATATTTCCAAAAAAATAGTGATTAGGAAATAAAACCATCTATGGTATAATTTTTAAGCCAGTTTATTTCTGCTTTGTCATCTTGGCGAGTGTTGTTTATTTGCGTTAGGGATTGCAGTGAAAATCCCACAGCTACGACGATAGGAGGAGCGAGGAATTGTAGCGGAAAGCCCGACCCTTGTGGTAACGCCCTAATAAGGTAATAAAGTAGGGGTGTGTAATAGTATTCTTTTATGAGGGTTGGGGAAGCAATAAAATTGGATGTTTTTTAAATGTTAGCCTACCTCTAGGGTGCATTTAGAAATAGAACAGAGTGTCAGGTTTTGTAGCTGTAATAGATTTTCTGTTGCATAAAACGGGTGTAAGATTAGCCAGATGGATTTAATAAGTGAATGAACCAATGAAAGAAATAGAAATCAAAACTAGATTAGAGATATATGATACAGTAGAGGAATTGCCACGAGATGTTCAGCAGCTCATGCAGCGTTCTTTTTGGATTAGAGATAAAGCATATGCACCTTACTCTAATTTTTTAGTAGGAGCAGCATTGTTGTTATCTAATGGGCAAATTATAGAAGGCAATAATCAAGAAAATGCATGTTACCCTTCGGGTTTGTGTGCAGAACGAACAGCAATTTATTATGCAGGAGCGCAGTTTCCAGAAGAAACGATCTTGAAAATGGCTATTAGTGCTAAATCCTTACGTCATAAGTTGTCTACACCTACACCACCTTGTGGCGCATGTAGACAAGCAATAGCTGAATACGAAGTGAAACAAGAACAGCCTATAGAGATCTTTTTTACGGGAGAAACAGGGAAAGTGGTGAAATCAAGTTCACTGGCTAATCTGCTGCCATTGGTTTTTGATAAAACTTATTTATAACGTTTTCGTAAGTTTTTCTAGAAATCTATTTCTTCCTTAGTACTGAATATATTATTTTTGTTTTTAGCTTAGTTGATAGTACAACAGAAAAATTCTGTAGATATTAGGCAGGGTCAGTTTAGAGTAATTGGCTGTATTTTGAAAATATCATTACGTTTTTTAAATGAAAAAAGTAACCAAAGAAGTTTACCTGAAGTGGTATGAAGATATGCTTTTCTGGAGAAAGTTTGAAGACAAACTTGCTCAAGTATATATCCAGCAAAAAGTAAGAGGTTTTTTACATTTATATAATGGTCAGGAAGCTATTTTGGCTGGGGCATTACATGCAATGGATCTTACCAAAGATAAGATGATTACGGCATATCGTAATCACGTGCAACCTATCGGAATGGGAGTAGATCCCAAAAGAGTGATGGCAGAATTGTACGGAAAAGGTACAGGAACCTCGCAAGGATTAGGTGGGTCTATGCATATCTTTTCTAAAGAACACCGTTTTTATGGTGGACACGGAATTGTAGGAGGGCAAATACCATTAGGAGCAGGGTTAGCATTTGGAGATAAATATCATAAAAGAGACGCGGTTACCTTAACATTTATGGGAGACGGAGCTACTAGGCAAGGTTCATTACACGAATCTTTTAACCTAGCGATGCTATGGAATCTTCCAGTAGTTTTCTGTGTAGAAAACAATGGATATGCTATGGGAACTTCTGTAGAAAGAACAGCAAATCACACAGATATTTGGAAATTAGGTTTAGGATACGAAATGCCATGTGGTCCTGTAGATGCAATGAATCCAGTAAAAGTAGCAGAAGCTATGGATGAAGCTATTACAAGAGCGCGAACAGGTGGAGGGCCAACTTTCTTAGAGCTTAAAACATATAGATATAGAGGGCATTCTATGAGTGATGCTCAGAAATACCGTACTAAAGAAGAAGTAGCAGAATACCAAAAAATCGATCCAATCACACAAGTATTAGATGTGATCAAGGAAAAGAAGTATGCTACTGATGAAGAAATAGCTGCTATTGACAAGGCTGTAAAAGACAAAGTTGCAGAATGTCAAAAATTTGCAGAAGAATCACCATTCCCAGAGAAGAATGTAATGTATGATGTGGTGTACGAACAAGAAGACTACCCATTTTTAGCACACAAACCACAATAGAGTATGGCAACAGTAATTAATATGCCGCGATTGAGCGATACCATGGAAGAAGGGGTAGTTGCGAAGTGGCTTGTAAAAAAAGGAGACAAAATTAGTGAAGGGGATATCTTAGCAGAAATAGAAACAGACAAGGCTACAATGGAGTTTGAGTCGTTCTATGATGGGATATTACTTCATATCGGAATAGAAGAAGGGGAAACAGCACCTGTAGATCAGTTGTTGGCCATTATAGGAGATGAAGGAGAAGATATATCTGCATTACTAAGTGGAGGCGCAGCGACAGCTGCTCCAGAAGTTGTAGCAGATGAAACGCCAACTGCAGCACCAGCAGCTAGTGCAGCAATACCAGAAGGAGTAGAAGTAATCACTATGCCACGTCTTAGTGATACTATGGAAGAAGGAACAGTAGCAACTTGGCTGAAGAAAGTAGGAGATGAAGTAGCAGAAGGAGATATCTTAGCAGAGATCGAAACGGATAAGGCTACTATGGAATTTGAGTCGTTCTACAATGGGACCCTGTTACATATTGGGATCAATGAAGGGCAAACAGCACCAGTAGATGCATTGTTAGCGATCATAGGCTCAGCAGGAACAGACGTTTCAGGTATTAAAGATGGAACTGTAGCAAAAGCAGCACCTGCAGCAGCACCAGCCAGTACACCTGCGGCTTCAGCAGCACCAGTACAAGAAGCAGCACCAGCAGCTACTACAAGTGGAGGAAGAATATTTGCATCACCATTAGCTAAGAAGATAGCAGCAGATAAAGGTATTAATTTAGCAGACGTAAAAGGAAGCGGAGAAAATGGTAGAATTACCAAAAAAGACGTAGAATCCTTTACACCATCTGCAGCAGCACCAGCAGCTGCTAAATCAGATGCACCAGCAGTACAAGCTTTTGTTCCAGCAGGAGAAGTAAGTACAGAAGAAGTGAAAAACTCACAAATGCGTAAAGCAATTGCCAAGAGTCTGTCTGCGTCTAAGTTTACAGCACCACATTATTACCTCACTATAGAGGCTAATATGGACAACGCAATAGCATCGCGTAAGATTATCAATGCATTACCAGATACCAAAGTGTCTTTTAATGACTTGGTAGTAAAAGCCTGTGCAATGGCGCTTAGAAAACACCCACAAGTGAATACGTCATGGAAAGATGATGTTACTGTGTATAACAAGCACATTAGTGTAGGAGTAGCAGTAGCAGTACCAGACGGATTAGTAGTGCCAGTACTACCATTTACAGATCAAATGACGGTGATGCAGATCAATGGTAATGTGCGTTCGTTAGCCAAGAAGGCAAGAGATAAGAAATTGACACCACAAGAAATGAGCGGAAGCACATTTACAGTGTCTAATTTAGGAATGTTTGGAATACAGGAATTTACCTCTATTATCAATCAGCCAAATTCTGCAATATTATCCGTAGGAGCTATTGTAGAGAAACCAGTCGTAAAAGACGGACAGATTGTAGTAGGTAATACAATGAAAGTAACACTAGCTTGCGACCATAGAACTGTAGATGGAGCCACAGGAGCACAATTCCTACAGACATTAAAACAATACCTAGAAAATCCAGTAACAATGCTAGCGTAATAAACGGCAAGCATGTAAGCATAATGATCCCACTTCATTCACAACGAAGTGGGATTTTTTTATGCAAAGTAGCTGATGCTTAAAAAAAAACAATGATGAATACACGAATCAAAAATCTACAAGAGCATACATTATCCTGTAAAACATTTTTACTCAAAGAATATGTGTATGACTATCAGCATACGGCAGCTCATGCAGAAGAAAAACACCTTAGAGAAGTGTATGATCATGGAGATGGAGCCTCGGTATTATTGTATAATGTAGCCCAAAAAACAGTCGTACTCACCCAGCAATTTCGTTTGCCTACCTATTTAAACGGCAATAGTTCTGGGATGAACATAGAGGTCTGTGCAGGGTCATTAGACGGGGATACTCCAGAAGTTTGTGCTATCAAAGAAGCGCTAGAAGAAACAGGTTATCAGATCCAAGAAGTAGAAAAAGTAGGTGCAGTATATGTCTCGCCTGCGGTAATGACAGAAATAGCACACCTTTTTATAGCGCCTTATACAGATGATATGAAAGTAGCTTATGGAGGAGGGATAGCTCAAGAAGAGGAATACGTAGATGTAGTAGAAATGTCATTTGATGCAGCTTATCAGATGATTGCCACAGGGGAGATTAATGATGCCAGAACCGTTATGCTTCTGCAAGCGTTAAAGATCAAAGGAATAATGGATGCAAGTTAGTCTATAAGTTAAAAAAAAGGTATTTTTTTGACTATATTTAACCAAAAAGGTATGCCATATAAAAACAAAAAAATGAAGCAATTGATACTTTTAGGATTTATGACCATACTGGTAGGGTGTAAGCAGGCAACAGTAGCTCAGCAGCCACCAGCACCTTCCACAACACCTGAAGAAGTAAATCGTATCATGAGTTTCTTAGCCAGTGATGAATTGTCAGGTAGAGATACAGGAAGTATAGGGTTGGAAAAAGCAGCGCAATTTGCAGAAGCAGAATTCACTAAATATGGTTTGAAGCCCTATTTTTCAAACTTTTTAGACGAATTTCAGGCAAAAGGAGTGAAAACATACAATGTAGTAGGTTATTTAGAAGGTACAGATCCTGAGTTGGCTAAAGAGTATGTAATTGTAGGGGCGCACTTCGATCATATCGGAACCGCCAAAAAAGTAGCCAATGATACCATTGCTAATGGAGCTAATGACAATGCAGCAGGAAGTACGGCTGTACTAGCAGCAGCAAAATATTTTGCAACCACGCATAGTAATAAGCGAAGCATGCTATTCGTTCTATTCGGGGCAGAAGAGCAAGGCTTGCTTGGGTCAGAGCATTTAGCCAATGTGTTAAAAGAGAAGCAGCTGCCTCTCTATACACTTGTTAATTTCGAAATGATAGGTGTGCCATTGATAGATAAAAGTTATCAAGCGTATATTACAGGCTACAAAAAATCAAACATGGCAGAAAAAATAAACGAGTATGTAGGAAGTGAGTTGATAGGTTTCTTGCCCAAAGCCAAAGCCTTCGGACTTTTTCGACGTAGTGATAACTATCCTTTTTATAAAACCTTTAAGGTACCGGCTCAAACCATATCTACCTTCGATTTTACCAATTATAACTATTACCATCATGTAGATGATGAAGTAGAGCAGCTTGATTTTGAGTTTATGGCTAATTTTATCAATGCCTGCATCCCAGCCTTACGTCGTATGACTAATACACCAGAACAAGAAATTAAACTGTATAAATAAAAAAATCTAGTCTATGTATTAGGGCGTTACCCACAAGGGGTCGGGCTATCCGTTGCAATTCCTCGCACCTCCTAAGGTCGGGCTGTGGGATTTCCACTCCTATCTCTAACGCATACTCATGCGTAGTAAATAAGCAAACGAAAGAAACACTAAAAAAAGTGAGCAGTCCTAAGTGTTACGTAAGTTGTTGAAACAATGAGTTGTGTAACTTTGTAGGACTGATAATAATAGTAGCATACATGAAAAAAAATATCATCATCACAGGAGCTAGTCGAGGAATAGGCTACGAAACAGCAAAATTATTTGCAGACCAAGGACATCAAGTAGTAGCATTGTCTAGAAACGAAGAGCCTATTGCAGTCTTACAGCATCCTAATATCCATACTTTTTCCTTTGATATTACCAATCTAGCAGACCATGAATCGATGGAAAAGTATATTCGGTCGAATTGGAAGCATGTAGATATTCTCATTAATAACGCAGGTAAGCTAGTCAATGCCCCATTCGCTGAATTAACCATGCAAGACTTTGAAGAAGTATATAAAGTAAATGTTTTTGGGGTAGCAGAAATAACAAAACGAGTACTTCCTTTTATGAGCCAAGGAAGTCATGTCGTTACTATTAGTAGTATGGGAGGAGTGCAAGGAAGTATGAAGTTTCCGGGCTTAGCGGCGTACAGTTCTAGTAAAGGAGCTGTTATTACACTTAGTGAATTACTAGCAGAAGAATACAAAGAAAGCGGTGTTGCTTTTAATGTGTTGGCTATAGGAGCAGTGCAAACAGAAATGTTAGAAGAAGCGTTTCCTGGGTATAAAGCGCCACTTACGCCCATAGAAATGGCAAGCTATGTTATGGACTTCTCACTTACGGGGAATCGATTTTATAATGCCAAAGTATTACAAGTGTCAAGTAGTACTCCGTAATGTAATAATAGAAGTAGTACAAGAAGTGGTTTGCACTTTTTTGATTTCAGCGAACATCGTAAGATTTTGTGATCAAATACAGTGATTTTTGAGTTGCATAGCAGCGCTATGGAACTCAAAAATTTCCAAGTATATATTTGTTGTTTTGGTAGAGTAGATGCTATAGTTCAGGAAATTCATGATTTTAAAAAGATTACCAATGATACATATGAAGCGGTTGCTTATGAATTTTCCGTACCCACATCTGGGGTGTATTATTTTTCTTGGAATATGTACAATCAGGGCTTTTCTGGGGTATTTGTCATAGATGATTTTTTATTAGAAAAACAGCATGTGCTGGGCGTATCCGATATAATAGCTGTTGAAGATACAATACGTGTATTTCCGAATCCGACTACTGATGGGGTAGTTCGTGTGCAGTTGCACCATCCAGACGTAACAGGAATAGGAAGTATTAGGGTGTATGATATGTTGGGTAGAGTAGTACAAGTAGAAACAATAGATAAATCAAATGCGACTCTAGAGTATTCATTATCAATTGTAGATCATCCATCAGGAGTGTATTTTGTAGAGATAGCTATTGGAGGTGTTGTCGAACGTAAAAAAATAATACATAGATAACTATATTATTTTAGCCATTTTCTCCTATTAGCTAACTAGCTGCTATAGGGGAAATGGCTAAGATAAGAATAGATATGTAAGCATATATGTAATCATAAAGAATAGAGAAAGCATCTCTGATTGTAAATCATCATTCTTTTTGATACATTTTAGTTGAGTGTAATGTTATCTGAATTTTGAATATTTTTTTAATTGAGGCCGCTTATTTCTAGATACTTGTAGAACTGATGTACAGTAAGTACTTTTTTTAATTCTTCGTTCTGAAAGTATACAATGTTGCTTAGGTTTTTTGTCTTTTCTTGTTCTGAAATATCGGATTGGATGACCTTATTTGCTTTTTTAGAATACTTAATAATAGATTCTAAAATTTTATAACTAGCATAATTGTTTAGGTTGAGTTCTTTTTGAAGTTCGTTCGCTCGAACCTTCGCCATTTTTTCTAATTCTTTTTCAGCTTTCTTTTCTTCTTTGGCTTGTTCTTTTAAAGCTTCTTTAGTAGGTTTTGTCTCTGTAGTAGAGGTGTCTTCTAAATCTTGGGCAAAAATAACGGAGCTAAATAGCAATAAAAATAAAAATGTAGTATTTTTCATACGCTAAGATGTTAATTTTTAATTTAAAGGGGTGTGGGATATGTGTTTTGTAAAAGTATTAATTATTGATTAACAATTGATTAAAAAAAATGGATATTCGACAAATATTATTTTTTTGTCGTCAAAAGACACAAAAATTAACATAATAACATTGTTTTATTATTGTAAAACCGTAGTAATGAGCATTTTTTAAGGGGTGAAGGAGTATTTTTGTTAAAAATATTAGAATTAACGAAGTGTTGTCTGTTAATGTTTAGGTAAAAAGCGTAAAAATCGGTTTTAAGGTAGTGTGGTTTGTTTAGGGGAAATATTCGAAATCGATATAGTTAAAAAATAGTGCTGCTGCTATAAAAATAGTGTAGCATGTATCGGTAATAAGTAAAGCCTAAGCAGTATAGTACTGGGCTTATTTTTTTGTATTTTGCGCTCATGAAGGAAATACTGGCTAAATATATACCAGAGCGTGCTGTCCAGGCAGCATGTAACCTCATAGTTAAAAATAAGGTACATCTCAAAATAGTGAGTCAGCGTGTAACAAGACATGGGGATTACCGTAGAATGCCTAATGGGCAGCATCGAATTACCATCAATGCTTCGTCCAATAAATACCGTTTTTTTATCACACTGATTCATGAAATAGCACATTTAGTAGCATTTGAGCAATACGGAAGGACTATAAAGCCACATGGGATAGAGTGGAAGCGTACATTTCAGCAATTAATGCTGCCGTTTATACATCCAGATATTTTTCCATCGACCTTATTGCCTATTATAGCGCATCATTTTAAAAATCCAAGAGCAAGTAGCGATACAGACGAAAAATTAGCATTAGCTCTGAAGCAATATGATCCAGAAAATGATAAAAATTATATCTTTGAAATACCATTAGGAAGTCGATTTAGATTGTACAATGGCAAAATATTTCAGAGAGGTAACAAACGTATAAAGAGATATGAATGTGTAGAGCTCAGCACAGGTAGAACCTACCTGTTTAACCCCAACGCTGAGGTTGAATTACTTAACTAACTTATGAACAAGAATTATTATGCCATATTAATGGCTGGCGGTGTAGGATCCAGATTTTGGCCTGTAAGTACCACGGAATTCCCAAAGCAGTTTCATGACATGCTAGGGACAGGAGAAACGCTCATTCAGCGTACATTTCACAGGCTTTCTAAGAGTATTCCTGTAGAACAGATCTTTATCCTGACCAATGAACGTTACAAAGACCTAGTGTTAGAACAATTACCACAGGCTACTGCACAGCAGGTAGTAACGGAACCTGCTATGCGTAATACAGCTCCATGTATTCTGTATGCATCATTAAAAATCCAACAGCAAAATCCAGATGCTGTAATGGTTGTGGCACCTAGTGATCATTGGATAGAAGATGAAGCAGCATTTACAGCCAATCTAGAACAGAGTTTCGAAGCGTGTGCTGCAAGTGATATGCTAATGACCTTGGGAATACAGCCTACCTTTCCGAATACAGGCTATGGGTACATCCAATATGAGCAACAGCAAGACGCTATAAAAAAAGTAGCGCAATTCACTGAAAAACCAGATTATAACACGGCAAAACAATTTCTAAGTCAAGGAAATTATTTGTGGAATGCAGGAATCTTTATGTGGAGTGCAGCGAGTATCATCAAAGCCTTTGAAACATACCAGCCAGCAATGACAGAGCTGTTTAAAAAAGGAATAGCACACTACAATACACCACAAGAAAGCGATTTTATAGCAGAAAATTATCCGCTAGCAGAAAATATATCAATAGATTATGCTATTTTAGAAAAAGCAACCAATGTCTATGTCCTACCTGCTACTTTTGATTGGAATGATTTGGGTACTTGGGGATCATTGTACGATAAATTAGATAAAAATGAAGTGTCTAATGCAGTAGTCAATGCTAGAGTGCTAGCAGAAGACGCTACGGGAAATATGATTCGTACCGCTACAGATAAAATAGTGGTGATTGATGGATTAAAAGACTATATTGTGGTAGATAAAGAAGAAGTATTGTTGATTTATCCAAAGGAAAAGGAGCAGGATATCAAGCAAGTACTTAAAAAAATTAAAGACACATACGGAGAAAAATACGGATAATTATGGCAGAAAATACGCAGGATTCTGATGAGCAAATTCAAGATAAAAAAGTAGAAGAACAAAAACAGGCAATCAAACAAGATGCAAAAGGATTGTATCGTAATGCCTCTACTTTTTTAAAAGAATTATTAGACTTTAGGCACGATACAGATCGAGAAAGTACCATAGAACTGATCAAAGCGGATATTCCTTTTAAAGGGGCTACCGCATGGATTTTGATTTGTTCGATTTTTATTGCATCCATAGGTCTCAATGCCAATTCGATTCCTGTAGTCATCGGAGCCATGTTAATATCCCCATTAATGGGGCCCATCTTAGGGATGGGAATGTCAATTGCAGTAAATGATATTGATACCCTGCGCAAGTCATTGATCAATTTTGGGGTAATGGTAGTGCTGAGTGTATTGACAGCGTGGTTGTTTTTTCTATTATTCCCGCTCAAAGTAGAATCATCGGAGTTATTAGCTAGAACCAAGCCTGATATTAGAGATGTATTGATTGCATTTTTTGGGGGACTGGCATTGATTATTGCTAGAACTAAAAAAGGAACAATAGCTAGTGTGATCTTTGGGGTAGCTATTGCTACCGCATTAATGCCTCCATTGTGTACGGTAGGTTTTGGATTGGCGATAGGTAAATATGAATATGCACTAGGGGCGATGTATCTTTTTACAATCAATACCATTTTTATCGCGCTGGCTACTTTTGTAGTGCTTAAATTATTGAAATTTCCAATGCTACGTTATGCGAATTCTGCCAAACGTAAGCGAGTCGCTAGAGTAGCTTCTTTTATCGCCTTAATGGTTATGATTCCTGCACTGTGGACATTCTGGATTACACTAGGAGAGAGCAAGTGTCAGGGAGGGTATGAGCTATTTATGAAAGAGAAGGTGCATGCCAATGAAAACCTATACCTACGTAAAGATTTGTACAGTTATGAAAACAAAACCCTAAAGTTGTTTTTTGATGGTGAGATTTCTGAAGCTACAATAAGTGCGTTGCAAAATGAATTTTTGAGCTATCCAGAATTAAACGACTTTACACTTACAATACGAGGGAATAAAGCGCGAGGTATTGAGCAAATTTCTAAAGCAAATGATCGATATATTATAGAGTTAAATCGATTAGAAGACGAAAACAAACAGTTGCAGAAACAAGTAAAGGCATTACAAGCGCAGTTAGAAGAAAAGGATAAGCAAATAGATAAGGCATCCAGTACACCAGCTGTTTCTTTTAGTGCTGTAGCTAAAGATGCTAAAATTAGATTCCCAGATCTTTCTTCATTAGGATATGGACAGGTGTTGCAATCTAATTTTATGAAAGTAGATACCGTGCAGACCATCTTTCCAGCTTGGAAATTCCAAGTGGCAGATAGTACGCATGCGATACGAACGAAGGTATTACAAGACTGGTTAGTTAAGGAGTTGAAAGTTAATACGCTGATAGTGAAATGATAAAAGCGTAGTAACAGAATAAAGGAAAAAGGTGTGTGAAAATTATTTTTTATGCACCTTTTTTTATTGATGTGATTTAAACGTTTTCGATTTTAGCGAATATCATAAGATTTTGCGACCAAATGAAGTAGTTTTTTAATTGTATAGCAGCGCTACGGAACTCAGAAACTGTAAAATGTGTGTGCAACAGATTGTTTTTATAGTAAATAATAAAGAGTTTAGACCACTTTATTATTTACTGTCGTATACTTTTTTGAATTGGTTGATCAGCGTATTAATGTCATCTATAGAGTATTTACGAGAGAAATGCACAGGGATAGCATTCGTTACGTTGCATTCCTTCATAATATGAGCAGACATAGATGCGTAACTATGATAATTTACTATGGCGGCATCAGTATCTTCATCTTTATAAAAGCATTCTATGTATACCTGTTGGCAGTTGGTGAATAGACGTTTGATTTTTTGATGATTTTCTTCGTTAGCAGCATGATCCATAATGATGCCTAGGGAGTCTATAGGCGCTTTGCGTATCATATAAAAAAGATCTTTAGCAAAATACATGTCTCCATGTACATCTATAATAGTATTTATAGCATTGGTATGATATGCTTCTTTTAAAGCTGCGACCCATATACCTCCTTTAATGTGTTTAGGGAGTTGGATCTTAGTTTTGGGATGTGTTTTGAATAAATAGGCAATAGAAGCTGTTTTGTGGTCTAAAATTTCAAACGTTACATAAAATTCATTTTCGTTAAAAATAGTCGTGCTACTGTTGGTCTTCTGTTCCTCCTGCTCCCAAAGCGGAGGACGTAATATCGTACTTCTAATACTATTATTTGCTATAATTTCGCGTACTTCATATTCAATGGCATTAGGTTCGATCAAGTTCCAGCAATAGCTTTGGATTCTTTTTTGGATTTGTTCAGTGATGCCTTTAGGACCGCAGATGATTACTTTTCTTTCTATTCCGATTTGATGTCGTAAGATCGTATCAAAATTCACAAAGTGATCAATATGAGTATGGCTGATAAAAATAGCATTTGTATTTCTACACTCTTTAACAGTCAATTTTTTAGCCTCACCACAGTCACAAAGGTAATTATACGAGTGATTCGCTACTTGTACTAAGATGCAAATATCTTCATCAATATCACTTTTAATTTGTGCAGAGAACATTTTAGGGTGTTAGGTTTAGTGGTGATAGTATTACTCTTTGCAACTAATATTTTGTAAAAATTAATGTGTATTGCGATGGGGTAATACGATGTTAAGGTGATGAAAAAGGGAAGGTGCACTACAACCCTTTTAACTGCGCATCACGTACTTTCTTAAATAAATTCGAAGAGTATACAAAATCAGTAACCGCTTCGTTATCGGTTTTGAAAATCTGAGTCTTATCTCCTTCCCATTCAAGGAGTCCATACCTCAGAAAAATAATCTTTTCACCAATTTCCATTACAGAGTTCATGTCATGTGTATTGATGATAGTGGTAATATTATACTCTTCAGTGATTTCTTTAATTAGGTTATCAATTACGATAGAGGTTCTAGGGTCTAACCCAGAGTTGGGTTCATCACAGAACAGATAATTAGGGCGCGTAACAATCGCTCTGGCAATCGCCACTCGTTTTTGCATCCCTCCACTAATTTCTGAGGGTAATTTTTTATGCGCGTTTTCTAAATTTACACGATGTAGCACAGCATTTACGCGCTCCTGCATTTCTTCTTTGTTCTGCTTGGTAAACATCATTAATGGGAACATTACGTTTTCTGCTACCGTCATAGAATCAAACAAAGCACTACCTTGGAATACCATACCCATTTGTTCTCTAAGGTTTCGTTGTTCCTTAGTTGTTAGATCAGAATAGGTGGTGCCATCATAGCAGATACTACCTTCTTCAGGGGTAAACAGTCCTAGCATGCATTTTAGAAATACTGTTTTACCACTACCACTAGTACCGATCACTAGATTGGTCTTACCACGTTCGAAGGTAGTGGTGATTCCTTTTAATATTTTTTCGCCATGAAAGCTTTTGTGAATGTCTCGTACTTCGATCATTAGCTTAGTAATAATTGGGTTAAAATATAATTAGAAGTGATAATCACTACAGTAGTCCATACAAAGGCAGAAGTACTTGCTTTTCCTACTCCTAGTGCGCCTCCTTTCATGTAATATCCATGAAAAGAAGGAATAGTAGCTAAGAGAAAAGCAAAGATAAATGTCTTGATAAATGCGTATAGTAAGTGATAGGGGATAAACTCCTCTCGTAATCCTGCTAAAAACTCTGAACTAGATACAAAACCACCATACACCCCAGCAATATAAGCACCAAAAACACCTACAAACATAGTAATGGCGATCACAAAGGGATACATACACATAGCTACTATTTTAGGAAATACTAGGTAATTCAAGGAATTGATTCCCATGACTTCCAGCGCATCAATTTGTTCTGTTACGCGCATCGTACCGATACTCGATGTGATGAAAGAGCCTACTTTTCCCGCCATAATTACCGAAAGGAATGTAGGAGCAAATTCTAATATAATAGATTGTCTAGAGGCAAACCCAATGATTTGTCTAGGTATAATAGGATTGGTTAGGTTCAGGGCAGTCTGTATGGCGATTACAGCTCCAATAAAAAAAGCCAGAAACATACTGATTCCCAATGAACCGATGATGAGGTCGTCTATTTCTTTGAAAATTAAATTTCTAAGAACAGATGCTTTCGTCATTCTGCTAAAAACCTTTTTGAGCATTAAGAAATAACGACCAATATCGTCTAGATAAAACATAGATACTTATTATGTAAGGGCTAAAATAGAAAAAAAAATAGCGAGAAGATGTAACCTTCTAGTAAAGTTTTACAAATGTATTTGTACTATTTTTGCGCTCTAAATTGTAATAAATGATGCGAAAAATAACCTTAGCCGTTTGGATGCTGTTGCATACAGCTGTATTTATGGCACAAACTCACAAGTCTGATAGCGCGCCAATAAGTGCATTACATGCTAAACCTAAACTGGTAGTAGGGATTGTGGTAGATCAAATGCGATATGATTACTTAACACGTTTCTATGATCGTTTTGGTGAAGAAGGTTTTAAACGAATGATCCATGAGGGGTTTACGTGTAAGAATCATCATTTTAATTATGTGCCTACTTATACAGGCCCTGGGCATGCGTCTGTATTTACAGGAACAACTCCGCAGATGCATGGAATCATCTCTAATAATTGGTATGATAAGTTTTCGAAGCAAGTAATATACTGTGCTAGTGACCCTACAGTGCAGGCAGTAGGGAGCGATAGTGAAGCAGAACGCATGTCGCCACGCCGTATGAAAACCACTACTTTTGCTGATCAAAATCGATTGCATACCCAATTAAAAGGAAAGAGTATCGGGATAGCGATTAAAGATCGAGGAGCTATTTTACCAGCGGGGCATGCTGCCAATGCGGCGTATTGGTTTAGAGGAAAAGATGAAGGGAAATGGATAACCAGTACCTATTATATGCAGGAATTGCCAACATGGGTACAGCAATTTAATGCCAGTAAGCAAGCGGCGTCTTATCTTAAAGAGTGGAACACGCTCTATGATATTGAAACGTATACAGAAAGTGGTGCTGATGAAAATATATATGAAAAAGGGTTTAAAGGAAAGAAAAAAGCCATCTTTCCATATGATTTAGCAGCACTCAAGGATCAGAATGCAGGCTATGATATTATTAAATCTTCTGCCTATGGAAATAGTTTAACTGCTGACTTTGCTATTGCAGCACTAGCAGGCGAGCAGTTAGGTAAAGATGCCATTACAGATGTGTTGACCGTTAGTTTTTCTAGTACGGATTATGTAGGTCATAATTTTGGGGTAAATTCAAAAGAGATAGAAGATACGTACTTGCGCTTAGATCAGGATTTGGCACGTTTGTTCAAAGCGTTAGATACAGAAGTAGGTATCGGTAATTATACGGTGTTTCTAACGGCAGACCACGGAGGAGTACATGTACCTGCTTATTTAAAAAAAGTAAAAATCCCAGCAGGGTATTTTAATAGAGATGTGCTTACACAGCGTATTAAGGAGTATGTAGCCAAAACATTTAAAGTAGAAGGGTTGATTGAAAACGTAAGTAATGAGCAAGTATTTTTTGATTATGCAGTACTAGCCGCGAATGACATTCAAGCAGAAGTGTTAGAAAAAACAATTGCACACTTTGTGTTGAAGCAAGAAGCAGTGGACAAGGTGTATACCCGAACTCAATTAGAAAGTACAGAGTACACCTCTGGAATTGCAACATTGATCCAAAAGGGGTATAACCAAAAAAGAAGTGGTGACGTGGTTATAGTACTCAATCCAGCAACTATTGTTTATGCCACTAAAGGTTCTACGCATGGTAGTGGATTGAATTATGATACACATGCACCGTTGATTTTCTTTGGAAAAGGGATTCGTAAGGGGAGTACCACACAACGAACCACAATACCAGATATTGCACCTACGATGGCAGCATTACTAGGGATTACTTTTCCGAATGGAGCCACAGGATCAGTATTACCTTTTGTATTAGCACAATAGAATTGTTTAGTTATAAATAAGGAACCCTGCGATAGTAGGTGCCGCATCATAATACGGTAGCGAATACCTTTAGAGAATGCATGTATATTTTCTAAAGGTATTTTTATAGCTAGCACAATGCCGCGTTAGGGATAGCAATGGAAATCCCACAGCACGACGGTAGGAGTGCGAGGAATTGCAATGGATAGCCCGACCCCTTAGGGTAACGCCCGACTAGTTAGCATAGTTTTTGTCGTATTTTTTTCCAGCGTAATTGTCGTATAAACACGCCTTCAGCAGATGTAACTAAGAAGGGAAGTTGTTGTTTATATGCGCGCCAATATCCGACCATATAATCGATGCATAATCGAGGTTGTTTTTTAAGCAAAGCCAATTTTATAGCAGCAATGAGGGTGATGCAGACACCGTATCGCATTTGGTAAAAAGCAGTGCCTTGTTTGTATTTTGCTTTGGCATTATAGGTGTGGCCAGTTGGTTTTAGATGTTTGACCTGTAGTGCAGAATCAGTGTAGATGTTCCAGCCGTGGTATTGTGCTAGGAGTTCATCGATAGTGTCCCAGCCCATAGCAGGTTTTAGTCCCTGAATATCTTCAAAACACGCCTTTCGGTAGGCTTTAAGCGCTCCGCGAATATGATCTTTATTCGTTAGGTTTTCTAAAACCCATTGTTCCGCTTTTTGGATATAGCAGAATCCACCAGCCATACCCACTTTAGGATGTTCATTAAAAGCCGTAGCGATTGCTGCTAAGTAATTTTCAGGAAAAATAAGGTCTGCATCGAATTTGCAGATCACATCGTATTGATCATCTAGGGTTGTAAACCCTTGGTAAAAAGCATTGATAACCTTACTACCAGGTAAGTGCTCATCCGTAGAGTGAGTATTGATACAGCTAATGTATGGATAGTGGGCGCTGTATGACTGTACAATGTTTTCGGTTTGATCTGTAGAATGATCGTTGACCACCACGATCTTTTTAGGTACTAGCGTTTGTGTTGTAAGCGATGCCAGTGTTTTGCCGATATGCAACGCCTCATTATGCGCAGGAATTACGATGTAAATAGCTAGCATTAGAGTGCATTTTTCTTTTCGGCATATACGATGTAATACCTAGGAGTTACATATCTTAGGAGTGGCCTGATGCCTATTTTTTTAATGGGATGTGTCCATTTTTTTCGGGCTTTGATTTCCCAGCCGGCTTTTTCGAGTAGCCAATCAAACTGCCAGTCTTCGAATTCATGATAGTGTCGATCCCATGGGTCGGTAGCACTTTTATAAGCAGGTGCAAACCATAAACGCAGTGGGATAGAGGCTACCAATGTGTTAGCAGGAATATCTCTGAGTACATTAAACGGAGCGATGAGGTGTTCGAAAATTTCGAAAGCCGTCACCACTTCGGCCTTACTAGCAGTCACTTGACTGGTATCCACATCTAGATCCTCTCCCGAAGTATTACTTACGGAGTAGCCTTCTTTTTCGAGTAGTGTAACCAAGGGGTTGTGCACGCCTAAATCCAATATATTGGCAGGAGCAGGTACATGTGTTCTTAGGAATTCTATGGTTTCTTTATAGCGTTTATGTGGATAACTACCTTCGTACATATATCAGAACATTATTTAGAAGCGTAAAAATAGCCATTTAGTCAGAGTTGGGATCTGTAGTAGCTTTATTATTTATGCACAAAAAATAAGGCATAGTTCTATTGCTAGGACTGATTGGGTAATTTTATTCGAATGACGGTAGCAATAGAAAGCGCACGTGTTTTCATTAATGAGGCCTTTTCTCCTCGATATAAGTTATCTACAGTAGTAGTAAATAGTGAGAGCCATGTTTCGAAATGTATGGCTTCCATTGGTTTTTTGCTTGCTAGGTCTTGATGTATTTTCAGGACATTTTTCTTGTAGTTTCCTGTATAAAAAAGCTGTTGTTCCCAGAAGTCTGTAATTTCAGGAAGATGCGATGCGAGGTCAATATTGGCAATTTCTGTAAAAAATAGACCAATTGTGGCATCTTGCAGTGCTGCTGTGTAAAAAGTTTGTAAGATGCATGCGATATCTGCTCTGTTTTCTATATCTCTGATAGGCTTGTTGTTTAATCGTTTGTTGTGATGTTTTTTTAGCTATAAGTACTCTGTTTTGGGCGTTACCACAGGGGTCGGGCTATCCGCTATATCTTTTTTGTTTTTTTAGGGAAAACAAAAAAGGATGCCGCTCCTATCCCTAACGCGGGGAGATAGTTTTTACTGTTAGCATAAAATACATTCTAATACGTGTACTATATTTCAGTAATGCGTAGCACTAGTTGCGCAATTACTGCTCGTTTTTTATTTTTTCAATCTCTTCTGAGGTGAGTCCAGTGATATTTGAGATTACTTGAATTGTAAGACCTGCGCTGAGTGCATTCTTTACGATTTCTTTTTTCTCCTGTTTGATTCCTTTTTCCATTCCTTTCTCCATTCCTTTTTCCATCCCTTCTTCATAAGCAGTGTCGAGTGAATTTTTTAGATCTCGATAGGACTTCAAACTTTCTTCATAGGCATCGGCTTCTTCCTTACTGAACTTAGCAATTTCCGCTACTTCAAATAATCGTTCAAAAATGTTTTCTCTCAGTTGATTAGGTACTCTTTCCAATTTATTAAGGTTGCGAATTACATACATCCATTTGTCAAATCTTGATGCTAATGTCTCAATAGTCTTGTTAAACTTAGGCATCTCCAAATAGATAAAAGTCAAGATGAGTTCTGTTACAAAAAAATTATTTTTGATGATCCTTATCTACTAACTTATCGTCTTTCCAAACGCCACTGGCTTTGATCTTGCCTTTTTTGTTATAAAACTTACCATGGCCATTGCGTTTATCGTCTTTCCACTCTCCTATATATTTATCACCATTACTCCAATAATACGTACCTGTCCCAGATCGCATATCGTTTTTGTATTCTCCCTCATAATACTCTCCATCATTCCAGTAGAATTTTCCAGCACCATGTCTTAGGTTGTTTTTCCAATACCCCTCGTATCTACTTCCAGATTTAAGAATAGCGATACCATAGCCATTAGCTTGGTTCTTACTAGAAGCTCCGACATAGTGTAGCGGTGTGCCTTTAGTGGTTTTAAAAGTAAAGTAACTATTTGTTGTGCGTTGTTTTAAGTGTTTTTTTAACTTCGATACTTCCGCTTGTGCATTTTTTAATGCGAGTGTAAGGCTTTCATTGGTTTCCAGTTTTTGAGATGCATTTTCTTTTTTGATCTCTTCTGGTGCAATCTCCTCCTGTACTGTTCTTTTCTGAAGTACTTTATGCATTTCCATAAAATCAGAGGTCATCTTAAGACGTAATTGTATTCTCTTTTCATCAGCAAATACATGCGAATTTTTTAACTCTAAAGAAAGTTTATGAGCGTTTTCATAATCACCTTTAAGTAATAAAGAATCCAATTCTATAATCGAATCATCTTGTGCTAACAACTCACTTTTATTTAATTTTAATTGCGTAGTAGTAAGCTCATTGTTCAATTTGTTGATCCTTATATTAAAATTAATTGCCAGGATCGTTACAAAAACAAGCAATAGTGCTAGTACAATGAATCCCCATGTTTTTTTAAAACTCATATTCATACTGTTTTTAATCCCTAAAGTGTACCTCTGGTAATTTATTTTTGGTCTTTCTAAAGTCTGGCGAAAAATACAAATGTGTCCTAAAAGTCCAGCCCTGTTTCCAGAGACCACCATTACCTAATGTTTGCCCCTGATTATACATAAATCCAGCCGCCACGGTTATTTGTGGTGATATGATGTATCCAAAGCTAGTGTGTAGTCGCAGATCTTCTAGAGGACTGTCTATAACTGTTTTGCCACTTTGCATAATAAGCTCTGCCTCTGGAGCAATATAGAATGTTTTGGCTTCGATTTTAGGTGTATTAATGGGGATTTTTAAACGAAACATATAACGCCATCTGTTTCTGAAAATATAGTCGCTATTCTCTTTAAAGCTTTTAGACCATCTATGTTCTAAACGAAAACGATGATATGCTGTAGCAATACCAACATGCATTGCAAACTGATATTGATGCCAAATACGGTATTCTGGAATTGTATTTTGGTCTTCGCTTTCATCTTTAGTGTCGAAATTGAGTCGTAATACGCCTCCTAGGGCAAAGTTTATTTTTTTTGAATAAATGTATCCTAAAGCATGTCTATTGTATACCTGGGCTACTTGCCCTACAAAAGGAGTGTTTTCTGTTTCTTGGAATCTAAAATGGGTTTGAGCTACCCAAAAGAGTTTCTTGGATATTCTAATATTGCCATAGGTGTTTATCCAGTATTTAGTAACTGGATCTTTAAACGTAGCTTTTTCAGGGAGTGTTTCTTGTGCTTGAGTCAAAGCGAAAAATAATACGAAAAAGATGAATACCTTATGTGTAAACTCACAATTATTTTTTATCATATAATACTCTAAAAATACAATTCTTTTTTTTGACTTTTATCTAGATGGCAAATAAAAAAAATCCTCTGATAATATTCAGAGAAAAGATGATATAATTACCTTCAAAATAGGTCTAATGCTCCCTTTTAATACCGCTCATACTCTTTACACTTACTAGATGTGCTTTTCTTGAATAATTAATTGAGCTGGTGTACACTTTTTTGATGTCAGTAAAAAGAGAAGATTTTATTACCAAATACAGCGTTTTTTGTTGCATAGCAGCGTTCGAGAACTTACAAAAAAGTAAGATTTGGGGCTAAAAGATCCTCTTATGGCTAATCGTAAAAATTGTAAACCACATCTTTAACACTTTATTTCGAGTTTTATTTTATGTAAGGTGATTTTTTGTAAGAAACATATTTGTTATCTGCGACCAAAGTGCGTGGTAATCTCGTTGCTTATATGCAGACGGTGTTGTAAGAGTAGTATAGGGTATACGTATTTTGTATAATTCCATTACGTAGCTAGAGAATTCTATTTTACTTCCAAACCGTTTTGTTTAATTTGTTTTATGCAACAGGACTTCGTTATAAAAGTAAGAAAACCAGTAAAACCTAATGTTTTCTATCTGTAACTATAGTGTACCACGCTATGGTTACAGATAGGAATATAATAGAGCGTTAGGTTCTGCGGTAGTTTCCAGTATAATAGATTTTCTATTGCAAAACGGGCTTAACGAATATGGTAAACAAAGTTGAGTTTAAGTCTCCTTGTCGGATATATTCTGATCTGGTGATTGTTTCATCAACATATTCAGTAAACTGAAAGCAGTCAGTGGAAACAGTTCAGAGACGGGCACCGAAATTTAGAGCATTAAAAAGCAATGAATACGAGTATATCAGCTATGGAAGCGAGACTATCATTCTTCTTCTTTGTTTTGTACATCGTTTTTAGAAGATTCGTCCTTTTTTTTGTTTTTGGATAGAATCTTATCACGTAATTCTTGCTGTTTTTCTTGTTCGATCATTTTTTGATGTGCGAAGGCAAAAATGGCATTTTCGACCACTTCATTCTCGCGTTCACCAGATAAGATATAGGAAATCACGGTTTTGGAATAATACTTTTTTTGAGGAGTAAGTATCTTATTAGTTTGTAGGTAGGCTTGTATCTGTTTGATATGCTTGCTACCGATGATTTTTAGGATTGCGTCACGTTCTTCAGGAGTAATCATAAATAGTTGGCTAATGTTATAGGTATAATTATATTTGTGAAAGTACTGTTATTGTTATGTTATACAATGATATGTAAAATATTACACATACACAAATAATAATCACTATTTTGGATAAAAAAGATAAAATAATAGATAGAGTGATCCTTTTTTCGTCTAATTTGGGGCTGAGCCTCAGGAGTTTTAGTTTGTCTATAGGAGCCAGCCCAGGTTATTTGCATAGATTGCAATCGGGAAATAGTAACATAGGAGGCGATTTTATCGAGAAAATTATACAACAATATACAGAATTAAATCCTGTTTGGTTGATCACAGGAGATGGTGAAATGTATAAAAAAGATGTAGAAGCAGTATCGGAAGCTACATTATTATACGGTGATAAAGATCATTTTAAAGAGGCTTTACTACATTATCTAGATGATAAAGACATACAGCATAAGCTTACAGAAACTTTGCAAAAAGGAAATGAAGACCCAGAGGTTCAAGCTCCGTAGGGGGTTATCGACTAAAAACACCTGCATTTGATGTATATGCCTTTATGTTTTATTAGGGCAGAAGTGGATTGAATTTTCTGCAATTTTTGAGTTCCGTAGTGCTACGATGCAACAAAAAAATTACTGCATTTGGTTGCAACATCTTCAATGTTCGCTGAAATCAAAAAAGCGTACACTGCTTTTACATATTTTTGTAGAAAGTAAGGATTTTGGATTTTTTCCAATCAATAATGGAATAATTCCAAATAACTCAATAATTTCTCTTATATTTGTAGCTAAAAAGACGTCATGCCAGCTACTATATATACGGTTATTGATGTAGAAACTACAGGCAAAGGGATTTTAGGAAATCGCATTACAGAAATATGCATCGTACGTATGCAAGAAGGTGAAATCCTAGATACATTTACCTCATTAGTTAATCCAGAGTGTCCTATTCCTTCTTTTATAACAGGGTTGACCGGTATTGATGATGATATGGTGCGTACTGCACCGATTTTTAGCGAAATAGCAGATCGCGTTTTAGAGCTTACTACAGAGGCTATTTTTGTAGCTCATAATGTTTCCTTTGATTATAATGTGGTCAAAGAGGAGTTCCGAAAACTGGGGAAATCTTTTGTACGTAAAAAGCTATGTACAGTGCGCCTGTCGCGAAAATTAATACCAGGTATGGCTTCTTACAGTTTGGGGAAATTGTGTAGGTCACTGAATATACCATTAGAAGATAGGCACCGTGCTAAAGGCGATACAGATGCGACTGTAATTCTGTTTACACGTTTACTGGGTTTAGATACCGATCGTTCGGTGATCAAAAAATTCCTGAATGTACGTTCTAGAGAGGCTACATTACCACCGCATTTGCCACTCACAGCTATAGAAGCATTGCCTGCAACTACAGGGGTTTATTTGTTTAAAGATAAGCAAGGAAAAGTAGTATATGTGGGCAAAGCTAAAAATATCAAACAGCGAGTAACGAGCCATTTTTATAACAAGAAGAATAAGGAATATGCGTTGTGTCAAGAAACGTATAGTATCGATTACGAAGAGACAGGTAGTGAGCTTGTGGCTTTATTGGTAGAAGCTGCTAAAATACAGCATTACTATCCTGTTTATAACCAAGCTCAAAAAACACAGGTTTCCTTATATGGGGTTATTACATATACCAACCGCAAAGGCGTTTTGCAATTAGGGATCGATAGGGTGCAGGGTATTACTTCGTCATTTGCTATATTTTATACGCGACAGCAGGCTATAGAAACGTTAGAACGATTATCAATGGCCTATCAGTTATGTCCTAGGTATTGTGGATTGCAGCATACCCATAAGCGTTGTTCGCACTATAAAGTAAAAAACTGTAAAGGTATTTGCGAAGGAAAAGAATCTACAGCCTTGTATAATATGCGGGTACATCAGGCATTAAAAGAGATCAGTAGTGAGCAGCAGAGTTTTGTGATCAAAGAAAAAGGTAGAACCATAGAGGAGCAAAGTTTTGTAATGATTGAACAAGGAGTTTATAAAGGGTATGGTTTTATAGGAGAAGAAGCACAAATTAGTAAGCTCGAAGATTGTGAGCATTATTTAACCAAGCAAAAACATACATATCACACAACTAAGATCATTAAGAGTTACTTAAAGAAAAATGGAAATACTACAGTGTTGTCTATGAATACGTAGCAAAGTGTTTATGTGTGAATAGATTTGATGAAGTGGTTTAAACTTTTTTCAATTTGCTATAAAAACGATCCTTAGTACTCAAACTTTGTAATTTTTTAGTTCCGTAGCGTTGCTATACAACTAAAAAATCGCTGTATTTGATCACAAAATCTTGGCTTTTCGCTGAAGTCAAAAAAGTTTAAACCATTTCGATATTAAAAAAGCTCCAAAAACTATTTGTTTTGGAGCTTTTTTTAATATTTGTAGAAGAGATATTAAGCTTCTTCCATATAGGCTTCTATAGGAGCGCATGTACAAATTAGATTGCGATCCCCATAAGCATCATTAACACGTCTTACAGATGGCCAAAACTTATTCTCTGCGACATACGGCAGTGGGTAAGCGGCTTCTGCACGACTGTATGGGAAGTCCCATTCTTCTGCCGTAAGCATAGCTAATGTATGGGGTGCATTCTTTAGTATATTGTTTGGATCTTCGGTAGAAGCCGTTTCTATCTCTTTGCGAATACTAATCATAGCATCACAGAAACGATCTAATTCTGCTTTGCTCTCACTCTCTGTAGGTTCGATCATAATGGTGCCTGCTACAGGGAATGAAACAGTAGGCGCATGGAAACCATAGTCCATTAATCGTTTAGCGATGTCTGTCACTTCGATACCGTGTGCTTTAAATGGGCGGCAATCAATGATCATTTCATGAGCAGCACGTCCGCGCTCTCCAGCATATAGTGTTTGGTAGTGCCCTGCTAAACGCTCTTTAATATAATTAGCATTGAGGATAGCATAAGCAGTAGCAGAGGTCAGTCCTTCTTCTCCAAGCATGGTGATGTATCCGTATGAAATTAAGCATGCTAAAGCAGATCCCCATGGTGCAGCAGAGATAGCAGTAATAGCTTGTGCTCCTCCAGTAGGTACAATAGGATTGCTCGGCAAGAATGGTGCTAATTGCGATGCTACGCATATAGGGCCTACTCCAGGCCCACCACCTCCGTGTGGGATGGCAAATGTTTTATGTAGATTCAGGTGACACACATCTGCGCCAATAGCGCCAGGGTGAGTGAGTCCTACCTGTGCATTCATATTGGCTCCATCCATATATACCTGTCCTCCATTATCATGTATGATTTTTGTGATCTCTTGGATCGCAGACTCATATACTCCATGTGTAGAAGGATAAGTAACCATTAATGCGGCTAAATTGTCTTTGTATTTTGTAGCTTTTTCTCGTAGGTCTTCTACATCAATATTGCCTTCTTCTGTAGCTTTGGTAACGATGACACGCATTCCAGCCATGACCGCAGAGGCAGGGTTGGTTCCGTGCGCAGAAGATGGAATCAGACATATGTTTCTGTGATGGTCGTTTCGAGACTCGTGATAAGCACGAATGACCATTAGCCCTGCAAATTCTCCTTGTGCTCCCGAATTGGGCTGTAGCGAAGTAGCAGCAAACCCAGTGATTTCTGTGAGCTGGGCTTCTAATTTCTGTAATACTTCTTGGTATCCTACAGCTTGATCTAGTGGTACCATCGGGTGGATGTTATTCCACTGTGGGTTGCTAAGCGGTAGCATTTCAGAAGCTGCATTGAGTTTCATTGTACACGATCCTAGTGGAATCATAGAATGATTCAGCGATAAATCCTTGCGTTCTAGTTTTTTGATATAACGCATTAACTCAGTTTCTGAGTGGTAGCTGTTGAACGTTTCGTGTGTTAAAAACGGTGTCGTTCTTTCTAGGTTAGCATCGATACTACTATCAGTAGCGAGTGCTGTAATCGTACTACTAGGTTGCTTAGCTACTGTAGCAAAAATAGCGATGATCGTGTTTAAATCTGCTAGTGTAGTGGCTTCATTGATGGCGATTGTTACTGTATTCGTATCTGGGTAATAAAAATTAACCTCATGCTGTACAGCGATTGCTGCTATAGCTTGGGCATCAGCGGTAATTCTAATCGTGTCAAAGAAAGCGGTATTCTGCTGTTGATAGCCTAATTGTGTCAATGCTGCAGAGAGGTGTACAGCAGAACGATGGACTTTTGCAGCGATGTATTTTAACCCTTCTGCTCCGTGATAAACAGCATACATTCCTGCCATAACGGCTAATAGTACTTGGGCAGTACAGATGTTAGAGGTAGCTTTATCACGTTTTATATGTTGTTCTCTGGTCTGTAATGCCATACGCAGAGCACGATTTCCATTCGTATCTTGGGTGACACCGATAATCCTACCAGGGATATTTCGTTTATAAGCAGCTCTTGTTGCAAAATATGCAGCATGTGGTCCTCCATATCCTAGAGGGATTCCAAAACGCTGTGTAGTACCTACTACTACATCTGCATCAAAGCTACCAGGAGATTTAAGTAGTACAAGGCTTAGTATATCAGCAGCCACTGCTACCTTAATATCAGCGTCATGTGCTTTTTGTACAAATTCTGTATAGTCATATAACTGGCCAGAAGCACCTGGGTATTGTACGATGGCGCCATAAAAATCAGTACCGAAATCAAAGGTAGTGTGATCCCCTATGACCAATTCGATACCTAGTGGGATCGCTCTAGTTTGTAGGAGTGATAGTGTTTGTGGTAGAAGTTCTTCTGACACAAAAAACTTGCAAACATTTTCTTTTTTCTGGGTTCTGGAACGTACAGCATAGAGCATAGTCATAGCCTCAGCAGCCGCAGTACTTTCATCGAGTAAGGAGGCGTTGGCAATTTCCATTCCAGTAAGGTCACAGACCATGGTTTGGTAATTTAGTAATGCTTCGAGGCGCCCTTGTGCAATTTCGGCTTGATACGGAGTATACGCTGTATACCAACCTGGATTTTCTAAAATGTTTCGTTGGATTACAGCTGGCAAACAAGCCTCGTGATACCCTAGTCCTATGTAGGATTTGAATACCTTATTTTTTACAGCTAATTTTTGTATGTGTGCGGCATACTCTTGCTCACTCATTGCAGTGTCTAAACGCAACGGTTGTTTGAGCAGAATATCATTGGGTACCGTCTCTTGGATGAGTTGTTCCATAGAGTCAGCATTAATAGCACCCAACATATCGGTTACATCTTTTGAAGAAGGACCGATGTGGCGTAGTTTGAATGAGTCAGTTTTCATGAACGAAATAAGTTGTAATTCAAGCCGCAAAAATACAGATTAAATCCTGAAAAAAATGATATCTCATTACCCAGAGCTTAGTAAGTTTTTAACCAATTTTAGGTGTTGTTAACAGATACCCTTAAATTTATAGCGTGAAAACCCTACAAAAAGCTTTTCGTTTTTATGTGCATAGCAATATACATGTGGCAATAGCTGTCATGGTATTAACTCATATTACCTATCTAAAATTCGAAATACCTGCTGCTACTTCCTATCTTTATGCTAGCTTTTTTGGTGCTATTACTGCTTATACGTTTGTGAAATATGGGTATACATTTAGACATCCATTGTCGGTAACTATGAAGTATATTTGGCTATGTGCCTTACTTAGTATGGGAATAGCGTTTTATTATGCATGGCAATTACCGATGCATATCTTGCTGTGTTTAGTGCCTTTTGGTATACTTACTTTGGTGTATGTGTTTCCTGTTTTGCCAAAGACATGTTCCTTACGTAGCGTAGCTGGTATTAAAGTGTTTATTATCGCTATGGTATGGACAGGAGTTACTGTATTGGTACCTGTGATGTACTTAGATACGTATCTGCCATCCGATGTTTTGATCGAAATGGGACAACGTTTTATGCTGATCATTGTACTGATGCTTCCTTTTGAAATTCGAGATCTGCAATATGATGTAAAGGAATTAGCTACGATTCCACAACAAATAGGTGTTTTTAAAACTAAGGTGCTAGGCAGTGTGTTATTGGTAATTATTTTAGTAACAGAATTGTGTAAGAGTCAATTGGATATGCAGGGAGTAGTTAATACAGGAGTATTAGTAGGAATTTGTATGCCTTTTGTATGGACTACAGCTAAAAAACAATCGGAATACTATGCTTCTTTTTGGGTAGAGAGTATTCCGATATACTGGTGGATCGTTATGGTGGTAGTACAACAGTTATTTAGGTAGTTCTAGTTCCTGTTGTAATTTATGCTTTAGTGTAGTTTTATCTATAGGCGACATCATGTGTAAGTTAGACTTTTGGATCAGTCTAGTAAGTTCATTATTTCTTTTTAGGTATAATCTAGTGGCTTTGCAATAGAGTAACCGTATGTTTAATTTTAGTATTTCGGCTATAGACGCTTCTCCGTACTGATTTTTATCGCAGATAAGCTTGGCCTCTTCTAGTGATACTAATAACATATTTCTCGTTTTTTTTGATGTTTGTGGATCATATGCGATGCAGATAATAGTATATCACTGCTCAGACATTTTTTTCTTTAACTCCTCTTTCATAGTATTTTTAATTGATTGGTCAATACTAATTACCTTTGGATCGTTTACGAGTTTGGTTAACTTCCCATTGTTAGTCGAATATTTTCGGCATGCCTTACAATACAAAATATGAATAGTCAGCTTTATTTTTTCTACTAAAGAGGCTTCTTTGTATTGGTTTTTATCACAGATGTGATTAGCATCATTACATTTAATAAACATAATTATTTCTTTTTCTCTTTTTTTTTAAAACCAGTTTTTTTCGAGACACTCTGCCATTGCAGTTCTTGCTCTATGAATGATCACCCATAGATTAGACGAAGTAATTCCATATTCATTACAGATGGTCTCGGTATCAAAGCCCTGAATTGTTTTCATTTTGAATATGTTGGCCTGTTTTTCTGGTAGTTTATCGATACATTCGAAGATTGCGGTGCCTAATTCAGTATTTTCGATATCGCTCTCTGCATTTTTATCAAAAGGGTCAGAAACACGTTCTTCGAGCCAGTCTCCTTCAGATTCCCCATCATTGATATAGTTCATACGTACCTCTGCCTTTCCTTTATTGCTATTTATTTTTCGGTAGTAGTCAATAATCTTTCTTTTGAGTATAGAAATTAGCCATGTGCGTTCACTGGCTTCGCCTTTAAAGTTCTTCATAGACTTAAGGCCTGCAAAAAAAGTTTCTTGTACGAGGTCTTGTGCAATCTCTTTATCATCAACCCGAACAATGGTATAATTAAATAGGTAGTCACTGTATTTGTCTACCCATGTGTTAGGGTCTATTGTATTTGTCGACATATTTCTAAGTGTGTTGGATTGTCAAAAATAGAACAAAAAGTTGAATATGAATATGCTTTTGCTATTTATGATCCCTTAAAATATCTATAAAATGGGGCAAAAATAATAATTTACAATCGATTTTCTAAGTGCTTTTTAAGGTGTTGATTTCGAGTGTACAACAAGTGTATTAAGTGTTTTTTAAGAACCAAAAGATCTATTGTTTTTCCAATAAAACCACAAGGCACTTCGTAATAGAGTATATCGGTCATAATAGTTTGTGTATCAAGTGCCTTAAAAAAGTGTAGATGTTCGAAGTGAGTAAAGTGCCCTTTGATCATTGTATCTATAAAGAAATCATCTGCTTGCATCTGTGTGATTTTACTTTGATGCGTGAGGTATATACCAAAATGTTTAGCGCGCCAAGTTACGGTTTCGTTTAGACCTATACATCCACTGGTTTTTCCTGCAATCGCTGTTTCGTTTGTGTTGGATGTTGATTCGATATGTAAGTTAATATTTCTGGCAGCATTAAATACATCTTTTTTAGATGCTTGTATTGCTGTGATTATTGTGATGGTAGTCATTGTTTCTGAAGGCATAAATTCTGCAAAGCACTTTCTAATTCGGGGTGTAAAAAATGAAATTGATGTGCGATTAACTTTTTAGGAAGTATGTATCTGCTTTTTAAAATCAATTCTGTTTCGGTGTTAATCATACGAGAGCCAATTGCTAAAAGAAGTGTAGGTAGAGGTATCCCAAAAGGTATTTTTAATACCTTTCTGAGTGTACGCATTAATTCAGTATTGGTAGTCACTGTAGGGGCAGCAACATTAATAGGACCTTCTAAGTGTGTAGTATTGATAATGAAATCGACACTTCGCGCAAAATCTATTTCATGAATCCAACTAAATTTTTGATTCCCTCTTCCTTGTTTTCCTCCGAAACCATAGTTTATAAGTTGTAGGATAGGAGGTAGTGCGCCTCCTTTAGTACTGAGGACAATAGCGGTACGAAGCGCTATTTTTCTAGTATTTGGAGTTTTGAAACTAAAAAAGCTATCTTCCCATTTGGTAGCTACTCGCACAGAAAACCCTGTTCCAATTGCTCCATGAGTTTCATCCATGCCTTTGGCTAAAGAATGTTTGTAGATCGTGGCAGTAGAAGCATTGATCCATATTTTTGGCGGATGTTCTAGTTGTTGGATAGCTTTTCCCAGTACTTGTGTAGCTCTTATTCTAGAGGCTAAGATTTGTTGTTTGTTTTTAGGGGTATATCTGCAATCCACAGATTTACCTGTTAAGTTAATGAGTACTGTTGCTTGATTGATACTTTCGATCCATGTTCCTATACTACGCGCATCCCATTGTATATATCGTACGTTTCCAAACGACGTTTTTTGTTGTCGGGTAAGTACGATAATTTCTGTAGCTTTTGTTCTGTAGTAATCGATTAGGATAGTTCCTAGTAGTCCTGTGCCTGCGGCAATAACGATTTTGTCCATACTATTTGTGTTTAGCATTGTGTTGTTTGTTTTATACGGTAGGTGATATATAGATGGTAAGCGGCGATACTCATGGGTATAAGTGTAAAAAATAGAAAGCCGATATAGTCATTAAGGTGGTGTAACTTACTTGTATAGATAATAGCATAGATCGCACAAGTACCCCAATAGCCGTAGAGTAGTTTTTTGATGTTGTTTTCTAATTTATCCCATTGTATGGTGATGATGATGGCTAAGAAGATTTGAATAACCCCTAAAAGGATCTGAGCTAATAGACCTCCTATAATGGTTACATACAGGGCTAGAGTGATGCCGAAGCTCCATTGATTGATAGTATGTATTATTTTCATTATATTGTTATTTTTAAAGTTTCAATATTTTTTGAAAGATTGTTCGAAAAAGAAAAGGAATTACTTCCTTGTCTTACTTGATTTTTAGTGTGTATTGAAGTGGTTTACATTTTTTGAGTTCCGTAGCGATGTTTTGTGACAAAAAAATCGAAAAAATGTAAGCTACCTCATGATTTATTTGATCAGTTTCATCAGTGTTTTGGTGATCCAATTGGATTCTTGGTGCACGATTTTGTTCATCAGTGTATCTGCATGATCCGCTAGTTCATACAATGCTTTGGTCTGTTGGATAAGTTCTGTGGTTTTCTTGGAGCCGTCATTAGGTATGGTAGATACCTCTCGAAGTACCTTAATCACAGGTTTGATTTCTCTTCTGCTTCGTTCTTTGGCTACTTGTCGAGCGAGTTCTTGTACATCTTTTTCGGATACAAAAAATTCCTTGCGTTCCCCTGGTTTACTTTCTTTGTATACAATCCCCCAATCAATCAGTTGGCGTAGATTCATACTAGTGTTTCCTCTAGAGATGTGTAGTTCTTCCATAATATCTTCCATAGATAGGGGTTCTGGAGAGATCCATAATAATGCATGTATCTGTGCCATGGCTTTGTTGATGCCCCAGAGGGTTCCTAGAGATCCCCATGTAGATATGAATTTGTCTTTTGCTTCTTGGTATTCCATAATGATAGTACCTATTTGTATACTACAAAGATATATAAAAATTTTAAACTTTCAGTAATTATTGAAAGTTTTTAAAAAAGATACCTTTATGCTAATAAAGACTGTTTGTCCTCTAGAAGATAGTATGCAATAAAAAGAATGCTGCGTGTGACCATAAAATCATCGATGTATGCTGAAATCAAAAAGTTGACACACTTTAAAAAAATAAAACCAGCTGCATCAAAAAAGAGCAGCTGGGGTGTTATATACTTCTGGTAATGCGTTAGGGATAGCAGTGTAAATCCCACAGCCCCGACCCAAGGAGGGGCGAGGAATTGCAACGGATAGCCCGACCCCTTGTGGGTAACGCCCTATCTATTACTATTAGGTATTATGATTGGAGCAATCCTGCCCTTTTAAGCAATGCATCTGCAGTGGGGGCTTGTCCTCTAAATCGCTTGTAGAGTGTCATTGGGTTTTCTGTACCTCCTTTAGAAAGCACGTGTTCCATAAACTTCGTAGCGATGGCGGTATCGAATACTCCATGCTCCTTAAAATATTCAAAAGCATCAGCATCGAGCACTTCTGCCCATTTATAGGAGTAATATCCAGCGGCATAGCCTCCTTGGAATATATGAGAAAATGCAGTACTCATACAGGTAGAAGGGGTGTCTGGGTATAAAGAAGTGTTTTGGAAAATGGTTTTTTCATGCGCTTTTACATCTGTAATCTTGCTAGGGTCTGCTGCATGCCATGACATGTCTAGTAACCCAAAGCTAAGTTGTCTGAGGGTAGCCATTCCTTCCATAAAAGCGGCAGATTCCTTGATTCTAGTTACGTATTCCATCGGTATGATTTCGTTGGTTTCGTAATGTTTAGCGAATAATGCCAATGCTTCGGGTTCATAGCACCAGTTTTCTAATACCTGACTAGGCAGTTCTACAAAGTCCCAATATACATTGGTGCCCGATAATCCTGGGTAGGTGGTATCTGCAAGCATGCCATGCAATGCATGTCCGAATTCATGGAATAGCGTGGTTACTTCATTAAAGGTCAGTAATGAGGGCTTGCTGGGTGTAGGTTTGGTGAAATTGCATACAATAGAGATATGAGGTCGGCTATTGGTGCCTTCTTTTTTCATTTGTGGTTTATAAGACGTCATCCAAGCGCCGTTACGCTTTCCTGCTCTAGGATGGAAGTCAGCGTATAAGATAGCGATAAAATCTCCTTGGGTATTGGTTACCTTATAGGTTTTTACTTCTGCGTGATAGGTGTCAATATCATTTGTAGGTTCGAATCGAAGGCCAAATAACTTAGAAGAGATGTCGAATACACCTTGGATCGCATTTTCTAGTTGGAAATAGGGCTTTAGTGTTTCGTCGTCTAGGCTAAAGAGTTGTTGTTTTAATTTTTCGGTATAATAGGCACCGTCCCATTTTTCTAGCTGTTCGATTCCATCTAGTTTTTTGGCAAAATCAGCAAGCTGCTGGAATTCTTTTTGGGCAGCAGGTTTGGCTTTGGCTAGGATATCGTTTAGGAACTCAAATACCTTATCAGGGCTTTCTGCCATTCGTTCTTCTAGTACGAAGTGTGCGTGCGATTCGTAGCCGAGCACTTGTGCACGCTGATATCTTAATTGCGCTATTTTTAGCACGATCGCTTGGTTATCATAGGCGTTGTTCTGAAATCCTTTAGAAGCAAAGGCTAGTGACAGTTTCTTACGCAATGCTCTATTCGTAGCATAGGTCATAAATGGGATGTAACTAGGGTAGTCTAGGGTAATCATCCATCCTTCTTTACCCTTGGCAGTGGCTAATGCTTTAGCAGCTTCTTTAGCACCTTCGGGTAATCCATCTACGTCGGAGGCATCGGTGAGTAGCATCTCGAAGGCATTGGTCTCTGCCAATACGTTTTCGCCAAAAGTGAGGCTTAATTGCGAGAGTTCTTTGTCGATACCACGTAGTGTTTCTTTGGCGGTATCGGGTAGATTGGCACCGTTTCTAGCAAAGGATTTGTACCTTTTTTCTAATAAGGTATCTTGTTCAGCCGTGAGTGTAAGTTGTGCTTTTTGCTGGTAAACAGCTTCTATTTTTTGAAACAACTCGGTATTCAGTGCGATATCATTACGGAATTCTGCTAATAGAGGAGAGGCATCCTGTGCAATCTGCTGAATGGTTTCGTTGGTTTCTGCACTATTGAGGTTAAAAAAGATACTGGTGACTCTGTCTAATAGCATACCACTGTATTCCAGTGCTTCGATAGTATTAGCAAAGGTAGGAGTAGCTGTATCAGCGACAATAGCAGCAACCTCTTGTTTCGCTAGATCGATAGCATGTTTTATAGCAGGTAGAAAATGTGAAGTTTCTATGGTAGAAAACGGCGCAATGTCGAAGTTTTCTAATAATGGATTTTGTGTCATAATTTTTTATTGTTTAGAAACACTGTTTTTTGTCGAGTAACAGTGTCTTTTGTCGATAATTTAGTGTTTGTTTTGCGCTTTTTTTGTTTACTTACTCAGCATTCTGATACATTTGTTACAGGTTTATTAGTAATGATCCAAAGCATTTAAACAACAAATTATTGCTATAGGGGTATGGTAACAATAATGTATAAATGTGAGGATCAAATATATTAAAGAGCTGCAATTTTGCAGCTCTTTTTTTTGTATAATATAAAGAGGCTTACACTTTTTTTTAATTTGTGATAAAACGATCTTTTGTTTCCAAATTTTCAGATTTTTTAGTTTTCGAGTGCTACTATGCAACAAAAAATCGACTTCTAGGTATCATTTTAATGTACGGATATGTGCAGTTCTTTTTGGGCGTTCCCACAGGGGTCGGGCTATCCGCTATATCTTTTTTGTTTTTTAGGAAAACAAAAAAGGATGCCGCTGCTATCCCTAACGCGGCTTAAAAGCAATAGGCTTTCGTGTTATAATCAACAGAATCATGTGGTTTTACCGATTTTTTGTGTTATTAGTCGATAAATCAATGACTTTGCACATGCTGTATATGGAATCAACGTAGACTGAGCTTACTTTTGGTAATAGGTTTATTAGTAAAAAGTCCGATGCAAAAACCTTTTCAGTATTAGTAAGAGGTATATAAAATGTCAATAGTTTTGGTTTTTGCAAAAGACAGAGATTTTTTAAAAGAGTTACGAATTCGTAGCTCTTTTTTTATACCCATAAGGGGCTGCTGCTAGCTAGTAACAAAAAATGAAGGGATCGATCGATCTCTGAGTAGGAGATCAATGAGAATATTCATTTTTTAGACATTGTTAGAAGTGCAGTAAGAAGGCTTTTACAAGCACTACACTTGAGTAATTGATTTCTATTCTTTTTTTGATATTTTATAGTAATAAACCGTCTTTAAGAATAAGTATTTAGCTACATGGGATTGTAACTTGTTTTGATCAGGTAGGAGAGTACTATATTTTTAAGAATTGGAGGTGAAAACACTAAATTTTTACTGTTCTTCTGTTAAAAAAATAGATAAAAACCTTAAAAATATAGATGCATTGCTATTGTAGCGCCAGAAAAAACACCTTAACGACTATTTTTTGTGTCGTTTTTTCGGGTATTTTGTGTTGTTTGTAGAGGAAATAAGCTTCTTGTCGAAAAGGTGTAAAATTTGTCTAATATATTTTTTGCGTAATCAAAGTAAGGTTTTACCTTTGTGTCAGGTTTTAAGAGTATGGTCTTACGATGAATTTTTTGTGTAATATATTTAAGTTGGTTAATAAATATTGTTATATTCTGTTGTAAGACCTGATATTGGAAAGAGTCACTGAGGAGTGACTCTTTTTTTTGTGCTTATTTTTGTACTTGTTTAGCCCCTTCGATTACTTTCTGTTTTAGTCCTTCTTTGTATATTAATATTTTGTCTAATACACATTTGTCAGTAGCTCCAATAATTTGTGCAGCAAGAATTCCAGCGTTTAAAGCACCATCTAATGCTACAGTCGCCACAGGAACACCGCCTGGCATTTGTAGAATAGATAGTACAGAATCCCATCCATCGATAGAATTTCTAGATTTAACAGGAACACCTATGACAGGTAATGGCGATAGAGAAGCGACCATACCTGGTAAATGTGCAGCCCCACCAGCTCCAGCAATAATGACAGAGATTCCTCTAGTATGTGCATTTTTTGCGTAATCAAATAATTTTTCGGGAGTTCGGTGTGCAGATACAATATCTACTTCTACAGGGATATCAAATCCTTCTAGGATTTCTACTGCTTTTTCCATGACAGGTAAGTCACTTGTGCTTCCCATGATGATTCCTACTTTGCTCATAATGTTGATACTTATATGATTTGTATTTGTATATGTAAAAAGGGTAGACTGCACTTCATACAGCCTACCCCTAAGAAATAATTAGTTTAATGACCGTTATTGGCTGATTACCTGAATGGTATTTTTTACCTTTTCAGCTATGGATCTTGCTGTATCTATATCACTGTGTACAATGGTCACATGTCCCATTTTTCGGAATGGATGTGTTTGTTTCTTGCCATAAATATGAGGGATTACCCCTTCTAATTGCATGATTTGATCCATGTTTTTATACACTACATTGCCTTGATGTCCTTCTGCACCAACTAGATTAACCATAATACCATTTACCTTACTGTCTGTAGCTCCCAGTGGTAAGCCTAAGATCGCTCTGATATGCTGTTCGAATTGATTTGTATAACTCGCCTCTATACTATAATGCCCACTATTATGCGGTCTAGGAGCGACTTCATTAACGATGATATCATCCTCTTGTGTCTGGAACATCTCTACAGCAAAAATACCTACATGTTGGAATGCTGCGGATACTTTTTCTGCTACGGCTCTTGCTTTCTGAGCGACCATATCTTCGATTCTCGCAGGACAAATTACATATTCTACCTGATTTGCTTCTGGATGGAACTCCATTTCTACTACTGGGTATGTTTTGATCTCATTGGTAGCACTTCGTGCGACAATAACTGCCAGTTCGTTTTTAAAATCTACGAGTTGTTCTGCGATGCACTCAGTATCTGGGAGTTTATCAAGATCAGCTGCTGTACGGATAATGGCTACTCCCTTTCCGTCGTATCCTCCTTGTGTGCTTTTCCATACAAAAGGCATAATTACTTTCTGGTCAGCTACAGCTGCCGTAAGTGCCGTTTTGGTATCAAAAGTGCTAAAATTAGCAGTAGGGATGCCTTGCGCTTGGTAAAAAAGCTTTTGTTTTCCTTTGTTTTGTATTTTTTCTAAAGTGCTGGCACTAGGGTATACTTTAATACCTTCGTCTTCTAATTGCTGTAGTGCTTGGATATTTACACTCTCTATCTCGAAGGTAAGCACATCTACTTTTTTTCCAAACTGATATACAGTTTCGTAATCCATAAGGTCACCTTGTTCAAAATGATTACAAGCGATCTTACAAGGAGCATCGGCGCTAGGATCTAATACATAGGTACAGATGTCATATTTTCGAGTTTCGTATAACATCATTTTGCCTAATTGGCCTCCGCCTAGGATGCCAAGTTTAAAGTCTGACGAAAAATAGTTTGTCATTTTGGAATAATAAAAATGGTATAATGAGTGCAAAAATAATTTTTTAAACACTAAAAACCGCAATATAAGATCGTGAAGTCGTGTAAACTTTTTAGAATCGCCTATAAAAAGAGATTTTTGCACTACTTTTTTTATAATTTTATGAGTTCTATTGCTATGACGCTAGGAATGCCGCATCAGATCACGAAATCATTCTTTTGATAGTAAATTGAAAAAGTTTGTATGCTTTCTAGAAGTAAAAGTGCATCCACTTTGGTAAATGCAGCTATGAAGCACGATAAGTGTTGTTTGTAATCATTATCTTTGCCGTTTAAAAAATTAAAGTAGAGTCGATACGGCTTGTGATGCGATGATTACCTTACACGATTTACAATTTACACCCTATCTTTCGGAACAAGAAATAGCGATAGCAATTAGTGAAGTAGCTGCGAGGCTCAATGCTGATTTTGCTCATAAAAAACCACTGTTTTTAGGCGTATTGAATGGAGCATTTCTTTTTGCGTCTGAATTGATCAAACAATTTGAGTATGAGTGTGAAGTAAGTTTTATAAAAGTGTCTTCGTATGATGGGATACAAACGACTCATCAGGTTCAGCAATGGATTGGATTACAGGAGGATGTGACCGATAGGACAGTGATTATTATAGAAGATATCGTAGACACAGGGACTACGATCGACACACTGCATGAATTATTGATGGCTAAAGGGTGTAGTGCACTGCATGTAGCTACTTTATTTTTTAAACCATCAGCGTATACAAAGCAAGTAGCTATAGAATATGTAGGGATGGAAATTCCCAATCGATTTATAGTAGGATACGGATTAGACTACAAGGGGCTAGGACGTAATCTTACACAAGTTTATCAACTAAAACAACGCAAAATGACAAATTTAGTCTTATTCGGTCCACCTGGTGCTGGAAAAGGAACACAAGCAGAAGTACTAAAAGAAAAATATGATTTAGTACATATTTCTACAGGAGATGTGTTTCGATACAATATCAAAAATGAAACGGCATTAGGTACTTTGGCAAAGTCGTATATAGACAAAGGACAATTGGTACCTGATGAGGTAACTATCGATATGCTGAATGCAGAAGTAGAAAAAAACCCAGAAGCCAAAGGGTTTATTTTTGATGGTTTTCCTAGAACGGAAGCACAAGCAGATGCATTAGCTAATTTATTGAGCGGAAAAGATACTGAAGTAAGTGCCATGGTAGCACTAGAAGTAGAAGATGAAGTGTTAGTATCTCGATTGCTAGAAAGAGGGAAAACTTCTGGAAGAGCGGATGATGCAGACGAATCAGTAATCCGTAATAGAATTAAAGTATACTACGAGGAAACTGCGATTCTCAAAAATTATTATCAGCAGAAAGATCGCTACTACGGTATCGATGGCGTAGGTGCGATTGATGCGATTACTGAGCGATTAAGTACCGTGATTGACGCGCTGTAATGTTGCGCTACCGCAGCATATGTTACACGATTTAAATTCAAATTAGCGATAGTAAGTGATTATTATCAGCAGATGGAAATCCATGTAGACCTCAATTCCGAAAAAAATATAGCAGATTACACGCTGTATGGAAAAACGGAGGAAGGCAAATGGATTTCCATTATTGATGAGGTAAAATTAGATGTGATGCGAAAGGGCAACACATCTTCGTGAATAAAAAGATAGTAGGCATGGATGCCACAAACAATTTAGGATAACGAATTATGACAGAAGGGAATTTTGTAGATTATGTAAAGTTACATGTTACATCGGGTAATGGAGGTAAAGGCTCCGTACATTTGCATAGAGAAAAGTATATAACCAAAGGAGGCCCTGATGGCGGTGATGGCGGTAGAGGAGGGCATGTCATCATTCGTGCTAATGCTAATATGTGGACACTCTATCACCTAAAGTTTAAGCGTCATTTTAGAGCAGAACACGGTAGTCATGGTAGTAAGAATAGAAGTACAGGAGCTGATGGTACAGATGTATTTGTAGATGTGCCATTAGGTACCGTGATTAGAGATACCGAAACCCAAAATATCTTACACGAAATTACCGAAGAAGGGCAGCAAATCATTATTGCCGAAGGCGGAATGGGAGGCCGAGGGAATTGGCATTTTAAAAGTTCCGTAAATCAAACACCGCGATATGCGCAGCCAGGGGTAGAAGGAGAACAATATGATATTACCTTAGAATTAAAGGTATTAGCAGATGTGGGATTGGTAGGGTTTCCAAACGCAGGAAAATCTACGTTACTATCTGTAATTACTGCTGCTAAGCCTAAGATCGCAGATTATGAGTTTACGACTCTAAAGCCGAATTTAGGAATTGTAGCTTATCGTGATTTTCAAACCTTTGTGATGGCGGACATTCCAGGAATTATAGAAGGAGCTGCTGAAGGAAAAGGAATTGGGCATCGTTTTCTGAGACATATAGAGCGTAATTCTACACTACTATTTTTGATTCCAGCGGATGCCGATGATATTAAAAAGCAATACGAAATTTTATTGGATGAGCTGCGACGCTATAATCCAGAATTATTAGATAAAGATCGATTGATCGCTATTTCTAAATGTGATATGTTAGATGAAGAGCTTACTACAGAGCTCAAAGCAGAGCTAGATGCTAGTCTGACGATTCCGTATGTATTTATATCATCAGTAGCACAGCAAGGGCTGCAAGAGCTCAAAGATCGATTGTGGGCTATGCTACAAAATTGATTCGTATATTTTATGCTGCTTTTGGAAGGGATACACAAAACGTGCTGCCTTCTCCAAGTGTGCTCATTACTTTGATACTTCCTTGATTCAACTCGATTAATTCTTTGCAGATTCTGAGTCCTAGCCCAGTACCAGATTCATTCTCGGTACCCTTAGTCGTATAGGTTTCTTCTGCGAATAGTTTGTGGATATGATCTTTTGAGATCCCGACTCCTGTATCTCTAAAACGGATTTCGAAGTGTTTTTCACATTCTTTAGATTCCAAAGCGATCGTATCTCCAGGATTGCAAAACTTAATCGCATTAGCGATCAGGTTTTGTGCTACAATGCTTATCATGTCCTTATCGGCATAGATTTGTGTCATGTCTAAATTGTTAATCAATTGTATGTTTTTCTGAGAGGCTTTAGGTTTAAAGAATGAAAACTTATCGGAGATGACATCTGTAAAATCAAAAGCAGTAGGATTGGCATTCAGTTCTTTTAGTTGCGATTTAGACCAGTTTAGTAGGTTATTGAGTAGGATAGAAGTCTGGTGGGTTCTATTCGCCAATAAAGGAATAATTTCTTTAAATTCTTCTGTAGGTATGTCATTGTCTTTCATTAACGTAAGGCTCGAATCTAACCCGTGAATTTCATTTTTAAGATCATGCGAAATGATCGAAAAAAGCTTGTTTTTAATCTTATTCGATTTGTCTAAGCTAGCAATGAGTTGCTTACGTTCTTTACGCGTTTTGATGACAAAAAATAAGAAGATGGATATTACGATAGAGGCTATTAATGAAAAACAGGTAAATGTTTTGTATCGTAGTAATTTGACTTCGTTTTGGCGTTCTTTTTTTTCTTGCGCATCTATTTCTTTAATATAATTAATCTCTGCCAGATGTCTTTCTTCGGCTCTTTCGATTTTTTCAGATGTTATTTTGTTTATCTTTTCGTCAGATAATTGTTGGTATTTTCTTTGCCAAGCTAATGCATCATTGAGTCTGCCTCTAGCAGAGTCTAATTTAGTGGCAATTTCGTAATTGTATAGCAGGTGAGAAGAAGGGTCGATATCTTCTAGTGCTAGAAATTCTTTTTCAGCCTGTTGGAGTAGTTTTTCTGCTTTTGAGTATTGTTTGGTAGCAATGGCTATTTTAGCTAACTGTTGTTTGGAGGTAATAAGAGGAATGTTTACTGCAAAATGAGTAGTGGTTTTTCCCATTGTTAATACAGTGTCATAGTATTTCTCAGATTTTAGATATTCTTTTTGTACTAATGCAATCTTTGCATAGATATAATAAGAATAAATCGTAAATATCTTATAGTTTCTCCTCTTATTGAGTTTTAGAGCAGAGTGTACAATTCCTTTTGCTTGTTGGGGTTTATTGTTATTTATGTACAGAAAAGCTAGGTTGTTCATATATAAGCCTAAATATTGATGTCCTTCTATTTTGGTAGCTACCATAATTGCTTTTTTGTAAGCGTCCTCTGCTAGGTTGAATTTTTCTAATTTGGCATATAAATCTCCCAGATAGTTAGTCACACCTGCTATGCCTTCTATATCATTGAGTTGTTCGTAATACATTCTAGCCTCTAGTAGGTAGTCTGCAGCTTCGGTAAGATTACCTCTATAAGATTCTACAAAATACAGGTATTCAAAGACAGCGGCTAATCGTCGTGTATGGTTCATTTTTTTGAATACGGCGATGGCCTTTTTTAAGCTTTTATTGGCATAGAAGTATTTATTTTGATCGCAGTATGCCATGGCTTGGTATCTGTAGGCATCTCCTAATTTTAAGGAATCTTTAAAAAACGAAGCTGCTGCAATGACTCTATCAGATAGAATTAAAGTACTATCTATATTTTGTCTTTTAGATAAATATTCTAGATACGTAATCGCTTTTTGCAGCCTTGTGGTATCTGTGATCTCTAGATTGTATGAATGATGATCTACTAGAGGGGATTGAGGATCCTTCATGGCTAGAGTATGCATAGGCATTGCTAAGAATGCTATTACATAGGTTATGAGTATAAAATATTTTTTCACAATAGTACTTTTTTCGCTAGTTGTTTTCTATAATTTTTTAAGCAGCTTTAGGCAGTGAAACACGAAAAATGCTTCCTTTGCCTACAGTGCTTTGCACTTCGATTTTACCTTGGTTAAGTTCGATCAGTTCTTTACAGATTTTTAGCCCTAAGCCAGTTCCTTTTTCATTATTAGTACCACAGGTACTAAATGTTTCTTCTGCGAATAATTTATGTATGTGTTGTGCTGCGATTCCAATACCTGTATCCCTAAAACAGATATCGAATGATTGTTCATTTTCTTTTGCTTCTAATGTAATGATATCACCTGCATTGCAGAATTTGATGGCATTAGCAATTAGGTTTTGTGCTACAATGCCTATCATATCTTTATCTGCATAAATAGGTGTTGCTGCTAGGTTATTAATGAGCTGAATGTTTTTTTGAGAAGCTTCTGGACTAAAGAAAGCGAACTTATCGCAGATAATCTCAGAAATATCAAAATGAGTAGGTTTTGCATTCAGTTGATTAAGCTGCGATTTAGACCAGTTGAGTAAGTTATTCAGTAAAATAGCAGTTTGTTGTGTTCTATTCGCTAGTAATGGCACTACTTCTAGAAATTCCTCGGTAGGTATTTCATTTTCTTTCATCAGGTTTAGGCTGCCGTGTAGCCCATGGATTTCATTTCGTAAATCATGCGAAATGATAGAAAATAAACGATTCTTTATTTTGTTAGAGGCATTTAGTTCTTTGATATATCTTTTGCGCTCCTTGCGTGTACGTATAACTAATGTTGTAAAAATCAAACTGATGATTAATACTCCAGAAATAATAAATATAGTTACTCGATATCGGAATAATGAAGCTTCGGTACGTTGTTCTTCTTTTTCCTGTTCGTTGATGAGTGTTTGGTACGCTAGTTCTGCTTGATGACGATTTTCAGCAGTTTTTATTTTTTTGGCTACCATTGCTGTCGTTTTTTTATCCGATAACTGCTGGTACTTTTGTTGCCATGATAGCGCACTAAAATAATTCCCTTGTAAAGAGTCTAATTGGTATGAAAATTTATAATTCTTAAGTTGCAGGGATATGGCTCCAATAGTAGCGAGTTCTTTTCTGACATGTTGTAATAGTTCAGTAGCTTTTTTATATTTTTTTTCTTTGATAGCGATCAGCGCCATTTGTTGTTTTGCATTTAATAACAGTGCCTTCCAATTCAGTTGTTTGCCTACTGCTAGTGTAGAATCGTAATATTTTTGAGCTTTTGCTAATTCGTTTTCATGCAATGCTACTTTAGCTAAAAGGCTATAAGATTGTGCAATACTACGCACTACTTTTTCTTGTTTGGCTATAGCGAGTGACTCTGTAAGTATCGTTTTTGCAGAATCTACTTTTTTATTATCTATGTAGGAAAGAGCAAGATTGTTCATCAGAGAGCCTAGTAGTTTCATTCGTAGCTCTTTGGCAATCGAAATGGCATTTTTGTAGTATTTTTTAGAACGAGGATGATCCCCTAGATCTGAATATGCAATTGCCAGATTATTGTATACCTTAGCCAAGCTACTACTGTCATTATCTTTCTTATAAAACAAATGTGCTTCTAGTAGATACTCAATACCTTTGGAATAATTTCCTTTGCTTTGTTCTACCTTAGCCTTGTTGAGATGGATAGAAGCAATGGCTCTATTATTATGAGTTTTAGTATAATATTTTAGGGCTTTATCGTAGTTGACTAATGAATTTGCATAATCTTCTAATCGGTCATATAGAATCCCTTTTCGCCAATATACCCGGCCAGCTCCTTTTTCATATCCAATAGCAGTTGCTTTCTGTACTAGTTGATCCGCTAATTTGATAGCATCATCGTGTTTATTTTGAGCAATCAGTGTATCTAAATGCGTACATCCTTTATGAAAAGTAAGAGTGTCTGAAATGGTTTGTATAGATACCAAGGAGTGCTGGATATCTAGAGGTCTAGAAATCCCAGTAGTCGCAACTAGCAAAAAGCATGTAAATGTAAGGTAATACGATTTCATGTTAAGTTGGTATCTGAAATTATAGATAAAATACTAATAATTGTATACAAAATACAATAATAAAATTAATTTAGTATTATTTAATAATATTTTTCCTACAAAAAAGTAAGGTTTTACTGTATTTTTAACTTTTGTTTCTTCATTGATTAGTGTTGTTAAACAAAAATAGTTATTTATATGCCTTAGTTTACTTGTATTAAGTTGTTTATCATTAGGTTAGTGTGGTGTGGAACAGGTGTTTGTAGAAGACGCGTTGTGATACAATTTTCTACTTGTCGTTACATAGAATTAGCGCTTATTGAACTAGTTCGGATATAGGTAGTATGCAAAGAATAGTATGTGTGTGATACCGTTATTTAGGTATTGAGTGGTACAGTTACTATTTTTTAGACCACGAATTCTAGTTGGTTAACTGTTTTTAACAATTCTTATCATACTTTTAGCTAAGTCATCATACGATACTATTACAAAATAAAGTTATGAAATATGGTGATTAAGTTGTAACCCAAAAAAGAAAAAGAATGACCAGTAATTCCCCAATCTACGCGTTGTTAATTTTAGTAATGATCACATCTTCTTGTATCGTAGAGAAAGAAGATAAACGAGAACAGTACCAAGCAGAGTTGCTAGCCAAAGCATCTATCATACCGGGTGCTACTATTGGAGAGAGCACAATAGAGCAGGTAATCGGAGCAGATATCGGATTTTCTACATTGCAATCTATTGTAGAAGCGACGCAATTTTTAGATACTTTCGATACTACCAAACCTTTTACCATTTTTGCACCTGTAAACACGGCATTCGGTAAATTACATAAAGCGACCATTGATCAATTATTAAAAGTAGGTGATCATCAACAGTTACGTCAACTCCTGAATAGCCATATCATACCTAATCAGATTAATGCAGCGGATATTACCAAAGAAATAGAAAACCGAAAGGGGAGTGTAAAGCTAACGACCTTAGGGGGAACAACATTAATTGCTACGATGAAAAGAGGTGCTATCTACCTCATAGACAATCAGGGTAATAGTGGGAAACTAATTACTACAGATGTAAAAACAGCAACTGGATATATCCATACATTAGATGGAGTAATGATGCCTAAGTAATGCGATTATCGTATTGCTTATGTAAATAGTGTTTAGTCCTGTAAGCCTCATTATCCATAATAATGAGGCTTATTTTATTGGTGCTCTTTCTGCTTTTTATAAGGGATTTGGAAGCTTAGTACTGGATTTTAATAATGAATTGTGCTACACCTTTTTGGATTAGCAGTTTTTGCGATGCTATGAAACAAAAGTGGTTTTATAGGTGTTATCTCTCTCTTTTTTACTACAGGTCGGATTTTTTTAGATTTCTGTAATCAAGTGATCGCTTAAAACGTACTAATGCCATTGGCTACCCCTGTTAACTTTTTTTCTACAATCCATAGAGATCAATACACTCTGATACGATGTGATAGATCTATTAGAGCGGAGGCGTATCGAAATATACAGATTTGATAAAAAAATAACCCCATCCCATATACGTACTTATTAGCTGTCGTAGCATAGGTGTTACTATATACATATGTAATGAAGTGGCTTTTAGAAATCATCCTATACTCAATACATGATTAGATATTTTTATATTGAAGTGATTTTTTTGTTGATAGCAGCGCTACGGAACTCAAAAATTACAAAATTTGGGTGCAAAAGATTGTTTTGATAGCAAATTGAAAAAAGTTTAAACCACTTCATTATTAGAATCGATGGATTGTTTTGTAGACAAGTTTTTTTATAGGATTAATCTCTGCTGGGATCTCTAGAAGGTAATATAGTGTGTTTCCATGTTCGAAATAGTATGATATGTAGATTGATAAAATAGATGAGCATATGTAGGGAGATTTCTTTACTGACAAGTAAGCAGTGCTTGTAAACGATGTAAAATATAAGGATACGTATGTATACTAAAAAGTAAACATATTTGTATTCAGGGGGTTACAAAATGAAAACTTTTTCTTTGTACTAGTACAAAAAGGATGACTTTTTATACACTTAAAATGTGTTTTTACACAATCCCAAAGAGAGACCATTTTTTTTTGGTTACTATTGTAATGTAATTACATGAAAGTACTGGTTTGTATATCAGTATTCTATTATAAAATAGTCAGCGCTGATTAGTTAATTCAATTTGTTTAATGTGTACTTATAATGAACTTATATGTGATGTTTCACACATGTCGTATATAAAAAAAAAAGGATAAGGCACGTAATTATCTAATTATGAAATCATTTTTTAAAATTGCTAGCATGGCTAGCGTAGTAGTAGGGGTATTTTTAGTAATGGTAGCTTGTGAGAATGAGTCTTTTGAAGAGCCTACAGTAGTAGAGGCACAAGGGGCTAAACAAGTAGCTGAGGGTAAAAGCTCGTGCAGTGCACCTTACACATATCAGTGTCCAGCAACAGGGCAGTGTTTTATAGATAAAGCACAGGCAATCTCTGGTGGTTGCGATGTAAACGGAGGTAATAATGACAATAATGGAGATAATACATCTCAACAAGGTGCAGATATTATAGGGGTTTCTTATTTAGAATCTTTTTGTGACAGACAAAACATGTCTTCGATACGTGTTAAATATGAAGTACGTGGTACGATACGACCTACAGGTACGATCTGTTATGGATACCCAGGAAGTTATGAGAATTGTAAGCAGATCAATTTTGATGCTACAGGATATGGAAGAGAAAAAATCGTAATCAGAGGCGTAAATGAAAATGCTGATTTTGGAGTACGTCTGAGAGCTACCGATGCGAATACAGGGAATGATGTAGATATCGCACATGATTTAAGTGTAAAAACAGAATCTTGTGGTGGTGGAAACAATAATAACAACAATAATAATGGTAACAACATAAATAGTTGTCCTCCTTCGCACCCAATCTTTGCATGTGGTCAATGTTGGGCAGATAGAAATCAAGCTGTTTCTGCAGGTTGCCAAGGCGTATAAGTCTAGTAAACCATACACTTTCACACAGTGGATGCATAATTTTCAAGAATTAGAGGGATCGCTTTTAGTGATCCCTCTTTTTGATTTTATAGCGCGGTAGGCTGTTTCAATACTGTACAAGCAGCTCGTATATGAAAAAGCTCGCGTTAGGGATAGCAGTGGCATCCTTTTTTGGTTAGAAGTATTTTACTCTTTGAAGTGATTTAAACTTTTTCGCTTCAATCCAAAAAGAGTAAAATACTTCTTATGTAAAACCAAAAAAGATATAACGGATAGCCCGACCCTTGGGGAACGCCCTCATTACCATTGCGTACCCTGTGCATAGGCTAGTAATCGCTGTATGTGCCATTGTAGTCGCTCTAGAGAGCCTATATCTAAGGCACGCTGTCCAGAGAGCATACCGCTGAATAGAATAGGCGTATCTCTACCCGCTATAGGGATGGTATAGGTGCCAATATCGGGATTAAAATCTGTTTTAAAATCCAAAGAATACCCCTGCCAGATACGATCGAAATGGGCATGTCGCTTTTTCTTTTTGCCAAAAAACTCCGCTGCAAAGGCATTAGCTACTACGATCACACTCGGGGCCATCAGTTCAATAATCTCGAAACTAATCGCTAATTGCTCTTGTAGAAAATCGATAGCACTATGCGCTAGCCCTTCGATAACCTTTTGGTTGGTTTCGCGTAAGAAAAACAAATCCAAATGCGACCAAGCAGCATTATCACAATATCGAGCTACACTTTTAAACTTTTCGAAATACGGAATGTCCTTATGCGTACCATACACCATAGGGTAAAACGCTATAGCTGGAAAAGCTTCAGGAGCTCGCGAGGCATCTACCGATGGATTGATGCCTATGAATAAAAGAGTGTTTTTAGTCACCTTCTCAGGTAATAGGGGAGACTGCCGATAGGGGAACTCTTGTAAAACAGGTAGGTGTGCATATTTTTTCCAGAGCGCTAGGACTCTTTCTTTATATATGGGTTCTAAGTAGATATGTTCCATGATCAGTATTTTGTATAAGGTACTTAAAAATGTGATGAGTTATCAAAAAGCACGTATCCATTGGAATAGGGTATATGCAACTTTATGCTACAGATATGCCATATTTGGATAGGAAGCCATTACATTTGCAGTATGAGTATACAGATCAAGAATCAGCAAGAAATTTTATCCAAGTTGGGCATTACACAGCTCAATCCCATGCAAGAGGAAGCCAAACTAGCCATCATGTCTGCCACAGAAGTGATGCTGTTATCCCCTACAGGAACTGGGAAAACATTGGCATTTCTATTGCCGCTCATTGCAGCGTTGGATAGCAATTGCGATACGATTCAGGCACTGATCATTGTACCTTCTAGAGAACTGGCTATACAGATAGAACGCGTGATGCGTGAGATGGGTACAGGGTTTAAAGTCAATGCCGTATATGGCGGTCGCTCTAGTAGTAAGGATCGATTGGATATTAAACATCCACCAGCGGTACTGGTAGGTACCCCTGGTAGAATCGCAGATCATATCCGCAGTGCTCGATTCGAGATCCATAGCATCCGCGCATGGGTGCTAGATGAATTTGATAAATCGCTAGAAGTAGGTTTCGAAACCGAAATGCAAGAGATTCTAACGGCATTACCCGCTGTAGAACATAAAATTCTGACCTCTGCTACGCAGGGAGTCACCATTCCTGATTTTGTAGGCTTACAAAACCCTGTAGTGATCGACTACCTCGATGGAGTGCGTACAGGATTGGAGATCAGGCGGGTGGATGCCCCCGAGAAAGACAAGCTACCTGCATTGGTAACCTTATTACAGCATCTAGGCAATCAGCACGGTATTGTGTTTTGTAATTTTAAAGATGCCATCCAGCGTGTTAGCAGTTATTTGTCCGATCATGGCATTGCTCATGGTACATTTTATGGAGGTATGGAGCAGAAAGACCGAGAGCGCGCTTTGATCAAGTTTAGAAACGGTACTCATCAATTATTACTCGCTACCGATCTAGCAGCCAGAGGGATCGATGTGCCCGAACTGAACTTTATTGTACACTACCACCTGCCCATCAAGGAAGAAGAATTTACACATCGGAATGGACGAACGGCACGTATGCATGCCAATGGTACAGCCTATGTACTACATTACGCCCCAGAGCCACTACCCGATTTTATAGGCGAGCTGCCTACGGAGGAAGTGATTCCGAGTGCTGAGATGGTGCGTTCTGAATGGAGTACCCTCTTTATCTCGGGCGGTAGAAAAGACAAAATCTCTAAAGGCGATATTGTAGGGCTGTTTTTTAAACAAGGGCAATTGTCCAAAGAAGCCCTAGGAATCATAGAGCTCAAAAGTGATTGTGCCTTTGTCGCTGTTAAGACGGCTAGCGTAGCCTCCTTATTACCATTGGTCAATAATACACGACTCAAAAAGAAGAAAGTAAGGATACAGCGTATTTAGTAGCAGTACTAGAGAAACCAACATCTAATGGGGTGTTTCTACAGGGTGCCCTACGATGTGCTGTATGGTCATGACTTGTTTCTCCGCCACTTCCTTGAGTTTATGATTCATCTGTTCGAACCCTACGAGGGTTTCGTTTTTTAGCTTTTTGGCAAATAGTCCTACGAGTAGCCCGCTAAAGTGTTCTTCGTGTTTAAAAGTCACCGTGCCATCGTGGTGGTCGATAATCCTAAAACTATGCTCACCATCAAATAGTCCTTTAAATAGAAACTTGCCGATCCATCGGAATTCTTTCTGTGGTTCAAACACCAGTACTTTGGGAGAAAATTTCATATCACCAGCGCGCACATCTATGGTGTTACCCACCTTACAAGCACCCTCTATATGAGTGATAAAAGGATTCCATGCCGCATAGGCGCTAAAGTCAGTAAGTACCTCCCAGACCACTGCTGGAGGTGCTGCAATTTCGATTTCGGTTTTGATAGTTCGTTGTGCCATACCATTCATGATTATCATTAAAAAAATACTTGTTAATACCCTGTGCATAAGATTCTGTGTTTTTGGATAGTACAAAGTAATGGCATCCAGATAGGAGTTCTATTGACATAGATCAAGAATCGATAAGAGCACCCAAAAAGGGAATATTTCTTTTGATAAAAGTGAGGGCGTTACCACAAGGGTCGGGCTTTCCGCTGTATCTTTTTTGTTTTTTTAAAGGAAAACAAAAAAGGATGCCGCTGCAATCCCTAACGCGGAAAAAAATGCAGTTCATCAAAATCCGTGATCTCGGATAATCGGTATCGTTTAGGCAGTGCGATGGTATGTTTCTTTATAGCTCCTTATTGTGCTTAATGTTTAAGAAGTAACGAGTGCTTTTGAGCGTTCCTGTTTTTAGCAGTACCGCTTTGTCGATTAAATCTTTCAGATCTCTTGTAGCAGTCGAAGCCGATGTTTTAGCAATCTTGACATAATTTTCTGCACTAAGTCCGCCTATAAACCCAGTATATCCCGCTTTAAATAATCGTTGTACTACTTTTAGCTGACGATCATTCATATGATGTTTATGAGTATCAAAAAATTTAGTTTTTTCAATAAGAAAATCAAGCTGTCCTAAGGTGTTTTTTTGAGCCTGAATAATGGTATCCCCAAAATATACAACCCAATCAGTAATGTCTAAAGTTGCATTATTTCTTTCTAGCGCATCATAGTAGTTGTTTTTTGCACTGTGTATGGTCTGAGAAAGAGAAATCAAAGCAGGTCTTCCTGTACTGAGGGCTAAAGACTTCTCTGAAATAGCTCTTGCTATACGTCCGTTACCATCCTCAAAAGGATGTATGCATACAAAATACAGGTGTGCTATCGCTGCTTTAGCCAGCGGTAAGAGCGTATTTTTATTTGTGAAATGGTTATTTTCGAACCAATTGATAAACCGCTCCATTTCAAAGTCCATGGTCTCTGACGCAGGGGCTTCAAAATGTATCGTAGGTTTGTCTAACCGTCCTGATACTACTTGCATGGGGTCTTCATGCGTACGATACTTTCCGATATCTAGCAGATCACGTCTGCCGTTAGTGATCATTTTGTGCCATTCAAAAAGTTGTTCGTGGGTAATCGGAGTATTGTAGTTTACGTACAAGTCAACCATCATTTCTGCAATACCGAACTCCGCTGGAGGGATACGTCTATCAGCTACTTTTAGCCCTAGATTTTTTTTTATCGATGATTGTACACTATCTCGGTCTAGATATTCCCCTTCAATTTCAGAAGTTTTCAAAGCTTCATTACTCAGGATATTTACTAAGAAATCTTCCTGTTCTTGCTCATTTACGTGTTTTAAAACGCCAACTACAGTACCTGTATTAGTAGAAAACTCTAATTCGAGAGCTTTTAAGGCTTCTGCATCAAAGGTGAATTCAGGCCACTTTTGGTGCATCCAGTTCCATTTTTTAAAACTCATGAGCTATAAATTTATCATTTATAGCTCAAATATATGCTAATATTGAGCTATAAGCAAGCTTGTTTTGGCATTACAATGGTTGCTGAAGGTTTCATTACCCCCAAAGAGTAGCAGTAACCACCTGCGATATCGCACGTTTGCAACTTGTATCCACTATCTAACTGTTACGGCATCCAGTTTCATTTTTTAAACCCCATGAGCTATAATGCTATCATTTATAGCTCAAATATGGAGCAATATTGAGCTATAAGTAGGTTTGTTTTGGTATGACTACCGTATGGTAGTGCAGATTTGTAATCTGTGTGGTATATATATACTACTATACAAACCAAGTATTCAATACTATAGAAATGATTTTTGTAAATAGTGACTCGTTTGGATACCTACACCTAGTATTTCGGAACTATGGTATGCACTAGTTCAATTTTGTAACTTAGACTTTTATGGTGCTAAATTATAGAGTAATACAATATGAGACTTATTTATATAATACCTATAATTAATTAGATACTGCGCTATCCAAACTTTTACTTTTTATGAGCTACAAAGAAATCAGCACACAAATACTGTTAAACCATATATTTAGATATGGTTAAAACATAGATGTATTAAGGTTTGTTTGCAGATTCAATAGAGTGTTAAAATACAAGTCTTACAAGCATGCTTGTTTGGATTAGTTTTTTAGTTTTTTTTAAGAAAAAAACAATGATAAAATAGGGGTATTTTTCGTAAAAAAATGGCGCAAATATACCATGAAATTTCATTTTTTTCTGTTATTAAAACCAAAAGAATAGTAATAATTTTACTTGATTATCAAATAATTAAGTTAAGTAAGTCTAAATATTAATTTTTTAAAACTATTGTCATGAACTTAAAAAAATCAATTGTACCATTTTCTTTATTACTTTTAGCACTAATGATTTTTAGCGGATGCGAAAACACTGCTATAGATGATGAACACGATTATAATTTAGAAACTCAAAGCACAAATAAAAAAGATATTGGAAACAGCGGAGACCACTCAGACGAAGATTACAATTAAAAAAACATTCGTGATTACAGCTGTAGTGATTAGTGTCATTGCAGCTTTTTCGCAATTATTTGTAGAAACAACACCTTCTGATATAAAAAAAGCGAGGAAAGAGAATATAGCACAACGAGAAGCACGCGATCAGCTTAGAGATGAAATTTTAGTATTTCTAGAGGATAAGGTATCGGAACAGAATTTTGAAAGTGCTGACTTTTTAACAGCAGCTAATTTGCTCCATCAATACAAGCAAAAAGCAAAAGATTCTGACACAGCTCTAGCAGAACTTAAAGAAGTGAAAGTGAATCATCGAATTAGTGGATATATTCATTTAAGTGCTTTTCTTCAGGGTATTGGTCTTCCTATTTATATCTTTTTTACAGGTTTAATTATCTACATAATTGGCATCTTTTTGAAAAGAGAAAAATACAGCCCTATCGGAAATCTCGTAAAGTTTATTGCTAAAATTGCTTTTGTTGTATCTCTTACTTATATCTATTGGGCACTAAATCCACAAGCAGACCTACACCAATCGATTTATGTAGCTAACCTTTTAATTGCATCATTTTTTTCCTCTAAAGTAGTTGTTTGGTTACTAAAGAAGAACTTCTTTAATATTCCATATTTAAAGCACCATAAACTTATCAATGCTTTGGCTAGGATGGTTGATTACGTAATTATAGATGTTAATGAAAAATTTATATCAGAAGATAATAAGGTAGAATTTGTAAAGTCTTATGATAACCAACTCGATGAAATTTCTAAAGTGATTGAATAGATAAAAAGATGACTAAAACTGACCAACGCAAATTAAGGATTGATACCCTAAGAAAAATAGGAGTACTCACCCCACAATCGTCTTCAAAAAGAGATGATGATATAGAAAAGTACCTACAGAATAAGGTAGAGAAAGATCATAAGATTCTCACGGGATTAATTACTCGATTTAAGCATACCAAACCAGATGAAATAGTTAATTTTCCTGTTCAGTTTGATCATTAGTAACTCTAACTTCTATACCATGCTCTTTAAAAAATTTGTACATCAAGATGTTGGCTTTGTCTCCCATAAAAAAACGATATTTATTAGAGTCACTTAATAGTGTTGTGTAGTTTGCTTCCATAAAATCTACAATCTCATCGATATGAATTTTAACACCGTTTTTCTCAAAAAAAAGTGAAGTATTATGTGATGTTAAGGTTTCATCATTAGTTTGTACTGTTTTTTCACCTTCGCCCGTAGTAATCCATTCTTCACGAAATCCAGTAGCAGTAGCAATTCTGGAAATATAAAAAAGATCTTTAGAGGAACCTCTATCAATTGCTTTTCTCAACCCATCTCCACTGATACCGCCAATTAAATCAGCTAATTGTTTAAAGCTTAAACCCTTCTTTTTTCTAATATAATCGATTCTTTCTCTTAATGTACCCATAAAAACAGATGAAAAGGAAGAAATTAATCTTCAAAATTCTTCAATTGTATTAATTTTTCTGTATATTTACTATGCTCTTAAACAAATATAAATAACACCCATTTAGAAATGATGGAAAATGATAAAAACATTTAATTATTTATTAGTTGATGAATAGGTTTATTTCTGTACCTGTTTAAGAGGTTATTAGTTTTTAGCATGATTTGTTGATGCTAGTTTTTTAACAGTCGTAGTCTTTTGAATTTTCACAAAAATGAATGCCAATACCAAGAGAGTCAGAGTAGAAAATTGGATTTTAAAAAACAAAAAGTTTTTTAGTATCTCAGCTATTGATAATACATTGATGCTTAAGGGTTCATTAAAATATTTTGTGCAAGAAGGTCGTAGGATAAATAACTATCGTATTCATATTTTATTTAAAGAGATAAAAAAAATCACAAATTTCAAAGACACGATTGATTATAGAAGAGCAACTGTAGAAAATTGGTTAGAGTATAATAGCCACTACATCAATAAAAGTGCATTCGACACAGAACTTGGCTTAAAAGGTACAGTACGCTACTTTTTATATGACAGAAGGAAGATCAGCAATGAGCGTATTAAGTTATTGTACGTCTTGATTAAGAAAATATCACAATTTTAAATTCACTAGTATTTAAAAAACCATGAAACACTCTAAAACCCCCACCAACCGCCACGCCTATGTACGCGCTATCCTTACAGCATTACAGTTCGATATTTCGAGCTTCTTAAAACAGCTAGAACTGGGCAGTAGCTATGAGACACTGATCTACCAGTGGATTCGTACCTATTACGAAGCTGAGTTTCCGATAGAACAGGCAGTCGCAGATCTCTATGCACGGCGACTGCAATGGCTAGAACTCTGTACTACGCATTATCCCACTGTAGCCGATAAGCTAGCCGCCTATCAAAAACGGATTCTACTACGATTACGCTACCATCCATTATATTTCCAAGCCTCCGAAGCGGTATGCAAAACCGCAGATCAACAAGTACGTGCCTTGGTCAAGACGCAACTCTATACCCCGCAGCAGGTAGAGCAGAAAGTGATCCAATGGCTACGCAGTATACACAATGATACAGATAATACCCCATCAGCCCCTCCTGATGCGCCCCCCGTAACTTTTAGCGCCATTGCCCGAGCCATGGCGCGGCAGTTTCGGTTATTAGCCAATTGTATAGCATAATACCAGTTATCATTTGGATTTGCTGAAAAGAAAATGAAGATTTTTTTTGTTTCAATAAAGAAGAAAAATCAAGCATAGCAGGGCTACGGTTTATTTTTATTCTGAAATTGAGGCGAAAAAAGAACATTTTATTACAGTGAATTCAAATGATAAATGGTATACAACCTAGCTAGAGGAAGTGCGCCCTTCCGAAGATTGTTTGTCTCCCTTTGTATAGTGCAGAGAATGTACTTCACCCTAATACACGTTTCTGTGTATGTCATCCCGATGGCTGAGTACCTTCTTTTGCTTTAACCCGCATCGCACTATGCGAGGGGGTCAGGCTTTCTTTTGCTTATTTCAGACTAAATATACTGATTTTTTACTCATTTACATTCTGTAACACCACCATCCATGTATACTCATCAAGATAAAATACTCAAACAACTCATCGCTCAACTCGATGGACTGCCCAAACTAGAGGTCTACGACCTATTATCCATTTTAGAAACCCTACTACTACAGCATCCATCGCCTATAGCTGCCAATCAATTACTTCAACACTATGAGCAGCACGTCGTACAGAAGCGATCGATACAGAAGACGGGTAAGGGCTGTTTCTACCTCTATGATCGCTGTATGTATCTAAAAATCTATAAATACCATAGCTTTCGAGTACCCAATATATTCTACAGGAATGCCCTCTGTTTTAGCTTACCTAAAAAGATACAATGTTACCCCCTCAACAAACAAAACATTCGTAAACACCTCACACATCCCGCTATCCAACCAGCACTCACAGCCTTCTTCGCCAAACACAAAACCACCGCTCGGAATCCCATTACCAAACGGCTGCTACTGATGGAGGTGCTGGATAGTATTGATCCTGAATAATGCTTAATTACAATACCTCGTTCCCCATAATTTATTGTAAAATTCCCATAAGTTTAGTATTCTTGTAGCATTGTAAAGCCTTGCTTTACGATACCATGTAATCTTCACTAGATCATTTTTTAGTCCCCACGGATTGGCTATCCGTTTTTATTCCTCGCAACTCCTGTGGTACGGAGTTGCTGGCTATGATTGTTTTGAGCATCATAATTGTGTGTAGCGCATGTGCCTTTGGAATATATAAAGGCTATAAAACATACAACAACCCCTAAAACTACTAGATGAAACAATACGTACGCTTAGTCTATTTTGCATTGTTATGCAGTTTAACTTCCATAGCACAGCAATTCCCAATACAGGTATTTGCCAATGTTATTCCTCCCGCTCCCGTGCATATTTATAATTATGCCGATGCGATGACGATCAATAGTCCACTTCGGGTACGCCTCTTATTACGTGATTTGAGCATTACCAATCGTAGGATTCGACTCAAGGTATTTATCGAGGGTAATGGACTAAAGGTGCAAAGCAGAGACCAATTCATCATAGGTACACCTCTATTTATCGATGGAGGAAGTCCCTTGGTATTAAACAATACCGAACTCGCCCCGTATTTCGAGCTACGTAACCTACAAGGCATCGCCAATCGGCAATATGGGCAGACACTGGGAGAAGGCGCATACCAATTTTGTTTCGAAGTCTATGACTTTTTTACCAATCGCCGATTGTCTAGAAAAAGCTGTGCGACTACCTTTATCTTTAACAATGATCCGCCCTTACTGAATATTCCTTTTAATAAGAGTAATATAGAGCCTAAAGCAGTAGACAATATTGTATTTCAGTGGACGCCTAGACAGATCAATGTTAGTAATGTGGAATATGAGTTTAGTTTGGTAGAAATCTGGGACGATCATGTAGACCCCAATACCGCTTTTTTAACCAGTCCACCGATTTTTACCACCACTACCCGAGCTACCAGCTTTATATACGGCCCTGCACATCCTTTATTATTGCATAACAAGCGGTATGCATGGCGCGTACAAGCCAAAGCCCTCAAAGGCAGTGAAGAGATTGGGTTGTTCCGTAATGAAGGAAAGAGTGAAGTTTTTTGGTTTTCTAAGAATGAAAAATGTCCCAAGCTCGCAGGTGTACATGCCGAACCCAAAGGGATTTCTAAGATCAATGTGTACTGGGAGGAAGATCCCGCTACCTATAGCGAATACACCATCATGTATCGCCAAAAAGACCGCCCGAATAGTCGTTGGTTTCATATGCGTACCAATAGTGCATGGGCTACGGTCTGGGACTTAAAACCCAATACCACCTATGAGTATAAAGTAGCAGGCAAGTGTAAATACCAGTATGGCGAGTACAGTGCTGTGCAATACATCACCACAGGCAGTACCGACGACCCTAATGCCAACTATAATTGTGGGATTGTCCCCGAAGCTATTGCGATTACCAATAGAGAAGGACACCCTAATTTGTTGGTTGGCGACAGAGTGTTTGCTGGAAATTTTATGGTATATATCACCGATATTATTAGCCAGTCTAATGGAGTGATCAGTGGAAATGGTTTTGTAGCAATACCTTACCTAGAAAGGGCGCGTTTTGGGGTGACCTTTGATAATATCCTAGTCAATACCGATTACCAACTCGCCGAAGGTGAAATCGTAACCATTTACGATCCTAGTTTTGGGGAAGGAGCAACGATGGTTACTGAGGTGAATATCACCGAATGGCTAAATACCATTGGTGAGGTGATCAATGATTTACGAGAGGATATCGCCAATGCACTGAACAATGGAGCAATTACCCAAGAGGAGGCAGCACAAGTAACTAACACAATTGCCGAACAGGAAGAACAACTATTGCAAATCAAAGAAAATGATAAAGCGATTGAAAAGCTGAAAGAAGAAGGTAATAGTCCTGCAATAGAAAAACTTCAGGAAGAAAATAAGAATATCCAAAAAGAAGTCGATCAGCAATTAGCATCCATCGCTGAACAACTGGGCATTAACGATAAAGAAACGAATACTTCTGTTACCCTTCAGCAGGATAGTTATTTTGATGGTCTTTTTACATATGGCAATGGTACTACCGCTTTACAGCATCAACGTTTAGATACTAATGAAACCATAGATTTTAATAGTAATGATGCTACGAATCCAGTACCCGATGAATTAGAGTATAGTTTTCTTCATGATGGTAAGGAATATACTATTATTGTAACGCATTCAGGTACTGCTCCCAAAGTAATTGAATCGGCAAGATTAAAAGCCCAAACCCCAGAAGAGAATGCACTGAATTTATACCTGCATTATGATACGAGTACAGGTACTATGGGGTACACCATTAATTTTGGTAAGAAATACCTAGAAGGGCTTAGTCAAGAAGATTTTGAAGCTGTATTGGCATTATATCAAGAGGCTGTATTCAATAAAATGAACAATAGGGAATTAGATACAGCAGCCCTTGTAAAAACACTGAAAGATGATTTATTAAATACTTACAGCACTTTTAAGCAACTACTTTATGAGGTGAAATTACCAGAAAACCTCTGGGATGCCTACACGTATAAAGGAGAAGATTACTATATGGAGTCTCTAACAGCGGGGCTTACGGATGGTGTAGTAGAAGAAGTAAAAAGTATTCCTTTATTGATCAGTATTGTAGTAGACTACACGACAGATAAAAACACACGCAAGAAGATTAATGATGCTATTTCTAAGATTAATGTTGCAAAAATTTATAATACATTTGTAACAGACCGCGCTAAATTATACGGAGGGGAGAATACCGATAAGATCAAACATCAAACAGGAAAAGATGTTGTTGCGGTAGCCAGTACGATAGGTTCAGGAGGATTAGCAGCCTCTGGAAAAATAAAGAAAGGCGCGGAGTTCATTGAAGAACTGGCAGAAAAGACAGCGAAATTAGGCGATGATATAGTAGGAGCTATAGACGATTTAGTAGCTGCTGTAGGGGATGCATACAAAGCTGCGTTAAAAACAGATCTAGAAAGTTCACCAGCATTAGTAGAAACTTTTAAAGAAAATGCAAACCTGCTAGATGCGTGGAAAGTACTCGATGATGCAGGAGTTAATGGGCTTACAAGCAAGATAGATAATATTGAAATAATAGATGATTTTCTTAAGAAATATCCTTCTAAACTAGATAATCTTAAAGCAACGCTAAAACAAACTTATAGCCCTGAAGATCTGTTACAATCAATTAAACGTTTTGAAGAAATACCTACTATAAGTAATACGGATGAACTAATAGATGTGCTTAGTAATGTCACAGATATAAATACTATTAGTCAGCTAGAGCAAAAAGGGATTAAATCGTTTTTTAGAGGTACAACAAGAAATAGTAGCAACGGAGCATTATATCCTGGTAACCCAAATTCTCAATTATTTGGTATTTCTACTTCTACTGATCCTATCAGAGGAACTATATTTGCAATTGAAAGTGCCACAAGTAATCCTAATTTTAAAGGAGTATTACAATTAGGTCTTCCTGCTGATTTAGGGGATTTAAGATTAGTTTCTCCCAATAGACGAGTAGATATTGAGTTAGAAACTATTATAAAAACATCCGCAGACGATTTTGCAAACTTATCAAAAGTTGAAATCTCAGTGAAAAATGCAAGAAAACTTGTTAAAGAAGTTTACAACATTGATTTACCTAGTAGCCTTGATTCAGATGTGAGTAGAGAACTATTAGAAACTCTTGATGTGTCAAATTTAGAAAAATCATTAGAGTTTTATCAAAAGGCACTCCAATACAATACAAAGTAATATGGCAATTAATACTGAAGCTTTTGCTACAATAAGAGAAGAAGGGCTATATAATAAATACCCTCATCTTTATATAGCGGATAAGCCAAATAAGAAAGAAATTGAAATACTTAAACGAAGATTAAAAAAAATAGGGAAAGATCATTTGTTAACACCTAATTCAGTTTTTGTATTTGGAAGAAGTTCAATAGATATTCCATTCGGAAGTGAATTTAATGTTTTGTTTTCGAATGAAAACCTTAACGATTGTAAAGAAGTGAATGCTGTATTGAAATATGCTAATGAACACCCTAATTATGAATCCATTGTTGTTCCTAAAGGTCATACAGGTGTTATTTGCTTAATTGAATTCAAGGATGAGATACCAAAAAAGATTAATAAGTTAAGTGTACATCAACAACAAAAGTGGGATAAAAATAAAGCTATTCATTTATCACAGAAGCCCATTTATGACAGATTAAAAGAGCTATTCCAACCTTAATTAAAGTTCGTAAAGAAGTTAAATTATATAGCTTTAAGTTTTACATTGCTAATCATAGCATCAAGAGCATATAGTATATGTTCTTTATCTTTATCTGAGAACTTAGAAATATCATTCAGTCTTCTTAGCATAGATAGATTTTTTAGGAGTTCTCTATCTTCTGTTAAAATAGTGTTAAATTAAAAAGACAATAAATGATTATACTAATGAAGAATTTTCTCAATTGTCCATTGAAGAAAAAAATAGATTATTCGACATAGAGTTGGAAAAAGAACAAGAAAAGGATATGAAATTAAGATATGAAATTTACCCAAATTATACTTTCCAAGAAAAAGTTAGTTTTTGGTCAGGAGAACTGCATCAAAGTATGCGTTGGTCTGTAGAAGATGGGGAAGATGCATATTCTATTTATACTCCAGAGTGGTACAAGTCCACGAAAGAATTTGAGCCTGATTTTGATAAGATCATGGATGAAGTTTTTGAAAAAAAATGGGGTACTGGTGCAGATTGGAGCAAGGAAGAGTATTTGAAAAGAATAGGTAAACTTACCCCACCATCTTAAATTTAACCAAATATATTTTGCAGAGTAATTTTTTTGTCTTTTTCAAGTTAGTTGATGAGGGTTAATTAATCAAAGAAGCTATATCAAAACATAAAACCATTCCCCCGCGTTAGGGATAGCAGCGGCATCCTTTTTTGGTTTCCTTTAAAAAACCAAAAAAGATATAGCGGATAGCCCGACCCTTGTGGTAACGCCCTACCCACTATACCTCTTGATACATTGCTTACCAATCAATTACTTCGAAGGTTTGATCTGTATACGCCCTCCATTAGAATGACTGCTAAACTCAGGGGCATACATACTCTGTATGGTGGTGATGCCTGTAGAGAAATCTCCTTGGTTGTTTACCCGTAGATCGTATTCGAATACATAGACGCCTTTGGGCAAGTAGTCAAAAAAGAAATGCGTAGCGGTGTCTTTGGTACTCTGGTAATAGCCCAACCCATCCTGATAGTGGTATTGGGATAATACGTCTGTAGGTTCTAGGCCTGCGGCGCGTAGGTCCTTCATATGTACAAATTCCATGGCGCGATCTGATCGGAGTTCAATGCGTACGCGTACTACATCTCCTAGTGCTAATGGAGTGGAGGTGGTGATCGGTGTTAGCTGCTCGCCAGTATCTGTATATTTTTTTAGAAATAGCTGTTTCTGTAATTGTAATGGGGTTTTGGCGCTTGTGATCTTATCGAGATCTTCGAAATACTGCCAGTACAGCGCTCCCCATGCGATGCCTTTTCCTTTTTTGGTGAGCTGTACGGATGCCATGTCGTTGGTAATTTCACGAGTATGCCAAGTGGTTTTAAAATAGCCCGTTCCTGCTTCGATCGCGTGATCAGCCATTACAGCAGGGTCGATAGGGGTATTGCCTAGAGTGACGGCTACTTGATCGGTAATGGATAGCCAATCGCTGCCCTGTAATAAGAGGGCATATACTGCATCGGTAGTGGCTTTGGTGGTTTGCCAGCGGTTGGTTTGTTTGTGTTTTAGTAGCCATACCTTTAAGTTATCTACCCATTGGGTGCGCTGTGATGCTGGAGCGATTTCTGAAAAGGCTTCGATCATCAGGGCTTGGGTTTCGATAGGGGCTTGGTGCCAGTGCCAAGAAGGGGTGTTGGTTTTCCAATACATCCCTAATTCATCAGAGGTAATGCTTTTTTCTGCTAAGGATCGGATGATCTGCTGAGCGGTATTGCTGGCATCGCTGCGGTGTAGTAGTAGGGAGAGCATGCCTTGCTCATATAGCGATCGGTCGATCCAGTATTTTTTGGCTTGGGATTGGTAATACGCCCAAGCTTCTTTGGTGGCAGCTTTTCTGGGAATGGATGGGAAAAAACTACGCATGTATAGGTAGTGTAGCTGTGTATGGCTTAGGTGGTCATCTTGTAGATCGATGTTGTTTTTCTGACAGTATGCTTTTAGCTCTTTATAGGTGTCTACAAACTCTTGGTCTAGATATCGGAGTGCTTTTTTAAGGAGTGCTTCCGAGGAGTGTGATACGCCTAATTTAGTAAGGTGTCCGAATCCTGCAACGATATGTTGGGTGATGTAGCGGTTTTCTCTTCCTCCTGTAAACCACGGGAAGGCACCAGATCCTAATTGCATCTGTTCTAATTTCTGGAGCGTAGCGTGTAATTCGCTTTTCATTTGGTTGAGGTCAAAGAGTAATGCGATACGCTTCTTTTGTTCGGTTTCGCTTTGAGCATCCCGTAGCCAAGGGGTTTCTTGGATGATAAGGGATTTTAGCGTTTGGTTTTTTTCTAGATTGCTCAGCAGGGCATCGGTGTTCTTCCACTGATCAAAAACGGTTTGGATACGCGGGGTGACACTGGTGATATGACTCCCCAGTGCATTGGCATAAAAACGAGCAAATGTCTGTTCTGCACATTCATAAGGATATTCCATCAAATAAGGCAGGGCTTGTACGGCATACCAAGCAGGATTAGAAGTCATCTCTAGGGTAAGGGTGTGATGACGCAGGCTACTAGAGGTATTGTTTTGTAACTTATCGAGTGTAAATGTCTTGGATTGCTCAGAACGAATCCACATAGGCAGTGTTTCTGTTACTAGCATACGATTGGAGAGTACGGGGAGTAGGTTTTGCTCTCCGTCTGAGAAATTGCCCGCTCGGGCTGTAATCTTATACTGTACGGCTTGGATATGGTCTGGAATACGTACTGTCCACGAGACATTGGTATTGCCCGTTGCTGCTACTGAAAAGTCTTGTTGCGGCGTGGCGAGCTGCAATGCGGTATCGATATTCTTTCCTGTTAGGGCATCTGTAAGTGCTAATGTAATAGTACCTGAGAGGGCATTGCTAGTGATATTGGCAATTTTGGTGCTCAGTACCAATTCATCTCCTTCTCTAAGAAAACGAGGAGGATTGGGGGTGAGCATCAATTCCTTTTGCGTCACTGTAGTGAGTGTTTGGGTAGCTGCGGCTAGCGTAGGGGTATGGGCTAGTAATTGCAATTTCCACTGGGTGAGTGCCTCGGGAGCGGTAAATTCGAAACTGACACTGCCAGAGGCATCTGTAGTGAGCTGTGGAAAGAAAAATGCAGTTTCTTGTAGATTCTTACGCACGGTAATGGGCTGTTTTTTTGGTGTTTTTTCTTGAGATACAGTCACGGTATCATCAAGGGAAGAAGCATCGGCAATACCTTTGGTCTGTAGTGCTTGCGCTCCTATAGATTCTTCTAATTGTATTTCATCTTCTACCATATCGGTCGTAGCCATTGCGGCACGCGGAGCGGCAGATTTGCGCATGGTCATTCCCATAAGGCGTCGTGGTTGCTGCGAGAAATACAATCCAAACCAATTTAATTGATCGTATTGCTGCGTGGGTAGATGGCTAGTATGCTGTCTTTGGTTATGAAGTGTAAAGCTATTACTTCCAAAGCTTTGATGGGCTTTTCGGTGTGAATGTGCGCTGTAATAGGGGTGATGAATGGGGTTGAAATCCCATTGGTGCGATCTGAATTGATCCAGAGAGGCATCGTACATACTGGCGAGTAATTCGGCTGCGATTTGATCGCCCTTAGGGCCTTTGATTCGAAAACGCCATGTCTCGGGCTGCCCTGGTTGTAGCTTGTCTCTAAAAGTTTGGGTTTCGATAGTGAGGGCTGTAGATGGATAGGGAACGGAAATGGGAATAGTACCATTGCCAAATCCATTATGATTTACATAACTATAGGATAATGAGAACCCCCCTAGATCGCTCTCTAGTACAGGGATTTTAATTGTTTTTTTAGTATTAGAGAGCTGTACTACCTTGGTATCGATCACCTTTTTATCTTTTTCGATATCCACCGTTACAGACATCGCTTTAGAAGCACTACTGAGGGTGAGTAGTACTGTGTCGCCAATGGAGTAGCTGTCTTGATTCGTGGTGATTTCGAATAGTTGTTGGTCGGCAATCGTTTTTTCTTTGGGATCATAGAGATTGATATAGGCTATATCTTGTACGCTTTGCCCGAATCGATCCTTGGTATCGAGTTGGAGTATATAGCGCCCAGATGCCCATTTTTTGATATTGCGTAGCGGGATGTCTTTTGTACCCGTACTGGTAGTGGTGTATTCGGTATTCAGTACCTCAGTACCTTTCTGCCAATTACGCGGATCATCTTCGCCATCATAGGCATCATGTGGATATAGTTTTTGGAAAGTGTCAGCATCTATAGATTGATAATCAGGTGCTTTCCAAGGTCTTTTTCGTAGCGGAACACTAGGAGGGATCAATTTGTATATGGAGATGCTACCTGTGTTTGCTATTTTTTGATCGTTTAGATTTTGTGTGCTGACTGTCAGTGTAGGCGGTGTATCGGTTTTGTCTATGGTACTAGGAATCGCTATACTGGCTGTAAGCGTATGGTAGCCTACATTGACGATAGTAGATGTACTACGAGTTTCGCCATTGATATCAGTCACTTCTGCGGTCACTTCATACCTAAAAATAGGCTGATTGGTCGGCACGATACTAGGATCAGGAATGGCCGTAAATTCGATGGTATACGCGCCCTGTGCATCTGTACGGGTTTCGCCGTGTATGATTTCTTGTGGTGCTTGCTGTAATCGCGGTATCCAATAACACCATCTTGGGTATTGCACTTGGCGCTGTACACGGTATACGACTTTGGCATTGGTGATTTTACTCCCAGCATAGGCGGTGGCAGTACCTGTAACTTGTACTTGCTCATTGACCTTATAGGTGTTAGTGATTGGAGAAAATGCTGTTTCGAATTTGGGTCTTTTATACGCTTCTACAGAGAAAGAAGTACTGTTGTAATTAGGGGTGCGAAGGCTGTACGTACCTGTTAATCCAGAGGCGGGTAGGATAAATGTACCTGCAAATGAGCCAAAGGAATTGGTGGTAAAAGAAAGTTTTTTTACTTCCTGTCCATTCGTATCGATCAGCGCTACGGAGATCGTCTCATTAGGCATGATTTCGGTATGATGTGTCCCCTGAGTATGTGTCATGATACCTTTAAAATGCACCGTTTGTCCAGGTCGGTAGATGCTTCTGTCGGTAAATAAAAAAGTCTTGATTCGAGGTTTGCTAGGTCTGGATGTATTACTATGGGTATTGTTATTTAAGTACATCCCTCCGAAATAGGCTTTGTCCTGTCCAAAAGATACTGTGGCCTGTACATCGTAGTAATAGTCACTACCGCTATAGGTAGCCTCTCCCTTAGCATCTGTATGCAATGTAGTGTTTAATTGATTCCGCTTTTTTTGACTACTAAGTTTGATCTTAGCATTTACTACAGGAGCACCGTCTATACGATTGACTATCTGAAAACGCGTATGGGTCGCAGCTTTGGTTTCTACCAGTGCGAGGTCTGTAACCTGAAAACCACCTGTAGCAAAACTAGTACCGCTATTTAGGGTAGCGCTAGTACTGGCGATCATGAGATACATGCCCTGTGCCAGTGCGGGAACAGAAATTTCAGTAGCGTGCTGCTGGTAGTCTTTTTTATCGATGAGTGTTTGATTCCATTCAGTAACGACAGCTAGCCGATTGAGCAGGGCTATTTTTTGAGCAGGTTGGTACATACGTCGCAAGGATTGTAGCTGTGCAGGGCTAATCTTTACTACCCTGAGATGCAAGTTGGATACATTCGTATAGTGTACAAGGATTCTAGAAGGGTGTTGTATAGGAATATAATTTTCGATTTCTATACTGCCAATGGCGGGTTGTAGGATGTTTTCTTTGAGCCGCTGGCAAGCCATAGCACCACTAGATGCTGGAAATGTACGGATCGCTTGCTCACAGATTTCTACTGCTTTCTGTAGTTTCCATCGGTCTGCTTCATGCGTATTAGGAATATAGTTAGCAGCTTGTGTTTGGTATAGTTTAGCAATCTCGTATTGGTATGCTGTTACCGCCTGATGCTTGGTATGCAATTGTACTTCTTTTAACAAAGTTTGTAATTGCACCTCAGTCGCATTGGCAAAAGTGGCTTGTTCAGCGATGTAGTGTAAGCGTTCTATATTTACATCGATCAGTGCAGTAGGATCAGTATCTCTCTTATGAAAATTAAGCAAGGCTTGATATAGTTTCAGCGCGTGAAACTGTAGGGATACACTATCTCGGGTTTGTATCGGTAATTTTATAAAATCGCGATGAGGTTTTAGGTACTCAGGGGTGTCTATCCTAAAAGCATATGCAGGTTTGGCGATACTGTTTTCGGGTGTTTTATAAAAAGCCAAAGCATTATGTGCTAAAAAATCAAAGAGCGTAGGGCGGTATTTCTTGGAGTCTGTAGCAGTGGAGAGAATAGGGTCAAACTCTTTGAGCGCTGTTTGCTGAGCGAGTACACCATTGGCTAGTGATTGCTGATAATGCATATGGATTTCGGCAAATAATGCCGTAAGATCCCATGTCCTAAAATCGCTAGGGTCTACCTTCTGAGCAGTCTGTGTACGATTGTAAAAACGCCATCGGTTTTCGGTAAAATATTGCCAGTATAGATTGGCGAGTATATTCTCTACGATGTTTTTAGTAGGAAAAGTATTGGAAGCAATTTCCTCTTTTAACTCCGTAATAATGCTCAATTGCGCATTTTCCTCTAAGGTGAGTGCATATTTCGCCTTGTATAGCAGTGATTTGATGAGCTGATTGGTGTTGTTTGATTTTTTTGCCTTTTGATAGATATTCTCTACAATGACCAATGCCGATTTAGGTAAGCCTTGTTTTTCAAGTTCGGTCACTTCTTTCCAATTATTTTGTTGCTGGCTATTCATGGTGTATAAACTGATCAAGCATAGAATAATACATAAGATGCGTTTTTTCATAGAGAGTGTTTTAGTGATGAAGTAGTACAGAACCACTTCGGTATATAAACGTACAAAATTTTTATTACGAGGCGATGTTTACTTTAAAAAGTAACGTATAAAAATTACTTCATAAAGAGTGCTGTCTGTTCGTTTCGAAAATAATATACAGCAAGTGTATAAAAAAGTTATAGTGCGTAAAGTAGTCAATAGCATACGTAAACTATGCAGATGCGTGAGTAAAAAGGAGCATCCTAGGATATAAAAGAAAGCACAAAGTAGTTGTGGTATTGGTTAATTCAAAAGTCCTTTTAACTTTGTTATTGGTGTGCTAAAAAAGTCAGATGATAGGCTACATTTGTGCTTTCCGTAAAAATGAAATCATATGTTGTTATGTAGTAGGGAAAAATCCCTATTGCTAATTTACCCTTTTTTAGTACAGTAAAACCTTACTTTTTATAAAAAAAATACTATAGAATTATCTACGGTCTAAGTAGTTGTGAATTAGAGTTTTTACGAGATGATGCATAGCGAGAGTGATATGAGGGGTCAATGATTTTGATTTTTTACCTGCTAACGGTTAAGGTTAAACAGTAGCTGTTTTTTTGAGTATCGTCGAGTTTGGCTGGATATTACTACGATATTGATCAATACTTAAGAATAAGCACTATATTTACGGCTGATCATAGTTAGCGTAGAAAGATGCGAGTACATTTTATAGCAATAGGAGGTAGTGCCATGCACAATTTGGCAATTGCACTTCATCAAAAAGGAGATAACGTAACGGGAAGCGACGATGTCATTTTCGAACCTTCTAAATCTCGATTAGAGCGTCATGGATTATTACCCATTACATTTGGTTGGTACCCTGATACAATCACCGAAGATATAGACGCGATCATTCTAGGGATGCATGCCAAGGAAGATAACCCAGAATTACTCAAAGCACAAGCATTAGGGATTACGATTTATTCGTATCCCGAGTTTTTATACGAGCAATCCAAGGATAAAACTAGAGTAGTCATTGGTGGATCTCATGGAAAGACTACCATTACTTCCATGATTCTACATGTACTCCATTATCACGATCGTTCGGTGGATTATATGGTAGGCGCACAGCTAGAAGGCTTCGACACCATGGTGCATATCACCGATACCAATGATTTTATGGTACTCGAAGGCGATGAATACCTATCATCTCCCATCGATAGAAGACCAAAGTTCCATCTGTATCGTCCTAATATCGCATTGCTCAGTGGTATTGCGTGGGATCATATCAATGTATTTCCGACCTTCGAGAACTATGTAGAACAATTTCAGATTTTTGTAGATTCTATTGTACGAGGCGGAAGCATTAATTATAACGAAGAGGATGCTGAGGTGCTACAGGTAGTCACTAATTCCGAAAATCAAATTCGAAAAATACCGTATACCACACCAGCATATCGTGTAGAAAATGGAGAAACATTATTGATGACTCCCGAAGGCGAAATGCCTATAGCCATCTTCGGTGCGCATAACCTCAGTAATTTGGCAGGTGCTAAATGGGTGTGTCAGCATATGGGGATCGATGAAGACGAATTTTATGAAGCCATTGCTTCTTTTTCAGGAGCTTCTAAGCGATTAGAAAAAATTGCCGAAAATGAGCAAACTGTAGTTTATAAAGACTTTGCACACAGCCCCTCTAAAGTAGCGGCTACCACCAAAGCAGTAAAAGAACAATATTCAAAAAAGGAATTGGTCGCTTGCCTCGAATTACATACCTATAGTAGTTTAAATACAGAATTTTTGCAGCAGTATGCAGGTGCGTTAGACGCCGCTGATGAAGCAGTGGTTTTTTACTCACCAGCTGCATTAGAAATAAAACAACTAGCGCCTATATCCGCAGCAGATATTAGCGCTGCCTTCGGAAGAGAAGATGTGATTGTGTATACAGATCCTGTGGCTTTTAAAAAATATCTGGAAACCAAAGAGTTTACTAACACTGCATTATTACTGATGAGTAGTGGTAATTACGGCGGGCTAGATTTTGATCAAGTAAAAGAATTGTTGTAAAAAGAGTTTGCTTATAATTAGGGCGTTACCCAAGGGTCGGGCTATCCGCTGTATCTTTTGGCAGCACTAAGGTGCCACCAAAAGGATGCCGCTCCTATCCCTAACGCAGTGATACGTTTGTGTATTGGGTAGTTGTTATAATTTCATGCTGTTTGTAATAAGTATGACATTGTTCTGTAGATGAGGTAGTACTTTTGGGTTTTATCAAAAAACAAGGGCTTTATTAATTGATTAAAGACAATGGGTTTTTGTTGCATAGCGATGCCTTAGAACTATTCCGCAATCGCAAAATCTGGATGTAATACATCCGTTTTAGAGCGAATTTAAACAGTGGTTATTACTTTATTATAGTCTCACTAGATAGAAACAAGTGATTGATAAAGTCCTTTGTCTGTTCTTGGTGTTCTTTTAGTAATGCATCTTTGGCTCGTTGTATGTCTGTAGGGTTTTTATCTTGACTTAGTTTAAATTTTCCTTCCCATTCATTTACTTGAATTTCGAAACAATGTATATAAGGAATTGCCTTTTCCATTCTAGGGTCGTCTATATCTAGTCTGAATCGATGTTCAGGTGCTTCTAGTATAGTCGTCATATCTACCATTATTTTTTTGATACGTGCAGTATCGGTAATATGTCGAACTGTACCTCTGGCATGAGCAATCACATAATTCCATGTGGGAAGCTGTTTCGTGCTGTATACGGCGGGCGATATATAGGTCTGTGGTCCCTGAAAAATCGCAGTTACAGGATAGCCATCCTGCAAGAAAGCGGTTTGTGGGTTGCTGGCATCAATATGGCCGATTAAGTTTCCCTGATCCAGTATCAGCGGTGCATGTGTACAATAAGGCACAGTGTCTTTTGCAGAGACCAATGTGGCAAAGGGGTAGGTGATGGCTACCTCTTTAATTAATTTAGGGTCTTTTTCTTGATGATACGTTGGTGGATATGTAGGTTGATTACACATTAAATTGTCGTAAATGATGATCTAGATGTTTGTATTGCATTTTTCCCCACTGTTCTACAGAAAATTTACCAAACATAGGGTGTGGCGCCCATTCTGTTTGTGTATTCTTGGTACTGAATTCTTCTATGAGTGCTAATAGCTCTTTTTTTTCGTCTACAAAATTCTTAGGCGTATTGGCTTTAAAATCTTCTAGTGTAGGGATATTTTTTTTCCAAGGCTTGTCATTATACATTGATTTCTTAAAAAGTAATTTAACCAAAAAATTAGGCTTCATTTTCGGGTGTTCTTTTTCTAAAGCTACTTTTATAGGAAATTGACAGTGATAGAACATTTGAGAAACATTCATTTTTCCCCACTGAGCAGCACTCTGATCTGATAGTTGTGCTATTCTGTGTTCGATTTCAGTTTTTGCAGTTTTGTCAAAAAGAGATTTCATATGTGTAGAGGTATTATGTGTGGTAAGATCAATTTAAGCTTTTTTGATTTCAAAAAAATATTTTTAGAATAAATTATGAAAAGTTTGTGTCATTTCGGAATTCGCTTTGTGCTAGAAAATTTTGCAGATTCTGACTGCTAGAGCTAGTGTACTAATAAATTTTATGGTAAACTAGAAAAGATTAAATCACTTAAGTGTACAAAACGAAACTTTAGGAATATAAAAAAAGAGCTTATCGGTTATCGAAAAGCTCTTTTTATACAATAGGGTTACTATTGCTATACTATATTATCCTACTTTTTCAAAAACTAACTTTAGTACACCATCTAGATTTCCATCTACAGAAATGTCTGTAGGAGTTCCTAAATTGATCATCAATGGTTGATCTTTAATAGTGCCTTTTAGAAAAAATTGAAAAGTAGTTCCTGACTGGAATTTGTAGCCAGTTAATTGCGATCCAAAAGAAGTAAAAGTAACTTCGCTTTTAGAAGAATTACTTTCGGTAAATGCAGTAATAGTAGCATCAAAAACAGCCGTAAGCATATCATCACTGTAGTAATCCCATTTAATAGAAGTACCATTGCATGCTAATAATTCAAATTCTGACTGAGCTTGGCATCCTCTAGGAACCTGTATGTGGTTTCCTACAAGATTTAGAAAGCTAATGCGTTTCATCTCTTGCCCATAAAAACTCGCAGCAACCATTAGTAAAATGATAGTAAAGATATTTTTCATAAATAGGTAAATTTCAAATTGTTAAAATCTTTTTTCCAGACTAAGGGTTTTCAAATATATTAAAACTTTAATTTTCAAGCAAATAAATAATTGGCAATACTGTTAAAATTTTACGCTAAAAGAAGTGTTTATAGAATATTTTAGAAATAATGTATTGTAATTGAGTGAAATAGTTTATACTTACAATTCTGAAAAAATGTGCAAATTGTAGATGAAATTTACAAATGATCGAAAATAAAATGTCTATCTCAATTAGGGAATGGAGCGAAAATGATCGTCCAAGAGAAAAATTAGTAGCCAAAGGGAAGAATACACTTACAGATGCAGAGCTTGTAGCGATCTTAATTGGATCGGGGAGTAGAGAGGAAAGTGCCGTGGCACTCAGTAAAAGAATATTAGCGAGTACCTCTCATCAAATCCATGAATTGGGGAAATTATCCGTAAAGCAGTTGATGCAATTTAAAGGTATAGGAGAAGCAAAAGCAATAGCTATTGTAGCAGCATTGGAATTAGGTAGAAGAAGAAGAGAAGAAGATCCACCTCGGTTGCCCGTGATTAGCTGTAGCAAAGACGCATTTAGCCTACTAAATCCAATTATTGGCGATTTGGATCATGAAGAGTTTTGGGTATTGTACATGACCAATGCTCATAAAGTGGTTCAAAAAAAACAAATTAGTATCGGAGGAAAAACGGGAACATTGGTAGATGTAAGGATGGTGTTTAAAGCAGCACTCGATTTTGGAGCGACCGCTATCATTGTAGCACACAATCATCCTAGTGGCTCTCTAGTGGTAAGCTCGGCAGACAAGCAAATAACTAAAAAAATACAGCAAGCAGGTGCGTGTTTAGATATTAAATTATTAGATCATTTAATTATCACAGAGCATGAATACCTTAGTTTTGCTGATGATCAGCTACTTTGATCATTAATCGAAGATTTTTTTAAAATTATAAAAGCATTTGTACTATTTTTTTTACAATTTTAGGGTAACATTTTGTGCAAAAGTTACACTTATGTATGTGAGCATCGCTCTGTGAGAGATATTTTGAGTAAAGTGATTGTGAAATGTGCTATAAAAAAAAGTGTGTTTAATCGATAACAGATGGTATTAATTTATGTTCAGAAAATAACACCGAGAGTTCTCTATACATTTAAGCAAGTGTGTAGAAGGATCCTTGGATTGGAGATTGATTTTACCTCTAAGATCGAATCATTTATTGCGCATAATGGTGCTAAATTTTCGTATGGAAAACAACCACTAGGTAAAGAATTGTATTTTCAGGGTACAGAACTGTTATTTGAGTATGGATTTAATGAACTAGATATACAAGTGTACCCTTGGGAGGATACGAAGTGCTTTTTTATGACCAAGCATCCAGATGCTGCATTGCCATTTGATATTTTTGCTGCTACCTTTTATCTGCTCACAAGATACGAGGAATATTTACCACATGTAAAAGATACGTTGGGGCGATTTACAGCCAAACAAAGCATCGCGTACATTCATGGTTTTTTAGAAGATCCTGTTGTAGATATATGGGCGCATAAGTTTAAAGCAATTCTACAAGAAAAATATCCTACAATTGCTTTTGTAGAAAAAACATTTAGCTGTCTGCCTGTGGTTAATGTATCCCAAACATTTACATATGGTCAGAAAGGAATTTTACGCTCTATTGGAGGAGGACTACGGGATTTGTGGAAATTACGTTTTAGCGATGTCTCTGATAGAATAAGTGTACTACTCAACTTAAAAAAAGACCCTTATAATACATTCGATTATTTGATAACACTCATGCAAGCGCATAGAAGAAAATGTGTTGTGTTTTTTGGACTTGGGGATTATGCTACCCATGAAAAAAATATTAATCATAGTAATCTAGCTCATAAAAGAATATTAAAACATGTAGCAGATTATATGGATGTAGGGCTCAAAGTGTCCTATGACGCTATTGCAGACGTAGTGACCTTAAAAAGGGAAAAAAAACGGATAGAGAGTACAGTGCATAGGCAATTGCGCTATGCAACTTGTGCGTTCAACAAAATTAAATTACCAGAAGCATATCGCAATTTTATAGAGCTAGAAATTCAAGAAGATTTTTCGATGGGGTATGACGATCATACTGGTTTTAGAGCAGGTACTTGTACTCCTTTCTTATTTTATGATTTAGATTATGAAGTCCAAACCCCCTTGCTTATTCATTCATTTTGTTGTACAGCTACAGCTTTTAATAGTATTCGAAATGCTACAGAGGTAGCTACCACAATGCAACTACTAATAGATAAGATACGACGAGTAGAAGGTGTATTTATACCTGTGTATACCAATGGTATCTTGAGTGATAAAAACCCAACGACTTATTGGAAGTCTATTCTTAAATCTAATTGGAAATTATGAAGATGAATCCGCTATCAGATGTTTTTTTTGATTTAGATCATACATTGTGGGATTTTGATAAAAATTCTGCATTAGCATTTGAGCTATTGTTTGAAAAATATACAATAACGATTTCGGTAGCTGAATTTCTAGTCGTATATCGTCCTATAAACATGCGGTATTGGAAGTTATATAGAGAAGAGCAAGTGACTAAAATAGCCATGCGAAGAGGTCGTTTGCAAGATGCGTTTGCCGTATTGGGGATAGTAGTGCCTATGACTACTATAGACGCCATGGCAGATGATTATATTCATTTTTTACCTATAAATAATTATTTAATAGATGGCGCTATAGATGTGCTTAACTATTTAACTACCAAGTATAAATTGCATATCATTACGAATGGTTTTACACAGGTGCAACAACAAAAAATACGAAAGGCTGAGCTAGCCCATTTTTTTGAAACTGTAACTGATAGTGAGCAAGTAGGAGTGAAGAAACCAAACCCAAAGATATTTGAATATGCACTAGAACAAGCAGGTGCTACAGCAGCTACTAGCGTGATGATTGGAGATAATTATGAAGCAGATATTATGGGAGCAGCAGCAGTGGGTATGCAAACGATCTGTTTTAATTGTCACGCCTTAATATTGCCTGATGAAGTTTTGGGGATTGATACATTGTCAGAGTTAAAACAATTAATTTAGTAATAAAAACAAATATATTTTCGTTTATGTTAAATAAAGCCCCCCTTATTTTATGAAAACAATAAAAAACTACAGCTGGTTTTTAGTAGTTAGTTTTTTTCTGATGATGGTATCCTGTACAGAGGACGCAGACTTTAGTCAATTAGAAGATGCAACACTAAGACCCGTATTTGAATTAGATTTTATCTTCAGTAATTTCGATACCGCTGATTTTCTTCCAGATGACCTACCTGCTGGTGTAAATTTTGAGGTTCCGAGAGTACAATTACAAGATACTGTAAATTATGAGCTTATAGGAACTGATTTTGCTGTTGATCATCTCGAACGAATCGAGCTGACTATAGAGGTACAAAATACGGTAGAAAGACCTTTTGAATTGCGTTTTCAGTTTCTCTCAGAGGCTGATCAGCCACTTGGACAGTTGTATACTATACAGGTACAAGCAGGGCAAGGTCCTGGTACACAGCCAGTGGTATCTCCACAAGCGAATGATCCTAATCATCCTATTATCCTGAATAATGCCGATTTTGTAGAACTATCGAATTCTCAGAAAGTAGCCACAGAAATTATTGCACCTACGCTGAATTCTGATCTTAGAGGAGCTGTAAAAATACGATCCAAAGCCACTTACTTTATAAATTATGACTTATGAGAATTGTACTTTGCTTATGTATGCTATTCGGGAGCTTAGTACATGCTCAGAATAAAGAAGTGCTGTATGATGTAACGGATTTACCATCTTCTTTGCTCCTTAATCCAGGAGCAGATGTGAAGTATAAATTTCATGCAGGGGTACCATTATTGTCGCAATTGCATATTAGTGCAGGACTGAGAGGAGCCTCCATTTTTGATGTGTTTGCAGATGATGGGCAGGATATAAATACCAAGATTTCTAATACCTTAAATACACTTACTAATAAGGATTATGTAACGCTAACACAGCAATTAGAAATCTTACATGTTGGCTGGAGAAGTCCTAGAAACAGAAATGTATATTTTTCAGCAGGTTTGTACCAAGAACTAGATTTGATCGCCTATTTTCCTAAAGACTTAGCGGTGCTAGCGTATAGAGGGAATCAAGATTTTATAGGAGTTCCTTTTGGTTTTTCGAGTCTTAGTTTTGCAGCTGACTTAATGACGGTGTACCACTTTGGGTATCAGCGGCGGATGAGTAAAAAACTGACTTTTGGAGTAAGAGCGAAACTCTATTCTAGTATGTTTAATATCAGAAGTACTAAAAATAGTGGAACATTCACGACTATAGAAACTCCACAAGGAAATAATATTTATCAGCACATTATTAGTAATGCAGATGTGCAAGTACAGACTTCCGGATATGCTTCTTTTAGAGAGGATGAGGATGACGAAGTAGTAGATCCGACTGCACCTGCTACAAATGAGGAGTCACAAGATGTAGTGAGCGAGCTCATAGGAAGAGCATTTTTAGGAGGTAATATTGGTGTGGGAATTGACGCAGGATTTACTTATCACTTAGAAGATCAGTGGACCGTAACAGGTAGTGTGCAAGATCTAGGAATGATTTTTCATTCTAAAGATGTAGAAAGCTATAGAGCCCAAGGGAGTTATGTTTTTGAAGGATTAGAAACTCCGATCACTACTAGAGGCGGGCAAGATATATTAGATGAATTAGAGGCGGCAATTCCGATAGATACCCTCAATACCTCGTATACTGCATTCAGACCTACTAAATTGTATGGATCGCTTAAGTATTCTTTTAATAGGTATAACGATGGATCATGTGATTGCTTTTTAGAAGGCGAAGAACCGCCATATCAAGATGCATTTGGGGTACAATTGTTTTCTCAGATACGCCCTAGAAGACCCATCTATGCCTTGACAGCTTTTTATTATAAGCGTATTGCTAGCTTCTTAAGAACCAAAGTAACTTATACTATAGATGATTATTCGCCGTATAATATTGGGTTTTTATTGTCTACACACTTTAACAAAATTAATTTCTATATTTCTGCTAATAATCTCATAGAATATAGTAATCTTGTAGATGCACAGGGTGCCTCTGTGCAATTAGGATTTAATGTGATTATGTGATAGAACAAACCTATATCTCGTTTAGATAGGTGCTCAAAGCACTATTAGGTGAGTTTTATCTACATTAACAAGAATATAGAATACATATATGAAAATAGTACGCATATTATTTTTAGGGCTTATTTTAATAGTACAAAATAGTGTTTATGGTCAGGTAGATATCAATACCTATAAATATGTGATCATTCCAGAGAGTTTTAGTTTTTCTACAGAAAATGATGCATATCAGTTAAATTCATTAGCACGATTTTTATTTAAAAAACATGGATTTAATGCATTTAATATCTCCGAAGGCTTGCCAGAAGATTTAAAAAGAGAAGGATGTAAAGGGCTAAGGGCAGATGTATTAAAGAAACCAGGTTTGTTCTGGACCAAGTTAACGGTGGTACTTAAGGACTGTAATGGTGTTACCGTTTTTACATCATCAGAAGGTAGGAGTAGGGAAAAGGAGTTTAAAAAAGCATACCACGAAGCATTAAGAGCAGCTTTTAAAGATGTGCAAAAGCTTAACTACAAATACACAGAAACAGCTGCACCTGTAGCTGTTACACCAACACCAGTATCTCCACAAGCTACTTCGACACCTATTGCTCCCACTAATCCAGTAGCAGCTCCTGTAAAACAGCAGGTTAAAGTTGCTGCATCCGAGGTGCAAAATACAGCAGTATCTACGGAACTGAACTATGAGTTTAATGGACAGTTATACCTTTTTAGAAAACAAGTTTTTGGATATGAGCTAGTAAAGGATGGCACTGTGATCGGAAAGATCGTAAAAACGAGTAGGGATAATACATTTATTGTCACTGCGGGTGATTTGAGTGGTAATGGGTATTTTGATAGTTTTCAGAACTTTACATTAGAGCGTATTAATCCTGCTACCAATAAGCTAATTACAGACGTATTTGCTCGTCAGTAGGCGATGTTTTACTTATTGAAACCGTATGGATGCGTTAGGGATAGGAGTGAAAATCCCGCAGCACGACCTTAGGAGTGTGAGGAATTGTAGCGTATAGCCCGACCCTTGGGGAACGCCCTAATAATCATACTTAGTTTTCCAACGGTTTTTTAGAAAATCCCTCAATGCATTTTCGCGTTGGTTATTACCTGGATCGTATAGTTTAGTGTTTTCGATACCTTGGGGTAGAAATTCCTGTGCTACAAAATTATTGGCATGATCATGCGCATATTTATAATCCTCTCCATAGCCTAATTCTTTCATCAATTTAGTAGGAGCATTTCTAAGGTGTAAGGGTACGGATAGATCCCCTGTCTGCCGCACTAATTGCTGGGCATGATTAATAGCCATATAGGAGGCATTACTTTTGGCAGAGGTAGCTAGATAAATCGCACACTGACTTAGGATGATCCGCGCTTCTGGGTACCCGATGGTGCTTACTGCCTGAAACGTATTGTTAGCCATGATCAGTGCCGTGGGATTGGCAATTCCGATGTCCTCAGAGGCAGCAATAAGCATTCTACGAGCTATAAATTTTAGGTCTTCACCCCCTTCAATCATTCTGGCGAGCCAGTATACCGCAGCATTCGGGTCGCTACCCCGTATGGATTTGATAAAGGCAGAAACAATATCGTAATGCTGTTCGCCCGTTTTATCATAGCGGACAGTATTTTGCTGTACTAATTGCTCTACCAGATCATTGGTAATACGAATGCTGTCTCCTTCTTGGCTAGTGATGATTAGCTCGAAGATATTGAGTAGTTTACGAGCATCACCACCGCTTAGTTTTAGGAGTGTCGCTGTTTCTGCAAGTGTAATATTTTTGGTTTGTAGAAATGTATCTTCTGCGATGGCTCTATGCAACAGTGCTTCTAATTCTTTTTTGCCAAAGGCATTGAGGGTATAGACCTGACAGCGAGAGAGGAGTGCAGGGATCACCTCGAAGCTTGGATTTTCTGTAGTAGCGCCAATAAGCGTGACCCACCCTTTTTCTACGGCACCAAGTAAGGAGTCTTGCTGCGATTTGCTAAAACGATGAATCTCATCGATGAATAGAATAGGATTTTTAGTGGTAAATAGCCCTCCGCTTTGTTTGGCTTTTTCGATCACTTCTCGCACCTCTTTTACACCACTACTTATGGCACTTAGCGTATAAAAAGGCCTGCCTGATTCATTGGCTATAATGGTGGCTAATGTAGTTTTTCCAACTCCAGGCGGTCCCCATAGAATGAGCGAAGGAATCATGCCTCGTTTGATCTGTAGGGTGAGTGAACCATGATCACCCACCAAGTGTTCTTGACTGAGGTAGCTCTCTAGCGATGTAGGGCGGATGCGTTCTGCAAGTGGTTCATTCATGAGGTGTTATGCTTGTGTAGGGTGATTGCTATTGCGATAGTATCGTGTGGGCTACAGTGTTATAACTATCACAAAGTGATCTTTATGGATACTAAAACGACAGCGATACCTGTTGTTAGTGCTGTAAAAATACACTTTTATGCGTAGCGCACGATGTGGACGATTACTAAAATTTTAGCCTCGGTTTTTTGAGTGATAATGGCGCTACCCACAAGGGGTCGGGCTATCCGCTCCAATTCCTCGCACTCCTAAGGTCGTGCTGTGGGATTTCTACTGCTATCCCTAACGCAAGGAAATAGTGTTTCAGTGATGCAAAAAGTACAAGGATAGGAAAGTATTGTTCAGGGAAATACAATAGGGGAGCTATATTGCTATGATTTCCAATAACTGACAAAATAACGGGTTTCCTTCTTTGGTTGGTTTTTTGATTAATAATGAGTTATGAAAGATAAAACAGAAGAATTTCAGTTTACGACAGGTGTTATAGGATATCCTATCGCATTTGTATTGGTACTGTGGATTGTATTTTGGTTCGAAATACGATTTAATTTTGATTTTAATCATCTGGGGGTATTGCCAAGGACGATCGTAGGATTACGAGGAGTGGTGTTCTCTCCGTTTATCCATGCAGATTTATCGCATTTATGGAATAATACATTGCCAGTACTCATTCTTTCGGCTTCGCTGTTTTATTTCTATGCCCAGCAAGCATGGAAAGTATTATGGATTGGTGTGCTGTGTACTGGGGTGCTGACGTGGTTGTTCGGCAGAACAGCCCATCATATAGGGGCGAGTGGTGTGATTTATATGCTGTTTGGTTTTTTGTTTTTTAAAGGGATATTGACCAAGCATTTTCGGTTGATAGCCGTTTCGCTGATTGTCGTATTTATATACGGTAGTATGATATGGTATATCGCTCCGATAGACCCCAAGATTTCATGGGAGGGACACTTATCAGGTTTGCTAACGGGTATTGTATTGGCGTTTGTGTTCAAAAAAGGAATCGCCCAACCGACTTTGTATCATTGGGAGACAGAAGAATACGATCCAGAAGAGGATGCGTTTTTGCAGCATTTTGATGAGGAAGGTAATTTTGTACCCTCACCACCACCGCCAGAAGAAATAACGGACATTTCTGATATAGCAATTGTGTATGACTACAAAGAACAGCCTAAGAATATATCACCACCTACTGATGAAGAGGAGTAAAAAGACAGCATTTTAATTAGGAACGCTGTCTGATAGCTTCGTATAAAAATACGCCACAGGCTACAGATACATTTAAGGAAGCGATTTCTCCATACATCGGTAGTTTGGCGCTGTGGTCTACTAATTTTAGTACAGAATTAGAAATACCTTTTCCTTCGCTACCCATTACGATAGCGATGGGTTGGGTGAGGTCTACATCGTATACTGTGTTGGTTGCTTTTTCGGTAGCGGCTACTGTTTGGATGCCTGATGCCTGTAGGTAGAAAATCGCATCTTTGATATGATCTACCTTGCAAATAGGAATATTAAAAATAGCTCCCATAGAAGTTTTTACGGTATCGGCACTAACAGGAGCTCCTCCTTTTTTTTGTATGATGATTCCATTGACACCAGTACACTCGGCAGTACGGATAATGGCGCCAAAATTTCTAACGTCAGATAGTTGGTCTAGAATCAGAAATAAAGGTGTTTTGCCAGATTCGATCACTTGTAGTGTCAGTTCTTCTATGTCATGGAAGGCTACAGGAGCAATGAAGGCAACGACTCCTTGGTGATTCTTACGCGTCAATCGATTCAGCTTTTCTATCGGCACGATAGCAGCACTGATCGCATGTGATTTGACGAGTTGTTGAAGCTCTTTAGCAATAGCACCTTGCAATCCTTTTTGTATAAATAGCTTATCGATCGTTTTGCCAGCTTTAATCGCTTCTATTACACTTCGAATACCAAATATTTGCGTCTCATTTTTCATAGTGTGCAAATATATGTATAATACTAATCTATGAACTAAATAAATGGAGTAAAATATTTAGGTTGATTCTAAGTAAGTGGATCGTTTTGACCGTATTCTATATTCGATAAAAATGGGTTGTTGAAAAAGAATTAACATCAGTGTAGATTTTATGATTTATTTAAGAAACAATCCTTGAGATTAAAACACTAAGTATATGACTAACGGGTATAAAATTTTTATAATTAGCTATAAAAATGATTTTTTTGTGTCCAATATTTTTCAATTTTAGAGTTCTGTATCGCTGCTATGGAACAAAAATATTGATGCATTTGCTTATAAAATCTTTGATGTTCGCCAAAAAAGTTTAAATCATTTTATAGAGCTAACTTATATTTTTTTTGATCGAAAATGAGAAGAAATTTAACTAAATGAGTTTGCTTGTATTTGAGCAGAAAAAATGATTTAAAAAGTAAATAAAAAATAATCTATATAGATTATATATTAATTAATTTAAAATTTGTAACAATGAAAAACAAAAAGATCAAATTAAAATTGAATGAAAATGATTTAAACATTTGTGACTTTAAAAATCATGCAATTGAAGATAATTTGTTGTCTTCAGTAACAGGGGGCTTTCCTAAAGTAACCCATGCTAAATCAAGTTTTTTGAAAGCTTTTGCTAAAGCTTCTGGACCAATTTTTTCTGAAGAAGCAGAGAATTGAGATAGAAAACAACTGATTCAATAACAGAAAGGCGGATACAAAAAGGTATCTGCCTTCATCACACATTTAAACAATTTATTTCAATTTTAATCAAATTAATTAATGATTGTCAATAGTATCGTAATAAAAGTAGCTAGTAGATGTAATTTAAATTGTTCATATTGCTATGTATATAATTTAGGAGATACAACTTATCTTTCACAACCTAAATTGATGTCTGATAAAGATGTAAAAACTTTAATTAAAAGGGTTTCAGATCACTGTCAAGAAAAAAACATCAAAACTTTTCAGTTTATTTTTCATGGAGGAGAACCGATGCTTCAAAAAAAAGAGTTTTACATCCACTTTGTAAATTATGCAAATGAAGTATTAAGTAAAGATAATATAGAATGTATTTATACTATACAAACAAACGGTCTTCTGATATCTGAAGATTGGTGTAAACTCTTTAATCAATTAAAAATACAAGTCGGAGTTAGTTTAGATGGTTATAAAGAAATCAATGATAAATATCGAGTTGATCATAAAGGAAAAGGTTCTTATGATAGAGTGATAGCTGGTCTAAAAATAGCTCAAAATAATTTAGATAAAAAACCAGGGGTATTAAGCGTTATTGATATAGAGAGTGATCCCATAAGATTCTATGAAAACATCAAGGGTATTAATGTTGATTTTTTTGATTTACTATGGCCTCATGCTAATCATGATAAACCTCCTAAAGATTATTTAGAAATCAAAAAAGAAACCCCTTATGCTGATTGGTTAATTAAGATATTTGATATTTGGTTTGCCGAAAAGCATAAAGATAAAAAGACAATTACTTTATTTGATACATTTATTAATCTTATTATAGGTAATAAACTTTCAGGAAATGAAGATTTTGGAAGAGAAGATAATGGGTTGTTAGTAATAGAGACTAATGGTGATATAGAAGTAGTGGGGGCATTAAAGTTATGTGGTAATGGTTTTACAAAAAATGATTCCAATATTAATAAAAACTCTTTTTCAGAAGCATTAGAAACTAAATTAGCTAACGTTTATTACAAAAGTCATAAATTGTTAAATAAAAAATGCCTTAACTGTCCACTTTTAGAAATTTGTGGTGGAGGTCATATACATACTAGATATAAAAAAGATAAAGGTTTTGATAACCCCTCAATATATTGTAACGATTATATAAAATTGATTACCCATATTCAAAATACTATTTATGATAGTTTACCTGAGAAATATAAAGAAGGTTCTGATAAAATAACTTTTCAAGAAGTTATAGATTATTTAGATAACCTTGAGCTAAATAAAATTGAAGCTCCTGTATATACAGATGCATTGACATCTTTCTAATTCGTTTAATATAAGTAACTTAATAACCTGAGTTCGATTAATAATTAGAGAAGTTTTTAATAGCAAAAAGGATATGTAAATTAAACCCTGTCTAAGGGTTCAAGCCAAAGGCTTCTGGGAGCTAGCTCCCAGAAGCCTTTGGCTTGGTCGCTAAATCGAGCTTTACCCGATCGCCAAATTTAATGTATAATTGTTGTATGATCAAACTCCAATTGTGTAATGGAGACGTCCATTTCTTTTCGATATTCTTGGTAGCCAGATAGACTAGTTTAAGTAAGGCCATATCATTAGGGAAAGCACCTTTGGTTTTGGTTACTTTCCTAACTTGACGATGGAAGCCTTCTACTGCATTTGTTGTATAGATCATTTTACGGATTGCTGCACTAAAATCAAAATATTGAGAGAGTTCTTGCCAGTTGTTTTGCCAACTATCAATTACTACAGGGATATTTAGCTCCCCATTTTTCTTCTAATGATAAAAGTTGATCTTCTACTATTTCTTTACTGATAGCTTGGTGTACTTTTTTAAATCTTTTAGAAATTCTTTTTGGTCTTTACTTGCTACATACTTTAGGGAATTACGGATTTGATGAACAATACAGAGTTGAGTAATCGCTTTTGGAAAAACACTCAGAATATTGCATCTAACCAAACAATGCAATACACAGGATCTAAAGTTCTATGTAATTACTACAACCTTTGTCACTGTTGTGTTGATCGGTACAACGATTCAGCAACCAAGGTGGAATCAAATCTAAAATTTGACGAATTAAGGGCTTATTATTATTTTTAGTCCGCCTGAAGAGTCCCATAAAATGTATTTTTGATGTGCAAAACTAAAATACGGGATTCTCAGGCTACTTTTTTAAGCCAACTTTCGGATAGTTGTGAAATAATATGAAGAATTTTTTGATGACTTTATCTGATAAAATCCTTTTGAGGAAAAGATCGGTGATTGAAACTGTAAATGATGAACTGAAAAATATTTGCCAAGTTGAACACTCAAGACATAGAAGTTTTGGCAATTTTCTAAATAACGTGATTGCAGGACTAATTGCCTATAACCTGAGTTCGATTATTAAATATTTAATTTTCAATTAATTAGATTAATTTCAACTACTAACCAATCAAATAGATTGATCTTTCACTCTTTTTGAGTATTATTACTCAAAAAAACAATAAGTATTATTATCGTTAATAATATTTTTAAATTGATAATCAAGCATTTATATCTTTAAATATTAATCGAACTCAGGTTTCAAGGTAAAAAATGAGACATGTTAATATAGTAACAATCTCTTTTGTGTAGTTGTTTTTAAAAACAAGCTGTTGGAGTTATTAAAAACTTCTTTAATTGTTAATCGAACTCAGGTTAAGAATAATACAGCTTTGATAGAAGAGGAGAGTGTTTGATAAAAAAATATCCCGATACTTGCATATGAGTATCGGGATATTTCACAATTCATGTCGTATACACGAATTGACTATGTGATAAGTATTAGCTTGGATTTTGGTCAGCTACATTGATATTTTCGTTAGAGTTTAATTCATCTTCAGGAATTTGTAATCTAAAGAAATTACCTTCTGCTTCTATATCAATCTGACCAAAAGTTTTGTGGTTAGTATCACCAGAAGTTCTATCCAAAGGTTTCTTCAGGCGTTTTAGATCAAACCAAGAAACTCCTTCTCCCCATAATTCAATACGTCTTTGCAAATAAATTTCTTCCACTAGCGCATCACCTGTATTAGTAGATTTTATGTAATCAGGATTTCTATTGCTTACTAATTCAAATAGCACATCGGCAGCTGTAGCATCACCTAATCTTGCTTTTGCTTCCGCTTCTATAAGGTACATTTCTGCAGATCGCATATATACATAATCTCCTTCAAATGAACCTGTAGCATCTACAAACTTTACATTTGTATAATCTGGTAATCCACTGTCATTGTTTATGGGGCTAATCCATGCGGCTTTTCTTAAATCAGAATCAGGTATCTGATTGTATAATCTAGCATCGATTAATTTATGTCCTCCAGAACCTCCTGCATATCCGCTAGAACGGCTATCGAAATGAGAGAAAAAAGAAGGGAAAACAGTAGTAGATTCACTGTCTATATCTGCACCCCACATCCATTCTACATTAGAAATCTGATCAAATCCATCAGTAGCCCATTGATTACCGGGCATTAATTGGGAGCCAGTTCTAGCAGCAGCAGCATTTTGTGCAGCTAGTGCCCAATTACCTGTTTCTAGATATACATTGGCTAGAATACCATGTGCTACTTCTTTGTTGATTTGCTGTTTACTACCTCTAGAAAAACCATCTAATAGTGTAAGTGCTTTTTCTAAATCAGGGATAATTTGATCATATACATCTTGTATAGTGCCCCTTGGTTTACCAGGTTCAAATTCAATTCTATTAGGAATTGGTACTCCTGGGTCATTTTCATGCCCTAAATAGGTATGTCCATATATCCTCACTAAATTAAATAAGCAAAAACTTTTTATAGCAAAAGCTTGCCCTAAGAGGTGTTCTTCTTCTTCAGTCAAGGTCTTTTCTGGAGTGTTTAGGTTGTTGATTACGATATTAGCATTGGCTACTTCAGAATAGTATGTCACCCAAGCTATTAAAGTTCTTGTAGAAGTTTGTTGTCTACCATTGAAGTTGTAGAAAAAGATATACCAGTTAAAGTTATTCAATACGATGTCTTGCGCCATCATATCAAAACCTGATATCAATCCCTTATGGCCATAGTCTACATGCGCTGTAGTGCTTCCAGCTTGCCAAGATCGTAAATTGGCATAGATACCATTAATAATGGCCGCATTAGCACCAGGAGCAGCAGCTACTTGTTCTGCAGAAAGTGAATCGGCAGGAGTAGTATCTAATAAATCATCTTCACAACTTACAAATAATCCTGTAGCGATTATTAATAAGAAAATATATTTTAATTGTTTCATAGCTTTTAAAATTTAAGGGTTACACCTAAGGATGTGCTTCTAGCCAATCCGAATTCATTTACTGCATTTCCAGTAATACTCAATCGAGGGTCATATCCATCTCTCGCTTTGGTCCATAAGTGTAGATTAGTGCCTGTGGCATAAATTCGTAAACTCGTAAGGCCAATAGCTTCTATTGTTTTGCTACTAAAGTCATAAGCCAACGTTAAATCTTGTAGATTTAAATAACTCGCATCTACTAAAAAGAAGTCAGAAGTACCTGCCTGATTATTGTCTGTATGATCTAATCTAGGGATATTAGCCGTCGTATTTTCAGGTGTCCATGAACTTGTGATTACATCTCTATGGAAATTATCTCCAGCTGAGTTTGTACCAAGTAAGTTTTGGTAAATACCATCATAACCATAACCACCTATTTGGTAAGCAAATCCTATATTTAATGAGAAGTTTTTATAAGAAAAAGCAGTAGAAAAACCTCCATAGACATCTGGTATGGCAGATTTGCCAGTAAAGAATTCAGAGGCATTTACACGATCATTGGTAGTGATAATATTTCCAGTAGGATCTCCATTAGCGTCTAATTCTCTAGTATACCATAATCCATCTCCGTTAGTAGGGTCTACTCCAGCGAATTTTCGCATATAATAGTCAAAACGTGATTTTCCTTCTTGTAATCTAAAATTCCCATTATTAGGATCATCAATAAACTCTTGTGGTAGTTCTGTAATCTCATTTTTATAGTGAGTGGCATTGATGCTAAATGACCAGTTAAAGTCATTGGTTCTGATGATATCTGCATTCAATTCTATCTCAATACCTCTATTTTGCATATCCCCAACATTTTCAGGTTTAGTTCCTACACCTTCAGATAGTGCAAAAGGTTTAAAGAATAATAAATCTTCTACTCTGCGCTCGAAGTATTCTGCGTTTACATTGATTCTGTTGTCAAGAAAACCAGCTTCAAATCCAGCATTGATGTTCGTAGAAGTTTCCCATACTAAATCTTCATTACCTAATTGGAAGAAGTCAAGACCGGGGATATTGTTTCCAGTGTTAACAACATCAAATTGATCAGTATATGCAAAATAGTTTCTATTGTCTAAATCACCTGTAGTGGTTCTATCGTCTTCGTATAGTATTGCATCATTTCCTTGCTGCCCAAAACTAGCCTTTAAACGTAAGGTGTTTAGCCAAGAAGAAGCGTTTTGTAGAAATTGCTCTTTATGCACAGACCATGCACCACCAATACCATAGAAGTTACCCCATCGTTTGTCTGGAGCAAACACAGAAGTTCCATCTCTTCTAAAGCTACCATTGATAAAATATTTACCAGCATAGTCATATGTTACACGGGATAAATACCCTTCTACATTGTAATTTTTTTCATATCCAGTTAAAAATTGAAAATTGATAGCATTGTTAAGTACAGGAGAATCATCAAGTACTACATTAGTAAGCTGTCCTTGTAAAAGTTCAAAGTCAAATTCATTACTTTCATGTCCTATAAGAGCTGTTAAGTTGTGATCTCCAAAAGATTTTCTCCAATTTAATAATTGTTGATTAGCAATAGTTATACTTCTATTTGATCTAGAAGTAATTCGTCCATTTACACTAAATGCATCTCCTCCAATAGGTGTTGCAAATTCAGTAATTCTCGAATTAGTAACATCTGCAGAGTAATTATATGTGAATTCAAAATCTTTTAAAAAAGTAATTGAAGCATTGAATCTACCAGAAAAGTTATCTGTAGTATTTCCATCGATGTCTTTAAGAGCAGTAGCAACAGGATTAGCATTGGCTTTAAAAGCAGGTCTAGTTCCAGCAAAATCATCATTTGCTAGTCCAAAATCAAATCTAGGATTACCGTTATCATCTCTTACCAAGTTACCTTGTGCATCTCTACCAAAAACAGGGTAAATCGGAGCAGTGCCTCTTGCCCAACCTGCTAAGTTACTCACACTTCCAGATCCTCTACCTAAAAATGTGTTGTCTTGTACGGTATGTGCGTAGTTCATACTACCGCCTATTTTTAACCATTTAGTAGGCTTAAAATCAGAGGCAAGTCTTGCAGTAACTCTTTCAAATCCAGAGTTAAGGGCAATTCCTTCATCTTCTAAGTGTCCAACAGATAAAAAGTTGTTAGAAAAGTCATTACTGTATTTTACACTTAAGTAATTTTCTGTTCTAATCCCTGTTAAGTACGACTCGTCAATCCAGTCATCTTGGTACAAAAGGCGTGCATTAGGATTGATTTTTCCTGTAGTAGGATCAATTACTTGATCGTCAGGAACATTGTAGCTGTTGTATCCTAATGTAAAATCACCACCAGACACTATCTCACTAGCTGCAGTTTGTGCTGCAATTACAGGATCTGTACCAGCATCAATCAATCCAATACGTAATCGATCATAGGCAGCTTCATAATACTCTCCAGATTCTCTTATCACATCATACTCAGGAACAGCTCTGCTGTTGAATCCTACTTTAGAGTCGTATGTAACTTCGATTTTTCCTGAGCCTCCTTTTTTAGTAGTAATCATCACTACTCCATTGGCCCCTCTACTACCATATAGAGCATTAGCAGAAGCATCTTTTAAGAAGGTCATGGACTCAATATCCTGTTGGTTGATAGAGTTTAGGTTTCCATTAAAAACCACACCATCTACTACAAATAACGGATCGTTTGATGAGTTAATAGAACCAATACCTCTAAATCGAATGGTAGGATCGTCACCAGGAGCTCCAGTTTGGTTAATGATTTGTACACCAGAAATTTTACCTACAAGTCCTTGTGTGACACTACTAGCTTGTACATTTGCGATAGCTTCTGTTTTTAGTGTAGTTACAGATCCAGTGATAGATTCTTTTGCTTGCGTTCCATAAGCTACTACCACTACCTCCTCTAATTCTGCTGCATCAGCTTCCATCTGTAGGTTGATAGTACTACTATCACCAATCACTACGCTTTTATTAGCAAAGCCAATAAAGCTAAATGTCAATGTACTTCCTTTGTCTGCTTTGATGCTGTAATTACCATCAAAGTCACTTTGTGTTCCATTGGAAGTGTTTTTTACAATAATGTTTACTCCAGGAAGTGGGATGCCTTGATCATCCGTCACTTTACCTGAGATTGTTTTTTCTTGTGCATAAGATATATGCATAAGAAACGCTAAGAGTAGCGTCAAAATTCCACTAAACTTTGTTCTCATTTTACAATTTATTTGAATTAACCTGCTCCAAAAATGATGATAAAATCCGTAGAATACAACTTTTTGTTATGAAAGTTTGAATTATTGTTTATTAAGTGTTAAATATCTGTAAAAGATTACTATAAGGTTGTAATAAAGCGCTTTTGCTAAGTGTGTTTTAGTTGTTTTCTTGGTTGTTTAGAGGGTAAGTGTTTTGTAGTTAGTAGTTTAGTTGTTTGGGGGAAGAGTCTTTTTTATGAATTGCTTTCTTTTATTTTGTAGTGTAAAAGCGATATGTGTAGTGAATTAGAGGAGATTGTGAAGTGAAAAATTTAAGGGGTCGTTGTGGTACTTTGGCAGTATACAGCGGTTCAATAGGAGATAATTTGTGTGTGGATTATTGTCTAGTTAAAAGGGAAAAATTAGTTTTTTTAAGCAAATAGCTATCCTGCGTTTTGTTACATAGGATAGCTATTTATTGTTTGTATTATTTATGAACGATTAAATATAGTAGGCCATATTTTACTGTCAGGTCTTGTAATGATTACAGTACCGCGATCTCCAGCAGAGTTGCTAAATTCGATAGTCATATCGGATCCATCTACTTCTTTAATGGTATAGGTGTAAGTGAATTCATCACTTTTGCCAGTTGCTTCTTCAGTAACTTTGATAGAGCCATCAGCTGTTAAATCGATGCATTCCCATACAATAGCTACTCCAGTAGGAGTAATCTTAGAAAACGTATCTACATAACACTTTTCAAACTGACCAAAACTAATATCAGAAGTGGTTAGTTTTCCTGGTGTGTCTGTAGCGGACCAAGTAACTTCTCCTGTTAGCGGAGCACTAGGGCAATTACTTCTACCTCCTGGGGCAGAAGTAAGCTCTGTAATTGTATAGGCGTAAGTGTCAGCCAAGCTCTCTGTTATGGTGCATTTTATAGGAGTTCTGTATTGGTAAGGAGATGAGAAATAAGACCCCCCTGATACATTACCATTAGCATCCGCAGCAGTAAAAGACCTTCCGTCAGTTAGATTAATTGTGAAGCTTAGTGAGAATTCGTCGCGACCTTCTATGAGGGATTCATCCACTTTTGTAAAGGCAATAAGCTCCTCGGCAGTAAAAGAAATCGTAGTTTCTGGTAAATCTCTACTTCCTGTGCTAAAATCAGCAGGAGTCAGTGTTTTGATCAGTGCTTCACTTGCGGATAGGTCATCATCTTTATCGTCGATAGTGCCGTCATTATTAGTGTCTTTTCTTGTTTTTTCTACAAAACCAGCAAAAATTTCTACAGATTCTAGCAGTTTACCACCTTCTGCGTCTTGTTCTTCGATAACTAATGTGTAATCTGATCCAGTATCAAACTTTTTTTCAACGTCATTATAGGACATATTGTTGGTAATGTTTCTGGTTCTTAAGACAGCACCACTAGTTACATTTTCTAAAATGCCGTCTATGGTTTTGTCGTCACTACCACAATTGGATAGTGTAGCTCCGATGAGGAGGGTTGTTAGGTATATATGTATTTTTTTCATTGTATTAAAGTTTGATGCGTTTAGTTAGCTACAGGAAAATTAGGAGAATCAGGATTGTTGTCCCAAAACACCTTTTGATCTGTGTTTTCTTTTTGTGTCACTGAAGCATTATTGGTTACTAAGACCGCAGGATAAAAGAAGGAACGTATAAATTTTCCTGGGCTGGGCTCGATGTTAGGTTGTAATGTGGTAGGGTATCCTGTTCTGCGATAAAAGTTATAAGCATCGATTCCGTTACCAAATAACGCTACCCAATATTGCTCTGCTATTACATCCCATTTTCCTGCTGTCATGGCATTATCATATTCGGTTAGGATTGATTCGGTAAATGTAGTAATTGCAGCACTGTCTGGAGCTACAGATAAGTTCGCACTAGAATCTAGCATACCAAAACCAGTTACCTTGGTGATGGATTTATTCATGGCTTCTTCTAATGCCATTCTAGCAGCGCCTTCATCTCCTGTAAATAAGGCAGTTTCTGCAATCATAAAATCAACCCAAGATGATAATAGGATAGGAGTGATTCCTGCTCCTTGTCCCCCATCTCCTTGCGAAGTGCCTTCAAAGCTATTGTCGTCAAACCTTCCTGCTGCTGGATATACACCAAAATTAGTTCTAAGGAATCCATCTGGTGGAATCCCGTCATCATCACCATGATCGCGCCCCCAATACCCGCTATCTAAAAAGCAAAATGTAAAACCACCATCGATATAATGCTGAGGGGCGCTTTCTAAAGAACAACTTAATGTTTCTTCATTAGGAGGTAATTCAGCTCCAGGAACAGCATTAGTCTGTCTGTAATAATAATAGCGTCTTCTTGGATCATCCGAAGTTGCCATTTTATTAAGCATCCAGTTAGACATATATTCATCTGCTCCATCTCCTTCGAAATTATTTGCGTATCTAGGGTGGCGGTTATCAGGTTGGATTACATTGGTTCCCCATTGGAATTGGAAGTCTTCACTTTGTGTTTTGATAAAGTTGTCTTCGGCTACGATAGCATTAAATTTATCGATAGCTGTGTTGTCTACAAGTCGTTGTTGTAGGTAGATTTTCATTCGAATCGTATTGGCTGCTTTGATCCAGTTATTCCAATTGCCATTATAATAAAAATCATTGACAGGTTCGTTGATGACATCTTTTTCGAAGTTTGTGATTGCGTTTTCTAACAATGTCAGCGCAGCTTGGTAAATAGAAACACCACTATCAGGTTCAGGGTTTAGATTGGTAGCACCTTGTAATGCTTGGCTATAAGGAATATCGCCAAAGAAATCTACCAATGTAACAATGGTGTAGGCTTCTATCACTTGGGTAATCCCTATATGATGGTAGAGCTCATCTCTTTCTGCAATAGGTGTGAGTGCTCTAATATCTGCAAGAATTCCATTAAACGTTTGTGCATGACCAAATCGGTCATTAAATTCAATTCCAGAAGATTGGAAAGCACCACTCCACATACCGTCAAAAGTAGCTGGTGAGTAGGTGTTTTGGTAGTTTCTTCCATTCATGTAATCGATGCGAGTCACTTGTCCGCCAATAGCTCCAAAACGTTCTACAACTTTTCCGAAATCTACTTGAATAGAGTTTAGGAATAAATCAGGATTGGATTGCTCGGGTTTGAGCTGATTAGGATTTTCTGCTAAATCCAGTTCTATACTTTCGCAAGAAAGTAGCGTGATACCAATGAATAGCAGTGCTACTATATTGGTAGTATATAAGGATACTTTTCGTGTATTCATGTTTGTATTTTTTGAAATTAAAATGATGCTTTGATACTTACTCCGTATCGTCTAGAACTAGGGCCGTTTAAGAAATCAAATCCTCGTCCATTACCAACTCCAAGTCCTGCTACATTAGGATCGAAATTAGTGCCATCAGGTATATTAAAGGCATTAAACCAAAGGTTATAACCAGTAAGATTAAAACTTAACGCTCCAAAAGGAGTTTTGTCTAAGAATTTGCTAGGTAAGCTATAGCCAAGAGATAATTCTTGTAGTCTAAGTACTGTACCATCATATATTCCGAGTTCGTCAGGACCGAATAATACATTGGAGAAGTAGAAGGTAGAGTTGTTAATCTGAATATTGTTTTCAGAACCATCATCTCTAACGCCAGGTAAAATAAAAGAGTTTTCTCTGTCTACAGTATCGGTAGTTAATCCTCTACCTAATAGCGTAGACACGGTACGAGAATAAATATCTCCACCTTTTACAAATGTAAATAAGAAACTAAAGTTAAAGTTCTTGTAGGAGAATGAGTTATTTATATTTAACAAGTAATCTGGATTCGGATCTCCAATCACGAAAGTTCCTTCTTCTTCTTTATAGTTACCAGCTTCATTGACTAAAAAGTTTCCATTTGCATCTCGTTCAATACGGCTTCCTACAATCACTCCTAGTGGTTCTCCTTCAATAGCGGCATTTCCTAAGTTAGAAAAACCAGAATATACAATAAGATCTGTGTCAGCTCCTAGGTCTTTTACTTCGGTCTCATTAGTAGTAAAATTGATGTTAGTGGTCCATTTTAGACCATTGTCTGGAAATTGTAAAATGTCAATGCCAAGGTCTAGTTCAAAACCATCACTTTTAATTTCTCCAATATTTTCACTAATTACGGTACCTCCTGTAGAGTTGTCTATAGGTCTGTCTATAATCAGGTCATTAGTGATACGATTATAATAAGAAGCGTCTAAACTAATTCGATTGTTGAAAAAACGAGATTCGATACCAAATTCTATTTCATTCAGTCGCTCTGGTTTTAGATTTGGGTTTCCTAGTCGAGAGGCTGTAGAATTAGTAACGATGTCATTGCCTTGATCCTGGAAGTTTTGAGTGTCTATGTTTAGGGTAGTGGCTATCGGGAATCCTGTAGGGAAGTTTGCAGAAGTTCCGTATCCAGCTCTAATCTTTAAATAGTTTACGCCATTGTCAGAAGAGAATCCTTCGAATGCAGTGGTTGGTAAAAATGAAACACTGGCACTAGGGTAGAAAATAGATCTGTTTTCGGTACTTAGGTTAGATACCCAATCATTTCGTCCTGCCAAGGTAAGGAATAGCATGTTTCTAAGATCAAAATCAGCCTGTCCATAGAGTCCTACAATGTTGCGCTCTTGTGTAAACTCTATTTCATCTTGATTAGCAAAGTTTTTGTGTTGGAAGATATCAAACACTTGTTGATTGCTACTAGCTACACCGTTTCTTTGGAATTGTTCTCTTCGGCTTGTGGCTCCTAAGTTAAAAGTCATTCCGATGTCATCCATCAATTTGTAGTTTCCGTTTAGGATAAAGTTGTGATCAAAAATACTATTTATATTTGTCCATGTTTGGTAAATACCACTTCTAAGTGCAGCATTGTCACTAACTCCTCCTTTATTTTGTCGGTTAGTGTTGGATTCGGTATAGTTATCAAGTCCAAATCTATAAAGAATATTCAGATTGTCATTAATATCATATTGCAGTGCAGCATTACCAAATACACGATTGGTGATTTGCTTATTTTGAGCATTATTTACAGTCCATAACGGGTGTTGTATACTATTGTTCTGTCGGTAGTAAACACTAGACCCATCAATTGGGTTTTGGAAAGGGAGTCCTATTAAGTCTACACTTCTAGGTGTAAAGAATAGTTCTCCAAATACAGAAGATCCAGATCCAGTAGCTCCATTTCCTAAACTCGCTGCTACAGGAGGGGTTTTAAAATCTGTTTTAGAGTAATTAAGTGTTCCTGAGATAGTGAATTTGTTGGTTAAAACCCCTTTACCTCCAAAACCAAAAGAATTTCTTCTTAATACGTTTCCGGGAGTAAATCCTCTATCTTCTAAATGACTATAATTGGCATTGTAGCTGTATTTTCCATCATCTGATGCACCTCTAAAGTTTACAGCGGTATTGGCAGCTGTTCCTATTTTAAAGAAGTCTTCTACACTGTCGTAGGGTCTCCATTCATAGCGTGCTCCTGCAAATTCTGGAAATGCTCCAGGAATACCTGTAGCTGCTGCAGCGGTGCTGTAAGGGTGTGCTAGTGTACCATCTTCATTAAACCCTCTATTAGGGTCAGAGTTGATACCATTACCCCATCCAGCAACGCCATCTCTATCGAAACGAGGTCCCCAGTTACTAAAGAACCAACCAAAAGCTTGGTCAAACCCGTTACCAAATTCATCTTGATAATCGGGTAATGAAGCGATCTCGTTAAAGAAAAGAGAGGAAGTAACTGTTACTTCGTTTTTCTTTACCGCGTTACCAGATGCTCCGTTTTTGGTGGTGATTAAGATGACACCATTACGTCCAGCAGTACCGTATAGAGTAGCAGCAGCCAATCCTTTTAAAACATTTACGCTTTCTATAGTATTAGGATCTAAGTCTAAGAATCGACTCGAACCAGAGTTTCCATCTACAAAGTCGTTTTGACTATTACCGTCATTTCCTCCTTGTGAGTTAGTGTCGCTACTAAAAGGTACGCCATCTACGATGAATAAAGGTTGGTTGGATCCGCTAAATGAACTAAGTCCTCTAATGACGATGTTGGTACCCGATCCAGAAAGTCCATTTTGCTGGGTGATATTTACCCCAGATGCTTTACCAAAGAGCACTCGTCCGATGTCACCTTCTGCTTTTTGTTCTAATTGTTCCTGTTTTACCTCTGCTACTGCATATCCAAGTGCTTTCTTTTCTCGTTTGATTCCTTGTGCAGTAACGATTACTTCTTCAAGTTGTGAGGTGGAAGCAACCAATTGGACATTGATCGTGTTTGATGCTCCTACTACAATTTCTTGTTCTGTAAATCCCAAAAAAGTAAAGAGCAGTGTGCTGCCCTGTGTAGTGCTGATGGCATACTTTCCATCAAAATCAGTTTGTGTTCCTGTTTGTGTGTTCTTAATGATGATATTTACACCAGGTAAGGCGATCCCTTGATCATCTGTAACCGTACCTGTAATTGTTTTTTCTTGTGCATAAGAACTGTGCACAACCAATGCTAACAACAGCATTAAAATTGTCGTTGGTGATTTCATTATCGTTATAATTATTTGAATTAGCCGTTACCAAAAATGAGTAAAAAAATCTTAAAATACAATAAAATTGTAACTGAATTACGGTTTTTGGTTAAAATAGCGCAATAAATTACGGTTTTTCCGTAAAATATTACGAATATTCTATTTCTTGAAAACGGTTTCTTTGCGTTAGGGATAGGAGTGAAAATCCCACAGCCCGACCTTAGGAGGGTGAGGAATTGTAGCGGATAGCCCGCCCGCAGGGAACGCCCAAATTATATAGGGAAATAGTAAACTTTACATTGTGGAGAATGTTTTTAGGAGGGATGAATTTAAGATGCTTTTTTTAATTTTATCGTAATGATGCTCGATTGAAAAAGGTAAAAAAAAAGGGATGTTTGCGGGGTGCAATGAAAAATGTGGATTAAAATCTTGCGGTAAGGCTTAGGTGTACTTTGGTGTTGGAAAAAGCAAAATTTTGCGCACTGTTTTTCCCATTGGCAAAAATGATTCTGAATAATCCTGTTTGGGTGAGTAGCCCGATACCAAAGCCAAAACTATTAAGAGTGTCAGAGATGTTGTTGCTCTCGTCTTCGAAATATGCATAGTCAAAAATGGAGTGTATGTACAGATTGCTAGATAAGAGGTATCTGTATTCGGTGTTTAATACAGTGTATAGAGAGGCATTGAGGCTGTTTTCTTCGAACCCTCTGATAGAATTAATACCTCCAAATCTAAAAAGTTCATTGATGAATAGGTTATCTGATAAGATAGCGGCAGTGTCGCTATTTAGGTAAATAGAGTTTCTGTGTAGAATGTTGAATAAATGGGTTAAGGTGAGCTGTCCTTTGGTTTGCTGAATGTTTTCTAAGTCTGTTTTTCTATTTCCGAAAGCTGTTAGGAGGCTGTATTTACTTTTTAAGGGAAACAAAGGGTGGTTTTGGGATTTTCTATAGCTAAAAGAAAGATTTATAAAATTGGCAGTATAATCGTTTATAGTAGACGAGGGGGGAGGGAGTGTCAGCAAATTGTTGGACTTTTGGGTTTCATAGCCTGCTCCGATCTGTGTAGTGCTATTGACAAGGTAATTAAGACGTAGTTGCTGTTGGGTGATTAGAAAACTAGAATCTTTTTTAAAGATGTCAATCCCAGCTTCTACACCTAGAGGGCTTTTAAAAAGGTAAGGGAGTTGTAGGTTGCCTCTGAAGCGTTGTTGATTGTTACCGTCGCTCTTAAAACGTATCGATACTTGTTCTCCATAATGTAGGTTGTTGATGAGTTCGAGTGTTACATTGCCATTAAAGGTGAGTTTGTTGGTGGTTGCATCGTTCGAAAAGCCTAAAAACCCCTCAAATGTATTGGCACTTTGTTTTTGTAAGTATAGGTATACGGTAGTGGTGTCTTTGTTAAATAGGATTTCAGGGGGTTTGATATTGCTTACAAAATTTAGTTGTTCTAAACGTTCGCTCTTTTCTAATACGGTTTCTTTATTAAAAGTGGTGTTTGGTCTTAATCTAGCGTAGTATTTTAAGAAAGAACGAGGGAACTTAGTGTAGTTCTTGATAATGAATTTATCGATCGTTCTTGTTTTGCTGATGACACTTTTTAGTTGTGCTGTGACAATAGTGTCTCTTTTTTGAATACTGGTTAATTGTAGATGGCTAAACGTATTTCCTTTCGCTACGATGGTGTTCGTAAGTAGTTTCAGTGTGTTTTCTAGCTTTGAAAAAGGGATGGTTGCTGTAGAATCAGTATGCTGTGTGCTGATTTGTAGTATGGTTTCTGGAGGGATAGCTGTGTCTGAATAATTGATAAGTATGTTTTTGTAGAGCTTGCGCAGTGTGAAGTTACAGGAGTATGTAGAGTCGGATGTTTTTTGAAGAGGTTGTCTCGTGGCATCGATGTATCCTTGGAGTTGAAGTTTCTGGTGCAAGGAATCGATTTCTTTTTTCATCGCGATGATTTGAGAAAATTGGTTTTGGTATCCAATTGTTTCAATCATCTTTGTAGCAGTACTGTCTTCTCCTTGTAGGCTAAGTGTGAGTGTTTGGATGTTCTGTGCATGTAGGTTGCAAGTTCCAGAAAGAGTGCATAAGAAGAAGATGAGGGTTTTCACTACAGGGATATTGCTGTTATAGATGTTCTTTTTTAGGGCGTTACCCCCGATTCAGATCGGGGGTCGGGCTATCCGCTACAATTCCTCGCCCTCCTATGGTCGTGCTGTGGGATTTTCACTACTATCCCTAACGCAAAGGAGGGTGTGATAGCGCTATTTGGACTAAAATAACGTAAAATGTGTGACATTCTTACAGTAATTTTCTTGGATTTTTAATCTGTTTGAAAATTAATGATTTAGGATTTGAATTTCGAGAAAAAATTTCTACCTTTGCAGCCCTCGTAAAAGAGGATTGTAAGAAATATTTTAAAAATAGTGTAAAGCAGATTATGCCAACAATTTCACAATTAGTAAGAAAAGGTAGAGCCAAAATAACTAAGAAGAGTAAATCGGCTGCTTTGGATTCGTGCCCGCAACGCCGCGGTGTTTGTACGCGTGTTTATACTACTACACCAAAAAAACCTAACTCAGCAATGCGTAAAGTAGCGCGTGTAAGGTTGACTAATGGTAAGGAAGTAAACGCATACATCGGTGGTGAAGGACACAACCTCCAGGAGCATTCGATAGTATTAGTTAGAGGTGGAAGGGTAAAAGATTTACCAGGAGTTAGGTATCATATCGTTCGTGGAGCTTTAGACACCGCAGGTGTAGAAGGTAGAACGCAGCGTAGATCTAAGTACGGTACAAAAGCCCCTAAACAGAAAAAGTAATTAAAGAAAACTTTAGAAAGACATGAGAAAAAGAAAGGCTAAAAAAAGACCTATTTTGCCAGATCCACGTTTTAACGATCAGTTAGTGACTCGTTTTGTAAACATGATGATGTGGGATGGTAAAAAGTCAGTTGCTTTCAGAATTTTCTACGACGCAATGGATATTGTAGAAGAGAAAAAACAGAACGAAGAAAAAACATCTTTAGAAATGTGGAAAGATGCGTTGTCTAACGTGATGCCGCATGTAGAAGTAAGAAGTCGTCGTGTTGGTGGGGCTACTTTCCAGATTCCGAATCCAATTAGACCAGATAGAAAAATATCAACGGCTATGAAATGGTTGATTCAATTCTCTCGTAAGAGAAATGAAAAATCTATGGCTCAAAGACTTGCTGCAGAGGTTATTGCTGCAGAGAAAGAAGAAGGTGCCGCTGTTAAGAAAAGAGTTGATACTCATAAAATGGCTGAAGCAAATAAAGCATTCTCACACTTTAGATTTTAATCAATAAACAGAAATGGCTAGAGATTTAAAATATACTAGAAATATCGGAATTGCTGCACATATTGATGCAGGTAAGACAACGACAACTGAGCGTATTCTTTATTATACAGGTGTAAGTCACAAGATAGGTGAAGTACATGATGGTGCTGCTACTATGGACTGGATGGAGCAAGAGCAAGAGAGAGGTATTACTATTACTTCTGCGGCAACAACTTGTGAGTGGAAATTTCCTATAGAAAATGGAAATGCGACACCAGATACAAAAGGATATCATTTTAATATTATTGATACTCCAGGTCACGTAGATTTTACGGTAGAAGTAAATCGTTCTTTGCGTGTGTTAGATGGGTTGGTTTTCTTGTTTAGTGCTGTGGATGGGGTAGAGCCTCAATCAGAAACTAACTGGAGACTTGCAGATAATTACAAAGTACCACGTATTGGTTTTGTGAATAAAATGGATCGTCAGGGGTCTAACTTTCTTGCTGTATGTCAGCAAGTGAAAGATATGTTAAAATCGAATGCTGTGCCAATTGTATTGAATATTGGTGATGAGGCAGATTTTAAAGGAATCATTGATTTAGTAAAGAACCGTGCTATTGTATGGCATGATGAGACGCAAGGATCTACGTTCGATGTGATCGATATTCCAGAAGACATGAAAGAAGAAGCAAAGAAATATCGTGCATTGCTTATCGAAGAGGTAGCGGCGTATGATGAAAACTTGCTAGAGAAATTCATGGAGGATGAAGATTCTATTACAGAAGAAGAAGTACATGCTGCGCTTAGAGCTGCTGTGATGGATATGTCTATCATACCAATGATATGTGGTTCTGCATTTAAAAATAAAGGAGTACAGTTCTTGTTAGATGCTGTGTGTCGTTATTTGCCTTCTCCAACAGATAAAGAAGGTATTGTAGGGATCAATCCTAATACAGATGAAGAGGAAACACGTAAGCCAGATGTAAAAGAGCCATTTTCGGCACTTGCGTTCAAGATTGCTACAGATCCGTTTGTTGGACGTTTGGCATTCTTCCGTGCGTATTCAGGTCGTTTAGATGCTGGGTCATATATCTTGAACAATCGCTCAGGAAAAAAAGAGCGTATATCGAGAATCTATCAAATGCATTCTAATAAGCAAAACGCAATTGATTATATCGAAGCAGGTGATATTGGAGCAGCAGTAGGGTTTAAGGATATCAAGACTGGAGATACTATGTCTGATGAAAAAAATCCTATCGTATTAGAATCAATGGATTTTCCAGATCCAGTAATTGGTATTGCTGTAGAGCCTAAAACAAAAGCAGATGTTGATAAATTAGGGATGTCTCTTGCTAAATTATCTGAAGAAGATCCAACTTTTCAGGTAAAGACAGATGAAGCTTCTGGGCAGACAATTATTTCTGGAATGGGTGAGCTTCACTTAGATATTATTGTAGATCGTCTAAAACGTGAGTTTAAGGTAGAAGTTAATCAAGGTCAGCCTCAGGTTGAGTATAAGGAAGCTATTACGCAAGCGGCAGATCATAGAGAGGTGTATAAAAAGCAATCTGGTGGACGAGGTAAATTTGCTGATATTGTATTTACTATAGAGCCAGCAGATGAAGGTCAGGTAGGACTTCAGTTTGAATCTATAATTAAAGGAGGTAATGTACCGAAAGAATTTATTCCTTCAATAGAGAAAGGTTTTAAAGCAGCTATGGTGAATGGACCTTTAGCAGGTTATGAGGTAGATGCTATGAAAGTAACCTTAAAAGATGGTTCTTATCACGATGTGGATTCTGATCAGCTTTCTTTCGAATTAGCTGCTAAGTTAGGGTTTAAGAACTCTGCGAAAGCTGCTAAGGCGGTTATTATGGAGCCGATTATGAAATTAGAAGTGATTACTCCAGAAGAAAACATGGGGGATATAGTAGGTGACTTAAACAGACGTAGAGGTCAAGTAAGTGATATGGGTGATCGTGCAGGAGCGAAAACTGTAAAAGCTACTGTGCCACTTTCGGAAATGTTTGGATATGTAACTACGTTAAGAACATTATCATCAGGTAGAGCAACATCTACTATGGAATTTTCTCACTATGCAGAAACTCCTTCTAATATTTCAGAAGAAGTAATTGCTGCGGCAAAAGGAGTTAATGCTTAATTATTAAGAAATGAGTCAAAAAATTAGAATAAAATTAAAATCTTACGATCATAACTTAGTAGATAAGTCTGCTGAGAAGATTGTAAAGACTGTAAAGAGTACTGGAGCTGTAGTGACAGGGCCTATTCCTTTACCAACACATAAAAAGATTTTTACAGTATTACGTTCTCCACACGTAAATAAAAAGTCTAGAGAGCAGTTTCAATTAAGCTCTTACAAAAGACTGTTAGATATTTATAGTTCTTCTTCAAAAACAATTGATGCGTTGATGAAGTTAGAATTACCAAGTGGAGTAGAAGTAGAAATCAAAGTATAATTTTAGAGTTCGCTATAGAATTTTGAATTTATTACTTAGGATTTAAAAATGTCCTGAGCTGCGTGCGAAGGAAAAACGGCAAAAAATACAATTCAGGGTTGAAACGTATTTTTGACCCTGTTTTTTTGTGATAAATAATAATAATCATTAATAATTAATTAAATATGTCTGGGTTAATAGGAAAAAAGATCGGTATGACCAGCATTTTTGACGAGAATGGAAAAAACATTCCATGTACCGTTATAGAGGCAGGGCCATGTGTGATTACCCAAGTCAGAACTGAAGAAGTGGATGGATATGAAGCTATCCAGTTAGGTTTCGATGACAAAGCAGACAAAAATGCTACTAAAGCGGCTTTAGGTCACTTTAAAAAAGCAGGAACTGTTGCTAAACGTAAAGTTGTTGAATTCCAAGGTTTTGAGGAGGAGTACAAATTAGGTGATACAATCACTGTAGAGCACTTTGCAGAAGGAGAGTTTGTAGATATTACAGGAACTTCTAAAGGTAAAGGTTTTCAGGGGGTTGTAAAAAGACATGGTTTCGGTGGAGTTGGTCAAGCAACTCACGGTCAGCATAACCGTTTGAGAGCTCCAGGATCTATTGGAGCAGCATCTTATCCTGCACGAGTATTCAAAGGAATGCGTATGGCAGGAAGAATGGGTGGAGATAAAGTAAAAGTTCAAAACTTAAAAGTGTTAAAAGTAGTAACTGAAAAGAACCTACTAGTAGTGAAAGGGTGTGTACCTGGTCACAAAAACGCTTACGTAACTATTCAGAAGTAATGAAGGTAGCAGTAATTGATATCAACGGAAAAGAAACAGGAAGAGAGGCAAACCTTTCTGACGCTGTTTTTGGAATAGAGCCTAATGAGCATGCTGTATATTTAGATGTAAAGCAGTACTTGGCGAATCAACGTCAAGGAACGCATAAGTCTAAAGAGCGTGCAGAGATTGCGGGTAGTACAAGAAAGATCAAGAAGCAAAAAGGAACAGGTACTGCCAGAGCAGGTAGTATTAAGTCTCCAATCTTTAAGGGTGGAGGTAGAATTTTTGGTCCTAGACCGCGAAATTATTCATTCAAATTAAATAAAAATTTGAAGAAATTAGCGCGTAGATCTGCATTAAGTATCAAAGCAGGAGACAAGGCGATCACAGTAGTAGAAGATTTCAACTTCGATACAATCAAAACAAAGAATTTTACATCGGTTCTAAAGTCTTTAGGGCTAGAAGATAAAAAGTCTTTGTTTGTGTTGGGTGAGTCAAATAAAAATGTATATTTGTCGTCACGTAATTTAAAAAGATCTGAAGTTGTAACTTACTCAGAATTAAGTACTTATAAAATACTTAATGCGGGTAGTGTTGTGCTTTTAGAAGGTTCTTTGAAAGGAATTGAAACGAATTTAAGTAAATAGAAGCCATGAGTATCTTAATAAAACCTATTATTACAGAAAAGGCTACTGCTGATAGTGAGGTGTTTAACCGCTATGGATTTGTAGTAGATAAGAAAGCGAATAAGGTAGAGATCAAAAAAGCAGTAGAAGCTGCTTATGGAGTATCTGTTACTAAAGTTCGAACAATAAATGTCCGTCCGGACCGTAAGGTTCGCTATACCAAAACTGGTATAGTCACTGGTAAAACAAAAGCGATCAAAAAAGCGATTGTACAGGTGGCGGAAGGTGAAGTAATTGATTTATACAGTAATCTTTAAGACTAAAAAATGTCAGTAAGAAAATTAAAGCCAATTACCCCAGGTCAGCGTTTTAGAGTAGTAAATGGATATGATGCCATTACTACTGATAAGCCGGAGAAGAGTTTATTAGCTCCGAAGAAAAGAACTGGTGGTAGAAACAATCAAGGAAAAATGACCATGCGCTACAAAGGTGGTGGTCATAAAAAGAGATATCGTATCATCGATTTCAAACGCGATAAGCAAGGAATTCCTGCTACAGTAGCGTCTATCGAATACGATCCAAACAGAACAGCATTCATAGCGTTGTTAAATTACCAAGATGGTGAGAAGCGTTATGTGATCGCTCAGAATGGTTTGCAAGTGGGACAGAACATCGTTTCTGGAGAGAAAGTAGCTCCTGAAATTGGGAATGCAATGCCACTAAGTGATATACCATTAGGAACAATCATTTCATGTATCGAATTAAGACCTGGACAGGGAGCTGTAATGGCTCGTAGTGCTGGATCATTTGCACAATTGATGGCAAGAGACGGTAAATTTGCTACCGTAAAACTACCATCTGGAGAGGTGAGAATGATCTTAGTAAACTGTATGGCGACTATAGGAGCTGTTTCTAACAGTGATCACCAATTATTAGTAGGTGGTAAAGCTGGTAGAAGTCGTTGGTTAGGTCGTCGTCCACGTACGCGTCCAGTAGTGATGAACCCTGTAGATCACCCAATGGGTGGTGGAGAAGGACGTTCTTCTGGAGGTCATCCACGTTCTAGAAAAGGTTTACCTGCTAAAGGATATAGAACCCGTTCTAAGACGAAAGCGAGTAATAAGTATATTGTAGAACGTAGAAAGAAATAATAAGATATGGCACGTTCATTAAAAAAAGGACCTTACGTTCACTATAAGTTAGAAAGAAAAGTTGCTGCTAACATAGAGTCAAACAAAAAAACGGTAATCAAAACATGGTCTAGAGCCTCTATGATTACTCCGGATTTCGTAGGGCAAACAATAGCAGTACATAATGGTCGTCAATTTGTACCTGTATATGTTACAGAAAACATGGTAGGCCATAAATTAGGAGAGTTTTCGCCAACACGTTCGTTTAGAGGACACGCTGGTGCTAAAAATAAAGGTAAAAAATAATTTAAGTCATGGGAGTTCGTAAAAAAGAAATGGCAGATAGAATTAAGGAAGAGAGAAAGCAGGTTGCTTTTGCTAAACTTAATAACTGTCCTACTTCGCCAAGAAAAATGCGTTTGGTAGCGGATTTAGTACGTGGTGAGCAAGTTGAAAAAGCGCTTCAGATTCTTAGATTTAACCCTAAAGAAGCATCACGTCGTTTAGAAAAGCTATTGCTTTCTGCAATTGCTAACTGGCAGGTGAAAAATGAAGACGCTAGCATCGAAGATGCAGATCTTTTTGTAAAAGAGATTCGTGTAGATGGAGGTAGTATGTTAAAAAGACTACGTCCTGCTCCACAGGGTCGTGCACACAGAATAAGAAAACGCTCTAATCACGTGACAATCGTGGTTGCAGCAAAAAATAATACACAAAGCTAAATAATAGTATGGGACAGAAGACAAATCCAATCGGAAATCGCCTAGGTATCATCAGAGGATGGGAGTCCAACTGGTACGGAGGTAATGACTACGGTGATAAACTTGCCGAAGACGATAAGATTAGAAAGTATGTACACGCACGTTTATCTAAAGCTAGTGTATCTAGAGTAATTATTGAGCGTACGCTTAAGCTTGTAACCGTTACTATCACTACTGCTAGACCTGGTATTATTATCGGAAAAGGTGGACAAGAGGTAGACAAGCTAAAAGAAGAGCTTAAAAAGATTACAGATAAAGAAGTTCAGATCAATATCTTTGAAATCAAAAGACCAGAACTTGATGCATTTCTTGTAGGATCTAGTGTTGCAAGGCAAATAGAGGGTCGTATCTCTTATCGTCGTGCAATCAAGATGGCTATTGCGGCTGCAATGAGAATGAATGCAGAAGGAATCAAGATACAGATTTCAGGACGTTTGAATGGAGCTGAGATGGCTCGTTCTGAAGCGTACAAAGATGGTCGAATTCCTTTATCTACATTTAGAGCTGACATCGATTATGCTTTAGTAGAAGCACATACTACCTATGGTAGATTAGGTGTGAAAGTATGGATCATGAAAGGCGAAGTATATGGAAAGAGAGAGCTTTCTCCTCTAGTGGGTCTTTCTAAGAAACAAGGAAAAGGAAACGATAGAGGATCAGGACGAGGTGGAAATAATAAGTCACGTCGTAGAAAGTAATTTTTTAAAGTAAATTAACAATGTTACAGCCTAAAAGAACAAAATTCCGTAAACAACAAAAAGGACGTATGAAAGGGCTTTCTTATAGAGGGAGTCAGCTTTCAAACGGAACTTTCGGAATTAAATCATTAGATTCAAATTTTGTTACTGCAAGACAGATTGAAGCAGCTCGTATTTCTGCTACTCGTTATATGAAAAGAGAGGGATCTCTGTGGATTAAAATTTTCCCAGACAAGCCTATTACTAAAAAGCCTCTTGAAGTACGTATGGGTAAAGGAAAAGGTGCTGTAGAATACTGGGCAGCAGTAGTAAAACCAGGAAGAATTTTATTTGAAATCAGTGGAGTTCCTCATGATGTGGCAAAAGAGGCATTACGTCTTGCTGCACAGAAACTTCCTGTAAGAACTAAGTTTATCGTAGCTAGAGATTATCAAGCTTAATATTTGAATGACTATGAGACAATCAGAAGTAAAAGAAAAATCTACAGCTGAATTACAAGAGGAACTTGGTAAATTCCGTAAGGAATATTCAGAATTAAAAATGGCTCATACTATGTCTCCTTTAGACAATCCTTTACAGATTCGTAAAGTGAGAAGATCAATTGCGAGAATGGAAACTGAGTTAACAAAAAGAGAATTAAACGGTTAATTCTGCTGACAGATGGAAAAAAGAAACTTAAGAAAAGAGCGTATAGGTGTAGTTACTAGTAACAAAATGCAGAAATCAATTGTGGTTTCTGAAGTGAAAAAAGTAAAACATCCGATGTACGGAAAGTTCGTGTTGAAAACAAAGAAATATGTTGCACACGACGAGAAAAATGACTGCAATATTGGTGATACTGTAAAGATCATGGAAACAAAACCTATGAGTAGAACCAAGTGCTGGAGATTAGTAGAAGTAATTGAAAGAGCTAAGTAATTATGGTACAACAAGAGTCTAGATTAAAAGTAGCAGATAACACAGGAGGAAAAGAAGTTTTAGTAATCCGTGTTTTAGGTGGTACAAAAAGAAGATACGCCTCTGTAGGAGACAAGATCGTTGTCAGTGTAAAAGAAGCAACTCCTAATGGAAACATTAAGAAAGGAGCAGTTTCTACTGCAGTTGTAGTTCGTACCAAAAAAGAAGTACGCAGACCAGATGGTTCGTATATTCGTTTCGATGATAATGCTTGTGTTTTATTAAACCCAGCTGGCGAAATGAGAGGAACGCGTGTATTTGGTCCTGTGGCAAGAGAGCTTCGTGATAAGCAATTCATGAAGATTGTTTCATTAGCGCCAGAAGTGCTTTAATTAAGATAACAAAATGACAAAGCTTAAAATTAAATCAGGAGATACGGTAAGAGTAATCGCTGGAGACAATAAAGGTCAAGAGGGTACTGTTCAGAAAGTATTGAGAGATAAGAACAAGGCAATTGTAGAAGGTGTTAACTTAGTGTCTAAGCACCAAAAGCCTAGTGCTGCTAATCCACAAGGTGGAATTGTAAAGAAAGAAGCACCTATTCATATATCTAACTTATCATTGTTAACTTCTAAAGGAGAAACAACTAGAGTTGGATACAGAATAGAAGGAGATAAGAAAGTGAGATTTTCTAAAAAATCTAATGAAGTAATATAGTTATGGCTTATATCCCAAGATTAAAACAAGAGTATAAGGACAAAGTTATGTCTGCTCTTACAGAAGAATTCAGCTACGATAACGTAATGCAAGTACCTAAGCTTAGAAAGATTGTAGTAAGTAGAGGTATTGGTGCTGCTGTAGCAGATAAAAAGTTAATTGACTACGCTGTAGACGAATTAACAACGATCACTGGTCAAAAAGCTATACCTACTATATCTAAGAAAGATGTTGCTACTTTCAAATTGCGTAAAGGAATGCCTATCGGGGCTAAAGTTACGCTTAGAGGAGAGAGAATGTATGAATTCTTAGATCGTTTAATTACTTCGGCTTTACCACGAGTAAGAGATTTTAGTGGAATAAAAGCTACAGGTTTTGATGGTAGAGGAAACTACTCATTAGGTATTACTGAGCAGATTATTTTTCCAGAAATAGATATCGATAAAGTAAATAAGATTTCAGGAATGAACATTACTTTTGAGACATCTGCTAACACGGATAAAGAAGCAAAATCATTGTTAACACAACTAGGGTTACCTTTTAAAAAGAATTAATTATGGCTAAAGAATCAATGAAAGCTCGTGAGGTAAAGAGAGCAAAAACGGTAGCTAAATATGCAGAGAAACGCAAAGCTTTGAAAGAAGCTGGTGATTACGAAGCGTTACAGAAACTACCTAAAAATGCATCTCCGATCCGTAAGCATAATCGTTGTAAATTAACAGGGAGACCAAAAGGATATATGCGTCAGTTTGGAATTTCTCGTGTTACATTTAGAGAGATGGCTAATAAAGGATTAATTCCTGGAGTAACTAAAGCTAGTTGGTAATAAAACAGTAAGTAAATTGGTATTAGGTTCGGGGTGTAGTGCCCCGAAAACCAATACCATAAATTATATATAATGAATACAGATCCAATTGCAGATTATTTAACAAGAATTAGAAACGCTAATAGTGCAAAGCACAGAGTTGTTGAAATTCCTGCATCTAAAGTTAAAAAAGAGATCACTAAAATATTATTCGATCAAGGATATATTTTAAGTTACAAGTTTGATGATACAACTACACAAGGGAGTATCAAAATAGCGCTTAAGTACGATAAACTTACTAAAGAGCCTGTGATAAAAGAATTACAAAGAATCAGTAAGCCTGGTTTGCGTAAATATGCAGGATCAAAAGAAGTGCCTAGAATTTTGAATGGTTTAGGAATTGCTATTGTATCTACTTCTCATGGTGTGATGACTGATAAGCAGGCAAGAACAGAGAATGTAGGTGGTGAAGTACTTTGCTACGTATATTAACAGTATAAAAAGACAAAAGAAATGTCAAGAATAGGAAAAAATCCAGTAACTATTCCGTCTGGTGTCACTGTAGAGGTGACAGGTAATGTTGTTACTGTTAAAGGAAAATTAGGAGAGCTTTCGCAAGAATTACAAAGTGTATCGGCGAAGGTAGAAGAAGGTCAGGTTGTTGTAGAAAGATCTTCAGATGCCAAAGATCAAAAAGCAAAGCACGGTTTATACAGAGCTTTGATTCAGAATATGATTGTAGGTGTTTCTGAAGGATTTACTAAGGAGCTAGAGCTAGTAGGTGTAGGTTACAGAGCAAGTAACCAAGGTCAAAAATTAGATTTAGCATTAGGTTTCTCTCATAATATCGTAATGGACATCGCTCCAGAAGTAAAAATCGAGACTGTTTCTGAAAAAGGTAAGAATCCACTTGTAAAATTGACATCACACGATAAGCAATTAGTGGGACAGGTTGCGGCTAAAATTAGAAGCTTCCGTAAGCCAGAGCCATATAAAGGTAAAGGAATCAAGTTTGTAGGAGAAGAATTAAGAAGAAAAGCAGGTAAGTCTGCATAATCATATTAAAGTTATGGCATTCTCGAAAGATTTAAGAAGATTAAAGATCAGAAAGCGAATCCGCGGAACAGTAAGCGGAACAGAACAACGTCCTAGATTATCTGTTTTTAGAAGTAATAAAGAAATTTATGCTCAGTTGATAGATGATGTAACTGGTAAGACTATCGGTTCAGCATCTTCAAGGGATAAAGAAATAGCTTCAGCATCAGGAAGTAAAGCAGAAAAAGCGAACTTGGTAGGTAAAGCTCTTGCTGAAAAAGCTAAAAGTGCAGGTGTAGAATATGTGTCTTTCGATAGAGGAGGGTACTTATATCACGGAAGAGTAAAATCATTAGCTGAAGGAGCTAGAGAAGCAGGACTTAAATTCTAAGAAATTATGTATCAAAAATATAAAAACGCAGAATTAGTAAAACCAAGTGGACTTGAATTAAAAGACCGTTTAGTAGGTGTACAGCGTGTTACTAAGGTAACTAAAGGTGGTAGAGCATTTGGATTCTCTGCAATTGTTGTTGTAGGAGATGAAAACGGTGTAGTTGGTCACGGTTTAGGTAAGTCTAAAGAAGTAGCAGAAGCGATAGCAAAAGCTGTTGAAGACGCAAAAAAGAACTTAGTACGTATTCCATTAACAAAAGGAACATTACCACACGAACAAAAAGGTAAATACGGTGGTGCTAGAGTATTATTGATGCCAGCAGCAACGGGTACGGGAGTAATCGCAGGTGGTGCTATCCGTGCAGTACTTGAATCAGTTGGAGTACATGACGTACTTTCTAAGAACCAAGGTTCGTCTAACCCACATAATGTGGTAAAGGCAACTTTTGATGCTTTATTGCAATTAAGAAATGCAGAACAAGTAGCAAAAGAACGTGGTATTTCGCTAGAAAAAGTGTTTAAAGGATAAAACAGGAACGATGGCAAAGATTAAAATAACTAAAGTAAGAAGCGCGATTAACCGTACTCAGAGACAGAAAAGAACTCTAGAGGCTTTAGGTCTTAAAAAGATCGGTCAGGTAGTCGAGCACGATGACACTCCTAATATCCTTGGGATGGTAAATAAAGTTAAACATTTAGTTTCTGTAGAAACAAAATAATATAAGCACATGGATTTAAGTAATTTAAAACCTGCTGCAGGTTCGGTAAAAAATAACAGCAAGCGTTTAGGTCGTGGACAGGGTTCTGGTAAAGGTGGAACTGCTGCTCGTGGTCATAAAGGTGCAAAATCTCGTTCTGGTTATTCTAGAAAGATCGGTTTCGAAGGTGGACAAATGCCACTACAGAGACGTGTGCCAAAGTTTGGTTTCACAAATATCAACAGAAAAGAATATCAGGGAATCAACTTAGATACGCTACAGAGTTTAGTAGATGCTGGTAAGATCACGGATACTGTAGATTTAGATGTGATATTATCGACACGTCTTGCAGGAAAAAATGATTTAGTAAAAATACTAGGTAGAGGTGAGTTAAAAGCGAAATTAAAAGTTTCTGCTCACAAATTTACAGCAACAGCGAAAGCAGCGATTGAAGCAGCTGGAGGAGAAGCGGTAACCTTATAATAGATACATTTCATGAAATTTATTGATACAATAAAAAACATTTGGAAAATAGAAGAACTAAAAAGCAGGATCTTAGTTACACTAGGACTGCTTTTAGTATATCGTTTTGGAGCACAAGTTGTACTGCCAGGAGTAGACGCAGCTGAGTTAGCGAACTTAGGTACGCAAACTCAGGATGGTTTATTGGGATTACTTAATGCCTTTACAGGAGGAGCATTTGCGAATGCTTCTGTTTTTGCATTAGGGATTATGCCTTATATATCTGCTTCTATTGTAGTGCAATTAATGGGGATAGCAATCCCTTATCTTCAGAAATTACAAAAAGAGGGAGAAAGTGGAAGAAAGAAGATAAATCAGATTACACGTTGGTTGACTATAGCTATTACATTGGTTCAAGGGCCAGGGTATATCTATAATTTATTCGCAACACTTCCTCCGGGAGCTTTTGTATTGGAAAACCAAACTGTTTTTGTTGTATCTTCTGTGATCATTCTTACTACAGGATGCGTTTTCGCTATGTGGTTAGGTGAGCGAATTACCGATAAAGGAATTGGAAACGGAATTTCTTTATTGATTATGGTAGGTATCATAGCTACATTACCTCAATCTTTTGTACAAAACTTTATCTCTAGAACTTCTGGAGAAGGTGGTGATATTATCATGGTACTTATAGAATTGGTAATATGGTTTGTGATTATTCTAGCGTCAGTACTATTAGTGATGGCGGTTAGACAAATACCTGTGCAATATGCGAGAAGAACAGCTGGTGGTGGATACGAGAAGAATGTATTTGGATCTCGTCAGTACATACCACTTAAGTTGAATGCTTCTGGTGTAATGCCTATAATATTTGCACAAGCAATTATGTTTATCCCAGCTGCAGTAGCAGGTCTTTCCGATTCTGAAACTTCTCAGGGTATAGCAGCTGCGTTTAGTGATATATTCGGTTTTTGGTACAATCTTGTATTTGCGTTATTAATTATCATATTTACATATTTTTATACGGCAATTACAGTTCCTACGAATAAGATGGCAGATGATCTAAAAAGAAGTGGTGGTTTTATTCCTGGAATTAGACCAGGTAGTGAGACTGCTGAATATTTAGATAAAATCATGTCGCAAATTACACTACCAGGATCTATTTTCTTAGCATTGGTGGCTATTTTTCCTGCAATCGCAGTAAAAGTTTTAGGAGTTCAACAAGGTTGGGCATTGTTCTTTGGAGGTACTTCTCTATTAATTATGGTGGGAGTAGCTATTGATACAGTGCAGCAGGTAAACTCTTATTTACTGAATAGACACTATGATGGGTTAATGAAAACTGGTAAAAATAGAAAAGCAGTAGCATAATGGCAAAACAACCGGCAATAGAGCAAGACGGAAGTATCATCGAAGCATTGTCTAATGCAATGTTTAGAGTAGAATTAGAAAATGGTCACGTAGTGACTGCACATATTTCGGGTAAAATGCGTATGCATTATATTAAATTGTTACCTGGAGATAAGGTGAAATTAGAAATGAGTCCTTATGATTTATCTAAGGCTCGTATCACATATAGATACTAATTATAATATAAAGTTGCTTAATAAGATTTTTTCTGTATTTTTGCAGGCTGAAAATCTTATGGTTTAAATTCTTATTAATTTATCTTAGCGATACGTTAAATAGGAATTACTAAAGCAAAAAAGAGAAAACTTTTTACAATTAAGGCCATTTGTGATCACAGCAAATAGTCTTAATTGTTAGAAGTTTCACTTGACAGACAGTCAAAAAACTTTAAGTAAAGAACAGATGAAAGTTAAAGCATCAATAAAAAAGAGAAGTGCCGAGTGCAAGATTGTGCGTAGAAAAGGCCGACTTTACGTGATTAATAAAAAGAATCCTAGATTTAAACAAAGACAAGGGTAATTATGGCAAGAATTGCAGGGGTAGATATACCCAAACAAAAGCGAGGAGTTATAGCATTGACCTATATCTTCGGAATTGGTAGAAGTAGAGCAAAAGAAATTTTGGATACTGCCAAAGTAGACGAAAGTATAAAAGTTTCTGATTGGGATGATGATCAAATCGGTCGTATTCGTGAAGCTGTAGGTGCCTATACCATAGAAGGAGAATTACGTTCTGAAGTACAGTTGAATATCAAACGTCTTATGGATATAGGATGTTATAGAGGTATCCGCCACAGAGCTGGTTTACCACTTAGAGGACAACGTACAAAGAATAACTCTAGAACACGTAAAGGAAGAAGAAAAACAGTTGCTAACAAGAAAAAAGCGACTAAATAATAAGTAGTATGGCAAAGTCAACTTCAAAAAAACGTAAAGTAATCGTTGAGTCAGTAGGAGAGGCGCACGTAACAGCTTCTTTTAACAACATTATTATTTCGTTAACGAATAAAAAAGGAGACGTTATTTCTTGGTCTTCAGCTGGTAAAATGGGATTTAGAGGTTCTAAAAAGAACACTCCTTATGCAGCACAATTAGCTGCAGAAGATGCATCTAAAGTTGCTATCGAAGCTGGATTAAAGAAAGTAAAGGTATATGTAAAAGGTCCTGGAAACGGTAGAGAGTCTGCAATACGTTCTTTACACAATTCAGGGATTGAAGTTTCTGAGATTATCGATGTAACTCCAATGCCACATAATGGATGTCGTCCACCTAAAAGAAGAAGAGTATAATACTCGTTTTGTGTAATATTATAGTATTACATAATTTTATAATAAAAAGTAAATCTAAAGAGGATATTTGATTATCGAAGGACAGAGACCTTAATTCATAATCACCTCAAAAAATAAATTAGAATCAAATGGCAAGATATACTGGTCCAAAAACTAAAATCGCTCGTAAGTTTGGACAAGCGATCTTCGGAGATGATAAATCTTTCGAAAAAAGAAATTACCCTCCAGGTCAGCACGGAAATAACAGACGTAGAGGAAAGAAAAGTGAATATGCAATCCAATTAATGGAAAAGCAAAAGGCGAAATATACATATGGTATATTAGAGCGTCAGTTTCGTAATATGTTTGAAAAAGCAACAAGATCTCAAGGGATTACAGGTGAGGTATTACTTCAGTTGTGTGAGTCTAGATTAGATAATGTAGCTTATAGAATGGGATTGTCTAACACTAGAAGTGGTGCAAGACAGTTAGTATCTCACAGACATATTACTGTAAACGGAGAATTGGTAAATATTCCTTCTTACCAATTAAAACCAGGTGATGTTGTAGGTGTTAGAGAAAAATCAAAATCTTTAGAAGTGATTCAGAACTCTTTGGCTAACAACAGCACAGTTTATGAGTGGATTACTTTTAATAACGAAACAAAAGAAGGTAGTTTTGTATCAGTTCCGGCTAGAATACAAATTCCGGAAAATATCAACGAACAATTCATCGTCGAATTATACTCGAAGTAATAACTCATAAAGAAGAAACAAAAACATGGCAATATTAAATTTTCAGAAGCCCGATAAAGTCATCATGATCGACTCAAGTGAGTTTGATGGTAAATTCGAATTTAGACCTTTAGAACCAGGTTACGGATTAACAGTTGGTAACGCTTTGCGAAGAGTTTTGTTATCTTCTTTAGAGGGATTTGCTATAACTTCTTTACGTATAGAAGGTGTAGATCATGAGTTTTCTACTATTTCTGGAGTTGTAGAAGATCTAACAGAAATTATTCTAAATCTTAAGCAAGTACGTTTTAAGCGTCAGATCGAGGATATAGATAATGAATCTGTTACGATTTCTATCTCAGGTCAAGAGCAATTAACTGCTGGTGATTTTCAGAAATTTATTTCAGGTTTTCAGGTACTAAATCCAGACCTTTTGATCTGTAACATGGATAAAAAAGTAGCATTAAACCTTGAAATCACAATTGAAAAAGGAAGAGGTTATGTGCCAGCTGAAGAAAATAAAAAGGCAAATGCACCTGTAGGTACAATTTTTACAGATTCGATTTATACACCGATAAAAAATGTAAAATACAGTATCGAAAACTATCGTGTAGAGCAAAAGACTGATTACGAAAAGTTAGTATTCGAAATCATGACTGATGGTTCTATACATCCTAAAGATGCATTAACCGAGGCGGCAAAGATTTTGATCCACCACTTTATGTTATTCTCTGATGAGCGTATTACTCTAGAAGCAGATGAAATTGCACAGACTGAAACATATGATGAGGAATCATTACACATGCGTCAGTTATTGAAAACTAAATTAATCGATATGGATCTTTCTGTCAGAGCATTGAATTGCTTAAAAGCAGCAGAAGTAGATACATTAGGAGATTTAGTATCTTATAATAAAAACGATTTAATGAAGTTCCGTAACTTTGGAAAAAAATCTTTAACTGAGCTAGAAGAGCTAGTGAATGTAAAAGGATTAAACTTTGGTATGGATCTTTCTAAATATAAATTAGATAAAGACTAATCCATCATAATTTGCTCCTCAGAATGAGTTGTAGCAAGATGATGATTAAAATGTAATGTCATGAGACACGGAAAAAAATTTAACCATTTAGGTAGAAAAACTGCGCATCGTAAGTCGATGTTAGCAAACATGGCTTGTTCTTTAATAGAGCATAAAAGAATTAATACTACTGTGGCAAAAGCAAAAGCTTTAAAGCAGTTTGTAGAGCCATTAGTTACTAAATCTAAAGAAGATACTACACACAATCGTCGTATCGTATTTAGTAAATTGCGTAATAAATATGCAGTAGCTGAATTATTTAGAGATGTAGCGCCTAAAGTAGGTGACAGACCAGGAGGATATACTAGAATTATCAAATTAGGAAATCGTCTTGGGGATAACGCTGATATGGCTATGATCGAATTAGTAGATTATAATGAGCTATACAATGCAGGTAAGCCAGCTAAGAAGAAATCTACAAGAAGAGGTAGATCTAAAAAGCCTTCGGCTGCACCTGTTGCACCAGCTACAGAAACTACTAGCTCTGAAGAAGAATAAATGAAAAGTGTTCATTACACATAATAGAAAAAGGATAAACGTTTCGTCGTTTATCCTTTTTTTTTGAAAATTTAATTATTTGCTTGCTATATTTTATAAATAGCAATACAGAAAAAAATAGTATCAAAATTTAATAATAATGAAATATCAATCTCGAAAAAAGGCGATTGTTTTATTGGCAGATGGAACCATTTTTTATGGAAAAGCTGTTGGAAGAGAAGGTACGGCGTTTGGTGAAGTATGTTTTAATACTGGAATGACGGGGTACCAAGAAATTTTTACAGACCCTTCGTATTATGGTCAATTGATGGTAACTACCAATGCGCATATCGGTAATTACGGAACCAATGAAGAAGAAGTAGAATCTGATTCAATTAAAATTGCAGGGCTGATCGTTAAGAACTTTAGCTATGAGTTTTCTAGAGTATTGGCAGATAGTTCACTCCAGGATTTCTTAGAGAAGCATAATTTACTAGCGATCTCTGATGTAGATACGAGAGCATTGGTAAGCTATATTAGGGATAATGGAGCGATGAATGCGCTAATCTCTACAGAGATTGATGATATTGATGCGCTGAAAAAGAAATTAGCAGCAGTGCCAGATATGAATGGGCTGGAGCTAGCTTCTAAAGTGTCTACAGAAAAGCCATACTTCTTTGGAGATCCTAATGCCACGTATAAAATTTCGGCATTGGATATAGGAATTAAAAAGAATATTCTTAGAAACTTAGCGAATTGTGATGCGTATATCAAGGTGTTTCCATACAATGCTTCATTCGAGGAAATGAACGAGTGGGAACCAGATGGATATTTCTTGTCTAATGGCCCTGGGGATCCAGAACCATTAACAGAGGCTATTGCCACTGCACAGGAAATTATCAAAAGAGATTTGCCATTGTTTGGAATTTGTTTAGGACATCAAGTAATTGCGTTGGCTAATGGAATTAGTACTTATAAGATGCATAATGGGCATAGAGGGATCAATCACCCTGTAAAGAATCTTGTGACAGGTAAGGGGGAAATTACTTCGCAAAACCACGGATTTGCGATTAATAGAGAAGAGACAGAAAAGCATGAGGATTTAGAAATTACACATGTGCATCTTAATGATCATACGGTAGCAGGAATCAAAATGAAAAGCAAAAACTGTTTTTCAGTACAATACCACCCAGAGGCAAGCCCTGGGCCTAACGATTCTATTTACTTATTTGAACAATTTATCAATAACATAAAAAACGCAAAACAAAAATAAGTGCTTGATTTCTTAATTTTTCGTAACTAGTTGATAACGAATATGTATTGTAAAAACAACTATGTTGATCATCAAAGGTTTCGAAAAATATAGAAAATTAAGGAATTTTATGAGGTATTAAGATTTACCTGTTTTGTATATTGCGAAGAATTAAAATTATCCAACATAAACAAATCAAACAACATGAGTATAATTGTAAATATTCACGCCAGACAGATTTTAGATTCACGTGGTAACCCTACTGTAGAAGTAGATGTAGTTACTGAAAACGGTGTTTTAGGAAGAGCAGCAGTTCCGTCTGGTGCTTCTACAGGAGAGCATGAAGCAGTAGAGCTAAGAGATGGAGGAAGTGAGTATATGGGTAAAGGAGTTAGCAAAGCTGTAGAGAATGTTAACACCATCATAGCAGAGGAATTATTGGGAAGCTCTGTTTTCGATCAGAATCTATTGGATCAAACAATGATCGAATTAGACGGTACTCCTAACAAATCTAAATTAGGAGCAAATGCTATCCTAGGAGTTTCATTAGCAATCGCTAAGGCTGCTGCAAATGAACTAAACATGCCATTATACAGATATGTAGGTGGAGTGAGTGCTAATACACTACCAGTACCTATGATGAATATCATTAATGGTGGTTCGCATAGTGATGCACCAATCGCATTCCAAGAGTTTATGGTAATGCCAGTAAAAGCGAAGAGCTTTACGCAAGCTATGCAAATGGGAACAGAGATTTTCCATAACTTAAAGAAAGTATTACACGACAGAGGTTTAAGTACTGCTGTAGGTGATGAAGGAGGATTTGCTCCAACACTAGACGGTACTGAAGATGCTTTAGATTCTATTGCACTAGCTGTAGAAAAAGCTGGATACAAGTTCGGTGATGAGATCATGGTAGCATTAGACTGTGCATCTGCAGAGTTTTATGTAGATGGTAAGTACGACTATACTAAATTCGAAGGAGATAAAGGTGTGGTAAGAACGAGCGAAGAGCAGGCTGATTACTTAGCTGAGCTTGCTGCTAAATACCCAATCATCTCTATCGAAGATGGAATGGACGAAAATGACTGGGAAGGTTGGAAGTACTTAACTGACAAAGTAGGAGATACTGTACAATTAGTAGGTGATGACCTTTTTGTAACGAATGTAGAGCGTTTATCTAGAGGAATCGAAAATGGTATTGCAAACTCTATTTTGATCAAAGTAAATCAAATCGGTACACTAACAGAAACGATTGCAGCTGTAAATATGGCACATAATGCAGGGTATACTTCTGTAATGTCACACAGATCTGGAGAAACTGAAGACAATACGATTGCTGACTTAGCAGTAGCATTGAATACAGGACAGATCAAAACAGGTTCTGCTTCTAGAAGTGACCGTATGGCTAAGTACAATCAGTTATTAAGAATCGAAGAAGAATTAGGTTCTGTAGCATACTATCCAAAAGAAAAAGCATTTAAAATCAAAAAATAAGTGCATTAGAAATACCTATGTTTTTTAGGTAAAAAGCCTGACAGTCGCTGTCGGGCTTTTTTTATGGCTCATCGTGTCCTCACCGCAGTTATGATGATGTAGTGATTTCATTTTTTATCAATTTGCCATAAAAACGATCTCTTACGCTCTAAGTTTGTAGTTTTTTGGTTTTCGAGCGCTGCTATGCAGTAAAAAAAGTTACTGTATTTGATCACAAAATCTTTGTTTTTTTGCTAGCATCAAAAGTTTAAATCACTTCGATCTCTACTTCTGTATCATAGGTTTTATAGCGTGAAGCGTGTTTTTGGGGATGAAGCTAAAAACGAAACTTGGAGTGTATATGATTCTTTTTAGGGAAAAGAAAAAGTTCAGAGAAGTTCAATGATACAAAGAGGAAATGATGTTAGTATATAAACAGAGTTTATATACGTTAGATAGCTGCGGCACCCTCTGCAGGCACGACCAGAAGTACAAAGTAATGGCTAGTGCGAGCGTCGCGCTCGTACCGTGCAACAGTAATCAATAGCAGTAAAATAGCTGCAAAGAAAACAATCTATTAGATTAAATAATTAGATTTAGTTTGCGTTAGGGATAGCAGCGGCATCCTTTTTTGTTTTCCTTAAAAAAAACAAAAAAGATATAGCGGATAGCCCGACCCCTTGTGGGTAACGCCCGAATAAAAAATGAGCGAATGTATCAGTAATAGAAAGTTAAAAAAAACCAAATTACTTCCTTTATGCTTAGTTTTCAGGTGTAAATACGATTGTTTTTTACAAGAAATGCAATCTTTTCTTCTCTAGTTGAAGATAATGCATCATGCGGTTGATATTGCAAAATAGATGCTATGATTAATAATATATTAACACTAGATTTCTTAATTTAGCAAATCTTATTATAACAGCAAAAATTCTATACAACACATGTCAAAAATAGCCACACTAGAAATCGACGGTAATAAATATGAGTTTCCGATAGTGAAGGGAACAGAGAATGAATTAGGAATTGATATCAAGGCATTAAGGGGCGCAACTAAAGGGATTACAACAATAGATCCAGGATATAAAAACACAGGAAGCTGTGAGAGCGCTATTACATTCCTTGATGGAGAGAAAGGAATTCTTAGATACCGAGGATATGCTATCGAAGAGTTGGCTGAGCAGGCAGATTTCTTAGAAGTTGCTTACTTATTAATTTTTGGAGAATTGCCTACTGCTACGCAGTTAGAAAAATTCGATAAAGACATCAAAGAAGAATCTCATGTAGATGAGGATATGAAGAAAATTTTGGATGGTTTTCCAAAAAGCGCACACCCAATGGGCGTATTATCTTCATTGACTAGTGCATTGGTTGCTTTTAACCCAGGGTCGGTAGATGTAGATTCTGATGAGGCTATGTATAATGCGATCGTAAAGATCATGGGTAAATTTCCAGTGTTAGCTGCATGGACGATGCGCAAGCGTAAAAGCCTGCCACTAGATTATGGTGATAGTTCATTAGGGTATGTGGAGAACTTGCATAAAATGATGTTCTCTAGACCAAATAAGAGCTATGAGGCAAATAAGATTGTAAATGATGCTTTAGATAAATTATTAATCCTACATGCAGATCACGAGCAGAACTGTTCTACATCTACGGTACGAATTGTAGGATCTTCTCATGCTGGCTTATTTGCATCGATTTCTGCTGGAATTTCTGCATTATGGGGGCCGCTACACGGAGGTGCTAACCAAGCGGTAATCGAAATGCTAGAAGCGATCAAAGAAGATGGTGGAGATACAGCCAAGTATATCGCAAAGGCCAAGGATAAAAATGACCCATTCCGATTAATGGGATTCGGACATAGAGTATATAAAAACTTCGATCCTAGAGCTAAGATCATTAAAGTAGCAGCAGAAGAAGTGTTAGGTGATTTGGGAATCGAAGATCCAGTATTAGACATCGCCAAAGGATTGGCTAAAGTAGCCTTAGAGGATGAGTACTTTATCCAGCGTAAATTATATCCTAATGTAGATTTCTACTCTGGAATTATCTACAGAGCATTAGGAATCCCTACAGAAATGTTTACAGTAATGTTTGCGTTAGGTAGATTACCAGGATGGATCGCACAATGGAGAGAAATGCGTCTAAGAAAAGAACCTATCGGAAGACCAAGACAGATCTATATCGGAGAGAATAGTAGAACTTTTAAAGAAGTGGCAGAAAGATCATAAGGATTAGGGTTTTACCCAAAAGATATACAAAAAGCATTGAGTTTCTCAATGCTTTTTTTTTGAAGTGATTTTTTTGTTGCATAGCTACGCTATAGAACTCAAAAATTACAAAATTTGGGGGCAAAAGATCGTTTTCATAGCAAATTGAAAAAAGTTTAAACCACTTCTTTGTGATATATTCAAAATTAATGTAACGTGTATGTTAATTTTTTAGGATTTGATAAAAAAACACGCTTTTTTGTGAGTAAAAAATATTGATAGGACTGATGGATTCCTATATTTGTTATAGTGGAAAAGCATAGGGCTTTTACTACTTAAAATTCCAATACTTAAAATAAAGATACGATTGAAACTACATATCCAAAACGAAACTTCGCGCCTGAGAGCGGTTATTTTGGGAAGTGCTATGAGTAACGGAGGTGTTCCGGCTATAGCAGAGGCATATGATCCTAAATCTATACAACATATTAAAGCGGGTACATATCCCAAAGAAGCAGCGATGGTTCAGGAAATGGAAGCTGTATTCAATGTGTTTAAAAAATACGATGTACAAGTATTCAGACCCGAGGTAATCGAGGATTACAATCAGATTTTTGCTAGAGATATAGCTTTGGTGATCGATGATAAGTTTATACAATCTAACATCTTACCCGATAGAGAAAAAGAAATCAAGGCCATCCAATATGTGATTGATCAGATTGATCCTGCTAAGGTGTACAAAGCACCATCGGCAGATATTCATTTTGAAGGAGGCGATATTATCGTACATAATGATCATATCTTTATAGGCACCTATCATGGTGCAGACTATGCCGATTGTATCGTAGCGCGTACCAACCCAGAGGGAGTAGCTTATATACAGTCTATCTGTCCAGAGAAGACGGTAGTGTCCTTTGATCTCAATAAATCGATGCAAAACCCTATGGACAATGCGTTGCATCTAGATTGCTGTTTTCAGCCTGTGGGTAGGGGTAAAGCGATCATACATAAAGAAGGGTTTAGAAATCCAAAAGAGTATCAATACTTAGTTGATTTTTTTGGGATAGAAAATATATTTCATATCCAAAAAGATGAAATGTATCATATGTTTTCTAATATCTTTTCGATCTCAGAAGACGTGGTGATCTCTGAACAAAATTTTACGCGACTCAATCATTGGCTACGCGATCAAGGAATTACCGTAGAAGAAGTACCGTATGCTGAGATCGCTAAGCAAGAAGGATTGCTACGCTGTTCTACCATGCCTCTGATTAGAGAAGCATAGTACACCATTATATTTTTTTTACTATAATCTTACAACAATTACATGGCACAAATAACCAATACGATCCTGATGATACGCCCTGCACAATTCCGTATGAATGAGCAGACAGCCGTAAATAATTACTACCAGCAAGCCAGTGAAGCGATAACAGATCCTACCGCACTAGCACAGCAAGAATTTGATACACTTGTAGCACAGTTGCGATCGGTAGGCGTACAGGTAATTGTGGTAGCAGATGCAGTAGAGAATGACACACCAGATGCAGTGTTTCCTAATAACTGGGTGTCTTTTCATGCCGCAGGAACAGTAGGACTATATCCTATGTTTGCAGCAAATAGACGACGCGAAAGGCGTCCAGAAGTATTGGAAGCTATAGAAGCACAGGGATTCGAGATTACAGATGTGATCGATTATACCTCGGCAGAAGAAGAAGAAATTTTTCTAGAAGGTACAGGTAGTATGCTTTTAGACAGAGTACACAGAAAGGCGTATTGCGCACTATCTCCTAGAGCAGATGAAGAGTTGTTTATCGAGTTTTGCGAAGATTTTGAATACACACCAGTGATTTTTAAAGCCTATCAGACCGTAACCGATACACGGTTACCTATCTATCATACCAATGTAATGATGGGCATCGCAGAAACCTTTGCCATCGTATGTTTAGACAGTATAGATGATAAAAAAGAGCGCAAAAATGTACTCAAACACCTGAAACAAGATCAGAAAGAAGTAATTAACATCACAGAAGCACAAGTAGCCCATTTTGCAGGCAATGTTTTGCAAGTCATCGGAGCGGATAATAAACGCTACTTGGTTATGTCATCTACTGCATATGCCAGTCTTACTGCGCAGCAATTAGCAGCGATTGAGCGCCATTGTGCTATTTTACACAGTTCATTGACTACTATTGAGCAATTAGGAGGTGGCAGTGCACGCTGTATGATGGCAGAAGTATTTTTGCCACAAGCGTAGTAGCTATACAGTGCTTCGATGTGAAATAAGCGTATGTCTTTTGGGTGCTGTTGCTAGCGATACTTCATGAATTGTATATACATCGAGCCGATAACCAACCTATCACGACTCCAAAGGGCAAAAAATAAGCTAAAAACAAGATGAAGTGATGTAAACTTTTTTTCAATTTGCTATAAAAACGATCTTTTGCACTCAAATTTTGCAATTTTTTAGTTCCGTAGCGCTGCTATGCAACTAAAAAATTGCTGTATTTGATCACAAAATCTTGGTTTTTCGCTGAAATCAAAAAAGTTTAAATCACTTCAATACTTACGATAGAAATTGTATATTGAACTCATCTTGACTTTTTCTTTTTCAAAAATAAAAAACAAGCATGCTTTCTAAGAAAACAAAATACGGGCTCAAAGCCCTGAGCTACATTGCCCGAAAGCGGTGTGAAAACCCTGTGTTGATCTCTGAAATAGCACAAGAGGAAAACATTTCGCAGAAATTCCTAGAAAGTATTTTGCTCACCTTGCGTAAAAATGGTCTATTAGGTTCCAAAAAGGGAAAAGGAGGGGGGTACTACCTCATCAAATCTCCTACCGAAATTTCGATGGCATCCGTCATTCGAGTACTAGAAGGGCCAATTGCCATGCTACCTTGTGTAAGCCTTAATTTTTATGAAAAATGCGACGATTGCCCAGACGAAGACGCCTGTGCCGTACACGAACTCATGATAGAAGTTCGTGATAATACACTAAAGGTGTTAGAAAATAGAACCTTGGCGGATTTTATGGACTGATGCAGGCATGCCTGTCTAGGAGTACCACCTGCATATTTAGTGTTGTGCCATCTCTTACCTATGAATCTATTTGGTTAGCAAGCTATATTGCTACTACGGTCATATGCTGCCTATTGTTTTTTGACAATGTTTCGGATCATACCCCCAAAAATAAAGAAATGAAAAGGCACCATTAAGTACCAATACATACGTCCCCAGAGCCCACGAGGTCTAAACGTAGCTGTTTGGTGTAATACATTATTGGCATCGATGTCAAATTCTAGCCATGCCTCACCAGGTACGCGCATTTCTGCAAATAGTAGTAGTCTTTTATTCGCTTTATCAGCCACCAGTACCCGCCAGAAATCCAGAGAATCCCCAGAATTGATATGATCTAGACTAGTCCTGCCCCTGCGCAGCCCGACGCCACCAAAAAATTTATCGACATGCCCCCGTATTTTCCAAAGCCAATCCCCATAATACCAGCCCGTTTCTCCGCCGATAGCCCAGATTCTGTGCAATACCTCTTGCGGATTGGTCACAGCCATGGACTTGCGATCCGTGAGGCATCCCTTTTTGGGTACCGTTACATACTTCTGTAAATCCTGTTTAAAGCGTCCGCTGATCATTGAATCCTTCCAGCTAGAAACCACTTGATTCTGTTCGATTTTAATAAAAGCCAGTTCCAGCGCTCGGGTATAGGTCATCGGTTGTAATCCCAGTAATTCTTGTAATCGAGTATCATTAGCGATCACAGGAATACGCATGCTATCCACTAAGTTCAGTGCCAGTTTATACGAAGTAGAAGTTACAAAATAGAGCCAATAAGAAGAAAGTGTGGGGGTCATGATCGGGATCGTGAATATATACAACCGAATCCCCCTCTTTTTGGCATAGAGTAGTAGCATCTCCTTATAGGTAATGATATTCGGTCCACTAATATCATACGACTGGTTATAGCAAGCCTCCTTGCCCATAACCCCAGTCATAAAACTCAGTACATCTCGGATGGCGATCGGCTGCGTTTTGGTATTTACCCAATGCGGTGTGACCATGATCGGTAATTTTTCGCACAAATCTCTAATGATTTCGAAAGACGAACTACCAGAACCTACAATAATGCCTGATCGCAGTACCGTAAGGTTGTACGTACCTTTATAGAGGGTTTCCTCTACATTTTTTCGAGACCACAAGTGCTTGGATAAGTTTTTTTCATTGACGATCCCGCTCAGGTAAATCACCTGATGCACCCGAGTATACGATAAATAGGTATTAAAATTATGAGCAGAAACCTCTTCCTTTTTATCAAAATCAGTAGTCGAAGACGTCATCGAATGAATCAGGTAAAAAGCAATATCAATATCCTTGGGCAACAAATCTGGAATAGGCGGTTGTAGAAAATCAATCTCTATAATATCTACCCGCTGTAGCATCTCTGTATCGATCCCAAAACGGTCTTTGTCCCGTACACAGCAGATCACCTCATGTCCTGCATCCAGAAGAAGCGGCAATAGCCGCATACCTATATATCCATTAGCCCCTGTAAGTAATATGCGCATCGTTTCTTTTTAGGTATAAGATACAAATAAATCAGCATTTTAGAAATACCTTCAGGAGCATACCGTCTTAGAAATCATCGATATATTCCGGTTTTTGTTCCGCTTTATAGGTCAGGATTTTTTTTACAAACACATGAATAGCAGTATCCTTTTTCGTAGCATTAAATCGGATAAAATGATGATCTATATACAAGCTGTAGGTAGTAGCCGTACCCTTGTACAGCGTTAGTTTATAATACGGGATCACCAATGCATAGGTAGCCAATCGCACATGGAAGCCTACCAGAATCCCCTTAGGACGCAATTCTATATTGCAGCAATTGCGATCATTGTTCTGGGATAATAGCGTTTGGATCTCTTTACTCGCAGCAGTGATCTGTAATTTCGGAGAACCCACCCCTTTATGTTGTATGCGCTGCCATACCGAAAAAGGTTTGCCAACAGCCGTATTGATTTTTTGGGTAATTTCTGGGTCTTTATAACTCGTAGGTACTAGCATCTTTTTTTATCCTATAAGATACGGAAATCCTATCAATCGCACAGCATGTCATGTATATTTCTATTATCTTTGCTGACTGATTTTTATAGCATACTAATAGTAAATAAGATGACAGTACATCAAATCATTACGGAACACGTACAAGCAGCAGTAGATTCCTTATACCAAGCTGCATTACCATCGGTAGAACTGCAAAGCACTCGCAAGGAATTTGAAGGAGACATTACAGTTGTTATTTTTCCGATGCTACGCGTGGTAAAAGGCAATCCCGTACAGATAGGAGAAGCCATAGGCGCCTATCTAGTCGATGCCGTACCCGCTGTGAGTGCTTATAACGTAGTGAAAGGATTTCTAAATCTCGTCATCTCAGACAGCTATTACCTAGACTTTTTTGCAGGGATCAAGGAGCAAGCGCAGTACGGTTATGTAGCGCCCACACCCGATGCCAAGGCCATGATGGTAGAATATTCATCACCCAATACCAATAAGCCCCTGCACCTAGGACATATCAGAAACAACCTATTAGGATATGCCGTAGCCGAAATTATCAAGGCGAGTGGTCAGAAAGTGTATAAAACTCAGATTATCAATGATCGAGGGATTCATATCTGCAAGTCCATGCTTGCATGGCAGCGTTTTGGCAATGGAGAGACGCCTGAATCTACGGGGCTTAAAGGCGATAAGCTGGTAGGAAACTACTATGTAAAATTCGATCAAGAATACAAAAAAGAAATCGAAACCCTAATCGCAGCAGGTAAAACAGCTGACGAAGCCAAAAAAGAAGCGCCCATACTACTCGAAGCCCAAGAAATGCTGCGTAAGTGGGAAGCAGGAGATCAAGACATCGTATCGCTATGGAAGCAGATGAACGGATGGGTGTACGATGGATTCGAGCAAACCTACACCGCATTAGGCGTAGACTTCGATAGCTATTATTACGAGAGCAACACCTACTTATTAGGAAAAGACAATGTACAAGAAGGCCTAGACAAAGGCGTATTTTATAAAAAAGAAGACGGATCCGTATGGTGCGATCTTACCGAGGAAGGACTGGACGAAAAAATAGTACTTCGTAGCGATGGTACTGCCGTATACATGACACAAGACATCGGTACCGCCATTCAGCGTGTCAAAGACAATCCCGATGTAGGCGGTATGATTTATACCGTAGGTAATGAACAAGATTATCATTTCAAGGTATTGTTCTTCATCCTACAGAAACTCGGTTACGACTGGTCTTCCTACCTGCATCACCTGAGTTACGGGATGGTAGACCTACCTAGCGGAAAGATGAAAAGTAGAGAAGGTACCGTAGTCGATGCAGACGACCTGATCGCAGAAATGGCCAATACAGCTGGAGAAATCTCCAAAGAACTAGGAAAACTAGACGGCTATACAGAAGCCGAAAAAACAGCCGTATTTAATACCATAGGGCTCGGTGCACTAAAATATTATATACTCAAGGTAGACCCTAAAAAGCGAATCCTATTTAATCCAGAAGAATCCGTAGATTTCCAAGGAAACACAGGGCCGTTTATTCAGTATACCTATGCCAGAATTCAAGCCATTCTGCGCAAAGCTACTATCGATCTAGCTCCTGCGGTGACGAATATTACGTTAGATGCCCGAGAAAAAGAATTGATCAAACAGCTAGAGCAATATCCAGCTACCATACAACAAGCAGCCAAAGAATTAAGCCCAGCCATCATAGCCAATTACACCTATGATTTGGTAAAAGCCTATAACTCATTCTTTCAGAACGTATCTATTTTTGGCGCAGACACCGATACCGAACAATTGTTTAGAGTACAATTATCCAATGTAGTCGGTAGGACTATCAAATCCGCCTTTCGACTATTGGGGATTGATGTGCCAGAGCGTATGTAGTAGTAGGGCGTTCCCCAAGGGTCGGGCTATCCGCTGTATCTTTTTTGTTTAGAAAAAAAACAAAAAAGGATGCCGCTCCTATCCCTAACGCAGTTAAAAATTCAAGATGAGTTCACTAAATGATATCGTAAACCAGTTGCCACTTCGCAACTGGTTTTTTTGTATCAAGATGCGATCACTTTTTAGCTAAAATGTTATTTGCAATGAACGTATCTTGATTTTTAAAATTCATAGCAGCGCTACGGATAAAGAAATTTCAATACAAAAAATCAAAAAAACAAGGTAACATTTTCCCTTTTTTAGACACTTATATAGAGATGAGTATCAGTTATTGATATTTAGCTCAAACATATGATAGCTATTCTATTGCACAAATCGGGTTTAATCATCAATCATATAGATAGATGCTAAACACTGGTTTGTTGTAAAACAACACAACAATCATCACGAACAGGACACTAAAATACTACGACATGAATATCCGTATAGAAACCAAACGACTATTGATCAGACCCATAGAAGACCATGATGTACAAGGCATATTCGAGCTAGATTCAGACCCCGCCGTTCATGAGTTTTTGGGCAAAAAACCGATCCACACCCTTGCAGAAGCCGAGGGAATTGTAGCCTATATAAAAAATCAATACATAACCCATGGTATAGGTCGTTGGGCTGTTATCGATAAAGCATCTGGAGATTTCATCGGGTGGTCAGGCTTAAAATATGAAACCGTATTACGAGCAGGCATGCCGTATTACGATCTAGGCTATCGATTGAAGAAAAACTATTGGGGACAAGGCATTGCCACAGAAACAGCTCTTTTATCGCTCGATTATGGATTTCAGACGCTCAATCTACAAGAAATAGGAGGTGTAGCAGCAATAGACAATATCGCTTCAAACACGGTGCTACAAAAAGTAGGACTACAGTATAAAGAAACTTTTGACTATCAGGGTGATCCACATCATTGGTATACCCTCTGTAAAACCGAATGGGAGTTAAATAGAAAAAAGCTGAAATAACTCCAAATACTAAAAGATTCAAAAAACACAAAAAATGACAGCAATACAGCTTATCAGCAAACAAACTACAGAAGCGTATCAATGGATACATACTTTGATAGATACAGTCGAGGAGCAGCAATGGGAGGAAACACCTGATATTTTGGAATCGAATATTTCTTGGCAGATAGGGCATCTAGTGATTAGTATTTATTACCATACAATTTTGGTGATCAAAGGGCATCAAGAAGATGTTTTACAACAATTGCCTCTAAAAAAATATTCAGAATTGTATGCGTATAATACTGATGTCGCTGCTGCTACAGGAAAACTAAGCCCTCAAGTGCTAAAAGCGCATCTAGCCATTGTAGCACAAAAATCAATAGCAATTATTGATTCCTTAACACCAGAGGCATTAGCAGAGCCTTTGATCCCTCGCGAAGTAGTACATCCAGTAGCGACTACTAAATTAGAAGCTTTATCATGGAATATACAACATACAATGTGGCATTGCGGTCAGATCGCTAGTCTAAAAAGAGTATTGGGCAATCCACACAGATTCGAACTTAAAAAAACAAATACTACGGACTAACACACGCTAGCAAGTATGCTAAGTAAGATATCGTAAGTAGTAATAGGGGGCACTTATATAGAGTATCATGAATGCATATGAATTTTGGCAATTATTTAATGTATTTGATTGTGTGAGATTGCGGAATTTATAGTAGTTTGGAGTTCTCTAATCATTTTTTATTTGATACTATACGGATAGACTTTTACGCTTTGTTTTATGGGGTAGGTAGTGAATGAGTTCAGTTATAAAAAACGATCTTTTACTTCCGAAATTTTGTGATGTTTTTAGTGCAGTGATAATACTATGCTCTAAATAAAAGCAGTGCTGTATTTAGAGCTGAGATCGTTAGTTTTTAATGATAACAAAAAATGGATCACTCCTCTTCTATAAAACTACCTAACCAACTTAAAAAGTATTAGTATCATGAGTGTGTCAGCGAAAATAATAATAGACGAACAGGAAATAAATGTGTTGTCGTATGATTACGGATTCAATCAAAAAACAGACCCGTCTGGGAGACCTTTTGCGAAGCCCGTTTTTTCGGGACTGATGGTAAAAATAGAAAGCAGAAAGGAATTAGAACTTGCCGAATGGGCTTTTGCTCGAAATCAAACCAAACAAATAGAATTACACATTTACCCCTTAATTATGGGAGGTAAGATACGTAAATTGAATTTTTATGATTGTCATTTATTAGACTGGAAGAATCATTTTTCTTCTACAGGAAGCTGCCCTATGAGTGAGACCCTACATATAAGTACTGCGGGGGTTAAAGACTCTGCTTCTATTGCAGAATATTCTACGTATTGGCGAACGACCTTTCCGTAAGCAATGATTCAGCCAACGGTTACTGATGAGGAGGAGGCTACCAATACTCCTTCACTTTTAGGATGTCATTTAGAAGATTTAGAATATAACACAGTGACTAAAGATGATATTCAAGTAGGAGATGAGTTTTATATTGTGGTTAAAAGTGAATATGCTAGCGGGCAAAGTATGAGTATAGATCTAGAAGATCGTGCTAAAGATTTTGAATACAATGGTGTGCATATGAAAGATGATATCATCAGAGGAATTCCGATTCAGGGCGATATTACTAAGGTAAAAGTAAAAGCAATCGCAACACAAAATATATAAGTATGGCAAGTGTATATTTAGATGCGTATCTAGACTAGATATTTTGAAGCTACTTTTACTACCGATGCCTTTGAATCCATCGATACAAAAGGGAGGGATGGGAACCTCTTCTGGTTTTGCTGGAGATAGTTCTGGGGGGTCTGCGAATTATTCGAGTACAGAAGATGCAAGTAGTGGGTCTAGTCCAGCGTCTAGCGGAGGTATCGTGGGATCTTCAAAAAACACATAAAAAGATGAAGTATCGCTATAAAATTGGTATTGCAATAGTGTTAGTAGCCTATATACTGTATAAGGTAGTGTATCTGTTAGGGCTATTTACCACCATAAAATATGATATCGAAGAAACGACAATAGATACACATAGCTTAGAATTTGTTTATAAAATTGCGAATCAGATGATTGTAGATCTAGGGATGGTAGTTGTTTTGATCATTGGTCTTCTGGTCTTACTCTTTAAAAAAAAGAAACACCCTAAAACATCCTGAATCGAGTTGCGTATTTTGTATAATAATCGTTAGTTTGTTCGCTAAGTTGCGTTACACGAATACTCTAAATTAACCCGAGTATGTAGTGTTTATATTTAAAAGGGGACAGTGTTACTGTTTTTGAAATATGAACAGAGAACAAGTGAGTACCGCAATTGACATGTTTGAAAATTAACAATAATTGTCTAACGCAAACAAATTATGAGTACAGTAAAGAATAGGATGAAAAAAGTGTTTTTTGTAGCCATTGGTATCATCGGTGTGACTGCTGGAATATACCTTATTATACGAGGAAAGAATATAGGATTGGGCATCGCGGGTGTGATCGCTAGTATTGGTATTACTGTAAAAGGATTTTGGGATCTGCAACGAGCTGAAAAAAAGAAACTAAAGGAGTAAGTAGTGTAAAACCCCTGTGGTATAGGACATGTTTTTCTGTATTGCACTCATTTTTTTATGCGTTAGGGATAGCAGTGGAAATCCCACAGCCCGACGATAGGAGGTGCGAGGAATTGCAACGGATAGCCCGACCCTTGGGGAACGCCCTATATACATAAAACGACTTCGGTATTAAAAATGAATACGAAATACGGCATTGGGTGTGAATTTGAGTCCTTGCTCATCGATCTTCTGTAGGGTGGTGTCTGATGTAGCCTCGTAAAAGGTGTTAAAGGTATTTTGCTGATTGAGTAGGTTCCAAACTGAAATGCCTGCTGTGGCTCGTATACTTCGCGCAATGCGGAATTGATAGGTAGCCGAAGCGTCTACTCGGGTATAGGCTTGGATGCGACTACTATTAGGAGGGGCGTAATTAATAGCGCCATTGCTGATGGGAGTATCGGAATTCGGGGGGGTGCTAGGTTTGCCACTATGCCAGTTGATACCTCCAGAAAACTTGAAATTACGTAGGTTATACGCCAATGCGATTTGCACTTGATGCTTAATGTCGATATTGTTTAGAAATGTACGATCGGCTAAATTCTGAAAGGTATAGGTATTATCTGCATAGGAATAACTAAGCCACGTATTGAAATTTTTAAAACGCTTATTGATCAAAAAATCGATCCCCATTACGGTATAGCTTCCTTGATCATTCACGAACTCATATTGGTTTTGGAATCCCTGACTACGGGTACTGATTCCATCTACCTCTTTGTAATACAGGTCTGTATTGATAAGCCAGTTTTGGTGATTATAGCTGAGTCCTACCGAGGCTTGTTGACTCTGTAGTATGGGGATGGCGTCATTGGTGGCGAGTACCCATCTTCTGTTTTCGATACCTAAGAAATCATTTTGTAGGTCGATGACCTGAGAGGTGGTTTGACTTTTGAGCTCTCCTAAGAGTTCGAGAGTGAGGTGATCTGTGATTTTTTTGAAAATACTGAGTCGGGGTTCTATAGTATACCGATTGAATTTTTCGAAGTAATTGGCTCGGAGTCCTGCATGAATAGACATCGAATTGGTGGTAGGTTTATAGCTCCATTCGGAATAGATGCTATGGGTACGTATTACTTCTTTGATACGCTCACGAAATATGGGATTGTTGATGTCTTGTAGATTGGCAATTCCTGTTTCATTGAATTGATACCCATTGTGCAGTGCAGTGGCTGGGGTGAGCTGTAGGTGAGTGTCTACCTTAATTCCATTTTCTAACACCGTATTTTCTTGTAGCAATCGCTGATTATTTTCGATAGCTGCATTAATGGCTTCGAGTTCATAACTGGTACCATAGAATAATGCCTCACTATGTAAGCGTGGTGTCCATTGGCGACGGTATGAGATACCTGCAGCAATGTTATGCTGCTGGATGCTACTCTCTCTGGCGGTATTGATATTGGCAATTTGTGTGTTTTCTTGGAATACTAGATTATTACGCATGGTGATGGCATTTACCTTGATCAGATCTTTGGGACTGAGCTGGTAGAGCCAGCGGAGACTAAGGTCGTAAAAAGAGAATTGCTCGTCGGAATTGGTGCCAAGGCTCACTTCGGAGTTTTGAAACGCTTTGTCAAAATACTGATCATAGGTCGGGGTTTCCAAAACCTCGTTGATCGAGTGTCGGGAGGCTACTTGTAGGGAGGAATGACGCCCAAGGGGGGTGTCGATAAATCCATCTACACTGATCATATTCATACCTATACTGGCGTGTAGGGTGTCTGTAATACGATTACTGGTATTCATAGCGATGACGCTGGATACTCCATCTCCATAACGGCTACTAGAGCCATTTTTATAAAGTTCTACATCTTGTGTAAGATAAGGGTTAAAGGCGGAAATGAGTCCAAAAAAATGACTGGACTGATACATCTTAATCCCATCCCATAGGATTAAGTTTTGATCATTGGTGCCGCCTCTGACATTGATGTCTGATACGGTTTCATTAACACTAAGGATACCGGGTAGGGCTTGGATGGTTTGTAATAAATCGGGTTCTATAAGACCGGGTAGGATTCCAAAGTTGTTGTAATCTATACGGATGGCTCCGTCGGGTTGTTTATTGATTCCTTTGATTAGGTAATTCGTAAGGACTATTTTATGCAGTTCTTCTACCTTAGGGATAAGCGTAATATCTGTACATGATGACTGCTGAATAAATGTGTTGTATGTAATTTCTAGCGGTTCATACCCAAGGTATGTGATTGTTATTAGCGCTTGTGGATCGAGTGTGTTAGGTAATTGAAATATACCATTTTGATCACTGATCGTACTGTAGCTGCCTACTGTAATGAGGGCATCTGCTATAGGCATGGCATAAGGATTTCGGATACGGCCACACAGCTGTTTATCGATTTTCTGAGGCTGTATGGTGATGGTAGTATTGTCTGCTAAAAGGGTATAGTTAAAATTGGTATAGCGTTTTAAATGTGCTAGTACCAATTGGATATCATCTATAGATGCTAAAGGTGTGATACGAATGGCTTCGATATCTTGATCCGCATACGAAAAGCTATAGGGCAGTTGAGCCGTGACTGATGCCAGAAATGAAGCAAGTGGTATTTGTTTGGTGTCTAATTGGGCAAACGATTGAACAAAAGTACCATACAAAAAAAGAGATACTACGAGGGTTCTAAAGCAGGTTACTCTTTGTGTAAAGTGACCTCTTTGTCTCGAATGGTATACGTTATATGCATTGGTATTGTAATCGATTGTAATGCAGTTTCAATATTTGAATGTACAAAATTACCAGTAAAACGCATAGTTTTGTCTATGTTTTTTGTGGTAATGGTGATTCCATACTGCCAAGCTAGTTCCTGTAATACCTGTTCATAAGGTGCACTAGTAAAGGTGCTACGATGGGTGAGCCATGTAGGGGATGTTTGCTGCTGTAGTGTTTTTTTGCTACTTTGTTGGTCGATTACTTCTAGTGTCTCTCCTGCTTTCAGATAGGTAACGGTAGCGCCGTGTGCGACACTGACCATCCCTTCAAAACAGCTAACGGAAAAATAGCTGTCTCGCTGTTTTACATTGAATTCTGTACCAATAACACTGATAGTTCCTACAGTGGTTTGCACATCAAATTTTTTGCCTTTAGCTACTTTAAAAAAGCCTTCTCCTGCTAAGGTTACTTTTCGAGTTGTTTCCCATTGGGATTCATTATATGCTATGGTAGATACAGCATTTAGTTGTACTGTAGAGTTGTCAGGTAATTGAATGGATTGCTGCTCTGTGGCGAGGGTAGCAATCTGCGTTAGTGCAGGGGTGCTAAAAAAGGAAATGTAAATGATACTAATACCGACTACGAGTGCAGCGGCTACTTGCAGTGCAATTCTGAATAGAGATGAGGTTTTTGGCTTGGTATGAGTAGTGGTAGTGGTAAGCTGGTGGCTCAATGTTTCCCAACTGGATGTAGTGTCATAATCAGGAGCTTTGAACTGTGTAGCTGTTTCGCTAATCTTTACATAAGAATCATAGGCGTCTAATTGCTTAAACGCCTCTAATTCTTGTGGAGTGAGCTGCTCATTGTTCAGCCACTTTGTAATAAGATCTTTCTTTTTCATAAACAAGATTCTTAATAATATAACAACTATAAGAAGAAAAGTCCTACCTATTGATTTGTTTTTTAGATGCCTTCGATTTCTGTTCTTAGTTTTTCTAAGGCACCATAGATTCTTTTTTCTACGGCTTTTTTAGAGATTCCTAGCATGTCTGCAATTTCTTGATGCTTCTTTCCTTCGGTACGATTGAGTAAAAAAGCGACACGTTGGGCTTCTGTGAGTTTGCTAAGTGCTTTTTGGTATTTATGTAAGTATTCTTTTTCTTCTAATAGATATTGTGGATGCTGATTCGTAATTGGATTTACCTTTTGTTGCTGGTGTTTTAGTTTAATGGTGTTGTGCTTAATCTGATTGATCGATAGATTATTGGCTACAGTAAATAGAAAGCTCTTAGCTTTGGATACAGGTACTTTATGACAATTGTCCCATAATTTCATAAAGGCGTTTTGTACTTGGTCTTTGGGGTTGATAGCAGCACCATACTTATAATAAATAAAATCATGAAGATTTTTAGAATGCTGCTTAAATAGTTCGGAAAATAATTTTTCCTCGCACACATTCTCGTATAGTTCTTTTGCCATTTTCATATATTTTGCTTAAAATTATAAAAAACTTATTGAAGTAGGAATTTGAGCTTCTGAATTGTTTTATGATAAAGAATTGCTAAGAAAAGTATTTTGTTGATGATGTTTGTGCGCTATATGCTCTTGTGGTCTATATGTTTTTTAATAGCTAGTTGCCAAGAAGAAGAAAGAGAATTTATTAATCCCGATACTGTAGATACGATTCCGCAGACATCGCTGTTATCTACATTACTCAAAAATGTAGTAACGCATGATGGATCTTTTGATGATCGTGTAGATGGGGGTAATTGCTACAGTATAAATTTGCCATACGATATAGTATTGAATGGGCATCAGTATCGCATAGACTCACCAGAGGATTATACTCAGATTAGTTATAAAGATAAGGTATCAATTGTGTTTCCTATTACGATTACTTTTTATAATTATAAGGAACAGTTGGTGGATGATCAAAAAACATTAGATCGTATTGCTACAAATTGCAGTACTACTGATGATGATATAGAATGTGTGGATTTTGTGTATCCGATGTCTTTCTCTGTTTTTTATCCCGCTACCAATACCTTTGAAACAGTAGAAATTTTGCATGATCAACAGGTGTATACCTTCATGGATGTATTAGAGGAAGATGTTGCGATAGCTATTCAATATCCGATCGCATTACAATTGCATACAGGGGTGCAAACCAAAGCAGCACATAATACAGACTTATTGAATGGTATTCTAAAACATGGTATGTCTTGTGATGAGAATGATTAATGTAATGCAATTTCGTTATCTTTCCGTGTGTAGTAATTGAACTCATCTTGACTTTTTGTTTTTGACCGAAAATGAGAAGAAATTTGACTGGATAAGGCACTTTTTGGAATTCATAGCAGCGCTACGGATAAAAAAAGTAACGAAATACAGGTGAATTTCAGTCATTTTTTAGGGAAAAGAAAAAGTCAAGATGAGTTCATTACCTTTTATTTCCAGCTAGGCCTTTATGATTGCTATTTTATTATCGGTTTTTTAGTATGAGTTCTACTACTGTGGAATGGATAAGATATTATTGACTTGTTAGGAATATTTTATGAAACGTTATATATTATTTTATTTTTGTTAAACAAAAAGTTAAAAAAAACCTAAAAAAGAAAAACAGGGTTCTATTTTTTATTTATGAGTTGTTTAATGATTGAACTATTAATTTAAAACAAAACTTATGAAAATGATCAGTCTATTTAGATACTTATGGATACTAACAGTAGTATTCTCATTTGTTGCATGTAGTGATGATGATGATACTACTTTTATAGCACCTTCGAATACGATTTCGGATTTTGTATCAGGAAATGAGAACTTTAGCATGCTTCTAGAAGCATTACAGAAAACAGGATTAGATGTTACACTCAATGGGGCAGGTACTTTTACTGTTTTTGCACCTAATAATGCAGCATTTACAGCTTTTCTAAATGGAGCTACTATTGCAGACGTGTCTAAAGAGACGTTAGAGGAACTATTACTAAATCATGTTTTAGGAACTACAGCGATATCTAGTAGTCTCTCTACTGGATATGTAAGTACATTGGCAAAGGAGTCTTCTAGCGAAGGAAACGTGAGCATGTACATAAGTACAGAAGGTGGTGTGACGATTAATGGAGATGCTACAGTAGTTACAGCAGATATTATAAGGGATAATGGGGTGATTCATGAAGTGGATAAAGTAATAGCATTGCCTACGATGCTTACATTTGTAGCCTTAGATAGTTCATTATCTACCTTAGCTACCGTAGCAACTACGACTAGTGGTTTTGATACAGATTTCGCAGCAGTATTAGGAGCTGCTGATAGCAAACTCACTTTATTAGCACCAGACAATGCGGCATTCGCTGCACTTGGAGATATATCAGGATTAGCTGCGTCTGCTCTTGAACAAATATTATTAAACCACGTACTTACAGGTGTAAATGTTTCATCTGCATTGTCTACTACATATTCTAATACATTAGCTACCTATGGAACGACAAGCAATAATTTAAGTATCTATATCAATACAGCGGATGGAGTTATTTTTAATGGAGTGTCTAAGGTAAGCACAGCAGATATTGTAACTTCTAACGGAGTGATACATAAAGTAGATACTGTAGTAGGATTACCTACTATCGTTACTTTTGCTACTGCAGATGCTAATTTTTCTGAATTAGTAGCTTCATTAACGACAGATACACCTGATACAGATTTTGTATCGGTATTAAGTACAGCAAATGGAACGAATCCAGCTCCTTTCACCGTATTTGCCCCTACGAATGATGCATTCGCTGCTTTAGGAGATAAACCTGATGATAAAGATGGTGCATTGACAGCAGTGTTAAATCACCATGTAATTTCAGGAAATAATGTACGTTCTACAGACTTAACAGATGGTCCTGTAGCAACGTTAAATGGAAATGTAACTATAGATGCAGATGTACCTACAGTAACTGGAGGAAGTAATACAACTCCTAGTAGTATTATCGCTGCCGATGTGCAAGCTGCTAATGGAGTAATCCATGTTATTGATCAGGTACTACTACCTGCAGCAGCGCTATAATGATACAGCCATAGTGTTCTTTTTTTAAGAACCTGATTATATATACCTACACGAGAGAGTGTTTAGTTTACATGCGAATTTTACTGAAGTATAATAACTAGGCACTCTCTTTTTCTTTCACATATTTCTTTTTAACGAAGTGATTTAACCTTTTTGGATTTCAGCTAAAATCGAAGATTTTGTGACCAAATGCAATGATTTTTTGTTGCATAACAGTGTTACGAAACTCAAAAACTGTAAAGAGTTTACATCATTTCAATAACTTTTTTAAAATTAAAACCATTATGAAAACGCTAATCAAAAGATTAACGGTACCCTTTGTGTGCCTAATTGTAATGAACTTTTTTACAGCTTGTCAAAACGATGATGCAGTAGAAACAGTCGAAGAACCACAAGTAGTATTTGAGGAATCTCCTATTGTTAGTTTCGATGCTATAGAAGAAATGACTCAGAATACATTAGATGGAGAGCTTGAATTACCTAATGATACGAAGCGTAATTTTGGCATCAGTAGAGAAAAGCGTGTTTTTGATTTTTCAGCTACTATTGATGGAGGAGCTGGTGCAGGAACTGAACTGACAGGAGTATTGGATCTAAATTATACATTGTATCATGCTAGTTTTACCATCGTAAGAGGAGTATTAGAATTACCCGATGGACAGAGGGCTCGTGTTAGAGGTGCTTTGATCAGTGATGGCATCGCATATCTTATTTTTAGATTACCCGGAAGAAGTTTGATTTTTGGAGTAGGAAAAGCGGATGCTGATGGAAATTTATCAGGACGTTTTAGAATTTTTGGCAATGGAGTTGGTGTAGGTACGTGGGAGGCAACGCTTACTTCTGTTGTGTTTCCAGATAAATCGATTGTCGATTTATTAGTAGAAGATGCTCAATTCTCTACATTAGTAAGTGCTGTTCAGACTGCTGATTTAGTGGGTGCTTTGTCAGGTGATGGTCCTTTTACGGTATTTGCGCCTACAAATGCAGCTTTCGAGGCATTGGATGCATTGCCAGACGGAGAAACCCTAAAAGAAATCTTATTATATCATGTAGCTAGTGGTCGATTGAATACTTCAGACTTACTAGCACAAGAAATGATTACCACACTTCAAGGCGAAGCTATAAAAATTAGCCTTACCAGTGCTAATGAAATCGTAATTAATGATACAGTAAAACTGCTATCGGCTAATATTGGTGCGTCTAATGGAGTGATACAAGTGATTGATGCAGTTTTGATTCCTCCATCTTTTCAACCATTACCTTCTATAGTAGAACTAGCGATAGCTACTCCAGAGCTTTCTACCTTAGTGGGAGCATTACAAGCTGCTGATTTGGTAGATGCATTATCAGGTGATGGCCCATTTACCGTATTTGCTCCTACGAATGCTGCTTTTGCTGCATTAGATGCTGTACCAGATGGAGAAGCGCTAAAAGAAGTATTGCTATATCACGTAGCGGCAGGTGCTTTTACCGCCGAGGATTTATTGGCAGGACAGACAGTAACTACGCTGCAAGGTGATGAGGTGAGTATTGCAGTAGTGGACGGAAAAGTATTGCTTAACGGATCGGTACAAGTAAGCATGGCAGATATTCCAGCATCTAATGGAATCATACATGTGATTGATGGTGTGCTATTACCCCCGAGTCCACTATCTTCTATAGTAGAGCTAGCGGTAGCTACTCCAGAACTTTCTACCTTAGTAGGTGCGTTGCAAGCTACTGATTTGGTAGACGCATTATCAGGTGATGGCCCATTTACCGTATTTGCTCCTACGAATGCTGCTTTTGCTGCATTGGATGCCGTACCAGATGGAGATGCGCTAAAAGAAGTATTGCTATATCACGTAGCGGCAGGTGCTTTTACCGCCGAGGATTTATTGGCAGGACAGACAGTAACTACGCTACAAGGTGATGAGGTGAGTATTGCAGTAGTGGACGGAAAAGTATTGCTTAACGGATCGGTACAAGTAAGCATGGCAGATATTCCAGCATCTAATGGAATCATACATGTGATCGATGGAGTATTGATTCCGTAGTATCATGATTATATAAATTTCATCATGACCATTGATGACTTAAAAAAGCTCTTGGAAATGATTGTTTTCAAGAGCTTTTTTTAATGAACCCATCCTAATTTTTCTTTCCTTAAAATGATTTGAATTCACTTATATCTTGCTACTCTTTTGTCCGTAGCGCTGCTATAAACTTTTAAAAGTACCTTATTCAGCTATAGTAATCCTACTTTGTTGTCTTAGGGCGTTACCACAAGGGTCGGGCTTTCCGCTACAATTCCTCGCCCCTCCTAAAGGTCGGTACTGCGGGATTTTCACTACAATCCCTAACGCAAATCAATACTACCCGCTAAGATGACAAAGTAGGATTAATTCTCATCTTCGTTCAAAAAACAAAAAATCATGATTATTGATGTAATTGAAAGTTGTTTGTTGGATGTGGAAGTGATGTAAACTTTTTGCCCCCAAACTTTACCGTTTTTTGAGTTCCGTGACACTGCTATGCAATAAAAAAAATACTGCATTTGGTTACAAATTCATGGTAAGGTAGGGGTAAAAAAAATAGGAAGTTTATAAAGTATACGAGTGGCTACTAAAGCCATAGATAATTAGGGACATCTTCTTTTATTAATACATGGTAAATGATTAAATTTGCAATCACCTGCTAGAAAAGCAGCTATTTAAAATTTGAAGAAAGCATATGTTTGATAATTTAAGCGATAAGTTAGATAAAGCGTTACATATTTTAAAAGGGCACGGACAGATTACAGAAGTAAATGTCGCAGAAACTCTTAAAGAAGTACGAAGAGCATTAGTAGATGCAGATGTAAATTATAAAATAGCTAAAGAATTTACAGCCAAAGTAAAGGAAAAAGCGATAGGAGAAAACGTACTGAAAAGCTTGAAGCCAGGCCAGTTGATGGTAAAGCTCGTAAAGGATGAGCTTACCGAACTCATGGGAGGTGATGTAGCAGGCGTAGACCTATCAGGTGCTCCTTCAGTAATTTTAATGTCTGGATTACAAGGTTCTGGAAAAACTACTTTTTCTGGAAAATTGGCGAATTACTTAAAAAGTAAGAAGACCAAAAAGCCATTATTAGTGGCTTGTGATGTATACAGACCAGCTGCGATAGACCAATTGCACGTAGTAGGGGAGCAGATTAATGTAGATGTGTATAGCGATCGAGGAAATTCTGATCCTGTAGCGATTGCTAAAGCAGGTATTGCACATGCCAAAGAAAATGGATGTAATGTAGTGATTATTGATACCGCGGGTCGTTTAGCAGTAGACGAAGCGATGATGACAGAAATTGCGAACATCCATAAAGCAGTAACTCCTAATGAGACCCTATTCGTAGTGGACTCGATGACAGGACAAGATGCTGTAAATACAGCAAAAGCCTTTAACGATGTTCTTAATTTTGATGGGGTTATCCTTACTAAATTAGATGGTGATACCAGAGGTGGAGCAGCAATATCCATTAAGTCTGTAGTGAATAAGCCTATAAAATTCATAGGTACAGGAGAAAAGATGGAAGCGATCGATGTGTTTTACCCTTCTCGTATGGCAGATCGTATTCTCGGAATGGGAGATGTTGTTTCGTTGGTAGAAAGAGCGCAAGAACAATTCGATGAAGAAGAAGCTAGAAAACTACAGAAGAAAATAGCAAAAAACCAATTTGGATTTGACGATTTTCTAAAGCAGATACAGCAGGTGAAAAAAATGGGGAATATGAAGGATTTAATTGGTATGATCCCTGGTGCTGGTAAAATGATGAAAGATGTAGATATCGATGATGATGCATTTAAGCATATCGAAGCGATTATTCATTCTATGACACCAGCAGAAAGAACAAAACCACAAATTATCAATGCGAGTAGAAAAAGACGTATTGGCAAAGGGTCTGGTACTTCTGTGCAACAAGTAAATCAATTGCTAAAACAGTTTGATCAAATGAGTAAGATGATGAAAATGATGCAAGGTGGTGGCGGTAAACGCATGATGCAGATGATGGGTAAAATGCGATAAATACGTATATAAATCAATAAATAACATACAGTAGAATACAGTATAATGGAAGTATTAGACGGGAAAAAAATCAGCAATGATATAAAAAACGAAATAGCAGAAGAGGTCAAAAAGATGAAGAAAAGAGGAGAGAAAGTGCCTCATCTTGCTGCTGTGATTGTTGGAAATGACGGAGCTAGTCTGACTTATGTAGGAAGTAAAGTAAAAGCTTGTGAGCGTATAGGTTTTGAATCTACATTAGTAAAAATGCCAAGTACGACTAGTGAGGTAGAATTATTAGCCAAAATCAAAGAGCTAAATGAAAATGATGCTATAGATGGATTCATTGTACAATTACCGCTGCCTCCACAAATTGATACACAAAAAGTATTGTTAGCTGTCGATCCAGATAAGGATGTTGATGGATTTCATCCAATGAATTTTGGTAAAATGGCATTGGATATGTCTACTTTTATTCCAGCAACTCCTTTTGGAATATTAGAATTATTAGAGCGTTATAACGTAGATACGAAAGGAAAGCATACTGTAGTGATAGGTCGTAGTCATATCGTAGGAAGGCCTATGAGTATACTGATGGGAAGAAAAGGGTGGCCAGGAAATTCTACGGTAACATTAACACACAGTCATACTAAAAACATAACACAAATTATATCACAGGCTGATATAGTAATTTCGGCACTAGGTGTTCCTAATTTCTTAAAAGCAGAAATGGTAAAAGATGATGCTGTGATTATCGATGTGGGGATTACTAGAGTAGCGGATGAATCTAGAGAAAGAGGGTATAGAATTGTTGGGGATGTAGATTTTGAAAATGTGAGTAAGAAGGCATCTTATATCACTCCGGTACCTGGAGGAGTAGGGCCTATGACGATCGCAATGCTGTTAAAGAATACTTTGTTAGCCAGAGAAAGACATCGTGCTTCAGGAGCTAAATAAATAGTTTATAATAAAATAATGATGCAGTTGTAAAAGGACTGTGTTAAGCAATAAAAAAGCGACTTATTTCAATCATCGAAATAAGTCGCTTTTTTTGTAGTTGTATTGCTCGTTTTTTTTAGAAAGCATATTGTTGTGTAAATATACTTGATAGAAAAGGTTTTAATTTTTAGTTTGATTATGTGTTGGGGTAAGAGTTTGATTTTACTGTGTTAAGAAAAAGTGTGAGTGGAGGGGGCTTTGGTGAAGAGAGTCGTTTTGTGATGATTTAGATGGTGGGAAGAAAAGGAAGAAAGGAAAAACAGCTAGAAACCATCATGATGGTCTCTAGCTGTTTTTGTAAGTTTTTAAGTAAATGTGTAACAACGAGGAAAAGTGCTAGGATTATGGACTAGCACTTTTCTATATAGTTTACATTTTTATGTCGTTATAAGAGTGACAACTCTAGGTGTGTTGTTAATACCTTGCTTGTAATTGATTTTTAAAAGTCATTAAAACTATTAACATCAATATTGTCTTGATCATCGTTATCATACCCTAACGTTCCATTAGGTAATAAATCTAAGGATAAGCTGTATGAAGGAACATTTAAACCGTCTTCTGTTTTAATTACATTGAAATCAAGTTCATCTTGTCCTTTTTCGTATAATGCATTTTTAGTAAAACTTCCTTTACCTACACCATTTTCTTTCCATTCTTTTCCGTAAGCAATTACACAGTAGTACTTACCTTCGGGAACATTTCTGATAAATTGTGTTTGGTTACTGTTGATGTATACGATACGTACAGTTTCGTCATCTTTTTCAGTTTTACCCATTTTTACAAGCTTCACAACTACATCAGTGTTTTTACCAACTTCAATTTTTAAGTAGTTGTCTAACTTGTACTCATATTTTCCTTTAAACTTGAAAGACTTTGGAGTCGCTCCATTTTTATATGTTTTCTTCTCCCAGCTAGCAAACTTATCTTCTCTCTTTACATTTGTTGGTGCAGCAGCAGCTCTCTTGTTGTTGCTACCGAAAGAAGGTGTAGTAGATTCTATAGGCGTTGTAGCCACGTTTGTTCCTTGTGCTACACGTCTTTGCGATTCTTCTAATGCTCTTTGTGTCTCTGATAATTCAGCAAGTCTTCTTTTTTCTGCTGCAGACATGTTTTTTCTAGCAGCTAAAGCAGCAGCAGCAGCAGCATTCGCATTGCTTTCAGCTTCTCTTTGTAATCTTTCAGCTTCTGCAATCGCTCTTCGTGCAGCTTCAGCAGCTCTAATTTTCGCTTCCTCAGCAGCTTTGATAGCTTCTTGTGCAGCTAATCTAGCAGCATTTCTTCTTGCTTCAGCTTCTTTAGCAGCTCTTTCGGCTTGTGCTAAACTGTTGTCTTCCATTAACAATGCAGTTAGTACAAAACCGTTTCCTTTCTTATATTGTACAGTACTCCAGTCTCCATATCCAGAAGTAATCACATATACTTGCGTTCCTTTAGGGATCTCACCAATAATATTATAATTAGCTCCAGGTCCTGATCTTAATTCTAATTTGTCTTTGGACATCAAATAACGCTCTTGATTTTTAATCTGAGCGAAAGTGGCTGATGTTGTAATCACCACTAGCAATAAAAATGTAAAAATTGTCTTCATAATCTTTTGGGTTTATTATAATTAAGATTTAAAAGCTAAAGTATGTTATGGGTTATAAGGTTTTATAACAATACTTCTTTGCTTGCTAATTAAATCATTTCAATTATTCAATTTTAAAAACAAACTACGAATAATGCGTTTTTTCGCGAATTGTTTCGATATTAACTGATTGTTTTTCAGGGTTTTAAAAAGATTTTCTTTAGTTTAACTTTAAAGATTCTTTTCAATTGACTGAATTCAAATCAATTAATCTATATAACAAAAGTAAGATATTATTATTAAAAACACAACTAGTTTTGACTTTATTTGTATAATTTTTTTCTTTTTTTTTATTGTTTTTGTGTTTTTTAACGGCTTAATTGTGTTTTTCAGCGATGTTTTTTTGTTGGTGTAGATTTGTTAGTCGGTTTTTATTACGGGAATTTTTAGTTAAAATTTTAACCTGTTAATTTCTTTCTTTCTGTAAATTAAACAGTTAGTCTTTTTGTGGTTTTTTTAACGTTTTTAAGGTTGATTTTTTTGATTTTTCGTTCGATTTAAGCGTTTGGAATGATTTTGATCTTAGGTATAGTAAGGGTTTTGAGCTGTTTAGGGTACGGTTTTACTCTTTTGTTAATTACGGTTTTATTAGTAATTTAATTACTGTTAAAGTTGCGTTTTGGGTTATTTTGCTGCTTTGAGAATGATGTTAATGAACTTTTTTTTAAATGTCGTTTAGTAAGCGTCGGAAACGGATGACTGTTTTTTTGAAAAAATAATGCTCAATTTAGTAAATGTTGGTTTTAGGGTAGTAACCGTTGTGTTTGGTAAAGAATGTGATTTTAATGCTCTTTTTTTATAAGTGTTGGGAATTTTGATTGAAAACGTTTCAATCTTGGGATGGATACATTTCGGATATATGGGTTATTTGGGTTTCTTTTTTCATAATCCTGATGGTAAGCTTCGGCACTCCAAAATTTTTCATACGGTTTAATTTCTGCGGCTACTGTCCTGTTAGCAGCTTCGCTGATTGCTTTTTTCTTAGAAAGAGCTATGTCTTTTTGGTTTTTGTTCTTATAAAATATGATAGACCTATACTGTGAGCCATGATCAGGGCCTTGTCCGTTTATCTGAAAAGGGTTTTGAGAACCAAAATAAATATCAATTAAGGTTTCGAAGGATATTGTAGAAGGGTCGTAGTGCACTGCTACAGCTTCTGCATGGCCTGTGGTTCCGGTATTGCTGGACTTGTATGTAGGGTTTTGTGTGTGGCCTCCAGAATAACCAGATAGCACCTTGTCTACGCCTTTTACGCTTTCGTAGATAGCTTCTACACACCAAAAGCAGCCGCTAGCGAAATAGGCTGTTTCGAGGTTTTTGTTTTTTGTTTCTTGTGTTTTGGGGTTGTTTTTGTGGTCTTGCCCATTGCTTTGGCAACTAATAAATAGAAAAGCGGTACATAAAATAGAAAGTAAAGAGTGTTTCATGGTAGTTCTTTTGTTTGTGGTGTTAGTCTTTGTTCTTTTAGAAACCTTTCAGGCTTGTTTTGTTGGTACTGAAAATTTGCTTGAGTGTTAGTAAATGTAGTGTTTTCTTGCTTTTTTGTAATTTGTCTTTCTTGTTAATTCTTTGTTGTTTGTTTTTGGTATTATAAGATGAACAGTTGTGTTGGGTTTAAATAAAAAGGTGTCCTTATTATAAAGACACCTTTTTATTTGAAATTATTTTTTAGGATATTTAACTGTTATCCATTCATGGAAATTAAGAACTCATCATTGTTTCTTGTTTGTTTGAATCGTTCGTTGATGAATTCCATTGCTTCCACAGGATTCATGTCAGCTAAGTATTTTCTCATCACCCACATGCGTTGTACGGTGGTTTCGTCTAATAAAATATCGTCTCTACGTGTGCTAGAAGAAGTAAGGTCGATGGCAGGGAAGATACGTCTGTTAGAAATTTTACGATCTAATTGAAGTTCCATGTTTCCTGTACCTTTGAATTCTTCAAAAATCACTTCGTCCATTTTAGATCCGGTTTCTGTTAGGGCGGTAGCAATAATAGTTAGAGATCCTCCATTTTCTATGTTTCGCGCAGCACCAAAGAAACGTTTTGGTTTATGAAGTGCATTAGCATCAACTCCTCCACTTAGGATTTTTCCAGAAGCAGGTTGTACAGTATTGTAGGCACGAGCTAATCTAGTAATAGAGTCTAGTAGGATAACTACGTCATGACCACATTCTACCAATCGTTTTGCTTTTTCTAAAACAATGTTTGCTATTTTTACATGTTCATGTGCCTCTTTGTCAAAGGTAGAAGCGATTACTTCACCTCTAACATTTCGTTGCATGTCAGTTACCTCTTCAGGTCTTTCGTCTATAAGTAGAATCATTTGGTAAACCTCTGGGTGGTTTGCTGCTATGGCATTAGCAACATCTTTCAGAAGCATTGTTTTACCTGTTTTTGGTTGAGACACGATCATTCCTCGTTGCCCTTTTCCGATAGGTGAGAACAAATCCATTATCCTAGTAGAAATAGTGCTTTGTTTTTCTGCTATTTTAAACTTTTCTTGAGGGAATAAAGGAGTAAGATGTTCAAAAGCAACTCTATCTCTTACTACTTGTGGGTCTAAACCGTTTATTTTGTTTACTTTAATCAGAGGGAAGTATTTTTCTCCTTCTTTAGGAGGGCGTACTTGTCCTAAAACGGTATCACCTGTTTTTAAACCAAAAAGCCTAATTTGTGATTGAGATACGTAAATATCATCAGGAGAGGATAGGTAGTTGTAGTCGCTAGATCGTAAAAAGCCGTAGCCATCCTGCATAATATCTAATACACCTTCACTTTCTATAATAGCATCAAACTCATAATCAGGTTCTTTGTACCTGTTTCTATTGTCTCTGTTGCCGTTATCCCTATTATTGTTGTCTTTTTTGTTATTACGATTTTTGTTCTGAGATTTATCGTTGTTGTTTCTAGCTCTGTTTTCTTTCTTATCTTCTTTTTTGTCTTCCTTGTTGTGTTGAGAGTGTGGAGCTTTGTTATCTGACTGCTTTTCAGGTTTTTTTGGTGAGTTTTGCTCTTTGGGGTTTTTCTCAGGAGCAGGGTCGTTTTCCTGTTTTTTTTCAGCGTTATGCTTATTGTTGTCTTCTTTAGCTGATGGTTGTAGTTTTTTAGAGCGTGGTCTTTTTGGGCGCTCAGAAGTTTTGGGTTTTTCCTGAGGCTTGTTTTCGGGTTTAGCTTCGCTTTTGGTGGTAGTGTCTTCTGTAATGACCTCTTTTATTTTTTTTGGATTAGAAGCTTGATAGTCTAGTATTTGGTATACTAAGTCTAACTTCTTCATAGTGCGGAATTTGGGCACATTTAGGTTTTTCGCAATTTCTTGCAATTCAGGAAGCTTTTTTGCTTTTAATTCAGAAATCTCTAACATTTAAGTTTGTTATATAATTTAGTTCTGGTATTAATTTTCTAAAGAAGAATTCTAGAGAAATTTTTTTTATCGAAGATAAATAACCCTTATTGAATGGGTTATGCTATTTGTGGTGCAATTATACAACTTTATTTTTGATTTTTTGTACTTAATTCTAAAAAGAAACTCCTATTTTTGTTCTCCCGAAAATAAGAAGGGTATTTTAGAATGTTACAAAGAATTCAATCCATATATTTATTGTTAGTTGTGTTATTATCGTCAGTTGGCTCGATGCTGATTCCTTTTGGAGTATCGGCAGAAGGAGAGCAGCTAGTTGCTAATAATCATATACTTGTATTAGGGATGTTTTCGGTAATAGCTCTTTTAGGAGTGTTAGGTATATTTATGTTTAAAAATAGACAGCTTCAATTTGTATTGGGGCGTATCAATATCTTATTAAACTTTATTTTACTAGGAGTATTTGTTTATTGGTCTCTAAATTTATCTGGAGAAACAGTAGTTTCTGAGAAAGGTATTGGGATGTTATTTCCTATTATTTCTATCGTTTTATTAGTAATGGCTAACAAAGCCATTAAAAAGGATGAGGATCTTGTAAAATCTGTAGACCGATTACGATAAACCTAAAATCTTAGTAGTATTAGTGCGTTAGAGCCTGAAGTATGCCAACTTCAGGCTCTTATTTTTTACCCAATTCAATTACTTCTAGGTTTTGGATTACTCCTTTATCGAGTTCGAATCGCAGCATCGTTCTGATTTTGTGAAATCCATGTTTTCCAGCAGCACCGGGATTCATGTGTAGTACCCCGTGACTTTTGTCTGGGATCACTTTTAATATATGCGAGTGGCCACAAATAAATAATCGTGGAGGATCAGCTTTAATAGCAGCTCTGATCGTGGCATTGTATTTTGGAGGATATCCTCCAATATGGGTCATCCATACAGTTACACCCTCGCAAGTAAATTTTTGGTGCAATGGAAATGTAGCGCGAGCTATGTGGTCGTCAATATTGCCATAGACAGCTCTCAAGGGTTTTAAAGCAGTAATAGCATCTGTAACAGCTAAGGAACCAATATCGCCAGCGTGCCATATTTCATCAGCATCCTTTACATACGCTAAAATTCGATCATCGATATAACTATGGGTATCACTAAGTAATAAGATTTTTTTCAAAATAAATGTCTCTGTTTTTAACCCCCATTTTATGGAATAGGTTTTCTATAGTATAAAATGAAGTGGTATAAACTTTTTTTCAATTTGCGATAAAACGATCTTTTGCACCCAAATTTTACGATTTTTGAGTTTTCGAACGCTGCTATGCAACAAAAAAATTACTGTATTTGCTCACAAAATCTTCAGATGTTCGTTTATATCAAAAAAGTCTAAACCAGTTCAATAAGTTTAACACGCGTTATGTGTAATTTTATGGCAAAATAATAAGGTTTTTAAATCACTTCAAAGTATTATTGAGCAAATTATCGTGTTTATAATTGTCGATGCTGTATAGTACATGTAAGTAAAAGGAATGTATAATCAATACGAATTGGCAATAGGCAGATGGTTTTTTAAAAACTATATTTGCATTTCATTTTACAGAGAGATAAAATAAAGGATTGAGGTATTTTTTAGAACTTTCGTATAACGGAACTCCGTATCATGGTTGGCAGCGTCAGCCCAATGCTATTAGTGTGCAAGAGGTGTTAGAAAAAGCATTGACTACAGTATTGCGTAGGCCTACTTCTATTATGGGAGCAGGAAGAACAGATACAGGGGTGCATGCCAGGCAATTAATGGCACATTTTGATATTTCAGAGTCAATAGAAACAGCGCAATTGCATTATAAGTTAAATGCTATTTTGCCACCAGAAATAGCCATATATTCTGTGCGTTTAGTACAGGATGAAGCCCATGCACGTTTTGATGCTACAAGTAGGTCTTATGCGTATTACGTGAGTTTAGCAAAAGATCCATTTTCTATAAAAAGCGCCTATTACATAAAAAAAGAAGTAGATGTACAACGCATGAATGAAGCTGCTAAATTACTGTTAAACTATACTGATTTTAAATGTTTCAGTAAGTCTAAAACCGATGTAAAAACGTATCATTGTACAATTACAGAAGCCGAATGGCAGCAACAAGGCGCAATGCTTGTATTCAGAATATCAGCCAATCGCTTTCTTAGAAATATGGTGCGTGCCATCGTAGGTACATTGATCGAGGTAGGGCAGGGTAAGCTATCGCCACAAGATATCATACGCATCATCGAAAGCCAAGATCGAGGACAAGCAGGGTATTCAGTGCCTGCGCACGGGCTGTATTTAACCAAAATTACCTATCCAAACAGTATATATCTTACATAAGACATGGCAGAAAAAAACGGAAATGCTTTTGATTTTAAGTTGTTTAGGCGGTTGTTAGGCTATGCTAATGCATATCAATTTACATTTTATTTCGTAGCGCTGTCAGCCATGCTGTTATCAGTTTTTGCTGTCGTACGTCCGTATTTATTGCAGCAGGCTATTGATCAGAGTTTTGTGCCTAAAGACGAAAAACTGATTCTGTATTATGTGTGCCTCATGCTAGCAGTTTTGTTGCTTGAAGTGTTGTTTCAATTCTTATTTATCTACTTCGCTAATTGGTTAGGTCAGCAAGTGGTTAGAGATATAAGAGTTGCGCTGTTTGATCATATGCTACACTTTAAAAAGCAATATTATGACCAATCAGCAGTAGGAAGATTAGTCACCAGAGCAGTTAGTGATATAGAAACGATCGCTAGTATTTTCAGCCAAGGACTTTTTATGATTATTAGCGATTTGCTAAAAATGCTCGTTATTTTAGGCTTTATGGCCTATAAGAGTTGGCGACTTACGTTGATTGTACTAGTGATCCTGCCGCTCATTGTGTATGCAACCAGAGTGTTTCAGAAAAAAATGAAAAAAGCTTTCGAAGAAGTAAGAACACAAGTTTCGAATCTCAATTCATTTGTACAGGAGCGTATTACGGGAATGAAAATTGTACAGATGTTTACTAGAGAAGCTACAGAATATGAGTCTTTTAAGGCGATTAATGAAAGACATAAAAGCGCATGGGTAAAGACCGTATGGTATAATTCTATTTTCTTTCCTATAGCGGAGATGGCTAGTTCAGTCACCATAGGGTTGATCGTTTGGTTCGGAGGGCTGAGTGCAGCACAGAACGAAGTACTTACACTAGGAGTAGTGATTGCTTTTATAGAACTATCACAGATGTTATTTAGGCCATTGCGCCAGATTGCAGATAAGTTCAATACATTACAGATGGGTATGGTAGCTGCTAATCGAGTATTTGCAGTCATAGATACAGAAGCCCGTATTACAGATACAGGAACAGAAGAACTAACAGTAGTAAAAGGAGCTATCGATTTTACAAAGGTTCATTTTAGTTATGTACAGGGAGAAGAAGTGCTAAAAGGCATTACCTTTTCTGTTAAGCCAGGAGAAACGGTAGCGATTGTGGGAGCCACAGGAGCAGGGAAGTCTACGATTATTAACCTCCTGAATCGATTTTATGAGATCGATAGTGGTACAATAGCCATCGATGGAAAAGCAGTGACCCAAATCAGTTTACAGTCCTTACGTAAGCATATAGCTGTAGTATTGCAAGATGTATTTTTATTTGCAGATACGATTCTAGCTAATATTACGCTAGATAATCCAAATATCTCTCAGGAAGAGGTAGAGAAAGCTGCAAAAAAAATAGGAATTCATGACTTTATACAAAGTCTACCAAACGGATACCAGTACGATGTAAAAGAACGAGGAGTAATGCTCTCTTCTGGGCAACGTCAATTACTCTCATTTCTTAGGGCATATGTGACCAATCCTAGTGTTCTGATCTTAGATGAAGCCACTTCCTCTATCGACTCCCATAGCGAACAGTTATTACAGAAAGCCACAGATAAGATTACCCAAGGTAGAACTTCTATCGTCATAGCGCATCGCTTAGCTACGATTAAAAACGCAGATACCATTATAGTAATGGATAAAGGATGTATTGTAGAGCAAGGAAATCACCAAGAGCTGTTAAAGATTACAGATGGATATTATAGAAATCTGTATGAAGTGCAATTCAGCGAAGTAAAAGAAGGGAATATATCACTGTAGTAGTTATACAAGATCGTGTTGTATTTTTAGGGTGAGTTCTTCTAAGGATTTGTAGATGACAAAACTGCCATTCTTTATATAAGAAATCTGCCCCGTCTCTTCGCTAACCACCAGTGCTAGTGCATCTGTTTTTTCGGTAATACCCACTGCTGCTCGATGTCTAAGTCCAAAACGCAACGGAATATCTCGATCATTACTTACTGGTAGAATGGCGCGAGTGGCTAGAATTCTATTATCCTCGATAATCATAGCACCATCGTGTAAGGGACTATTTTTATAAAAAATACTTTCGATAATCGGAGTCTTTACTAAAATGTCCAATTCATCTCCCGTACTTTTTATAAAATCTAACGATGTATTCCTCTTAATTACGATCAGCGCTCCTGTCAGAGTATCTCCCATTCTTTTGCAAGCCTGAATAATAGCAGTTATATCCGTTAAACTTTCTTCGGGAGCATCCCGTATGATTTTTAATTGACGTAGAAACTTCCTGCGGTTTCCAAAATTCGTAGAACCAATCAAAAGCAAGAATTTCCGAATTTCTTGTTGGAATACGACGATAAGTGCAAACATTCCTACCCCGATAAATTCGCCAAGCACTGTACTTAACATTTCCATTGCCAAAAACTCAGTCAGTTTCCAGACGAGGTAAATAATGACAATCCCTATAAAAATATTAATAGCAGCAGTACCTTTTACAAGTTTAAAAATGTAATACAGTAATAATGCGACCAGTACAATGTCTACGACATCTAATATTCTAAGGTTGATCAAATCCAATGGGCAAGTGTTTTTGTAAAAATAGAAAAATTACAGCAACTCAGATTTTAAAAGCTCAAAATTTCAAAAAACCAAGGCAGAATTGTGCATAGTTTATCGTATTTAGGTAGTAATGAGTAGGGCGTTCCCCAAGGGTCGGGCTTTCCGCTGTATCTTTTTGTTTTGAAAAGAAAACAAAAAGGATGCCGCTTCAATCCCTAACGCAAAAAAGGATAGTAGGTTTGTTAGGTGTCTATTGTATATTTGTATAGAGGTATAAGAATTAGAATAAACAGTATTTGTGGCATGAAAATACACTTGATTGTAATACGAACTAAAGATCCAGAAATATTAAAAAAACAATACGAATTATTAGGAATGCAGTTTGAATATCATAGACATGGAAATGGTCCTTATCATTTTGCCAGTGAAACGAATGGAGTAGTCTTCGAAATATATCCTTTATCACCGTCGATGACTAGCGCAGATAAAAGCCTTAGACTAGGTTTTGAAGTGCAGCATATTAGTGATGTGGTAGCTAAACTACAGGCTACAAACTGGGTTATAAAATCTACAGTAAAACAAACAGAATGGGGGCTTACAGCTGTTATTCAGGATTTAGACGGTAGAAAAATAGAGTTGAAAGAAGTTGAATCATAGCTTTATGCTTGCGTTGTAACAAAAACATAACAGTTAAGCATTTTGATACGTTGTTACTAACCGAATACATTCCATTGCTTCCTTTACATCATGTACCCTTAAGATATTTGCTCCGTTTAGTAGTGCGATGGTATTTAGTGCTGTAGTACCATTTAGAGCTTCAATAGGTGTGCTGTTTAGCGTCTTGTAAATCATAGATTTTCTAGATACACCTACTAATAGTGGGAGGTCTTGTAACTGCAATAAAGATAACTGACGTAATAATTGATAGTTTTGCTCCGTATTTTTAGCAAAGCCAAACCCAGGATCAATGATGATGTCATTAATACCATGCTGTCTAGCCAATGCCACTCGCTCTGCAAAATAAAACTGAATTTCTTTTAGCATATCATCGTAGTGATCGAGTGTTTTCATCGTCTGCGGAGTTCCTTTTAGATGCATCATGCAGTATGGCACCCGTAACTCTGCAACAGTAGGAATCATTGCAGGATCTAGTATCCCCGCAGAAATATCATTAATCATAGCAGCTCCTGCCTCTATGCACTGTTGCGCAATGCTACTCCTGAATGTATCGATTGATACTAAAATATCTGGAAATTCTCGGGTCAGTAACCCGACAATAGGTACGATACGTTGCGCCTCTTCTTTCTCAGAAATATGTGTAGCACCTGGGCGAGACGAATAGCCGCCCAAATCGATAAAAGTAGCGCCGTCTGCTAGCATAGTAGCTACTTGCTGTACTAATTGCTCCGTGTCTTTATACGTACCACCATCATAAAAAGAATCAGGCGTTAGGTTTAGAATTCCCATAACATGCGGGGTGGATAAGTCGATTAAAGTACCTTTGCAATTGATCGTCATGGGTGGTAGGGCTATGATTTTTTAACTTTAATTGGTATTATTGCCAGATTAGAGCGAAATTTACACAAAATAATACAGTTTTATGCAAGATACGTCTACACAATATGACGCAATAATAAAGAAGTGTCGCGACTTGTTTATAAAAAAAATGCAAGATTATGGCAGTGCATGGAGGATTTTAAGACTCCCATCACTAACCGATCAGATCTTTATAAAAGCACAGCGTATTCGAGGCCTACAAGAAAATGACGTGCGTAAAGTAGACGAAGGCGAGGTATCAGAGTTTATAGGCATCATCAATTATAGTTTAATGGCACTTGTGCAGATCGAAAAAGGAATAGCCGATCAGCCAGATCTTACAACAGAAGAGGCTACTCAATTATACGATACGCATATTCAAATTACCAAAACATTAATGATGAATAAAAATCATGATTATGGAGAGGCGTGGAGAGATATGCGAGTGAGCTCCTTGACCGATTTGATTTTACAAAAACTATTGCGCGTAAAACAAATAGAAGATAATCAGGGAAAGACCTTGGTCAGCGAAGGGATCGATGCCAATTATCAAGACATGATTAATTATGCTGTATTCGCGATGATTCACCTTGGAGAAGCCGCAGCATAAGCTGATTATAATAAATTACTGTTAAATAGAATTAACACCTATAAACAGCTAAAAAACCATCTTATATTGTAGTATTATTTATTTCTTAAATCATAACAGTACATAGAGGGACGCAATTAGTAAAGAAATGGATGTTTTTTTACAATATAATACTCCTCTACACATTATAACATATAAAAAGACACACACTATGAAGATACTTGTTGGGTTTTCTAGATTATTTGTAGCAGCACTATTTATATTTTCGGGGTTTATCAAACTCAATGACCCACTAGGTTTTTCGTATAAATTACAAGAGTATTTTAGTGAGGGAGTATTGAATATGGAATTCTTGATCCCCTATGCCTTACTCTTATCCGTTTTTATAGTAATTTATGAAGTATTACTAGGAGTGACCCTGTTTCTGGGCTATTTACGCAAGTTTACGCTTTGGTCGCTATTGCTCATGATTGTTTTTTTTACATTTCTAACCTTTTATTCCGCATATTTTAATAAGGTAACCGATTGTGGGTGTTTTGGAGATGCCATTCCTCTTACCCCCTGGGAGTCTTTTAGTAAAGACGTAATCCTATTGGTGCTGATACTTATACTATTTGCAGGTAAAAAATACATTACTCCCATTTTACCATCCCCTTTGCATAAGTGGATTGTATTTGCTAGTTTTTCGGCCTGTCTTGTATTTGCCTACCATGTATTAATGCATTTACCTACGTTTGATTTCAGAGCCTATAAGATTGGGGTCAATATAGCAGAAGGGATGACAGTGCCAGAAGGCGCTCCAGAAGCTAAATTCGATTACTTCTGGAAATTCAATGTAGATGGTACAGAAAAGATCATTCAAACGTCTGGAGAATATCCATCTGTTAATGGTACGTATGTAGGCGTAGAAACAAAAATGATCGAAGAAGGATATGTGCCGCCGATACATGATTTTACAATAGAGAAAGATGGACATGATTTTACAACGCAGTTTTTAGAAAGAGAACATTTGATTACCATCATCATGTACAATTTGGCTAAAAGTGAGGCAGCAGGGTTACAGGCAGTAAAAACCATGACGGATAAAGCAATACAGCAGGGATATGAAGTCATAGGACTTACAGCATCTTCGCCACAAGCAGTAGCAGACATAAAAAAACGTTTTGGACTCGATTTTGAGTTCTATAGTACAGATGAGACTGCATTAAAAACCATGTTACGTGCCAATCCTGGTATTATAAAGCTAGAGAAAGGAACGATCGTAGAAAAATTACATTGGAATGACGCTACTCAATTAGCATTACCAGCAGTAGCACGTCCTAAGCCAATCGTGATACCACAGCCAGCGCCTCCAGTAGCTATTGAAGATAGTACTGCGGTGTCTACATCAGTACCCGAATAAGTATCATCAGATGAGCTACTATCTCCGTAAATTAGGATATGCAGTACTTACTTTATTAGGAGTAATAACCGTTATATTTTTGTTATTCAATATTTTGCCAGGAGACCCTGCGCAGATGATGTTGGGGCAGAATGAAACCAAAGAACAGCTAGATATCGTAAATAGAAAATACGGTTTTGATCAGCCTATTCGAGTACAGTATCTGTACTATATAAATGATTTGTCTCCTATAAGCTTACACAGCGCCAAAGTATCAGATTTCTCGTATTTTGATCCGCAGAAATATACAGGAGTATCATTGGTACAAGTAGGTGATACACATTTAGTGTGTAAGCTCCCATACCTTAGAGAATCATTTCAGAAAAATGGAAAAAGAGTAAGTAGTGTAATCGCAGAGACATTGCCTAATACAGCGATTCTAGCAGTATGCGCTATTGTAATAGCGATATTCATAGGGGTATGGATGGGGATTATCAGTGCTGTGAATAAAGATAGTTGGATAGATCAGTTGATACAGGTAATAAGTACAGTAGGTATGAGTGTACCTTCCTTTTTTAGTGCAATTATTGTAGCATGGCTGTTTGGATATGTATTGCATGAGTATACGCATCTGAATATGACAGGGAGTTTATACGAAGTCGATGATTTTGGCGAAGGCATCTACATACAATGGAAGAATTTATTGCTACCCGCAGTTGTATTAGGAGTGAGACCACTAGCAGTGGTGACACAACTGATGCGTAACTCACTACTAGAAGTAATGCACCAAGATTATATACGTACAGCTAGGGCCAAGGGATTATCTCTAGTACAGATCATTAGGAAACATGCGCTTAAAAATGCGTTAAACCCTGTGGTAACCGCCATATCAGGGTGGTTTGCCTCTATGCTAGCAGGAGCCGTATTCGTAGAGTACATTTTTGGATGGAATGGTTTGGGAAAAGAAATCGTAGATGCACTCAATACATCAGATTTGCCAATAATTATGGGATCTGTGCTCGTAATTGCCTCATTGTTTATTCTAATCAATATATTTGTAGATTTTATATACAGGTGGTTAGATCCAAGAATACGATAAAATTGTAACCAAACTAGATACCACAATTATAAATACTTAAATTTTAATTAATGAGAAAAAAGATTGTAGCAGGGAACTGGAAAATGAATAAAAACCTGCCAGAAGCCAAAGGATTATTAGCGGATCTTACTGCAAAATTTGCACAACAACCAAATGCTGAAATCATCGTAGCACCTACGAGTGTAAACTTGCAATTTGCAGCAGAAACGGTAAAAGGATCGGCAATCAAAGTAGCTGCTCAAAACATGCACCAAGCAGAAAACGGAGCGTTTACAGGAGAGATCTCTGCTGATATGCTAAAAAGTATTGGTGTAGAAACCGTGATTTTAGGACACAGTGAGCGTAGAGCTTATTTTGGAGAAACTGACGCGCTTTTAGCAGATAAGGTAGCTACAGCTTTAAAACATGATATGACTGTAATTTTCTGTTTTGGAGAAGAATTAGAAGAGCGAAAAAGCGATAAGCATTTTGCAGTAGTAGAAAGTCAGTTAAAGAATGCATTATTTAGTTTAGATGCAAGTGCATGGAAGCAAATCGTATTGGCATATGAGCCAGTATGGGCGATCGGAACAGGAGAAACAGCATCTCCAGAGCAAGCACAAGAAATGCATGCGTTTATACGTAAGACGATTGCAGATGCAGTAAGTCCTGCCGTAGCAGAAGAAGTATCTATTCTATACGGAGGTAGTGTAAAACCTGCCAATGCACAAGAAATTTTTGCAAAACCAGATGTAGACGGTGGTTTGATCGGTGGTGCATCATTAGACGCAGAAAGCTTTGCAGCTATCGGAGCAGCGATCTAAGAAAAGAAATTATTTTTTTATAAAGAAAGGTGTTCATGTAAGTGAATGCCTTTTTTTGTTACGTAAAATACTACCTTTGTGCCCCAATAGATTAAAAATCCAAAGATGTCAACTCCAGTATATATAGGCTATTATTTTGAAATCAGCCCTTTGCAACCCGCTACAGAAATACTAATCGCAGAATTAGGATATGCAGGTTTCGAAAGTTTTGTAGAAACAGAAAAAGGAGTCGAAGCATATATCCAAAAAAATGAATGGAATCCTACCATATTGGAGGATATACATATATTATCGTCAGCAGATTTTACGATTACGCATACGACTCAAGAAATCGAACAGGTAAACTGGAACAAAGAATGGGAAAAAAACTTTCAGCCCATTACAGTAGATCAGCAGTGTAGTGTAAGGGCTCCTTTTCACCCAACTCCCGATGTGCTATTTGATATTGTGATAGAGCCTAAAATGTCTTTTGGTACAGGACATCATGAAACGACGCATATGATGATCCAGCATTTACTAAAAAATGATATGGTAGGAAAAAAAGTGTTGGATATGGGGTGTGGTACAGGGGTCCTGGCAATTCTATCTGAAATGAAAGGGGCCGCTCCTATAGATGCGATTGATATCGATAATTGGTGCTATCTAAATACACTAGAGAATATCGAAAGAAATCAGTGTGCACATATTACAGCTTATGAGGGAGATGCGACCCTGTTAGAGGCTAAAGAATATGATGTTGTTATCGCTAATATTAATAGAAATATATTGCTGAATGATATTCCTGTATATGTCAATACATTGACGGCTAATGGAAGATTATTTTTAAGCGGTTTTTACAAAGAAGACCTGCCATTAATTACAAAAGCCTGTGAAGATCAAGGACTAAGCTTTGTAGAGCAATTAGACAGAAATGGTTGGATAGCAGCTTGTTATGTAAAAAAATAACATGCAAAAGAGCTGTTTTACTGTCGTATGTAGTATATTTGCCAAAAATAAAGGGAAGATGAGCACAAGAGAAGAAGTATTAGAAGAAGTTCTAGAAAAAACAGAGGAACAAGGTAATCATGAAATCATCTTGTATAATGATGATGTGAACACATTTGATCATGTAATTGAAACATTGATATACACCTGTGAGCATACTCCATTACAAGCAGAACAATGCGCACTATTAGTACATTACAAGGGGAAGTGTGGTGTAAAAACAGGTGCATATGATGAATTAGTGCCTAGATGCTCTAAATTACTCCAAGCAGGATTAAGTGCTGAAATCGTATAAAGATTAGATATATACAGAATTATACCTATAAAGGGTGTTTGCTACTGGCTAACACCCTTTTTTTATAAAAAAATTTTAGGTGGCTAGGTATGACTCATATCAGTTAGTGTTTCATTATGTGTGGTAGTATTGTAAGAGCACATATCTTCAGTTATTTGTTTTTTTGTATCTATAATCAATCATTTTTTTCGGGTAAAAGGCTTTGTGATTGAGGGAAATAATCACCTTTTTTAGGTAAGGGAATAAAGTACTTGTTAAAAAACAACTGTCTTATTGCTATAAATAGTTAAAAATCAATGGATGGTTGTTGCTAATTAACGAATTTATAACAAATAACTGTCGCAATATATACAAGTAATTATTGTTTAATTTTAACTAAAATTTAACTGCCTTATTTTTAGAACTTTAAGCTTGGGAGAAAAATACTACATTGGTAAAAAGCTGATGTAAACATGCTGTAGAGAGAATAGAGCAGTTATATGGAACTATAATGATTTCATGAAGAGGCTTTTTATCCTATAAAACTTACTGTTTGTCTGTTTTTTAGTTGTTGTTTTCCTTTCGTTTTTTTAGCTGCATAGATTGTTTTGTTGTGTTATTTTTACGTTTTTACCGTAATTATTGAATATATGTTAAAGAAAGGTGTTTTTTGTATCAAAAAAATATTATATCTTCAATTTTATAAGTTCTTGAAAAAGAATCAAAAGCTAATGGATCATTACACATGGGTAAGCACTGTAGTAAGTTTATCCATTGTTAATAGGAAACTACACAAACTCAACTTTTTTACGAAATGAAAAAAATACAATTATTGGCACTTAGTGCTATCGTTGCAGGTATGGCTATATCCTGCCAAAATGAAGAAATTGCTAACGATCAATTACCTACTACTGTTAGCGAAATAAAACAATCACATTTAGCAGCATTGGAAGAAGCAGGAATTAATCCAGAGAATGCAACTTACGAAGTATTCAAAGGACTTCCTGGTGACCCAGAAGTTAAAATGATTAAAGTAGATGATATTATGATTCCGTTAGATGAGCTAGAAGCTGGTGATCATGCGTTGTCTACTGTAGAGAATTTAGCAAAGCAGTATCGGACTAATAATTTGATTTCTAGAGGGAATCGAAGCTTTAGAGTAGTCGGTTATACAGGGCCTCGTTTTGCTTTGACTAATAAGATGCGTACAGCCTTACAGTGGGCTGTAAACAATTACAACCGATTAAATACGTCATTAAATCTAACACTAGTTTTCCAGAGTGATTTTACAGATCGTGATATGGTAGTGTTTAATAATGGTGCTTCTGGTGGAGGTGGATCTGCAGGTTTTCCATCGGGAGGAGAAGTCTTTAAAAGAGTGCAGATTAATCAAGGGACTGATTCATTTACTACCGATGTGGTAGAGCATGTAATTACACATGAGATAGGACATTCTATAGGGTTCCGTCACCAAGATTGGAGAACTCGCCAGAGCTGTTCAAGATCACAGGCAGAACAAGAACAGCCTTCTGGTGCTATCTTAATTAATGGTACACCGAGTTCTGATCGAGCAGATTCGATTATGCTAGCGTGTTTCTCTAGAGATGAAGATGGAGAATTTACAGATACAGATATCGTAGCGATTAATGCACTATATTAATTAGTGTATACAATATTTTGTTGATTACATTACTTTTGATTCTTGTACCAAAGCCATTGCAGTTTCTAAATTGCGATGGCTTTTTTGTGTCATTATGATTGTATTGGGTGTGCTTAGATGTTGGTCAAGAGTGTATTAGGAGTATGATCTTGCGTTAGGGATAGCAGCGGCATCCTTTTTTGTTTTCCTTTAAAAAAACAAAAAAGATACAGCGGATAGCCCGACCCTTGGGGAACGCCCTTATTATTTTTTTAGAAAGATACTCTAAACGATAGATTGGGAGTCATACCTGCGGAAAAGGTATTGATTTCTTGGAGTAAGTAATTTCTATTGTTGTTATCAAATCGGATGTCGTAGGTTCTGTTTAGAATATTTCTTTGATTGTAGAGATTGAAAAAGGAGATCCCTATCTTGCCTTTCCACTTTTTGTTTTTATGAAAAGAGAAACTGTATGAGGCAGCTGCATCTAGCCGATGGTAGGTGGCTAATCGACTGCTGTTTACGTCACCGAAATTAATAAAAACAGCGTCATTGGTTTCGGTAACTCCGTTGGCAGGGGTAAATGGTCTTCCTGTTCTTATGTTCCAGCCAAGAGATACTTCTAATTGGCGCCACTGGTAAGTGTGTGTCCATGAAAAATAATGATTGATGTCAAAGTTACCTCTAAATGGAGTTCCATTATTTACAGAGTCGAATTGCGTTTTTTGATCTGTAATGGAATAGCTTATCCATGTTCTGTAATTTTGGATTCTCTTTTTGAGTAAGATGTCTAATCCAGAAGTGGTGCTTTGGCCTTGATCTAAATCTAGTACGCCATTGAATCCACTGGCAAATGAGGTGATGCCATCAATGGTTTTATAATAGCCTTCGATATCTAAATACCAACTTCCTTTTTTGAGTACAAAGCCTCCGGATAGTTGATCACTACGTAATGGCCATACACTATCGGAGTTGGCTAATAACCATACTTGATTGTCGATGTTAAAATCGTAGGGTAAGAAGTTATTTCGCTGACTAATGACTTGATGTTTGCGTTCTGCGGCTAGCTTGGCCGTGATGCCTTTTGTGATTTTATATTCTAAGCTAAATCTAGGTTCTAAGTATAGCTCTTTGTTGGTTACCGAAAAATAATTGGCTCTGAGGCCTGTAGTGAGTTTTAGGAGGTCACTTACTGTATAATCGTAGGAAGCAAATACTGCATGGGTGATATTGTTTCCAGTTTCTAAATCAGAAAAACCACTAGCAGTGTAATCGGCATTATAGGATACATTATTCGTAGCAAAGTCATACCCTGTGCTTATGCTATGTTTAGGTTTGAAATTCCAGAGCGTGTGTAAAGAAGCACCGAAGTCTCGGATATCATTGTTCTCTGAAATATTGTCCTGAAAAAATAGAAATCCATCTCTACTAGCTCTGGATTCTCTGAGTCCTCTGTACGAAAAATTATAGGTAGAATGGTACAGGTTAATGGTATGTGATAAGTGATCATTCCATTTCTTTTTCCAACGCGCATTGACCCCTTGGTTTAAAAACTTTAGTTGATCTCGCTGAATCTCATCAAAGGGTTCTCCTGATCCTAGAATGTTTCTGATTTTTAATGAATAATCTAGATTGTTATTAGTAAAAATGGCACTGAGCGTTAGCTTATCTGTAGGAGAGGGCTCTACAGTCATTTTTAAGGTCAGATCATTAAAAAAGAAAACATTTTTGTAATCTAAGGTTTCCTGATCTAATTCTTGATTATCTATAAAAAATCGAATACTCTGAAAAGCACGTTCTGAATAACTCTGGAAGGTAGAGGTTTCTACTACGTCTGTAAAAGAGCGTCTGGCAGAGACAATAAAACTCATGTGCTTATTAATAGGTGCTTCTATAAAAATATCTGCATTGGTCATATTAAATCCTAGACCGATTCCAAAGTCCTTTACTAATTCATCCTTGGATTGAATGTCGATAACGCCCGAAATACGATTGCCGTATTTAGCTTCGGTACTACTTCTGTATAAAGTAACATTGTCAGTTATATGAGGATTAAAAATAGAGAGTAGATCAAAGAAATGACCTGTACTGTACATTTTAATGCCATCCCATAGGATGAGGTTCTGATCAGGTGTTCCGCCTCTAATGTGTAATCCGGCTGCTGTTTCACTAGGACTTTGTACCCCTGGAATGGCTTGTAAGCTTTGTAAAACATCGGGTTCTACTAGTCTGGGCAAGATGCCTAGCTCGCTAGGGTTTAAATGAATCGCGTTACTCAGTCCTACTTTAGAAATCCCCGCTGTTATATATTCTGTAATGGTTACTTCTTCGAGTTCGACATCATCTGTTGCAATCGTTATTTTTGGGCATCCTTTGGTAAATAGCTCTTGGGCAAGGATTTTATGTTCCTCTAAGCCGATAGATTGTATTAATAAGGTGTCTTGTGGTTGTGTGTCTGTTAATTGAAAAAAGCCTCTGGAGTTTGATTTGGTAGCTACTGCATTGGTAGTGTTAAAAATAAAGGAATCTACAATAGGTTCTTTGGAGCTAGTGATCAAATATCCACAGATCTTAGTCTGTGGTTTGTTTTTGATAGCATAGTAGCGCTCATTTATTTTTTCGAAAAGTAAGGAAGTTTTGTTTTGGATGAAATCTAGAAACTCCCAAAGCGATTTTTTTTTATCAATAGTGATTTTTTTTTCGTTTACAATCGATGAATTAAACGAGAACTTGATGTCATACTTGTCTTCAAGTGCTTTTAATACTTGCTCTAGAGGAGCATTTTCGTATGACAATGCGGGCTTTTGCTGAGAGAAAGCATTGGTATACAAAAGTATAAAAAAAGCGAGGTAACGTAAGTTCATTTATTCTTTAACGAGCACGATGGTGTTTTCGTCTTTAAAAGTAAATGAAATTTCCATAGGAATAAAAATAGTTTTCAAAGCAAGCGTTAAATCTTCGTGGCTATAACTTCCTGTAAAACGTACATCGCTGTCGATATGTTGATTTTGTATCGTGATATTAAATTGTTTTTGCATGGCAGAAATTACCTGCAGTAATGGAGCATTTTTAAACGTACTTTCGCCAGTAATCCAAGAAGGGGCGCTAGTAGCGATATTCCATTTTTCTACAGTTCCTTGATGGATTCTATACGCATTACCTTGGGTAAGAATCGTAGCAGGTTGTTGCAGTGGGGTAGTGCGTACTTTTCCTTCATGGCATACCACTTCAAAGAAGTTTTTCTCGCTATTAACCGTAAACTGCGTTCCTAATACAGCTACTTTTCCTGATTTGGTCACAACAGTAAAGGTACTTCCTTTTTGTACCTTAAAGAAAGCTTCTCCATCTAGGGTAACTAGGCGTTCTTTTTCCCAGCTTTTTTCATTATAGGTGATGGTAGATCTAGCATTAAGTGTTACCTCCGAACCATCAGGAAGTGCTACTACAGCCTGTTCTCCATAGTCTGTACTGAGTTGTTGGTCTTGATTAGAAAATAAAAACAAACCTACAAGAATCATAATAGAGGCTGCAACACCCATTAACCATTTATACGACTGTAATGTACGTACAGGAGTGGTCGTAGGATATATTTCTTTGGTGATTGTATCAAATGCTTTTTTCTTATCATAAGCAGGTGCTTGTAACTTGTCTAAGCCCTCTATGATTTTTACATATTTTGGGTAATCACTAGATTGTTCAAAATGTTCTTTTTCTTGTGGATCAAGATCATTTTCTAGCCATTTTGCCAAAAAAAATGTATCTAAATTCTCTTTTTCCATTGTATTTTGTTTGCGGTATCCATATAATAAACAACTGAAAGGGAGTGAACCCTAATTCTAAAATTATAAAATATTTCCTAATTTTTCTCGTAGCGCTATCAACGCATAGTGAATCCTCTTTTCAATAGCTTTGACAGAGACTCCTGTGATTTCCGAGATTTCTTTATACGATTTTTTATCGATTCTAGATAATAAAAAAGTTTCTCTTTGTTTTTCGGGGAGCTCATCTATTGCAGCAGTGAGCTTATTCATAAACTCTTGTTCTTCGATTAAGAATTGGGGATCTTGATTGTTTAGCTCAGAATGGGGCCTTTTTTCATAGCGTAGCACCACTTTTTGGTGTGCTATATGATTCAGTAGGTTATTATTCGCTACTGTGTATACAAATGATTTTGCTTTTACGAATACTACTTTGCTACAGTTTTGCCAAAGCTTGATAAATGCATCTTGTACAAGATCTTCGGCAAGATCAATATTACCGCACTTATAATACATAATATTTCGTAGGGATTCGGAATATTGATTAAAAATAGCTTCGAAATTTGTATGCTCACAAATAGATTTTTCTTCCATAATTGAGACCGAAGATATTTAATTTTAATAAAAATTAAAACAGAAAAGTGTAATTCCAGAGAATAGCCCTGTGTCAATGCGATTTTACGGACTTCGATGTTTTAAGAACTGTGATGTATGTTTTTTAAAAACTTTAACATTTTAGAGTGCTCTTCGATTCACTGATGATAGTAAATGGGTATCCGATTGTAAATCATTTTCTTATAAATGGAACGTGGTATAGGTAACTTGAAGCAAAATAATGAATTCGTTTTTTTAACAGTATCGGTATATATTTTTGGTAGGGAATTTAAGTTATAAGCTGTTTGATAGTGTGAACTTATTAAGATTTCTTTAAGTTACTTTATAGTGTACAAGAAACAACAGAAGACTTTGTACTAAAAAAAGTGCAGAAGAGTTGCGATAAGTTTACAACAAACTCAACGTAAATTATCACAAAATGAAACAACATTTTTTAGCACTATCAGTGCTATTAGTATCCATTACGGCTTCTGCTCAGTTCTCGAATAGTGCCCCTTGGATGAAGGAACTCACTAAAAACAAACAAAACAACGACCCCACCAAAAAGCAAACTTCGTTTACATTTCAGGAAATTGTCAATGCCTTTAATACCTATTGGGAAGACAAAGATCATACCGTAAAGGGATCAGGTTACAAACCCTTTAAAAGATGGGAAAATTATTGGCGAGATGCATTAATGGATGATGGTAGCATCATGCCTCCAACCTATGAATGGGACATCATACAACAAAAACAACAACAGAAAAAGCAATTAGCGGATCAAAGTGACTGGGTAGCACTAGGACCTACTAACTTTTTGAGTAGATCTTCTAGCTCAGCAAACATAGGGCGTATCAATGTGCTTACCATCGACCCTAATGATAACCAGGTTTATTATGCAGGAACACCTGCTGGAGGGATGTGGAAATCTACAGATGCAGGGATTACCTGGATGCCTATGACCGATCAACTTCCTCAAATCGGAGTTTCTGCCATAGCCATCGATCCAACAGATTCTAATACGATCTATATCGGTACAGGAGATGACGATGCATATGATACCTTTAGTGTCGGAGTTTTAAAATCTACAGATGGAGGTCGTACTTGGAATACAACAGGTCTATCTATTGATCGATCTTATCAAGATGTAAACGAAATATATATAGATCCGAGGAATACAGATGTGATATACGTATCTACTAGCCAAGGGTTTTATAAATCTACAGATGCAGGAGTCACCTTTACAAGTACCCTACGAGAACCATTAAAGGACATAAAATTAAAGCCAGATGATGCCTCTGTAATCTATGCAGTGACCAATGACAAAATGTTTAAATCCACAGATAGCGGAGAAACATTTACACAGATCACGGCAGGGTTACCTACTAGTTCAGGACGACTCGCATTAGGAGTCAGTCCAGCAGCACCAGAATACGTATATATATTTAGTGCACAAACTGATACTGAAGAATATGCTTTTCAAGGAATATATAAGTCCACAGATGCAGGAGATACATTTGTAAAAACAGCCAATGATAAAGACCTCTGCGAATCGAATCAAGCATGGTATGATTTTGCATTTGCAGTATCAGACAAGAATGCAGATGAACTCTACACAGGGGTGTTAGACGTATGGAAATCCACTGATGGAGGAGATGATTTCGTACAAATAAATGAGTGGCATAAAAGAAATAAAACCTATACGCATGCAGATATTCACTTCTTACGCTTTTATGATGGAGTACTGTTTTGTGGGAGTGATGGAGGAATCTTCAGATCCAAAGATCAAGCTGCTACTTTTCAGGATATCACCAATGGTATGCAAATAGGACAGTTTTATAAAGTAGCAGTCGCTAAGCAATATCAGCAATCCGAAAGGATTACAGGGGGAACTCAGGACAATGGTAATTTTGGATTTACCAATTACAATACATGGGATGTATTTGGGTTTGGAGACGGAATGGATGCTGCGATTCACCCGAATAATCCTAATCTTTATTACGGGTTTATGCAGTATGGAGCAAACCTATGGGTCTCAAGTGACGCAGGGGTTACGTTAACAGGAATTATCAAAGAACCAGACCCTATTTCTGGGCCAGATGATCCAGATGGACAAGAATTTTTTGGAGGATGGGTAACACCATTAAAAGCTAGTAAAGAAGGAGAGATATACGCAGCATACAATGCCATTTTTAAAGTAGAAGGAAATAAGTTTGTACAAGTTTCTCCAAAACTAAGCACATCCAAGGGAATCGATGAATTCGAAATCGATCCTTCAAACACAGATATCATGTATGTCTCTTTAGGAGCAGAATTAAGTAAAAGTACCGATAGAGGAGTTTCTTTTTCTAAACTCTTTACCTTTAATCGTAGAATTACCTCTATAGCCATTCATAGTGAGGATAGTAATATCGTATATGCTACTACCTCAGGTACTAGAGGAAAAATTTTAAAATCTACCAATGGAGGAAAAGATTTTGAAGATATCACAGGTAATTTACCAGCGCTTCCTAAACTGATGATCAAGCATCAAGCCAAACATTCTCAGAATCCACTATTCGTAGGAACCAGTATTGGTGTATATCGTACAGATGATTCGACTAGCGGAGTTTGGGAAGTATTCGAAAACAACTTACCTAATGTGCCGATACGAGACTTAGAGATCAATGAAAATGATGGAAATATTACAGCAGCTACTTACGGAAGAGGTATCTGGAGATCACCAATCCCTATAGAAGAAGTTACCAACGATCTTGCGATCCAGCGCATAGAAAAAGAGCAAATCAATTGCGGAGTTAGTACAGCTACGACCATCAAAGTACTTAATAAAGGAATAGAGCCTATTAATTCGGTAACTATAAATATAAAAGATACCTCCAATGGAGATACATGGAATGAAACCTGGACAGGGACGATCAATCCTACCGAAGAAGCAACCATTGATTTACCAGTGCTAGACCTTGGTATTGGCGTACACGTATTAGAAATAAAAGCGGCGATTCTAGATGATGGTAATACAGAAAATAACGAACTAACAGAAGTGTTCCTACAAAACACACAAGGAAAAGCAGGTGTTAATGATTTTGAGAATCCAGCAGATGAGATGCTTGTCGTAGGAGGCGTATGGGAACTTGGAGAACCCAAAGGGACACAATTAGACAAAGCAGCCTCAGGGAATAATGTATATGGAACCAATCTAAGTGGTAATTACCCAAACTCAAGCGTGGGTCGTTTAGTATCAGGATGCTATGATATGACACGTATAGAAAACCCAATCCTTACCTTTAAGATGGCATTTGACCTAGAAGAAGAATGGGATTTTATGAATGTAGAATATTCCATAGACGGAGGGGTTACTTGGGATATTTTAGGAACCGCCAATGATTCAAATTGGTATAACAGTGATGCGGTACCTACAGATAGATGTTTCAATTGTCCAGGTGCTCAGTGGACAGGAGTAGCCACAACTATGCAATCATATAGTTATGATTTAGCCGCTTACACCGCTGCGGATAACTTTATGTTCCGATTTAATTTAGTAACAGACGAAGCAACAACCCAAGAAGGAGTCGTAATTGATGATGTAGAGATTACAGGAAACTTCCTCAGTGTTGCTACCTTAGATGCAGCACCGAACTTTAGTGTATATCCTAATCCATCGAATGCTATTTTTACGATACAGTGGCAGCATGCTACAGAAGCATCCTATGATGTATATGATCTAACTGGAAAGCGTATCGTTAGTGTTTTGAAATTAGATGATACTACAGGAATAAGTACAGTAGATTTATCAGCCTATTCAAAAGGGGTATACTTTATGGATGTAACAGTTAATGGAGCTAAAAAAACCATTAAATTAGTAAAGAAGTAAGTACATTTCGTATATAACAAGAGAAAAGACTGTCTGAAAAGGCAGTCTTTTTTTTATAGCAAATTCTAAAAAAATTGAAATCACTACTATATACGAGTACGTATTCAATACACTATTTATACTCGTAATTAGGGCGTTACCACAAGGGTCGGGCTATCCGTTTCAATTCCTCGCACCTCCTATCGTCGGGCTGTGGGATTTCCTCTCCTATCCCTAACGCAAAAAATCCCCATGCATAAGCAATTAGTATCTAATAATGAACTCATCTTGACTTTTTGTTTTTGACCGAAAATGAGAAGAAATTTGACTGAATAAGGCAATTTTTGAAATTCATAGCAGCGCTACGGATAAAAAAAGTAACGAAATACAGGTGAATTTCAGTCATTTTTTAGGGAAAAGAAAAAGTCAAGATGAGTTCAATAAAAGGGCTATAATAAAAAAAGTTAATTAATAAGGTTTTAAAGTAGTTTAATTGAGTTATTACAATAAAATTTAAGTTGTTAGTACATGTAAAAAATAATTTTTAGTATTTTTTTAACGATTTTAATGTTTGTTTTGTCGAGTTAATATGTTGATGTATAGGATGTTTGTTTTTTTTAGATACATTTAACATAAAATTAATAGTTCTCAAAATAAATAAATATGCTTACACAACTACATTCTTACAAATTAGTAGTACTTGTTATATGCTGTTGTTGGATACTACCATTAAAAAGTATTTCACAACAAAGGCATACACACTACGAAAACGATTACGATACCTCCTGTATTCGTTTCAAGGGTACTAAACCTACGATCCGTTTACAACGATCGAAAAATGTTACGCCAACTGCTAAGACCACATTAGCAGGTAAAGAGATTTATTGGCCCAATGATCTTACTAATACACCAGAGGTGTCGTTAGATAGATCGTATCAAACGACTAATTTTATTATTTTCTGGGGAAATAAAGCAGGTTTAAACCCGAAAGAAGCCTCAGACCCAGTATTGCGTTTTGATCCAGTAGATGTAGGGAATCAATTAGAATTCCTATATGATAAATATGTAAACCAATTTCGATGGTTAGATGATTCCACAGGAAACATCAGTCGCTATAAGATGATTATTATTATCAATGAGACTTGGGATAATGGAAAATGGAAAGGCTATGCCTTTGGGGGTAGTTATGATGATATCATAGGAGCAATGTGGGTAGCTCCTGCCGCTGCTGGTCCCAGAAGTTTAGGACTGTCCCATGAATTAGCGCACTCTTTCCAAGCGCAGACTATTGCCGAGAATAGAGATGTAGGATTTAATGATGAAGCTTCTGGTTTTTTTTGGGAAAAACATGCAGAATATGTAGTTTCTAGAACCTATCCTGATATATATCAAAATGGAGCACGTATGCTACACTTTGTTGGAGGACACTACCATTTTAACTCTGTTCGAAAGCATTATGAAGATATTAACCTACTACACTTTTTAGAAGATCGTTACGGTCCAGAAATTAACTTTAGAGTCTGGAGAGAAGCAAATAGTGTTACCGATGAAAATCCATTAGAAGTATACCGTCGTATTCTTAATTTATCTCCCACAGCTTTTGCAGATTTAATAGGAGCGTATCAACAAAAAGTAGTGTTCTTTGATTATTTACAAGAATACGGAGATGAGGTGCGTAAATTCGTATGGGAAGGTGAGTTAGAAAAAACCTATGTACCACGTCATTTTACGTTGTTAGAACCCCAAGGCGATAACATTTACAAGGTATTACCAGCGATGAGTCCGCAAGATTATGCTAGAAATATCGTACAATTAAATGCTACCGATGCCATTAATACAGATGGTGAGTTATGTATGAATTTTTATGGATACCCCAATGGTTCCGCAGGTGGAGTCAGTTTTAGATTTAGTTTCATTGCCACGAGCGATAAAGGAGAAACATTACGATACAGTGCTGTACATGCAGCAAATGAAAATCAAGAAGTACAAGTAACGTTTAGAGTAAACCCTAACGAAAAAGTATATTTAGTGGTTACTGCTATTCCCACAGTACATCATCGATATGCATGGGAGATAGGATTTCCAAAAACCTATAGATACCCATGGCAAGTTCAACTTAGCGGAGCAATTCCATTTGTGGATCATCACGACGGAGTCGATGGAGCACCTCACCCCAATGGAGGAGGTTTTGTGGCCAGTACAGCTACCGTAGCACCATCCGTATATGTAGGCCCCAATGCCACAGTATTAGGGAATAGTATTCTTAACGATAATGTCCGTCTAGAAGATCAAGCAGTAGCATCTAATGCTAACTTATCAGGGAATATACAGCTCAGAGATGCATCAATAGCAATTAATAGCATAGCTACAGGAGATATAGTAGTAGAGGATTGTGGTGTAATCTGGTGGTTAGGTGATGTAAAAGGGAACATGAGAATAGGAGGAGATGGCTCTGCAAAACCCGATTGTACACAGGGATATTACAGACAAGAACCACACCCTAATAATGGACGTACCTTATGTGATGGGCTTACCTCACATCCGAGTAACGATGATATAAACCCAGTACCACAACCACGCGTGTTTACTACCGAGATTTGTGAAGAAGGTACATGTGAGCTAACAATAGCTAATATAGCCACTGAAGCCCAATTACAAACTTCGCATGTATCTCCATGGGAGAGTTTACCAAGTATCACTAATGGAATTATTCCTCAAAATTCACAAGATAGAACAGGAGGCGCTTACGGAAATTGGGATGGAGAAGCCAATTACAATACATGGAATTGGGTAGAATTATCATGGGATACCATTGTAGACATTAATCAAGTAGATGTGTATTGGTTTGATGATAATGGAGGAATCAAAATTCCGAGCGAAGCCAATGTAAGTTATTGGAATAGTAAAGAGTGGGTCGATATAGGAATCATTTCTACAATATCAGATGCATGGAATACCATAAACGGTTTGTCTATAAAAACCACAAAAATTCGCTACAATATGATCAGTGAGCGAGCTACAGGAATCCTAGAAGTAAATGTATACGGAAGTAGAACCAGATCCTGTAATGATGGCGATGCTTGTACCGTATTCGATACACTCGATGAAATGTGCGAGTGTAAAGGAGTTTTTCTAGATTCAGATAATGACTCGATTTGTGATGCAGATGATAATACCGATGGAGATTGTACATTAGGAACCACTATGAACATAGCCAACCAATCTCAATTACAAACTTCGCATGTATCTCCATGGGAAAACTTGCCTAGTATCACTAATGGCATCATTCCTCAAAATTCACAAGACAGAACAGGAGGCGCTTACGGAAATTGGGATGGAGAAGCCAATTACAATACATGGAATTGGGTAGAATTATCCTGGGATACCATTGTAGACATTAATCAAGTAGATGTGTATTGGTTTGATGATAATGGAGGAATCAAAATACCAAACGAAGCCAATGTAAGTTATTGGAATAGTAAAGAATGGGTTGTTATAGGTGACATTTCTACATTGCCAAGTGCATGGAATACCATCAATAGTTTGTCTATAAAAACCACAAAGATTCGCTATCAGATGATCAGTGAGCGAGCTACAGGAATCCTAGAAGTAAATGTATACGGACGTACAACTAGCTCTTGTGATGATGGCGATGCTTGTACTGTATATGATACATTTAATGAACAATGCGAATGTATCGGAGTTTTCTTAGACTCTGATAATGATTCAATCTGTGATGCCGACGATGATACGGATGGTAATTGTAGCTTAGGAGCGACCTGTGATGATGGTGATGCCTGTACCGTAAATGATGTATACGATGCTAATTGTAACTGTGCCGGAACCTTTGCCGATGCAGATAACGATTCGATCTGTGATGCCGATGATGATACGGATGGTAATTGTAGCTTAGGAGCGACCTGTGATGATGGCGATGCTTGTACTGTAAACGATGTATACGATGCTAATTGTAACTGTGCCGGAACCTTTGCCGATGCAGATAACGATTCAATCTGTGATGCCGACGATGATACGGATGGTAATTGTAGCTTAGGAGCGACCTGTGATGATGGCGATGCTTGTACTATTGATGATACATATGGTCAGAACTGTCGCTGTCAAGGAATATTTATGGATTCTGATAACGATTCAATCTGTGATGCCGATGATGATACCGATGGTGACTGTAGTTTAGGCGTATCTTGTGATGATGATGATGAATGTACCATAAACGATGCATATGATGCGAATTGTAATTGTACAGGGGAATTATTAGATACGAATTTTAACCAGATTTGTGACCTCGACGAAGGGATTTTAAGTACCCCTGATCAAGGAGACGATGCCTTACAACTTAAAGTAAGGATGTATCCAAATCCAACTAGAGGTATGGTGTATTTAGAAACCAAGACTTTGATTGATCAGATTACAGTATATGATTTAATGGGTAAAAAACTGCAATTGGCCTCAACGCAGAAACAGGTAGATTTATCAATATTACCTAATGGAATTTATATCATTGCGATTGTAAAAGAGCATCAAAGATTATTTTACAAAATTACAAAAGAATAATTCCATATTTAGGATCTATGGAAGAGATGAGGTAACCAACCTTATATAGATTCAAATTTAGATTGCATAAACTCCACAAAATGATATGCCATTTTGTGGAGTTTTTTTATGAAGCTCTTAAAGTTTAGGACTACATTTTTGATTTCAGCGAAAAACCAAGATTTTGTGATCAAATACAGTGATTTTTTTGTTGTGTAGTAGCGCTACGGAACTCAAAAATTACAAAAATTGAGTGCAAAAGATCGTTTTTATAACAAATTGAAAAAAGTGTAAACCACTTCTAGACAAAAAAGGATGTCGCTGCTACCTAACGCAGCAACAGCGTAGTTTATAAATAACGAGGCCAAATCATAGCATCATAATTTGGTCTCATTGATTTACGTTATAAATTTTAAAGCAACCTTTTTAGAATTTCCCCATCTTATAAGTGTATAACCGGAAAACATTTAAAGATTATGAAAATTAAATTTTTGACTTTTTTAGTAGCTGTTGGATGCCTTATTGTAAGTTGTGATAACAATGATGATAATGATCCAATAGCATTTGAAGCCACAGGAACTATTACAGGTTTTGATCTGACATTATGTGCATGTTGTGGGGGATGGATTATAGATATTGATGGCGGGGCATCTGATCGTCGTTTTTCTGAAGTGCCAGAAAATGCTACGATCGATTTAGAGAAAGAGACATTGCCTATTAAAGTGCAATTCAATTGGTCTGAGTCTGATGAATATTGTGGAAAAGGAATACAAATAGATGCTATGGAATTGATAGACTAAATTTAGTTTACAAAAGCCTCAATGCCGACCAAGGGATCGCGTTGAGGCTTCTTCTTACCTCTAGAATGCAAAATCACACTTTTTTATACTTCATGGTTACTCAAGATGAGTTCTTTTCTGCATACGTTCATTTTGGGTTTTACATTCTCCTAGTGGTATCACTCGTTTATAATAAGCTTATAAAATACAGGTCAGTTTTATCCGTAGCTAATACTGAGGGGAACCTGTATGTGTTTGCTAGGTATAAGATCAATTTCTGATGTGCTTTTTTTTATATTTTTTAACTAATTTTTAAAACAAAATAGCTTTTCATCGATAGAAATTACACTTTCATCGATAAATTTAGGTAAATTTTTTAGTCAAAAAAGTTAAAAAAATAATAAAAAAATATTTTTGTGTTTTGAACCCTGACCAGAACCAATTTAAACTAGTGAGCACATGAAAAAAAATATTACTCCTTATTTTTTACCCCCGCCCTTATTAAAAAAAATGGTATTGTTGTTCATTTTAGGACTCTGTACCACTACGATATGGGCACAAAACTATAGCGGAATAGCCATCACAGGTGCAGTTTCGGGCGAAGGTACGGATACTGCCTTGTTTTCGGCTACATCTGTAGATAATCCAGACATTGCTTTTGTAAGAACTACCCGTTTAAGTGGTGGCCCAGGAAGATGGAATTTCCGCTCGCCAGATAACATTCGCTGGACCAATACGGCTACAGGGAGTGCACTTACCTTGTTTGAGTTTTTGGATAGTGACCAGAACCCCGTGCAAGATGACTACCGTCTGACCTTTAATGATGTCGATGGCCCTAATAATGAAGCTATAGAATATACCTGTGATCCTAATTTTAGATTCGTAACGGGAGACCCTGATGTAAATATTAGCTCGACCCCAACAGGAATTTTAGCTTCTGGAACGATGGGAGGAAATGCAGGTTCTGTAATGTTTGAAATCAAAGATACAGGCACATTTACGCTGATATTAACAGGGAACTCTGGTTTCTTAAAAAACATTGATTTTAATTTTACCGAATTTATTTTCTCTCCTCCATTTATTTACGATATCTGTGCGGGAGATACAGATGGTGATTCTGTAAATGATGATGCAGATTTTGACGATGATAATGATGGGATTTTAGATGTGGATGAAGCTAATGGGAATAATCCCGATGGTGATGCCGATGGGGATGGACTTCCTAATTTTCAGGATATAGAAGATAATGCAGGGCAACCAGGGATTCCAGCAGGAGATGGTTCCATCACAGATTATACGGATGCTAATAGCGATGGAATTCCAGATGTATATGATACAGATGGAGATAGTATTCCTAATCATTTAGACTTGGATAGTGATAATGACGGGATACCCGATAATGTAGAAGCGCAATCAACGGTTGGATATATTGCTCCAAGCGCTACTGTAGATGGTAATGGAGTGCCCGATAATTACGGTGGTGGTTTTACGACATTACAGAATAGTGATGCGTTGCTGGCCATCTCAGATGGAGTACCAGATTATTTAGATAATGATAGTGATAATGATGGGTTTAGTGACACTTTTGAAGCAGGTATTACGCTTACAGGAACTGATAGTGATAGAGATGGACTAGATAATGCTACGGATGCTACAAATGATTATTCAGATGCCAATGGAACGATAGATACACCTACAGCTTTACCAGATGCAGATGCTAATGTGCTGACAGGAGGCGATGTGGATTATAGAGATACTTTAGATTCAGATGATGATGGGGTATTAGATATCGATGATGATGATGATGATAATGATGGAATTTTGGACATCGTGGAAAATTTAGGAAATGATCCTTTTGGTGATGCAGATGGAGATGGAGTGATCAATTTTGCCGATAATTTCGATAATGGAACTGCGGGAGATGGTTCTACTACCAATTATACCGATGCTAATAATAATGGAATTCCCGATGTATATGATATCGATGGAGATGGTATCGCTAATCACTTAGATATAGATGCCGATGGTGATAATTGTAATGATGTGGTAGAAGCAGGTTTTACGCCAAGTGGTACGCGAATAGGAGAACTACAAGGTACTGGTTTTAGTTCTAATGGTTTGGTAACAGGTAATCCTGATGGATATACTACACCGGATGCTGCATATGTAAATAATGGGCCTGATACGGATACCGATGGACTTGCTGATACATGTGATACCGATGATGATAATGATGGGAACCCCGATACGACAGATCCAGATCCTACAGAAGCAAATGCCGAAAACGATTTATTAACAGTAGTAGAAGGTACAACTGGTACTGTTGCGATTTTGGATAATGACGATTTTATGGGCGGTCCTAATACTACGATTACTAATGTAGGTAGTGGTAATGCAGGTGGTACGATCACTTTTGATCCATTGTCAGGAGAATTAGACTATACCCCAGCAGCAGGCGAAGAAGGTACTACAGTTACCCTGGTATATTCAGTATGTCATACAGGTGTAAGTCCAAGCGTTTGCGAAGAGGCTACCGTAGTGATTACGGTTCAGACGGATACAGATAGTGATGGTACACCTGATGTTACAGACCCAGACGATGATAATGATGGTAATCCAGATACCAGTGATCCGAATCCATTAGTTCCTAGTACTACAGACGATCTATTAACGGTTGTAGAAGGTACGACGGGTACTGTTACGATTTTAGATAATGACGATTTTATAGGAGGTCCGAATACTACGATTACCAATGTAGGTAGTGGAAATGCAGGTGGTACGATTGCTTTTGACCCATTGTCAGGAGAATTAGACTATACCCCAGCGGCAGGCGAAGAAGGTACTACAGTTACCGTGGTATATTCAGTATGTCATACAGGTGTAAGTCCAAGCGTTTGCGAAGAGGCTACCGTAGTGATTACGGTTCAGACGGATACAGATAGTGATGGTACACCTGATGTTACAGACCCAGACGATGATAATGATGGGAACCCAGATACGAGTGACCCGAATCCATTAGTTCCTAGTACTACAGACGATCTATTAACGGTTGTAGAAGGTACGACGGGTACTGTTACGATTTTAGATAATGACGATTTTATAGGAGGTCCGAATACTACGATTACCAATGTAGGTAGTGGAAATGCAGGTGGTACGATTGCTTTTGACCCATTGTCAGGCGAATTAGACTATACCCCAGCGGCAGGCGAAGAAGGTACTACAGTTACCGTGGTATATTCAGTATGTCATACAGGTGTAAGTCCAAGCGTTTGCGAAGAGGCTACCGTAGTGATTACGGTTCAGACGGATACAGATAGTGATGGTACACCTGATGTTACAGACCCAGATGATGATAATGATGGGAACCCAGATACGAGTGACCCGAATCCCTTAGTTCCCACTACGATGGACGATCTATTAACAGTAGTAGAGGGTACTACGGGTACTGTTACGATTTTAGATAATGACGATTTTATGGGCGGTCCTAATACCACGATTACCAATGTAGGTAGTGGTAATGCAGGCGGTACGATCACTTTTGACCCATTGTCAGGAGAATTAGACTATACCCCAGCAGCAGGCGAAGAAGGAACTACCGTTACTGTGGTTTACGAAGTATGTCATACGGGCGTAAGTCCAAGTGTCTGCGAGCAAGCTACTGTAGCAATTACAGTTCAGACAGATACGGATAGTGATGGTACACCTGATGTTACAGACCCAGACGATGATAATGATGGGAATCCAGATACCAGTGATTCGAATCCATTAGTTCCCACTACGATGGACGATTTATTAACAGTAGTAGAGGGTACTACGGGTACTGTTACGATTTTAGATAATGACGATTTTATGGGCGGTCCTAATACCACGATTACCAATGTAGGTAGTGGTAATGCAGGCGGTACGATCACTTTTGACCCATTGTCAGGAGAATTAGACTATACCCCAGCAGCAGGCGAAGAAGGAACTACCGTTACTGTGGTTTACGAAGTATGTCAGACAGGCGTAAGCCCAAGTGTTTGCGAACAAGCTACCGTAGCAATTACTGTTCAGACAGATACGGATAGTGATGGTACACCTGATGTTACAGACCCAGACGATGATAATGATGGGAATCCAGATACCAGTGATTCGAATCCATTAGTTCCCACTACGATGGACGATTTATTAACGGTGGTAGAAGGTACTACGGGTACTGTTACGATTTTGGATAATGACGATTTTATGGGCGGCCCTAATACTACGATTACCAATGTAGGTAGTGGAAATGCAGGTGGTACGATTGCTTTTGATCCATTGTCAGGAGAATTAGACTATACCCCAGCAGCAGGCGAAGAAGGTACTACCGTTACTGTGGTTTATGAAGTATGTCATACAGGCGTAAGCCCAAGTGTTTGTGAGCAAGCTACCGTAGCAATCACAGTTCAGACAGATACGGATAATGATGGTACACCTGATGTTACAGACCCAGACGATGATAATGATGGGAATCCAGATACTACAGATCCAGACCCATTAGTTCCTAGTACTACAGACGATCTATTAACGGTCGTAGAAGGTACTACGGGTACTGTTGCGATTTTGGATAATGACGATTTTATAGGAGGTCCTAATACTACGATTACCAATGTAGGTAGTGGTAATGCAGGGGGTACGATCGCTTTTGATCCATTGACAGGTGAATTAGACTACACCCCAGCAGCAGGCGAAGAAGGAACTACGGTTACAGTAGTCTATGAAGTATGTCATACAGGTGTAAGCCCAAGTGTCTGCGAGCAAGCTACTGTAGCGATTACAGTTCAGACAGATACGGATAATGATGGTACACCTGATGTTACAGACCCAGACGATGATAATGATGGGAATCCAGATACTACAGATCCAGACCCATTAGTTCCCACTACGATGGACGATTTATTAACGGTGGTAGAAGGTACGACGGGTACTGTTGCGATTTTAGATAATGACGATTTTATAGGAGGTCCGAATACTACGATTACCAATGTAGGTAGTGGAAATGCAGGTGGTACGATTGCTTTTGATCCATTGTCAGGAGAATTAGACTATACCCCAGCGGCAGGAGAAGAAGGTACTACCGTTACTGTGGTTTATGAAGTATGTCATACAGGCGTAAGCCCAAGTGTTTGTGAGCAAGCTACCGTAGCAATCACAGTTCAGACAGATACGGATAGTGATGGTACACCTGATGTTACAGACCCAGACGATGATAATGATGGGAATCCAGATACTACAGATCCAGACCCTACCGGAGCAAATGCAGAAGATGATCTATTAACCGTAGTAGAAGGAATAAGCAGTAGTACTAATATTTTGGATAATGATGATTTCTCACCAGGACCTAATACAAGTATTATTGATACAGGAGCGGGTACCGCAGCAGGTACTGCCACTTTTGATCCTTTAACAGGCGAAATGAGTTATATACCAACCGCTGGTGAAGGAGGTAGTGTAGTAACAGTAGTATACCAAGTATGTAATACAGCGATTACTCCTAATACCTGTGCAGAGGCAACTATTGTTATCACAGTAGTTGGAGATGATACTGATGGGGATGGTATTCCGAATTCATTAGATTTAGACGATGACAATGACGGAATCCCTGATAGTGTAGAGCAAGGAGATGATCCAACTTTAGATACGGATGATGATGGTATCATCGATAGTTTAGATTTGGATGCAGATGGAGATGGAGTTCCAGATCTTATAGAGTCAGGAAACCAAGGTCAGGATGCAGATAATGATGGGCAATTAGACGGTCCATTTGGAACCGACGGTATTGCAGATGATATTCAAAATACACCAGACGATGGCGGTGTTAATTTTACTCCAATCGACACCGATGGAGATGGGACCAGTGATTATCAAGATATCGATGATGACGGAGACGGAGTAGATACCATAAACGAAGACGTTAATATGGATGGAACCCCTATAGATGATGATACTGATAATGATGGTATTCCGAATTATCTAGACACCGATGATGATGGAGATGGGGTGTCAACCGAAAACGAGAATCCTAACCCCGATGGAGACGGAGATCCTTTAACAGGAACTATTCAAGATACCGATGAAGATGGAGTGCCAGATTATTTAGACCCAGATGACGATGGTGATGGTATCGCTACAATAGATGAAAATACTGATGAGGATGGCAATCCACTAAATGATGATACAGATAATGATGGAGTACCTAATTTCTTAGACCCTGATGATGATGGAGATGGTATCCCTACAGTAGATGAAAACTCCAATCCTAATGGAGATGGTAACTCAGGAACGCCTTTAGATAGTGATGGCGATGGTACCCCAGACCACTTAGAGCCTAATAACACAGATCCAAACACCGAAGATAACCTAGAAGTGTTCAATGTTGTAACTCCTAATGGAGACGGAGATCACGATGTATTGATCATAAGTAATATAGAGCGTTTTCCTTCGAATCAGTTACAAATATTTAACAGATGGGGAGTGTTAGTATACGAAGCGCTAGGATATGGACAGAATGGAGAGTTTTTCCGAGGAGAATCGAATGCAAGAGCTACGATTAACCAAGAACGACTGCTACCAGTAGGTACTTATTTTTATGTATTAACCTATAAAACCGATACAGGAAAAACGAAGAAACGTTCAGACTATCTATACATCAACAGATAAGTATACCATATGCTTCGGTCAAACCATATAACCCCTTACGAAATGAAAAAAATCTATATACTCATCTTACTAATAACCATCTTTTTTAGTAGTAAAAATTTTGGTCAGCAAGACGCTCAGTATACACAATATATGTATAATACCATAAGTGTAAACCCAGCATATGCAGGAGCCAGAGATGCCATTAGCATTTCAGGACTCTATCGAAATCAATGGGTAGGTATTGGAGGTGCCCCAGTAACGCAAACCCTTAACATACACTCCCCAATAGGAGCCAGTAATAAAGTTGGTGTAGGACTATCCATTGTCAATGATGAGATAGGGCCTAGTCAAGAAACATATTTTGATATTGATTTTTCCTATACGATTCATACTTCTGTAGAAGGACAACTCGCTTTTGGAATTAAAGCAGGAGGGCATTTACTAGATGTGAATTTTGATAAGCTAAATCAGTATACCAATACAGACGTACTATTGAATACCAATATAGATACTAAGTTTTCTCCAAACATTGGTATTGGGATGTATTACCATACAGAAAAATTTTATGTAGGACTATCTGCTCCCAATCTATTACAAACCAAACATTTTGACGAAGCATCCGTAGCTAGTAGTGTAGCTTCTTTTTTAGCCACAGAGAGAATCAATTATTATCTCATAGGGGGATATGTTTTCGATCTTAATGAAGACCTGAAGTTTAAACCAGCAACACTTATCAAAGCAGTAGGAGGAGCACCACTGCAAGTGGATGTTTCGGCCAATGTAATGTATAAAGACAAGCTAACATTAGGGCTAGCATACAGATGGAGTGCCGCAGTAAGTTTACTTGCTGGATTTCAAATATCAAACAGCTTGATGCTAGGTGTGGCTTATGACAGAGAAACAACGGCATTAGGTAATACCGAATTTAATTCAGGCTCTTATGAATTGATCATGCGATATGAGATCTTTAAAAAACGCGAAAAAGTGTTGTACCCTCGATTCTTCTAACGATAACCAGTCATTACCTATGAAAAACTTAACAATTACGATAGTACTACTTTGCTTTTTTGCGGTGAGTCCTCTATTTGCACAAGATACTAAACTAAAAAAAGCAAACACTCAATACGATAATTATGCCTATTCGCAAGCGATCGATAGTTATCAGCAACTCATCAATTCAGGAAATAATTCACTAGAAGTATTCCAAAAATTGGCAGACTGTTATTTCTTTAACTCAGACCTTCAAAATGCAGCAAAATGGTATGAAAAAATGTTCCAAAAAGAACAGGAGTTAAAACAAAAAGGAGCCTTAGATACAGCCATTAGTCCCACGTATTATTTTAGAGCATCGCAATCATTAAAGAGTCTTAAAAAATATAAAAAGGCAGATAGTTTACTAGTGAAAGTCATTGAACTAGATCTAGATACAAAAGACTCAAGAGTGAAAAGATTAATAGAAAACGCTGCCTATTTAGAAGCTATTGAGCTACAATCCGGAAGGTATAAGATACAGAATTTGCCCAGAAACTCGGCATATGTAGATTTTGCACCTACGATGTATAAAGATAAATTGGTATTCTCTTCGGCTAGAGGTACTATAAAATCGACAACCAAAAGAAATACATGGACACAGCAGCCATATTTAGATTTATTCAGTGCGACAGTTACTGAATCTGGAGGTCTTGAATACCCAGAAAAGTTTTCTAAAAAATTGAATTCTCGATTGCACGAATCTACCTGTGTTTTTACACAAAATGAACAAACCATCTATTTTACACGAAACAATTTGATGAATGCCAAGTATGGCAAGGACACTACAGGAGTCAATCGTTTAAAAATTTATAGAGCTCACCTAAGCGATCAATTAAAATGGGATCAAATAGAAGAATTGCCATTTAATAATAATGAGTATTCTGTGGCACATCCTGCACTTAGTGCAGATGGGAGTAAATTGTACTTTGCTTCAGATATGCCTGGAGGATATGGAATGTCTGACCTGTATGTAGTCACCATCCAACAAGACGGTTCGTTTAGTGCACCACAAAACTTAGGTCCAGAGATTAATACAGAAGGGAGAGATACATTTCCTTTTTTAAGTACATCAGGTACCTTGTATTTTGCTTCGGATGGACACTTAGGATTGGGAGGGCTAGATATTTTTGCAATACAATTAGAAGGAGAAGATCAAACGGTGTACAATGTAGGAAAACCAATCAATAGTGCAGCAGATGATGTCACCTTTATCATAGATGAAGCCTCTAAAAAAGGATATTTTGCATCGAATCGAGCAGGAGGTAAGGGAAGTGATGATATTTACAGCTTTACAGAAAATACCCCTTTAATTACCAAATGCAAGGGAAGTCTAAAAACCGTACTTATAGATGAAAAATCAAATGCAGTTTTAGAGAAGGTAGTTGTAGAAGTACGCGATGCTGATAATGAGCTCATACAAATAGGTAAAACCAACGAAAAAGGAGAACTATTTGTAGATATAGACTGCGGCGATAAAACGTATACCATCTTAGCTAGCAAAAAAGACTATGAAGAAGCCTCTAAAACAATCACTATAAGTAGAGCGAATCCATTCCCATCAGCAACGATTCCATTAAAAAGTAACGTTCCAGAAAAAGGTATTGACTTGGCCAAATTACTCAATCTAAAACCCATTTATTTTGCCTCTAATAAAGCATTGATACTAAATAAATCTGCAGAAGAAGTAGATAAAGTGATTGCCTATATGAAAGAATATCCATCTATAAAAATAGAAATAGGTTCTCATACAGATAGTAAAGGAAGCGATCGTTATAACATGAAACTCTCTCAGCGCAGAGCAACCGCTACAGCAAATTATATCATCAGTAAGGGGATAGATTCTACACGAGTAAAGAGTAGGGGATATGGCGAAACAGTATTAATCAATCGTTGTGCCAATGGCGTTCGATGTAGCAAAGATGAACATGCCCAAAACAGAAGAAGTGAATTTATCGTTATTGATAATTGATACGCTAAAAAACAGGATTACCAAAGATTACAGGATTATCTATTGAATAAGCGATAGGCTTGCACTAACATAAAAACGGATAGAAAATTTAAAATTGTATAGTCCTATCACTACACTACCAGTAAGTAATACTGAAGTGACTCACTTGGCTTGTTAGCTTCTTTTTGTTTTGTTATCTGGATTCATTAACGTAGTAAAAAAGTCAGTTACATATACTTTGTTTGTATGCTCGTCAATAAAGTAAATAATTTTCACGGTCTTTCGTTTAGTGATGTGGTAGATTATTGACCTAAATTCTTTATTAAAACTAGCTAAGTCATCTTCTAAACTTCCTCTTTGCGGATTGATTTATAAAGTCATAGCGAGCTCTATGATTTCATTGGATTTTTTATTCGCACTTTTAAGACTGTGGGTTTCGTATAAATGTGCTAAAAATTAAACAGCATCTACTTGTGTTGGCATATTCTACAAAAAGAACTCATCTTGACTTTTTCTTTTCCCTAAAAAATGGCTGAAATTCACCTGTATTTCGTTACTTTTTTCATCCGTAGCGCTGCTATGAATTTCAAAAAGTGCCTTATCCAGTCAAATTTCTTCTCATTTTCGGTTAAAAACAAAAAGTCAAGATGAGTTCAAAAGAAAAAATTAGATTTTGACGTGAAGGCTCTTGATTTTGTAAGGAGTATTACTTTGTATGAAGACAAGAAAAAAACAAGAGGTTACTCCTGATACTCCTAGTATGTGCTAGTGCTAGTTTGCAACTAGTACCGTTACAGGTGTCTCGAATACTACTAAAAATTTACTGACGTACTCTATATGTAATTCTTCTATTCGTAATCACTGTACATGACTTATTGTATAAAATTATTTCTGTTCTATTAGAACTAGTACAACCGCTATTCGTATTTCTTGTTTCTGCATAATAGCTGCCCGATACTGAGGTCGTGAAATTAGTATTGTTTGCTAACAGAAGTGCTCCTCCTATTATTGCATCATACCAATCTACAGTTTCAGAAGACCCTACAGTAGCATTTAGTGTAGCTGTTGTTCCACTACAGACTGTTTGGTTTCCTTGGCTTTGAGGAGAATTAGGAATTTCGTTTACGATGATATTTAATGTGTTTGAATTACTATTAGAAAAACTATCAGTTATGGTAATTGTAAATGTATATGTTCCTATTGTGGATATAGTAGTGTCTGTAGGATTTTCTAAAGTAGAATTAAAAGAATACTCGTTTGGGCCACTTCCAGACCAGCTATAAGAGGCTCCACTACTTCCAGCTCCACTAGGATTGGCAAATAAGGATAAGGGTTGTCCTAAACAAAGAGGGGCATTAGATGTGGGTAGAGCATTTAGTGTACCTCCATTATTATTAATGTCACTAAAATCAATGTCTACACCTCCACCTCCTCCATTACAAGAAGCATAGACAGTAGTACCAATGGTTAGTGTTTTGGTAGCATTACAAGGTGTTTCTTCTACTAGATTTCCACCAGAGATTATGATTACAGCATTCATAGGAAGTGCCAAATCGGTATTATTTGTAATCCATTCTATTAGTCCGTTATTGTATAAAGTAATTAATAGTGTATTTAAAGTAGCATCATCACCTATTAATAATTTACCAGATGTTATAGAAAGTGAATTAAAACTATTGGGGATGATAGTATTTATAGTGACTTCTGAATTCCCTTCTATAGAAATGTTGTTGGTACCTGTAATTTGTCCTGGGTAATTAGTAGCTGCTACCCATGCTGTTCCGTTGTAAACCTCCCAAATACTTGTGTTGGTCCAATTTCCATTATTCCCATTAGTTCTGTAATCATTATTGATTTGTGCACATAAACAGAAGTAATAGGGAATGAATAAGAAATTTAAAAAAATAGCTTTTTTCATGAAACCTAAAAAAATTAATTAATGGTATTTGTTGAAATACTATTGTATATAAATAGTAGTGGTTATTAGTAGTATTTAAATATAGTTAAAAAAATTAACAAAAAAAATATAAATATCTGAAAAACAGTGGTTTTTTTAGTTTTTCGGCAATTGCTGATTTTTATGATGCTGTAACCATTCACCGTTTTGAGGGGGCATAGCATATTTTAGCTACCATACACATGATATGCCTCTTGCTGAGGGTTTGTATCGACCAATGGAAGCCGTACTAATTAGGTAGTGGGGGGAATTTACGAACTGGCACCAGCTTAATGCAATGAGCATCTGTGGGGTATACAATCATCTGCAATCTTTGTAATCCTTAATATATATCGCTAAACAGGATGTACCTATTGATCACTGTTTCTTTGCGTTAGGGATAGAAGAGGAAATCCCGCAGTACCGACCTTTAGGAGGGACGAGGAATTGGAACGGATAGCCCCGACCCCTTGTGGGTACGCCCAAAAAATAACCAACACAGTAGCATTATGACGACATAGTAACATATATTATCAATGCTAAAGCAACCTTTTTAGAATTTCCCCATCTTATAAATGAAAAACATTTAAAGATTATGAAAATTAAATTTTTAACTTTTTTAGTAGCTGTTGGATGTCTTATGGTAAGTTGTGATAACAATGATGATAATGATCCAATCGCATTTGAAGCTACAGGAACGATTACAGGTTTTGATATGGCACGATGTACATGTTGTGGGGGATGGATCATAGATATTGATGGTGTGGCATCTGACCGTCTTTTTTATGAAGTGCCAGAAAGTAGTATGATTGATTTAGAGAAAGAGGCATTGCCTATAAAAGTACAATTCAACTGGTCAGCCTCCGATGAGTATTGTGAAAAAAGGATAGAAATAGATGCTATGGAATTGATAGACTAAATAGTAGGTCGCAAAAAGCTTCAACGTCAATCTGATCGCGTAGAGGCTTTTTTATTAGATGTCTTATTAAAAAAACATAGAGTGAGTTTGATGGTGTACTAGTATTTTGTAAAAGCAATAATTTATGGCTAGGTATTAACGTTTATTCTTACAGAATTGACGTAAATCGCTATAAATAAGAGGTGAAAATGTTAAAAAACTACAAAAATTATTAAAATAGTGTTTAAATAATTACGGTTTTTCCGTAAAATTTGTGTAGTTCAACGAGATAAAAAACCACTTTGTCCAAAAGTTTTCTTTTTTCTTTTTTTGATAAGTCTTTCGTTTTAAATTTGTTACAGAATCAATTAGTAATCATTAAAGCCCCTAATTATGAAAGCTATTACCCTTGTAATCATCGTTTTATTTTCTTTTTCATTTGTTCAAGCACAGGAAAATACAATTCCTACAAAAAAACAGCTTGATGTTAAAACAATACAAGGAAGTAAAACTGATTTCTACAAGGAATTAATTTCAGCTCATAATTTACAGATTACCATTGCAGACAATGCTACTGATACTGTAACGCACACAAAGGCGGAGTTTTATAACAAATTGATCACTAAAAACAATTTAAAGCCTACAACAGCTTTAGCTTATACTGACACAAAAGGGAATTCAAACATATACACAGTAAACACTGAAGTTGCTATCAACTTGGTGCCATAATTAGATTACAAATTAATAAGGGTTAATTAGTGAGAGAGGATGTCTATTGTATAGGCATCTTTTTTTTTGGTGTTAGTGTCTCATATTCAGAACTCATGGTTTTGCGTTAGGGATAGGAGCGGCATCCTTTTTTGTTTTCCTTACAAAACAAAAAAGATACAGCGGAAAGCCCGACCCTTGTGGTAACGCCCTACTTACTATATACGATCATATAATTAGAAGTAGCTACTTTATTTTCTTTGGAAATACGTAAGTTTGTGCTAGTATAGCAATGAAGTGGACAAAAAAATAACCATCACTTCGATAGCAAAAAAGTATAACCCCATCAACCTCTTGGATGACTTAGTGTATGGAAAAACATGAAGTGCAAACAATAATTGATCATGCAATTCAAGGAAATTATTTTCCTTTTAATAGATTTTTCGAAGAAACTTTTCAAACACTGCATCCTAAATTAGAGAGACTGACGACTACCGAAGAGGATATTAAGGATATGTACCTGGTATCTATGCAAAAATTTTGGGAACGCTTCGTACTACAGCAAGAGGCGATACCTGATAATAGTGTTGGGTATATCTACAGGATGTGTAAAAATGCTTTTTTATTAAAAAAGAGAGAGGCTTGGGCGTCTGTGATCCTAAGTGAAGACCCTATGATGGATCAAGCTGTGCAATGGGAAGATACGCTGGGGAATGAGGAGGAAAAACGCGATGCGCACGCTGAGTTTTTGCAATTTAAAGCATTAGAAATCGCTTTAGAAACATTATCGCCCAAATGTAAGGCATTGATGGAGGAGGCATTGGATACAGAAACTAAGTTAAAAGATGTAGTAGACACGTTTGGGTATACGAATTACCAAGCGCTGGTACAGGCAAAGTACAATTGTAAAAAAAGGCTGGTAAAAAAGGTAGCCGAGGTTTTACAAGCGTTAACAACAAAAAAAATGGTGAAATGACAGTTTCGGAAAAAGATCATATGCTCATCACTAAGTTTTTGGATTTAGAACTTTCTGAACAAGAGTTGCTTGCTTTTGAAGAGCGATTGGAGAACGATGCTACTTTTGGCAAGGCAGTACAATCTTATATGGTAGCTAATAGCGTAGTGAATGATCGATTGCGTACGGATACAGAAACATCTCGTACCCAACAATGGAAAGGTATATTGGACACACAAGCTCCAAAAACCATACAAAAAACGACTATGATTCCTTGGAAATGGGTGGGGAGTATTGCTGTGGTACTCGCAGTGATCATAGTTATTTGGAACAGTCAGCGGACGACAATCGCTCCTGATATGGATTTGTTATTGACGAACGCTTGGGGTAAACAAATAGGACTAGATTATGCCTCATTACGCGCTTTAGATGTAGATTCGATAAAGACGCATATACACAGGAGTTTTGACCTGTATCAATACCAAAAATACGAACAATCGCTTGATGCACTTGCTGTTTTTAATATAAAAAATACTGTGCAGCAGTATGAAGATGTGCTGCTATTAAGAGGATTGTCTCATTATAAAATGGGCAACGCTGCGATGGCTTTACAAACATTGGATTCGCTAGCGACGTATCCTACGGGAAAAAAATCGGAAGTAGCTCGATGGTATCAGGGGATTATCTATTTAGAAATGGGCGATACGGAAGCGGCACAACAATTTATCGTATTGCCTAAGGACTCCTCTCAGGGTATCCAACTTAAAAATTAAGTGCTGATACGGCACGTTTACCTATTCATCTTTCAGAACATCACTATGATCAAAAAAACAGTATGCTGTCTTATGTTGTTTTTTACAGCAGTTACTATTGCACAAACCTCAAAAGATACATTGGTTGCTGCTACGTATTTTAAAAAGGCGGATTCATTATTAAAGCATAAAAACCATACAGCATCTATTGCATTGTTTGATCAAGCATTGGGGCTTTATCAAAAAGCAGCTTCATGGGAACGCGTAGCGAGCTGCTACAATAAACTGTCAGAAAACTTGTGGCGATCACATGCATTAGAGAAATCGATACAGCAGGCTCAAAAAGCCTTGGCAATATGTACTACACATCTTACAGAAAATCATCCAGAAGCAGCAAATGCATATCAGAATATCGGGGACTATTACGAACGAAAAGGGGAGTATAAACAGGTGCTGCCCAATTATGAAAAGGCATTGGCGATTCGTAAAAAAGTGTTTCCAGCCTTTCATGAGAGTATCGCGGAATCATATAGTAATATTGGGATTTCTCATTATTATACGGGCAAGAATAAAAAGGCAATTACCTACTTTAAAAAAGCCATCGAGATTTACCAAAAAGCGTTAGGAGCTACGCATCAGAAAATAGGAAATATATACAATAATATAGGGGTGATTTATGATGGGGAAGGGAAAAACGATGCTGCGCTGATGTACTATGAAAAAGCGTTAGCGATTTATAGCAAACATCTAGCAGCTGATCATCTGCATATGGGATATAACTATGCTAATATTAGTAATGTTTCTCGATTGATGGATCAACTATATCCAGCATTGACATATGCAGAAAAAGCTTTGGCAATTTTTGAAAAACAACAGGATACTATTGGATTAGCAGGGGTTTATACAAATATTGGTACAATTTATAATGAAAAAGGACAACATAATAAGGCGATAGCCTATCATAAGAAAGGTTTACATCTTGGAGAGCAATTTTATGGAGAGGATCATATAGAGTTAGTGACTAATTATATCAATATATTAGGGGTGTATGAGAACTCGGAAGTGGAGAAAGTGATGTTTTACTCTAAGAAAGCTTTGCGCATATTACAAAAGGTATATGGAGAAAAAAACAGATACACAGCGATTATTTACCATAACTTAGGGTTGGAGTATACCTATAGAAAAGAATATACAACTGCGCTGGAGTATCTACAGAAATCCCTGAATATACGAACTGCTATTTTGGATAAAAACCATGAAGCAATAGTGAGTTCGTATTACTATATGGCTGAGCTGTACAAGGAACAGCATGCCTATGAAAAGGCGTTGGCGTATTATCAAAAAGGGATTGCGATAGTAAAGAGATCGGGCAGGCTTTCTGAGTTACTACCGAAGTGTTATATGGCTATAGGTGCTATCCATTATAAACAGCAACAGTTCGAAAAGGCATTACAATATTATGAGAAAGCACTAGTATCGAATACCAAAAAGCGTACTGATTCGTCTAAAGATCAGATTTTTACTCCTGATGATTATTATTTTGTAGATCGTTTATTCGATACGCTTTTAGAAAAAGCCAAAACATTAGAGCAGCTGTATCAAAAACACAAGGGTCATGATACCCTACATGAGTGTTTTAAGATATATGCAGCGTTAGATCAACTAGTCACTTATTTTAGGCAATCCTACCAGAATTATAAAGATAAAATAGACTTGGCAGCACAGGCGAAGGAGATGTATGCGCATGCCATTACATTACATATTACTAGCTATTCAGAAACGAAAGATCATAACCATCTAGAAAAGGCATTTTATTATACAGAGCGAAGTAAATCCAATATTTTAAAAGCGCTTTTTAGAGATAGTAACGCAAAGGTTTTTACGGAATTACCCGAAGAAGTAGTGCGATTGGAGACGGTATTGAAATCGAATCATGCGTTTTATCAATCCCAGATTGCGCAGCAACAGGGTAAAGACTCGGTAGATGTAGCGTTTGTAGAAGAGTATGAAAATAAATTGTTTGATAACCATCGTAGGCAAGACTCTCTGGTAGCGGTATTAGAAAAAGAATACCCTAAATATTACGAATTAAAATATGACCATACGCAGCTGTCAGTTCCAGAAATTCAGGCCATGATGAATGCGACAACAACGGTATTGGACTTTTTTGTAGCAGCGGATAGAGTATATGTTTTTGTGATTTCGAAACATGCTTTTTCGGTCAAGGAATTGCAAGTGGCTGATTTGCATGAAAAGGTGGTGCAATTAAACACAGCAATAACCTCAGAAAATAATGAAGCGTATACAAGGATCGCGCATGCATTGTATCGAGAAATGATACAGCCTGTAAGGGATGAAATTACGGGAGATGCATTGGTAATTATACCAGATGGATCGCTATGGCATATGAATTTTGATCTATTACTTACCCAAGAAGCGGATTCTCAAAATGCACGGGCGTTTGCTTATCTATTACGAGAGTATGCGATTTCTTATGCGAATTCGGCAGATTTGCTGTTTGATACTGTAAGTACTCCTACGCAGCATGCTGATCTGCGTGATGAGTGTCTTGCTTTTTCGTTTTCGGATACGGCTACTACTACAACTGAAACGATGAGTCTGGCAGCGCTTAGAGATATAGGCTATGATTTGCCAGGGACGCGAGAAGAGATCAAATCTATTTCCGAAATTTTTGACGGGCAGTATTTTTATGGGGCGGCGGCAAAGGAAGCTAATTTTAAGAAAAATTCAGACCGCTATAAGATCATTCATTTGGCATTACATGCGGAGCTAGATACTCAGTTTCCACAGCGATCAAAATTGTATTTTAACACTGTACGAGATAGTATAGAGGATAACCTACTATACGCACATGAGCTATTCGCACTTAAGATTCCTGCGGAATTAACGGTACTGAGTGCCTGTAATACAGGCGTAGGAAAAGTGGCGAATGGAGAGGGGATTATGAGTCTCGGGAATGCGTTTCGATATGCGGGGACTCAAAGTTTACTGCTGAGTAGTTGGGAAGTTTCTGATAAAACAACACCTGCGCTGATGAAGTATTTTTATGCAAACTTAAAAGCAGGGATGGGCAAAGCGAAAGCACTACAGCAGGCTAAATTAAGCTATCTGAGTACTGCAGAGGCTTTTTATACCAAGCCTTTTTATTGGGGTAGTTTTTATCTTTTAGGAGATACGAATCCTGTGACGGATACGGATTCAATGCGTAGTTATATACTGCTAGGACTTGTGAGTGTGTTGTGCCTCCTAGGGATAGTGGTGTTTCTGATCAAACGAAAGAAAGCAAAGGTAGTAGTGTAGTGCTGCTATGTCACAAAAAAAGCACTGCATTTGATCACAAAATCTTGGTTTTTCGCTGAAATCAAAAAAGCCTAAATCACTTCTAGATTAGACAAATGAAAACCATTTCTCAGTGGAGCATATCGCTCCACTGAGAAATGGTTTAGAAGCATGCGATTACAATTTGATGAATTGTGTAGCAAACTCTCCTTTATCTGTATTGATTTTCATAATATAAGAATTAGGGAATAAATAACTTACATTCATCACTCTAGTGTTTCCTAGATAGAATCCTACTAGATTTCCACCGATGTCATAGATCAATATGGTATTGATCTTAATTGTATCGTCTAATACTGTAAGATTTAAAATTCCTGTGGTTGGGTTAGGAGACAGCGTAAAGTAATCAGAAAACTCAGGCTCTGTAGCTACTTCTCTTGCGACCGTTACGATCTCATCTTCTGTAATGATAGGGAAGTTAAAATCAAAATAGATGGCAGCACTGTTTACAATTGTATCTCCGAGTACCAAATTATCCTTGCTCTTGATCTTAAATACTACATATCCATCATTATTCGCATCATCAAACGGAAGGTTGATATTAGTAAATGAGAATTCGATCTCATTCTTGTTATTGATGGTAGTCGTATAGGAATGGCTAGATTGTAGTGGTACAAAAGACTCAATATCTAACTTAGTGGTATCGATCACATCGGTTACACGAATGTTTCGAGCATCAGCAGTTCCTTCGTTTTCGAAACGGATTAGGTAATGGAGGTACTTCCCTACATCGTCTGGGTCTAGGGTCGTTCCTTCTAAACAAGTCTTGTCATTAGGATCATAAGAATTTACCACATCCTGTACCAGTTCCATCACATTGTTATCAGGAGTTTCGTCTGTTCCTGCGGTTACCGTAGCAGTATAGCTCAGCGTATCGCCACTATTCAGTGGGTTGGCAGCATCTGTAGGTGTATTGAGGATAAAAGTGACGTTTATGGTAGCACTTTCCATAGGTGCTAAGTCTGTAAAATCCCATGCCAATTGCCCATTGGTATTGCTACTATTCACAGGAGAGGAAGTAACATGGTCTACAACCGCTGCTGGATAGTCTAGGGTTACGGTTCCTGACTGTGTAGTGGTTCCGATATTGGTATAGGTGATTTGGTAATTGGCTTCAAAGCCTGGTACTGCTCCGTCCAATGGGATGATGGTTATTTCTACATCATTAAAATTACCCAGTGCTTTGATACAATAATCAGTGGTAAGCCCTGCTAATCCATCTGGGATGACAGTGGGACTAGGAATAATTGGTGTCGAAAAGGTGTAATAGTTTAGATTCTGTAAGGAAGGAGCTATAAAGTATGTGTCATCTGCTAAGAATAAATTGTATACCCCTTGCGAGTTTGGGTATGCCCAAACAGGCTGTCCATTCGTTAAAGAAATAGCAGCCACTCGAAGACCTCCAATAAAAGGAGGATCATTGGTGTCACATCCATCACCATCTATGTCATAAGTAATGGTACCCTGAATTTGAGTTGGTGCTGCACTACAATCTGAGGAAAGCACACAATTTTCTTGATTAGCTGCTACCAATAGATCGTAAATATTGGGTAAATGCTCCTCATCTGCACAGATGAATTCTAATGCAGGACAATTTTTAAGACTGATACTCTCCTCTAAAGGCTGCCCTGTCATATAAACAGTTGCTAGATTAGGATTTTTATGAAATGATATACTATTGATAGCACAAGATCTTACGTCTAAAGTAGAAATTTCATTGCCATTGATACCTAGTCTGTTTAATACAGTGTTAGTAGATAAATCAATCGCTGTTAAATTATTATGGGCTATATTTAAATCCGTTAGTTTCGTGTTCTGCGATAGATCAATCGCTGTTAAATTATTACCGCCGATAAGAAGACTCGTTAGGTTTACATTTTTGGATACATCTACTGTAGTTAATGCATTAGAAGCGAGACTTAGAGAACTCAAATTAGTGTTTTGAGATACATCTATTTCCGAAATATTATTAGCTCCAAGGCTTAAAACGTATATGTTATTATTGGATAAGTCAATGCCAGTGAGGTTATTGATCCCTAGATTTACATTGATTAAATTCGCATTGTTGGATAGATCAATTTCGGTTAATTGATTAAATGATAGGAATAAGAAATTCAAGTTCACATTACTAGATAGATCAATTTCGGTTAATTGATTATAATCTAAATCCAATTTCTGTAACTTAGTATTGTTTGAAATATCTACCGCTGTTAATCGATTTCTATCTAAATTTAAGGAAGTTATATTCTCGAAAAAGGCTATTCCTTCAATATTTGTTATGTCTTGTCTGTTTAAAGTTAACTTCGTTACAGCTTCGGCTTCCTGCACACTAATTTCTCCATCGCCGCTGGTATCAATAACTGGATCATGATTTAGAAGGGCATTTTTAAAATTAGGATCAGGAAAGTTGATTTGTGCATTCCCCGCAGCCCATATACTGATGAGCATACCGAGGAATAAGAGTTGTTTTTTCATGTTTAATTGATTTTAAAGGGTTATGCCTCAAACCGTTTTAAGACACTCAAGGCTTGTGTCTGGGTAGCAATAACATAATTGCTCGCTTTTTGATGGAATGCGAATGTGCTTATTCTAACTCTACTAGGTTATTTTAGGGCGTTACCACAAGGGTCGGGCTTTCCGCTACAATTCCTCGCTGCTCCTATGGTCGCAGCTGTGGGATTTTCACTGCAATCCCTAACGCAAATCAGCAACAGTAGCCAAGATGACAAAGTAGTATTCATACACATTCATGTATATGATGCAGTGAAAAGAAAACATAACAGCTGTAGGCTGATTTTTTGCTGCATAGCAGCGCTAGAAAACTCAAGAATCACAAAATTTGAGGGCAAAAGATCGTTTTTATAGCAGACTGAAAAAAGTGTGCATCACTTCAGTAAGTATAGTATATCCAGTGAGGCGAAACGCTTCACTGGATATGCTTGTGGTATGAGATGATAGCTACAATTTGATAAATTGTGTAGCAAACTCTCCTTTGTCTGTATTGATTTTCATGATATAAGAGTTAGGGAATAAGTAGGCTACATTCATCACTCTAGTGTTTCCTAGATAGAATCCTACTAGATTTCCACCGATATCGTAGATCAATATGTTATTGATCTTAATTGTAGTGTCTAGTACTGTAAGATTTAAAATTCCTGTAGTAGGGTTAGGAGACAACGTAAAGTAATCGGAAAACTCAGGTTCTGTGGCCACTTCTCTTGCGACCGTTACGATCTCATCTTCTGTGATGATAGGGAAGTTAAAATCAAAATAGATGGCAGCACTATTTACAATCGTATCTCCGAGTACTAAATCGTCCTTACTCTTGATCTTAAATACTACATACCCATCATTATTGGCATCATCAAATGGCAGGTTGATATTGCTAAATGTGAATTCGATTTCATTTTTATTCGTGATCATCGTACTGTACGAATGGCTAGATTTTAGCGGTACAAAAGACTCAATATCTAGCTTAGTAGTATCGATCACATCGGTTACACGAATGTTTCGAGCATTAGCAGTTCCTTCGTTTTCGAAACGAATTAGGTAATGCAGATACTTCCCTACATCGTCTGGGTCTAGGGTCGTTCCTTCTAAACAAGTCTTGTCATTAGGATCATAAGAATTTACCACTTCTTGTACCAGTTCCATCACATTGTTATCAGGAGTTTCGTCTGTTCCTGCTGTAACTGTAGCTGTATAGTTCAGCGTATCGCCACTATTCAGTGGGTTGGTAGCATCTGTAGGCGTATTGAGTATAAAAGTGACTAGTATAGTAGCACTGTCCATAGGTGCTAAGTCTGTAAAATCCCATGCCAATTGCCCATCGGTATTACTACTATTGGTAGGGGTAGACGATATATAGTCTACAGTAGCTTCTGGATAGTCTAGTGTTACGCTTCCTGACTGTGTGGTAGTTCCGATATTGGTATAGGTGATTTGATAACTGGCCTCGAATCCTGGTATGGCTGCATCTAAGGGAACGATGGTTACTTCTAAATCATTAAACATACCTACGGGTTGTACACAATAATCAGTGGTTAGACTAGCTAAACCACTTGGTAAGTTGGTAGGAGCTGGAAAAATAGGAGTGGCAAATGTGTAATAGCCTGGATTCTGCAATGCAGGACCGAAAAAATACGTATCATCTGGTGCATGTATCGTATAGTTACCTTCTTCGTTTGGATAGGCTATAATAGCCGTTCCATTAGTTAGCGAAATAGCAGAAATACGGATGCCTCCTGTAAAAGCGCCATCTGTAGCATCACACCCATCATTATTGATGTCATAGGTTACAGTTCCTTGGATCACGTTATAAGGATTGTCATCACAATTGCTAGAGAGCATACAGTCTGTTTGATCAGCTTCTTCTAGCAACCCATTGATGTACTCTATATGTACTTCATCTGCACAAATAAATTCTAATGCAGGGCATGTGTGTAAAGCAGTACGGAATGGTGTTGGGTTTTGTCCAGTCATGAACACAGTTTTCAGATTCGGACTTTGGTGAAATGTAAATGCCCTTAATGTAGATGCTCTAACATCCAAGGTACTTACTTTTGTACCCCCCATGTACAATTGCTCTAACTTGCCTTGATTCGATAGATCTATTTCGGTTAGCTCATTCGTACCTATCGATAGATACGTAAGTTCTGGATTATTAGTAAGATTTACCTGCGTTAACTGATTGCTATGTATGATTAAATCCGTTAGATTAGGATTGTTTGTCAGATCGATTTGTCTCAGGTTGTTACTACCTAATCCTAACTTAGTCAGCTGTGTGTTATTAGATACATCGATCTGATCTAGGTCATTCCTATTTAGGTTTAGATTTACTAAGTTCAAGGCATTGGTAACATCAATGGCACGCAGTTCATAATTGCCATTCAGGTCTAATGTTACTAGATTGACATTATTGGTTACATCTAATTCACTGATGGAATTACTTCTTAGGTTTAAGCGTGTAAGCTTTGTGTTATTAGTAACATCGATACTGGTCAGGCGATTAGATACAAGATCTAATAACTCTAACTCAGTATTAGTGGTTACATCTACTGCTGTCAGCGAATTACGGTTTAGGCTTAAGTAATACAGTGCTCGGTTTTTAGATACATCAATAGTGGTTAGTTGATTATTTCTTAGGTCGAGTCCTTTTAGTGCGGTATTATTACCTACGTCGATTGCTGATAGGTTGTTTCTTTCTAAACTCAGGTGTTCTAATGCGGTGTTATTAGTGAGTTCAATCGTGGTAATCTCATTAAAATCTAAGGTTAAATCGGTAATTTCTATGTTAGCACTTACATCGATACTAGTCAATCCTGTATTACTAAGGTTGAGGTGTAGTAAATAGGGATTACTAGCTACATCTACAGCTGATAATGGGTTGTTTTGGGCATACAGGTATTGTAAGTTAATGAAATTTTGTATACCGCTTAGATCGCTAATATTTTTTTCATCGATTCTTAGCGTTAGTACAGCTTCGGCTTCTTCTATGCTGATTTCATCATCATCATTCGTATCGATTGCTGGGGTGTAATTGAGTAGTGCATTTTTAAAATTAGGATCAGGGAAATTGATTTGTGCATTCCCCATAGCCCATATACTGATGAGCATACCGAGGAATAAGAGTTGTTTTTTCATGTTAATTGATTTTAAAAGGTTATGCCTCAAACTGTTTTAAGACACTCAAGGCTTGTGTCTGATTCATAATAAAATAATTGCTCGTTTTTTGATGGAATGCATACGTGTCTATTATAATTCTACTTGGTTATTTTAGGGCGTTACCCTATCGGGTCGGGCTTTCCGCTACAATTCCTCGCTGCTCCTATGGTCGCAGCTGTGGGATTTTCACTGCAATCCCTAACGCAAATCAGCAACAGTAGCCAAGATGACAAAGTAGTACTCATACACATTCATGTATATGATGCAGGGAAAAAAAATAATAACAGCTATGGGAATTTTTTTTATGAAGAGGTTTGCACTTGTTTTGATTTCAGCAAAAAACCAAGATTTTGTGATCAAATACAGTGATTTTTTAGTTGCATAGCAGCGCTCGAAAACTAAAAAATTGCAAAATTTGAGTGCAAAAGATCGTTTTTATAGCAAATTGAAAAAAGTGTAAACTACTTCTATACATACGATCAGTAGTATTTGATAAAGGGTGGGGGGAATGAAAAGCTTATAAAATAATTTAGATCCATCTGCATAGAGCGAGTTTGATGGTGTACTAGTATTTTGTAAAAGCAATAATTTATGAGTAGGTATTAACGTTTATTCTTACAGAATTGACGTAAATCACTATAAATAAGGGGTAAAAATGTTAAAAAATTATAAAAATTATTAAAATAACGCTTAAATAATTACGGTTTTTCCGTAAAAATTGTGTAGTTCAACGAGATAAAAAACCACTTTGTCCAAAAGTTTTCTTTTTTCTTTTTTTGATAAGTCTTTCGTTTTAAATTTGTTACAGAATCAATTAGTAATCATTAAAGCCCCTAATTATGAAAGCTATTACCCTTGTAATCATCGTTTTATTTTCTTTTTCATTTGTTCAAGCACAGGAAAATACAATTCCTACAAAAAAACAATTGGATGTTAAAAAAATACAAGGTAGTAAAACTGATTTCTACAAGGAGTTAATTTCAGCTCATAATTTACAGATTACCATTGCAGACAATGCTACTGCTACTGTAACGCACACGAAGGCGGAGTTTTATAACAAATTGATCACTAAAAATAATTTAAAGCCTACTACAGCTTTAGCGTACACTGACACAAAAGGGAATTCAAACATATACACAGTAAACACTGAAGTTGCTATCAACTTGGTGCCATAATTAGATTACAAATTAATAAGGGTTAATTAGTGAGAGAGGATGTCTATTGTATAGGCATCTTTTTTTTGTATACTGTTACGTCCTAAAAAGCAGAGACGTTTTTTAGGGCGTATCATTTTTAATGATCAGTTCTCTGTCATAATTGTCTGAATAAAATTAGTAATATTTTAAATTCAGACAGAGTTTAATTTGCAGTCTCTGTACGATTTCTAAATAGATGTGTCTTTTAAGTTTTAAAGGTGAATGTTTTTGAGTTTTCTCCTGCGAATATAAGACAACATTACAAGTGTTTTTTGTGTAGCTGTACTGCATTCTATTTATCGTTTTCTTGTAATTTCTCTGAAATTTGTTCAACTGCTTTTAAATGTTTGATTTTTGCAATAAGATGAATATAATGAGAACCATTATCAGGATCATTGATTATAATTTTCTTATTTATATAGCTACCATTATTTTCTTTCTCAAACATTTTTTCAAATAATAAACTTCTGTATTCTTGATGAGTTAGATGTAGTTTATTTTGAGAACGTGGTATAAATTTATTACTACAATAACAATAATAAATGGCGTCGTGTAGATTGGCATGATTATGAATAATCTTGGATATTTGGAACAAAGAAGAAGCATTGTTCTTAATATCGTTTGGATTAGCGTCAGTTTCTATAACAATATCTAATATTGAAGTATGTATGTATTCAGGTATATATTCTCTATCAAACTGACTAAATCGTATTAAGTAGTTTATCCCTTCCTTAGTAGAGTAAGGAATGTCACATTCTATACTCATAAAAAAGGTTACTTACTTTTAGGGAAGTGTTTGTCCCAGCTAGATTTCATTTCTCTTTGCTGATTCTCTTTATCTAGTTGCACTTGTTTAACAAGCTTTAATAGACTTTTAGAAGGGTTGTTAATATATAGGGTGTTAGAATTCATACAACAAATATACAATATGGAGAGAGGTCTTAGATAATTTTGTAATTGGTTTTTCTGATAGTTAGTTAATTGTAAATAATTAAGATTTATTGTATTATGAGATTACAATCATTACTAGTGTAGCAGTGTGTTAGAGATGTACTATAATTTCTTATATTTTTGCGTTAGGGATAGAAGCGGCATCCTTTTTTGGCTTCTTAAAAAGCCAAAAAAGATACAGCGGATAGCCCGACCCTTGTGGTAACGCCCAAAGAATTAATTAGCTTCCAATGCTTTTAAGAGCTTCTTTTTATCCATGTACTCGAAATATCGATCGGTGATTTGGAAGTTTTCATTCAGCACTACCATCGCAGGAAGCGAAAACGGCACATCAGGACGCGATGCGAGGAGTAGGGGGATCTCGTGCATAGGATTTCGTTGTTTTCCAGTCTGTGTATTGATAAAGGTATCTCCGTTAAAAACAATCGTATCCTTACTTTCGGCATTCATCTTTACGGCATAATAGTCTTTGTGCATTGTAGCCACCACTTGCGCATCTCTAAAAGATACCTTGTCCATCTTCTTGCAATACAGACACCAGTCGGTATAAAAATCAATGAATACCTTTTTGGGTTTGATGGCCAGTGAATCTTGTAATTCTTGGAACGTAAGCCAGTGGATCTCTGTGTCCTGCTGTGCCACCGCATGTGGCGATGTCAGTAGGAAACCGAGCAGTATGAAGGGGAGTATTTTAGATAGCATGTTATAAAGAATAAAAGCGATTGTTTTTTTAGGGTAAGCCTACTAATGTAGCTTACCGAATTTAACACCTATAAAAAATGTTCTAGGCAGGTTAGGACCATATACATAGTCAGAATCACGACCAGCTCCTATCTCGAAATCATCCTGAAAACTGTTAAACAAATTTCTAACCCCTCCTGAAAAGGTGACCATAAAATTCTCATTAAAATCGATATGACTTTCTAGTTTTAGGTTGAGGTCAAAAAACGGATTCACTTCATTCAGGGATAAGAATCCAGTATCGCTGATCACCCTTGGCACGGTCATCTCTCCGGTATACGTACCTGTAACATCTACATTAAATCTTTTACTAGGTAGCCAACTCGCATTGAGGTAGCCGTATAGGTTGGGTACGCGTACAAATTCATCAATAATAATATCATTTTCGCCAGCAGTACCATCACTTTCGAACAGTAGTTGAGGTTCGTCATATTCCGTACGCTGTAGCGTACCACCTATCTGAAAACGCCATTTAGGATCGGGAGAAACGCCAAATTCGAAATTCGTACCAAACACCCTTGCATTTTCGCCATTACGCACCTCTTCTAAGATCGATCCGTTTTCTAAAATAGCTCCTGCACTCACCAACGTAAAGGGATCTTCTAGCGTAGTATAGAATCCTTCTAGGAGTACATCTAGTTGTAATAAATTCTTCGTCTTAGCATAGTTTAGCGATGCTGTATAGGCATTCGAAAATTCGGCATCTAAATCATCTGATAGGATCACAAACTGTTGTTCTCCTCCCACACTAGAAATATGCAGGTCTTCATTAAACGCCTGTGGCGCTCTAAACCCTCGTGCATACCCACCTCGGATACGCAGCGACTCTGTGAGTAAATAGGATAGGGTGATTCTAGGCGAAAGTGCCGTTTGACTAATATCCACATTGCGATTAATACCACCTATCGTATAATCACCATCAACCGCTATATTATCCAGTCGAGTCCCTAGCAGTGTCGTCAGCTTATCAGTGGGTTTCCACTCATATTGTATATAAGCACCCAATGATTTTACGGTTTGGTCGATCAATCGATTGTAGCCAGGGATGATATCCTCTGTACTCGTAATGTTGTATTCAGCCCCTGTAGTCAGGACATCATTGTTCTTAAAGTTTTTAGTGTATTGCGCCCCATTTACCCAAGCAAAATCCTTGGTCGTACCAAATGCATTATTGGCAGTAATACTATCTTGGCGTGTACGTCCTCCGCCTAAACCGCCATAATAACTATCTCTCAGGGTGTGCGAAGCCGAGGTGTATAGCTGAAACTTATGCGTGTAATCCTTACTGCTGATTTCGTAATCAGCGCCACCGATAAAGGTGTCATGGTCTAATTCTTCGGTAATATCCGTGAATTGCGGAGACAATTCTAGGCGGTCGCCCCCACGTCGGTACTCGCGAATGGCATTTAGGTTTATAGAAACTCTACTGCGCTCATTCGGTTTTAGAAACGCTTTAGCCCCTACAGTCGTATTTCGTAGCTCTACAATTTCGGTAAAACCATCTCCATTCGCATCATACTCATCTCTATTTCGATGCGTACCATACACTGTAATTCCGCTATTCAGGTCATCTGCCACTGTGGCGGTATTAAAGGTTAGATTTCTATCGATCGCGTCGCCGTCTATGATCGACAAATTTGTACCTATTTCCCAAATGTTTAGTATAGGATCTTTGGTAATGATATTTACCGTTCCAGCAATGGCATTAGAGCCATATAATGCCGAACCACCACTGCGTACTACCTCTACACGTTCTATAATATTGGTAGGGATTTGTTCTAATCCATATACTCCTAATAACGAACTAAAAACAGGTCGGCTGTTTAGCAAAATCTGCGAATATCCACCATCTAGTCCATTCAGGCGTACCTGCGTAAATCCACAGTTTTGGCAATTCGTTTCTACCCGTACCCCTGGGGCGTAATTCAGCCCATCTGCTACGGTGATGGATTGCGAGGCAGTCAATAATCTTGGTTTTATAGAAGAAACGACCACAGGTGTTTTTTTTCGTTCTACTCTATTCCTAGTCGCACTCACTACCACTTCTTCTAATCCCAGTGCGTCCTCTACGAGTGTGAAATCGAGTGTTTGTTGCTCATCTTTAGCGATGTTGATTTCTTTTTTTTGAGTACGGAAGCCTTGCATCTGTACCACTAGCACCCATTGTCCAGCAGGAACTGCTAGTGTATAACGACCGTCTAAATCGGTGGTGGTACTCGTGCTTTCTACACCATTTTGGATATAGATATTCGCAAAGGGGATAAGACGTTCCTCAGCTTGTACCGTACCTGATACAACAGCTGTGTATTCTTGCGCTGTACTCGTTAGTATGCTGAATACTAAGGTAAGTAAGCAAATGATATTCTCTTTCATTAGCAAATAATGACAATTATTAGGGTCAATTTTTTAAAAAGTTAGGCAAAGCTAACATTTTAAATTAATTATTTCAAAACTTAAAATTGTTTTCTGCACTGTTTTTACGTAAAGTGTTCTAAAGAAGTGCTGTTAGTCTTAGTAAAAAGAGAGGTAAGTAGGGCGTTCCCCAAGGGTCGGGCTATCCGCTATATCTTTTTTGTTTAGAAAAAAAACAAAAAAGGATGCCGCTCCTATCCCTAACGCAGTGACGTTTGTTACGCAATTGAACAGCTATTGGAGGTATGGGCAGTGTATATGATAAGTTGTAGTGTAAGCATGTTTTAAGCAATTTTTAAAAAAAATAGGTAACATTTTTGGTGTAAAAGACACTTGTAGTTGTGGGAACAAACTATTTACGGATGGTTTGATGAAGAGGGCTGGTAGCTTTTAAGTATTTTTAGAAAAGATAAATAAAAAGCGATCTAGTGCAGCTGGATTGAAAAATAGGAACATTAAGAAAATGAAGAATAATTTAGAACAGACGCAAAGCCTTTTATACCTAGGATATGTACTACTGGTAGTACTCGGGATTATTCATGAAACGCTATTTTACAGTCAATTTGGGATTAATATCTTGGAGTGCTCAGATATTCTGGATGTACTGTTGAGCCCTATCTCTAGGTTAACGTCTAATAAGATGTTATTGGTACTCTCATTCGTTGTTACCTTACCTGTGTTATGGTTACCAAAACGGACGAGCCGTTTAAAGCATAGAAAGTGGTTTGCCAATTTTTTTAAGCTAACAGCAGAAAGCGTAGATGCAGAAAAAAGAGTATTGAATGTACTAACGTTCTTTGCTGTTATATTTTTTGTCGGAATTTTTGTTGGATCAGGGATTGGTAGAGGAACTAGGCTACAAAATAAAATAGCGTCGGGAGCTATTGAATATAATGACACCATTCACTTTATCGATGATGACGCAATCAATGTAGCGATTATAGGAAAAAATAGTTCGTATGTATTCTACATCAAAGAGGGCAATACCCATATAGAAATATCACCCATCAGCGGTGCTGTAAAAAGTTTACGGATTGTGGAGTAAGGGACTTCAACTACTTTTTGTTAGAGTTTGTTTTATTTTTTCAATTTTTAATACAAGTTTTCTAGTCAGCCACATTATCATGATTGTAGCTACTAAAGCTATTATTCCGACTATAATTATCGCTGTTCCTGCTATTTCATTTCTTCTTTTGTGATAATACTCTGAAATTTCAATAAGTTGAATATTTGATGATTTTTCAATGGTCATCAATTCCATGAAGTCAGTGTATTGTCTTATTTCCGAGCTGTTAATGTCATAGCAAAAGAAGTTACCGTTTTCTGTTTCTCCAAAAATTGTATCTTCAGTCGCTAAAATTTTTGAAATTTGACTTATTACTGATAGGTCGTTACAGTTGAGATAGGCATTATCAATCATATCTATCATGTGTATTTCACAAGTCTCATTGATGGGGACGTAGAACGAGTCACCAATTCCAATGTCAATACCTTTAAATTCAGAAACGATTACGACTCCTAGACCTCCAAGAATGTAAATGGTAAAAAAGAACTGGAATGGTAGGAAGGTTGCTGAAAAAACTTGCCTTTTTCTTTTTTCTTTATTCTCAAAAAACAACAAAGTAATACTCACGGAAATAGCCGCAATAATTCCGCTAATAAATGCTAAAACAATTAAGTGAAGTATGATTACAAAACCTATTCCCATTTTTTAATTATTTTCTGTCTTTGAGAATGTAAATGTTTAATATAATATGTGTCTTAGAAAGGCAAAATGTTACCCTACTTTTTGTTTTTTCTTCATATTGGTTGCTAATTTTAACATTCAGTATGCATTACGCCTGATGAAACAAAAAGGATGTCAAAGTATAGTAACGTATTATCATAAAGTGAAATTCTGTTAAAGAGAACCGCTGTATACGAGAACCGTACATACGGTGACGTGAGAGGCGAACTCTGTAAGCACTTGGCTATTTTATCTCTTCTATTAGCTCAATTTCTCTATTAATATCCATAAGATATATTTGATCAAACAACTCATTATATCCATCAAACATTTTTAAGCCTGATTGGTATAATTTTAAAGCTTCTCTGAAATGATGAACAGCCTTTTTGGTATTATTCAGGTTCTTATAGCATAATCCGATATAATATTGATTGTCTGCTACATTATTAATTTTTACCTGCTCTTCAAAACTTAATAAGGCTTTGTTATGTTGTTTTTTTTGCATGTAAAGGACACCGAGATGTAAATAATTGAACATGCTAAAATCCTTGTCTATTTTACTCTGTTTTTCTATGATTTGAATTGCTTCATCTGTTTTGCCTAACGCTTTTAAACAAAGCCCTTTTACAATGTTTAAATGATATGTACCATTTGAAGTATATCCTATATCTTGCGATGTTATCCTTTTCAAGGAATCTATGTCTTTAATAGTACCTTTATAGTCAGCGAAAAACTTATAGCGAAGCGAAGCCCTTACTGATAGATATGTTTCTGGCTCATACTTAACTGCTTTATCAATAAGTTCTTTCCATTTCAAAAAATTACCACTCTTTACATAAGAAGCTGCCAATTCTCTATACGGGTAGGCATAATAAGGGCAAATTTCAGTGGCTTTATTCATTAATTTATGATAGCGAGTATCAAACTGATAGTATCTATGCTGGTTTTTAGTAATTAGAATACATGCTCTGTATTTAAGAGTATCTTTTTTAGATAAGAACCATTGACAATTTCCTTGACTATATGATTTACTAAATATAAAAGTTAGGACGATACAAAGGAATATTTCTTTCATATTTAGGGTAATATGTTAATTAAGTTACCATCTTGGATTACAAAAATTAAATATTGATAATAATCTACTGGCTTTCCATCAATTTTCATTATACCCCAACCATTCAAATTCTTTGTTATTTTCAATAGTTGATCCGATATTTTTGAGTTAAATATTTTTTTCTCATAATCACTATTCATGCCTATAAGCCTAAATCTATCGCTTTGCCCCAGACAATTAACTATAAATCGTATGCGTATTAACCCAGATTCCCCAATCATATTTTTATTCACATATTGTCCGAAAAAAGCTTTCTTCAAAGCAGGTTTATCTCCCTTAAAAGAGAGTCCTTTAGAATCATTAAAATACTGATATAATTTTTCTTGGCATAATTCAAAATCAATGTTGTCAACTGATTCGTCAAATTCAATACTATCAATGACTTTTGGTTTATCTCTATGGAAAATACAGCTTATAAGAAAACAAGATGTAATGAATACTAATGTAAAGGTGTGTTTCATAGAGAGAGACTGTAAATTAAACGCTGTCTGAATGTAACTACTTATCGCTTTCTGACCTTTAGCTTTTCTACTTCCTCAATAGTCAAACCAGTAGAAAAAGTAATAGTTTCGTTATCAACGCCTTTTCTTTTTAGTTGTTTGGCTATTTCTATTACTTTTTTACGTTCAGCAATTTCAGCAGCTTCTTTTTTAATACGTTTTTCTAGTTCGTATTTGGGTACATATTTAGTACTGTGTTCTAATTCTTCTAGCAATCCGATATTCTTAAAACTAAGGTAGCTATTGGGGGTAATGATTAAATGATCGCTTACAGGAGTGTTTACAATACGTCCTACTTGGATTAGCTTATCCGTTATATTTTTATCAGCATCAGAGGGCGTAAGTTCGCCACTAGGATGGTTATGGCATAGAATAATTTTAACCGCTCGTTTTTGCAAAGCCAAGCTATATACTTCCATTGGTTCGGCAATAGTACGGTTTACAGTACCGAGGCTTATTAATTCAATAAAAAGAATACGATTGTTATTCTCTAAACCAATCACCCAAAAATGTTCACGGTTTTGATCAATTTTACCCTCACGGAGTAAGATCTTTTGCATGATCCCGTAAATATCATCTGAGTTTAATATTTTTATTCTCTCTTCTTGAGTTAATTCGATATCCATATAAACAAAAATAAGGTATTCTAATCTTTGTCAGATACACCACAGGATTATTTTTTGTAAACTGCTATTGCTTGGTTATTTTAGAAAAATGAGAGATGATAGATAAGGGACATTGTTTTAATTGGAGTATTTTTACTGAAATGGTTTACATTTTTTTGATTTCAGCGAAAACGGAAGGTTTTGTAACCAAATGCAGTAATTTTTTTGTAGCATAGCAGTACTCGAAAACGCAAAAATTGCAAAAAAGTAAACCACTTTGCAGACAATTTCAGGGACATAAAGATATTTGATGACCAATACACCAAGAAATACCAAGTTATATGCTCAAATTGTAGCGTTATTACAAACAGCCAGAAATCAAGTAGTTCAAACGGTAAACCGTACCATGGTGGTTACCTACTATGAAATTGGGCGAATGATAGTAGAGGAAGAACAGAAAGGAGAAGAACGTGCAAAATATGGAAAACAGATATTAAAAGAGTTGTCTAAAAGTCTTACAAAAGAGTTTGGTAAAGGGTTTACGGTTCGTAACTTAGAGTTGATTAGAAAGTTTTATCTCACATATTCAAAAACGAAATCACCGATTTCGAAATCTAAAAAAGAAAATTTTGCATTAAGTTGGACTCATTACATACGTCTAATGCGTATAGATGATGAAAACGAACGTAAATTCTATGAAATAGAAGCGGTGAGTAATAATTGGAGTGTGAGAGAGCTACAGCGACAATATGATTCAGCTTTATACACTAGATTAGCTCTAAGTAGAAACAAAGATGAAATTATGCAGCTATCTGTAAAAGGGCATATAGTAGAAAAGCCCGAAGATGTTGTAAAAGACCCGTATGTATTAGAATTTTTAGGACTACAGGAAAAAGCTGCATATTCTGAATCAGATTTGGAGCATGAGATTATAGGTAAGTTAGAACATTTCTTATTGGAGTTAGGCAAAGGGTTTACTTTTGTAGCTAGACAAAAACGTATTTCTTTTGATGATAAACATTTTAGAATTGATTTGGTGTTTTATAATCGATTACTAAAATCATTTGTCTTGATAGATTTGAAAATAGGGGAGTTAAAGCATCAAGACATTGGGCAGATGCAGATGTATGTAAATTATTATGATCGGGAGATCCGATTAGACGACGAAAATAAAACGATAGGAATTATCCTTTGTCAGAATAAAAGTGAAGCAGTTGTAGAGTATACATTGCCAGAAGATAATAAACAGATATTCGCTAGTAAATACAAGACTGTGTTGCCTAGTAAGAAGAAGTTACAAGAATTATTGAAGAAATAAGATGAAAAAGAGAGAGAAACATATATTGCATGAGGATGAAATAGAAATAGGTTCACTACATCTAAGACAGATGTTAATGGAGTCTTGGGATCAATTAGACATTTTTTTAGAGTCTATATTCTGTACTTGTGGAGTAGAATCGAAAAAGTTAGTAGCATATAAACCCTATGTAAACTCTTTAAACGATGTTATTCTCAGAGGTAAATGTAGCGGTTGTGGTACTATAGCTACTCGTTATATTGAGACAGGAGAAAAAGAAGGTGTAGCGATAGTAGCTGAACGAATTAGGAATAAAAAAACATAGGGTATTCTGTGTCTCCAAAAAAATAAAAACTCCCTTAAAATTAATTTTTAAAGGAGTTTTTTTCGTGACCTCGGCAGGATTCAAACCTGCAACCTCTTGAGCCGTAATCAAGTGCACTATTCAGTTATGCTACGAGGCCTTTTGCTTTATTGCGGGTGCAAATATATGAGTATTTTTGAATTAAATAAAGCGATCTGTGTTTTTTTTTCTGATTTTTTTTCGTTGTACATAAATTTAGAAGGATTTAGAAAGTGTTTTTATTTTAAACATGATGAGAAAAGTGTTGTTTTTGTGAGGGTTAGATGTGTAGGAAAGGTGTGGCAATATAGTAGGTGGTTTTTTGCTGTGGATAATGGCGTATTACGAATACGTTATTTTAGGTAAAAGGTGTGTGGACTGTTTGTTTATTTCATTATTTTCGAGGTATGGATTTACAGAAACTGATTAGAGATATTCCTGATTTTCCGAAGCCAGGGATCGTTTTTAAGGATATTACTCCGATGTTATTAGCACCAAAGGCCTTGGCATATAGTGCGGATCAATTAGCGACTTTGTGTAAAGAAGCGTCTATCGATAAGGTAATTGGTATCGAGGCTAGAGGGTTTATCTTAGGAGGGATGCTTGCAGAACGTCTGAATGCTGGCTTTGTACCTGTACGTAAAAAAGGAAAGCTTCCGTATACGGTGAATTCGAAGGCGTATGGACTAGAGTACGGAGAGGATGTCTTAGAGATTCATACAGATGCGATTCGTAAAGGAGATCGAGTGGTGATACATGATGATGTATTGGCCACAGGAGGTACAGCTAATGCTGTGTGTGAATTGGTAAGAGAGCTTGGTGGTGAGGTGGTGCAATGTAATTTTATCATGGAACTAGCTTTTCTAAAGGGGCGCGAGCGCTTGGATTGTGAGATTGCTTCTTTGCTTACTTACTAATACTACTATTATACACGGGGTTTTGTAATCCTAATGGAGAAGCCTTATGCTAACAATAATTTTGCGTTAGGGATAGGAGCGGCATCCTTTTTTGGTTTTTTGCAAAACCAAAAAAGATACAGCGGATAGCCCGACCCTTGTGGTAACGCCCAAACAATAACTACACTGAGCGCATATAGTCATCACTACGTAATAGAATAGTGTAGTGTGTAATGAGCTTAGCGTATTATGCATTTTTATTCTTCTTTGGTGGTAGCGATAATGGCGCCGTCTTTGGCTTGATCGCCGTAAATACTCATTGCAGTTTTGGGAGATAAGAAGTCTACTGTGTCTAGTTGATCATTATTAGCTAATTGGTCTAACTGCTCAAAATCGGCAATGGTTCCATCGATGATAATTAGTTTTTGAATAGTAGGGTCATCGATGAATTGAAATTTTTTAGCTTTTTTAAAATGTGAAGGGAATTGCTGCCCATTGAATGCGAGTTGTCCGTGGGCATCTTCTTGTAGTTGGAATGCCTCTAGAAGTTGTTCTTTTAGTTGATCGATATTCATATGTATACCATTAATGGCTAGGCTATCCCCTTGGTGAAATATATCGAAATCTAATTTAAAAGGTGTGTGTTGGAAGAGGCTATCTACAGAAAATCCATGAGCAGGGAAATGGTGTTGGTTTTTCCATGAAGTAATATCGAACATTCCAGAATTGGTGATGTATAAGTTGCCGTTTTTAAACCCAAGTTCTAGTTTATGTATGGGGGTGTTGGAAGCAGAATTATAGGTGCTTTGTGTCGTTCCTTTTTGGAGGATGATGTGTAGACTAGTGATTTCTTGGTCATCATTAAATTGAATGTTTTTGATGATAAGATCGATAGCATTTTCTGCAAAGAAGGCTTGTAAGTCTTCTAGTTCTTCTTGTGTCGTATTCTTATGAATAATAGCTGTAATATCGTTGCTAGCCTTTTGGGAAGTACTAGCAGTGGTTGCTGATTGCATAGAGAAAGCAGGTAGAGATAGCACACTTAGTACGCTTACTCCTAGTAGTATCCATTTTTTTATAAGCATGATTTTTTAGTTATTTATGATATTGATACTACTAAATACGAAGGGAAGGTACTGGTGTTGCAATTTGGGGTGTGCTGATCTTAAGTATGATGGAGTTTGAGCTCTTGGTATACAGGGTCTTTTTCTATAGAGGAGAGGAGGTTTTTTTTGGCTTCGAACTTTTTCTTTCTTACATAGTTTTCTGAATAGCCTGTTTGTTGAGCGATTTCTGAAGCGCTATTGCCAAGTAAGAATAGTTGTAATATGCGTTGATGAGAAGCATTGAGTTTGGAAAAATGGGTTTGGTATAGGTTTTTTTCTTCTTGCTGGGCTATTGTGTGTACTACTGCAGGGGCTTCGGGTATCTCTGTGTGTAGTGGGACTTGTGTGCTTCGCTTTTTTTTACGACAGGTATATCGCCAATTATTCCTGCAGATGGCATAGAAATAGGAGTGGATGGAGCAGGTGATATGTGTAGTTTTTGTATTCAGTTGCTGGTATAATTGTAGCATGCTGTCTTGAAAAAGATCTTCTACGTCGGTTTCTTGACCTTGGTTATTGAGTACTAGTTTGCGTATACAGGGTAGGTTTCTACGGTAGAAAGCGGTAAGGGTTTGGGTATGTCCTGTACAAATTCCATCAATTATTTTTTGGTTGTTTTTTGATTGCATACGTTATTGCGTTTTTGCTCCCATGATTACCTATTAATGGTTTGTAATCATGGGAGATAGTTGTTTGGTTTCTAAGATTTGGTAGGGATATTCAAATGGGATGAGTGGGGTAGGTGTATTATTCCGTAGTGATACGAATGGCTCCATTTGTTGCTTTTCTTCCGTATTGTTTGAGTGCTTTTTTACTACGGATTTTTGTGATTTTAGAGAAGCTGGAAAAGTCATATTCAGCTAATTTCAAGTAGGGAGTGATGTTGTTATTTACTACTATAATAGGACTTTTTTCACTGTTTGTGGATACAGATGGGATGCCATGTACGGCGAGTTTTTCGTTAAGTCTGTATACTGTAGCTCGAATAAGATTGTCGTCACCTTTGGCATAATAGGCCTCGGCAATTTCTGGTTTGTTTCTGTTTTCTAGTATGGTGATAATAGTGCTGTGGATGTCTTCTTTTCCTAATCTTTTGTAAAATGTTTTGATAAAAGATGTGTTGGGAGCTATTAGGTCGTTAGAGCTTTTGTATGGAAGGGCATCGTAGAGCAGAATCATTCCGTCTGCAGCTACATCTCCATACTTTTTGGAAGCCGTTTTGCTTCCGATGACTTGAATGTGATTTTCGGATACGAAGGATTTACCGATCAGTGCTTTTTTAGGAAAAATCACACCGTTAATCATATAGGCAGGTTTTTCGCCAAGTGATAAAAGCATTTCTTTCGTAGTTGTTTGTTGTTTTATGCGCAGGTATGAGTTCATGGTGTGGCTTGCATGGAATTTGTATTCTACGATATTGCCGTTTTGATCAGTTTCTCTGACGAGTTGAATATGTTGTACAGGGCTGTCATTGTCAGTGTCTGTAATTCCACCAGTATTGCCATGAATGTCCTCGAAACGAAGATCGATTCTAGAGATATAACCATTATGGTGTTTTAGCGTTTTGATGTCTAAGGTAGTATCGAATTCGTTTAGGAGTCGTTTTTTGAACTGTAGCATACTTTGTAAGGTAGTAGTGTTACCGATTTCAAAAATTTGTAAGGTGTTTTCGATGCCGGTTGGTGATGGCTTAAGAACAATGAGTTTGACGGGTTGAGGAGTTGTTACGCGGTATTCTATCTTTTCTTGGGTATTAAAACTCCACATAAAAAAAGCGAGTGCAGGGGCTAGGATGGTAAGTTTCCAAAGTGCGCGTTTGTGGGTCTTTTGGGTGTTTAACATAATGATTCGTTTTTTGATGAATGATTGATAAAAATTAGTGGTGATTGATGAGTAGTTAGTACTGGCAACTTGTAACATTGTAAGTTGGTACTGTTTTTTATTTTCGTAGCTATTCATGGCATTTTCATCTGCAATAAATTCTAGATTTTGAAGGATTTGTTTTTTATAGCTCCATGCGAATGGATTACACCATAGCAGTATGTTCATCAGATGTGCGATCATTACATCTATGGAGTGTAGTTGTTGTGCGTGTGTTTCTTCGTGTCGGAGAATCATAGCTAATTCTTCTGGGGTGTGCAGGGTAGGATTGTACACAATATGTCTAAAAAAGGAAAAAGGAGAAATCGTGTTAGCGGTACTGATGTATGTGTTTCCTTTTCTTTGAATTTTAGGGTGTGATTGGATGAGGATATGTACGTTTTTTAATTGATATATACATCGTATACCTAATAGGATGGTGATGCCTATGTATAGGTAGATAGCAATAGGAAGCCAGTGTATCGGTGGTTGCTCTTTTTTTATAGTGATAGGATTTTTTATTTTGGTGGTTGTAAACTCTGGAATGTTGGTATCTGGATTTTTTGCTTCTGATTGATATATGGTGGTACTTTTACTTACAGGAGGGAGGTAATTGGTATTGGTAAATGTGACGAATGGAATGAGATAGGACGCGAATATACCTAGTAATAGAAAATGTCTTTTAATGGTGAAAAAGGTGTCATTTCTCAGAAAAAGAAAGTAGATGCCAAAGAATAGGGTTAATACACCATTAGTTTTTAGAAAGTAAATTGCAAGGTTTTCCATGAGAAAGGATTATTTTTTTTGTTCGATAATGTCTAAGATTTCTCTTAATTCTTCAGCGCTGATTTTCTCTTCTTTGGCAAAGAAAGAAACCATATTCTTATAGGAGTTATTAAAATAATTGCTCATCGCTTTGCTGATAAAACGACTCTTATATTCATCTTTGCTAATGATAGGATAGTATTGGTGCGTTTTTCCAAACGCTTCGTGGGCGATGTATCCTTTTTCTTCTAGTTTGCGGATGATGGTTGATACCGTATTATAGTGTGCGGAGTTGTGTAATTCGGCTTGTACTTCTTTTGCAAATGCTTTTTTTAGTCTCCATAAGACTTGCATGATTTCTTCTTCTTTGTTGGTTAATTTTTCCATATCAAATGTTTTAGATTTCAAATATGAAACTATTTCTTTAGTTATACAACTATTTATGTAGTTGTATAACTAAAGAAATAGTTGATTTGTTGTTTTTCAAAAAATTAATGTAACATAAATGAGAAGATGCATACTTATCCTATATTCGCAATTAAATTTTAGAGAGAGATGATTCAGAGTATTCTTTTTGTAGTTATAGGTTTTGTATTATTGGTAGTTGGGGGAGAGTATTTAGTGCGTTCTTCGGTTGCTTTGTCTTTTCGTTTGCAATTGTCTAAGATGGTGATTGGGCTCACAGTGGTTTCGTTTGCTACTTCGGCACCTGAGCTTTTGGTGAGTTTACAAGCTGCATTAGGAGGGTCTGCGGATTTATCGCTAAGTAATGTGATTGGTTCTAATATCGCGAATATTGGTTTGGTATTAGGGATTACAGCATTAATAGGTCCGTTAGTAATTGATAAGGATTTTTATAAGTTTAATTGGCCAGTGATGGTACTATTGTCTTTTGTGTTGTATGTTTTTTTGATTAATGATGGTGTGTTGAGTAGGGTAGAAGGTTTGGTGTTATTAGGATCACTATTGGTGTATTTGGTACTCTTGATCAGAAGGGCGAGAAAGGCTACTGATACTGCTGTAGAGGAGGTAGATGATGCGCTGGAAAAAGTATCTAATTTTAAAATGATAATATGGCTGGTAATAGGAGGTGTAGCACTTTATTTTGGGTCTGAGCTGTTAGTAACTGGGGCTAAGGATATAGCGACTACCATGGGAGTGAGTGAGGCGGTAATAGGATTGACGATGGTAGCGGTAGGAACGAGCGTTCCTGAATTGGCAGCGTCTGTGATTGCAGCTTTAAAAAAAGAGAAAGCGATTTCTCTTGGTAATTTAATAGGGTCTAATATTTTTAATATAGCTTCTGTATTGGGGGTTACTTCATTGATACAACCTATTAAGGTGGTAGATACACGGCTGATGGATATCGATGTGTTTTGGATGTTAGGTTTTGCAATGATCTTACTGCCCTTAGCATTAGTGCCTAAGAAAATGACATTAGGAAGAGGGAAAGGCTTCCTTATCTTTGCAGCCTATTGTGTGTTTGTAGCACTGGTGTTTCTGTAATAATTTGTGAAGTAAAATATATACATTGTAGAACCCTTTCTAAAATTGCTTAGAAAGGGTTTTTTTATAATGTCTTATTTTTGTGTTAAATACAAACTCTAACGGTACTTTTATTTACAATTTTCCAGTCCGACCAGTCACAATTTCCTTTTCTGGCACGTACCCAAATTGTTACACGATTTCCTTCTGGTAGTATACGTTGAGTGAAATTATGGTTGAATTTTCCATTTCCTGTATAAATATCGATTACTTTTTTGGAAGTGGTGTAAATAGTACCACTGTTTATTAGTCCGAGGCGACCATTAGAAAATTGTCCTATTTGTGCATTTCCAGTGACTTTCCATTGGTATTTGTCTGCTGAAGTGTTGGTAGCTTCGACAGCATGTCTAGACAAGAAACAGAATTTGTCAAAGGTTTGTATAGAAGGTTTTTTAGTACCGCATTTTTTTCCAAGAACAATAAATTGACAGTTGCTAGAATTTCCATTTTCATCTGTTGCTGTAATTGTGATGGTTTGTTCGCCTATCCTAACACGTTTTCTAGGGTTTGGAGATTGTGTTTTAGTAACACTTGTACAATTATTTGATACGTTAAAAGAGCTTCTATAGTCAGGTAAACGATTTCCTGCTATAAGTAGTTTTCTGCCTGTAATACCGCAGTTAATAGTAGGAGGGGTGTTACAAGGTTTGTCTCCAACGACTTTGATGCTACAAAATCCAGTGTTGCCACTTTTGTCTTTGGCAGAAAATACGATGGTCTGAGTCCCTTCTTTTATGATTGTGCCGCTAGCTGGTGATTGTGTAATCGTTACAGTATCTCCTTGGCAATCATCAATTGCGGTTACATAAGTAGGAATTACTAGATTTGGTAGACTAGTGCCAGCAGGCAAAGTGATACTTGTAGTTTTGCAGATGACTGAAGGAGCTGTTTTGTCTGCATTGCCTCTGCAACGAAAAGAATTATAACGATAGCGTAACCAGTTTTGGTATTGGTTAGTACTGGTGTTAAAACGTTGTGCATAACCAATATGTCCTTGGTTTCCGATGGGAAGGCGCATTCGTAAAGGAGTATTTCCTGTAGCTTCTTTTATAAATAACCAATCGCTAGTTTCTCTTTCGATAGAAAAAGAGCGTACTACATCCCCGTCATGATCTCGTTCTTTTACGGTAGAAGATGCGGGAGGTCTTACGAAGCCTGTTGTTTCATCGGAAGAAGGAACACTGTGCCAAGAAGCACCTGGCGAAGAAAAGATTTTACTGGTATTTTCAGTAGTATCTTCTGGAGTTGCTTGTGTTGTTAATGTTTCTTCTAACGCTTCTTCTGGTGCATCATCTTTATGACAAGAAGAGAAAAATAAAAGAGTGGCTACTATAAAGCCCCATTGTAAAAAATTAGTTTTCATGCTGTTTAAGTTTTTAATGTTGATTAAAATAATGGTGGCAAATTTAGAGGCTATGTTTATTGAAATTTCCCCTGAAATTTGGTAAAATATAACCCCTGAAAACAGGGTTGTTTTTTCCCTTTAATTTTATAGGGGAATAAGTGTGAAAAGTGTAAGCTTTTTTAAATCAGAAGAAAGAAGTTGAATGTTTATGAAGCTGCTTGGTATTTGTGGTTCTAGCATGGAAATCAAAAAAAGACAGTTTAGGAAAGAATATTTAAAATAATTAAAATAAAAGAGGCTGTCTAAAATATTTTTCAGACAGCCTCTTCTGTATATAGAAGTGATGTACACTTTTAGCAATTTGCCATAAAAACGATCATTATCCTTAGTTTTCACTGAAATAAAAAAAATGCAAACCACTTCATGTACTTAGTTAAAGTTTTGTATCATAATAAGAATACCTTATATAAAGTATTAAGGAAGATTAGCATACCAAGGTACTATGGCGATTACAGAAAATTCGCAGTTGCTAGAATTTCCATTCTGATCAGTAGCTGTGATCGTGATGGTTATTGCGCCTTTTGTTACGATACTTCCAGGTGCAGGAGATTGTGTTTTGGTAACACTTGTACAACTATCCGAGACGTTAAAAGAATCTCTGTAGTCTAGTAAGCGACTACCAAGTATCTGTGTCTTTGCTCCGATGATACCACAGTTGATGGTAGGCGGGGTGTTACAAGGAGTGTTTCCAATTACTTTCATGCTACAAAATCCGGTGTTACCACTATTATCTTTAGCAGAAAATACGATGGTTTGCGTTCCTCTTTTTACGATTGTACCGCTGGCAGGTGATTGTATAATCGTTACGGTGTTTCCTTGGCAATTATCATTTGCGATTACATAAGTAGGGGTTGCTAGATTTGGCAATCTAGAACCAGCAGGTAAGGTGATACTTGTCTTTTTGCAGATGACTGCAGGAGCTGTTTTATCTGCATTTCCTCTGCACCCAAACGAGTTATAACGATAGCGTAACCAGTTTTGGTATTGGTTAGTGCTAGTATTAAGGCGTTGTGCATAACCGATGTGTCCTTGGATTCCAATAGGGAGGCGCATTTGTAAAGGGGTACTTGTTGTAGTTTCTTTTAAGAATAACCAGTCTCTGGTTTCTCGTACGATAGAAAAAGAGCGTATCACATCCCCGTCATGATTTCGCTCTTTGACAAACGAAGATGCAGGAGGTCTTATAAAACCTGTTCGTTCATCGGAAGAAGGAACGCTGTGCCAAGAAGCACCTGGTGTGCTTGGTGGAGAAAAAAATTTACTAGTGTTCTCAGAAGCTGCTTGTTCAGTCATAAGTTCTTCTAAACCTTCTTCTTGTGCATCATCTTTATGACAAGAAGTAAAAAATAAAACGGTAGCCACTATAAGACCCCATTGTAAAAAAGTAGTTTTCATACTGTTTAAGTTTTTAATATTGATGAAAAATAATGATGACAAATTTAGAAGCTATAATTGATAGAATTTCCCCTGAATTTAGGAGAATTGAAATCCCTGAAAAAGGGGTGTTTTTTCATTGAACTTATCTTGTTTTTAACCGAAAATGGTAAGAAATTAGACTGGATAAGGCACTTTTTTGAAATTCATAGCAGCGCTACGGATAAAAAAAGTAACAAAATACAGGTGAATTTCGGTCATTTTTTAGGGAAAAGAAAAAGTAAAGATGAGTTCATTTATTTGGTCGTAAAAATAAGAGAGAAATGAGATGTTATTTCAAACAAGGAGAAGAAAGAAGAGAAAGGAAACTACTTTTTTAATAGATAGTTAGGTGTTTGCTGATGAGTGGTTATGGTATATAGGGTTGTGTTGGAGAAAGATTGTGAGGTGTTACTTAAGAAGAGATAGAGATAAAAAAAGCACCCTCTATTAGTATAGAAGGTGCTTTTTCTTGCGTTTAACAAAAGTGATTTGTTATTACTTTGCTAATAGAGCTGATATATCTGCGGTTTTTACAGTTTTAACAATTCTAGCAGCAATTTTATATGGATCACCGTTTGATGCAGGACGACGATCTTCTAACCAACCTTTCCATCCTTTTTCTACAGTAATAATTGGAATTCTTATAGAAGCTCCTCTATCAGATACTCCGAAAGAGAATTCATTGATAGACTGAGTTTCGTGAAGACCAGTAAGTCTTTGGTCGTTAAACTCACCATATACTTCGATGTGTTCTTTAGTTACAGGTCTGAAAGCCTCACAAATAGTTTCATATACTTCTTTAGAACCACATGTTCTTAATACTTCATTAGAGAAGTTAGCGTGCATACCAGATCCATTCCAGTCACCTTTGATTGGCTTTGGGTGGTAATCAATGTAGAATCCGTATTTTTCAGTAAGACGGTCTAGTAAGTAACGTGCTACCCAGATTTCATCTCCTGCTTTCTTAGCTCCTTTAGCGAATAATTGGAATTCCCACTGTCCACTAGCTACCTCTTGATTGATACCTTCGAAGTTAAGACCAGCTTCGATACATAGATCAGCGTGCTCCTCTACGAAATCTCTACCGTGTGTGTTTTTTCCACCTACAGAGCAGTAGTACATTCCTTGTGGACCAGGATAACCACCTACAGGGAAACCTAATGGTAACTGAGTGTTCTTGTCCATGATAAAGTATTCTTGCTCAAAACCAAACCAGAAATCATTATCGTTATCATCAATAGTGGCTCTTGCATTTGACTCGTGTGGAGTTCCATCTGCATTAAGAACCTCAGTCATTACTAAATATCCATTCTTTCTTACTGGATCTGGATATATAGCTACTGGCTTTAATAAACAGTCAGATGAACCACCTTCAGCTTGCTTGGTAGAACTTCCATCGAATGACCACATTGGACAGTCTTCTAGTTTACCGCTAAAGTTTTCTTCTACTTTTGTTTTACTTCTTAAATTAGCAGTTGGCTTGTAACCATCCAACCAAATATATTCTAATTTAGCTTTACTCATAATTAACACTTTATATTTAAACTCTTAAAGGTACCAAAAATAATTTTATTTTATAATAACCAAAAAAAATAGGGGGTTAAAATCCATAGTACTCGTTAATTTTTATGAACTACCTACTTTTTTGAAGGGTATTTTTAAAATTTTTTAATTTTCTACGCTATTTCTCCAATATTAATAATAAAAACTTACTCCTAATATTATATTTGTACTAAAATACCATTTATTATGCCTACCCTTAGATTTCATGCCTTGAAAGAAACGTTAAAAAGAAGTTATCCAAAGGTTAACGAAACAGAACGTCGCTCAGAACTTTTTGGAAATAATGTATTTAACAAAAATACAATGATCCAATATCTAACTAGGGATTCATATCAGAGTGTTGTCGATGCAATAGAACAAGGGACAAAGATCAATAGAAGCATGGCAGATCAAATAGCTGCTGCTATGAGAGATTGGGCATTGTCTAAAGGAGTAACACATTATACGCATTGGTTTCAGCCACTTACGGGAGCAACAGCCGAGAAACACGATGCCTTTTTTGAGTTGATGGATAATGGGTATGCTATAGAAAAGTTTGGCGGAGGACAATTAGTACAGCAAGAACCTGATGCTTCTGCTTTTCCGCATGGCGGCATCAGAAATACATTCGAAGCGCGTGGATATACAGCTTGGGATCCTACTTCACCAGCATTTATATACGGGCCTACACTGTGTATACCTACTGTATTTGTGGCCTATACAGGCGAAGCATTGGATTATAAAACACCACTGCTAAGAGCCTTGTATGCTGTAGATGAAGCAGCGACTGCGGTCGCTAAGTATTTTGATAAAAATGTAAAAAAAGTAAATGCATCCTTAGGTTGGGAGCAAGAATATTTCTTGATAGATAGCGCTTTAATGCGATCTAGACCCGATCTAGTCATGACAGGTAGAACACTGCTAGGGCATTCGCCAGCCAAAGGGCAGCAATTAGATGATCATTATTTTGGGAGTATTCCATCTAGAGCATTGGCATACATGCAAGACCTAGAAAAAGAATGCATGCTATTAGGTATACCTGTAAAAACTAGACATAATGAGGTGGCTCCGAATCAATTTGAATTAGCACCTATACACGAAGAAACCAACTTAGCGGTAGATCATAATTCGCTAGTAATGGATGTAATGGATAAAGTGGCACACCGTCATCATTTTAAGGTGTTATTGCACGAAAAACCATTTGCAGGTGTCAATGGATCAGGAAAACACAATAATTGGTCATTGAGAACAGATAAAGGAGTAAACTTGCTAAGACCAGGAAAAACGCCTATGAGTAATCTACAGTTTTTAACCTTTTTTATTACTACGATCAAGGCTATTAATGAATACGAAGAACTCATGCGTGCAGGTATAGCCTCTGCCAGTAATGATCATCGATTAGGAGCTAATGAAGCACCTCCGGCAATTATGTCGGTATTTATAGGGGAACAATTAACCGCTGTACTCAAAGAGTTAGAAGGAGTAACAGATGGAAAACTCTCTCCACAAGAGAAAACAGATCTTAAATTAAATGTAGTGGGTAAGATCCCAGAAATATTATTAGATAATACAGATCGAAATAGAACTTCTCCTTTTGCCTTTACAGGAAATAAATTCGAATTCAGAGCAGTAGGTGCTAAGGCTAATTGTGCCAATCCAATGACGATTCTAAATACAATTGTAGCCAAACAATTGAAAGAGTTTAAAATAGCAGTAGATGTTTTAATCGATAAAAAGAAACTAAAGAAAGACGAAGCTGTATTTAATGTGCTTAGAGAATATATAAAAGAATCTAAAAATATCTTGTTCGAAGGAAATGGCTACGATCCTGCTTGGCCGAAAGCAGCAGCCAAAAGAAAATTGAGTAATAATCGGACAACACCAGAAGCATTAAAAGTGAAAATTACTAAAAAGACATTAGATTTATTTAGTGAAATGCAGGTGATGAACGAAGTTGAAATGCTAGCTAGATATGAAATAGAAGTTGAAGAGTATGTAAAACGGATACAGATAGAAAGTAGAGTATTAGGAGATATCGCAAGAAATCATGTGATTCCTACAGCTATTAAGTATCAAAATATGTTGATTCACAATGTATCGGGACTTAAAAAGTTATATGATACTTCTTTTAAGCAATACGCCAAAGAACAACTGGAGATTATAGAGGCAATCTCATTACATATAGGAACAATTAACGCTAAAGTCAGCGAAATGATTGCTGCTAGGAGCAAAGTGAATAAATTGGTAGATTTAGAAAAAAAGGCTATCAATTACTGCTATGAGGTAAAACCTTTTTTTGATGCAATTCGTAGTAGTTGTGATGCATTAGAGCTATTAGTAGATGATGAGTTATGGCCATTAACCAAATACAGAGAACTTTTGTTTACTAGGTAGGTGAGAATTCCCTTACTTTTCTATAAGAAACCAATTATTTAACAAAAAATTAATTCTTGTTAAATAATTGGTTTTGATGTGTTAAAGCGCTGGTTTTACGGTTTTTCCTCACTGTTTTTTATCGAATTCTTATTAAAACTTGTAAAAAGCCTTTAATACTTTCATAAATTTGAATGTGCAAGAAGTTTGTTTTCTGAGCACGCTAACGAGTGGCCTTGTGCTCGAAGTGTCATAATTTTTGGATGGTTTATGAAGCTGATGCCAACAATAACTCCCCTATTCCAAAAATTAGAATTGAATGTAGAGTATTAATCAATTTTTTATATATCACATGAATAAAATTATTTTTAGTGTAGCAGCAACAATGTTGGGGGCTTCAGCAGTTATGGCACAGTCTAATTTGAGTACCGTAGAACAACTAGGGGATGATAATTCGACAAAGGTGGAACAAATAGGATTGTCTAATGGTACAGAAGCTACTCAGACAGGAAGAGGGAATAGTGTAGAATCGATACAGGGTAGTAATGCTTTTGCTTCGAGGAATGGAACAGTTGTACAATCACAAACAGGGGATAAAAACAATGCATTTGCACAGCATGAGGAAGATGCTAATGAAATATACCAATCCCAGGTAGGTAATGGGAATTCTGTAAGTGTAATACAGAATATATTACAGTTTGGAGGAGAAAATATTGCAACCCAAACACAAGAAGGAGATAGTAATAGAGCTACACTGACACAAGAAGGAGATGTCAATATAGCTACTATGGAGCAAATAGGAGAGGATCATATAGCTACAGGAAGACAGCAAGGAGATAGTAACCTAGCTTTTATGAAACAAACGGGTACATTTCATACAGTAGCAATTACACAAGTAGGAGATGAAAACTCAAGTAATCAAGAGCAGTTAGGAGATGCACATATAAGTATCGCTGAACAATTTGGAACAGGAAATGTAGTAAGCCAAATTCAAAACGGTAGTGGAAACGTAGCGAATTCTACTCAGGGAAGTACTTTCTTTCGTGCTACAGGAGGTATTGTAGAGCAGTTACAAGAAGGAGAAGAAAATGAAATGTCAGCTCAGCATGAAGAAGAAAATAATGCGATCATTCAGGTGCAAAGAGGAGATGCTAATAGCGCCGTAGCAGTACAAAATATAGCAACATTTGGAGGAGGAAACATAGCCAATCAAGAGCAAGAAGGATCTGGAAACAAAGCAACAGCAGAGCAAGAAGGTATAACAGGAATTGCAGGTGAAGAAAACTTAATAAGCCAATTGCAGTTGGGAGATGAAAATACAGTAGTATCATTACAAGATGGAGCAAACAATATAAGTAATACCTCACAAACAGGAGGATTAAACATTTCTAGAGATACGCAAATAGGTACAGGTAATGCTACACAAGTTATACAATCAGGAGAACTTCATAGTAGTACGATCTTACAGAATGGAATCAGTAATTCTGTGATTGTGACACAATCAGGAGGAGAATTTTAAAAAAGTTAATTTAGGCTAATTCAACGTAAAGAGTTACATTAATCATTATACATTGATGTAACTCTTTTACAAAATGTACAGACACTATGATTTATAAATTACAGCATACAGTATTATTTGTTTTTTGTGTGTCTTTGGCCTATTTTCAGCTTTATGCACAGCAGTCAGGAGATGGTATAGTGAATAAAGAAGGAATACGGCAGCAATTACAAGGTATGGAAACGTTCAGTTCCATGTTTCAATCACAAAATACAGCAACTAATAACAGTGTGTACATATCACAAATAGGAGAAAATAATAGTGTTTCGACCACTGTATACGCTAGCAATTCGGATATACGATTGTATCAAGAGGGGGATAGGAATCAGATACAGGTCAATGATGTGGTAGATGAAACGTATAAACTCATCAGACAATTGGGTAATGACAATGAAATTATAGACTTTTCATTTACGCCGAATCTAACAACTAAACTAGAGATAACACAGCAAGGAGATGGACATTATTTCGAGCGTTTCGGAAGTAATACATTGTCTAATAATTTACAATTTATCATGTCAGGTACTGCACGTACCATCATTGTTAGGAGTTTTTAACACAAATAAGTAGTAGAAATGCTATATGAGTGATAAAAATATAAAGATAATCACGGTATTCTTGTTTCTGTCGATACATGGAATATATAGCCAGTTTACCAATACAGCGGTGGTAGCTAGTATAAAAACACAATCAGTAGAAGAAGGGGTAGTAATACGTGCTATAGCCAGTAATACGACAGAAATATATAAAAATTTACGGTATGTCTTTTCTGAATTCACCACAGATTCATTGGGCGTATTAACTAAAACAAAAAAAAGTGAACCATTTACATTAGCCGCAAACGAACAAAAATTAGTAGCTACCACAAGCATCGGTGTAGAAACAGTTGCTAAAAAAGTTTTTTTGTTGCTGTTATATGAAGACGATCAAATCGTAGGAAAAAGTAGAGTAGCGTTTAATGAAGAAACACAAGTTCCAGCCAAATCAGCAGTAATTACAGTAGATGATGGAATAGAATTAAAAGGGATTGTCATCGAAGAAACAAAAACCAAACCGGGAAAAGATTTCTACGAGTTCTTTTACAATCTGTATACACTTCATAAGATCAATGGAAATAAAATTGTAGGAGTGTATGAAAAATTAAGCTTCGGGAGAAGCACAATTATTCAAGTAAAAATAGAAGATACAGTAATACATGAGTTTTTAGGCAAGCCCGATATTACATACTTAGAGCAAACAGCTAAAACAGCTATCCGAAAAGTCTACAAATATTTTAAAGATCAGAAAAAACAAAAAAACGATATCTTTCAGTATTAATGAAACATACAAACAGTTATAAAATAGGAATCAGTTGTTTTTTTTGGGGAATGACAATAGGCTGCAGTTTTGCACAAGACTTAGTATATACCCCAAAAAATCCAGCGTTTGGAGGCAATACATTTAATTATCAGTGGTTGCTAAACTCTGCAGAAATTCAGAACCAATTCTCAGAAACATCAGGAGCTCGCGCGAATAGTAGATCTCCTATAGAAAGGTTTACAGAAAACCTCAATAGTCAATTATTAGGACAAATATCTAGAACATTATTTACAGAACAATTCGGTAGAGAAGGCCTTACAGAAGGAACATTTAACTTCGGTAGTTTATTTGTAGAAGTCTTTCCATCAGGAGAAGGATTAGTGATCAATATCCTGGATACGAACACAGGAGACCAATCACAAGTAATAATTCCTAATTAATTTTTTTGAATGCACGAAATATACAAGCTACGAGTTGCAATCACACTATGTAGTACCCTATTATTATCAAGTTGCGGAGCCTATTTTAATCAACCTGTACATACAGCCCCCGCTCGGATTGGAGAAGATACAGAAGCTACCCAATCGCTAAAACAATTGCCAATTGCCACAGAGCCAGTAGTAGTAGGAGTGTATAAATTTAGGGATCAAACTGGACAATATAAACCTACAGAAACAGGGAGTACCTTCAGTACAGCCGTTACTCAAGGAGCTACTACTATTTTAATCAAAGCCTTAGAAGACTCTAAATGGTTTATGCCTATAGAGCGCGAAAACCTGAGTAACTTACTCAACGAGCGAAATATTATTCGATCCACGCGCAAAGAATATAGAAAAAATAACAGTAATGAGCCGCAGCTTCCACCATTACTCTATGCAGGTATTATTTTAGAAGGCGGTATCGTATCCTACGATTCAAATATTATTACAGGAGGTCTTGGAGCGCGCTATTTTGGGATAAGCAGTGCTACACAATACAGACAAGATAGAATTACAGTCTATTTACGAGCAGTCTCTACAGCTAGTGGTAAAATTTTAAAAACAGTATATGTATCCAAAACCATCCTATCTCAAGCAGTAGATGCCAGTTTTTTTAGATTCGTAAAATTAGGACGATTGCTAGAAGCTGAAACAGGGTTTACACAGAATGAACCAGGGCATATAGCAGTAACAGCAGCCATAGAAAAAGCCGTAAGATCTCTTATTATAGAAGGAATTGAAGAGCAATTATGGACCTCCAGTGCTCCGCCAGAAGAAGTGCAAGAAATGCTAGTAAGCTACAAGGCAGAAAAAGAAGAAGCCAGTGCTACTCAATTGTACGACCGCTATTTCAAAGCACGCAGAGGAGAGCAAGCCGTATTTGGACAAGGAGGAGTCGCACGAATAAGAGGGGATTACAGTGATTCAGAAACCAATTACTACCTACAGCTAGGCGCAAAACACTATTTTAACCCCTACGTAAGTGCGTCGATAAGTCTTAGTAAATTCGAGCTAAGTAACCAGCAGTCCTTCTCAAAAGGATTTAATGCCGCCGAAGTAGATGCAGGGCTAACACTATTACCTTTTGAGAAAGTGACCCCGCTCTTTACAGCAGGAATAGGAAGTGTGAGTAGTGATGATTTTAAACAAACACATTTTAAAATGCAATATGGAGCAGGTCTAGAGTATATGCTATCCAAACAAATAGGGTTGCAAATAAACGCCAAGCATCATTTAGTAGTTAGCGATGACTTAGATCAAGTAGCGCAAGGAAAAAGGGACGATCAATACATCACCCTAGCAGCAGGAGTAAATTGGTATATAAATACACCATTACCTATGGATAAACAAAAACGAAAACAGCAGCGAGTACAACGAAAAAAAGTTAGAAAAATACGTAGAAAAGCGAATTAAAAAAAGTGTAAATCATTTCTAGATTAGCAAAAGAACAATATATAATGACCATCAAAATATACACACGGTATATAGCCATAATCATAAGCTCTGTACTACTATGCGTAGGATGTAGCGAAGATACCATTGATGCCCAAGGATTAGGAGCTATAGAAGGAAAAGTAGTAGCAGCAGGAACCAACGAACCACTAGCGAATGTAAAAATTACGACCAATCCTTCATCCAGTACCGTCTTTACAGATGCCGAAGGAGTATACCGTATCAGCGATGTGTCTTCTGGAGAATATTCATTAACCGCTCAGAAAGACGGATTACTAGCACAGTTCGAAAGCGTAACAGTAGTAGCAGACGGCACCGTAGAAGTAGTAGTAGAAATGAGTCCCGAAACAGCAGCTAATAAAGCTCCACAGATTAATGGATTATTAGTGCCAGAAGAAGGAGCCATAGATCAGCCTATTGAACTCACACTTACATGGAGTGCAGAAGACCCAGAAGACGATACGCTAACCTATACAGTTACATTAAAAAATGATCGAAATACCACAGTAGAGTTGTTCGAAAATATAGCAGATACCACTTATACCGTTAGTGAATTACTATATGGAACAAAATATTTCTGGCAGGTAACCGCTACAGATGGAATCAATACCCCAGTAAACAGCACAATAGCCACCTTTCAGACCATAGCACCACCCAATAATCGAATTTTTTATACACGAGCTGTAGCAGATAATTCAGTCATTTATTCATCAGATGAAACAGGACAAAATGAGATACGATTGACAGCGCTTGATAAAAACAGTTTCAGACCCAGAAAAAGTCCCACTACACAGCGTATCGCATTTTTACAATTGGTAGGTACAAAAGTACACCTGTTTACCATGAATACAGATGGAGCACAGTTACAGCAAATCACCACCAATGTTCCAGTAGTAGGATTTAATTTAGGCGAAATAGACTATGCGTGGTCAGACAATGGAGCAAAACTATGGTTCCCTAATCAAGACACATTATATAGTATCAATGCAGATGGTAGTGGTTTACAACAAGTATACAAAACTACCAATGGCAAGCTAATTTCATCTGTAGCAGTAAATGATGCTTTAGGGATCATAGCATTAAAAACAAATAATCTGCAAGGGTATGAGGTAGAAGTGTTCACCATTACGACAGCAGGACAAATGCAAGACATGATTTTATCAGGAGTCAAAGGAGCAGCAGGAGGCGTACACCTTTCCATTGATGGATCGCAATTAGTCTATACCCACGATATCTCAGGTTTCGAAAATGCAGCCTATAGACAATTAGATACCCATATGTTTCTATATACATTCAGTGAGCAGCGCACAGTAGATATGTCCATAGAAAAACCAATGGGAACCAATGATACCGAAGCAAGATTTTCGCCCAATCAAGCCATGCTCATTTATACTCATGCAGTAAACGATGGAGTAGCAGCTCCCAGTATACAAATAATACCTATAGCCAATCTAGCAGATAGAACACAGTTGATTGATAATGCGATGATGGCAGATTGGAAATAATCAGCATACCATACTAGTGGCAATAAGTTAATGAAAGAGGTATATACCCCCTGATTGCTTAGGGGACATCTTCAAAAGCGACAAATAAATAAAGATTTCTTTGTCGCATAGTAGCGCTACGAAACTTAAAAAATGCAAAAATTGGGAACAAAGGATCGTTTTGATAATAAATTATACAAAGTTTAAACCACTTCATCGTATTAAAACCACTTCAATAGCCATAAACGCGATATAATTCTTAATTTCGATTATCTTTGCTACTCATTAGTAGGATAATATTAAAACAATGAGTCAAGAAGTAAGTAAGCGATACGCACAACGAGGCGTTTCTGCCTCTAAGGAAGATGTACACAGTGCTATTAAGCACATAGACAAAGGCCTTTTTCCAAAAGCATTCTGTAAGATTGTACCGGATTACCTTACAGGAGATCCAGCACACTGTCTAATCATGCATGCTGATGGAGCAGGTACCAAATCCTCATTGGCTTACATGTATTGGAAAGAAACAGGAGACCTCTCCGTATGGAAAGGGATAGCACAAGACGCCCTGATCATGAATATAGACGATCTATTATGCGTAGGAGCTACAGATAATATTATGCTATCCTCTACCATAGGACGTAATAAAAACCTCATTCCAGGAGAAGTTATTTCCGCTATTATCAATGGTACAGAAGAGTTGTTAGAAGAACTAAAAGGATATGGAGTTACCATTCATTCTACAGGAGGAGAAACAGCAGACGTAGGAGACCTCGTGCGTACCATTATTGTAGACTCTACAGTGACCGCCAGAATGCCTAGGAATAAAGTAATCGATAATGCTAATATCCAAGCAGGAGACGTCATCGTAGGATTGGCATCCTTTGGGCAAGCAAGTTATGAAAAGACCTATAATGGAGGTATGGGCAGTAATGGACTCACCTCTGCTAGACACGATGTTTTTCATAAACTATTGGCCCAGAAATATCCAGAAAGTTTCGATGCAGCAGTACCATCAGACCTCGTATATTCAGGAAAGACCAAACTAACAGATCCCGTAGAAGGAGCACCGATAGATGCAGGTAAGCTAGTATTATCACCCACTAGAACCTATGCGCCAATTATTAAGAAAATACTCTCTAAATACAATAGTAGTTCCATACACGGAATGGTACACTGTAGTGGAGGAGCACAAACCAAGATATTACACTTTGTAGATCAATTACATATCATAAAAGATAATCTTTTCGAAGTGCCTCCGCTTTTTAAACTCATTCAGCAAAACTCAGGAACAGATTGGAAAGAAATGTATCAAGTCTTCAATATGGGACATCGTATGGAAATATACGTAACCCCAGAAATTGCCGAAGACATCATCAGCATTTCTAAAGAATTTAACGTAGATGCGCAGATAGTAGGACGCGTAGCAGCATCCCCTTCTAAAAAGCTAACGATTACCAGTACATACGGTACATTTGAGTATGCATAATTAGTGTGATTATAAGGGCGTTCCCCAAGGGTCGGGCTATCGCTCATACTCCTCGATGCCTATGTTTCGCTAAGCTGCACATACGCCTCTGCGGGGTAATCCGCTCTATCCCTAACGCAAGGACAAGATCGTTGGATATGGATAGATTGTAGTATAAAAGCATAGTAGTGATATAAAAAATATCAAACAAAATAAACGAAAACACAAGCTTCCTTAGCATAGATACCACTATGGGAGATTCACAAAAAAGTGTACTTTTGTATAGTATACGCACAGGATAGATAGAACTATGATAGATAAATTAAATATAGTAAAGCAACGATTCGATGAGGTCAATGATTTGATCATACAACCCGATATCATTGCAGACCAAAAAAGATACATAAAGCTCAATAAAGAATACAAAGACCTCAAAGCCTTGATGGACGAGAGAGATCGTTATATAGAGCTTACCGATAATCTAAAAGAAGCAGAAGAAATCATAGCCGATGGAAGTGATGCAGAAATGGTAGAAATGGCTAAAATGCAATTAGAAGAAGCCAAAGAAGAACTACCAGCATTAGAAGAAAAAATACGCTATATGCTCGTGCCTAAAGATCCAGAAGACGCTAAAAACTGCGTTGTGGAGATTAGAGCAGGAACAGGAGGGGATGAAGCTAGTATTTTTGCAGGAGACCTATTTAGAATGTATACCAAGTATTGCGAAGGCAAAGGGTGGAGTACAAGTATTGTAGATCTTAATGAAGGAACCAGTGGAGGGTATAAAGAAATCATCTTCGAAGTTAATGGAGAAGACGTATATGGTGTGTTAAAATTCGAAGCAGGAGTACATCGAGTGCAGCGAGTGCCGCAAACAGAAACCCAAGGGCGTGTACACACTAGTGCAGCAACCGTGATGGTATTACCAGAAGCAGAAGAATTCGACATAGAATTAGACATGACCGAAGTACGTATAGAACGTACTACCTCTACAGGGCCAGGAGGTCAGTCTGTAAATACCACCTATTCAGCAATTAAATTGCACCACGAACCTACCGGAATGATCGTAAGCTGTCAGGATCAAAAATCATCTCATAAAAACTTAGAAAAAGCATTAAAAGTATTGCGCTCTCGATTATATGAGATGGAATTGGCTAAAAAACAGGCAGCAGATTCCGAAAAAAGAAAAAGTATGGTGTCCTCAGGAGATCGTTCCGCAAAGATTAGAACCTATAATTATCCACAAGGAAGAGTTACTGATCATCGAATAGGACTTACCCTATATGATCTAGGGAATATTATTGATGGAGATATACAAAAAATTGTTGATGAGCTGCAATTAGTAGCTAATACAGAAAAACTAAAAGAATCCAACGAGATATTTTAATAAAAAGATTCCCATAAGAATGAAGTGATTTAAGCTTTTTCGATTTAAGCAAACATCACAAGGTTTTGTGCTCAAATACAGTATTTTTTTGTTGCATAGCAGCGCTACGGAACTCAAAAATTGCAAAATTTGGGTGCAAAAGATCGTTTTTATAGCAAATTATAAAAAGTTTAAACCACTTCAATAAAAAACCGCTCATAGTAGCGGTTTTTTTATGTAGATTTACGTAAACGTTTGCGCTAATTTCACAAGCCCCCAAGAGTGTTATTTTTCAGTACTCATAAACAAGTACAATCGTATGATGCATTCTCGATTAATAGGTAATCGAGAGATAAATTTTGAATTCAAAAAATAAACAATTAAAATAACGTTTACTATTACAGTGATTCTAAGTTTTAAAAACGAACAAGTGCTTTACATTATCAAAAGACGTATTACTACATCATATAGACTATTGTTATTACTGTTATTGTCTAGTAACTATGTGGTAATTGCTCAACAAGAATGGAGAAAAATATCAGAAGTCAAAAATTATTCTAATAAAGATGTATATAAATCAGCCCCCAGAAGTTTTGACATAACCCAAGGAACAGACGGCCTTATGTATTTTGCCAATGAATATGGCTTAATGGAATTTACTGGGCAATCTTGGAAAATATTACTACAGCCCAATAATAGATCCAATATAGCAGAATTGCTAGCTGCCGATGACAATAATAGGATTTACATAGGAAGTCATGGCGAAATCGGCTATGCAGAAAAAAATAAATACAATCAGATTTATTACGTATCACTCCTAGATAAAATGGGTAAAGATTGCCTCAATTTTGCCCATGTATTAGGTATTTTTGATATGCAAGAAGATATCTATTTTATAACCCTGAATCAACTTATAAAATACAACTATAAGCAAGAAAAAATTTCTTGTACCACACTGACTTTTGATATCAAAACCGTTACCAAGATTAATAATGAACTGTATATCATCGATACCAATAATAACATCTCTAAAATTGTAAACAATACCATACTACCCGTACATGTACAGAGAGAAGAGATTAATTATGTATTCGAACACATATTACCACATGGTAGAAACTCTTTACTACTCATTACAGATAATAATGGAGCATTCGTATTAGAAGAAGGTAAACTAACGAAATGGGGGCAAGAAAATTCTATACTTAACCAAGCCAGTATTTCCAAAGGAATTTTGTTACCCAATGACGTCTACTGTTTTGGTACAGATAATAAAGGGTTACTTTTTGTAGATAGCAAAGGAAAACTGTTGCAAAAAATGGATCGAAATGATAAACTGTTGAGTAATACAGTTTTTGGTTTGTACTTAGATAATACAGGAGGGCTGTGGGTATCTCTAGAAGGAAGTATTAGTTATATAGAGCTCAATTCACCATTTTATGTATTATCTAATGATGATGGAGTTTACGGAGCTACTTATGATGCTAAGTATCACAAAGGGAATCTGTATTTAGCCACTTCTGGAGGAGTATATGTAGGAAAATGGCCGCAAAATATAGCCAAAGATGAATTTAGGTTTATAGCAGATAGCGAAGGTCAAATATGGGACTTATCAGTAGTGCATGATGATCTATTTATAGGAGGACACAAAGGATCATTTGTCTTAGAAGGCGATAAAATTAGAGAATTAAGTAAAATTAATGGAGGATGGAATTTTATAAACATTCCAGGAAGAAAAGATATTATTCTACAAGGAACCTATTCTGGTTTAGTCATTTATGAAAAAGTAGAAGGCCAATGGAGATTTAGAAACAAAATAAAAGGATTTGACGAAACATGTAAAGAAATAAAGTTCGATCATAAAGGGAATTTATGGATATCACACGGTTACAAAGGCGTGTATCAACTCACGCTAGATGATGAATATCGATCCGTTCTTCGACAGTCTTTCTATGATGATACCAAAGGATTCCCTAGCAATCTTTTTATTAGTTTATTAGACAGTTTTGATAATACATTATTATTCGGCACACAATCAGGGGTGTATGAATACGATCGAAACCAAAATAAAATGGTACTTAGCAAAGAATACGAAACATTGTTAGGAACCGAAAAATTAGTGCGTAAACATTATGTGTTAGGTGCTAATAAAGCACTGTTTGTACAAGGGTATGATCGCAATGATGATATAGGAATGATCGATTATGATGCTAATGGAAAGTCTACAATACGTAGAGTTCCATTTCAGCGACTTAGAAGTAGATTGATCCCTGCATTCGAAGAAGTTATTTCGCTAGATAAAGAGACGATAGGTTTTACTTCTAAGTCTGGCTTTATGATTTATAAAGAGAACCCTTATAGTAACTATAAAAAAGAGTTCAAGACACTTCTTAAAGGTGTATCTATTAAAGATTCAGTGATATACGGTAATGTAGAAAATTATGAAACAGGAATACGAAGAGATTCTGTAAATAAACCATTCCCGTTTAGTAAAAATAGTATTGCATTTTCATACTTGTCTCCATTTTATGAAAATCCAAGTTCTGTAAAATATCAAACCTATTTAGAAGGATTGGATAAAGAATGGACAGAATGGAATACAGAAGCCAAAAAAGAATATAACTTTCTACCAGCAGGGGAATATGTTTTTAGAGTAAGAGCTAAAAATATTTATGATGAGATCAGTGATGAAATGGTCTATAAGTTTGAAATCAGTCCACCTTGGTATCGTACGATCTATATGTATATATTGTACGGTTTATTTGTATTGTTTTGTGTATATATGATCATAAAATTCAAAAACAGACAAAAGAAAGAAGGGATTAAGAAGTTAAAAATGGCGCATGTCAAAGAAATGGAACTTCAACGGATAAAATTTGAAGAAAAAAGACTCAAAGCCAAAAATGAGAAGATCAAACAAGACAACAAAAAGCTGAAACAAAATTTAGAATCTAGAAATAAAGAATTAGCCTCTTCAGCTATGCAGATGGTACAGCTAGACAATGAATTGTTACAGCTCAAGGCATCACTGGCCAAGGTATATGAAAATTCTAGTGGAGAGGTAAAGAAAGAGCTGAAATTGGCAATTAAGTCTTTAGAAAATCAAATCAAAGGCGATAATAATTGGAAGCATTTCGAGACACATTTTAATCAAATACACGATAATTCATTAGATCGATTACGAAAGTACTATCCAGATCTAAATCATAGAGAATTACGATTATGTGCCTATCTCAAGTTGAACCTTTCTAGTAAAGAAATTGCTCCGTTAATGGGAATATCTTATAGAGGAGTCGAATCATTACGTTTTAGAGTGCGTAAAAAGATGAATCTAGATACCTCTATCAATCTCACAGATTTTATAATTAGGTTCTAATTATTAAACTTATTTCTTTCTCTTTGTACTGCTCAAAATAATTGTTGTGAGCAGCAGGCTTCATCGTATCAATAATTAGATAGCCTTTTATATAGAAGTTGTGTGAAATACAGCTGTTTCTAGAAGAATAAGCTATCAGTAGTTGCTAAGCTTTTATCATATCATTAATGTAAGCTTCATGTAGTACTCAATACAGTACCCCTTGTATTTAAGTGGTTTTAAACTAGCGAAAACCAAAGATTTTATGACCAGATGCAGTAATTCTTTTGTTACATAGTAGTACTACAGAACTCAAAAATTACAAAATTTTGGGGCAAAAGATGGTCTTTATAGCAACTTATAAACAATGTAAACCACTTCATTATTTCGTACACTACATCGACTTATATAAAAGCAACTACAACGTTTGATGTATAGGTGTTGTATATGGAATATGAATAAAAATGCTGTAAAATCCCTTTTTTAAAAGGTGTTAAGCTACTATGGGAGTAGTGTTAATTTTTTTAGTATCGATAATGTATAAAATTGCTTTTTGTGTTACGAAAATAGTAGTGTAAGTGCAAAAAAAATGGTTTTTTGTCAGTTTTAATTGGTTTTGCGTGGTAAAAACGTAGTGGTTTTATGTTTCAGAAGTGTTTGGTTATGGTTTTTGTATCCTTTTGTGTTATAATTTTGAAGATGCTTAATATATTAAGCTTTATAATGTATAATAGTAAATAACACACACAGATTATTATGAATTTTAAAATCAAACATGTTGTTTTTTGGTTGCTAGTAATAGGAATCAATATAATGACATATTCACAAAAAGTGCCAGGAAAGTTTGCTCCATTAGATGGTAGAACCATGCTAATGATAGGGCAAGACTTAGGTTCGGTAGCAGGGTATGTAGACTCTGGTAAATTCCCTACTCCAGCAGGTATTACTCAATACACGCAGATATGGGATTTAGTAGGTTTAGAAGAGACCTTTGACTATGGTGCGGGTGATATGAATTCACAAACAGCATTAGATCGTTACCCACAGTCTGCATTAGCAATAGGAATGGGATTTGTAGAAGGAAATACAGCAGGACCTCCATTTCCATCAAGCCAACAGGCGTTACTAAGAGGAGAATTGGATGAACGTATCGAAGAATTTGGAAAATTTGCACTTAAAAATGCAAATAGACCTATTTACCTAAGACTAGGATATGAGTTTGATGGCCCTTGGAATAACTATGATCCAGCAACATTTGTAGAAATATACAAGTATATGGTAGACAAATGGAACGAAATGGGAATAGAAAATATAGCTTATGTTTGGCAGTCTGCTACATGGGGTGCGAATGCAGAAAATAGTATTGATGCATATTACCCAGGACCAGAATATGTAGATTACGTAGGGCTTTCATTTTTCTTTCAAGATACATCATTTAACTCTGACAACTTAGGTTACTTAATCGATTTCGCTAAGAGGATTAATAAACCTATAATGATGTCAGAAGTATCTGCTCAGTATTATGAATTTGATCAAGGAACTTTTCACCCATTTGATGACCCAGGAAATCCACAGGTATTAGGTAGTCAGGGAATATGGGATCAGTATTTTGCTTCACAATTAATCCCATTTATAGAAGAAAACGATGATATCATTAGAATCGTAGCATATATTAATGCAGATTGGCAGTCACAAGACCTTTGGAAATGGCCAGATGCAGGATCAGGTTTTTGGGGAGATACACGAATAGAAGTAGATGAATTGATTTCAGCTAACTGGAATACCTATATAAGAAGCGGTAAGTTCTTACACGGAGGACCTACATTACTATCAGATATAGGATTTGAAGCAGGAGATACACCAACCTGTAATGATGGTATCCAAAATGGCGATGAGACAGGAATAGATTGTGGTGGTAGTTGCGCGCCTTGTGATGTGGCACCTACATGTGATGATGGTATTCAGAATGGAGACGAAACAGGAATAGACTGTGGTGGTAGCTGTGCACCGTGTGACGTAGCACCAACTTGTAATGATGGTATCCAGAATGGCGATGAGACAGGTATAGACTGTGGTGGTAGTTGTAAACCATGTGAAACAACAGGAACACCAATAACAGAAAAAATAGAAGCAGAATCAGGTTCATTACTAGGGCAGGCTAGGTTCTATGATGATGGAGCGGCAAGTAACGGATCAGGAGTAGCATACTTAGATGCAGTAGGAAATGGATTTGTGATCAATGATGCACCTAAAGCAGACAAAGTAGAGTTACTATATGCTTCACAAAACACAGGGACAATAACCATTGTAGTGAATGGAACGGAGCAACAAAAGATAGATTTTACCTCTACGAATAGTTGGGTAGGTACATATGCAACATTGAGTATAGATGTAGCAGTACCAGCAGGAGCTTCTTTTGAAGTAGTAAATCAATCAGGAGATGCAGCATTAAATGTAGATTACTTAAATTTTATAAGTAATGGAGTGGTAGACGATGTGCCATGTACAGGAGATGATGTACCTACAGCAATAATAACAGCGACAGATGAAACAGAAGCAGGAGCTGCTGATGGAACAATAACATTCAATTTTGCAGACGTATCAGGTAGAGAAAGATTGGAGTTTAGTATCGATGGGGGCAACACATATCCATACAGTGTTGCAGATACAGCAACAACGACTACTGTAGATGATCTAGCACCAGCGACATATATAGTTTGGGTACGCTGGGGCAATGATGAGTGTGCAAATGAATTAGGGGCGATCGCTATTGAAGCGGGGCAGGTAGTGCCAAGGTGCGATGATGGAATCCAAAACGGAGATGAAGAAGGGATTGATTGTGGAGGAACTTCTTGTGCACCTTGTATCACTACGACGCCTGTAACTACTAAGATAGAAGCAGAATCAGCTGTTATAGAAGGACAAGCTAGAATATATGAAGATAATGCAGCTAGTAATGGTAGAGGAGTAGCGTATTTAGATGCTATAGGAAATGGATTTGTGATCAATGATGCACCTAAAGCAGATAAAGTAGAGCTACTATATGCGTCACAGAATACAGGTAGTATTACCATTGTAGTCAATGGAGTAGCGCAAAAAGCGAATTTTACGACTACGAATTCTTGGGTAGGAACCTATGGAATACTTACAGTAGAAACTGCTGTGCCAGCAGGAGCTTCTTTTCAGGTGATCAATCAAGCAGGAGATGTAGCGTTGAATATAGATTATCTAAACTTTATAAGTAATGGAGTGGTAGATGATGTGCCACAACCATGTACAGGCGATGATCTTCCTACAGCAACTTTTACTAAAACTAATGAAACAGAAGCAGGAGCAGAAGATGGAACAATAACATTCAATTTTGCAGACATAGTAGGTAGAACTCAATTAGAATTTAGTATCGATGGAGGGGCTACGTATCCTTACAGTGTTGCAGATGCAGCAGGAACAACTACCATCGATGATTTAGCACCAGCGACATATGCTGTATGGGTGCGTTGGGGTAATGATGAATGTGCAAATGAATTAGGAGAAGTAACAATCGCTCCAGAACAAACAGTACCACCAACTTGTGATGATGGTATTCAGAATGGAGACGAGCAAGGTGTAGACTGTGGTGGATCATCCTGTGTGCCATGTGGCAACACTGGTGGAGGAAATGATTCAGATCTGAAAGCAAAGCTATTACCACCTAATGGTAAAATATTATTAACATTGGGACAGGATTTAAAAACACTCAATGATTATAATGAAGGAGGAGTAAACGATAGAGGATTCCCAGAAATGGGTGGAGTTACTACCTATGTTTCTTTCTACAGTATTGCCTCTACAGATTTCCCAGTATATGGAGCATTAGGGGAATCTCCTAGTGGAGAAACAGCCTTTAATCCAGATGGATCTACAGTAGATACAGATTGGGGAGCAGGACCTCTGAATGCTAGAAGCGTTGTGTTAGGGTATCCAAATTCTTCACTATCTATCGGATTGAGTCTTGCAGAAGGAGAAAATACGGCAGATGGACCAAACGATTGGTGTGCAGGTTGTTTAGCGCAAACAGCAAATGGAGCCTTCGATACACAGATAAAAGCATTGGCAGATTTCTGTCTTAGAAGACCAGAAGTAGCAATCTACCTGAGAATAGGATATGAGTTTGATGGAGCATGGAATAGAGGATATGAAAATCCAGATAATTTTAAAGGTGCGTTTAGAAGAATTGTGACAGGAATGCGTCAAGCAGGTGTAACGAATGTAGCATATGTATGGCAAAGCGCAGCTTCTCCAATTGATAATATATTAGACAATAATTTTTCAGGAGAGGCTTCTAAAGAAGATATTACAAATTGGTATCCAGGAGATGAGTTCGTAGATTGGTTAGGGTTATCTTGGTTTGTACAGGGTGATGAGCTAGCTCCAGCGTATGATGAGTTTGCATACAAAACGCAGCGAATGCGTGCAGATGATATTGTTAATTTTGCAAGAGCTACCAATCGATCAGACATAGGTAAAACAACTGTAAAACCAGTATATATAGCAGAATCTACTCCGCAAGGATTTGATTTAACGAATCTAGAAGAGTGTAATATCTCTACCATATGGGATGGTCCTTCTGGACAGGGATGTAAGAGTGTGACTGCACAGCAAATTTGGGATAGCTGGTTTACAGATTTCTTTGGCTACGTGTATGATAATAAAGATGTAGTACGACAAGTGCATTATATCAATGCGAATTGGTCAGATGATATCTCATTATTTAGTGCAGGAACTAACGGTACATTCCCTAACGGATATTGGGGTAGAGCAGGAGTACATATAAATGATCAGATTGCAGCTAATTGGAATACAGAAATAAACAAACCAATATGGTTACATGGAAGCAGTACACTGAATGCGCAGTTATTAGGAGAAACGAATCGTGTAGATACTGCAAAAATCATAAAACAATCAGCTGATGTAGAAATGTATCCAAATCCATCGTATGGCTTGATTACGATCAAAGGGGTGCAATTAACATATATCACTCTTACAGACCTTCACGGAAGAATAGTAAAGAATATAGTTACAGGGCCCAAAGGAGTGTCTGAACAGCTAGTAGACTTAACGAATTTGACAAGTGGAGTGTATTTTGTGACCACTAGAGATATAAATAAAACTAAAGTAGTAAAACGATTAATGCTTAGGTAGGTTCTCTCACATAAGTATATATCCTTTTTAGTAGTGTAATCGAAAAAGAGTTCAGTCATTTATTTGACTGGACTCTTTTGTTTTTTTAGTGGTAAAGTAAAAGAAACAGTTGATTTCTTAGGCATATGCAATAGAACTTCATAATCAGATTTAGACATGCTATATATGTTAGGTTTTTATGTCGGTAGCAAGGTATTGCTATTGGCTAGAGTAGAAGTTAAGTAGTGAAAAGCGATAGTGTTAGAATGTTTTGTGTGTTATAAGTTTGAATTGATAATCAAAAAATAAGTATGTTTTACTCTTCTTTAGGGATTAGTATAGGTATAGTGCCAAGGCAGTAAGATAATGCTAGGAAATGATTTTTATATTAGCTAAGAGTGTATAGGAAAGAAAAGCAATAGAATAGAAGTTTACTCATGAGGGTGTAACGGAGGATAGATGCTGTAATTATACATGAACTCTTAACTTTTTTGGCTAAGAATTCATGTGTATTTTATTGTAAGTGTATGTGGTGCTACTCAGTGGTGTCTGTCACTTTTTTGGCGCTTACTATAAAATAAATACCTATAATGACAAATGGGATGCTTAGCCACTGTCCTGTAGATAAAATACTACCTTCGGTATCACCAAATCCATGTTGGCTAGACTTTACATACTCTACAAAAAAGCGTACGGTAAAAATAAGAGCCATATAGGTACCAAAAAGAAAGCCTCTGTACAGTCTTTTATCAGTTTTCCAATACAATGCCCATAGAATCAGGGTTACGAAGATATACCCAAAGGCTTCATAGAGCTGTGCGGGATGAGAGAAAGGAACGGCATTAAGAAGTTCTGCAAATTTAGCGTCTGTAGTGATGGCATTGTACGCTTCATTACTGTTTCTAATACCTGTTAGTTTGATTGCTTCTGACTTGCTGTAAAACTGTCTCACGAATTGTACTCCTAAACTAGCATCTGTAGGGTTTCCTATAATTTCTGAGTTAAAAAAGTTACCCAGTCGTACAAAGATTCCTCCAGCTGCAGCAGAGATTGTTACTCTATCCATCACCCATAGCGGATGTTTTTGTACTACTTTCTTTGCATAATAATACATGGCAATAATAAATGCGATAGCAGCTCCGTGACTGGCGAGTCCCTGAAAACCTGTAAACTCGAAAGAAGGTTTGAAGCGAACAGGAAGTAAGATCTCTAGTAAATGATTACGGTAGTAATCCCAGTCATAAAAGAATACATGACCGAGTCGCGCTCCTAGTAAAGTACCTATAACAGCGTAGATGAAAATAGAGTCTAATTTTTCCATAGATAACTGTTCTCTGATATAGATCTTTTTCATCAAGTACCATCCAAGGGAAAAAGCTATTACAAACATGAGGCTGTAAAATCGGATCATAAAAAATCCTAAGTCTATTCCTTCTACTGGATTCCAAACTAGTTTAGAGAAAATCATATGCTGTTTTTTTATTGGTTGTAAATATAGGTATTAATCAGGCAATTTTATCCTACACAATTGCAGAACCTAGTTAAGGTTTGTTTAAATGTCTATTGAGGACTTGATGGAGTATCGCTTGTCTTGGTATGTGAGCAACCGCAAGGCGGTTTAGAGATATTGGTTTCTGTGGGGTCTGGTACGGGATCGTAACCACTACCTCCCCAAGGGTGACAGCTAAAAATACGCTTTGTAGCGAGTATACTGCCTTTGATAAGTCCGTGTTTTTGCAATGCTTCTATAGTGTAATGAGAGCACGTAGGATGGTATCTGCAGGTTGCAGGTGTTAATGGAGAGATTATTTTTTGATAGAAACGTACAATCCCTATAAAAGGGATTGTAGTTAGTTTTTTAAAAAATAAAGCGCTTTTGTGCATACGTTATTTAATTGATAGAAAAGCTAGTGCCTTCTCTTCCGTCTTTGAGTTGTATGCCCATCGCTAAAAGTTCATCTCGTATCTTATCGCTCGTAGCAAAATCTTTATTAGCTCTAGCTTCTGCTCTGAGGTTGATTAATAATTCTACTGTCCCTGATAATTTTTCTCCTATTCCAGAGGTGCTACTATCACTTTGAGTATCTACAAGTCCTAATACATCGAATACGAATCCATGCATTGTGTTTTTTAGGACTTCTAAATCTGTAGTAGAAATACTGTTATTTCCTTCTTTGAGATTATTGATGAATTTTACAGCATCAAAAAGTTTTGCAATCAGTATAGGACTATTAAAGTCGTCATTCATGGCATCGTAGCACTCTTGCTTCCATTGATCAATAGCAAATCCAGTAGTAGTGGAGGTAGGTGCTATTTTTTCTAAGGTTTGGATTGCTTCCATCAATTTATAGAAACCTTTTTCTGAGGCTTCTAAGGCGTCATTAGAAAAGTCTAAGATACTTCTGTAATGTGCTTGTAAAATAAAGAAACGAGCCACGGTAGGAGCAAAGGATTTGCTTAAGGCGGTATTGCCTCCTTCAAAAATCTCTGCTGGTGAAATGATATTCCCTGTAGATTTAGACATTTTTTTGCCATTTAATGTTAGCATGTTGGCATGCATCCAATAATTAACAGGTGATTTTCCGCAGGAAGCTTCTCCTTGTGCAATTTCGCATTCGTGGTGCGGGAATTTTAGATCCATACCACCTCCGTGTATATCGAATTGATCACCGAGATATTTAGTACTCATAGCGGTACACTCTAAGTGCCAACCTGGGAACCCATCACTCCATGGAGAAGGCCATCGCATGATGTGCTCTGGTTCTGCTTTTTTCCATAGTGCAAAATCTTGTGGATTTTTTTTGTCACTTTGTGCAGCCAGCTCTCGCGTATTGGCAATCATGTCTTCTAAGTTACGTCCGCTCAGCTTTCCGTACTTGTTGGTTTCATTAAACTTCTTGACATCAAAATAAACAGATCCATTAGCTTCATAAGCAAATCCATTATCGATAATGGATTTAATAATTTCTATTTGTTCTATAATATGACCTGTAGCAGTGGGCTCTATGCTAGGGGGTAAATTATTAAACTTAGCTAAAACATTATGAAAATCTAAGGTGTAGCGTTGCACGATTTCCATTGGTTCTAATTGTTCTATACGTGCTTTTTTAGATACCTTGTCTTCTCCGTCTTCGGAATCATTTTCTAAATGCCCTGCATCTGTAATATTACGAACATAGCGAACTTTGTACTCTAAATGTTTTAGGTATCTGAATACGAGATCAAAAGAGATAAAGGTACGACAATTACCAAGGTGTACATTGCTGTATACTGTGGGGCCGCAAACATACATTCCTATATTCCCTGCAGTAATGGGAGTGAATGTTTCTTTGATGCCTGTAATGGAGTTGTAAACTTTTAATTCTTGTGATTCGTACAATGGAGCCATCGCCATAATGTAATGTGTGTTTTTTTATTGATGAGTGATTTGTTTAATGAAAAGCAGTGTCTAATTTGATATAGTCTAAGAATTCTCTTCGTACGGCTTCTTCTTTGAACTTTCCTCCGAATTCGCTGGTTACGGTGCTACTTTCGATATCTCTGATACCTCTAGAATTTACACATAAGTGTTTTGCATCGATTACACATGCTACGTCTTTGGTGCCTAATGCTGTTTGTAATTCTTGTACAATCTGCATCGTCATGCGCTCTTGGACTTGTGGTCGCTTAGCATAGTAATCTACGATTCGATTCATCTTTGATAATCCCACTACAGTTCCATTAGAAATGTAACCAATATGTGCTCTTCCTACGATAGGCAATAAGTGGTGTTCGCAAGTAGAGTATACAGTGATGTTTTTCTCTACGAGCATTTCGCCGTATTTGTATTTATTATCAAAAGTAGACGCCTTTGGTTTATTGGCTGGATCTAAACCTGAAAAAATTTCTTTTACAAACATTTTAGCTACCCGCATAGGAGTGCCGCTTAGACTATCATCTGTAAGGTCTAAGCCTAATGTTTCCATAATATGTTCTACGTCCTTCTGGATCAAAGCAATTTTTTCTTCATTACTCATTGCAAATGCATCTTCTCTCAGTGGGGTGTCAGCGCTCGTAGCTACATGATTATCTCCCAGTGCTTCGATGGCTTCAAGTGCTTTGTCTATCTTCACTAGTTTTGTTTTAGATTCTTAAAAAAATTAAATACTGATTAAAAGTATAAACGATCGTTTCGATGTTATATTTTTAAATCTCACTCGTATGTAACTGTACATAAATGATTGCCAAAGATACAATTTTGTCTTTTTACTTAATAAAAGCTATGTTAACAATTGTAGGAGATCAATAAAATTTTGTGAATATGGATGGTTTTTACGGCTTTTGAAAGTGTTTTGCTACTAAAATTTAGAGGAGAGGTCGAATCTGGAGTGCTTAATGAATGTACTAGTACTAACGGTATAAAAAGAGAAGAGAGGTCTGTATCATAATTTTATTTTAGTAACTTAGTTGCGCTATGTGTTTAGGTAGTGCAATGCTATAATTGCGTTAGGGATAGTAGTGGAAATCCCACAGCCCGACGCAGGAGGTGCGAGGAATTGTAGCGGATAGCCCGACCCCTTGTGGGTAACGCCCAAAACATATACAAGATGATAAAATATAAGTGTGAAGCTCCAAAATAAAATAGTTAGTATATATGAGTAGCCTAGTGTTTCGTGGTAGATGGATGATAATGATGTGTGTGTGTTTGATATATAGTGTGCAGGCACAGGATTTTGAAACGGCATGTAGATTAGCGCAGCCTTTCTGTTCTGATGCTTCTGTAGAATTAACATTTCCGAATACTATTGGTGATTTGAATGGATTAGGAGAAATAGGGTGTTTGAATACGACACCGAATCCATCGTGGTATTTTTTGAGGATTGCAGAATCTGGAGAGTTGGTGTTTGATATACGACAGTGGGTAGATGCTGATGGTGATAGTATATTGGATAGTGGAGAGCGGCAATTGGATGTGGATTTTATCGCATGGGGACCTTTCGAAACTTCGTATATCGTAGATTGTGAAGCGGAATTAGCCAAAGGATGTGACCTGAATAATGATGGAGAGAATATTCGACCTGCGGAGTGTGTGAATAATGTAGATGAGCCTGCTTTTTATCTAACGAATAGCGATCATACGAGTATTATAGATTGTAGCTATGCAAGGACATCGGATGCCAATTTTATAGAGACATTGACGATCCCAGAAGGAATGGAAGGGGAGTATTATATAGTGTTGATTACGAATTTTGCAGATGAAATGGGAGTGCTGCAATTGGAACAAACGAATTTAGATGCGGAGAATGCAGGGACTACAGATTGTAGTGTATTGACACCAGGGATTGCGCCAGAGCAGATTCCAGTATGCGGAGCGGGTGAATATCCAATTACGGTAGAAGGGCGTTTTCCTACTGCTGTAACTTTTCAGTGGTCTAGGGCAGCTGTAGGGACCACAGATTTTCAAGATATTCCTGGGGCGACATTGCCTTTTTATGATCAAATAATGTCTGATGGTGTGTATCGATTGAGAGGGTTTGATGCATCGGGGGTAGAGGTGATAGATTCACCAGACGAGGTAACGGTATTGGATGTGTCTGTGCCTTCGATAGCGGTGTCGTATAGTATTGCAGAACCTTCTTTTTCGGGTAGTTATACGGTTACAGCTTCAGTAACGACGAGTCCAGACATAATAGCGGCTGGTTTTACGGATTTTGAATATAGATTGGATCGCTCATTGTCATCTTCTACTGGTTTTGTAGAATATAGGCCGTTTCAGTCCTCGCCAATATTTGAGGATGTACCTCCTGGAGATTATCAAATCGTAAGTAGGTATGTGAATTGTGCTACTAATGAGGGAGTGTCTGTACCTATTATGATTTTAGGATATCCTAAGTATTTTACACCGAATGGAGATGGGTTTCATGATACATGGAATTTGATCAATACAGAGGATCAGCCACAGGTGACATTGATTTATATTTTTAATAGAGATGGTAAATTACTGAAACAATTAGCGCCTGGTAGTAGCGGGTGGGATGGTACATATAATGGTAGTTTAATGCCTTCTTCTCAGTATTGGTTTAGGGCAGAGTATAATGAACAAGCAGATCGGGATGCGGCTAGAAGCCGTAAAATGTTCTCAGGCAGTTTTGCACTGGTGCGCTAAATACTATTTTCCAATACAAAGCCTGATGTGCGACTTCAGAAAATGCTTTGAATTGGAAAATATGTATTGAAGTGGTTTTAACCACTTCTTTATTTATAAGTTTAAACCTAGGGTAAAGGTCAGTGTGTCTCTAAAGTTGGTTATGGATACTAAATTAGAAATATTAGATGTTGGATAGGGGGCTTCTGTACGATCTTGTTCTGCGTAATCATATGCAACATCGAATTTGAATTTTCCGAAATTATACCCAATCCCTAATGATGCTCCTGTTTTTTCGCCAAGTATCAGATCGTCTTTATAAGGGCTTTCTTCGTATAGAATTCCGCCTCTAAAACTCCACTGTCCATTTCTTAATTCTCCTCCTATACGAATAGAGGATGCTGCTTGTAAAGCTTGATCAATACGGTTATTTAGATCCGAGAATTCATTATTGCCTTGTTCGGAGTCAAAAGACGTGTTTCGGTGATCTTTGTAACTGTAATCAATGCTGATCAATCCTTTGTTGTCAAATAAGATAGCTGCACTGGCTATAGCCCTTCCAGGAGTGCGTAATTGGTATTCAGGAAATAAATTGATGATATTGGGGTTTACGATTGCAGTGCCATTAGCATTACTAGAGGTTTCTAAGCGTTGTGTGGTTTCTTCTTGTATAGTGTGCCAAGTAGGAGATTCTAATGATAATCCGAGCCTAAGCATTTTAGATACTTTAGCAATTCCTCCAATTTGTGCAGAGATACCGGATCCCAGAGTGGATAGCTTGTTGGTAAAAATAATATCATTAATGCTGCTATCGACGTTGTCATTTCGCTCAAAAAAATTCGTGGTTCTATCGTAATTGATAAAATGGAAATTAAGACTACCTCCTACATAAAAACGTTTTTGTATCTGGATACTACCATTGATGGTAAACTTACCATTTAATCCAGTGCTTTCTAATTGGTATTCTTGATCAAAATTACCAGGGGCTACATTGGATACATAATCAGTGTTATCAGGGTTGTCTGGATTTACGGCTTCGATAAGGAAACTTTCATGGCCTAAAAATGCTGTTTGTGCATTGGTACCCTGGGTTTCTCCTAAGAAGCTGTAAAGATCATTAATGCTTTCTCCACTTCTAGGAGTGATGAGGTCTAAGGGGATCCCTTGTGCAGTACCTAGAAAGAAAGAATCAATGGAGTTATTAGTGGTGCCGAAGCCAATAATCTCATCTACATTGTCTGATGTTTGATCATAGGTAAATGCTAAAGCTAATTTATTTATAGGGTGTTCTTTAATAGGGTGGCTATAAGTGAACACTGCTCCTAATTGGTTAAAATTAAAGCTGCTGGTGTTTGAGGTGTTAAAACCGTTTCCAAGCCATGCATCATTGCTGATATCTGTATTGGATAAAGTAAGGGATGCATATGAGTTTGAAAAAACAGCAGACCCAGCAGGATTGACATGGATGGCAGATAGATCTCCACCGAGAGCGCCAAATGCACCACTCATACTTCTGTAACGGGCGGTACCTTTAATGTCCTGTTGTCCGTATCTCAGTCCATCTGAGATGTCTTGAGCGTTGAGTATAGATATAGAGAATGCTGTTATGAATAAAAATATTTTTTTCATAATTAGGGGTATTGTCCTTTGTTTAGTAAATGAAGTGATTTAAACTTTTTCGATTTCAGCGAAAATCGAAGATTTTGTGACCAAATGCAGTAATTTTTTTTGTTGCATAGTAGCGCTACGGAGCTTAAAAATTGCAAAATTTGGGTGCAAAAGATTGTTTTTATAGCAAATTGCAAAAAGTTTAAACTCCTTCAATATTGTTATGATTTATCTTCTGCCGCTGCGGCCTCTAGATGGACTATATGATCTACTTCTACTACCAGATGATCTACCGCTTCTAGAGTAATTAGAACTTCTTCTAGAACTATTATAATTTCTACTTCTAGAGCTGTTGTAGTTTCTGCTTCTAGAGGTGCTAGATCGATTTCCATTATTTCTATATGATCGGTAACGATTGGTTCTAGGGGTAGCTGATCTATTGTTAGAATAGCTTCTACTTCTATTATTGTTGTAATTACGATTGTTACTACTTCTACGAGGACTACTGTTGTAGCTTCTTGTTCTTCTGTTGTATGTATTGCGGTTAGCGTATGATCTACTTCTGTATCCAGCTCTAGAATTATAAATTCTACGGTTTCGATAGCTGTTGGCTAAATATCCTCTTCGGTAACCTCTGTTATAAGCAATGTATCTGTTACCTCTAAAGGCAAAATTATTATAGTAATAAGGGTGGTGGAATCCGTTATAAAAACCTCCGTAGAAGCCTCCTCCATAAAATCCTCCTCGCCAGTAAGGGTTTCCAAATCCTAGTCTCCAGCCATATCCGCCTCCATACCAAAATGGGTCATAAAAGCCACCATATCCATAACCAGCACCCCAGAAAGGACGATTATTCCATCCGTTGTTGTATACATTTACAGTTACATTATCACTGTCACTACCCCATGAAGGTTGGCTTTTTTCATACTGCAAGGCTACGTTAGTGCTATCTGCGGGATCATAGTTCTCGCTAGAATAATTATCTATATCAGTAAAGATGGTACCGTCTTCTGCGGCAGCATCGTACTGAGCTGATTTTTCTGCAAAGTAATTAGAGTAATAAGAAGAAGGTGCTGTGTTGGGAGTGCGAGTGGCTGGTTCGTAATTTTGTGAGCTGTTACCATCATTGTATATTCCGTCATTATAAGATACATATTCATATGAGCCACAAGACGTCAACATAAGCAAGGTTGCTGCAAGCAACGTGCCTACAGTTCCATTTTTTCTAAAATAATTTTTAAGTCGCATATCTCCTTATTTTATTGTTGAACATTGCAAATTTAGTTAGTTTTGCGCTAACTATTTTTTATTTAACAAAGACACAATATTTGTGCCAAACAGAGGTTTATGAGCAAAAATCTAACAAAAAGGAGTGAAGATTATTCAAAATGGTATAACGAACTGGTGGTAAAGGCTGATTTAGCTGAGAACTCGGCAGTAAGAGGCTGTATGGTGATTAAACCATACGGATATGCTATTTGGGAAAAAATGCAAGCAGAATTGGATAAGAAATTCAAAGAAACTGGACATCAGAATGCTTACTTTCCACTTTTTGTACCCAAGAGTTTGTTCGAGGCTGAAGAAAAAAATGCTGAAGGATTCGCAAAAGAATGTGCGGTAGTTACGCATTATCGATTAAAAACTGACCCTAATGATGCCTCTAAGTTAATAGCAGATCCAGAAGCTAAGTTAGAAGAAGAACTGATTGTACGACCTACATCAGAGGCTATTATCTGGAATACATATAAAGGGTGGATACAGTCATATAGAGATTTACCTATTTTGGTCAATCAGTGGGCGAATGTAGTACGATGGGAAATGCGTACTCGTTTGTTCCTTCGTACAGCAGAATTTTTATGGCAAGAAGGGCATACAGCGCATGAAACAAAACAAGAAGCTATTGCAGAAACAGAACAAATGAATGATGTATATGCTGATTTTGTAGAAAACTTTATGGCGATTCCTGTGATCAAAGGTAGAAAGACAGAAAGCGAGCGTTTCGCAGGGGCTGATGATACGTATTGTATCGAAGCATTGATGCAGGATGGAAAAGCATTACAGGCAGGGACTTCTCATTTCTTAGGGCAAAATTTTGCTAAGGCTTTTGATGTGAAGTTTACTTCTAAAGAAGGGAAACAAGATTATGTATGGGCTACTTCTTGGGGCGTGTCTACAAGATTAATGGGAGCACTGATCATGACGCATAGTGATGATAATGGGTTGGTGTTACCCCCAAACTTAGCTCCGATACAGGTAGTAATAGTACCTATATATAAAGGACAAGAACAATTAGATCAGATTTCTGAAGTAGCTAATGAGTTAGTGGTAGCACTACGAGCAAAAGGAATTTCTGTGAAATTTGATAACAGAGATACGCACCGCCCTGGCGCTAAATTTGCACAATACGAATTACAAGGAGTACCATTACGTATTGCTATAGGACCAAAAGACTTAGAAAAAGGGACTGTGGAATTAGCGAGGAGAGATACATTGTCTAAGCAATTTGTACAGCGAGATAGTGTAGTAGATACTATAGAATCGCTATTAGTGGAGATTCAAGACCAATTGCATCAAAAAGCAACTGAATTTAGAGATGCACATATTACAGAAGTAAACTCTTATGAAGAGTTTAAAAAGGTGTTAGAGACCAAAGGAGGCTTTATTTCGGCGCATTGGGATGGTACCATAGCGACAGAACAAAAGATAAAAGAAGAGACTAAAGCGACGATACGTTGTATTCCTTTAGATGCAAAAGAAGAAAAAGGAATATGTATGTATAGTGGAAAGCCTTCATTGTCAAGAGTTTTGTTTGCAAAGGCATATTAATTTCAAAAAAAATCAAAATAACTCTTGCTGAATCTAAAAATAGTTGTATTTTTGCATCCGCAATTAAGGCAAACAACTATGGCCCGTTCGTCTATCGGCTAGGACGCCAGGTTTTCATCCTGGTAAGAGGGGTTCGATTCCCCTACGGGCTACGAAAAAAAGTTGCAGATTTAAAAATAACATTTTATATTTGCACTCCGAAAAAATAAATAGTTAATGGCCCGTTCGTCTATCGGCTAGGACGCCAGGTTTTCATCCTGGTAAGAGGGGTTCGATTCCCCTACGGGCTACGA
>CANMMM010000001.1 GCA_947498935.1 uncultured Aquimarina sp. | reverse complement strand
ACAGTCAGAATATTACACTCCAATAGATATGCGCTTGTTCATGCCAAAGGAATGGGAATCTGATACGTTAAGGAGGCGGAAATGTACTATTCCTGAAAGCGAAAAGCATCTAAGCAAGCCTGAAATAGCCAAAAATATTATAGAACATGCTGTAGCTAAAGGAGTCAAATTCGATTATGTAAATTTTGATGCTCTTTATGGAAGTGCCATGTTTTTATTGGAGTATTTAGTGAATAAACAACTTGATTTTATAGGCGATATCCGAAGTGACCAACGAATTTACTTCAATAATGATGCTAACGAAAAATGTAGGGTAGATCAATACGTAGCTAATTTATCAGAAGATGATTTTCAGCAAATTGACATCAGAAAGTCTACCAAAGGAACTTTAAATGCAAAATTCCATTATGCTAAGATACAGGTGTTAACAGCTAATCACAGATGGCTTGATTTGATTTTAATAGTTAGAAAGGATGCGGATGGAAAAACCAAGTACTCCTTAACCAATATGGAAAATGACCATATTAAGGAGTTAGCTCAAAAACAAGGACAAAGAATATTCATAGAGCAAATTTTCAGAGAAGGGAAAAACCTAGTAGGAATGGGAGATTATCAAATAAGAGGCTGGCATGGTTTTCATAACCATATGGCAATTTGTATGATGGCTATGCTACTGATTACCAAAGTTAAATTAAAAAACAGTAAAGAGAAATACACTGCTGCTACCATCAAGAAAATTGTTAGTCTGTGCATAAAAACAAAAATAGAAGAACCTCAATTGGCTATTAATCTAATTCTGGAACAACATCAAAGGTATATGAGTCAGCTCTTAAGGAATCGAAAAAAACAAAAAACCTAAGATGACAAAGTAGGAATAAAATACCATTGTATAAAGCGTACTAAGAAGAGTTCATTATTTATTTGTTAGATTTACCACTTAAAACGCCATGCTATGATCAATCCATACGATGATACTTATTTTATGCGCAAAGCATTACAAGAAGCCGAAATAGCCTACGAAAAAGGAGAAATACCTATTGGAGCTGTCATAGTAGTCGCAGATCGTATCATAGCCAGAGCGCACAATCTTACCGAACTGCTCACTGATGTGACCGCCCATGCAGAAATGCAAGCCATCACAGCAGCAGCTAATTTTTTAGGAGGTAAATATCTAAAAGGGTGTACCCTGTATGTAACCATCGAACCCTGTCAGATGTGTGCAGGAGCCTTATTTTGGAGTCAAATCGATAAGGTGGTGTATGGGGCGCGAGATGAACAAAGAGGATGTATCAATATGGGAACCAAACTGCACCCAAAAACCAAAATGACAGGAGGTGTATTAGCAGAAGAATGTAGCGAACTGCTAAAACGCTTTTTTGTAGAAAAACGAAATCTGAATTAGTAAGGTATTTAGGGCGTTACCACAAGGGTCGGGCTATCCGTTCCAATTCCTCGCATCTCCTAAGGTCGATGCTGTGGGATTTCCTCTACTATCCCTAACGCAAAAAAAATAGCAGTGTCCTAGCTCAAAAAACAACTTTCTTAAAATAATAGCATTGTTTGTTGCATAGCAGCGCTCGAAAACTCAAAAATTACAAAATCTGGGTGCAAAAGATCGTTTTTATAGCCAATTGCCCAAAGTTTAAAGGACTTCGTTTTTAGGAACAATCCGATAGCTTGTATTTTCTTGTAAAATCTACAGATTCATACATAAACTTCTTATTTTTGCAGCCTTAATATATAGTATATGTATAGAAGTCATTCATGCGGCGAGTTAAACGCTTCAGCCATCAATAAAGAAGTAACCTTATCGGGTTGGGTTCAGAAAATTAGAGACAAAGGATTTATGATATGGGTCGATCTTAGAGATCGATACGGCATCACTCAATTGATCTTTGATGAACAAAGAACTCCAAAAGAAGTGATGGAAAAAGCCAAAACACTAGGACGCGAATTTGTGATACAAGTTACTGGAAATGTCATAGAGCGTGAGTCTAAAAACCCTGCAATGCCTACTGGCGATATAGAAATTGTAGCCCAAGACATCACCATACTCAATGAAGCGTTGGTACCTCCATTCACGATAGAAGATGAGACAGACGGCGGTGAAGACATTCGTATGAAATACAGATACCTAGATATTAGACGTAATCCAGTAAAAAACAGTCTTATGTTCAGGCATCAAGTAGGTATGAAAGTCCGTAACTACCTCTCTGAACAAGGATTTATAGAAGTAGAAACCCCGTATCTTATAAAATCTACTCCCGAAGGAGCTAGAGATTTCTTAGTGCCTTCTAGGATGAATGAAGGACAGTTCTATGCATTACCACAATCACCACAGACCTTTAAGCAACTGCTAATGGTAGGCGGTATGGATAAGTATTTTCAGATCGTAAAATGTTTTAGAGATGAAGACCTAAGAGCAGATAGACAACCCGAATTTACACAGATAGACTGCGAAATGGCCTTTGTAGAACAAGAAGACATTCTACAAATCTTCGAAGGACTCACCAAACATCTATTACAAGACATCAAAGGAGTGTCTGTAGATACATTTCCTAGAATGACCTATGATGAGGCAATGCGTACCTATGGAAATGACAAACCAGATATTCGTTTCGGGATGAAATTTGGTGAATTAAACGGAGTAGCACAGCACAAAGAATTTAAAGTATTCAATACTGCCGAGCTAGTAGTAGGAATAGCAGTACCAGGCGCCGCTTCTTTTACCAGAAAAGAAATCGATAAGCTGATCGATTGGGTAAAACGACCACAAGTAGGAGCCTTGGGTATGGTATATGTAAAATGTAATGAAGATGGCACCTACAAATCCTCTGTAGATAAATTCTATGATCAGGAAGACCTAGCTAAATGGGCAGCAGCCACAGGAGCACAACCAGGAGATTTGATCTGTGTATTGTCAGGACCTACAAACAAAACAAGAGCGCAACTCAGTGCACTGCGTATGGAGTTAGCAGAGCGTTTAGAACTGCGTAATCCAGAAGAATTCGCACCACTATGGGTTGTAGATTTTCCACTCTTAGAATGGGACGAAGATACTGCACGTTTCCATGCGATGCACCACCCATTCACCTCTCCAAAACCCGAAGACATCCCATTATTAGATACCGATCCAGGAGCAGTACGTGCCAATGCATACGATCTAGTGCTGAATGGAAATGAAATAGGAGGAGGGTCGATACGTATCCATGACAAAGAAACACAAGCACTCATGTTTAAGCATCTAGGTTTTACCCCCGAAGAAGCCAAAGAACAATTTGGGTTCTTACTAGACGCTTTCCAATACGGAGCACCACCACACGGAGGAATCGCCTTTGGATTTGATCGATTAGTATCCATATTAGGAGGACAAGAAACCATTAGAGATTTTATCGCATTTCCAAAAAACAATAGTGGTAGAGATGTAATGATTGATGCACCTGCTACGATCGATGCAGCACAACTAAAAGAGATTCATATCCAATTAGACGTATAAGCCTGTCTACGGAATCATAAAACATGATAAACTGCCTAAGTGTTATGATTGCTCATACTACTTAGGCAGTTGCTATTTAGGAGTTTTTAGTATCTTTAAAAACTATATAGATTAGAGCCCCCGAGCATGCCAAGTCCAAAGAAGACATTGCTCCATCAATTTTTGATCTGGAGATACCGTCACATCGCTACAAAAAACTTTATTTTACTACTCAGTATTCTGGTAGGAATTCTGGCAGGCTTAGTATCAGTGTTGCTTAAAAATACCACGCATTTGATTCAGATCATCCTAGGGAGCGATTTAGTATCTTGGCAGAATTCGTTGTATTTTGTGATTCCCGTTATAGGATTATTATTGATTCACTTATTGACTAAATATGTTCTTAAAAAAGAGACAGAAGCAGCCATTCCTTTAATCTTGTATGCGTTATCTAAGCGCAATGGAGTGATTAATAGCATCCATAGTTATTTACCCTTGCTGCTGGCGCCTATTACTGTAGGATTCGGAGGATCTGTAGGATTGTTAGGACCTGCAGTTAGTGCAGGGTCAGCATTGAGCTCTAGTATTAGCACCTTATTTCATATCGATAGCAAGACACGTATTCTATTTATCGGCTGTGCTACAGCAGGTGCTATCGCCGCCGTATTTAAGTCACCCTTGGCAGGATTAGTATTTGCCGTAGAAGTATTTAGTTTAGACCTCACACTAGCCTCTTTATTACCACTCTTATTAGCCTCGGTAGCCTCTATAGTTACCTCCTATCTTTTCTTAGGAGACGAGGTGTTGTTTCGGTTTCAGGTGATCGAAAAATTTGAACTCGCTAATATCCCTTTTTATGTAGTGCTAGGCGGAGGTACCGCCATTGCCTCGGTGTATTTTACAAAAATGTATTTCGGGATTCAGCAGTTTTTTTTGCGATTTCCCAAAAAGACACACAAGCTCCTAATAGGAGGAGTAGCCATCGGTATTATGTTATACTGCATTCCGCCCTTATATGGAGAAGGAATCGGATTTATCAACCACCTATTAGAAGGCAATCATTTAGCAGCATTAGGTGCCACCCCTTTTGAGCATCTAGGCGATCATATCTGGATCGCCATAGGGTTATTATTTGGGATTACTATTTTTAAGGCCATCGCCATGACCACCACTTTTGCGGCCGGAGGATGTGGAGGGATTTTTATTCCTACGATGGTTATGGGAAGTGCCTTGGGAAACATCATCGCCAAAGTGATCAATAACCTAGGGGTAGGCATACAGTTGTCAGAAGCTAATTTTACACTATTAGGCATGGCAGGACTCATCGCAGGCGTATTACACGCCCCGCTAACCTCTATTTTCTTGATTGCAGAGATCACCACCAGTTACGAGCTTTTTGTACCACTGATGATCACAGCATCCATGTCATTTATTATTTCTAAAAATACCATAGAACATACCATTTATAACAAGGAATTGGCAGAAAAAGGAGAGTTAATTACCCATAATAAAGATGAAACCGTATTGACGCTGCTTAAGATAGATCCGATCATAGAAACGAATTTTGCATCCATAGCCCCGCATCATACACTCAGAGAATTATTACATAATGCCGTAGCCACCTCTAATCGGAATATATTCCCTGTTATAGATGCCTCCAGAAAATTAGTAGGCATCGTATTACTTGATGATATTAGAGATATCATGTTTGATACCGAGTTATATGATAGCACGACTGTAGAAATGCTCATGAAGCAAGCCCCAGACGTGATTATCTATGAAACAGATACCACCAAGCAAGTCATGAAAAAATTTCAGGATACAGGCGCTTGGAACCTGCCTGTGATTAAAAACCAGATGTATTATGGGTTTATCTCTAAATCTAAATTATTAACCGCTTATAGAAGAAAGCTAATAAACGTTACTAGATAAAAGAAAAAATATATTAAAAGCATCCTGTTTTTTTAAGCAAGTACTCAAAAATGATTTTGTACAGGTTTTACAGGGGGGTAAAAACACTAAAAACAAAGAAATGAAATACATTATTAGATTCCTTTTTGTAGCTGTTATTCTACTCGTTTCGGTAGGATATGTGTATAAAAATATGGGGAATCATCCAACAGGAGACCGATGGGTAGGAATAGGCATATTAACAGCCACTTTTATTCTAATGCCCCTATTTATTTACCGTAGTTGGAAAGGAAAGAAAGTAAAAGACTACATGCTAACAGAAGAAAATATTCAGAAAATGAAGGATTTTAACAAAAAAAAGAAAGTGTAATCCGTGTTTTGATGAGAAAATATTTACATTTTCATAACAATTTGTGTTGTTTTAAAAACTACCTTTAGGATTCAAATTTATTTTTATTTATTACAATGGAAGGAACAGTCAAATTTTTTAATGAATCAAAAGGTTACGGATTTATCACCAACGATGAAACAGGGAAAGACATTTTTGTGCATGCTTCGGGATTAAACGGAGAAGCGTTGAGCGAAGGTGACAGGGTAGAATATGAAGAAGAAGAAGGTAGAAAGGGTACTATCGCTGCAAAAGTACGCGTACTTCATGGGTAAGATATGATCTATACAACAAGTTTCAAAAAGCGCTGTTTTAGCGCTTTTTTTATTTCAGCGAAAATCGAAGATTTTGAGACCAAATGCAATCATTTTTTGTTGCATAGTACGGCTACAGAACCCAAAAAATCTACACGATTTCTATGCCCAATTTATATATGATAGAAGCACTTAAGACATATTGTTTAGCCATTGTAGATTTTACTACAGAAGAAATAGATGTATTAGAAGAGTATTTTGAAGCAGTATCGATCCGCAAAAAAGAGATGCTGTTACACAGTGGAGACGTCTGCGATTTTATTGGTTTTGTTACCAAAGGATGTATCCGACATTTTCATTACAGAGATGGCGAGGAAATTACGTGCGATATTACCTTCGAGCATGCATTCTTTACCGAATTCAATAGTTTTAATCTAGGAACTAAAAGCCAGATCGCTTTCCAAGCGATAGAGCCCACAACACTGTTAGTGATCAAGAAGCAACAGTTATTAGCACTGTATGAATCCCACCCTAAATTCGAAGAATTAGGCAGAAAAATAGCAGAGAATGTAGCTGTTAGAACTACAGAAATCGCTATGTCATTAGCAGCTGATAAACCCGAAAAGCGCTATGAAAACCTGCTACGAGAACAACCAGAAATCTTCCAGCGTATACCACAAAAGTACATCGCTACTATTCTAGGTATACAACCAGAGAGCCTAAGCAGAATTCGAAAAAGAGTACTGACGCATCTAAAATCTTAACTTATATCATCGTTTTGCGGGGAGTGGCATCGCTAGTTTTGTAGCAAACAAATCATAGAAAGAGCCGCCATTTTTTTTTAGAGATGCATCCAAAATGGTGATTCGGCAAGTAGTATATGATTTCTTAAAAACAGTATTCATAGATGAAACACCTAGTAATCCTTTTAGCCATGATCACACTAACAGCCGCAACAGCACAGGAACTCGATGTAGAAAAAATAGCATATTACGAAATGATGTTAGACGACGTCATGGAAATCATAGACAAAGAATTGGTGGTCAAAAAGCTCCAAGCAGTAGAAAATGATTTTAAGAACGAACCCAATGAATTGAATTCAATCAGGTTAGGGCTGATATACCATGAAGTCGCGTTAAATCTCACCTTCTTCGATAAGACCAAGAAATATGCAGGATATGCTCAGAAAAGTGTAGCGATGCTTACAGCATTACATACCAAAGAAATGACTCCTGAATTACTAATCTATGTGCAGTCTTACAGTGCATCAGCAATGGCGCTGGTCGCAGCAGAAACGATGAAATTAAAATTGCTAGGCAAGGCATTTAGATTGTTTGAAGAAGCCGTAGAGGCATATGCAGCGGTTTCGCCCAGACCCGAATTTATGAGGGGCAGTGTCGCAGAAAACCTCCCATTCTTTATGTGGAACAAAAGGAAATACGCAAAAATTGATTTTGAGTCGATTATTAAGAAGCAAGAAGCCAATCCCAATTATGCCGACTTTAGAATCATGAGTTTTACCTATTGGGGGTGGGCACGAGCTCATAAAAAGAGAAAATTCAGAAAACAAGCGATTGCATATTTACAAACCGCCATCAAGATCGATCCTGCCTATAAAGCAGGGCGCCAGCGAGCCGAAGAATTGCTAGCACAGTACGAGTAATGGGCTAAGTAGCGTATAGGCTTGAGTTGTTAAACACTTCGGGTTGTGAATCCGAAGTGTTTGGTCTGTGCTCTTTGTTCACTTGATGAATGAGCTTAATATTGCTATTTGTTAAGTTTTTTTGTTGTTCATAGTATTTGTAATTTTAATTTTTTCTGAGTTTCATTTTTCAATTTGTCTAATAAATTCTATTATTTTTATATCGCTGTTTTCTCCGGTGATTGTATGCGCGTTTCCAAGATATTCCATGCCTAGATAGTTTGCAGTTTCTGAAAAAGGTAGCCAAAAATGTGCTCCTAGATTGTTTCCATTTGAACAGCTTATTGCTGCCATTTTCTTGTTACGTAGCTTGCGTCCAAGTGTTTTCTCAATAGTCAACAAGTCAGTTATTCTGTCAAAAAAAACTTTCATGATCCCACTCATGGCGTACCAATAAACAGGAGTAGCAAAAACCAATGTGTCGTATTTTTCAATTATCTGTTTCATTAAACGAAGATAATCGTCCTCTTTGTTTTCGTGTTTGTAATCATAATAGCTGAAATTGTAGTCATTTAGGTTAATTATATCCCAACCAGACCCAGATAGCTCAATTAATTTTTTTGCTAGGTCGAATGTATCTCCATCATTCCTAGAGCTCCCAACAATTACTACTTTTTTCATATTTAAATTTTTAGTATCACCATTTCAGCTCTTGCTCCAAATCGGATAGGTAAAATACTGGTTCCAATTCCTTTTGACACATACATTTTTGGGTCAGCTTCTTTATACCAACCTTTTATATATTTTCCGCTTCCTTGAGGTTTAAAAGGAGCAAATCCTAAAAATGTAATTTGCCCACCGTGCGTATGTCCAGAGAGTATTAAATCAATAGGTACATCGCCTTTTTGCGCTTTAATGATGTCTCTATATGCAGGGCAATGCGATAGCACAATATTGGTGTCCGTTTCTGTTAGCTGTTCAGTAGCTTTTTTAAAATCAGCTTGTCCACCCACAAAATCATCGATTCCGATGATTGAAATGTCTCGATTGTTAATCGAAATTGTTCGATGCTCGTTGATCAGTAATTCACAATTATTGTCAGCGTACATGCTTTTAAGTTCTGTAAGGTTTACATTTCCCCAATATTCCCAATTTCCAGTGATCGCATATTTTTTAATGGAATGATCAATTAACTGGAGGAATTGATGCAGCTGTTTTATTTTCGATGTTGTATCAACAGCGTCTCCAGTGATACAAAGTAAATCTGGTTTGGCAGCATTTATTTTTTTGGCAATTGAGGTATGGAAATACCGCAATTGGTCAAAATGTAGATCTGAGATTTGAATAACTTTTATAGGGTTTTTTTTCGATGTAGCGATGTCAAAATAGTTCCAGTCAATCACATATTTCTCAAACCAAAGTGAGTCTAAAAGAACGAATCCAAATGAAGCTAAAAGTCCTCTTTTAATAAATTTTCTTCTGCTTACGTTTTTCATTGCTTATATTTTTAACAGTGTTAGCTATATGTATCAGAAAAAGACAAAATGTTACCCTGTTTTCGTGTTTTTTTGAGAAGCGAATGCTGTTGTAAGTGTTTTACAACAGCAAAAAATCAGATTATGAATTTAGCACCCATACCCATATTAATTTATCTGAATTATAGTCTCGGATCAACTTCCTCACTTTCTAATGAAAACACCAAATATACTTTCGTGAATACGTCTTAAAGGCTCTTTTCTTACAAATCGTTCTAATCCTTCAATCCCTAGAACAAACTCTCTTAAAGCTAACGAACGTTTTTTAGAGAGTCCTCTATTTAACATATGAAATAGGTGTAGATGTGCAATATATTGTAGTCTATCATTCAGTTATTATTGATCAAAATTTATAATTTACTCCAAAACCAATAAAACCCTCTAGCGTTCCACTGGTGATCTCTTCGGAGTAATTTAATAGATTTCTATTTTCAATTATCTGTGCACTATCCAAGTTCAAAATATTATTTCCACGCACCCAAAATTGTAGTGAATTTGAAACTACATATTGTATTTTCGGCTGTATAGAAAAAAAGCTTTGACTCCCAAAATCAGATATAAAATAATTTCCTGCTGTTTGTAATTCTGACTTCAGTGCATCTTTCAAAAAATCAAAACTCAATGACAAAGAAGGTTTGATTGTATGGATTTCAGATTGGACTGCGCTGATCGTATTTTCATACCTATTGTAGCCATAATCAATTGCTATCTCATAATTAAATAATGAATAATCGCTTCGCACTTTACTTTTTACCTTGTAATTACGAAATAGTTCTCTGCCTATTGAACCATTAATGATTAAATCATTGCCGTTTTGAAAATAACTATTATGTAAAGACACGAGTAATTGTTGCTTTTTTAAACGTTTTTCTAAAAAAAGGCTGGTATAGAAATCATATGTGTTTTCAATGAAAGCATCCTTATATATTGAAAAATTAATCGATTGAAGATTGGTGTTATTTTCTATTAATTTTGGAGCAAAGGTAAATTGAGTTTCAAAAATAGTTGAAATACCAGATGAAAAGGTAATATTGCTATAAAGTAAATTAATTTCTTGTTTATTTAAAAGATTGGTAAATCCTGTATTTCCATAATCAAAAATACCAAGATAATCTTTTACATAGTTTTGCTTTGCAAAATAATTAATTTCGGGAGTATTACTTTTAAATAGATAATTTAACTCTACTTTTTTAGCACCGCTAAATTTAAAATTTAATCCAATTTTAGGGAAAAGAGCTGATACATTGTTTTTTGTAACATGTGTTGGATTAATGGTGAAATAATTATAGGATATCCCCATATTTAATCGAATAGACTTATTCAATTTAAATGTACTCTCAAATCCTAAAAATCGATTCTTAATCTTATAATCAAAACTATTGAATATATCAATATCAATAACTGAATTTGGATTTCCTAAGTCGGTATGAAAAGACTGATTATTTACGTAATAACCCGAATAATAACTGAGTAAGGATTTTTTTTGTTTTTTCGTAAAAGAAACGGTCAAACCATACGTCTTACTTACATTTTCTTTGCGTTGATCTAATATAAATTCGGTATCTGTAAAACGAAAGTTTAAAAAACTTTGATCAGAATCGATGCGTAGCCTTTCGTTTATATTTTTCCAATTCATGTAGGCTTTTAATTCCAATAACCAAGATTTACTAAAACTTGTACTCCATAGAAATTGCTGAGACCCTTCTACTTTGTTTTTCTCTTTGTTTTGATCAAATCTTTGTTCATTACGGATATTCCAATCTAAATCATTGTCATTGTAGTTAAGCTTGAATGTATATTTAAGAAGGTTAGATTCAGATAACTTATAAGACATGTCTATTATGGTAGAAGTAAACAAATAGTTTTCTAATTTGAATTTATTTTCATTTACTGGATCTATTGCCTGTTCAAAAAACCTTCGAATACTATTCGTAAACGCATTTTGTTCTGAGTTATTGGTTATGCTATACAAGGTGGACTTAAAATTGCTCGTTGGTTTATACACGATATTAAATGCCACAAAACTTTCTTTTCGGCTTGCAATATCATTTCTTGGTGTTAGAAACTCAGGCACATCTATTCCCCTTGTTTCCCTCCAAAAAAATTCTCTTTTTTGATTTTCACTTTCAATACTTTGATTTAATTGGATATAATCATATATGCTTATAGTTTCTTCACCTGTGGTATTCGCATCACTAATCAATGTTGATTTTAACTTACCGCCAAACCTAAATAAATTAAGACCTACCGCATATTTTTCTTTAACCGCGCCAAATATATCAAGTATGCCAGTAATTTTGTTTTTAAATTTTTCTTTTATTTTTATAGATAAGGCATTCGATACGTCATTGTCAAAACCTTTCAGATTCGCAAAATTTTCAAACTTATTAAAAAAAGTTACTCCTTCAACCATCTCTGAAGTTATATTGCTAATAGCTATTTTATTTTGATTTTTAAACATTTCCTCTCCATCAATAAGGAGTTTATCTACCGAGTTTCCATTTACGGTTAATGCTCCATTCGCACCTACTCGAATTCCAGGTAGTTTATGCAAAATATCACCTAGTGTATTTTCTTTTCCATTTTTTACTTTCTCAATATTATAAACTATGGTATCTTCCATAACCTTGGCTAAGCCAGATTCAGCTTGAATAACTACTTCTTCGAGTGCTGACATTTTTGGTTCTAAATAAATATTAGATACACGAATTGACTTTGATGTGATTTCAATAAGCACCTCTTTTGACTCATAAGAAGTGTGTGAAATTTTGATCTTAAAAGAGCCTAAACCCGTATTTTCAAACTCAAAATCTCCAAGGTCATTCGTGAAACTATAATTCTGTAAATGATTATTTTCGGTACGAAAGACTTGTACTGTTGCATATGAAACAGGAACATTGTCAATGTTAACGACATTTCCTGAGAGAGTATATTGAGAAAATACAGTGGCAGGAATGAAAAAAAAAGATAAGAAAACTAGAGATTTAATAAATATGCGCAATATCATTTATTGTCAGATCAATATGAATAATTCTATGTGGTATTGAAATAAAATACTGAAACTTATTTTATAAGCACCCTTTCTAAACGATAAGAACTATCGCTGCTACGATTATTCTTTTTGAAAGAAATATATTCTTCTTTTGAGACTATTTTTAACGAAGAAGGAGGATCTAGATTATTAAGTTGACTTACTCTCGATATTTTTTTTGCGGTGATAGTCATACCATCCTCTATGATCTGAAGAATTAAACCAGAGCACCCCCAATATTCAGCAGGGCCTTCTTTAATTGGAATATCTACTGTATACCATGCATACACATTTTCACCTGCGATGGTAGACTTTGCTAATTTACATGGATAATTTGCAATAACTTTCGTGCTATCAATATCCACCCAATCCAAAGGGGACAAATCATTTATGAAAAGAACTTCTTTTTTGTCATTGACTCGATAATGAATTTTCTTTTGTGCCTCTTTTCTATCTTTATAAACATTCCTAAAAGAATCTCTTTTCATGTAGATGTCACCTAAACTGTCTAATGTGGTTTCAAATACTTGAGCTAGAAGAGCTAACTGTCCTGTATCTTCCACTTTTTTTGACATCTTCTCGTTTATTGTATAAGAGGATTTTTTCAATTTACTCTCAACTTTTAATATATAGGATACAGAAACCCCCTTCTGTAAAGAAGACATTAAGTTTGTACTCTTTTGCGGAATGTTTTTTATATATTCTACTTCAATGTTTTGGCACAATCCATTAAAGCTAAGTAGTATACAAAGGAAGAAAAAGAGCTTCATCATGTTTTTTTGAATTATTAATTATGAATTATAATTGGTTTTTTAGGGGCGAATTTTTCAATAACAAATTCTTCAAATTTTTTAGCACTAATGACTTTACCCTCCACTGGAGGTTTAGTGGTACTAGCATTCTCTATAAAAGTAATTTTTTTTGCTGTAATTATCTCCTGATATCCTTTCTGTACCTTCAGAATCAATCCTGGTAATCCCCAAAAATGCTCGGGTCCTAAGTTAACAGGAATCTCATCAGTATACCAAGCATACAATTCTGTTTCCTTCAGTTGATGTTCAATGTCTTTATAGGTGGCTTTGGCTAATGTACATGTATATCCAGAGATTGTTTTCGTTTCATCTGTGATCTCCCATTTAATAGGTTCCAAAGCCTCATGTATCAAAAATTTTTCTTTCTCATCATGAAAGGTATATTGGCTCGTTAATTTTCTTTGTTGTTGATCGATAAAAACATTTACAGGATTTTTGTATATGACATAGGCATTGGTAGTATAGCCTACAGTTCTTTCGACATAAATTTCTTTGGCATCATCTAGCAAGCGATAATAAGATTTTCCATTATTTGCTGTCAATTCAAAGTGATCTCCTTGCTTAAATAATGCTTCGGTATATTCGTCTAAAAAATCCCCATCGATTCGCTGCTCAACTTTCTTACTTGGAGCTCTATTTTTGTAGTATAAAACTTTTATATTTTGTTGAGCACTTGTTGTTAAAAAATTAAGTATTAGGAAAAACAAGAACAATTTGATCGATTTCCTTTTCATAATAGTATGTTTGATTTAAAAAAACGATAGCTCAATTGAAAATTCAATTAAGCTATCAACATTCGTTAAAAAAATAGAATATTTATTATTCTTCTCCACTGCATGTAATGGTAACAGAAATTATATTGTCATCACCATCTTTCAAAATACTTACTGCACAAGGACCGTCATCCTGTAAAATTTGATTTTCTGTTTTAACAACATCATTGTTACTAGCATTCCCATTCGCGAAAGATAGCATTGAACCGATCAATGCTACTCCAAAAAATAATTTTTTCATTTCTTATGTTTTTTGATTTTTATACTTGTAAAAGTAGAATTCAAGATAATACCAAAAAAAAGAATAACTTAAAATTAACAGATTATTTCTGCTTCAGTACATAAAGATTGATGTATTAGTTTGAGATTCGTATGTTTTTTGGTGCTATGCTTTTGAACAATAAATGATTAAAGCTTTTTTGTCGATACGTCTAATAATATCACTTTCTAAAATGATAACAGTTATCTTACTAATTTAAAGTAAATTCTGAGAAAATGGCTATAAAAAGTAAAATTTTCAATGAACATCTGTCTTTATCTCATAAAGAAAAGAATAGTATTTATTAGTTCTGTCAATGAAACAATTGGTGAAAACTCTCTTTTGGTTTTTGGACTGTAGGGAACAATTTCTATCGTATCTTTGTTTAGTGTGTTATGTTTCATAATTTAAATGTCTATAGCCTCTTTTGTGTATTCAAAAATAAGATTTTAATCGCTTCGATTAGAATATTCACAAATTTAAACTGATTTAAATAAATATTTAGTGATAAGAAAAGTAAAAATTTGACTGGGTTTGAGGTTTACACAAAACGTAAACTTTTCGTATTTTTAGTATTATGGAAGTGTATAATTTAGATTCGGGATATAGATCAGATAAAGAGCGTCAATCGGAGGCGACATCATTAATGGAAGCTAGGCTAAAGAGGATGAAAACTATGTTTGAAGATCAAGTTATTCGTGCGAGACTTATGCAATTAAAGTTGAGAAAAAAAAGTTTAAGCCAATCCGTTATAATTATAGGGCTTACATTGAATTTTTTTTAATTATTCTAAGTTCCCTTTTGATTTTTCTTTTTGCAAATAATGGTAAATCTCATCTGCCATTTTATCTGCATCTTTTTGATGGTCTAACAGATCATTCTTCTGATAAAATGAGAATGCGTAATTTTTTGAAAAATCCTTCAAATCAAAATACTCAGGGTTGTTTTTAAAGAGAGAATGTATTTTTAAATATTCTTTCTTTAATTCTTCATAGTCAAATAAATATAGCCTGTCATCATTATAATTATCGATGAAGTTAAAGATTCCTTCACCTATCTTTTTAATGAATTTAATTTTCATTGTGTTTACGTTTTTTTCTCTTGTAATAGTTGTACAAAAACCAAACCATTAAGAGAAAATTCACCCCTAAAATAAGGAAAATTTTTGAGCTAGCTTCATTAAATGAGCTTTCTCGTACATCGAATATTATAACTAGTGAAGTATAGAGCGCTAAGATAGCAGGTGCTAATAGAAAAAATTTGTATGGCTTGCCTGGCTTGGCGTCCTTAGCCCAACCTGCCCAGCCTATCGCTGCAAATACGTGTAAAAAAAGAAAATATAAAAATGTGCGATAGCTCGAATAACCGTTTACGACTTCTCTTCCTTGAGTATTTGTATAGGTTAGCATTTTTTCAATCCCTAAATTAGGTACCCAATCATAAACACCTTCTCCTCTTGCTGTAAAAATATCGTGTAAAAAGGGAAGCATCGCCACTATTGATAGTAGCAATGCAATTCCTAATGTTTTTAATAAGATAATTGTTTTTATCTTAGGTGTCGATTTTTTCGATTTCATCTTTATCTATACTTATTTTTTCTAAGCTTTCTAATTCGCTTAATTCTTCCTGTGTGTCATTCTCACAAGATATAAAATTTAACATACCTAGTGTGAAAACACTGATCAATAATACATTTTTCATGATAATTAATTTTTGTTTATAATTATTTTTTGACAATCTAATCAAACTAATCAAATTTGAAATGTATTTTCTGTTTTCTTGGTTAAGAATTTGGTATTTAGTGGCTTATGGTGACATGCATTGTTATAGAGGATTTACTGAATCTTGCTTGCGTTTGATTTCAGTTTTTAATTATGTTGGTTCTGATTTACAAGGTTGAAGTGTACAAGCCAACAAGAAAGTATGAATTTGATCATTTTTTGCTAATAAAACCATATACTAAAAAGTGTTCTCTGTTTATCAGCTAATGCTTTTCCGCGTTAGGGATAGCAGTGGAAATCCCACAGCCCCGAGGATAGGAGGGGCGAGGAATTGGAACGGATAGCCCGACCCTTGTGGTAACGCCCAAAATATAGATAGTCTACAACTTTATATATGACAAAAGCGCGTGATGATCATAAGAACCATCACGCGCTTTTGGGATTGTATATAGACACAGTGTTAGGATACTCCTGCGACTGCTATTTCTTCTGATGGATTATCCGTAGAAGGGGGTGTTTCGGCGATTGCTTTTTTTCGACTGAAACGTACTTTGATTCTATGTACAATGTAGAATAGACAGGGTACGATGATCAGGGTAAGGAAGGTAGCAATGACCAGTCCATAAATTACGGCCCATGCGAGTGGTCCCCAGAAAATAACATTGTCTCCACCGATATAGATTTTAGGGTCTAGGGTAGCAAACAATGAAAAGAAATCGATGTTAAATCCTATGGCGAGCGGGATCAATCCTAGTACGGTAGTGATCGCAGTCAGGATTACGGGGCGTAGTCGTGCTTTCCCTCCTTTGACAATCAGTTGCATGACTTCTTCATTGGGCAATAAGGCTTTTTCTGGAAGTGCTAAGGCTACTGATCTACGATCGATGAGTAATTGGGTGTAGTCTAGTAATACCACTCCATTGTTTACTACGATTCCTGCTAGGGATATGATCCCCATCATCGTCATCATAATCACGAAAGGCGCTCCTGTGATTAGGATTCCTCCGAAAACTCCGATAAAGCTCAGGAAAATAGCAATCATGATAATGGTAGGTTTGGAGATGGAACTGAACTGGAAGATAAGGATCAGCATGATGAGTCCTAGTCCTGCAAAAAATGCCCCCATGAGGAATGCCATTTGCTTGTTCTGCTCTTCGATCTGCCCAGTATAATCAATCTTAACTCCTTTAGGCAATTGCTGGAAGCTATTCATTTCTCGTTGTATCTGAGTGACAATAGCTGAGGCATCGGTAAAACCAGGTTGTAGGCCAGAGTACACGGTTACGACACGCTTGGTATCCTTGTGCTTAATAGCACTAAAGGAAGAAGTGTTTTGTTGGTTGGCTACTGCGGCTACAGGGATTTCTTTAAGACGACCTGTAGCAGGGTCTCTAAATGTAATATTCTGATTAAAGAGGGCGCTGGTGTTATAACGAATGTCTTTGTCAAAACGTACATAGATGTCATAGTCTTCGCCATCTTTTTTATAGATGCCTGCTTTTTCTCCAAAAATCGAACGGCGCAATTGATTCCCCACTTGCCCAGCAGATACTCCTAGTTCTCCTGCTTTTTGTCGGTCTACGACTACCTGCATGGCAGGTTTGCCTTTATTGACATCGATTTTAAGCTCTTCGATACCGGGAATGTTTTTTTCGTTGATAAAATTCCGCATTTGTTCTGCTACATTGATCAGCTGATCGTAATCTTTTCCTTCGATTTCTATATTGATAGGATATCCTGCAGGCGGGCCTACAGCATCTTTTTCTACAGAAATAGCGACGCCTGGGTAAATCCCTTTCAGCGCTTCTTGTACTTTGAATCGCAGTACTTCAGAATCCTTGCCATTACGGAATTTGTATTCTCGCATCGCTGCAATGACCTTGGCACGATGCGGCATCTCGGCAGCACTACCTCCATCGGTTTGTGGATTACCTGCGCCTTCACCGACCTGAGATACGGCAGACTCTACTAAGAAGTTATGTCCATCGCCTTCTAGGTACTCAGTATTATTGAGTACGGCATAGACTCTTTTTTCGATATCGTGGGTAATGGCATTGGTTTTCTGAATGTCAGTTCCCTGTGGATATTCGATGTAGACAATGATCTGATTGGGCTTATTGTCTGGAAAGAATTCTATTTTGGTACGCTGGCTACCCACAGAGGCACCAAACATTCCGAAGACTACGAATAGCAGTACAAAAGTACCGATGACAAAGCCGTAGGATCTCCATCCTTTTAGCGCAAAGGTGAGGAAGCGCTGGTAACTGTTTTCTAAGGCGACTAATATTTTATTTTGGAAATAAGTAGCCATTCTTTTGAGGAAGTACTTATAGATCCAGAACATAAAAGCAGTAACGAACATTAGGGTACCGAGTCCTCTAACGGGGCCTCCAACGAGTAAGATAAATCCTCCAAACCCTCCTAAAATAAGGGTAATACGGATCAGTTGTTTGACACTTAATACTTTTTCGCTAATATCCATAAACTTAGAAACGAGCATGGAGTTAAAAAAGATAGCGACAAATAATGAAGAACCAAGTACTACGGAGAGTGTTTTGGGGAAGTATACCATGAATTGTCCCATGACACCCGGCCACATTCCTAGCGGTACGAAAGCTGCTACGGTAGTCAGGGTAGAGATGATGATAGGAAATGCGATTTCTCCGATTCCTTTTTTAGCTGCTTCTATGCGCGACATCCCTTCTTCTTCCATAAGGCGGTATACGTTTTCGACTACTACAATCCCGTTATCCACCAGCATTCCAAGTCCCATAATAAGGGCAAAGAGGATCATGGTGTTCATCGTAAAGCCCATTAGTGATAGAATCATAAAGGACATAAACATCGTCATAGGGATAGCAAATCCTACAAAGAGTGCGTTTCTAAAGCCTAAGAAAAACATCAATACGCCTACTACTAGAATGATTCCAAAGATGATATTGTTTACCAGATCATCTACTTGATTGATCGTTTTAGATGATTGGTCATTAGTGATACTGATATTGAGGTCTGTAGGGAATACATCGGCTTTGGCATCGGCAACTATAGCACGGATTTTATCAGCGGCTTCGACCATGTTTTTTCCAGAGCGTTTTTTGACTTCGAGCATCACTACATTGTCTCCAAACTCTCGGGCATAGGTAGTTTTTTCCTCTTCTTTAAAGCGTACTGTGGCAATATCACGTAGATACACAGGGCCATTAAGTGTTTTTACGACAAAGTTATTCAGTTCCGAAGGAGTATTGATTTCGCCAAGGATTCGGATGGTTCTACGCTGTCCGCTAGTAATCATATTACCCGCAGACATGGTTACATTTCCACTTCTGATGGTATTGAGGATGTCATCAAAACTAACTTTGGCAGCCATCATTTTATAAATGTCTACGGCCACTTCGATTTCTTTTTCTTGTGCTCCTCGGATGTCTACCCCTTTGATTTCTTTTAGGTCTTCGATCTCATCTTCTAGGTATTCCCCATATTCTTTTAATCGCTGTACAGGATAGTCTCCTGTAATGTTGATGTTCATAATGGGCGTTTCTTCAGAGATACTGAGGTCGAATACATTGGGTTCTACTTTAGCACCATTAAAAGTCGGCCAGTCTTCGCTGGATGTTTCGGTATCTACCTCGTCTTTTACCTTTTGTTTGGCAGCGGCTACAGACAGTTCTTCGTCGAATTCTACGACTAATATTCCGTAGTCTTCCTGAGAGGTAGAGGTGATTTCTACGACATTACTTACATTCTTTAGTTTGTCTTCGAGTGGGTCTACAATCAATCGCTCGATATCCTCGGAGGTATTTCCGGGATATAACACACTGATATAGATTTTGGTCTCGTTGATTTCTGGAAAATTCTCTCGGGGCATGGACATATACGCCGATAGTCCCAGCACGAAGAAGATCGCCATCATCACATAGATGGTGGTCTTATTATCGATAGACCAAGAGGCCAATCGAAACTCTTTGTCTACTTTTTTATTATTCGTATTTGCCATCATCGATTAGTTTATGATTTCTACTTTTTGTCCGTCTTTTACACTTCTGGCACCTTCGCTAATCAAGGCATCTCCGTGTTGCAGTCCTTTGAGGATCTCTATGTAATCTCCTTTCGTCTTCCCTGTTTGCACAATCACTTTTTTGGCAGTAGCGATGTTATCAGCATCTTTGGAGGCAGTAACATAGGTATATTGATCTCCATCTGCATTCTCTGAAATGATACTTTGTGGGATTAGAATTGCTTTTTCATTAGTGTAGTCATTGATACGTACCTTAGCAGTAAGGTTGGGTTTAATCGTACCTTCTTTATTAGGGATCGCTACTTCTACGGTAAAAGATCGATTATTAGGATTGATGTAATTCCCCACTTGTCGTACCTTGGTAGCGATGGTGCTACCTAGTACTGGGAAGTATACCTGTACTTCTTTTCCTTTAGTAATATAAGGGATATAACTTTCAGGAACTTCTGTTTCGATGTACATCTGATCTAGATTAACGATACGGATCAGTGGGTTTTGCCCAGGGGCTACAATGCTACCTTGTTCCGTAATCACATCATCTATGATGCCCGAAAAAGGAGCGGTAATCGTAGCTTTGGCCAATTGTTTTTTTAGTTGGCTTACAGCATTCTGCTGTGCTTCATAGCTAGCTTTGGACTGTAGGAACTGAATTTCAGAACCAATTTTCTGATCCCATAACTTTTGCTGTCTTTCAAACGTGGTTTTGGCTAGTGCTGCTTGTACTTCTAGCTGTGCTACTTGCTGGCTCAATCCTCCGTCATCTATACTAGCCAATGTTTGTCCTTTCGCTACGCGTTGTCCTTCCTTAACATATACCTTGATCAAAGTGCCTCCCATTTCTGGATAGAGGACGATATTTTTTTTGGTAGCTACATTTCCTTGCAATTCTAGGTAATGTGTAAACAAGGTGTCTTTGGCAATATATGTGGTTACTAGTGGTAGTTTTTTTACACTATCTAGTTTGGCAATCGCTGCATCTAGTTGTGCTAATTTCGCAGCGATTTCTTGTTGTTCTTGTACGATTTCGGTTCTCTTGGATCGAATGGTAGCTAGATTACCTTCTTCAATTACAGTATCGATGGATACAGTCTCTTTCTTGCCACAAGAAGCAACAAGAAGTGAGATGCATGCAAGGGTGAATATTTTTTTCATTTGTTTGTTGTTTTGTCGTTTTTTAATTGTTTGGTACGCATTTGTAGCTGCGCTATCGGGTATGCAAACTATAATGAATTGAATTATGGATTAGGTGTATTGATGATTTGTGTTAGGTCTGTTTTTTTAGTAATGATGGCTAGCATGGCCTGTAGGACCTCCTGCTGTACATTGTACAACTGTAATTGCGCTTGGCGGAGCTCAAAGCTAGTCGCTAACCCTTCTTTGTATTTGATCTGATTTTTATGTTCGATCCGTTCTGCTAGCGTTAGGTTCTGTCGAGTGGTCGCTAGTGTCTCTACAGCCAGTTGATAATCGCTCAGGGCATTATTATATTGTAATTGGATTTGCTGTTGCGCTTCAATGAAACTAGTATTCGCTTGTTCTAGTGCGATACGTGCTTGCTTGGTTTTGGCAGTTCTACCTAATGAGCTAAAGATCGGGATGTTTAATTGTACTCCTAAGATAGAGGACTGAAACCAAGGATGCTCACTCTCTAGAAACGTAAAGGAGTTACCATTGGCTTGCGTACCATAGTTTAGAAAAGCAGATAGCGAAGGTAAGGCACGACTTTTTTCTAGTTTTAGCTCTAATCTACGTTGCTCTGTCAATAAGTATCCTAACTTATAATCGATATTATTTTCGATGATAAAAGGCTGTGTACCAGCAGTAGGGTCGATGTTTTTAGTCGCTAAGGCGTCTAAGGTGTCATTTAATATAGTGTCTGTAGCCACATCTACCCCGATGGTAAGGTTAAACATCTGTAGCGCAATTTTTTGAAGCCGTACTGCATTATTGAGCTGATTGGTAATCTGTAGCAAGGTGATTTGTAATTGTTCTACATCTTCCTCTTCCGTCAATCCATTATCGAGTATCTTTTGTGCTTCTTTGTAGTTTTGCTGTAGTGTAGCTTTATTTTTTTCTAATATCTGTACACTTTCTGTAGCTACGAGTACGCTACCATAGGCATTGATCACACTTTTTCTAACAGCTAGTTGTGCTTTTTCTTCAGAATTATAGGTGTATTCTAAAAAGCTTTTAGCTGCTTCTAATCCTACTAAATAAGAACCATCGAATAGCAATTGTGTGAGTGTAGCTGTGGCGGATAGTTGCTGTTGTGGGCTAAACACAATCGGTATAAAATCATCAGGTCCCGGTTGAGCCGGTATAGGCGTATTGCTAGCATTCGTAGTTACGTCATAAAATTGATCTAGATTCCGAATCTGATTAAAAGGGTCAAATGCAGCAGCAGGCAGAAAAGAAACAGGCTGTTTTAACTGATTTTGATAGTCTATAGCAGCGTTAAGTTGCGGTAGACCAGCAGCAGTAGTTTCCCATTTTCTCTGTAGTGCCTTCGCTACATCGCGTCGGGCATTGATAGATTGATAGCTGTTTTTTAGTGCAAATTCGATAGCCTCGTCTAACGAAAACGTATACTGTGCAGCTTTGGGCTGCTCTTGTGCAAAAGTATACAGTGTAAAAAGGCTATAGAAACATAAAAACCAAGAGGTACGTCTCATAATGTATTACTTGTTTATTAGATTGTTTAGAATTTGAAGTCCTTTTTCCGTGGCGATACCACGAATATGATATTCAAGATAGTCACTCATTAATTTTTTGATAGGAAACGTTTGTAAAGGGAACATTTCCTGGTCTTTAATACCCACCATTCCTGTAAAATAAATGCGAGAGATAAATGCGGTATCGATGCTGTCTCTAAAAACACCAGAAGCAATACCACGTTGTAGATTTTCGATCACGCATTGCTGGAACACATCAAATTGCTTTATCTTCAAAGTAGCATGTATTTTTGGATAATATTTTTGGAGTTGATACTGGGGAGATGTTTTTTCATCTTTTAGGTTTTGAATCACAAATGCCTTGATCAAAAACAGTTCTTCTATAGGGTTGTGTTGTTCTTCTAAAATAGTGCTGATTCCATCGCTGATGGTGCAGAATAGGTGTTCTGTAGTGGCTTCTATCAGCTTTGTTTTATTTTTAAAATGCGCATAGATGGTTTTTTTAGAAATCCCCATTTCAGAGGCTAAATCATCCATCGTTACACTCTTAAAACCTAAGTTTAGAAAAAGGTCATTTGCCTTTTCGATTATCTTTTCTTTCATGTGTTTGTATTGTTATTGGGGCACATGTAATTTGTCTGTACGAATTCCACTAAGTATCAAAACTTTTTTTAGAATACTATTTCATTAATTAGAGGAATTATGATGTAAAAGTAGTAAGGAAACTTTAGAAACATTAAAAGTTTCCTTGGTTTTTGCTTTTATTTAACATAGCAACTGTTTTGGGTATGATATGCATCATTTGTATTTTTTTTATGTAGTGAAGTATAAAGTTGGTTTAAAAATGAAGTGATTTTTTTGTTGCATAGCAGCGCTACGGAACTCAAAAATTGCAAAATTTGGGTGCAAAAGATCGTTTTTATAGCAAATTGAAAAAAGTTTCAATCACTTCAATGAAACCAGCAAAAGGATTAGATTTGATATTCCTCTAAAAACTGTATTTTAGCCCAAAAGGACAGACTGTGCATACCATAACTGATTACCAAAACTATTTCATAAGCCATTTATCTGAGCAACAAATCATTAAAGAGCCAACACATCTTTATGAGCCGATTGATTATATATTACAGTTAGGCGGAAAGCGATTGCGCCCTGTATTGGTGTTGATGACTGCCGAGATTTTTGGAGAGTCGTATACCAATGCATTGGATGCAGCACTAGCGATCGAAGTATTTCATAATTTTTCATTAGTACACGATGATATTATGGATGCTGCACCACTTAGGCGAGGCAAAGAAACAGTGCATGAGAAATGGGATGTCAATACAGGTATTCTGTCTGGAGATGCAATGTTGATCAATGCTTATCAGTGTTTTGAGGGGTATGAAGGAGATTTGTTTAGAGAGCTTACCGTGTTGTTTTCTAAAACAGCGATGCAAGTATGCGAAGGGCAGCAGTACGATGTAGATTTCGAAACCCGCGAAGATGTAACCATCGCCGAGTACCTGCATATGATTGCTTATAAAACAGCAGTATTGGTAGGGGCAGCCATGCAAATGGGAGCAATAATAGCCCAAGCAACTACCGAGTCTAAAGAAGCAGTGTATGAATTCGGACGTTTATTAGGAATTGCTTTTCAGTTGCAAGATGATTATTTAGATGCATTCGGTGATCCAGCAACTTTCGGAAAACAAGTAGGGGGAGACATTATCGAAAATAAAAAAACCTACCTATACCTCAAAGCTATGGAAATGGCTACAGAAAATCAGCAAAAGCAATTAGCAGGCTTGTATACATTGCATCCAGAAGATCCTGCAGAAAAAATACAAACAGTAATGCAGATTTTTGAAGATACAGGAGCTAAAGAAGCAACACGAGAAGCCATCCAAACCTATACAGACAAGGCTTTTCAGGTATTAGTAGATCTGCCAATAGCAGCAGCTAGTAAGCAACAATTACAATCTTTTGGAGAGCAATTAATGTATCGTACGGTGTAATGATGAGTAGGGCGTTCCCCAAGGGTCGGGCTATACGCTATATCTTTTTTGTTTTTTCTGAAAAACAAAAAAGGATGCCGCTGCTATCCCTAACGCAGCAAAATAGATGCATACCCATATAGTACTATCAAAAAAAACCCTAGAAAATGATCTAGGGATACGAGTTGGGTGTGTGTAAAAAAAGAGCTGTAATACAATAAACCGAATTGTATACAGTGGTTTGTATATTATAGTTTCTGTACATACCGTACAGATGCTTATCTATTAATTTCTATTTTTCTCGATGTGTACCGAAGATAAACTAGTGTCAGAATATGCAATGAAATTCTCGCCAGTTTTTACGTTCATAAATCGCCATTGGTATCCATCTTCAGTTGGAGTTACAGCAGATCGTGCAATAGATGAAATCGAAACACCGAGGTAATTTGTGATGATTCCATTAATCTTATTTTCAAATTCTTGGTTGTATCTCTTTTTAGCTATTTGACTTAGTGTAGTTTCAGTGTCAGAATCCATCTTTTTTTTGTGTGATTTCTTTGAACTAGAACAACCTATAATAAAAATACTAACAACGGAGAAAAATAGTTTTTTTTTCATAACGAGTAGATTTAGAGTTTGTGAATTTACGTATAAACCGTAATTTTTTTGTGTTTTTTTGTGTTTAAAAAATGAAAATTAGACCATCATAATCATTTGTCCGATAAACAACGTGCTTTGTATCAGAATGTTTTAAATTTAATCCTAAAAAAAACTTATTTTTTCCTTTTTTTTAGTGTAGTTTTTTGAAAATCAGTAAGTCCAAGAGAAAATAGTTTTTCTTTTTTAGGCGATTTTTTTTGGGAATTTTTTTGGTCTTTGTGACAAGAAAATAAAGAAAACGTTTGCGGAATTCTGAAGAGGTTTATACTTTTTTTCAATTTTAGCATGCATTGAAGATTTTGATGTCCAAATGCAGTGCTATTTTTGTTGCATAGTAGTGCTACGGAATTCCAAAAATTGCAAAATTGGGGTGGACAAGGTCATTGTGTAGTCACAATTGTAAAAATAGTTTAAAATATCTCTAGCCTCTAAAAGAAAACTCTAACGAAAGGAGCATATGCACTGCCATAAATACTCGTACTACTGTCATATAATACATCATATCGAATTCCAATACTGGCCATGCCTATTTGATAACCTGCGCCTAGGAATAAAGCAGGATACCAATAATTATCGCGTACCTTTTCATTATTTAGTGTTAAGGAACGACTTACGCCCATTTGTTCGAATTCAGCAGATAGCTGTATCGCAGGTATAGGATTGAACAAGGAGAGTACGCTAGCTCCATAGTTTGTGGCAGTAAAAGCATCGTTGTTAGTGTAGCCAAAATGAATCCCTGTTCCTGCGCTTATCTTTTCGCTAAAACGATAAATCGCAGACGGTGCTACTATTGCGCTAAAAGTGTTGTTAGAAAGGCCAAGTCCTATATTACCACCATAACGTACACGAGACCAAAAGTCCTGTTCCTGAGCTTGATTATGTTGGTTGTAACATAAAATTAACAAAAATAATAGAGTGTATTTGATATTCTGAAAAAGAAGCGGTTTCATTGTTAAATTTCTAATAAATTGATATAATAAATATAAATAATTAAGAGTTTATTATAGCGTAATTATTGTATTTTTGTCTAGTATTGACCTTTTAAAATACAACTCAGTACTTATTTATGGATAAATATTCATTTTTGAATGCGGCTAATACCGCATTTTTTGCAGATTTGTACGATCAGTATTTGCAAAACCCCGACAGTGTAGAACCAAGTTGGAGAGCGTTTTTTCAAGGATTTGATTTCGGGTTAGAAAGCGCAGCCGATGGTTCTGAAGAAATAGTATACGTAGAAAAATCTTCTGGAGAGTCTATAGTAGTGCCTGAAAATGTTCAAAAAGAATTTCAGGTAGTTCGTCTTATAGATGCATATAGGACTAGAGGACATTTATTTACCAAAACCAATCCTGTTAGAGATAGGAGGCAATATACACCTACATTAAGTGTAGAAAATTTTGGATTGAGCCAAGCAGACCTCAATACGGTGTTCAATGCAGGAGAAATTATAGGTATTGGGCCTAATACACTAAGTAATATTATTGTACATCTAGAGCAAATCTATTGCGATGCTATAGGTATAGAATATATGTATATACGTAATCCAGAAGAACGCGAATGGATACAAAGTCGTATAGATTTTAATACCAACCGTACTAAGTTCTCTGCGGATCAGAAAAAACATATCTTAGAAAAACTGAATCAAGCAGTTTCTTTCGAAAGCTTTTTGCATACAAAATATGTAGGGCAGAAACGATTTTCACTAGAAGGAGGAGAGTCTTTGATCCCTGCGTTAGATGCTTTGGTAGAAAAAGCAGCAGATTTAGGTGTTAAAGAGTTCGTGATGGGAATGGCGCATAGAGGACGTCTGAGTACATTGACCAATATTTTTGGCAAAAGCCCTAAGGATATCTTTAGTGAATTTGATGGTAAAGATTATGAAGAAGCTGTATTTGATGGTGATGTAAAATATCACTTAGGTTGGACCGCTAAGCGATCATCAGCTACAGGAAAGGCTATTAACATGAATATAGCTCCTAATCCATCGCACTTAGAAACCGTAGGAGCGGTAGTAGAAGGTATTACTAGAGCGAAACAAGATAAACATTATAAAGAAGATATATCACAAGTGCTACCAATAGTAGTGCATGGAGATGCTGCTGTAGCAGGACAAGGACTCGTTTATGAGATTGTGCAAATGGCACAGTTAGACGGGTACAAAACAGGAGGAACGATTCATATCATAGTAAATAACCAGATTGGTTTTACGACTAATTACTTAGATGCACGTTCTTCTACCTATTGTACTGATGTTGCTAAGGTTACTCTGTCGCCTGTATTACATGTTAATTCAGATGATGCAGAGGCGGTGGTACATGCTGCTAATTTTGCATTAGACTTTAGAATGAACTTCGGTCGTGACGTATTTATAGATTTATTAGGATACCGTAAATATGGACATAATGAAGGGGATGAACCGCGTTTTACACAGCCTAAGTTGTATAAAGCAATTGCAAAACATAAAAACCCAAGAGATATTTATGCAGACAAACTGATTGCAGAAGGGATCATTGATCAAGGGTATGTAAAGCAATTAGAAACTGCGTATAAAGCATCTTTAGAAGAGGAATTAGAAGATTCTAGAAAACAAGAAAAAACAGTAATTACTCCATTCATGCAAGATGAATGGGATGGTTTTGTACGCGTACAGGAAGACGAAATGATGGAGGCCGTAGATACTACTTTTTCTAAGGAAAGGTTAACGGCCATTGCAGAGGTGATCACGAAATTACCAGAAGACAAAAAATTCCTGAGAAAAATACAAAAAATTGTAGAGAAGCGACATGAAATGTTCTTCGAAACCGATAAGCTCGATTGGTCCATGGGAGAGTTACTGGCGTATGCTGCGTTACTCAAAGAAGGGTACGATGTACGTATGTCAGGGCAAGATGTAGAAAGAGGAACATTTTCGCATAGACATGCAGTGATCAAAGTAGAAGATAGTGAAGAAGAAGTATTGTTGCTTAACAACCTAGAGGGTGAGCAAGGAGATTTCTATATTTATAATTCATTCCTTTCGGAATATGGTGTTTTAGGATTCGACTATGGCTACGCTATGGCTAGTCCGAATACGTTAACCATTTGGGAAGCACAATTTGGAGACTTTAGTAATGGAGCGCAGATCATGATTGATCAGTACATATCTTCTGCTGAGGACAAATGGAAATTACAGAATGGTTTGGTCATGTTATTGCCTCACGGTTATGAAGGCCAAGGAGCAGAACATTCATCAGCTCGTATGGAAAGATACCTGCAATTGTGTGCCAAGGATAATATGTTTGTAGCTGATGTGTCTACTCCTGCTAATATGTTTCACTTGCTGAGAAGACAGATGAAAGCAGGGTATAGAAAACCATTAATTGTTTTTACACCTAAAAGTTTACTAAGGGATGATCAGGTGGTGTCTTCTATCGAAGATTTTACTACTGGAGGTTTCCAAACTACCATAGATGATACTACAGTTAAAGCTAAAGACGTAAAGACATTAGTATTCTGTACAGGTAAGTTCTATTATGATTTGTATAAAGAGCGTGCTAAGATTGATAGAAAGGATGTCGCATTGGTGCGTGTAGAGCAATTATTTCCACTTCCTGTAGAAGAAATGGATGCTATTATTGCTAAGTACAAAGCAGCAGATGTAGTATGGGCGCAAGAAGAACCACGTAATATGGGGGCATTAAGTCATATTTTAATGCACTATGATACTGCTAAGACATTTAGATTCGCTAGTAGAAGACCTTATGGAGCTCCTGCAGCAGGAAGTGCTACACGATCTAAGCGTAGACATCAAGAGGTGATTGACTTTGTGTTTGATAGCGCAAAAGACAATCAGAAAAGAAAAAAGAAATAAAAAACATATAAATTAGCGATATTTTCACGCAAGTGATATCAAAATAAATTTTGAATTATGGCTTTAGAAATGAAAGTCCCTTCGCCAGGAGAATCAATAACAGAAGTAGAAATTGCTCAGTGGCTTGTAGAGAGTGGTGATTACGTAGAAAAAGATCAGGCAATAGCAGAAGTAGATAGTGATAAGGCTACTTTAGAGCTTCCTGCAGAGGCTAGTGGTATCATTACACTGAAGGCAGAAGAAGGTGATGCAGTTGCAGTGGGAGAAGTAGTATGTTTGATTGATACAGATGCGGCAAAACCAGCAGGTGAAGCGGAAGCAGCAGCACCAGCTCCAGTAGAAACGAAAGAAGAAAAACCAGTAGCACCAGCGCCTACTGCGACATATGCTACGGGTACAGCATCTCCAGCAGCTAAGAAAGTATTGGCAGAAAAAGATATTAACCCAGCACAAGTGCAAGGAACTGGAAAAGACGGACGTATTACTAAATCGGATGCGATCAATGCAAAACCAGCAATGGGTACTCCTGGATTAGGAAGTAGAGGAGAGTCTAGAAAGAAATTATCCATGTTGCGTCGTAAAGTAGCAGAGCGTTTGGTATCTGTAAAGAATGAAACAGCCATGCTAACTACTTTTAATGAAGTAGATATGCAGCCGATATTCGATCTTAGAAAAGAATATAAAGAGGCTTTTAAAGCACGACATGGTATTGGGTTAGGATTTATGTCGTTCTTTACGCTAGCATGTGTAAGAGCGCTTAAAATGTATCCAGCAGTGAATTCCATGATCGATGGTAAGGAGATGATCTCTTACGATTTTCAAGATATAAGTATTGCCGTTTCTGGGCCGAAAGGATTGATGGTGCCAGTGATTAGAAATGCAGAGAACCTAAGTTTTAGAGGGGTAGAATCCGAAGTAAAACGATTGGCTCTCAGAGCTAGAGATGGACAAATTACTGTAGATGAAATGACTGGAGGTACCTTTACAATTACCAATGGGGGTGTGTTCGGTAGTATGCTGTCTACGCCAATTATTAATCCGCCACAAAGTGCTATTTTAGGAATGCATAACATTGTAGAGCGCCCTATCGTTAGAGATGGACAGATCGTGGTAGCTCCTATTATGTATGTAGCACTTTCTTATGATCATAGAATCATTGACGGTAAAGAGTCAGTAGGTTTCTTAGTAGCAGTAAAAGAAGCGTTAGAAAACCCTGTAGAATTATTAATGGATGGAGCTATTACCAAAGCATTAGAGTTATAGATATATGTCTGTTTAACCAACTTAAGTATGTATGTATAAAAGCCTTTAGATGTGAGTCTAAAGGCTTTTTTGCGTCCAAAATTTAGTGTCTGTAAGCCTCTCCATGTGTTTGTTTTGGGGCAATATGGAGATATGCAACAGACAGTGTTTTTTGGGTAGGCATAAGCAGTGTTTACTAGATTTTAGGGCCAGCTTGTTTTACTTCTTTGGTCACTGTAGCTTTGTTTTCTGCGGGTTTGACTGTAGGGGTTGGAATAAAGGTGCTAATTAAAAACGAAATCTGAGGTGCTGATCAGGTATGTGAGGTATGGGGCAGTTTTTTTGCGTTAGGGATTGCAGTGGAAATCCCACAGCCCGACCTAAGGAGGAGCGAGGAATTGGAGCGGAAAGCCCGACCCTTTGGGTAACGCCCAACTATAAAAACGACAAAATGCCGCATTGAACTTCTGGGGTGTTGATACAAATAATCACTGGGGCGTGGTGTATTTGCATCAGAAGATCAGCGCGGCATGTGTTTGCATAGCTTTTCTAAATCGCGTATGATGAATTAGAAAAGCAGTTATGAAAAAGGGTGTTCCTTTGAATTAATTTTTTATGATTTTCTTTATGTATGTTTTGTTATCGGCAACAATTTTAGCTACATATATACCTGCGGTCATATTTGCAATTTCAAGTCTTGTGATATTGCTTTCTACGCTTTGTGTATGTAATTGCTTTCCTTGTACATTGTATAGTGTTACAGAGGCATCTCCTACATTGCTAGCGACTCTAATATTTAAAACATTATTCGTAGGGTTAGGATATACACTAACTAATTCTTCAGAGGGTGTGGTTACATCATCTACCGATAAGATGTTTTCTTCATTTTGGTAGAAATGTAATGCATTCATAACGTATACTAATGGAGCATTCCAGTTAATCGTAATCTCATTGGTAGAGAAAGAACAATATTCATCTAGGTATGAGCTTGCAGGATTATTATTAGGGTATCCTGGGCATCTACCAGCTTCATTGTCTTCTTGGCCAGGTTGTGGGCCACCTACAATCATTCCAGGTAAAGGGGCATCAATACCATCTGCAAATGAGATTCTGTGGTGTGGGTTTTGTGGTGTTTTGTCTCCAAACCCTGTAACGAATGAAAATCCTGTTCCGTTACGTCCGAATATATAATCCATACCTACAAAGGCTGCATCTAGATACGACTCATCTCCTGTTAGTTCAAAAGCACGGATCAATATAAATAATTGGTTTCCTGCATTACCATTACTACCCCATACAAAGCTTTTGAAAGAACCATTCATACCTACTTTCATCGGAGATCCGTTGATCGCATCTCTGATTTCATCTGCAGTGTCGGTTAATTGCTTATTTGTAGGTTGTACATTGATTGAAGCAGCAGCTAATGAAGAATTGTGATGTGCAATAGACACTAGTGCTAGTGGCGATACGTAAGGCCACTCAGGAACGCCTCCGAAAATATTATTTACATCAATGTCGTTTTTGTATACATTCTGCTTAGTAGTAATAAATAATTCTACAGCAGCCCATTGGAATTCATCATTTACATTTCTATCTCCGTATTCTCCTGTTTTGATATCATCTGGTTGTACATAAAAAATAGAAGGGTTGGCTTTTGCCCATGCATAAGCGCTTTCTGATGCTTGTAAAAGCTGTAAGCTATATCCAGGCTTGTCTGCTTCGAATTCTTTGAATAAACGAGAAGCTACGGCTGTTACAGCAGCAAAGTTTAAGGCTGCAGAAGTGGTTTTTTGTACAACAAATCTATCTGCAGTATATCCATTCGGCATTACATTAGCAGAGAATAACTTGTCTGTTAATTTATGGTATACACCTCCATCATTAGGGTCTTGCATGGTTAGCATCCAATCTAGATTCCAAATCGTTTCGTCTAAGATGTCTGGGATGTTTCCTCCTTCTTCTGGGATAGAGAATGTAGTTTTGTCGTAATATTCTTTATAATGCTCGTAAGCAGCTAATAGTGTATACGTACTGATACCACTGTTTACAATGTATTTATTGTAATCTCCTGCATCATACCATCCTTTTGGAGAAGAGATTTCAAATCCCTCTGGTCTTGCAGCTGATGCTGCGCTAGAGTGTACAAATACTCTGGTATCAGGGTGTCCAGCAGGACGTGCATATTGTCCAGCATGTGCTGCATCTAGAGCTGTAGAAGCTCTGTTGTAGTAGTAATATTTAAACGTTTCTTCTCTAAGATCGGCATACCCGTCTTTGCTAACTTTAAAATCGATTTGCTTTTCTGCTATAGAAAAGGTGTATGTACCTTCGGTGTCGATAGAAGATACATCTACTGTAGCGATATGTTCTCTGGAATCATCCCAAAATCTAGATGCACTAGTAGTTCCAGAAAGTATTTCAGTTCCTTGACTATTTGTAACAGAGTAACTTTTATCTGCAAAAGTATTTTGGTAAGTTACAATGTTGATGAATTTATCTCTGCCAGTTAAATACGATACTTGGTTGTAACGAATATCAAATTCTGTAGGAACCGAAGGAGCGTCTAATGAAGCGCCTATAGAAATCCAGTCGATTTCGATAGTTCCGTTATAATTTCCAATATTAGGTTGGATAAAAAATAACAATTGCTTGATGTTAGTAGGGTCTACAGGGCATGGAGCATCTTCTTTTGCACAAGGTCCACCGAAACCACCATCTTGAAACTTATTAGTGAAATTTAATTCAAAGGTTTGGAAATTTTCAGTAAGCTCTATTGAAGTTGTTTGGTTGTTAGTTGTAAATCCACCTTCATCTTGCATATCAATTCTAAACAGAGGGTTGTTGGTACCTTTAGCTCTGATGTACAATACAGGTGATGATTGTACATTGATATTAATACCAGTTCCTTCGTTGTGGATGGCGTATCCAATAGCTTCAAAAGCCTCAGTAGATCCATTTCCACTTAGTGTCAGATTATTGTTAGACAGCGTAGGGGTTACATTGGTAGTTGGTTCGATTGTTAAATTGCTATGATCAAAATTATCACTGTAGATAATTTGACTTATTCCTGTTTGGCTAAACATTACTAACAAGGTAGTAACAAAAAATAGGGACAAATGTTTCATATACGAATTTTATGTATAATTTGGGTTTTATGCTTACAAATTTAACGCTAAAAGCATATAAAAATGATCAGCTATATCTTAACATTTTTTTTAAAGTATAATTAATAGTTAAAGTTTTTGTAAATACTTTGCTTTTTTCTAATTAAAAAACTGTTTATCAATAAGTTATGTTTATTGTGTTATTAGACTGCTTTTTGTCTAAAAAACTTTCAGTATAGATTTTGTAAATAAAAAAATACAATTTTTGACTGCGTAATATATATAAATTTGACTTTTGCTGTTGTAAATAAATAAGTGTTTTAGTGAAAAATGAAAAAGATTTGTAAAGGTTTTCCTTATTTATTGCATTCTATTAACATCCAAATTTGTTTTCAATTCTTATTGGTTTTCTAGAGTTTAAGAACCTCGATTTACAGAAAGAATATACATATAGGTTTGCGTAAAGGCTAAGTGTTCTTTTTTTAGAGATGAATAGTAGTGATGAGGCATTATAATTTGATGGTACTACTTGCAACATGGTTACTGTACTAAAGATGTCAATACTAACAAAAATACAGGTTAATTGTAGGCTGTTGCTAGCAACTTTTGGTCATTGTTTGATTCTTATATTTTGATTTACTGATACTTGTGTTTTTTTGTAGAAAGCGTTGTTGCTTAATAAGGAATGAGGTAGGTATTATTTTAGGTATGCTACAGATTTGCTAATGGTAGCATATGATAATCTTCTCTTTTGTATCAATGATGTATATTGTATACCTATGTTTAAAGGGTGTGTCTTCTGGATGTTTTAAATAAAAAAGATGTAGTTTGTTAAGAAAAAAAAGACGCTTTAAACTATTAAAAGAAGTATAGAGGTGTATTTTTTAACAATTTTTTATGTTAAAAAAGAATTGTGTTTTAATGCAATGCTGACAGTATTTTTTATCTATTGTGGTCATCTTAACTCTTTGTTTTAAACCGAAAATGAGAAGAAATTTGACTGGATAATGCACTTTTTTGAAATTCGTAGGATCGCTACAGATAAAAAAGTAATGAAATACAGTTGAATTTAAGTCATTTTTTTAGGGAAAAGAACAAGTCAAGTTTATACTATATTACTAGTAAACGTGACTTTTTGAACAATAGTATTGCACACACTATGTTTTTTAGACTATGACAGATCGTATAGAAATTATGTTGAATTGCTATGATAGATGTGGCTTGATAGGAGCTAAAAGATCATATCGGTATAGGGGATAATTGTTGTATATCCTTTAGTGTAGAAATACTCCATCTCTGTTTTGGTACCAGTAGTAAGTATAAAATCTCCACCCCATCCACCGAGGCTTTTAATAGCGCCTTTATAATCCGAAAAGTACTGAGATTGTACCGTAGGGGTTTTAATGATATTAGAAATTAATCCCTCATGCGCTCGAATCAGTGATTCGAATGTAGAGAAATCATCATTAGCGATGATTGCTTCTGTAATTTCCAGACATTGGCGTGCGGCATCATGAATGGTATTGTTGGGCAAAGATCGATATTGTCGTATAGAGTCTTTGCTATTTTGTTTTTGATTACGATACACAAAAAAAAGACGATCTTTAAAAGCGGGTGAAAATTGTAGCTGCTTAATTTTAGGGCTGTCTCCATTTCTTTGATACAGTATAGGGGTGTCATGCTGTGCACAAGCAATATCATAACCGCTTCCGCCAAAACTCTGGTTTAATAATGTAAAAGGATTTACAGCAGCCCATTGCGCAATGTTATTAATTAAGGTGGAGGAGGATCCTAATCCCCAATGACGATTGAATTCGAGCTGTGTCGTAATCGTATATCCTTGGTTGGTGGTTAAGAAGTCAGCGTTTAGTTGTTTAGCTGTGTTTATAATGTCTAGAAGTGTTTGTGTAATGGCTGTAGCTTCTTTGTTTTCTAAAGCATCTATACGTTTTGTAATCCTATTGTTTTTTACTTCTAATACAGTTTCGAACCAGCAGTTGTGTTGTTCGTCTAAACTTCTCCAATGTATATAGCCTAGGTCATTTGTTTCTACATGTAACCATTGTCCTTTTTTAGTAGGTAGTGCTAATGCAGGTACATTATCTAATACCAAGTATTCTGCGGTAACTAATAATTTACCATGACTATAAAAGGATGTTTTCATAGAGAGATACAATGTTAGGCCAGTTGTTTTACTTAATAATGAAATTTATTAAGATTACAGGGACTTGTTATTTAATTTCTAAATATATGTTTTTAGCATGTAGATTTAGTGAAGTGATGTAAACTTTTTTCAATGAACTCATCTTGACTTTTTGTTTTTGACCGAAAATGAGAGGAAATTTGACTGGATAAGTCACTTTTTGAAACTCATAGCAGCGCTATGGATAAAGAAAGTAACGAAATACAGGTGAATTTCAGGCATTTTTTAGGGAAAAGAAAAAGTCAAGATGAGTTTAATTTGCTATAAAAATGATCTTTTGCCCTCAAATTTTACAATTTTTGAGTCCCGTAGCCTTGCTATGCAACAAAAAAAATACTGCATTTGATCATAAGGTCTTTGCTTTTTACTGAAATCAAAAAATGTTTAAACCACTTACTTTGGTATCAACATATCTAAAAGTTAGTACAGTATAAGTGGCTATTGTAATACGCTATTCTGTTCGTTAATTTCGCAGTCTTTCTAGTTCATTAACTACATGGCTATGTGTGACCGTATTGGATTTAAAAAACTCGATTAATTGTTTTTTTTCTTCTGTATTTGCTTCGAGTTGATTCATAATATTCATCAAGTGCATTTTCATATGCCCTTGTTGGATACCTGTAGTAATCAGAGAGTTGATCGCAGCGAAATTTTGTGCTAATCCAGCTACCGCTGTGATTTCCATTAGTTTTTTGGCATTCGGTTTTCCGAGTACTTGCAGGGCTAGTTTTACCAATGGATGTAAAGAAGTAAGACCTCCTACAGTACCCAATGCGAGTGGGATCTCGATAGAAAAGGTAAATAGGTCGTTTTCAATTGTAGCAGTGGTTAAACTTTTATACTGTCCTTCTCTGGCAGCATATGCATGTGCTCCTGCTTCGATAGCTCTAAAATCATTTCCAGTAGCTAATACTACAGCGTCAATCCCATTCATGATCCCTTTATTATGTGTTACAGCTCTGTAAGGTTCGATAGTGGCGATTTGTACAGCACGAACAAATTTCTCTGCATACTGTTGCGCACTTAATTGATCTGTAGTAGGGAGTTGTTCGATAGGACAAGAAACATACGCACGCACCAAGCAATCAGGTACGTAATTGGATAAAATACTCATCACAATTTCTATCTCTTTTTCTGCTTCAGAAAAATGGGTATAGGTATTGGCCACTTCTAATATATGCGAAGCAAAACGTTCTAAGCAAGAATTGATAAAATTAGCACCCATTGCATCTGCCGTCCCAAAGGTGCAGTGCAGTTGGTAATAATTAGGAATGTCATCAGTTTTATCCACTAATTGTATATCTGTAATCCCACCGCCTCGTTTTTCCATATTTTGGGTAATATCTTTTGCGGCTGTAATCAGTGCATCTTTATGTTGTTTAAAAAATTGCTGTAATTTTTCGGTGGCACCTTTGAACATAAAATGTACTTGCCCTACTTTGGTCATACTGATCACTTCGGCTTTAAATCCTCCTCTGTCTAACCAGAATTTTGCAGCCTTACTGGCAGCGGCAACTACAGAACTTTCTTCTATAGTCATAGGGATTGTGTGCAATAGACCATTAATTAAAAAATTAGGAGCAATAGAGAAGGGTAGGTAGTAATTAGAAATGGTGTTTTCAGAAAATTCGTCATGTAGCTGTTGTAATTTCTGATCACTGTGCCAGTACATTTTTAGTGTCTCTTCGGCCTGAGATTCATTATTGAAATAATTAGTAACTAACCATTTGATCTTATCAGCTTTCGAAAGTTTTGAAAAGCCAGCAACCTTTGTGTTCATTCTCTTTTTTATTTTGTTGCCAAATATACTATTCTGTTTTGGGATTGAAGTAATGTATACTTTTTTTGATTTTAGAGAATACAAGGTGTTATAGTCCTAATGTATTGATTACCTTGTAGTATAATGGTTAAATAGTGTTCAAAGAGTGTGAAAGATTGTTTTGTAATAAGGAATAAAAAAGCTGTATGAAATCATTTAAAGATTATTGCGATTACAAGGTCAAAACGTTGTGATTTTACGGGTTTTTTGCACTGAAAGAATTGCGTTGTTCCTGTGTTTTCTTTGAAGATATGGCAATAAAAAAACAAATAAGTGCTAATTTTTTGTTGTATTTAACGCTAGGTGTTATATTTTTCGAGGATTTTTTAGTAATCTTGGGGCAACAATTTTTTAAAGTATTTTATGAAAATTACTCACTTTTTTTTGTTTTTCTTTTTTTTAGTAACCTCTTTAGCACACGCACAAAATCAACAAATTACCTTAGAAGAAATCTGGGGAGGTGCTTTTAGGACCGAACGATTACAATCAGTACATTCCATGAATAATGGTACTGAGTATTCAGTGCTAGAACCAGAAGCTACCGCAGGTAATACTGCTGTTGCAGTATATACATATGCTACAGGAGCTAAGGAGCGTACCATCGTAGCATCGTCTGCAATACCACAAATAAATAGGATACAAGATTACACATTTAGTGATGATGAGCAAAAAATACTAGTAGCTACAGAATTAGAACAATTATACAGGAGGTCTACTCGTGGTGTTTATTATGTATATAATGTAGCAGATGCGAGTGTATATAAAATCAGTGATCAGAAAATACAAGAGCCTACTTTTTCTCCAGACGGTACTAAAATAGCCTATGTATTGGATAACAATTTGTATGTGTTAGATCTTAAGACTCAAAAGACCCAACAGCTCACTACCGATGGAGAAAAGAATAAGATCATCAATGGAGTTACTGATTGGGTGTACGAAGAAGAATTTGCTTTTGTTAGGGCATTTGATTGGAATGCGACCAGTGATAAGATCGCATTCATCCGTTTTGATGAAACTGCTGTTCCAGAATTTTCGATGGATGTCTATGGGCGAATGTTATACCCACAACAAGCCGTTTTTAAATACCCAAAAGCAGGAGAAGAAAACGCGACCGTATCTCTACACGTAATCGATCTAAAAAAATCATCGACCCAAAAAATTGACCTCTCCGCATATAATGACTTTTATATTCCACGAATTTTATGGTCTACAGATCCAGATATTTTGAGTGCACAAATCATGAATAGACACCAAAATCATCTGGATTTATTGTTTATAAACGCTAGTAGTTTGCAATCTAAAACAGTATTAGCAGAAAAAGATAAAGCCTATATCGATATTACAGATAATCTAACCTTTCTAAAAGACAATAGTTTTATTTGGACCAGTGAGAAAGATGGCTATAATCATATTTATCATTACAAAGCTAACGGAGAATTACTGAATCAAGTGACCAAAGGCAACTGGGAAGTTACAGCCTATTACGGATACGATGCTGCGCATAAGAAAATCTTTTACCAAAGTGTAGAGAATGGAAGCATCAATCGAGATATTTATAGTATAGGTCTCAACGGAAAAAAGAAAAAGCGATTGAGCAGTAAAGAAGGAACACACGATGCGGATTTCAGTGCCGACTACAGTCAGTATATTCATTACTTTTCTAATGCTGAGACTCCATACGAATTTTCATTAAACAAAGCCGCTACAGGAGAGCGCATTCGATTGCTAAAAGATAATACAGCATTAGTAAACAGGCTAGAAGCATATGATGTAAGACCCAAAGAATTTTCTACGATTGCAGTAAACAATGAGTCGCTAAACATGTGGATGATGAAGCCTAAAGATTTTGATTCCAAAAAGCAATATCCGGTATTAATGTATCAATATTCAGGACCAGGTTCGCAATCAGTAAGTAATGAATGGCATTCTAGCAATGATTATTGGTATATGTCATTAGTACAGCAGGGATATATTGTGGTGTGTGTAGATGGTAGAGGAACAGGGTTAAAAGGAGCAGCATTTAAAAAAGTAACCCAGAATGATTTAGGGAACCTAGAAGTACAAGACCAAATAGCAGCAGCTAAGCAACTAGGTGCCTTACCTTATGTAGATGCTACCAGAATTGGAATCTGGGGGTGGAGTTACGGAGGATTTATGGCTAGTAACTGTTTGTTCAAAGGGGGAGACACCTTTGCGATGGGGATTGCTGTAGCGCCAGTAACCAATTGGCGTTTTTATGATACCATCTATACAGAGCGGTATATGACCACACCACAGGAAAATCCAAAAGGATACGATGACAACTCTCCTATTAATTATGTAGATGGATTACAAGGTAAGTATTTACTAGTGCACGGATCTGCAGATGATAATGTGCATGTGCAGAATACCATGCAATTGATAGAAGCATTGGTGCAGAAAAACAAAGATTTTGAGTGGGCAATCTATCCCGATAAAAATCATGGAATCTACGGGGGCTACACCAGATTGCACCTATATACCAAAATGACGAATTTTATAAAGGCTAATTTATAATACTTTTACTAACTTAATTTTTTTATATGGAATTTAAATTTGGAGGTTCAGAGGTCAACCAAAGGACTGTCTTAGGGCATCCCTCAGGACTTTTTGTGCTGTTTTTTACAGAGATGTGGGAGCGCTTTTCTTATTATGGAATGCGTGCCTTGCTGGTGTTGTTTCTAGTAGCTTCTATAGTAGATCAAGGATGGGGCTGGGAGCGAGAAAATGCATTATTGCTCTATGGATGGTATACTGGATTGGTATATATAACACCGATCTTCGGAGGTTTGATCGCCGACAAGATTATGGGCTATCGCAATGCAGTAGTGCTTGGTGCTTTTTTGATGACACTAGGACATGCCTCCATGGCACTAGAAGGAACCGCAGATTTTTTCTTCTTTATAGGACTCGGATTATTAATTATAGGTAATGGACTGTTTAAACCCAATATCTCATCTATGGTAGGGCAGTTGTATAAAACACAAGGCAAAGAAAAAGATGCCGGCTATACTATTTTCTATATGGGTATCAATGCAGGAGCATTCCTAGGGATTCTACTCTGTGGATACATCGGAGAAAAAGTAGGATGGCACTACGGATTCGGACTCGCAGGAATCTTTATGTTTTTTGGGATGTTACAATTCTATTTTGCACAAAAAATCTTTGCCAAGATAGGGCTGCCTCCTCGCAAAAAAGAAGACCTAGATGATGTGATCGAAGACGCATTAGAAGATACCGAAGATGCTATCGAAGAGGTAGCAGAAGAAGCTAGTAAGTCTAAGGTAGTTACAGAGCGATTGGTAGTCATAGGAGTCTTTTCATTCTTTACCATTTTCTTCTGGTGGGCATTTGAGCAAGCAGGAGGTTCGATGACTATTTTTGCCTCTGATTATACCGATAGAGTACTAGCAGGAAACGGCGCATTGATCTTTAAAATCTCCAATGCCATACTCACCGTAGTTCCTATGCTCATCATTACATGGGTATTATCATTGTTATTTAGACAGATTTTTGGAAAATACGCATTGTCTAATATTTTATTGGGAAGTAGTTTTGTGATTATATGGGGGATCGTTATTTGGATGCTTCAGCGAGAATTTGTAGCAGAAACTGCCGAAGTACCAGCCTCATGGTTTGGGATTTTAAACTCCTTTTTTATCATTTCTTTTGCCCCTTTATTCTCTAAAATATGGAGCAGTAAATACAATCCCACAGGTCCCGTTAAATTTGCCATTGGTTTATTATTACTAGGAATCGGTTTCGGGATTTTATCCTTTGGATCTGTAGGCATTCCCTTAGGAGCTAAAACCGCTTCGGTAAATATGGTGTTCCTTATTTTGGCATACCTATTCCATACACTAGGAGAATTATGTGTCTCTCCAGTAGGACTGTCGTATGTAAGTAAATTAGCGCCAGTAAAACTCGTAGGAATGATGTTTGGAATCTGGTTTGTAGCGAATTTTATAGCCAATACATTGGCAGGATTTACAGGTAGTTATATAGATCCGATAGTAGAAGAATATGGAATGGCATCGTTTTTCCTTATTTTTACCATCATACCCATTGCAGCAGGAATCGTTATGCTAGCACTGAATAAAACATTGCTCAGAATGATGCATGGGATCAGATAATGTATCATAGAAGTCATGTGTACTTTTTATAACAAATCATCAAAAGTGCACATTGATTACAGATAAAACCAACGCTTTAGCTATTCCAAATCGTAGCTAAAGCGTTTGTATATAATTTTAAGGAATGGTTTTTGTTTCGACTAATTAGAGAAGTGTACTTAGTAGTAACAAATCCTTAGCAGTCTACTGTATACATACGGATTGTTAAGGAATCCCATAGAAAGATAAAAATCAATAGTATAGAAAGACATGAAACACCTACTTTTTGTATCGATGACGTTGTTCATCCTCAGTGTACAAGCACAAGAAATTAAATGGATGACGATGAATGAAGCACTGGCAGCACAAAAAAAAGAGCCTAAAAAGATATTCATGGATGTCTATACCGACTGGTGTGGGCCTTGTAAGCTATTGGATAAAAAAACATTCCATAATCAGGATGTAGTAAGCTATGTAAATGAGCATTTTTATGCTGTAAAATTCAATGCCGAAGGTACAGAAGAAGTACATTATAATGATTTTACCTACACCAATCCGAATCACAATCCAAATCGCAGAGGGCGAAATAGCCAACATTTCTTTGCCAATGCCTTGAAAATTAACGGCTATCCTAGTATCGTGTTTTTTGATGAAAATGGGCAGTTAATAGCGCCCGTTACAGGTTACAAAACACCACAACAACTAGAGCTATACCTAAAAATGATCCATCAAGATGATTATAAAAAATTGACTACAACAGCAGCTTGGCAAAAGTATGAAAAAGCCTTTGTGAGTACCTTTAGCAATTAGTTATTGTACATGTGATCATTAGGGCGTTCCCCAAGGGTCGGGCTATCCGCTGTATCTTTTTTGTTTTTTCAGAAAACCAAAAAAGGATGCCGCTCCTATCCCTAACGCAAAAAAAATATACCTTCTGAAATATAAAAATTAGCTGCAATGAGTCGTAGCGTTTTTAGATGTTTACTCGTGTAAAACCCAAATGGTAAGATTTAGGGCTAGTATATTAGATAATCTATCATGTGTATATTCTCAAGCGGTAACATCAAGTGGTTTGATGACTACTAATCAACCATAATTTTATCAACTGTTTCTCCTAGCTTTTAAAAAGCAATCTTATTAAAATAGGTCAGTTGGATGTGTAAATGAACCTCTGTCTTTGGCTTGATCGCTAAATTAAGTGTTACTTTTTTGGGGAAGGTTGCAAAATCATATAACGATGAAAATGAAACGATTTTATAAAACAGGAATAATAGTAATACATGTTTTTTTATTGATTATTGGAAACGTACTATGTCTAAAATTTTATTTTCATCAAAGTTCTTCAAGATATTTAGCACTTATTGGTTTCTTCATCATAGGTGTAGAAGTATTTATTGTTCCTCTCCAAGTTTCAAAATTATTCAATCTTTGAAATTGAATCAAAAAAGCATAAAAAAGACAAAGAGATAACAAAGGCTCAGAGAATAATGCTGATGGTACTAGTTTTGCTTGTTTTTATTCAAGTTTATGGGTTTGTACATTTTAATAAATACCAAGCAAATGAATTAGAAATTAAAGGTATAGAAACAGAAGCTATTGTTTTTAATAAAAAATGGGAAAGAAGAGGTAAAGGAAATTGGAGTACTGGGCATTATATTTACTATTATTTTAGATATCAAGGTAAGGTTTATAGGCATAGTCAGATACATGATTCAACAAATACTAATGACACAATAATAATAAAGTTTTTGCCTGAAAACCCAAATAATCACGTCTTATTGAGAAAAAAATAGCTGAACAGAATAGTATTAACACTGATTATATTTAGTTTAGTATCACACATAAAAAATCATGTCTGTTGGGTGAATACGGATTATTATGACGAATATGATCTGATCGTTAATTCGTTTTTATTTGTGCTACTTAGAGAGATCAAGTGATATCTTGTCGCTCAAAAAGAGATAGTAAGAGGGTGTTAGACTTTTCAGACACCCTCTCTTTTCTATGTGATAGATATGGTTTAAGGATTCCTAACAAAAACGTTAATGTTATTAGGTAAACCAGTACCTGGAAGATAATAAATACTACCATTAGCTCGTAATCTATCAGTACGGATTACTTGTTTAGTATTATAATCTTTAATGATTATTTTTTTAGGTCCAAAATGACTGCTACTAATGTTTAAAGTTGCTCCAGTTTTTACATAATAATTTCCAGATTGTCCAGTTCCATAAATATTTTTTTCTCGACTCGTGAGAACGTCTCCACCCGAAACCCACATTTTTATTCTAGGTTTTGATTTAGTCAATGTTCCAGTGTCTTGTATAGTCTCTACTAGATTTAAAGGTTCTTCTGTTTCATTACTTACAGATTCTTTAGTACAAGAGAACATAAAGAATACTATTCCAATTAAAGTGAATAATTTTAATTTTTTTACTAACATAATTTTGGTTTTAAAGAGTTTATTGATTTAAGATCAAATTTATATAATTATGTGCTTAGAAAAATTCCAATTGTATAAACGACTCTATAGGCTGTATGAGCTACAGCTCCGGTTATACAAAAGTTGCTTTTTTAGTAAAAAAAACGATTATATTTTTATTCCGAATTGAAATTAACGGGTGCTAGTAATGTATAATAACAGACAAGGCTTTTTAGGTTTAATGAAAAGCTAGTACTTGTACATAAAGTTGCTAATAGAAAAATGGTTACTTATGAATGAAAAATGATAATAGCAAAATATTTATATTATTTTCAATTTGAAACGTATCAGATCTCACACCTTATGTTTCTTATAACTATGTTAAAAAGTAGTAAACTCTTCTTAAGAATACAATTTATACAACAATCTGTTATTGTATATAGAAGCCTTTGGTATTTATAGTTAAAGGTTTGAAGATGCGATGTGTAGATGCGGATACGGTATGCTTATGCGTGTTTTAGCGTACTTTTAAACAGGTGAAAGTGTTAAAGTTGTGTATTATATCGCTGATATGTGTAGTTAGGCGGTGTTTTGTTCTAAATAATCGCTTATATTTGTTAGAAATTAAAATAAATCAAATCATCTAAAAATTAGATTAAAAATTGTACTCCCCCTCTTAAACAATTGCAATTTTTAGTACATACCCTACTTATGAACATGAGATTGATTATTAGTGCCCTACTGGTAAGCTGTGTAGTTGTTGGTGTATTTGTAACACCTAGCGCTTCAGTAATGCCTTCCCAAGTTGATACTTCCGAAACGGCTTATTTGGTAAAAGCTTCTAAAGAAGAAGACAAGACTTCAGAAATTGCAGATTTTTATAAAAAACGGTTAGAAAGTGCTATAGCAGTCTATTTCTCTAAGGCAATCCGACAAAGAAAGATCATAGGTGCTGCCGTAGGTGTGGTAAAATGTGATTCTATCATATATTTAGGGGGATTCGGTAAAAAGAAACAAAAATCAAAAGCTAAGATTGATACTGCTACAGTATTTAGAATCGGGTCAGTTTCTAAAGGATTTGCAGGGATTCTGGCAGGTATACAAGTACAGAATCGTACCTTAGATTGGAATGATAAAGTGGTGGAGTATATCCCAAACTTCAGAATGACGAATGCTACGGTGACCAAAGAGATTACCTTGTCGCATGTGCTTTCTCATACTACAGGCTTGCCATACCATAGTTTTACGAATTTGGTAGAAGATGGGGTAGGTTTAGAGGATATCGCTAGTAATTTTGATCAATTACGCACCATCGGTGCACCTGGGGAGGTGTATAGCTACCAGAATGCAGCTTTTGGATTAGCAGGACTGATGATCGAAAAGCGATGCGGTATTTCTTACCAAGAAGAGTTGCAAAACAAGTTGTTTGCCCCCTTGAATATGCAGAATGCTTCTACAGATTACGCTACTTTTATGAATACTAAAAATAAAGCATATCCTCATCGCAAAATATTCAGAAGGTATCGCAAACAAAAAATAAATAAAAAGTACTACAATGCTGTAGCAGCAGGAGGCGTAAATGCGAGTATTACAGATATGGCAAAATATATGCGTTTCTTGTTAGGAAGTCATCCAGAGATATTAGATGCGACTACAATGGCGCAGGTATTTAGTCCTCAGGTAGCGATTCCAGGACGTAGTAAATACTACCAGCGATGGAAAGGCTATCAGTCTTCGCATTATGCCTATGGCTGGCGTGTGCATATGTTTAAAGATCAAGTTACAGGAACCCCACATAAGATCATACATCATGGGGGGTATGTAAATAACTATAGAAGCGAGATTGCTATCTACCCGCAAGAGGATATAGGGATTACCGTATTATTTAATAGCCCGACCAAATTAGCCCGAACTGTTATTCCAGATATACGTGCGATTGTAGAAGATGTATTATCGCAGCCATTCGAAGAAGAATTACAAGAGGAAATCGCACAATTGTAAAGCGTCTTGTAACTAGACTACCTAGATGGATATATCAATCAATGGGTAGTATAAAAGCACCTTGTCTATCAGTGCGATAAAAAGGAATGTTCTTTTGTTTACAGCTAGCTTCCCACAGGTTTATATAACTGGTATAATTACTGCCATCTGCTACAATGTATTTGGGGCGTATGTCACATAGCAGACGATCTAAATGTATTTTTGGGGAGGCTGATAGTAATACGATATCTGGTGTAAATCCTTGTACATTATAAATTCCTGTGCTGTCTACGATTAATACTTTTTGTTGTTGATATTGATACACGTTTTGTAATGAATGTATCTCTGTATGTGTAGCCTTATGGTATGCTGCATAGTTAGTGAATGTATAGTGTGCTGTTTGGGTATTGCATAGCGAATTGTGATACACTTCGAACTGTTTTCCTTCTAACACACCAATAGCAGTGGCTCTGTACTGATGAAAAATAATGAATTCTTTTTGGTGATGGTGTGTATAGGTTTCATAACTATATATACTGGCTATCATGAGTAGTGCAATGAGTACGCCATATATTTTTTGGGGAGTGTATTTTTGTATTATCCATAATAGCATGCAGCCCAATAGGTAACTAGCGAGTAGCATTCTCCAAGAAAAAGGAATGTCTGTGAGTACAAATGCGTCTTGGGCAGCGATCCAATGAATGCTATTGTTTAAAGTATCTATGATACTGCCATAGCTATCTACCATCCAATTGGGTAATTGGCGCAGTATGGCAAGCAAGACGATTATAATTCCTCCTCCAATAATACATCCTAGTAATGGTATAATAAGCAGGTTACTGACTAAAAATAGTAATGGGAATTGATGGAAATAAAACAGTGTGAGTGGTGCAAGTCCTAGTTGCGCTGCGATACTAACGGTCAGTGTGTTCCATAAAACGGTATCGATATAATAACGAGGGCTGTAGTATTTAGTAAGTAATGGGTGGATATGTAGAATGGAAAATACAGCTAAAAAACTAAGCTGAAACCCTATCTGAAATAAGAGCATGGGGTCGTAACAAAGTAGTAAAAATAAGGCTATATATATGGAATTGTATGTGTTTTTCATTGTATTGAGGTGCATGCCAATAGCGATAAAAGAAAACATGGTTGCTGCTCTGAGTATTGATGGCGATAATCCTGCTACAATGGCAAAACACCATAGGCATAGTATGGAGACCAATGTTTGGAGGACAGCTCCTTTTCTGAAATGCCGAAGTGGGGCGAGTAGGTAGTGTATAAAAAGTACGAATAGTCCCATATGAAGCCCAGAAATAGCGAGTAGATGTGCTGCACCTGCTTTTTGATAATCAGTTACTGTTGTAGCATCAATTTGTTGGCGTTGCCCCAGTATCAGGGCATTGATGAGGGCGAGCTGCTGATCGGTAAAGGAGTAGTGTTGTAGTGCTTGCTGGATTGATGCCCGTATGGAATGGGCTATGCTGTAGATAGTGGTTATGGGAGTATCGGTATCGATAAGAGCATCATTATTGATGGTGATTTGATGATACATATGTTGTTTCTGCAGGTATGAAGCGTAATCGAATTGCTGTGGATTGTGCGCCGTAGGAACGGGTATCGGTGTTTGCGTACTCAGATACTGGTTGCCGACTTCTAAGGTATGTAGCGCATTCGTGTTTTTTGGGATGTTGAGCAATAGTGTTCCTGTCGCTGTGTGGTTGTCTAAAGAAAGTATATTGATTGCATATTTATGGTAATGTGGAGTGGGTTTTAGTTGTTCTTTGATATAAAAATGGATGCGGTGTATGGTATCCGTATTTTTTGAGAATGAGAAATGACTGTAATGATTAGGGATATTTTTTGGGAGTTGCATTTGTGTGCGAATGACTCCAAAAGCTATAAAAGTTAGTATGACGAAAAGTGTAAACCCATAAGAACGCCGAAATATTTTTCGGGCATATTTCCAAGAGATAATAAGTCCTGCAATGCACACTCCCTGTGCTATGATTAAGGATGAAAAAGACCATGTAAGGTGGTGCCCAAGAAGAATGCCAATTACTAAAGAGGTGCTGAGTATGAGAAATGGGTGATGGCTTAGTTTGTATAAGCGTGGCATGAAATAGGTGTTTAAGAGTCATTGTGTTATAATTAATGTCAGAAACAGCTAAAATGTTACCCTTTTTTGGTGATTTTATTTTTGAAGTGGTTTAAACTTTTTTGATTTCAGCTAAAACCGAAGATTTTGCCTTCAAATTTTGCGATTTTTGAGTTTCGTAGCGCTGCTATGTAACAAAAAATCACTGTATTTGATCATGTCACTAGTTTTTGCGTTAGGGATAGGAGCGGCATCCTTTTTTGGTTTTCTGTAAAACCAAAAAAGATACAGCGGATAGCCCGACCCTTGGGGAACGCCCATACCCAAAATGTAAATTATTACATATTATAAAACTCTACGTGCACTTACGAAATTGCCATTCCAATAGCGTTCTTGCAGGCTAGAGATGGTAACGCCTTTGGAACTAGAAGAGTGGATGAATAAAATATCTTTGCCTACGGCTACTACGAGTCCTACATGATTGACTACGTTTTTGTTTTTATTGGTTTTGAAAAATAGGAGGTCTCCAGGAGCTACTTTTTTCAGTGCAACTTTTTGTCCTTGTGTAGACATGGCACGTGAGGTTCTAGGGAGTACCACGGCTTCTTTTTTAAAGGAGGTGTAGATGAGTCCAGAGCAGTCCATTCCTTTTCTAGTTGTACCTCCATATTTGTATTTCGTACCCTGAAATGTTTTGGCATATTGGATGATACTTTTGGCCTTTTTGCTGGGTTTTATATAGCGGGTATTGCTTTGCTTACTCGTAGAAGAGTTCGTACTGCGATATTTCTTTTTAGTACCACCACAGGAGGCGATCAAAAGGGAGATGCAGAGTAGGTATATAATTTGTCTCATGATACTTGCGTATTAATGTAGGGTTTGGGTAATTAAAGAGGCTGTTTTATCACTAGCGCCTTTGCCTCCTAGTTTCTTTTCTAAGTCGTAATATGCTAAGAACATTACAGCACGTTGGTAATCGTCTGTAATGGTTGTAAGTTCTTGGCGCAATCGATGGGTGTTTAAATCATCTTGTATTAATTCTGTGACTACGGGTTTGTCCATGATCAAATTGACTAAAGAGATGTATTCTAATTGAATGATTCTCTTTGCAATTTGGTAGGAAAGTGCGTTGCCTTTGTAGCAAACGACTTGGGGTACTTTAAAAAGTGCGGTTTCTAAAGTAGCGGTTCCAGAGGTTACTAGGGCGGCACTACTAAGGCTTAGGATATCATAGGTGCGATTCATGACCAGATGCACGCCTTCTTTTTTGATAAAGGGGGTGTAAAAATCAGCTTCTTGACTAGGAGCACCTGCAATGATAAATTGATAAGCAGGGAAATCATCGACAACACTTAGCATTACGGATAGCATTTTTTTGATTTCTTGTTTTCTACTGCCTGGCAATATAGCGATGATCGGGCGATCATCGAGTTGGTACTGTTGTTTAAAATCTGCGGGCATGACTTGTTCATGAGCAGCGATGGCGTCGATGAGTGGGTGTCCTACAAAATGTACGGGGTAGTCATAGGTCTCATAAAAGCGTTGTACGAATGGGAGAATGACATACATATGATCTACATAGGCTTTGATCTTTTTTACTCTGCCAGCTCTAGAAGCCCATACTTGTGGACTGATGTAGTAATGTGTGGTAAATCCATTGATTTTTGCCCATTTAGCAATGCGTAGATTGAATCCAGAATTGTCTATAAGAATCAATGCGTCGGGTCGATACTCAGCAATATCTTTTTTGCAGTGTTTGATAAATCCTAAGATTTTTAGCAGGTTAAAGAAGACCTCGGAGAATCCCATAAAGGCTCTTTCCTTGTAGTGTACTACGATGGTTCCACCTACTTGCTGCATCAAATCTCCTCCCCAAAATCGAAATTCAGCTTCAGGGTCTTTTTTAAGGATAGATTTCATGAGATTAGCGCCGTGTAAGTCACCAGATGCTTCTCCTGCGATAAGATAGTATTTCATGGAGTCGTTTTCCTTTGTTGGGTTAACTAAATTTGCTTATTGCGATATATACAGCAGCAATGAGTGTGGCTAATAGTACGCCGCGTGCTCTGTAAGGTTTGTTTTGGTTTAAAAACAAAAAGAAAACAAGTAGGTTCAAAACTGCTCCTAGGGCAATCAAACTTCCTAATACATTATTCTCTTTAGCGGCTACTAATGTTGTTTTTATTTTTAGATCAGAAAATAGTGCTATGTACAATAGTACTCCGATGCAATTGGCAATAATACCAGTTACAAATCCAATGGTAATTTCTTTTTTAATCATTGAGTGCCCAATTGTTTAATTCTTGGATATAATGATGTGCGGTAAGATCAAATTGAGTGGGTACAATGGAGATGTATCCATTAGCGAGTGCCCATTCGTCTGTGTCTTCTCCTTTGTCTTCATTGATAAACCGTCCTGATAGCCAATAGTACTCTTTGCCCATAGGGTTGATACGCTTGTCAAAATCTTCTTCCCAATGTGCATGGGCTTGGCGACAGATTTTCATGCCTTTGATTTCGTTTTCGGGTATTTTCGGGATGTTTACATTGAGGACTACTCCTTTTTGAAGGCCATGTGTCAATACGTTTTTGATGATCTTTTTTACATATTTCCTAGCAGGTTCAAAATCTGCTTGTAAGCTGTAGTCACACAATGAAAAACCAATGGCAGGTATACCTTCAATACCTGCTTCGACAGCAGCACTCATCGTACCTGAATAAATGACATTAATGGCAGAATTCGATCCATGATTGATACCACTTACACAAAGATCAGGTTTTCTGGGTAATAGTTGTCGGGTAGCGATTTTTACACAATCTACAGGAGTACCAGAACAACTGTATTCAGTTTGTGATCCATCTTTGTCAATGACTACTGGGTTGCAAAACAGGGTGTTATTGATAGTGATGGCATGTCCCATGCCGCTTTGTGGGCTGTCTGGTGCTACAACAAAAATATCTCCTATGTCGGTAAGTATGCTGATTAAAGCTCGGATACCCGGTGCCGTGATACCATCGTCATTGGTCACTAAAATTAGTGGTTTTTCTTGTAACATCGATTTGTTTTTTTCGTTTGTAAAAATACATTATTTTATGCTAAAAATTAGATTCGTAAGTATGTGTACATAATATTAGTTCTTTTAAGAAAATTTTAGTATTATTACTTGTCGTTGGCATAATTTTTAGTGTAATTTGTCAGAACCCCTTAATAGAAATGAATATATAGAAAAGTAAGCAGGTGGTGAATGAATGAAACTGCGGAAATTTTATAAGATCATCAAAAACAAAATAAGCGTATGAAAAAGAGTTTTTTGGTATTAATGCTAGCTGTATTTCTTTCTGCAGCATCTTGTAGTTTTACTACTAAAATGGAAGGAGACCCGGATAAAGACAGAATCTTAATAGATCTTATTAGTTATGTGCTAAGCAAAGGGCATTATGATGCAAAGACCATTAATGATGATTTTTCTAAAGAAGTGTTTGTAGATTACATAGATGCATTAGACCCTTTAAAAAGATATTTTTATCAGAGTGATATCGATGAGTTTAAGAAATTTGAAACCCTGATAGATGACCAAATCAGAGATAAAGAAATTTCTTTTTTCAATCGTACCTATGAGCGATTGCAAGAACGTATGCGTGAGTCTAGAAAATTATATCTAGAGATTCTAGAAGTACCTTTTAATTTCGAGAAGGAGGAAGCTATCAATACCGATTATGAGCAGTTAGCATATGCAAAGAATAAAGAGGAGATGAAAAATCGCTGGAGATTACAACTTAAATTCAATGCACTGTCTAGTTATTATGAAAAAGTAGATGAGCAAGTAGATTCTATTACTAAGAATAAAGAATACAAGCGAAAAACAGCAGTGGTTTTAGAAAATGAAGCTAGAGAGATTACGAAGGGTTCTTTGAAGGAGTATTTTGAGTTTGCAGATGACCTGCAAAGAAAAGATTGGTTTTCTATTTATATCAATTCTATTGTAGAGGAATTTGATCCTCACACATTTTACTTCGCACCACAGGATAAAGATCGTTTTGATATCGCTATGTCTGGTAAATTAGAAGGAATCGGAGCGCGTCTGCAAAAGAAAAATGATAATGTGAAAATTATCGAAATCATATCTGGTGGTCCGGCATGGAGAGGAAATGAAATAGAGGTAGGAGACTTGATTATGAAAGTGAAACAAGAGGATGAAGTAGAGCCTGTAAGTATCGTAGGAATGCGATTAGATGATGCTGTAAGTTTAATCAAAGGGCCTAAAGGAACGAAAGTAACGCTGACTGTAAAGAAAGTAGACGGTACAATCGAGAACATAGATATTATTAGAGATGTAGTAGAACTAGAAGAAACATATGCAAAATCTTCTGTGGTAAAAAAGAATGATAAGACCTTTGGGATTATCAATCTACCGAAGTTCTATTTTAATATGCAAGACTACAATCAGCGAAATGCAGCCAAAGATGTTAAACAAGAGATTATTCGTCTTAAAAAAGAGAATATGGATGGTTTGGTTGTAGATCTACGAGATAATGGTGGAGGATCATTACAGACGGTAGTTGATATAGCAGGGTTGTTTATAGATAAAGGGCCTATAGTACAAGTGCGTACCAAAGGAGAATCTCCAGAAGTATTAAGCGACAAAGATAGAAGTATCTTATGGGATGGTCCTTTAGTGATCTTAGTGAATGAATTATCGGCATCAGCTTCAGAAATTTTAGCGGCAGCCATGCAAGACTATAAGCGCGCTATTATTATAGGTAGTAAGCAAACGTATGGAAAAGGTACGGTACAGAACGTAATGGATCTAAACCGATGGATGCGTAGTAATGATTTTGGAGATTTAGGAGCATTAAAACTAACGACTCAAAAGTTCTATAGAGTAAACGGAGGATCTACACAATTAGAAGGAGTAAAAAGTGATGTTGTAGTACCAGACAGGTATAGCTATATAGATATCGGAGAAAAAGATCAAGAAAATCCACTTCCTTGGGATAAAATCCCTGCTGCTGATTATACATTATGGGATGGTTATATCGATTTTGATCAAACGATCAATAACAGTAAAACGCGTATGGCCACTAATGAACAACTAAAATTAATAGAAGAGAATGCGAAGTGGGTACGAGAAAAAAGAGATGTGAATGTATATTCATTAAATTATAATAAGTATAAAGAAAACATCATGCTGAATGAGCAGCAAGCAGAGCGTTTCGAAAAACTAAACGATTACCAAACGAATCTTACTTTTGAGTCATTGCCTTATGAGAAGGAATTGATGAAGAAAGATACCATTCTAGAAGAAAAAAGAAAAAGATGGCATACGAGTCTAAGTAAAGATGTGTATGTAGAAGAAGCATTGAGTGTATTAGAGGATATGAAAATTAACAATATACGTAGGTCTAAAAATCCACTTACGATTAAGAACTAAATGGATTAATGCAATCAAGATTAGCTAATTCGTTAACAGCAATAGCGCTCCAAAAATTTAAAAAGAATTTTTGGGGCGTTTTGAGTTTTTGGTTTATAGTATGCTGTGCGGTTGTAGCTGTATTAGCATATGTTTTAGCACCAGATGATTCTGCGAATGCGAATCAAATGCATCTTTCGATACATTCTAAACCGCCAGGTTTTTCTGTAAAAATGCTTACGATTCCATCGAAACTGTCTGCAGATCAGTTTTTTTTGACACAGCTATTTTTTGGAGAGACGAATAGAGATGTAGAGATCCCTATAGAAGATACATATACATCTACAGCATCAACACTGAATGTTACACCGTATGCAGAAGGGGAGTTGGTGGCCATCTCTAAAGAATATCCATTAACTGTATTTCCCGAAGGGATGACAGCAAAAGAGATAGTGACGCAATATGTAACGCAGCGTACTTTTGTGTTGGGGACTGATAAATATGGTAGAGATATGTTGAGTAGGATGCTAGTAGGGATTCGTATTTCACTTTCTATAGGTTTTGTAGCAGTTTTTATTTCATTGGTTCTGGGAATCACGCTGGGGGCTATAGCAGGGTATTTTGGTGGTAGAATAGATGCGATCATTATGTGGTTGATTAATGTTACATGGTCTATCCCTACATTATTATTAGTAATAGCTATTACACTGGCTCTTGGCAAAGGTTTTTGGCAAGTTTTTATAGCTGTTGGGTTGACGATGTGGGTAGAAGTAGCACGTGTAGTAAGAGGTCAGGTATTGAGTGTGCGACAAATGCCATATGTTACTGCTGCTAAAGCGTTAGGGTTTACCCATTTTAGAATCATAACACGGCATGTATTACCTAATAGTTTAGCGCCTGTGATTGTGATTTCAGCGGCTAATTTTGCATCGGCAATCTTAATAGAGAGCGGGTTAAGCTTTTTAGGTATTGGAGCACAACCTCCTATGGCGAGTTGGGGCGCTATGATCAAAGATCATTACTCTTATATCATATTAGGAAAAGCATACCTAGCAGTGATACCAGGTGTAGCGATTATGAGCTTGGTGATGGCATTTATGCTCATGGGAAATGCGTTGCGTGATGCCTTAGATGTAAAAAACTAACGCACTATCAATAAAAGTATGGTCACTTCTCTTCTCAAATGTATTACATTTTCCAACCAGAATGACTAGCTGTTACTTCTAGGCGTTTTTCTATACTGTCCTCTAGTGCAGGAAAAAAATCAATACCAGTTATTTTTTCGAGATGATCTACGGGTACGATAAAATCACTAAGAGGTTTAGATGATTCTTTATGAGGTATCAAAAAAGCAATGATTTTAGGGTTTGTAGCATGGTTGTCCAATATGATTTTGTAAAAGTAGTTTGGAATACTTACGGCTTCATAGCCGATAGTAGGTAATTGTTCTTCAAGTACACCCCCAGTTATTACATATAATTGATCGTATCGATGTGTCCAATAGCGTACTTTTTGTTCCAATCGATTCCAGATTCCTGCATTGAAATCATGGTTTTGAGGAGAGATGTTTGAAGTTAAAAAAGTTTCTTTAAAAGCATCATATGTAAATCGTCTGTCTCCAGCAGGACATAAATGCCCTTTGTCATATCCTGATTTTTTATAATTTCTCCAATCAGCAGAATTGGTACGTATTTTAGGATCTATTTCGAAATAAGGTCTTTTGAATTCATTTTTAGTTAGGTGTTCTTTTTTTAGTTCATAGGCCACCCACTCTGGTTGTTCATGCTTTTCAGAATAGGATAAAGCATAATTGGAATGTATGGTGATAGCATCGGTAGTAGAACTAGGTAAGTAGAAAAAAGAACTATCAGTAGTTTTAGTAATAGTAGTGTTTGAATTATCTAATTGCTTCTCTAAATAATAAAAAAGTACGGATACTCCAATAATGAGCAAAGGGTAGATATAGGATCTTTTCACAGGTTTTGTATATAAGGCTAATGATGTATGTGTCTATCTATTCTTATTGTACGCATCGCTATTGGTAGTACAACAAAGCATGAGAGCAAAAATATCAAAAATTGACAATACTCGGAAAAAAGGTTTTTGGTCTACAAGACATAGTATTTGTAGTTTAAAATGTTAAAATTTTTTTAATTTTTGTCTTTTTAACAATTTTAAGCGCGGAAAAAAGCCTGATTTTTATGGTCTTACAAGTAACTATTCATCAATATATTGAGTTGTGTAAAATGTACGAAAGTAAGGTTTTGCCTTTTTATTGATAGGTATTTGCCTTTTTGTTTTTACGTCGAAAAGCTATACTTTAGAATCAATATTGATAGTCAACATCCCAAGATAAATAAGAAAGACATAACCTTACGTGCAGCGTAATTGGTTCTGTCGTTAAATGAAATGAATAGTACGTTAGGAAATATTGTAAATCATGTTTTGGTTCAGAATAGAGTTCAGAATCAAAATAAGCGTGACCTAGATTTGCAATTACAAATCCACCCTAGTTATCCTAGTTTTGAGGCTATCACAGACACATTAGATTACTTTCATATCGATAATATTGCAGTTGCTGTACCGCTAGATGCATTGGATCAACTACCAGAAAGTTTTATTACTTTGGTGACTACTGATAATGGATCTGAGATTGTAGCTGCTAGCCGGAAAAATGGCAACATACGTTTAAAGTTTACTACGCACAAGAAAACAAATTATACTTTTGATGAGTTTAAAGATATTTGGATTTCAAATGTCATAGCAGTAGAATATGCTTCGAAAAGTAATACTGTCTATGCAAATTCATTATTAGAGTATTTGTCGATTGGGGTATTTCTGATAGCTAGCAGTATACTTAGTTATTTTTATAGCGCTACTATATATCAATTTGGCTTTTTATTGATTTCTATTGTGGGAACTGTGGTAACAGCTTTGATCGTTAGAGAACGCTTAGGGGGGCAATCAAAGGTGATACAGCGATTTTGCTCAACAATACGCAGCACATGTGATCAAGTTGTAAAGAGCGAAGAAGGAATGCTTTGGAACAAGTTATCATTAGCAGACAGTAGTTTTATCTTCTTTACATCGCTAACTGCTTTTCAATTACTGTTTGGTTTCGAAAACGTTTTAGTAATTCCAGCAATACTTAGTATACCTTTCGTTGTTTATGCAGTATATTTACAGACAGTTGTGCTTAAAAAATGGTGTGCATTGTGTGCTATAGTTAGTATGTTATGTGTTTCTCTAGTAGTGATTGCGAGCATAGTATCAGTGATAGATTTTCAAGTACTCTCAGTAATACGTTTTTTAGTTGTAGGTAGCTTAGTGGCGTTGCTTTATTCCTATAGTAAGTTTTTGTTAGAGGATAGAAATTATTTTAAAAAGCAATTTGTAGCGCTCAATCACTTTAAAAGAGATCGACAGATTTTTGATCATTTATTAGTTTTATCTGATAAAGTGTTAGATGTAGCTGTTATGCCAGATGATATAGTATTGGGTAATAGTAATGCGAGTTTTAGTATCATATGTGTTACCAACCCTATGTGTGGATATTGCAAAAAAGCTTTTGAAGCTTACGCTAAAGTATTACGTAGTATGAAAGATCGCATACAAATCATAGTACGCATGAATATTGAAGCAACAGCTATGGATACCGCTGCAACACAAATAGGACTTCGATTAATGGAAATTTATCAGCAAGAAGGAGCAGACGCTTTTATAGCAGCATATAGTGAGTGGTTTGAAAATAGAGTTTTTGATACTTGGGCAGAGAAATATGGAAAAGGAACTTTAAAGAGTCATCAGTTAACGATATTAGATAAACAAGCTGCGTGGTTAGAAGAGAATAACTTGCATGCTACGCCAACTACTATTATTAATCAAAAAGTGTATCCTGAAAAATATACGTACAATGAGTTCTTTTATTTTATCAATATGCTTGTAGAAAGACATTATAAACAAAATGAACAGACAAGAAAAAAACCTTAAGAATTAAATAATGAAATCGTTTAAACTTTTTTCAATTTGCTATAAAAACGATCTTTTGCACTCAAATTTTGCAATTTTTGAGTTCCGTAGCACTGCTATGCAACTAAAAAATCACTGTATTTGATCACAAAATCTTGGTTTTTTGCTTAAATCAAAAAAGTTTAAACGACTTCAATATAAATAAACGATCATCCAACTTAAGTAGAATTAAAAATTCGAATAACAGAGAGTTTCATGCTCTTAAAACAATGAGCACAAGTAGTGTATGAAATTTAGAAGTAAAGAAGACAATTATTTTATGAAGAGTAGCTACTCACTACAGTTTATAAAATGGGGCATTGTTTTTATCTTCATCATTTAATGAAGAAGGCTTGTAAATTCGCTACTACTTTTACGACTTAATACACGAGAAGAGATCATCACTTAACGTGTATTAGCACTCTTTTTCTTCACACACACTTAGGTAAATCCTTGATAGTAATATCAGGGATTTACTGTTTTATGTATGTTTTAGTATTAATGATAGATAAGATAGAAAAAGAGGTTACCATTCGTTTACGCGATTGGCATCTAGTTTGATAAATATAAAGAGTAGTAGTGTGAATCCCCATAATCCAGAACCGCCATAACTAAAAAAAGGCAATGGAATACCGATAGTAGGTAATAAACCTGTGACCATTCCTATGTTTACAGCAAAATGAATAAATAAAACGCCAACTACACTATAGCCATAAACTCGGCTAAATTGATTTTTTTGTCGTTCAGCTAATAATAATATACGAACTAATAAAGCGATGAATATAATAATGATAGCGGTAGCTCCTAGAAATCCCCATTCCTCGCCTACAGTACTAAAGATATAATCCGTATGTTGTTCGGGAACGAAGCCCCCTTTCGTTTGTGTCCCTTCTTTCCATCCTTTGCCTGTCCAACCTCCGCTTCCAATGGCAATTTCACTTTGATTGGTGTTGTAGCCAATTCCTTTTGTATCTACTTCTTTACCCAGTACAATGTTAAAACGATCTCTGTGGCGCTGTTCAAAGAAATTATTGAATATATAATTCACAGAAAAGCAAAACCCAGTTACAACCGCCAGAATGATTATATAAAGCCCGTATTTGGGTTTGTTTTTACGTTTTTTGATCAGTAATCCTATCAATATCAATGCAACAATGGTTACGATCCAAATAGGGCTAACAAGTAAGGTGATCACAAAAAGAACGGCGGCAGAAGCACCTATGATTAGATAGATAGTGGCAAGTCCCTCTCGGTATAAGGGAAAAAGAAACGCCACATATACCAGTGCGCTTCCTGGATCTGGCTGTGGAACAATGAATAGCGCAGGTAATGCAATGATTAAAAAAGCTTTGAGCTGATGACTTACTATTTTAATGTTCGTTTGCATATCACTCAGAAATTTAGCAATAGCCAATGCAGTAGCTGCTTTGGCAAATTCTGAAGGTTGTAGTCCCACAGGTCCAAAGGCATACCAAGAAGTAGCTCCATTTACATTTTTTCCAATCACGAAGAGTCCTAGGAGTGATACCAGAGATACTACATAAATTAAACCAGCAAAACGTTCATAAAATTTAGCTTCTATAGCTTGTGTAAGTACTACTAAGGCGATACTTAATAGAATCCAATACCCTTGTTTAATATACACCTTAGAGAAATCAAGTAGTGAAAATGTTTCTTCTCCATAGGAAGCAGAATAGATGTTCATCCAGCCAAAACTGACTAGCAATAGAAATAGGAGTACGGTGATCCAGTCAATTGCGCCCACTACAGATTTAGCCATTATTTATTGATTTTAAAAGGTTGTCCGCTATAAGGTTTTGCATATTCTTCTTCGAGATTGTGTGAGAAAATCCATTCTTGTAGATCTGTTCTAGAAATAGTACCACGAAGGTGTTTTTCGATCATTAAGCTGGCTATTTTGCCAGCGTATCTAGAACCCCAATACCCATGTTCGATAAAAACGGCTAATGCGATCTTAGGGTTGTCTTTTGGAGCAAAAGCAATAAAAACAGAATGATCTGTCAATTGCATTCGTTTGCCATTTATTTTGGTATAATTCTCGGCAGTACCTGTTTTCCCGCAAATTTCAATACCTTCTACCTGTAGTGATTTCGCAGTACCATGTGTATACACCTGATGTAATCCTTCTATAACAGGTGTAAAATGAGCCTTGTCGATAGTGGTGTATTTAGGCTTAGTAAACTGTTCTTTTTTTAAAGGTAGTCCATCAATCGCTTTTAGGATATGCGGTGTGTAATAAAAACCTCTGTTAGCAATTGCTGCTGTCATATTAGCTAACTGTATAGGGGTAGCTAGTATTTCTCCTTGGCCAATAGCATTCGATATAGTAGCCGTTGCGTACCATTTGTATTGCGGATATCGATTTGCGCGGTTGTAATAATTGGCAGTGGGTACTAATCCCTTGCTGCCACTAGATAAATCATTACCTAAGTAATTACCCAATCCAAAACTCTCTACATGTTTCCTCCAATTTTCAATACCTTCTTGTGGAGTGTCATACTTATTAATGGTACGTAAGTATACATTCGCAAAATAAGCATTACAAGAATTAGCAATTCCAGGAACCATATTCAGGGGGCTTCTATGTGCATGGCACCCTAGCTTCGCATTTCTTCCATATCGAAACCCCATATTACAGTAAAAGCTTTCTTGCGTAGTAACAACTTCTTCTTGTAAGCCAATCAAAGCAGTAATCGTTTTAAACGGTGATCCTGGAGGGTATTCACCTTTTACACCTCTATCGAAAAGAGGTTTGGCAATCGTATCATAATACAGTCGTGTGAAGTTAGGAGAGCGTTTGCGACCTACTAATAAAGAAGGTTCATAGCTAGGAGCTGTGATCAATGCTAATATTTCGCCAGTGCTAGGTTCTAATGCTACAATGCCTCCGCGCTTTCCTTTCATAAGTTCTTGCCCGTACCTCTGTAACTCTTCATCAATAGTGATGGTTAAGTCTTTTCCATTGACAGGTAATGTATCGTACTTTCCTTCTTTATACGGGCCGATATCTCTATTAAATCGATCTTTTTGAATGCGTTTCACTCCTTTGATGCCCCTGAGTTCTTTTTCGTATACTTTTTCTACGCCTTGCATCCCTATCAAATCACCAGACAGGTAATACGGGTTCTTTCGAATCAGTCCATCATTAACCTCTCCTATATAGCCTAAAACATTAGAGGCATTTTCTGTGTTGTAATCTCTTAGTGATCGTTTCTGTATATAAAAACCAGTAAATTTTCGCATCTTTTCCTGTAAGTATGCATATTCATCCTTGGTAAGCTGTGGGATGACTATAGAAGGCACTCTAGGAGAATAGCGTCTTGCTTTCTGTAATTGCTTGATCAGTAGTTCTTTATTAATGTTTAAAACACTGCAGAATTCTAAGGTGTCAAAGGGTTTTAATTCTCTAGGGATCACCATTACATCATAAGAAGGCTGATTAGTGACTAGTAATTTTCCGTTTCTGTCATATATGGCGCCTCGTTGTGGGTAATCATAAATAACCTTAATAGCATTGTCCTCTGAAAGTGCTGCAAATGAAGTGTTATATATCTGCAAGTAAAACAAGCGTGTAATAAAGATCACGCCAGTAGTGATAATGATTAGATATAATAACAATTTTCTCATGAATCTTTTCTTCTAAATAATACCAAAACAAGCAGCATAACAATAATAGAAAAAATACTGGTAAACAGTGTTTTTTTGAGCGTGAGTAAAAAGTGCGAAAAATTGAAAATTTCCAATAGGAATAAGACAAAATGATGAGTAACGACCAATAAGAAAACATATGCTAAGCGTTCTCCAAAACGCACTTTGCTCAGTTTTACCGTTTGAAATTCATAGCTAAGTCCAAATGAATATCGTAAAAATAATGGACGCATATAGGCAATCACTAAGCAAGCTCCAGCATGAACACCACCAGAATCACCAAATATATCGATAGTAAGTCCTAATAAAAAACTAAAAAATAAAAATGCACTTTTATGTATGGTGATAGGTGCTAGCAAAATAAATAAGATGTATACATATGGATTGAGGTATCCCAAAAAATTGATATGGTTCAGAAAAAACACCTGAACAATCACTAGAATCACGAATCTGCCTATGTATAATAAAGTATTGTTATTCATTGGGTGATTCTATTTTTTTTATTTCCGCAGCATTGTTGCTCTGTATCGCATAGACAAAACCAATATCTGTCATGTCATTAAATAATTGCACATCGATTAAGTAGTAGCTTTGGCTTTTGTCTAACCTGTAATCTAGGATTGTACCAATGCCAATGCCTTTTGGGAATATCGTAGAGCGACCATTTGTAATGATCGTATCTCCTTTTTGTAAAATTGCCTGTCTAGGGATCGTTTCTAGTTGTACAATATTGGGGTCGTTGCCATTCCAGATTAAAGAACCATACTGATTGGATTTTTTGAGTCCAGCATTGATTTTAGAATTGCTATTAAGTATAGAGATCACACGGGCATAGTTTTCAGAAGTGCCCTCTACAATCCCCACAATTCCTTGGTCTGTAATGACCCCCATATCGATCATGATGCCATCTTTAGTTCCTTTATCTATGAGAATGTAATTGTCTATTTTACTATAATCATTTTTGTAGACGTTTCCTTTGATAAATGTATAAGGAGCGAGAAATCGAGTACTGTCTGTAAAATGAGTGTTAGAAGTAGTGTCAATCGAGTAGGTGCTAATTAAGTTTCTAAGGCGCTCGTTCTCCGCTAGTAATCGTTCGTTTTTGCTTTTCAGTCCAAAATAGTTGTTAATTCCGTATTTCCATCCGTAAATACCCCCTGTAATGAAATTGGTAGAATTTACGATTTTACTTTTATGGTATGAATGGGATTGAATTGTAAGGACAAGAGAAATCAAAAATAACAGCATGAATAATAAGAAGTTTTTATTCCTTATTAAAAAATTGATAATCTGCTGCATTCTTTTATAGTGTACTAGGTTTTATAATCAATTAAATAAGATGTTATGGCTATTAGCATACGAATACTAATGCTTATGATAACGTTAAAAAACAGATGATTTGTATACCATCTTTCAATAAAATAAATTAGGTGTTACTTTATTAAAACACTTTTGTATCTATTTATGTTTTTTAATGTAATTCCAGTACCTCTTACTACTGCTCGAAGCGGGTCTTCTGCTATATATACAGGTAAATCTGTTTTCTGAGACAATCGTTTGTCGAGTCCTCTGAGCATAGAACCACCACCTGCTAAATAAATTCCGGTATTATAAATATCAGCAGCTAATTCTGGTGGAGTTTGCGATAGCGTTTCCATAACAGCATCTTCAATTCTTAGGATCGATTTGTCGAGCGCTTTGGCAATCTCTCTAAAAGAAATTTGTACCTGTTTAGGTTTACCAGTTAGTAAGTCTCTCCCTTGTACATTCATTTCTTCTGGCGGCACTTCTAGATCTTCTGTGGCAGCACCAATCTGAATTTTAATTTTTTCAGCCGTACGCTCACCTACATATAAGTTATGTTGCGTGCGCATGTAATAAATGATATCGTTTGTAAATACATCCCCAGCAATCTTTACAGACTTATCACATACAATCCCTCCTAGAGCAATGACTGCGATTTCGGTAGTACCACCACCGATATCTACGATCATATTCCCTTTAGGTTGCATAATATCCACGCCAATACCTATGGCCGCAGCCATAGGTTCGTGGATTAAGTATACTTCTTTTCCATTTACGCGTTCAGCACTTTCTTTTACAGCCCTCATTTCTACCTCGGTGATTCCAGAAGGAATACAGATCACCATTCGTAGTGCAGGAGTAAAGATTTTTTTCTTTAATGCAGGGATATCTTTGATAAACATGCTAATCATTTTCTCACTAGCATCAAAGTCTGCAATAACTCCATCTTTTAATGGGCGTATGGTCTTAATATTCTCATGGGTTTTTCCTTGCATCATCGCAGCCTCTTTACCAGCAGCAATGATTTTTCCAGTAACAATGTCACGAGCTACTATAGATGGACTGTCTACTACAACTTTGTCATTATGAATCACTAAGGTGTTAGCAGTTCCTAGGTCAATAGCAATTTCTTCAGTGAAGAAGTCAAAAAATCCCATAAAAAGTATTAAAAAGTGTTATAATTAAGTAAATGTACTAAAATTAATGTTTAAAATGGCGTGTTCCTGTCATTACCATTGCAATTTCATTAGCATCACAGTAATCAATGCTTAATTGATCCTTAATCGATCCTCCAGGTTGGATCACTGCTTTGATACCTGCATTGTCCGCTAGCTCCACACAATCTGGGAACGGGAAGAACGCATCACTCGCCATAACAGCACCAGTAAGATCGAACTCAAAAGAGTTTGCTTTTTCTACAGATTGACGCAGTGCGTCTACTCTAGAAGTCTGTCCTGTACCACTCGCTAACAGCTGTTTGTCTTTTACAAATACGATAGTATTAGATTTCGTATGCTTACAAATTTTAGAAGCAAATAATAAATCGGCTACCTGTGTATCGGTAGGTGCAACTTTAGTGACCGTTTTTAGATCTTCAGCCACATCCGTTTTTAGGTCCTTATCCTGTACCAATGTTCCATTTAAACAAGTACGAACCTGAGTATTAGGTAGTGCAATATCTTTTAGCGTCAGAAGAATTCTGTTTTTCTTCCCTTTAAGTGTTGTCAATGCTTCGTCGCTATATCCAGGCGCAATCACTACTTCACAAAATAGTTTATGGATTTCATCTGCAGTAGCGCTGTCGATTGTAGTATTACTGATCAATACACCACCGAAGGCAGATACAGGATCACCTGCTAGTGCATCTACATATGCTTGGTGGATCGTAGCTCTTTGTGCTAGTCCACAAGCGTTATTGTGTTTTAAGATCGCAAAGGTAGGAGCCTCTCCCTTAAATTCAGACATTAAGTTTACAGCCGCATCTACATCTAATAAGTTGTTATAAGAAAGTTCCTTGCCGTGTAGTTTGTCAAACATTGCGTCAAAATCACCGAAGAAAACTCCTTTTTGGTGTGGGTTTTCTCCATAACGCAACGTATTTCCTTGTTGTTCGCTAATTTTTAAAGCAGAGATATCTTCAGAAGTATTGAAATAGTTAAAAATAGCAGTATCATAGTGCGAAGACACATTAAATGCTTTTGCAGCAAAACGTTTGCGATCTGCCAATGAGATAGCGCCTTCACCTTCCGTAATTACGTTTAAAAATTCAGCATAATCTTCTACAGAAGCTACACAAGTTACATCAGCAAAGTTTTTAGCAGCAGCTCTGATCAAAGAAATTCCTCCGATGTCTATTTTTTCGATAATATCTTGCTCAGAAGCACCAGAAGCCACTGTTTTTTCAAAAGGATATAAATCCACAATTACAATATCAATCTGTGGAATCTCATATTGTGCTAATTCATCAACATCACTATCGTTATTCTGACGATTTAAAATACCTCCAAAAACTTTTGGGTGTAATGTTTTTACCCTTCCACCCAGAATTGATGGGTATGAAGTCACATCTTCCACAGGAATTACATTTACACCTTGATCTTTAATAAATTTTTCTGTACCCCCAGTAGAGTAGATGGTGATACCTAATTCGTCTAATTTTTTTACGATAGGTGCTAATCCGTCTTTACTGAAAACAGAAATCAATGCGGATGTAGCCTTTTTTGTGTTGCTCATAACATTTTGTAGTTAGTAAAACGCAAAAGTAGCAATTTACCAAGCAATTTGGCAATCTCTTAGCTGTAATTGTTTTAGATATTTTGTAACAAAAATGCAAAGAAAGCGTCCTATCATTAGATTCTTCAAAAAATAGCCTATGTTCATCTACCTTAGAGTGCTTAGAGAGAGTTTTAATTTTGCAGTTAATGCATTAATAAACAATAAGTTGAGAACCTTTTTGTCCCTATTAGGGGTCACTATAGGTATTTTTTCTATTATAGGAGTGTTAGCTGCTGTAGATTCTTTGGAAAAAGAAATAAAAGGAAGCATCAGTTCATTAGATAATAGTACGATCTATTTAGCACGAATTTCATTTGGTCCTTCAGAAATACCCAGATGGAAGCGAGAACAATTTCCAGACGTAACCTTCGAAGAATATCAGTATATCAATCGTACCATGCCTGAATTAAAAGCAGCAAGTTTTTTGCTGAATGTGTCTCCCGAAACTTTAAAACACGGAGATCAGACAGTCAGTAATGTGAGTATTGTGCCCGTAACCAGTGATTATTATAATATAGAAGAATTACAAGTAGTCAATGGTCGGTTTTATAATGAACAGGAGTCGATTGGAGGAAGCCCTGTGATGGTCATAGGCGATGAAATTGCAAAAAGTCTATTTGGAGAAATAGATCCGATAGGTAAAAAAGTACGGTTGTACGGACGTAAATTTTCTGTCATAGGAGTGCTTAAAAAAGAAGGGAGTAGTCTGTTTGGAGAATCTAAGGATACTTCGGTCATTGTACCTGTAAATCTAATTCGACGCATTTTTGGAGATAATAATAAGTCTACATTCCCCATGATTATCATCAAGCCCGATCCAGAAGGAGATGTGCCAGAATTTGTAGCAAACCTTACGCAGAAACTACGCACGTATAGGGGGATTAAACCAGGAGAAGTTGATAGCTTCTTTGTTAATCAGCTACAAGGTTTTACCGATTTTATAGATAATATGACCAGTACAATGTCTAAGATAGGAGGTTTTATAGGTATGTTCTCATTACTAGTAGGAGGGTTTGGAATTGCTAATATTATGTTTGTAAGTGTCAAGGAACGGACCAATTTGATCGGTATTCAAAAAGCACTAGGAGCCAAACGTAAATTTATTTTATTGCAGTTTTTATTCGAAGCAGTGATTCTAGCGGTGTTCGGAGGGCTAATAGGCTTAGTGCTTGTGTGGCTAGTATCTATAGGCGCATCATCGTTTACAGGAGATTTTGAATTTATATTATCCGCCTCTAATATGTTTTGGGGGATGTTCTGGGCTAGTCTAATAGGTCTTGTTGCTGGTATATTTCCAGCATGGATGGCTGCCAGGTTAGATCCAGTAGAAGCAATCAGAACAGGGATGTAATAGCGATTATTTTAAGTACATGCATTTTCGGTTGTAATCGATCACAGCTTTACTTCTTTTTAAAATATCAGCACCAATAATGCCATCCACAGGGGTTGCATTATGAGCAATCAATGCCGTGTTTACATGTGTTAAGTCAAATAAAATAAGTGAAACATTTTTTCGAGACCACTTTCCTAGTTCTAGGCTATTTTTCTTAGAAAGTTGCGTATGCATGTCAGTAGCGCCTGCCCCCGCAGCTTTGATACCGCTCTCTTCGGTAAATAATTGAAATTTTTCGATTTGATCAAGTCCTACACAAGAATTAGAAGCGCCAGTATCTATAATAAAATTACCAGTAATGCCATTTAGTACAGCGGTGGTTTCGAAATGATTCGTTTTGGTTAGTGTAAGGTTGATGCGGATATAATCTTGCTGAAGTAAGAAATTACGTAATGTACTCATGTAAGGAATTAAGGTTAAAGCAGTAAAAGTAAGCAATTCAATAAAATTAGCAGTGCTCAGTGTTTAGGAGTAGCGTTTTGGTAAATGTGGGCGTTCCCCAAGGGTCGGGCTATTCGTTCCAATTCCTCGCACTTCCTATCGTCAGGCTGTGGGATTTCCTCTGCTATCCCTAACGCAAAAAAAGTTATTTTGTTAAAATTCAGGCAAAAAACTAAAGTATTGGCTCGAAAGATGTAATTATTGGATCTTTTTGTTAACTAAGTTAAGGAATGTAAAAAGTAAATAATATGAAAATTCTCAATCAAATTAAGAAGATCGAAAAAGAATGTATTCAGTTTTTGCGCTTTCCAAAGCAAGATATTTTGTCTAGCGCTCTAGAAAAGAAAAATCGGTATGTAGATGTTTTATGAGCAATGCGTTTAGGTAATTTAGAGCGCTCCAAAGTAAATATTGTTTTTGCAGACGAAAAAGGTTCTAAAAAAGTAGAAACTACCGTGTGGGGGGTAACAGATAAGTCTGTAATCTTAAAGCAATCTACCGTAATACCTTTAGCGCGTACCATTAAAGTAGGCTAATCCGTGTGGTTTTGATACAATACTTTAGAATGATTCAATACAGTAGTTTTTTAGCAGCATAACAGTGCTATGAAATGTAAGTGTAGAAAAAAATGTACTGTAAATGATTGTTTTTAGAGTAAGTTAAAAAAAGTTTGCATCACTTCATTAATAAATTAGGAGTGTCGCGTAGAAAAATAAGTATTTTTGCGACATGATATTAACCGATACCCATACGCACATATATAGTGAGTCCTTCGAAACGGATCAAGACCTTATGATGCAGCGAGCAATAGACGCTGGAGTACAGCGTTTTTTTGTGCCCGCAATCGATTCTACCGCTACAGCATCTATGTATGCAATAGAAGCAAAATACCCTTCTCAGGTTTTTTTGATGATGGGGTTACATCCGACCTATGTAAAAGAGAATTATCAAGAAGAGTTAAAACACGTCACAGAAGAATTAGAAAAACGTTTTGCACAAGGAAGTGGCAAGCGCTTTTATGCAGTAGGAGAAATCGGGATCGATTTATATTGGGATAAAACCTATCTAAAACAGCAGCAAGAAGCATTTGTGTATCAAATACGACTCGCTAAAAAATATCAATTGCCTATAGTAATTCATTGTAGAGATGCTTTCGATGAAGTTTTCGAGGTGTTAGAATCAGAGCAAGGAGAAGATCTGTTTGGGATTTTTCATTGTTTCACAGGGACCAAAGAAGACGCACAGCGTGCATTGTCTTATAATATGAAGTTAGGTATAGGAGGCGTAGCTACTTTTAAGAATGGAAAAATAGATAAATTTCTTTCAGAAATTCCATTAGAGCATATTGTCTTAGAAACAGATGCGCCCTATCTAGCGCCTGCACCTTTTAGGGGTAAGCGAAACGAAAGTGCATATCTTGCCAAAGTAGCCGAAAAGCTAGCAGATATTTATCAACTGTCTATAGAAGAAATCGCGAGCATTACTACTCAGAATTCCAAAACGGTTTTTGGAGTTTAAAAACATTGAGTTGTCAGTAATGCTTATAAATAGGTTGTAAGTGTTAGTGCATCTTTGGGTAAAAGAAGTATATTGTATGCTTAAAACGATACGTTGTAACTAGGATGTCTAAGATTTTACTCATATATACAGGAGGTACCATTGGTATGACCAAAGATGTGCAGACAGGAGCTTTAATACCATTCGACTTTAGTCGACTGTTAGAGCATATTCCAGAGCTGCTACAATTGCACTGTCATATAGATACACTTAGTTTTAAAATTCCTGTAGATTCCTCTGATATGAATGTCTCTCGTTGGAAAGAACTAGGAGGGATGATCTATGATAATTATGTCGCTTATGATGGATTCGTCGTATTGCATGGTAGTGATACCATGTCTTATACAGCATCTGCTATTAGTTTTATGTTTGAGAATTTAGATAAGCCGATTATCTTCACAGGTTCACAATTGCCCATAGGAGATTTGCGTACAGATGCCAAAGAAAACCTAATCACAGCTGTGCAAATTGCAGGATTGCAAGAAAAAGGAAAGCCTGTCATAACAGAAGTAGGCTTGTATTTTGAATATAAATTATTACGAGCCAACCGAACTACCAAGATCAACGCCGAACATTTTAGAGCGTTTCAGTCTCTTAACTATCCAGAATTAATTACCTCGGGAGTACATTTAAAGGTAAACACGCCATTTTTGCGAAAGATAAACCGCAAAAGAAAGATGGTATATCACACCCATTTCGATACGAATGTGGTTATTATTAAAGTATTTCCAGGGATGAATGCATCTATTATTACAGCGTTATTAGCGGTAAAAGGTATAAAAGGAGTAGTTTTAGAAACATTTGGAGCAGGAAATGCAACTACTAAAACATGGTTTTTAGATGCGATTTCAGCCTTGATTCAGCAAGGTATTCCTGTAATAAATGTTACGCAATGTGCAGGAGGAAGTGTGATCATGGGGGCGTATGATACCAGTGTAGGCCTAAAAAAACTAGGAGTTATCTCAGGAAAAGACATCACTACAGAAGCAGCGGTAGCAAAACTTATGTATTTGTTAGGAGAAGAAATGCCGCTTAATGTCTTAAAAACCATTTATGAAACTTCACTGCGTGGTGAAATGTCAGAAAATTAACGCGTCAAATTTTAGTAGTTAACATTTTTTTCGTTATTTGTCCCACCGATTTTTGGTAAATATTTTTAAATAAATAGAGAGGTGGCCGAGTGGTCGAAGGCGCACGCCTGGAAAGTGTGTATACGTCAAAAGCGTATCGAGGGTTCGAATCCCTTCCTCTCTGCATTATTATCAAATATTTAATGAATTTTATAATATTTTTATATCTTTAACCCTTTAACTAATTAAAAATAAGAATCAGCGCAATGAAAAGACTATTCTCTATTCTGGCAATCGCAACAGTAATGGCTTTTGGAAATGTAAAAGCTTCCACTGCTCCAGCTCAGTTATTATCGGCTAGCACTCAACTATTAGTTGCACCATTAGCTACAACAATGCAAGCAGATGATGAGCCTGCGGCAACGGAAGAATCATTCCACCAAAACCTAAAGAAACGTTTTATAGAAGGAGGTCCAGGATTTATGGGGATCGTACTTTTATGTTTGATTTTAGGTCTTGCGATCGCAATCGAAAGAATTATATTTCTTAATTTATCTACAACGAACACTAAGAAATTACAACAAAATGTAGAAGATGCACTGAATAGTGGAGGTGTAGAAGCTGCAAAAGAAGTGTGTAGAAACACAAAAGGACCTGTGGCATCTATTTACTACCAAGGACTTGACAGAGCTGACGAAAGCATTGACGCTGCTGAGAAAGCTGTAGTAGCTTACGGAGGTGTGCAAATGGGACAATTAGAAAAGAACGTATCTTGGGTATCTTTATTTATCGCACTAGCACCAATGCTTGGGTTCATGGGTACGGTAATCGGGATGATTGACGCCTTTGATAAGATTGAAGCAGCAGGAGATATGCAGCCATCATTAGTAGCAGGAGGTATTAAAGTAGCACTTCTTACTACAGTATTTGGATTAATCGTGGCAATTATACTACAAGTATTCTATAACTATATCATCGCTAAGATCGATAGTATCGTTAATGACATGGAAGACGCATCGATTACACTTATCGATATGTTAGTAGCTTACAAAAACAAAAAATAATTAAATGCACTAGTTGTGTAGTTACGAAAACGATAACTACACCCGTTGTAATCAGCATTCAATTATTTAAAAATTTAGATTGTAAGCACTACAATCTGTGTAAAAAATTAGTCACATGAAAATTTCAAAAATTTTATCATACGTTATCCTAGCAGTAGGAGCAATTGGTGCGGTATTATTATTCCTCATGGGAAAAAACTTTACCACACTCATGGATAACTACGGTATTACGGAAGCAAAAGATTTGGTAAAAGATACTACCTCTTCAGCGTTTGCAGAAGCAACATCGTTAGTGTCGCCTATGTATAACTTAACACTTGTTATTTTTGTTATTATTATCATAGCAACATTAATAGCAGTATTTACAGCATTAGCAAAAAATCCAGCAGGACTTAAAAAAGCAGGTATTGGTATCGTAGCTTTCTTAGTCGTTATAGGAATTGGTTTTGCGATGGCAAATGGTGTGGAAACACCTATGAAAGATGGAGAAGTACTTTCTGCTAGTGGATCTAAGTGGGTAGGTACTGGTTTGTATGCATTTTATTTCCTTGCAGCAATCGCTGTAGGTCTAATGCTACTATCAGGAGTTAAAAAATTAATAGGTAAATAAATTATGGCAAGAAGATCAGCACCAGAGGTGAACGCGGGATCTATGGCAGATATTGCATTCTTACTTCTTATATTCTTTCTGGTTACTACAACCATTGATACAGATAGAGGTATAAGCCGTAAATTACCACCTCCTTTAGATGAAACAATAACACCTCCAATTCTAAAACAAAAAAATATCTTTGTAGTAGAATTGAACAAGAATAATGACTTGTTAGTAGAGGAAGCTCCTATGGAGTTAAAAGATCTACGTGCTGCTGCAGTTGCTTTTTTAGATAACGGTGGAGGAGCAGGAGATGAGGCTTGTAATTACTGTAGAGGTGAGAAAAGCTCAACTTCTTCCGATAACCCAGAAAAAGCAGTAATCTCATTACGAAATAACAGAGAAACTAGTTACGCAATGTACATCGCTGTACAAAACGAATTAGTGGCTGCTTATACAGAATTACGTAATAGAGAGGCAGAGCGTATGTTTGGAAAAACATTCACGCAGATGGAATTAGATCTTAAAGATGTAAATTATTCCGGAAGCAAAGAAAGACTGAAAGATAATATCAAAAAAGTACAATTAATGTACCCAGAGAAATTATCTGAAGCAGAGCCTAAAAAGTAAATAATAACTATAAAAACGTATATATGTCTAAGTTTAAAAAGAAAAAAGGTGGTGATTTACCTGCTATTTCTACAGCTTCATTACCAGATATCGTATTTATGTTGTTATTCTTTTTTATGGTGGCAACAGTGATGCGTGAAAATAATCTGAAAATAGAAAATAAATTACCAGTCGCTGATCAAACTGAAAAGCTGGATAAAAAAACATTAGTAATGTATATTTATGCAGGGAAGCCAAGTTCTAGATATGCTGCAAGTGCAGGTACACAAGCTAGAATTCAGCTAAATGATAAGTTTGCAGACGTAACTGATATTAAACCTTTTGTGCTTGCAGAAAGAGCTGCAAAAAGAGAAGAAGAAGTACCGTTCTTAATTACTGCATTAAAAGTAGATGGAGAAACGAACATGGGTCTTGTAGGAGATATTAAAAAAGAATTGAGAGAAGTTCAAGCGCTGAAAATCAATTATACTACTAGACAAGGTGACGCTTCTGGTAATCTAAAATAAGATTAAGAAATTAACTATTTATACATCCTGCTCTCTCACGAGAGCAGGATTTTTTTATACTATTATATGAATGTGCTATTGATTCATACAAACTACAAGAATCGTATAAACTGGCATAACACTTGTATGCTATCTTACCATTATGATGCAATACCTCTAACTAGCCAAAACAAGTGATAGAGTGCATCAATAATACACTAGTTTTAGTCTGCAAACGGATCTAATGCGTTAGGGATAGGAGTGGAAATCCCACAGCCTGACGATAGGAAGTGCGAGGAATTGTAGCGTATAGCCCGACCCTTGGGAAACGCCCATATACAATGAATTACTAACTCTTTTTTGTGGCAGCTACCGTAATGCGAGAACATAGTTTGAAGGTGAAAAATAGACTGCCAATAGCAGATCAAGAAAAGAAAATAGCGCGAAAGGTAAAGCCTATGCATATATACATCGGACCACCAATGGCTACTTATGCCTCGTCAGGTACTTCAGATATGATACAGCTTAATGATCAATTGGTGCCTGTAGAGGCGATCAAACCCTATGTCTTAGAAGCAATGTCGTCAGAAAATGAAAGCGATCGAGTGCAATTTGTCGCTTCATTAAAAGTGGATAAAAATGTAAAAATGGGGTTGGTAAAAGATGTCAAAGCAGCGCTACAGGAGGTGGGTGTTCGTCGTATTAATTATGCAACAGCGGGTCAAAAGCAGAACGGCTACTAAGTATTTTGTGAATTTACCGCCATTACTTTTTATAAAGCTTTGGCGGTATACTATAATGTAGCGCTTATTTTATAGAATAGCTGTCAAGGCGTCGTTCCCCTAATTTCCTGCCACTTGCCGTGTTTAAAGTCCTTAGAATAGGACCAATTTTTTTTGCATAATAATCTTGGTCTATACCAGGAAGTAGCTCTTCTGTGATAGCTTCTATGGCAAAAAATTGATTGTGAATGCATGAAAATGTTCCAGCTTCTACTTCTACTACTGTCTCATCAGTTATTAATTGAGAGAAAATAGTTCCGAAACTAGCTTCGTAATTGACTAACCTTGTTTTATTTTTTGAATTGTAATGCTTATAGCCTGTAGTGTCTATTAGGAACCCTAAAGAGTCTCTTAATAATTCAGTTCTTTCGCCATTTTTGTTAAAATGCGGGGTGTTATTATCATTTCCTGTAGTTTTGGTTTTAAAGACGAAATAAATAGTTCCATTAATTTCTTCAGTACCTTCGATAGTAGTAGAGTCTATAATACCTGTAAAAACCATAGCTCCGTCTTTTTCACTATATGACTTATGTACCCAGCTGTTTCCAATAGCAAGTGGGTAAAAATCACTATTGCTAACATCTGTAGATGGGTTGTCGTCATTAGAACAAGCGATTAAGCCAATGCTTATAAAGATAATGATAAGAATGTTTTTCATTGTTTTGTGTTTTTTAATTGAATTATGCTTGCTAAAAAAACGAATAAATAGTTCTGTTATTAACTAGTATATGTTGCTAAATAGTTATATTTACATAAGTGCTTATATAAATACTTATGGAATATTTTTTGCAAGAGCTAGATACGCTAGGTTTAGGGTCTAGGTTAAAGCGGTTAAGTGATTATTTGATGAAGGAAACGCAGCTGGTGTACGACGCATTGGCGATAGATTTCGACCCGTATTTATTTCCAATTTTTAAGGTAGTGATAGCACAAGAGCCTGTTACGAATGCAGAGATTCGAGAGTCATTGCAGTATACGCAGCCCGCTATCACACAGGCGCTCAAAAAATTATTGCATAAGCAGTTGATCGCTATTGCTACAGATAAAGAAGACAAGCGAAAGAAAATCATTAGAGTTACGCCAAAAGGGCATGACTTACATACACAGATGCAACCTTTGTGGAATGTGATAGAACACCAGATAAAATGGCTTACTGAAGGAGGATCTACTAGTTTGACTAGGCACCTTACTCATTTAGAAAATCAGTTCAGAGAAAAACCATTGAGCGTACGTATTATCGAAAATTTAAAAGAAGCATCACGATGACCAAAATACCAATACAGATTATTCCATTTGATTCTGCATATAGCCAAGATTTTGCAGCACTCAATATAGCATGGCTAGAAAAATACTTCGTAGTAGAACCACATGATGCTGCATTGCTAGAAAAGTGCGAAGATACTATCGTCAAAGCAGGAGGGTATATCTTCTTTGCGAAGTATAAAGAAATGATTGTAGGTACATTTTCATTGATTAAATCAAAAGAAGGTGTGTATGAATTAGGTAAAATGGCTGTATTGGATACCTATCAAGGGCGCGGAATAGGACAGGAGCTGCTGTGTTTTTCTATACAATACGCGAAGCAGAACCAATGGTCTAAACTATTCTTATATACAGGTACTATATTAAAAAATGCAATTCATATATATCAAAAACATGGTTTTGTAGCCGTGCCATTAGAAGAAGACCCTCCATATCAACGCAGTGATTATAAAATGGAAATGAATCTTACATGACAATGCAAATGTGTCTTAAGCTGTGAACTACGAAAAAGCCTGTTTTTGCATAGGGTACATTTCCCCCTGTGAATAATGATTGTTTTTCGTTTTGCAAGTTGGTTTAGCTGGTGAAAGGCTTTGTTTGCAAGGGGTAAGCATTTTTTTTGGAGTAGTTTATGGTGTGTTTGTTTTTAAAGATGATAGCCAAAGGTGTACTTTTATACTGCTGTTAGCATAGTGCTAGTCTGAAATGCGCAGTTGGTATGTAAACTGTTATCCTTGTTTTCCAATTGCTAATGTCAGACAGTACTATGTCCTTGCAGCACTTAACACGAATACCTGTTGTTATTTGTAGTTACTAGTAGAAAACTAGAACATTGATTAATAGCTCGTATAACTCAACTAAAGAATGAAACAAGTTGTAGTGATTTTTTTGATACACATTCAAGATAGTTCTATAGCGAGTTCCATGTGATTCTATAAAAAAACAGTATAAACACATGAATATCAATAGTTACCAATTAAGTAGTTAAAGTGCCTTTTTTTGCGATACGTTTCATGACACACTTTTTAAGTAGTATATGAGATCAGAATTCATCACCTGATGCAACGTATAACAAAGTAAAATGTAATCATCATCAAAAAACGAACAATCTAAATAAGAATGAATAAGTAATGCTACTATTTGGCAATCAGGCACAATAGGTTATAGTGTGTAAAATGGTACGAAAGTCCCCCCTTTTGGAGCTGCCATGGATCACTATAACACTTGCTGTGTTGCACCCCCTTTTTGAATCAACATACTATGTATTCAAAAAGAGGAACTAGTAGTGTAGTAAGGTATAAGTTGAAGTATATTGAATATTGTTTTTAGGAATAAATCAATGGATACTCGCTATTATATTGAATGTATTATATGGAGCGACAAGCAACAGGAATTTTAATCGCAGGCATTGTCCTAGTGATTGTATTGATTATTTGGCTAGTATGGATGTTGGTTTCTCAAAAAAGAAGAAACAATTTTCTATTAGCACAGAAAGCAGCAGAACAGGCATACGATCGTGCAGTTTCTGTGGCACAATTAGAGGCCAAAGAAGCCACATTACGGAATATCAGTTGGGAATTACACGATAATATAGGGCAACTTCTTACACTGGCTAAAATACAGATAGGTACTGCGCGAAAAGATACTTCTCATATTTGTGAAGCTACGCATACAATCTCTAGAAGTCTTAGTGAATTAAGATCTTTATCTAAATTGATCAATCCAGAGCGGACTAAAAAAAGAAACCTTGTACAAGCAGTAACTGTAGAGGTTGAACGCTTTAACAGATTACAGTTTTTAGACGCTTCTGTAACCAGTGGTTGTACTACGAAACGACTAAAGACAGGTGTTGAGATCATACTCTTTAGAGTATTACAAGAGTTTTTTAACCAGACACTACAGTATGCACAAGCGACACAACTCACCGTAGACATACAATACGAAAAAGACTACCTACGAATCAAAGCGCATAATAATGGAATAGGTTTTGATGTCAATAATCCAGCATTAAGAAGAAAACTAGCGCTTACCACGATGCAACAGAAAGCACGTTTGATAGGAGCTGATATAGAGCTTACTTCTAATGAAGTAAATGGAACAGTGTTACACATCACGTATGCGTATGCGGATCAAAAAAATAAGGTGCCTGTATTGGTATAAAATAGCCATAAAAAGAATAGTTGGTGTGCTGATGAAAAGCGTAAACGATGGTGTTCTAAGTGTTCTGCTGTATGCCAATCGCTATTCTATTGCATAAGTAGTATATTAGCGGCTCGTAATAAACCCTAGATTCACACAAAACTAAACACATGAAATACTCAGTCGTTATTGTAGAAGATCATATCCTATTGTCTCAGGCACTCACTGGGCTAGTGAATGAATTTTCTAAATTTAAGATATTATATCAGTGTAAAAACGGGAAGGAGTTTCTTACCCGACTCAAAGACCCTAAAAACATACCCGATATCGTATTAATGGATATCAATATGCCTATAATGAATGGTATAGAAACAACCATCGAATTAAAGAAAAAATATCCATCAATTAATGTACTAGCGCTATCTGTAGAAGAAGATGAAGACACCATTCTAAAGATGTTACGCGCAGGTGCCAAAGGATATTTGCTAAAAGATACCGAAAAAGAAATACTCGAAAATGCATTGATAGAAGTACAAGAAACAGGTTTCTACCACACTAAGAATGTAACGAATTTATTACTCAGTTCTCTAAACCCTAAGGAAGAAGAAAAGGTCGTTTTTAGAAAAAGAGAATTAGAGTTTATCCAACATGCCTGTACTGAAAAAACATACAAAGAAATTGCCGATGATATGTCAATTAGTCCTAAAACTGTAGAAGGATACAGGGATGCTGTATTCGATAAGCTGAATCTCAAAAACAGAACAGGATTGGTGATCTATGCGATTAAAAACAAAATGTTTACGCCCTAAGCTAGCGGATCAGCAAGTAGAAAAGTACTACAAGTTTTTAATAAAGTTTTAATTTTTATTTATCAGTTTGGGCTGCATAAAATAAATTTTGGCGCGTTTATTGATCAGAAAGCAAAATAGTTTTGTAAATTGAAGCAAAACTAAGCTCTTTATCAAATCCAAACTAACCCCAAATACTACATAAATACATGATATTTTCTGTATTTTTGTAAAGGTAAGAACATAGAATTTTTATGCTAAAACAACAGTTAAACTTTAAGCTTTCGCAGAAATTATCTCCGCAGCAAATCCAATTGATGAAATTGATTCAATTGCCTACACAGGCATTTGAGCAGCGCCTTAAGCAAGAAATGGAAGAAAATCCTGCGTTGGATAGCGGAAAGGAGAAAGCAGAAGATTATGAAGATACCTTTAGCAATGAAAGTAGTGCAGATGAAGAGTACGGAACTGAAAAAATAGAAACCGAAATCAATGTAGACGAATACTTAAGCGATGATGAAATCCCAAGTTATCGACTTAATTCTAATAATTACAGTGCGAGTGACGATGAAAAAAGTGTACCCTATGCTTCAGGAACATCGTTTCATCAGCATCTGATCAATCAATTAAATACCTATAGATTCGATAAAGAGGAGCGCGAAATAGCAGAATTCTTAGTCGGTAGCATCGATGAAAGCGGCTATATTAGAAGGCCTCTTACGGACATACTAGATGATTTAGCATTTACGCAAAATGTATTTACGGCCGAAGAGAAAATAGAAGATATACTCAAAACAGTACACCAATTAGATCCCGCAGGAGTCGGTGCTAGAAGTTTGCAGGAGTGTTTATTAATTCAGTTAGAGCGTAAAGAAACCACAATCCCTATTAAATTGGCTACATTGATCTTATCTAAGTCATTTGATCATTTTAGTAAGAAACACTATCAAAAATTATTGGTCAAATTCGATATCACAGAAGAAGATCTGAAAGAAGCGATAGAAGAGATCGAACATCTTAATCCTAAGCCAGGAGGGGCCTATGCAGGGAGTACAAGAATGATAGAGCATGTGGTGCCAGATTTTACCATCAAAATCATCGATGGCGCATTAGAACTAACACTCAATGGACGGAATGCACCCGAATTACACGTGTCCAGAGAGTATAACAATATGCTACAAGGCTATAAAGCGAGCAAAGAAAAATCAAAATCACAGAAAGACGCAGTACTCTTTATAAAACAAAAATTAGATGCGGCAAAATGGTTTATCGAAGCAGTAAAACAGCGCCAGCAGACCTTGTTTGTAACCATGAGTGCCATTATGTATTACCAAAAAGAGTATTTTCTGAGTGGTGATGAGCGAATGCTAAAGCCAATGATCTTAAAAGACATTGCCGATGAAATAGAAATGGATGTCAGTACCGTTTCTAGGGTAGCTAATAGTAAATATGTAGACACCCCTTATGGAACGAAACTGATCAAAGAATTCTTTTCAGAATCCATGACCAATGATCAAGGTGAAGAAGTATCTACTCGAGAAATCAAGAAGATATTAGAGATTACAATTAGCGAAGAAGACAAGAAAAAACCATTAACAGACGAAAAGCTAGCCAAGATCCTCAAAGAAAAAGGCTATCCCATCGCTAGGCGTACCGTAGCAAAGTATAGAGAACAATTAGACATACCTGTAGCGAGGTTGCGAAAAAAAATATAATGAATTTTTTTCTAAAAAGTGTTTCATACCTATTGCATCCATTACTAATGCCGGTTAGTGGAGCATTTCTTTATTTTATGATCACCCCTCGATTTATCCCAGAAGATATCATAGGGGTTAAGTTATTCGGATTGATCGTTATTACGGTACTGATACCTATAGTGCTTTTTTTCTTTCTAAAAACCTCAGGATTGATTACTTCGATACATTTAGAAGATGTCAAACAGCGAAAAATACCATTGTTATTACAGTCCTTACTCTATCTATTAGTGATCAAAATGATTGTAGATGTGTATCACTATCCAGAGTTGTATTTTTTCTTTCTAGGTTGTCTTATCTCTTCATTAAGCGCAATATTTATGGTACTGTTTAATATCAAGGCGAGTTTGCATATGCTAGCCATGGCAGCGATCACTATGTTTACAGTAGTATTGAGTATCCATTTCGAGATCAATCTCACCTTACTCATCGCTCTTATGATCGCCTGTAATGGATTGGTGGCTACTTCGCGACTGCACGTAAAAGCACATACCAATCTAGAACTGCTATTAGGCTTTGCGATCGGTATCATTCCACAAATTACACTTGTGCAATTTTGGTTATAGGATGTAGAACATCAATCCTATTTTGGCAATAGAGAGTCCTACCTGTTCATTACCAATCATCGCATTTTTATTGAACAAAGGATTCAGACTGTAATAGAAGTGAAAGTTAAACGTATTCCATCCAAATGTAAAAGTAGCCCCTACACGCCATCGATTTAATTCATCAATCTTAGATTGATATACCCGATTACCAGTCTGTAAAAATCGAGCGCTAAAGTAATGCATATAGCCCACCTTTATCCCCGTATAGATCCGCCAAAACTTATGTGTGTCTGGGACGGATGTTCTCCATCTAAATTCGATAGGGCTTTCTATAATGTGTGTTAGAAACCTATTTTTTTCAAAACGGACCCGCTCCAGACTACTGAAAATACTTTCGCCAGTCGTAGCATCCTCTCCCAAAAATAAATTTTGTCCGTAGGTGTTAATAGAATAGCCTAGTCCCCATCCGATCGCTAGATTTCTACGTTTATTGATAGGCATATCCCTGCTCACTCCCATATGCAATCCACCAGAAAACCCAGATTGATCAATAGAGTTGGGTAAATTATAAAGTAAGTTTATCGTTAGCCCAACATAAAATTGATCCTCTCTGTACAAAGAGTCCAATACCTTTTTAGTAGGCGCTTCAGGTACTGTCTCTTGCGCCCAAAGTGGGAAAAAACAGTAGTAAATAAGACTAAAAGCAACGAATTGTTTCATACAGCACACTAAAATAGATTTATTTCTTTAAGAAGTGGTTTAAACTTCTTGCAATTTGTTATAAAAAACAATCTTTTAGGCTCAAATTTTACACTTTTTGGGTTCCGTAGTGCTGCTATGCAATAAAAAAGATAGTATATCACTGATTTGGGACTAGCGTATCCGATGCAATTCCTCATCCTTTCTATCATTAGACTATGGGATGTATGTTGGGAATCCCTACTACAGATCTAGTGCTATCAAATGCACTTATGCAATATTATCAGTAACTTAGTAAATTCTGATATTTTTTAAGAAATTGGGTATACAGATCAACTTACTTTTTTAGTACATTTGAGCACTATTTTAATGAGTTTGTAACACCAGACGCATTGCCGAATTAAAATGAAATTCTTTTTCAGATTCGGGCTTAGGAGGATAATGAAGTCTGCTCCAAAAGCTGCCTCAGGGATGAGGAACCGAATTCTCAGGCTGACTTCTAAAAAATATAGCAGTACACTTCTACTTTTGGGGCAAACACCATTTGTTCCCCATACCATATTTATTATTAGGGTATGAGGATTCCCTCTTACATAATACCATTGATTGTACAATATATACACTCTAGATGTTATGCTTATACGCATTGTGTCAATAAGGTTGTCTTACCTTTTGTTGTCATCAAAAATGAAAAGAAATTAAACTAAGTTAAGTGTTTTTTTGAAAATTCACAGTGGAACTACGGATAAAAGAGTAACGAAATATAGATGAATTGTAATCATTTTTTACAGAAAGGAAAAGCTAAGATGAACTCGATATTTATGGATCCTATATATGAGTATCAATCAAGGTAATGATATGGATAGAATTTAATAAAAAATACCTAAATAAAACACTTAGTAATACCTTGTAGATAGTACGCTATCTATCAATATCCAATACAGGTGTGTCATGTGACCCCTATAATCGAAAACAATACATGAAAACAAAATATATAGATCTTATTGATCAAACCTTTACGTTCCCACAAAAAGAATTCCATCTCAGAGAAGAGCAATTACAATTTCATGGAATTGATCTGATGGAATTGATACAACAATATGGAGCTCCGTTAAAATTTACATACCTGCCGAAGATTTCTGAAAATATCAATAGTGCAAAAAAATGGTTTGCTACAGCTATGAAAACCAATAAGTATCAGGCTACGTATAATTATTGCTATTGCACCAAAAGTGCTCATTTCGAGTATGTATTAAACGAAGCCCTAAAAAACGATATCCATATCGAAACCTCATCGGCGTTTGATATAGATATTGTAGAAAATCTAAAAGGACAAGGAAAGATTACAGACGATACTTATATTATAAGTAATGGCTTCAAGAGAGATCAATACATAAAAAATATAGCACGATTGATCAATAACGGGCATCACAATTGTATTCCGATCATAGATAATCAAGAAGAACTCACACTCCTTAGTGATGTGATCACTACGGATTATCAAATAGGCATACGTATTGCTGCCGAGGAAGAACCTAAATTTGAGTTTTATACCTCTAGACTAGGCATTGGATACCGAGATATTGTACCTTTTTATAGAGAGCAGATCAAAGCTAATCCTAAGGTTTCTCTAAAGATGCTACACTTTTTTATCAATACGGGCATACGAGATACTGCATATTATTGGAATGAATTATTAAAATGCCTTAAGGTTTATATTCAGCTCAAAAAAATGTGCCCTTCCTTAGATAGCTTAAATATAGGAGGAGGGTTTCCGATAAAAAACTCATTAGCATTTGACTACGATTACCAGTATATGGTCAATGAAATCATACATCAAATCCAAATTGCTTGTACAGAAGCGAAAGTAGCCGTCCCTCATATTTTTACAGAGTTTGGAAGTTTTACAGTAGGAGAAAGCGGAGGCACCATCTATGAAGTACTATACCAAAAACAACAAAATGATCGAGAAAAGTGGAATATGATCAATTCTTCTTTTATCACCACCATGCCAGATACATGGGCAATCAATAAACGTTTTATGATGTTAGCAATCAATCGTTGGCATGACGAGTACGAGCGTGTATTGCTAGGAGGACTCACCTGTGATAGTGATGATTACTACAATTCCGAAAAGCATATGAATGCTATTTACTTGCCTAAATACAACAAAGAAGAACCCTTATATATAGGTTTTTTTAATACAGGAGCGTATCAAGAAACCATCGGTGGATTTGGAGGGGTGCAACATTGCCTTATCCCACAACCCAAACATGTAATCATTGATCGGGATCAAGAAGGAAACCTAAATACTTCGATATTTTCAAAACAGCAAACCTCTGCCGAAATTTTATCGATCTTAGGATATTCATAGTTTACTAAAATTAAAATAAGCAATACATACTTTTTAAATCTATTATTTAATTGTCTAATAAGAAGCCTGTAAGCATATCATTTTGGTATAGATTTTCTAAAAACAAGACTATATGATTCAGTTTTATATGACACTAAAAAAAACACCAATATACAATGATGAAAAGAAGCCGTACCTATGCAGGAATACCAGCAGTAAATGCTGTATACGAGCAATCAAAAATAGTCATCATCCCTGTGCCATATGATGGAACAAGTACATGGGGCAAAGGAGCAGACAAAGGCCCAGAAGCCTTTTTGCTTGCCTCAGAAAATATGGAACTATATGATATAGAAACAGGATATGAAGTATATACTAAAGGGATCGCATTAGTAGACCCGATTACCGAAGATGAAACTCCAGAAGCCATGGTAGCAGCGGTATATGTAGCGACTAAAAAACACATTAAAAGAAATAAATTAGTAACTCTCATAGGAGGAGAGCATTCAATTTCTATAGGTGCTATTCGAGCATTTAATGAATGTTTTGATAATCTTACGGTGTTACAAATAGATGCACATACAGATCTTAGAAAAACATATAATGGGTCTGCATGCAATCATGCATGTGCCATGTATGAGGCCAACGAACAAACGAATCTGATACAAGTAGGGATTCGTAGTATGGATGTCTCTGAAAACACAGTGATGAATCAAGAACAGGTGTTTTTTGCACATCAGATGGTCAATGATACGTATTGGATGGATAATGCTATTGAATTAATGACAGATACGGTCTATATTACTTTCGATTTAGACGCTTTTGATCCTTCGGTAGTACCTGCTACAGGAACTCCAGAACCAGGAGGGTTACTATGGTATGAAACCTTGGAATTTCTCAGAAAAGTATTCGACGAAAAAAATGTAGTCGGTTTTGATATAGTAGAATTATGTCCAAATCCTACAAGTAAGCCCTCAGATTTTGCTGCAGCTAAATTATTTTATAAGATGCTCAGCTATAAATTCGAAGATAAAGAAACAGCGCTCGATAGGTAAAAAACAACTTTCATAAATCACTTCACTAAAAAAATAGCAATAACACAAAATACGATGAAAAACAAAGGAGACATCTCGAAGTTTATCGAAACATATTTTCTGCATTTTAATGCAGCTACACTCGTCGATGCAGCTAAGGCATACGAATCTCAACTCCATCAAGGAGGCAAAATGCTCGTATCATTGGCAGGAGCAATGAGCACTGCTGAGCTAGGAAAGATTTTTGCAGCAATGATACGCGAACAAAAAGTACATATCATTTCCTGTACGGGTGCAAATCTCGAAGAAGATATTATGAACCTAGTAGCGCATAGCCATTATAAGCGCGTACCAGAATACCGCGATCTAACACCGCAGCAAGAATGGGATTTGCTAGAAAAAGGATTGAATCGGGTAACCGATACCTGCATCCCAGAAGAAGAAGCCTTTAGGAGATTACAAGAACATGTATTCAAAATATGGAAAGACGCAGAAGATGCAGGAGAACGATTTTTTCCTCATGAATTTATGTACAAATTGCTGCTATCGGGCGTCTTAGAGCAGTATTATGAAATTCCAATCGAAGACTCATGGATGTATGCAGCAGCAAAAGCCAATTTGCCAATGGTCGTTCCAGGTTGGGAGGATAGTACGATGGGTAATATTTTTGCCAGTTATGTGATGAAGGGAGAGTTAAAAGCCAGTACCATGAAATCTGGGATAGAATACATGACCTTTTTAGCCGATTGGTACACTGAGAATTCAAGGGATGGGATTGGTTTTTTTCAGATAGGAGGAGGGATTGCAGGAGATTTTCCAATCTGTGTAGTGCCGATGTTATACCAAGACCTAGAACGAACAGATACGCCATTCTGGAACTACTTCTGCCAGATCAGTGATTCTACTACAAGTTATGGGTCGTATTCAGGAGCAGTACCTAATGAAAAGATAACTTGGGGTAAACTCGATATAGAGACTCCTAAGTTTATTATCGAAAGTGATGCCACCATCGTAGCGCCATTGATATTTGGTTATCTGTTAGGGATGTAGCAGTTATAAAAATGATCACAAGATAGTTGTGGATAAATGTACGCTATAGTACTACAAAAAAAAGATACTCATCCCTCATATTTATAAGCAATGAGGGATGAGTATCTATATTACTTTTTTTCGATTCCTTTTTTTAATACTTCCTGTATCCCTGCCAAATGTTCGCTAAACTGCATCATTTGTGCCAATACTTGCGCCATTTCGTTCTGAGCGCCGAAACCTTTCAGGGTATTGTTTTTTACAAAACTCTCTTTCATTACCTCCCATCGTGATTGTTCAGTAGTTGTAAGGGTGTCTGTCAGTTCTTTGTATTTTAGTAAGTTGGCTTCTGCGGCACTCGTAAGGGTTTGGGATTCATTTTCGTAGTGAGATGCCAAAAGCGTTTCTAACTCTTGCTCATTCATAATAGGCACTACTTTGGCTACTAATTTACTCATATCTCGATACGATCCTTGTAATTTAAAAGAAGGCTCCGTTCTATAAGCATCCTCCATTGCAGCAGATTTGATATAGGTCTCATTTACGAGCATTACCGTGTCTCTAATGCGCACCACTTTTTCTAATACCGCTAGGTATTCTTGTACCTCTTGCTTCGTATGGTTTCCTTGTAGCTCCATGCTATCCTGATTGCCTGTAGATACTGCCTCAATAAGCTGATATACATCATCAAAATTCTTACTGCTTAATTGATGTAGTACAGGATTCGATGTCAATGCATTTTCGATGAGACTAAGCTTAAATAAGTGAGCAGTATCTCCAATAATATCTCCCAGATTATAAATATCCGCACGGTTGGCGAGCATATCAGGGATCTGAAATTTTTCACCACTCTCGGTATAGGGATTTCCTGCCATAATCACACAGAATTTCTTACTCCGTAGATCATAGGTCTTAGGAGTACCGTTATAGACTCCTTCTATTTTTCGAGTACCATCTGCTAGTGAAATGAATTTCTGCAAAAACTCAGGATTGCAATGCTGTATATCGTCTAAATACAACATGACATTATTCCCCATTTCAAAAGCAAGATTCAATTTTTTCAATTCTTCTCTTGCTGCGGCATTGGTTGCTGCCATCGGATCTACTGACGTGACTTCGTGTCCAATCGCAGGGCCATTAATTTTCATAAAGATCAATCCCAGACGATTTGCCATATATTCCATCAAGGTTGTTTTTCCATATCCTGGTGGCGAGATGAGTAGTAACATCCCCATACGATCCGTTCGTTTGGTATCGCCTACACTTCCTAGCTGTTTGGCTAGATTATCTCCAAATAGCGGAAGGTATACCTGATCGATCAGTTTGTTCCGTACAAATGATGATAATACCCGAGGTATAAACTCGGTGAGTTTTAAAGATTTCTTTAACTGGTCTGTGACAGTGTGTTTCGTGGCTCGATACTCGGCAAAAGCAGGGACTTCTACCGTAGTAAAATGGGTGAGTAGTGTTATAAAATCATGGTAATTAAACTCATAAACACCGTCAGTGATGGTCGGGTGACTCCCCATCAATCCGCTAATCTGCTGTGATGGACTGCTATGAATGATCTGTTCAGTCACAGCAGCTTTAAATAATAAGATACATACCACCTCATCAATATAGGCTGTAGCTTCTGGATGTGTAGCGCGTATGTAGGACGCTACCCATTGTTTTGCCAGCGCAATCGTCTCGGCACTGGTTTGGTGTAATTCCGTATCGAGCCCTAATGATTTTTTAAAAGCAGTATATACCTTTTTCTTTTGTAGTGTAGTAATGAAGTGATCATAGAGTTCGTGGGCTACTTGACTACTACAGAAGGTATTTCCTTTTTTGAGTTCTTCAAATAAATAAGTGGCCCATTTAGTAGCATATGTAGCAGTACTATCGGATGTTGCATAGGATAGAAATACGTCAGATTCCTGAATCACTGCTGCTAATTGCGCAATGATCTTTTGGTATTCGAGGCTGTCAGGAAACACACTTTGTACCTGTCCTGCAATCTTTATTTGCTGTTCCCATGCTGTTTGTTGTTCTGGATCTAAGTGATTCCAAAAATACTGTGTATGTGCTCTAATACTCGGCGCAAAACGCAGTAACCCCAAGTTGTGATCTGTATGAATCAGTGTGTGCAAAATTTTAGCGGCATCCACATCATGTACGCCCTTTACATAGCCTGCAGCATAGTTTTTGCTGCTTTCTGCTTGTACCAGTGCTAGCAATTCGGTTTCGCTATAATCGATGAGGCTCTCAGTAGCAGTTGTAAAAATGGTATATGCTAAATACGCAGCTCTGTATACCGTTTCATTTTCAGAAATCAATTCCTGATCCCAGTATTTTTTAGATGCTAGCAATACATCATTATTAATAGTCTGATAAAAATCAGTGCCTGTTAGGTGGTACTGTAGCGTTTCGTCTTTGTAGACAATGGTCAGGTCTAGCGGTTGTTTATTGACTCCAAATTTGTGTTTCCCTAGTTTGATGATGTTTTCTCCATCTTCATACAGATCCTGTTTGTCTTTTAGTTTTCGAGTAGCATCTTCCTTAGCAACTTTTAGAGCAGTTTCTATCGTTTCTGCTTTTCCAATATCCTCCAGCGCTATCAATTCGGCGATCAGGTCTCGTAATTTATTGATCATTAGGTCTCCTGCAAAATACCCATTGATCGCTGCGATGCTATCAAAGCTCAGGGCTTTTTTAGTTACTCCTTTTAGAATACGAGTAGCCGCCTTTTCTAGCGCAACCGCCTTTTTATTACGCGCTTCGATCAAGCTGTTTTTACGCGTCTCGAAAGCATTGTAGACTTCCTCTCTTTTTTCTATAATTTGCGAGATGAAATCTTCGAAATCGGCAAAACGCCCTTCTAAGTCTTCTAACTGTACCGATACCTTATTCAGTAATTCATCTGTTTTTTCAGGCGTATTGGCAATATCTAAATAGTTGATAATGCTCTGGTCTACTAATTTTAACTGGGCTACAAATTCGGCACTAGCTTCTTTCGATCCCAGTGATTTGATGCTGTTTTTGATACCCGCCTTTAGCTGATTGATACTCGAAAAAATCAATGAAATAGCATCGATGATTTTAGTAGATTGAGAGGTGTCTTCAATCGCTAGATTCGATACAATATCGATCAGCATTTCTAAATCAGTAGCGATCTGTGTGACCTCGGTTTCTAGTTTTTTGGCATCGATTACCTTTTTTATACCATCTAATGCTTGTTGTTTTTCGGCTACACGATCGTGGTAGGGGAGCAGTGCCTTATCGTCTAATAAGAATTGCACACATCGTTGCGAGATTTTCTCAGTCTGCGTAGCGATTTCAGCCTCTAATTCTTGGATAAAATCAGTAGCTACATACCGAATATCATGCAGTGCGATCACCTCGCCGCGTAAGGTGCGCAATTGCGACAATACAGTTACAAAATCCTCAATAGATCGAAAAGAACTACTTTTGATTTTGTTAAAAACACTCGTAGCTTTTTCGTTGGTTTCTTGTGTCGTATTTTCAGCCGTTTTACGTAGCTGTACTACTTTTTCGAATTCATCGATAGCAGCATTGGCAGCTTGGTTGATTTCACCCAGTGGTACATCCAGTCGGCAGGTGTCTTCTTCTCTAATCCAATAATAACTATCTATAATCTCATTCGAAAATTTAGACAGATCATCATATAAGCCGTCATAGCTATCCTCTTTGTTCAGAAGTGTGATCAATGCATGACACTCTGCCATCGCCTTTACAATATCCTTATTGCCTATTTTGTATAATAAGTTATCCGTATGTTCAGAAGGTAGCGCGTCTCCCTTGATAAATGGCGTTTGCCATATCTGGATCACATGATGTTTCGTTTGTGCATCCTCCGTTTTAAAATAGCAAAGCGCTCCATTTTCTAAAATGGTAAATCCATTACAAATAATCGGTGTTTTTACCTCTTGATCAATGACATTGTAGGTCATCAGGATATAGAGTCCTTTTTCACTTTCGTAAAAAACATAAAAATAATCTTCGCCATTAGGAGAGGAAATTTTTTTCTGAAATTTTACATTAGTGGCCTCATTGGTAAATAACTTAAAATCGCCAGATTGTAAATAGTAGCCATTCGGAAAAATAATCCCTTGGGCATCAGGTAGGAGTACACACGCATCTTGGATCGCATCTATTTTTTTAACCTCTCGTATCTTATGATTGTACACAAAATAGCGAGCACTTTCCTGAAATGGTTTGATCTCTAGTGGGATCAAGTTACCTAAATCGGCAAAACGATATTGCCCATCATCCAAGGTTTGATCTGCTAGGGATACCGCTTCGTTATAAATTCCTTTGCCATCATCGGTATTGTCTTCTATCTTAATGGTCAGGTCACCACCTACAGTTTCTACAAAAACCTTGTCTAAGATGGAGATATGCGGATGCGTACCATAGCGATGCATATCTCTAGAAACCTCTTGCCAATCAAATTCGAATTGCTTCGGGAATGTAAACTCATGCTCACTGCGATTGTCTACATACGTAAGTGTATTTTCATTGATCAACCATTTAAAGGTCTTAATGTCGCTCACACTATCACTGAGCTGAAATACCATGTGCAGGTAATTGCCTATAATCGCAAATTTAGAAAAAATCGTATTTCGATAGTATTTATACAGATTCGTAAAATCATTGATAAAGGCACTATCATTGAGTTGATCTAAAGATTGCGAAGCAAAATGATCCTCTGTATATTGGTAGATACTAAATACATCCTGTAAGTTGATTTCTGTACGCAATCCAAAATGGACATTATATCCAAAAATGCAATAATCACCAATCGTTACAATATCACGTGCGATACAATTATTCTCGGTATTGATACGGTTATTCGCTATCAATTGTGTCTCGATACTACCAAACACCGTTTTACGCGCCTCATTCAATTCCGACAAGCGTGTTTGTAGCTCGCTTTTATGTTTCTGCAAACGGTTTTGGATAATCTCATACGTCCCACCGTCTAATTGCATTGCGTTTGTGTTATGTTCTTCCATGAATTGTTTACTAGTTTTGTAGTGGTGTAACTACCTTTTTCTTCTTATAGATTGAAAATTGCTTTGATGCGATTCCAAAAAGCATTATCTTTTTTGATGACGGGTACATAAGGTTTGTTGCGTATTTCCATAGGCACGCTTTGCTGATATGCAGTATTGTCTTTGAGTTCTAGGTAGTATTCCTCCATTGTTTTTTTATAGTTTTCTCCTGCAGTTCCAATCACCATGATGATATCACCTATTCTTATCACGTTGTTCGTATGGATATACAATACCTCACCCGTATATAAAGACTCAAATTCATACGTTACCTCGTCGTTTTCAATTGCACAAAAAACCTCTCCCTTAGTAATTGAGTCTCCTACATTTTTGAACCATTGGACTTCCTGAATAATAAACTCTTTTTTATACATCTCATAGTATGAGGTAGACTGTAGATTAGGCAGTGTAATTAAGTTACTCATAGTAGCTTTTTGAATTGACTATATATTCCTTTTATTCCTATCCATATACCTCTTAGAATACCTTCAAAAATTATTTCTATCAGAAGTTCCCATAAGCATCGAATTATACCTACAACTACAGTTTCTATAATTTCCATAGTAGTATTACTTTATTGGTTTAGGGCGTTACCACAAGGGTCGGGCTTTCCGCTACAATTCCTCGCACCTCCTATCGTCGGGCTGTGGGATTTTCACTGCAATCCCTAACGCAAATTAATATACGCGTCGATTAGATACTGTTACCTTCCAAACATCGAAAAGAAATGAGTCGCATCATTTCCATTGAGCTGTGATACCCCGTAATATAATGCGCCAACAATAGCAATAGCGATACCGATGATACTACACATCTGTATATTTTCTACGTTTTTTTGCTGTTTGATTTTGATACGAATTGCTTCCAAAGCTGCTTCGCTAATAGGTTCGACCTTTATACCGTCACTTTTTTTACTGCTTTCTACAGTTTTAAATGTATCTCTTTGATTTCTTCGGCTATTATTTCTCGTGGAATGAATAGCTTGCATCATTGCTCCTTCTCCTCCCATAGTTTCTTTTTTTTTAAAATTAAACAATTCCCATGCTGCACCTTCTCAGCATGGGGGAGAAGGTGCTAGGGTCTTTTGATTCGTATATCTTTACAGAAAATCATTGTTACTGCCTGATAGGCTTACGAAAGTTTTTTGTTAGACAATCCGAGTCCTTTGGCTAGATTAAAAAGATTACCAAACAAGGTAGTTTCTTCGTCATTTGTAGCCTTTTGTTTTAGATCCACCAGTAGATTTGCAATGGTCAGATTTTTAATATCCTCAGAAGAGATGCCGTATTCCGTAGCAAACTCTTTGACTTTAGATAATAAATTACCTTTTACATCATCACTACCTAAAATAGCATTTTTAACATCCGTAACGGTGTCAGAATGTTTTACCAATCGATCCACGCCTTTGGCTTTGGTGATCTGACCGATAATTTGCTCAAAGAACATCGTTTCACCTCCTACAATATCTATATTCGCTGCTTTTAGTGCCGCTCCGATCACATCTGCTTGTGCAAAGGCAATTTCTTTTTGGATATTGATTTCAGCCAGTTCTACCTGTAGTTCTTTATCTAAGCGTAGTTTAAACTCTTCATGCTCTTTTCCTACACCATCGAGTTTCTTCATCGCTTCTGCTTTCTCTTCGATTCCTGCTGCTTCAGCTAGGGCGATTTCTTTATTTCCAGAAGCTTCTGCCAGTGCTTTTTCTTTGATAACTTCTGCCTCGGCGATTCCTTCTTGTTTCTGAGCTTCTGCTTTGGCTAATATACCGGCTGCTTCTGCCTTCGCTTTTTTCTCTATGATATTAGCTTCTACTAACCCCTCACGTTCATTAGCATCTGCTTTTGCATGCATTACTTGTGCTTCAGACATACCGATGGTAGCCTCTTCCTTGGCAGTAGCTTCTGCTAATGTTTTACGAGCTTCTGCTTCTTTTTCACTAGCTTCTTTTTTAGCTTGTGCTTCTATATTCATCTCTTCCGCTTTTTGCTTAGCGGCTTCTTTTTCTGCCTCAGCAGCTTTAATCGTTTTGATCAGGTCTTCCTGTGCATTCCCTTCGGCAATCGTGATTTTTACTTGTTTCTCACGATCTGCTGTTTTAAAAGCTTCTATATCCTTCATGTTTTCCTGCTCTTGAACCACCCCTTTTTCTAGCATTACTCGATCGCGGATTACATCTTGGATGTTTTTCTTTTCTACCTCTACTACTTTTTCTTTTTCGATCTGTGCCAGTGTTACGATACGCTCGCGTTCTGTAGCTTCTAAAGCACGATCTTTTTCTACACGTTCGGTTTCTACAGCCTCGGTACGCTGTTTGTTTTTAGCTGCTACAATCACTTGGCGATCTTTGTTTTCTTCGGCAACCTGTACTTTTTCTTCAGTAGCGATACGAGCCGTTTCTGATTTCAGTCGTTCTTCTTCTGCTACTTTTAGTGTTTCCGCTCCTTCACGCGCTTTGATATTGGCGATTTCGCGTTTCTGCTGCTCTTCCTTTTCGGCAAGTTGCTTATCGAGTTCTAGAATTGCTTCTTGTGCCTCTACATCTTGCTTACGGATTATTTTTTCTTCATCGCGCTTGATTAGGTTTGATTTGATATTCTGAGCCGCCGTTAGTTCGGTAATTTTCTTAATCCCTTCTGCATCTAGAATATTATCTGATTTTAGATAGTTTAGTGCTGTCTGCTCTAAATCATCGATAGCACAATCATCCAGTACATAACCATTTAAATCGGTACCGATCACATTAATGATTTCGTCTCTAAACTCCCTACGAGCTTCGTATAATTCTACAAATTCGAACTTCTTACCCACGGTTTTTAATGCTTCCGAGAATTTAGCATCAAATAGATTACGCAATACATCGATTTCCGAAGCCCTAGCACATCCAATAGTCTGTGCTACATTGATAATATCCGCAGTTGACTTATTCACACGCACAAAGAAAGCAACTTTGATATCGGCTCTGATGTTATCCTTACAGATTAATCCATTCATACCCGTTCGTTCGATTTCTAGTTTTTTTACAGAAATGTCCATGATTTCCATCTTATGGAGTACGGGTACGACCAAACCAGCATTAAAAAATACTTTGGTACCTCCCATACCTGTTCTGACCAATACCTTTCCTTGGATAATCTTTTTGTACATAGAGATGATCCATACGAGCAGCCCAAATCCTACTAGTACAGAAGCGCCCATGATAATGAGTGATGTGTTTCCTAACATATTATAGTTGTTGTTTAATTAGTTATTTATCGAAGTGGTTTACACTTTTTACGATTTGCTATAAAAACGATCTTTTGCACCAAAATTTTGTAATTTTTGAGTTCCGTAGCGCTGCTATGCAACAAAAAAAATACTGCATTTGGTCACAAAATCTTACGATGTTCGCTGGCATCAAAAAAGTCTAAACCACTTCATAATTCAAATTTTTCGATGAGATAATATTTTTTGTCTTTCGATACATTGACGATCACGGCTGTTTCGCCACTGCCGATGGTAGCTCCTTTAAATCCTTTGGCTTGTACAAGAATTACATCGTTATGAATCTTGACTTCTATTTGTCCTAGTTTATTACCCGCCACAGGCGATTTTACGATACACTGTCTTCCTAAAAAATCAATCGTCTCTTCTCCCTTATGATTGATCATGGCATACACCTTAGCAATTGGTTTGGTCAGAAATTTAGTGATAAAAAGGCTGATGATTAGGTTTGGAATCAGTAAGAGAAACCCTATCCAATTCGGTAGTTGTAAATAATGCGATATATTTACAGAAATAAACCACATCGAAAAAAACAGTCCTGTAAGCATAAACATGAGTGGCAGTTCATCAAAATTGAAGAAGCGCAATATTTTTACACCTACTCCCTCAGTATCTGTAGAAGCCTCTACGTTTTTCTGTGGTAAGTCTACATCTGGATTGTAGTCATCTATATCAGCCTCCATGTCCATATCTAGATCCATATCGGCTGCAGCGTCGAATTCTACATCGAAGAAATCGAGGTCAAATCCCGTAAGAATAGTCAATACCCAATATAGGATCAGTAATAAGCACATGATACTTAAAAAAGCATTGACAGGAGAAAAAGCGATGTGTAAGAGTTCTTCCAATGTGTTTATTTTTTAGGTTTACTAGTTGTTTTTTAATGTTTAGGGCGTTTCCCCTCTTTGGATCGGACTATCCGCTCCAATTCCTCGCCCCTACTGCGTCGGACTGTGGGATTTCCAACTAGGATTCCTAACGCAGCTGTTTTATGAGTCGAAAATACGGTATAGTTCATGGCATTATTTTGTATGAATTATGGCCATTTGTTACCCTATCAAAAAAAGACTCATTAGTATATGTCAATTTTGATCAAAATGTTACCCTACTAAACGTTATTTTTTTATAAAAAAGTGATTTTTTAACTCATTTTCTATCATAGCACTTCTTTATTAGGGTTGAAAAAGCAATAAGACTTGCTGTTTTCCATATCTTAAGTATCATGCAGCTATGATTATATTAAATAATAGGGTATTAGGTTTTGCTACAGTTTCAAGTTGTGATAGTCTTTCTATTGCATACAAATAGTTGTAAGAGGTTAACTGTCTAATCCTAACTGTTTTTTAAGTGCTGATAACTCCTCTTCGGCACTGGTTTCTGTAGCATTGATAGCCTCATCTAGTTGCGAATCTATCGATTGACTAGCATTGGCAATATCGCCATAAGCTTCGGCTATAGCTTCTTCTTGTTGCACTTTTTCTTTCATACGTTCTAGCATGGCTACAGTACTAGCACTATCTATAGCAGCCATTTGTTTGCTTACGTTTTTGGTAGCACTGGCGACTTTTACTCTAGCTTTTAGTGTTTTGAGTTCGTTTTCCCATCGACTGATATTTTGTTTGATATCGTGTACGTTTTTTTCTAATTGGGATACGGTGCGTTCGTATTTTTCGGTTTCTTGTTTTCTACTCTCTACTTGCTGTGCTGCTGCTTCTTTTTTGATCAGTGCTTCTTTGGCCAATCGATCCGCTTCAGCAGTATCTAGGGTGCCATTGTGTGCTTTTTTTAGGATAAGCATGGCTTTTTGCTGGTAATCGTCTGCCTTAGCAGCCGCTTCTTCAGTGTCATTTTTAGTACGTATAGCCATTGCTTTTACTTGTGCTAGCGCCTCGATGCTTTTTTCTAGATCGTTTTTCATATCTCTGATCCCCTGTTCAGTCATTTTAATGGGATCTTCCATGTTGTCAATTGCCGCGTTCGCTTCGGCTTCTCCTATCTTAAATAATCGTTTAAAAAAATTCATATGTTTAGTATTTTGAAAAATTGATAATTTGCTGCGCATATTCACTCAATAATAGACTCAGAGAGTTTAGTGTGCCTTCAAGTTCGTTGAGGTCTAGATTTTCTAATTGCAGCGTGTCTCTAAAAATTACTTTTTGGCCTGTTTCATCCAATACAAATGCTCCGTGTATGATATCCCTATTTTTCTGGAGCAAGTTTTTATGTACAAGCGCTTCTTGGTTTTGGATCGTAAAAACATATTGTTCTATGATCAAAATAGGGTGTGCTACTCCGATGATGAGGTTTTTGATACCATCATTCTCTTTGCTCACCATTAGGATACCTTCCTTTTTATTTTCATGTGCAATATGGAATCGGAGTTGTAATAAGTACTCTTTTACAAGTTGAAAATGATCTTGCATAGGTGTTTATAGATTAGTTAGTTGTTTTTATGTCGTGAAGTGGTGTGCTGTTTTTCATTTTTATAGCTAATTGCAAGCACTTTACACACTTCTATGATAATACGTAGCTGTTAGTGCCAAAAATAGGAAATATTCTCAGAGACTTTGACGACTAAATTGATTATGAATTGTGCGATGATGATCATGGGTATGCTGTTGTTAATGATTAATGAATGATTGAAATTGCTAAAAACAGTAGCAGCCTACGGTAAAACCACAAAATTAAGTGTTTTACAACAGGTTTGTCTATTAAAATTAGCAGAAATGAAATCTATTAGCTAATATTGTTAGTGTAAATGTACAATAAAAACGGATAATTGCAAATAAAATTAGCAAAAAATGTCATTTTTTGGAAAAAATATAAAAAAGATACGTAGTGTTAAAGGATTGAGTCAACAGGCTTTTGCGGAACTATTTGACTTAAAAAGAGGGACTTTGGGGGCGTATGAAGAGGGGAGGAGTGAGCCTAAGATCGACACAATTATTAAGATAGCTAATTATTTTAGCATACAAATAGATGCGTTGCTCACTGGCGAGCTCACGGTAAATGAATTATTGCGTTTCAAAGGGGAGTTGACTACCTATACGCAGGTCTTGCGCAGAGAGCAGTTTGCATATATCCCGTGTATTACCGCTACTACTACTGCCGAGTATATAGAGGCGTATGATCAGGAACGTTTTATTAATGAGTTGCCTGTATTGCAGCTCCCATTAGACGAAACCAAGGAATACAGAGGCTATACAGTATCGAACTTAGAAATGACACAGTACGATGAGGGGTATTATCCCAATGATATTGTGATTGGGGTGCATGTGTCGCTAGCTGAAATCGAAACATTGTCTAATGGGATACTAGTATTGGTAGTCACAGATACACAACTTATTTTTAGAAGGATGTATCAAGAAGGGGCGCAACTGGTATTGCGTGCAGATCATAAGCATATCGATGCTATGATAGTACCTGTATCAGCTGTTAAAGAAATATGGAAGGTATGTACTGTTTTTTATCATCGTGTACCTGCTCCAATGGATACGATTACGCATTCATTGCAGCGTATCGAAGAAGATATTTCGACGCTAAAAACTAAAATGGTATGACGAAAAGATAATATGGTTGTCTGAGATTATCTTTGTAGGGTTGTATTCGTTTTAATGATCAGCACAGAAATCATTATAGTATTCTACAATATCTTTTAAGTCGTCTTCTCCATAGACTCCAGTTTTTATTTTTTCAACGAGCCCGGGACAATTACTAAGAAAATCTATGGTGCGTTTTTTCCACCGATTAAGGAAATCACAGTTTAGACAAGAGGGGAAGTCCTCTCCTTCTCGAATTAGGAAGTTGGTGTTTTTTTCTGTCTTTTTTATGTGATCAGGAATTCCTATTGGGGTAGCTAGTGATTCATGTCCCCATGTGATTTTTCTTTTTCTGTATAATGAGACGTGTCCTTCTGTTACTATTTCCATTAAAATGGGGTTGTTGATATCGTTTACTTTAATGTACCTAAATATTTTAGGGCCAAAAAAGGTTTCGAATTCAACTTTTTCTATCATTTCATATCCCCAAAAATCTGCTTTGCTGTCTAAAGAAACTCTAAACTTGATTCGATTGTTTTTTATACGGGCATATCCGGGTACAGAAGTACCATCATTAAAATATAGTATGGCTTCTTCTGTTTGTGCAAAACAATGTGTAATGAAACAGGTGACGAGTACTGTTAGTAATATTGTTGCTTTCTTCATTCTTTTGTAAAAAGGACGGAATTTACCTTTGTGTTATTTGTGATTATATATAAAGTGATATACCCTTTTTAGTTTTTTAGTGGTGCTATGCAACAGAAAAAACTGTATTTGATCACAAGACTTTTTTTTCACTGAAATCAAAAAAAAAGTATAAAACACTTCAATGCAAAGATACATTGTATTTGTCCTAATTAGTTTGTTTTGAATTTACTTTTGCTTCGATACTATGTTTAGCAAGGGCATTCTACAGTGCCATCTTCTTTTACTTCGCATTCACATTCTACGGTACATGATGTAATGGTGATGTCTATAAGTAAGGTGCATAGGATACAGATTCTTTTCATAATTATTGTATCGTTTTAAAATATGTAGTTTGTTATAAGTGTCTTAATGGAGTAAAATGTTACTCTGTTTCTTAGCTATTTTTTCATAGTTAGGTTGTTTTTTAACATATCAGTGGTTAGATAGCTGATGATGTGTTGTTTTTTTAGGGTGTATAACTGCTAGAAATCGAGTGTTATACGATATATGATAACTGTATTGTATGCATGTTATGTGATTTTTTTGTAATTGCTGTTTATGCCAGCGATGTTATTTGCGTTAGGGATAGGAGCGGCATCCTTTTTTGTTTTTTTCTAACAAAAAAGATACAGCGGATAGCCCGACCCCCGATTCAAAGAGGGGGTAACGCCCTAAAAAATAATAGAAAAGAATATGTGTAAAAAAAATAGCTGGGCATACTGTTGTATGCACCAGCTATCATGTATTAAGCTAAGTAGGTATAATGTTTATTGTTTGAAAAATCTGCCAAAAGTTTGGTACTTCTCATTGTCATATTTGACAAAGTAACTTCCTGCAGGTAATTGAGAGATGTCAATCGTTGTTTGGTTGATGTCAATCTCTTGGCTTAGTACTGTTCTGTTATTAATGTCATATACATCGACACGCATACGCTCTTTAACACCTGCTAGATTTAGAGTGTTTTTAGCAGGGACAGGGTATAGTGTAATCTCTGGTTTTTCTGATGTAGTGATGCCGTCTAGAGGACTTGCTTTTTGGTCTGAGATAAGAATAAAGCGTATCCAGTTTAGATTAAATCCACCATTTTTTACATATAGTTCGATGGTTTGGTTGCCACCAGTAATTTCGATTTGATCAGTAACCGTCTCCCAGTTATTCCAGTCTCCTGTAGAGGTTATCGTTGTCTCGCTTAGGACTGCTCCATTGTTTCTAACTTGTACAGCTCCGGTATTAAAGATAGTAGATACTCTATAATGTACTTGGTAACTACCACTTACTGGGAAGTTGATTCTATATTTCATGTAATCTCCTTCGTCTAGGAATCCTAGGTTGAATCCGCCTCCTGCATCTGAGGTTTCTCCTACTTCTGCACCGCTTTGTTCACAGAAATCTTCTGCTTCTATTAGGCTATCGATAGCTAGTCCTTGACCTCCGCAATTCCCTGCTGGTGCTCCGGCTACTGAATCTACTTTGGATATTTCTACCCAGTTGACGTTAAACCCACCAGATTTTACATATAACGTGAGTATAGTAGTCCCTGCATTCATATTAAATCTAGAGGAAATAGTAGTCCAATTTTGCCAACCACCAGTGTTAGGGATGTTTACTTCACTAATAGGGATATCGCCTTGTACGAGTTCTAATAAAGCACTATCGAATGGACTAGCTACTCGGTATTTGATTTCGAATTCTCCGCTAGATGGGAAATAGATTTTGTACTGCATGTAGTCTCCATTATCTAAATATCCTACGTTTAATCCACCTCCTATGTCTGATGTGTTTTCTGTTTGTACGCCAGTTTGTAGGCAGAAGTCTTCTGCTTCGATTCTAAAGTCGATGCTTTTTGCTTCTCCTGGACATAAATCATCTACTGGATCGTCTTCTTTTTCTTTAGGTGTTATCTTAAACCAATTGATATTAAATCCTCCAGATTTTACGAATAATGTGATGGTTTTACTTCCTTGTCCGATCTCAATTGTAGATGAGATGCTAGTCCACTCTTGCCATCCGTCTGTAAATGGAATGGATGTGGTATTTAGTACGGTGTCTCCATCTCTGAATTCTAATTCTCCAACATCTAAATCACTGGCTACTCGGTATTGTACTGTGTAAGTACCTGCTTCTGGGAAGTTGATTCTGTATTTAACAAAATCTCCATTGTCTAGGTATCCTATATTTGTACCTCCTCCGATATCGCTAGCAGGTTCTGTTTTGATTCCGCTTTCTTCGCAGAAATCTTCTGCTTCGATTCTATTTTCGATATTTTTTCCTGCTCCTGTACAAAGTTCTATTGGAGCATTGTTTTTAGGAGTGATTTCTATCCAATTGATATTGAATCCGCCAGATTCTATAAATAATTCTACGGTTCTGTTTCCTACTGGAATTTCTACTTCGCTAGTAATGGTGGTCCATGATTGCCATCCATCTGTAAACGGAATAGCTGCTCTATCTATAATATTATTACCAATTCTCATAGAAAGTGCTCCTGAATCGAATTGACTAGCTACTCGGTATTTTACTTCATAAGTGCCTGTGGAAGGGAAATTAATTCGATACTTTAGGAAATCTCCTTGATCTAAGTATCCTACATTAGTACCACCTCCTATATCTTCGGTAGGTTCTGTAAGTACACCTAACTGGCTACAAAAATCTTCTGCTTCGATTCTACTAGTGATGCTTACTCCTGTACCTGTACAAGTATCTACAGGGGGAGGCGTACCCTGCCAATTAGAAATGATGTCTTTTATAAAGACTCCGGTACTAGTAAGATTGTTGTTTACAAATCCATTGACACCAGCATTGCTAGCGACTACAGAAGCGCCTTCTGCTTTGTCACTAATAGACCAGTTTGCATGACTGATTTTATATTCTTGTAGAAATTCCATCCAACGTAGGGTTTCTTCTCTATCTACTCCTCCGTCTCCATCGGCATTAACGGCTCCCCATTCTGTAACGAATAAGGCAATTCCATTGTTCATGGCTCGGATCGCTTCATCTCTTAGTTCTTGTCTATGAGTACCAGCATAGAAATGCAGTGTATAGGCTAAGTTTACATCATCGATAGGATTTCTAGAGGCTTCTTCTACACGTTGAGAGAAGAAGGAAGTACCTACTACAATAAGGTTATCTGGATCATTTGCTCTAATGGCATCAATTACAGGCTCTGCGTAGTTCTTAATCGTCGTCCAAGATTGATTTATCGGTTCGTTATAAATCTCATAGATAACGTTTTTGTTTTGTCCATAGAGTCTAGACATTTCTGTAAAGAATTCTATTGCTTGACCCTGGTATAATTCGGCATTGTGAGAATGCCAATCGATAATTACATAAATACCATTTTCAATAGCTGCATCTACTACCGCTTTTACTTTGTTCATTTCGCGGGTAGGATTTGTCAGATATCCTTGGGAGTCTTCTACTCCCATTGCAGCTCTAATAATACTAGTATTCCAGTCATTAGCTGCATGGGCTACTGTTTCTGCATTGTAGAATTTAGCACCTTCGCTAAAATTACTCCAGAAGATACTATTACCAGCTAAAGATATGGGTTGACTGCTTTCATTGGTTACACGATTATTAGTAACCTTTAATAAACCGTTTTGTCTAACTATAGACTGCGCAAACGTTATAATCGGTGCGCACAGGAATAAGATGAGAGTAAAGGTAGCACCTCTAACTCTCAATGAGTGGTGTTTTTTTTTCATTAGTTTGTGTTTTAAGTTGTTAATGAAATTAGAATACCAATTACCGATAGATTATTTGTGCAGATTGATAGTTAGGCAATCTTAATAATCGTTATATCTCAAGTAAAACAGTTTTGTCAAATGTGTAGAAATTACGTTTTCTATACATATGAGGAGTGTCAAGTACTGCCAACAAAAAGATATAGGTCTTTGAGTTTATTGGTTTTGATAATCGTAATTCGTTATTAACGCTCATTTTATCGTTTCCAAAATTACAAGCAAAGTAGGTTTTAGCCTAGAACAAATGAAGCGAAAGACGTAAAAATGCTACATCTTTACCACTCAAAATGTAATTTTTTAAAGATTTGGTAATTTTTCAATGATTTAAGTGTGTTATTTTTTATTATTTGGTTAATAAGGTAAGAATGCGGTATTTTTTTTATTTTTTAGTGATTTTTCATTGTAGTTACAGTAAAATGATTTCTTTTTTTAGAATTCAGTTTTGCGTGTATAAAAGCTTGTAACTGCTCATTTGGCGTAATTAAAAAGTATAAAGTGCGTAGTGAATTCTATCACTAATTGTTGTGCTTGATGTCCTTTTGGCAGCATATTCTACAAGACTAAATTGATAAATTCCTATAAAGTTGTGCTAATTTTTAAAAGAGCAGTATTTTTTTTGATATATTGAATCAATAGTTACAAACATTATAAAAAAAAAGAGCTCATGACAGCGATTTCTATTTTCGATGCGATTCGATCTGACCATCTTGATGTGGCACGATCATTACTGGATAAAAATAAAGCTTTGGTGCATCAAAAAGATCAGAGAGGGTCTACTCCTTTACTATTAGCGACCTATTATGGGCATAAAGAAATGACTGCTTTGTTGTTATCTTATGGGGCAGATCTGAATATACAAGATGCTTCTGGAAATACTGCTTTAATGGGGGTGTGTTTTAAAGGGTTTTATGAGATTGCAGCATTATTAGTTAGGGAAGGTGCAGATGTGAATGTGAAGAACTTTAATGAGGCCACTGCATTGATTTATGCAGCAACGTTCGGTCATAAGGATATTGTGAAATTATTATTGACACATGGTGCAGATGCAAATGCTGTAGATAATAAAGGTTTTACTGCTGCAATGCATGCAGAAGAACATGGGATGGATCTTTCTGGTATTTTAAAAAAGTAAAAGGAATCAACGTTATGAATGGAGAAGGTATAAAATCTGTAAGTGTCATGTCTAAACGGTTAAGAAAAAGACTGCTGATGCCTTCTGTAGTAGCGGATACTCTTCAATCTTTTTTAAGTCAATTGATCCATAATGAAGTAGTAGTGGTGAATAGTAGAGTAGGGATCGATATATACTATTATTCTGGTAAGAATTATAGTCAACAAATAGTAGACAATGTGCGTGATTGTATTGATGCTTCGATGGACATGAGTAGATTGCATATTTCCTATTGCATTAATAGAAAAGAGGTATACGAACGATTTTGTTATGTACTACAATCGTTTGTGCATTATCCTCAGCTGTTTTTGGCGTACATAAAGAAATTGGTAAATGTAAAAGAAAAAAATAGAGAAGGGGTGTATGTGATGCCTATTCTCAATGCTTTCTTTGAAGAGAATTTACGTCTATTACTCACTGATAAAACATTGCCACATTACAGTAAGGTAGAGGCACTAAAACAAAAATCTCATTTACTAAATAGTCAAGATCAGATTATCAGGAATTTAGTATATGAGATTTTGCTAAAAAAGTATAGTAATTAAATTGTTTTTTAGAATTCGGCGTTTAGTGGTGTTCTTGGATAAGGAATTACGTCTCTGATGTTCCCCATGCCAGTAACAAATAGCACTAATCTTTCGAAACCTAGTCCGAAACCACTATGCGTGCATGTCCCAAATTTTCGGGTATCTAAATACCACCATAATTCTTCTTCTGGGATTTCTAGCGCTTTCATTTTTTCTTTTAAGACGTCAAGTCGTTCTTCTCGTTGTGATCCACCAACAATTTCTCCTATTCCAGGAAATAAGATATCCATAGCTCTTACCGTCTTTTCATCTTCATTTAATCGCATATAAAAAGCTTTGATTTTTGCTGGGTAATCAAATAAGATTACAGGGCATTTAAAGTGCTTTTCTACAAGATAGCGTTCATGTTCACTTTGTAGATCGGCTCCCCATTCGTTAATAGGGTATTTGAATTTTTTCTTTTTGTTAGGTTTTGAGTTTTTAAGAATCTCAATTGCTTCTGTATAACTTACGCGTTTGAAATTGTTTTCTAAGACAAATTTTAGTTTGTCTCTGAGTAACATTTCTGCACGTTCAGCTTGTGGTTTTTGTTTGTCTTCTTGTACCAATCTGTTTTCTAGGAATTCTAGATCATCTTGACAGTTATCAAGTACGTATTGAATAACATATTTTATAAAATCTTCTGCTAAATCCATGTTTCCGTCTAAATCGCAGAAAGCAATTTCAGGTTCTACCATCCAGAATTCTGCTAAGTGACGAGAGGTATTTGAGTTTTCAGCTCTAAAGGTAGGTCCAAAGGTGTAGATCTGACCTAGTCCCATAGCATAGGTCTCACCTTCTAACTGACCAGATACAGTAAGATTGGTTTCTCTACCAAAAAAATCTTGTTTGTAATCAATAGCTCCATTTTCGTCTTTAGGAACGTTGTTTAAATCAAAGTTAGTGACTTTAAATGCTTCTCCTGCTCCTTCTGCGTCACTTCCTGTAATAATAGGTGTGTGTACATAGTAGAAATCATTTTTTTGGAAATATTCGTGAATAGCGAAAGAAAGCTTAGAACGAAGACGCATAATAGCGCCAAAAGTATTCGTTCGAACACGTAAGTGTGCTTGCTCTCTTAACTTTTCTAAGCTATGACGTTTTGGAGAAAGGATCGTAAGTTTTAATTCTTCTGGATCAGCATCTCCCTGAATGTCTATAGAAGTAACTTTTATTTCTACGCGTTGCCCTTTTCCTTCACTTTCTGCTAAGGTGCCATCTACAACTATTGCTGCTCCAATATTAATTCTGTCAATTATATGTTGATCAATCGTATTATCTTCTAATACACATTGAATATTTTTTATAGTAGATCCATCATTGATCGCTATAAAGCGATCGTTTCTGAAAGAACGTACCCACCCCTTTACGGTGATGGGTTGTAATAATTTATCGCTTTTTAAGACGTCTATTACTTTTGTATGTTTCATTGGTGTTTATTTTTTATTTTACATCGGCTTGATGTAACCAATCAATTTTTTCAACTAGCAAAGATAATTTTTTAACGAATACGACCCTCGATTGATTAAAAATAATTACCCAATTATAATCATCTTAGCGAATGTCTTTTGGCGACATTTTTTTTGATAATAGAAGAAATGGTATAGAATGAATTGTTTTTTTAAGTAGTCGGAATGGGTTTAAACCGTAAAATCACTGTTTTTTGTGATAAATTTTATGATTTTTTTATTTTTTTTCAAAAAAAAGTGAAATTTTTTCTTCGAATCAGTTTTTTGTTTAAAAAACTGATCAACAGAGTATTAGGGTGTTTTTTTAAACCTTGAAGAAGTTAACAAAAAGTTAAAAAACACTGTATTTGCTAAAAAGGGGATTTTCCCCCCTGTTAAAGGGTTTTAAATTACAAAAAGGCTGTGTATCTTGCATATGCAATTATGACGATTGTGTTTACGTTAAGTTTAGTTTGATAGGTTTTGGGGTAATCTATCTAACACAAAGTCTCGCCATTGGCGAGACTTTTTTTTTGATGTTATTTGACGTACTTTCTTTTACGGTTTTACCCTTCTTTAGAAGCTTCCTTGTCTACAATAGCTTCATCGTCTACAATAATTTTTAAAGAAGGTTCTTTTAATGTCTTTTTATTAGCAATGCTTTTTTCTAATGATAATAATAATGAGGGTAATAATAATAGATTGGCTAGCATAGCAAATAATAATGTAGCAGAAACTAACCCACCTAATGCTTTAGTACCTCCAAAGCTAGAAATCATAAATACAGAAAATCCAAAAAATAAGACAGTAGAGGTATAGAACATGCTTACTCCAGTTTCTCTTAATGCAGCAAATACAGATTTTCGTATCATCCAGTTGTTTGCTTTGAGTTCTTGTCTGTATTTGGCTAAAAAGTGGATTGTGTCATCTACAGATATTCCAAATGCAATGCTAAATACTAAAATGGTAGAAGGTTTTATAGGTACTCCTAAATAGCCCATAAGTCCAGCAGTCATTAATAATGGAAGTAGGTTAGGAATAAGGGAGATGATAATCATCTTAAATGAGCGAAACATCCATGCCATAAACAATGCAATTAGGATGATAGCAAGCCCTAAAGAAAAGATAAGATTCCATACTAGATAGTTTGTTCCTTTTTGAAAGATCAAAGCTTTTCCTGTAAAAGAGATGTCATATTTTTCTTCTGGGAATATCTTAGCTAATTTAGGAGCTAATTCAGCTTCTATACGTTCCATTGATTCTGTACCAATGTCTTTCATGAAAGTTGTCATCCGAGCGTATTGTCCAGTAGCATCTATGTAGCTTTTCATAGTATTGGCATCTGATTCGAAACTTTTTGCATACGGTAGTATGAAGTTACGTTCCTGGCTTGTGGGAAGCTTGTAATAATCAGGGTTTCCGTTATAATATGCTTGTTTAGCATACTTGACCAGATTTACAATAGATATAGGTTTAGAAAGTTCTGGAATTGTTTCTATCTCTTTTTCTAATTTTTCCATTCTACGTAAGGTGGATAATTTGAGAACTCCTTGTTTACGTCGAGTGTTGATGAGTATCTCTAAAGGCATGATACCATCAAATTCATTTTCGAAAAACTGAATATCTTTGTAGAATCCAGCAGTTTTAGGCATGTCTTCTAATAGGCTTCCTGATACTTTGATTGTGTAAATGCCTGCAATACTTGTTGCTAATATCAATATCGAAGCGATGTAAATGGCTGTTCTGCGTGTTTTAACCATGCGTTCCATCCAATCTACAAATCCCTCAATCCATCGTTTTTTTAAATGTTGTAGGTGTCTTTCTTTTGGAGCAGGCATGTAGCTATAGATGATAGTAATCACCAATAAACACAGAATAAAAAGTGCAATGATATTAATAGCGGCAACAATTCCAAACTCTTTTAATAGTTTACTTTCTGTAAGTGCGAAGGTAGCAAAGCCAGCTGCAGTGGTCACATTAGTCATTAAAGTGGCATTTCCTACCTTGGTAATTACTCGCTGTAACGACTTCGTCTTATTACCATGTTTTTTTATTTCCTGTTGGTATTTATTGATTAAGAAAATACAGTTGGGTATTCCTATTACAATAACTAGTGGAGGTATAATGGCTGTAAGGACTGTGATTTCATATTTTAACAGCCCTAGTAATCCAAAAGCCCACATAACACCGATGATTACGGCTGTCATAGAGATCAATGTAGCTCTAAAAGATCTGAAAAAGAAGAAAAAGATGCATGAGGTTACTAATAGTGCTGCTAGGATAAAAATCTGAATCTCATCCATGATGTTTTGAGAATTCATTGTTCGAATATAAGGCATTCCAGAGATTTTTATATCCATCTGGTATGCTTTCTCAAATGCTTCAATTTTAGGATTGAGTATTTTTTCTATAAAGAGTTTTCTGGCTTTTGTGTTTACAATAGCCTTGTCTAAATAAATAGCACTTTGTATAGTTTCTGATTTGTTACTGTATACAAGTCCTTTGTAAAAAGGAAGTTTTTGAAATAATTCTTCCTTGTATTCAGCTATTTTTTGAGCTGTATATTCAGTATTTTGTATAAAAGGAATGAGCTCAAATCTAGGAGGGTCGTTTTCTTTTTTTAATTTTTTTAGCTCATTGATAGAAAGTACAAGCGCTATTTCTGAGTGTTGCTTCAGTGAATTGTTGAAGTCATTCCAAGCTTTAAACTTCTCTGGAGTAAACAGGGTGCTATCTTGCACGGCCATTACTATCAGATTTCCTTCATCTCCAAATTTATCTAAGAATTGTTGGTACTTGATATTTACTTCATGGTCATCTGGTAATAAGTTGGCTTCTGTAAATGAAAACTGCATGTGTTTCCATTGAAAACCAAGAAAAACGGTTATACCAATAATGCCTATAAAAATTGCTGCTCTGTTGCGGAGTATGATTCCTGCTACTGTATTCCAAAACCCGAAAGTTACTAACTTTGCCATCCTTTATTTTACTGTTGCAAATGTACTAATTTGAAGTATGAATCATTAAAGGGGTTTTGAACTTTTTGTGATTTGCTAGAAAAACAAAATTTTATCCCATGTTTTTTACGATTTCTAACTTTTTTATTGCTATTGTGTAATTTATTTAACAATGTCTAAAAAAAACAGATTGACAGAAGTAGGGGATAGTCTACTATAATTTAAGGTAAAAGGTAAACTTAAAAGCAATATTGTCTTCGAATCTAGGAAGATGATATGCTCCGTATCGATAAGCAAAGCTTACGCCAAAACCTGCAAATAGTTTATTGATTTCGAAACCAGATTCTTGGTAGCCCTGAGATAAATCTCTAAAATTAGTACCAATGTGTCGCTCTCTTTCTGAGACATCGCCAATGGCATATCTAGAAATGAGTACTAATTCTGGTTTTAGCCAATTTGAGATTTTAAAAGGACGGATTTGATGACGTACTTGTAAGGTGGCTAAGCGGTCGCTGAAAAACTCACTAAAAAACATCGTTTCAAAACTTCTTCGACCTGCTACTGAAAATCGTTGTAAAACAGTTTCCTTGGTCGGTGCATTGGGGTAAGTATGGTATAGATGTGTGAGTGGAATATCTCCATTAGCTAAATTGGCTTCTAGTAAAAAACTAGTTTTGGATTGATTGAGTCTTTGCAGTGTGTAAGTTGCTTTAATGCCAAACTTTTTATACGAGAAATCACTGTCAAAGATTCCTTGAATGCCTTGTGTATATTGTGCAGAGACTTTAGGATATCCGTCTTGTATTTCTTTAAAGCCATTAGGAGTTCTTAGGTATCGGCTAAAAGGGCTCCATCGGAGTGCGATACTAGCTTCAGTGGTTTTGTAGGTAGATAAAGGTGTATTGTTATGTATAAACGCATACCCTCCTGTTTGATTAATAGTACTGGTGGCAAATTGAAATTCTGAGAGCAATTTTGGAAAAATTCTGTATTGTAAACTGCTGCTCCAAGTGCGGTGTTTGTAATAAAAATCAATATTTACCAATCTAGGTTCAAAGAGCGAATAGACACGTCGATCTGTTAAATATGTAAAGCTGCCGACTTCTCGTAAGTCATCTGTGTAATTTAGATTGAGCCAAGCTCCCTTTTTTTTGTTGAGTAGTACACCGCCTCCAAGTCCGTATTTAAAACGTTGGTCTTTAAAACCATATACAATGTAGCCTTCTAAGCGCAGTCGTTTAGATAGTTTTTCATTGGTAATCCCACCAATACCGAGTCGAAGCCCTTCGAAGTTATTGAACTTAATCGGATATGTAAGATCAAAATCAAAAAAGCTAACAGGATAATAACCAATATTAAACCCTTGGATCACATCAATTTTACGTTCGATATTTTGTGCTTTTACGATGCTGTCTATAATGGGAAAAGAATTGATGTCTTTTTTGGTAATGGCACTGGTTCTATAGATATTCCAATAAGTGCTGTCTCTTTGGGTAGCGTCTGAGTGTATCTCGATTGCTGCTTGCTGCGGAGTGATGCGTATATCTGTACTGGTTTCGAAGTCAAAAAAATCAGTTTTAGAAACTAAAAAGTCATTATTACCTGCATAACTTTTTTGATCATTACTTAATCTTCCTACGGATATTTGACCTCCAAAAAGCGATATTTTTTGTTTTCCTAGCCCTGGTCTGATGGAAATTTCTTGATGCGAAGGAAACCATATGTTGTTCGTGCTATCTCGTGTAAAATCATGGGCAACCATTATATTAAATTCTCCTCTGACTTCTGCAATTGCTTTTTGTATGGCAAATGTTTTAGTATCTAAATATAAAACTCCTTCTAGACTGGCAACTTTTTTTGATTTTTTGGGCTGGAATAAAATTACATAAGCTGGTCGAGAACCTTTAGTGGTGTCTAATACTTTATAATGATAATTTTTAAGCGCACGATTAGATAAGGGAGCAGCATATATATTGTCGAAAATGACATAATCTTCTTCGTATAATGAATTAGATTGTACTTTAATTCCTAATACATTGTACACAGGTTCATGAAAACCACTCATTCTTGTGGCTAAGACTGTTTCTTTTTCGTCTCTACCTTTCTTAAAACGAAATTGACTGATTTTTTCAGATAGAAAAGAATGTGATTTATTGAAAATCTGCTCTATGGCTACTTTGGTAGTGTCAGGTGTTTCTAAGGTAGGCTTACGGTCTTGTGTAATTTTAAATTTATTATAGGCCTTGTAACTGTAGTTTGGTAACGCCTTATTAGGGTTATTGCTGTTTTTTTTTGCGATTGCCTTTATAATGATGTCTGAGGCTAAATTTGTGTCTGTATTGAGTTGAACACTTTCTAAAGATTCTTCTTTGGCAGTAAGTCTAACTTCTACTTTTACGACGTCTTCTGATTGTATTGTAAACGTTTTTGTATGATATCCTACATAACTTACGTGGAGTTGTATTGGATGTTTTTTACATCTTATTACGAATTCTCCTGTAGCTGAAGCCAATGCATATGATTGATTCGTGGTTTTAATAGTAGCAAAAGGTAGTGGCGTATTTGTATTATTGTCAACAATTGTTCCTGTAATTTGAACTTGCGCTACTGCAAGAGTGGGGACGAGTACTGTATATATGAATAGAAAAAGATGTCTGAGCATTATTAGTTTTCGCTAATGTTTATATAGAACCTAAACAAATTAAAATGTAGGTATAATGGCATTTAATATCGTATTTTATTTAGGATTGGACTGTAAAGCTATAGAAAATTAACGTTTTATTATTTTAATTGTTTTCAGTAATTGTGTTTTTTTTACGATTTGTAAGAAATAAACACCTGTATTCAGAAACGATAGATTCAGTAGATTCGTATGTTTTTTTGCTGTAATACGGTTTTTTTATGCTATAATTTGTTAGTGTACTTAAAGATACTATATATAAAAAAAGCTTTTGAGTTTTTCTCAAAAGCTTTTTTTATATATAGAAGTGATTTAAACTTTTTTCAATTTGCTATAAAAACGATCTTTTGCACTCAAATTTTGCAATTTTTGAGCTCCGTAGCGCTGCTATGCAACTAAAAAATTGCTGTATTTGATCACAAAATCTTGGTTTTTCGCTGAAATCAAAAAAGTTTAAATCACTTCATAGTATTAGTAGAAAGATTTATACAGTCATGATTTCCTTTTCTTTTACTACAAGCATATCATCAATTTTTTTGATGAAGTTATTAGTGAGTTCTTGGATGTCAGCTTCGGCGTTTTTAGCCATGTCTTCTGATAAACCATCTTTCTCTAACTTTTTAATTTCATTGTTTGCGTTTTTTCGATCGTTTCTAATACTTACCTTAGAATCTTCTGCTTCCGCTTTTGTTTGTTTTACTAACTCTTTACGTCTTTCTTCGGTAAGAGGTGGTACGCTTATGATTACACTTTCTCCATTATTCATAGGGTTAAAGCCTAAATTGGCAATCATAATGCCTTTTTCTATTTCAGGGATCAATGATTTTTCAAAAGGTTGTATAGTGATTGTTCTCGCATCTGGCGTACTTACATTTCCTACTTGATTCAGCGGTGTAGGGCTTCCATAATATTCTACCATTACTCCACCAAGCATTGCAGGAGATGCTTTTCCTGCTCTGATTACTAGTAGCTGTTTTTCTAAATGTGCAATCGCACTTTGCATAGATTCTTTTGTTGAGTCTAGAATAAAATCTACTTCTTCGTTCATCTTGATAGTTATTTTCTGTGTAAGTAGCTCAACAAAAAAACAGAACTACTTTTTTGTTATGTTTTTACAGGTTTACTTTCGTACCAATTGACTCTCCTGAAACTACTTTTAGAAGATTTCCTTCCTTGTTCATGTCGAAAACAATAATTGGTAATTCATTTTCTTGACTGAGGGTAAAAGCGGTTGTATCCATTACTTTAAGTCCTTTGCTCAATACATCATCAAAGGTGATAAAGTCAAATTTAGTGGCTGCTGCATCTTTTTCGGGGTCGGCAGTGTAGATTCCGTCTACTCTGGTACCTTTGAGGATTACATCAGCATTGATTTCAATAGCACGTAATACAGCAGCAGAGTCTGTGGTGAAGTAAGGATTTCCTGTGCCTCCTCCGAAAATAACAACTCTTCCTTTTTCGAGGTGTCTCATAGCTTTTCGTCTGATAAAAGGCTCTGCTACTTCGTTTATTTTTACTGCGGATTGTAATCGGGTAGGGATATCAGCGTCTTCTAGCGCGCTTTGCAAGGCTAATCCATTAATTACCGTAGCTAGCATTCCCATATGATCACCTTGTACGCGATCCATTCCTCTACTGGCACCAGCAACACCTCTAAAAATATTACCACCACCGATTACAACGGCAACCTGTACTCCTTTGGTGGTTATTTTTTTTATTTCATTAGCGTAATCGGCCAATCTATTTGGGTCAATACCGTATTGACGATCCCCCATCAGTGCTTCCCCTGATAATTTTAGTAATATTCTCTCGTATTTCATCTTATGATTGTACTGTGCTGCAAATATAACGATATTCTCAATTTACAAAATAGTTTCAGTATAAACTACTTTGTTAATTAGGTGCGATGTTTTGTTTTTGCAAGATAGAGTTTTTGTTTTTACAAAATGGTATGAAATTCTGATCAAATGAAGTAGTAAGTGTTATGTGTGAGTTTGCAACACAATTTATAGTATGCTACTAGCTATAAAAAAGAGGTTTTCTGCTATTTGTGATTGCTTCTTTATGTCTGAAAAACAATTTTTTATATCAAAAAAAATGAATTTGATACAATAATTAGCCCTATTGATGACGTTTATACACTCTAAATGCAGTGTTATACACTCTTTAGGGTTCTTTGTGTAATTATGATGTGTGAATCTTAAGTGAGTCGTTACATTTGTAGTAATAGGATATTCAAAAATGGGAGTATTTGAATATCTGGCTTGTTGCTAACAAGATAAAAAATACATTGTTTTTTTATTTAGTTGTTTTTTGTCAGTTCAAGTAAAAGTGCTTAAATAATTATATTTAGTACTTGTGGTGTTACTGAAAAAAGACTAATATTGAATCTGTATCTTTTTGATAATGAGTTTTTTTGTATAAAAGCGTTAAATGCGTTGTGGGCGCTCAAAAGACTTTGTTAGATAACAAGATAGCCCTTATCTAAAAATGTAATCTGATAGGCGTGGTTGTGCAAAACACCTTGTTAATAGTATTACATTTTAATGAATTAACAGCCTTATACTAAGGTACATGTTTTAGTTTATGTTATTCATTTTGTCGAGAGGTTGTTACGAATAGTAGCAACCTCTTTTTTTTGAAGTTGCTTCATAAGGAGGTTTGAATCCCTCTATAATACCTTATTCTTTCTATCATATTGCTATAGGTTTTTCTTTGCCGTATTAGAGATTCTAAAATGCTTCAATTAGTATTTCAGAAACAGTTTGTACAGATATATCCTAAAAGCACCCACTTATTACATCACTATGTGCTCACCCATGTAATAGCTTTAATTTTGATTTCAAATCACATGTATTCTGTGTGTTAGAAATAGGAGGTGTGAGTATAACTATTTTGTATAATCTTATAGTGTTATGAAAGACGATAAACTGCCCATAGATTTTTTGATCATAGTAGCTTTTTTTATATGTATTCTGTTATTGGTGTATGATGTGTATTTTTCTTTTTATGATTTTTTTAAAGAAAGAGGTATGACGTATGTGCTAATTAATAAAGGAGTACGATATATGTATACTAACTTTTACCTGTTTCGGGTTCCTGTATTGATAAAATTAGTAGTTACAGGTATTTTCGTGCTCGTTTCTTTTGGTTTTAAAACCAAAAGAAAGCCAGAGGAGGAAGGAACAAAATACTATATGTTTTTGATTGCATTAGTTTCTTTATCTGTTTTTGTCTTGCATCCATTGTTGCCTATGCCGATGTATTTATATAGTACAATTTCTTTGGCATCCTTTCTGTTCTTTATTTGGGGGTTTATGGAAGTTCGAAGGCATTTTGACTTTTATGGCCATAAAGATGAGTTTAACGAAAAAAATCAAATTTTTAAACAAGAGAGTGGTGTGAAAACCAACCCTTATTCTGTAAATTTTAAAACAGATAATGGGACTATCAATGTAGTAAATCCATTTCGTGCTACGATGGTATTGGGGACACCTGGGTCTGGTAAGTCTTATTCTGTGATCGAAGAATACATACGTCAGCATATTCAGAAACAATTTACGATGATGGTGTATGATTTTAAATTTCCATCATTGGCCAAAGAAACATATGCGTTTTTTGAATATTACAAAGATCGATACAAGGTAACACCTAAATTTTCGGTAATTTCTTTGGATGATTTGTCAAAGTCAAATTTTGTTAATCCAATAAGTCCCGATTTAATTCGAAAAGCGGCAGATGCTATCGAAGCTTCACAGACAGTGTTGTTTAATCTAAATAAAGAATGGATTACTAAAAAAGATTTCTTTGCGCTTTCAGCGATTTCTTATTTTGCATGTTGTATTTATTTTTTAAAAATCTACAAGGGGGGTAAGTTTTGTACATTGCCGCATGCGATTACATTGGCCTCGTGTCCGGATGAAAAGGTGTTTCGGATTTTTATGCAATATCCGGAGTTGAAGTTTTTTATGACCCCTTTTGCGGATGCGTTAGAGAAACAAGCTTTTGAGCAATTGTCAGGACAGACGGCTACTGCCAGAATTCCATTATCGCAATTAGCGACTAAAGAGTTGTTCTGGGTAATGGGGAATAATGTATATCCAGAATTGAATATCCCTTTGAATATAAACGACCCTAAAAATCCCACAATACTTATTGTAGCGAATTCACCGAGTACACAGACTACAAATTCGCCTGCTCTAGGATTGGTGAGTACGCAGCTGCTAAAAGAAATTAATAAGCAAAATATGCAACCATGTTCCGTGCTTATTGATGAGTTGCCGACGATGTATTTTATGGGCTTGGATAATCTGATTGCAACTGCAAGGTCGAATAAAATTTCTACTACGATTGGGATGCAAGATTTAGAACAGTTAAAGCGTGATTATGGCGATAAGATTGCGGAAACGATTTTTAATATAGTAGGGAATGTATTCAGTGGTTCAGTACGAAGCGGTACTGCTACGAAATTACAAGAGATTTTTGGTAAGAAGAAGCAAAAGCTAAAAAACATATCTGTCGATACTGGAAATACTTCGTATTCAATTAATGAAAGTTTAGAATTTGTGATTCCAGTAGCTACTATTTCTCAGTTGTCTCAGGGAGAGTTTGTAGGAGTTGTGGCGGATAACTTTGGGGAGGAGATTGATCGAAAAATATTTAGAGGAAAAATAAAAGTAGATAAGCGTACGGATCAAGTAAAAAAGCCTATTCCAGATGTGTTTGATGAGTCGACGGATTTAGATGCTATTGTAGATGGAAATTTTAGTAGGATTATTAAGGAAATAGATATCATCGTAGCGAATGAATTGTATAGAATAGAGGCTGGTGCAATGATGCCAACAGAAGAAGAGTAGGTATGGGAGCTGTATATCAATCATTGTTTTGGCTAGTTAAAGGTGTGTTTTTAGTACAGTCTTTGCTTCAGTCAGTGCCTGTTACTAAACAATTATCATTGAGATTTCCTTTGAGCATTACAACTGCTACACGTATTTCTTCGGGATATGGCTATAGAGTGCATCCAGTACAAGGTAAATTTAAAAAGCATGAAGGTATCGATATAACAGCTCCTTATGGTGCGGAAGTGTATGCGGCATCAAATGGAGTGGTGTTAAAATCTCGGTATGAAAAAGGGTATGGAAATGTCATAGTAGTGCAGCATGCGAATCAAGTAAAAACGTTGTATGCACACTTAGCAGGACGCATGGTGTATGAAGGTACATACATACAAAAAGGTGCTGTGATTGGCACGGTAGGAGCAACAGGTGTAGCGACAGGTCCTCACTTGCATTATGAAATATGGATTAGAAATAAAAAAGTAGATCCGTTCTTGTTCTGGAAAATGCTAAAGGCAAGAAGGAGTGAACGTACGGATACAAAATAGCTTGATAGTAGACAATGAAAATGAATTAAGAATTAAAAATAAACTCAATGGAAAAAGAAAAGAAAATTAAAATCATAGCCGCCTTTGTTGCTTTTTTGATTGTTGCGGGGGTGTTTATCAAGATGGTGTTGTTTCCGTCTAAAGATGATCATTTGTCTGAAGAGCAGCAATTTTTGATTGCTACGCCAGATATAAGTGAAGAAGAAATAGAGAGTGTTTCTAAAATAGAGCAGTACAATCAGGAAAAGGGAGATGATCAACTAGTGAAACTGAAGTTTAAAGAGCAGGAAGTGGCTGCCACAGGAGGTGGTGTTTCTTCGGATTTAACGGCTGCAATGTTAGGAGATAAAGGCGGTGCGTATGGAGGTTCTCAGAAACAATATGAGGATGAGTTGGAAGAAATATTAGAGATTCAAAAACAATATGAAGCAACGTCTCAGCAAGGGATGTCGCAATCTTCTAACGGAGGGGCTACTAAAAAGGCTGAAAAACGTGTAAAAAAAGTATCTAAGGTGGTGGTGCCAGAGGATGATATTGTAGATGCTACGTTTAATCAGACGCTACCTGCTCGTTTTTATGGGGCAGGGGATTCTGGCGATAATCAAGCATTAGATTTAGTACCTGCAGAAACAGTAGATCATGGTGTAATAGTGCAGGGAAGTACTGTGGCGATTAGGACTAAAAAGTCTATTCGGATAGCGTCCTCTGGTCTAGAGATTCCTAATGGGGCAGTGTTGTACGGGAAAGCTGCATTTGGGAATAGCGATCGGTTGACGATTGATATTCATAGTTATAAAGCAGGGGATAAAATTTATCCACTAAGTTTTAATATTTATGATTTTGATGGGAGACAAGGAATTCATTTAGGAAATAGGTCTTGGTATAAAATTCCATCTAAAGTTAGTAAAGATGTATTTGAATACGCATATACTAGAGGGACAAATCAGAGTGCTTTTGGTGGTGGAAATGATGTGAATCTAGAAGATGCTAAAAATATAGCATTGTTATCTGGAATTAAGGAGGTAGGTGATGAATTGTTTGATAAGCGAAGAGTGCTATTGCCTAGAAAATATCATTTATGGATTCATATTAATACACAAAATTTATAGGACGATGAAAAATGTAAATATAGAAAAGATTTTTCCGATTTATGCAGTAGAGCAGGATTTGTTGATCTCTAAAAAAGGAGATATTAGTATTGTATATGAATTGAAGTTACCAGAGTTATACTCGTTGGATAAGCATGGTATTGGTAGGATTAATGATTTATTTGATCGGTTTATACGTTCGTTGCCAGAGGGGACTATTGTACAGAAGCAGGATTTCTTTTTTGTAGATAAAATCAAAGAGAATGTGACTGATACAGAGAGTGTGCTGTCTAGAAGTGATAATCAGTTTTTTTATGAGAAGCCAAAGCTTACACATTCCTGTTATTTGATTATTACGAATGATGCAAAGAGTAAAGCGAGTATCAGCAAGGGGGGTGATGTATTGAAAAAACACTTGACTGATGTAGATCAGTTTTTAAAACGGGTGCATAGTAGTATGTCCTTTTTAATCAAGGAAGATTTTTTTGCGATTCAGCGACTCAAAAATGATCAGTTGATAGAATTGGTGGGGAAGTATTTTTCGCTTTCTCCAGAGCCTACAGATGTGTTGCAGGACATTTTTGTGGATAAACAACTAAAAGTAGGGTCTAAAACGGGTGAGATTTATTCATTAATGTCTAATGAGCAGTTGCCAATACAGATGAATAGTACTACTAAGAATACGGATTTCTCTACGGCAAAAACAGATTTTCAGATTCCTTTTATCCAGCCTATTAGTATAGGGCTAGAGTGTAATCATATTTATAATCAGGTAATTTTTATTGATAGGTCAGAAAAGATTTTTTCGAAACTAAAGACAAAACTGAATCAGTTTAAGAGTTTAGCAATTTTATCAAAAGAGAACGAGATTATTCATGATCAGATCGAGGAGCTTGTAGAAAATGCGATAGAGGATGAATTGCTATTTATAAAGCAACATTATAGCTTGATTGTGTGGAATGATCGGGAGGCTAAGTTAGAGCATGATAGAACGCAGACAGAAAATGCATTTAGAAGGTTAGGTATGTCTCCATATCATGTAAAGTATGCGGTTAAGGATGTCTTTTTTTACAATTGCCCAGGTGCTGCAGGATTTGTGCCAGAGGAATTTAAGTTTATAGGGGTATCAAAACATGCTACGCTATTATTGAATTTTGAAAGTTATTACGACACGAATAAGGATGGAATTGTATTGTGTGATCGAAAAAACTATGCGCCATTGCGTTTAGACTTGTGGGACGAGCCCTTGAAAAGAGGATTGATTGTAAATCGAAATCGACTTATTTTTGGTCCATCTGGTACGGGAAAATCTTTTTTAGTTAATCATATCGCGAGTCAGTATTATGAACAGGGACATCATATCGTAATGATTGATATTGGAAATTCTTATAAGAAGCTGTGTCATTTGGTGAATGGAGCGTATTATTCATACGAGGTGTCTGCCCCTTTGCAGTTTAATCCATTTTTTATTCGAGAAAAAACAATCAATGTAGATAAAAAGGAGTTTTTGGTGTCGCTTATATTGTTTTTGTGGAAAGGATATGACCCGTATAAGCGCGAAGAGAAACAAATTATAGCACTGTATATAGATGCCTATTATAAATATTTAGGGCAGCATTCAGAAATTAAGCCATCGATGTCTACTTTTTATGAATTTGTGATTGCGAATGAAGTGTTGGATCATGAGGCGAACTATTTTGATAAGGATAGTTTTAAATTATCGATACGCGATTTTCATGATGGAAAATACGGACAGGTGCTGAATGCAGAGGAGCCTGTGGATTTATTGTCGGAGCGTTTTATCGTTTTTGAAATGGATAATATAAAGGATCATCCTGTTTTATTCCCTTTGGTGACTATGTTGTGTATTGATTTGATTATGGAAAAAATTAGGCGACTGCCTGATGTAAAAAAGTCAATTTTTATAGATGAGTGTTGGAAACCGATTTCTAAGGGGGATATGGCAGAGTTTATAAAATATCTATACAAAACAGTACGAAAGTTTTATGGCGAGGTAGCGATTGCTACACAAGATATAGAAGATATTCTAGAGACAGTAGCAGGGCCTGCAATGATTAATAATACGGATACGATGATTCTGCTATCTCATAAAAAGAAAATGGCATCTAAGGATAAGTTTGCTCAGCATTTGTCATTTAGTGAATCGGATTTAGAAAAATTATTTTCTACTAACAAAAGAGAGGTTTTTGTAAAAGTGGGGAGTAAGTCTAATGTCTATAAGGTAAATGTTTCGCCAGAACGCTATGCGTGTTATACGTCTAATGCAGATGAAAATAAGTTGATTTATGGAATGTATAATGAACATAAGAATATGAAATTGGCAATTAATGAGTTTGTAGAGAAGAGAGTAAGTTAGTGGAGAGGGTAGCTATGACGAAATGATAAGAAGTAGCACTCGTTTATTTTGAGAAGCGGTATGCAGAGGTAATGTCTTTGTGTATCGTTTCTTTTTTTTTGTTATAGAAGAGGTTTGATTTTTTTTGATTTCAGTGAACATTTCAAGGTTTTGTGAGTAAGCTCAATATTTTTTGTTTCATAGTAAGCGCTCGAAAAATCAAAAATTGTAAAATTTGGGTGTAAAAGATCGTTTTTACGGCAAATTGCAAAAAAAAAGTGTAAGCCTATTTCATAAGGTAGTAGTAGTTTAAGGTGAGTGAAGTGTTTGTCTTTGCGTTAGGGATAGGAACGGCATCCTTTTTTGTTTTTTAGGAAAAACAAAAAAGATATAGTGGATAGCCCGACCCCTGTGGTAACGCCCAAATACTAGTTTTAGGGCATAAAAAAACCAGCGCTACTTCTTAGGGTGTTGTGCAAATTAGAAGTGCGCTGGTAAGGGGAGTAAAAAGTTTTTTTATCTGTGTATGGCATAAGCAGCAGCCTTGGCAAATTGAATGATTTGCTTGGCGATCGTGTCATTGTGCTTTTTGTTTACTTCTTTATTTTTCTCCTCTGTTTTAGTGTCTGCATGTGTTTTCATAACTATTGCTTTTAAGGGATTACGTTGTTTAAAGATACATTTAGCTACTGGATTTATTGGTGGTCAGTTCATTAGTGGGGTGCTTGGTGTAATAAATGGGAGGTGTGTAAGAATGAGGGTAATTTAGTATTAGTTTGTATGAGATGCTTGATTACATTGAAAAGATGTTTTTTTGTTGCTTATTGTTTTGATAATTAATAGATAAGGTGTTTACCGGTGTAAAAAAGGGTTGTTTTCCCCTTAGGGTTTTTTTGGTAGGATTTAGGTAATGTTATAGATTTGCAGCAGGGAAATTAAAAAATGAGAAGGGGGATGAGGAATGTTTTTTGAAATAGTGAATAGAAGCTCTTTTATAAGGTGCACATTTGCCTAAGTGTGATGTGTTTTTATGGAAGTTCTGGTTGGGGAGCCAGTTCTTTTATTTTTTTGGGGTGACATTTTGGAGGGGTCCAAAATGTTTATAGAGCATCTGGACATGAAATAGAAAAACATTTTGAAAAATGACGAAAAAAGCCGCTTCAATCGAAGCGGCTTTTTGTTTTTTTACAGAGAGCTGTATACTTAATAAAGAATTAAAAAGTATACAACTACTATGTGAAGGTATTATCCTAGTGTTACTCTCTCGAAAGTAGTAATGGCTACGTCTCCGTAAGATGCTACGTATTTCGAAACATTTATTTTTTCGTCTTTGATAAAGTTTTGATCTAATAAACACTGTTCTTTATCTAAAGTAGTGTTGTCAGAGATAAAACGATCCATTTTACCAGGTAGGATTCTATCCCAGATTTTTTCCGGCTTTCCTTCTGCTTTCAATTCTGCTTTAGCATCTTCCTCTGCTTGTGCTAATACATCTTCAGTAAGTTGAGACATAGAGATGAATTTAGGTACGTTTTTAAGCGTTTTTCCTAAACGTCCTAGTTCTTCATTGTCTTTTTCGATTACTGCGATTCTAGCTTCTGTTTCAGAGGCTACGTATGCAGGATCAAAGTCTTTGTAAGAAAGTGTGGTAGCTCCCATAGAAGCAATTTGCATTGCTAAATCTTTAGCTAATACGTCTGCTTTGTCTACTTTAGCAGAAAGTCCTACAAGTGCTGCAATTTTATTGATATGTACATAGGAACCTACGTAAGGAGCTTCAACTTTAGAGAAGGCGTTGATCTCTAGTTTTTCTCCGATTACTCCTGTTTGCTCTACTAATTTATCAGCAACACTCATGCCTCCGAAGTCGGCAGCTAAAAATTCTTCTTTAGTGCTGTAGTTTAATGCTAATTCAGCTAATTCGTTCGCTAGTGATACGAAGCTATCGTTTTTACCCACGAAGTCAGTTTCACATCCTAGTACAATAGATACACCAGCAGTGTTGTCTGCGTTTACTTTGGCAATAGCAGCACCTTCAGAAGACTCGCGATCCGCTCTTTTTGCGGCAACTTTTTGTCCTTTTTTACGTAGTACTTCTATTGCTTTGTCGAAATCTCCTTCTGCTTCGACAAGTGCTTTTTTGCAGTCCATCATTCCTGCACCTGTAGCTTTTCTTAATTTGTTAACTTCTGCGGCGGATATCTTAGCCATATCTTATTATATTATGTTTAATGTGTATTAGTGTAAAAAAATGAGTCGTCTAGTTGTCTTACACGAAAGTAAAGAACTAAACGACTCATTAGTTTTATCTTAAAGTTAAGTTTTTTAAAACTTATGCTTTAAAGCGAATAATGTGTAATGCTTGGAAAGCAATCAATGAGAATGTTTATTCTTCTTCTTGATTTGCAGCTTCTGCTACTACAGGTGCTTCTTCAGCTTTTGGAGCTGCTTTAGGCTGCTGTGGTGCTTCTTTTGCTGCTTTTCTTTCGCTTAATCCTTCGATAATAGCATCACTTACGTAAGTCATTACTTTGTCGATAGACTTAGAAGCATCATCATTTGCAGGGATTACATACTGTACCTGACGTGGATCAGAGTTTGTATCTACCATTGCAAAAATAGGAATGTTTAATTTTTGAGCTTCTTTTACTGCGATATGCTCGCGTGTAATGTCTACTACGAATAAAGCTCCTGGTAGACGTGTCATGTCTGAGATAGAACCTAAGTTCTTTTCTAACTTAGCTCTCAAACGGTCTACTTGTAAGCGCTCTTTTTTAGATAGTGTGTTAAAAGTACCATCTTTTTTCATTCTATCGATAGAAGCCATTTTCTTTACAGCTTTACGGATAGTTACAAAGTTGGTAAGCATACCTCCAGGCCATCTTTCAGTGATGTAAGGCTGGTTTGCTTTTGCTGCTTTTTCAGCAACAATCTCTTTTGCTTGTTTTTTGGTAGCAACAAAAAGAATTTTTCTACCAGAGGCAGCAATTTTCTTTAAAGCTTCGCTAGCTTCATCGATTTTGGCTGCTGTTTTGTATAGGTTGATGATGTGAATCCCATTACGCTCCATATAGATATATGGTGCCATATTTGGATCCCATCTTCTTGTCAAGTGTCCAAAGTGTACACCTGCATCAAGTAAGTCTTTTACTTCGATATTGTTTGCCATTTTTGTAATAGTTTACGTTCTGTTGAATTAGCAATAATCAAGTGGCTACACTGCTGTGTATGGCCTTGGTTATTTAGATGCTAAACTAACCTCCCATGAATAGGGGATAACAACAAATACTGTTTTAATAAATTAACGTTTAGAGAACTGGAATTTCTTACGAGCTTTCTTCTGACCGAATTTCTTACGCTCTACCATTCTTGGGTCTCTAGTAAGTAAACCTTCTGGTTTAAGAATACCTCTGTTTTCTTCGTCTAACTCGCATACAGCTCTAGATATTGCTAGACGTACAGCTTCTGCTTGTCCAGTGATACCACCTCCGTATACATTTACATTTACATCGTACTTCTCCTCATTGCTAGTAAGCATAAGAGGTTGGTTTACTTTGTATTGTAATGTAGCAGTAGTAAAGTATTCTTTAAGATCTTTCTTGTTGATTGTAACTTTTCCTGAACCTTCTTTAAGGTACACTCTAGCTACAGCCGTTTTTCTACGACCAATTTTGTGAATAACTTCCATTACTTAAATTCGTTTAAGTTAATAGTTTTTGGTTGCTGTGCTTCTTGCTTGTGCTCAGCTCCAGCATATACTTTTAGATTTCGAAATAAAGCAGCTCCTAATTTGTTTTTAGGCAGCATTCCTTTTACCGCTTTTTCGATTAAACGCTCTGGATTTTTCTCATATAGTTCCTGAGCAGTAAGACTTCTTTGCCCTCCAGGGTATCCAGTGTGACGGATGTATGATTTATCAGTCCACTTTTTTCCTGTTAAGTTGATTTTTGCAGCATTCGTAATTACTACGTTGTCGCCACAGTCTACATGCGGGGTAAAGTTAGGCTTGCGCTTTCCTCTAAGTAGTATTGCTACTACAGATGATAGGCGTCCCAAAGTCTGTCCTTCAGCATCTATATGTATCCATTCCTTAGAAACGGTTGCCTTATTGGCAGATACTGTTTTGTAACTTAATGTGTCCACACTAACTAATTTTACTTATTAAACATTCCTTTTCCTATATAAAATAGGCGTGCAAATGTACGATTATATATTTATATAGCAAATAGGTTTTGGATATTATTTTAATTCTATGAAGTATTGGTTATCAGATAGATTAATATTTGATCGTGTCATGCTATCCTTCGGCTGTTAATCTTTTATTAAACACTAGTGATCGATGTTGCAAATCTTAATACATTGCTTTAATCCTTATAACATCAATCAATTTTTACTATCATGTACAACTACACATTTTCACTATTCGTGGTATGCTGTGTATCGCTCACATTTGCGCAATCTTCTACTGTAGTCCCTAAGAAGGTGTACACTACGCAATTAGTTCCTCCTACTGCTTCCATAAAAATAGATGGATTGATGGATGAATCTGGGTGGGATGCTGTAGCATGGGCAGGAGATTTTATAGAGACCAATCCAGATGAAAATACACCTCCAGATCAGCCCACTCAATTTAAAATTTTATATGATCAGCAGTATTTATATGTAGGGTATCGCTGTTTTGATAAACAACCTGATCAAATAGAAAAACGACTGTCTAGAAGAGATGGTTTTGCAGGAGACAGGATCACGATCGTATTAGATACCTATCATGATAAACGAACTGCTTTCTCATTTACTATTACAGCTGCAGGAGTCAAAGGAGACGAATTCGTGAGTGAAAATGGAAATAACTGGGATGAGAGTTGGAATCCGATTTGGTATGCAGCTACTACAATAGATGCAGAAGGATGGGTAGCAGAAATAAAAGTACCTTTGAGCCAGCTCAAATTTGGAAAAAGCAAAGAACAAGTTTGGGGGTTGCAGGTGAGTCGGCTATTGTTTCGTAAAGATGAGCGTTCGGCATGGCAACGCATTCCTAGAGATGCACCAGGTTATGTGAGTGAGTTTGGAGAATTAAGAGGACTCATCGATATAGAGCCCCAAAAGCAATTAGAAATCCAACCTTTTGCGGTAGTGCAATATGATACTTTTCCTGCCGAAGAAGGAAACCCCTTTAGAGATGGAGACAATGCGACACTGAATGGAGGGTTAGACGCTAAAATAGGAATTACCAATGACCTGACGATGGACCTAACGGTCAATCCAGATTTTGGACAAGTAGAAGCAGATCCTGCTGCCATTGCTTTGGATGGGTTTCAGGTGTTTTTTAGAGAGCAGCGACCCTTTTTTGTAGAAAACAAGAATATCTTTGATTATCGTTTTGCCAATGGAGCAGATAATGTATTTTATTCTCGCAGAATAGGAAGAGCACCACAGGGTAGTGTAGGGAGTGGTACGATCAATGAAGAATTTACAGATGCTCCTGTCAATACATCTATTCTTGGGGCAGCAAAATTTAGTGGAAAAACTAAAAATGGGTGGTCTATCGGGGTGTTAGAAAGTGTAACTTCTCGCGAAATTGCTACTACTGTAGATGCAGATGATAACGGTAGAGAAACCATCGTAGAACCACTGACTAATTATTTCGTGACTAGGTTGCAAAAAGATTTTAACGAACGAAATACGTTTATCGGAGGTATTTTTACAGCGACTAATAGAGCTATCGGTACACTACAATCCATCAATTTTGATGATGAAGCTACAGACGAAACTAAAGAATTATCAGGCATACGAGAGAATAACTTAAGTGAGTTGCACACCGCAGCGTATACCGGAGGGTTGGATTTTAGGCATAATTGGAAAGACCGTAAGTATTTTTTGATGGGAAGTTTGGTCACTAGTCATGTGCAGGGATCAGAAGAGGCGATCGCAGCTACTCAAAATTCTCTGACACATTTATTCCAGCGAGTCGATGCATCACATGTAGCAGTAGACACGACTAGAACCTCACTTACAGGTACAGGAGGAAGGTTATTGGCAGGTAAAGAAGGAGGGGGGAATTGGAGGTACCGAGCAGGAGTGTTTTGGAGATCTCCAGAACTGGAGTTAAATGATATAGGGTTCTTGAGGCAGGCAGATGAAATTAGACAATTTGCCAATGTTTCGTATCGTTTTCTAAAACCTACTAGTTGGTATAGAAGGGCTGATTTACGAGTTTCTCAATTTTCTACCTATGATTTCGAAGGGAATTACAATAGGATACAGTATAGTTTACGAGGTGAGGTGAACTATGCGAATAACTGGTGGACAGAAGTCAATTATATCCATAAGCCACGTATCTTTACCAATACGATTTTACGCGGAGGGCCTCGTTTTCGTTTTTCTACAGAGAATATAGGCATCCTTTTCTTTGGTTCTGATCAGCGAAAGAAGTTTAATTTTACGATGGGACATATCAATTCGAGTGCACGACAAAATAATTTTGCTTTTCAGCGCTATGTACTACGATTAAATTACCAGCCGTTTGATGCATTGAGTGTGTCGTTAAATCCAGAGTTCGAATTAAATCCTAATAAAACCCAATACGTAACCGAAACAGATTTTAAAGGCACTCCTAGATATATAACAGCCAATATCGATCAGCAGACCCTGAGTGCTAGCGTACGACTGAATTATAATATCAATCCTAATCTAACCATACAATATTATGCGCAGCCCTTTATCTCTAGAGGTACCTATACTGATTTTAATTATGTAAATAACCCAACCGCTAGAAATCTAGAGGATCGTGTTACGCTTTTTGATCAAACGCAAATTTCTTTTACAGATGAAGCCTACCAAGTGGATGAGGATAGAGACGGAATTGTGGATTATACCATCGAAGATCCAGATTTTTCATTTGTACAGTTTCGGTCGAATCTCGTGCTACGGTGGGAGTATATACCAGGATCAGAAATTTTCTTAGTATGGTCTCAGGGAGTTACTGGGCAGGCAAATCCTACAGATCACTTGTTTAGAGGGTTAGATCGTCAGATTTTAGAACAGCAACCAGAGAATACATTTTTAATCAAGGCTACCTATCGATTTGTGCTCTAAGGCGGTATCCCAAAAAAAGGAAAAATAATTTCCGAAGCTGCTGTTTTTAAGCGTATTTTGTAATGAAGTGATTTGTACTTTTTCGATTTTAGCGAACATCGCAAGATTTTGTGAATAAATGCAGTAATTTTTTTGTTGCATAGCAGCGCTCGAAAACTCAAAAATTACAAAATTTGAGTGCAAAAGATCGTTTTTTTAACAAATCGCAAAAGTTAAAATCACTTCAAGACTTCATAGTTAATTTTACGCATTGATGAAATACATTTACTCGTTAGTTATAGCATGCATACTGCTTAGTTGTTCAGAAACGGAGACAGCCTCCACAACAGATGCTGTAGCAACTCTTGGAGCTTCTCAAACCGAAGAAACTCAAAAACCACAGACGGTTCGGGATTCATTAGCCCTGTTTTTAGAACATTACGATCGTTTTTTTACCACCAATTTTAATGTTTCGGAATGTCCAGGGGCAGCAGTAGTGATTGTAAAAGATACGACCGTTGTGTATCAAAAAGGATTCGGTGTAAAGCAAATCCATACACAGGATTCAGTAGACGTGCATACTGTCTTTAGGATCGCTAGTTTGTCCAAGGGGGTAACGGCAGTACTCGCGGCTAATTTAGCTGAGCGATCCGAATTAGACTGGGAGCAACCCATACAAGCCACCGTGCCTTCTTTTAGGCTCAAGGATCAGGCACATGCACGTAAGATCACGGTTAATCATGTGTTATCCCATACATCAGGCCTATATAAATACGCCAATACCAAGCTGATTCATAAAGGACTACCGCTATCCAAGATCATTGCAGGTTTTAAGCATACGTCAGTGGTGGCAGATATAGGAGAAAGCTATGCCTATCAGAATGCAGTATTCTCTCTAGTAGAAAAGGTGATGGAGCAGCAAACAGCGACTTCATTTGAGCAATTACTACGAGAGCGTTTATTCATACCAGCGGGGATGCACGATGCATCTAGTACCTATGCTGCCATTAAGGAGCACGATAATGTAGCATTGCCACATAAATGGAATCCGTATGCCAAAAAATATTACCTTACCAAACTGCATAAGAATTATTATAACGTAGCTGCCGCAGGAGGGATCAATGCTTCTATTACAGATATGGGGCAGTACCTAAAAGTATTGTTAGGCCACCTACCACAAGTAGTAACACCAGTAGGATTAAAAGAAATTTTTAACCCTATGATCTGCACAACTGCCGATGCTACTTATGTAAACTTATGGGATGGTGTTTCCGAATCTTATTATGCCAAAGGGTGGAGAGTACTCACCTACAGAGATCGTACGATTGTCTATCATGGGGGTAATGTCAATCAATACAAAACACAATTGATGATCGACCCTACGAATGGCATCGGGATTTGTATTCTCTTCAATGGTCCGAATTCGTTTAATGGCCCTGTCATTCCTACGTTTTTGAGCTATTATGATTTTTATAAGGCATTGCGCTAGTATATGTAGTGTACGTATCTATTTTTTGGGCGTTACCACAAGGGGTCGGGCTATCCGCTGTATCTTTTTTGTTTTTTTTAAGGAAAACAAAAAAGGATGCCGCTCCTATCCCTAACGCAGTGATGATCGTTGGTGTAATTGAGAATCATTTTCGAGTTGTTAAAGTATGTATATGATAAGAGTTATATGCAAAAAAGAGGGGCTGTCTAAAAAGACAACCCCTGCTATGACTAGCTATTTATATAGCTTTTTTCAATATATTATTTACTGTTTTAGAATCATAGAAGCGTAGGTTTTACCACTTTCTTCTAATTGTAGGATATACGAACCACTAGCTAATGTAGCGATGTTTATTGTTTCATTGTTTTGAACGCCTGTTTGTGTTAGTATTAGGTTTCCGAGTAGGTCATAGATGGTGGCATTGACTTGTAATCCTGATAGGTCTCCCAGTCCAATGGTGAGTTGTTCCTGTGCAGGTATGGGGTAAGTAGTAATACCCGCAGAGACAAAAGCTTCGGTACCTAGGGTAAAACTAACATCAAGGGTGATGCTTTTTTTGTTTAAAAACATGAGAGGAACAATGCTGTTTGTAATAAAGCAATCATATATTCCCACATCATCAGCACCTGCATTGGTAATGGTCAGGTTACGTTCTGTAGCACCTTCAATGATTCGTCCATCTTTGAACCATTTATACAAGTTGTTAGGGCTTTGTGTAGCATCGACTGATAAGGTGATTTCGGTCCCCTCATCAATCGTGATATTGGCTTCTTCATCGATGTCTTGTTGTATTTGAAAAAAAGAATCAGGAATAGCATTTATAACATCAATATTCTGTTCCATATCTTCAAAGATGTATCTATTATAAGTAATGTTAAGCCTATTGAGATTGGGTAAGTTCCCGATCGTAGCAGGAATTTGCCCTGAAAGGTTATTAGACGCTAAGCCTAAACTTTTTAAATTACTTAAATCTCCAAAGGAAGCAGGGATCTGTCCTGAAAAGTTATTAGACCCTAATCCTAAACTTTCTAAATTGCTTAAATTTCCAATGCTAGTAGGAATAGCCCCTTCTAAATTATTGTTGTATAATAATAACGATTTTAAAGATGTTAAGTTTTCGATTTCTTGAGGGATACTAGTTAGTTGGCTGTTAGATATTTGTAAGGTTTTGAGGTTTGTTAAGTTTCCGATTTCTTCAGGGATACTAGTTAGTTGACTATTGTCTATTTGTAAAGTTTCTAGGTTTGTTAAGTCTCCGATTTCTTCAGGGATACTAGTTAGTTGATTGTTATTCATTTGTAAAGTCTTTAACTTTGTTAAGTTACCAATGCTATTTGGGATGTTTCCAGAAAAGCCATCTGATAATCTTAATTCAGTTAAGTTGATAAGGTTGCCTATATTTTGTGGTATGGGTTCTGCATCAAAACCTCTTAGCCATAAGGATTCTAAGTTGGTAAGTGTAGAAAAGTCTTCGGGTATAGGTTGGGTTTGATTTCCCCAAAGGTGTAACTTCTTTAAGGAAGTTAATTGACCAATAGAATTAGGAAAACTTACTTTGATCCAAGGTTCTTCGAAAGCAGTGATAAATACATATTCTAAAGAGGAGATCGTCCAGAAACTTTCAGGAATTTCTGTAATTGAATTATTGTAAATTATAATTGTTTCTAGATTGGTCAAATTTTCAATACCTGATAAGCTGCCAGTAAATTTATCGCCAAAGCTTAAATATTCTAATGTTTGTATTTCAAATAATCCCGAAGGGATCGTTCCTCCAATGAATGTATTGTTTAATAGGAAAATTTTTAGTTTAGAAAGGTTAGCGATGGTAGCAGGAATACTTCCTGTTAGTGCATTGTATTGTAGTGATAAACTTTCTAGTTCTGTAAGTGTACAGATTTCTTCTGGAAGTATGCCTTTGAGGTTGGAATGATCAAGAAATAAAGAGGTAATACGACCCTCATTATTAAGAGTCACGCCTTGCCAATTTTCTATATGAGAAGTTAAATCCCAGGGATAACTCCAGTTAATACCTTCGGTGCTGTTGTATAGTGCGATCAATGCATTTTTTTCATTAATATTCACTTCGTTATCTAGCGTATAAGGGTTTCTTGTAAGGGTTAGCTCAGGAACCAAAGGGTTTTTAACCTCACAATAATAAATGCCAATGTCTGCATTGGTAGCACTCAAAATCTGATAAGAGGTGTTTGTAGCTCCGTCAATTGCATTTCCATCTTTATACCACTGATAGGTATTATTTACACTAGTGAAATTAGGGATAGTAATTGTGTGTGTACTACCTTCTGAAAATACAATGCTCTCTAAAGATCCGATATAGTTCTGAGAAGTATAAGATAGGTTACTTATGTTATTTTTTAGGGCATTGATTACTGTAGTACCACTGTTTTCTTGTTCTAAGGTAGCGAAGGATATAAAATTATAATTTATGTTTAATGTTTGTACACCTATAAAATCACTCGTGCTGTAGTTGGCTAATTCGGTGAGTTGATTATGAGAAAGATCTATAGTGCCTTCTGCGTCCATTTTACTACCAAGTGATAAGGGAAGTGAGCCCGACAGCTTGTTAAAACTTAAGTTGATTTCCCTATATAAGGTTTCATGCTGGCTAAACAGTGCTGATGGGATTTCTCCTTCTAGTTGGTTTCTTTGAAGCTGTAAGCTTTCTAACTTAGTGAGGTTACCTAGTTCGGCAGGAATAGTTCCTGATAAGTTGTTATTAGAAAGATTTAGCGATTTTAGATCCTTTAAATTTTCTACTTCAGGAGGAATGCTTCCTGATAGTCTATTCGAGCTTAAATTGAGCTCACTAATCAAAAAGATTTCTTTGCCATCAATAACGGTAGGAGTAAATTCTAGACCTGACCAAAATAGAGGAGATTCTGATAAATCCCATGGAGACCTCCAGTTATCACCATCAGTCGCATTGTATATAGCGATCAGTGTGTTTTTGTCTTCTTCTAATATTTCTTGGGCTGTGATATGCATCGTAATGCATAACAAAAAAAAGAGTAGTCGTTTTTGCATAATTATTTTTTGGAAAATTTTAATAAATCTAAAAGATTCGTAGGATCTATACAATTTATTACTTGTTAAATAAAGTAATTGATTGTGTAAGTTTTCGTTGGGATTGCATGAACGTATGTGTCCTTGGTAGGGAATGTTTAGTGTTTTTTGTTATTGAGCGAGGTTTGTAAAACAAGTTGCGTATCAAAAAAGAGGGCTGTCTTTTTAGACAACCCCTGCTATGACTAGCTATTTATATAGCTTTTTTTTCAATATAATATTTACTGTTTTAGAATCATAGACGCGTAGGTTTTGCCGCTTTCTTCTAATTGCAGTATATACGAACCACTAGCTAATGTAGTGATGTCTATTGTTTCATTGTTTTGAATGCCTGCTTGTGTTAGTACTTGGTTTCCGAGTAGGTCATAGATGGTGGCATTGACTTGCAATCCTGATAAGTCTCCCAGTGCAATGGTGAGTTGCTCCTGTGCAGGTATGGGGTAAGTAGTAATACCCGCAGAGGCAAACGCTTCTGTGCTTAAGGTAACACTTAGTGTTATGTTATTTTTGCGTAAAGTCATACCAGTAACGATGCTATTTGTTACAAAACAATTATATACTCCAATATCATCAGCTCCTGCATTGGTAATGGTTAGGTTGCGTTCTGTAGCACCGTCAATGATTTCTCCATCTTTGTACCATTGGTACATATTATTAGGACTTTGTGTAGCGTCTACTGATAAGGTAATTTCTATGCCTTCCTCAATTGTGATATTGGCTTCTTCATCAATGTTTTGTTGTATTTGGAATAAAGAACTAGGTATAGCACGTACAGCATCAATATTTTGTTCCAAATCTTCAAAAATAAATTTATTTAAAGCAATTCCAAAAAAGTTGAGGTTGGGGAGCTCTGCTATCGAAGAAGGAATCTCTCCTGATAAGTTGTTAAAGTCTAAGAAAGCAATAAATAAATTACTTAAATTACCAATTGTTGCTGGAATAGCTCCTTCTAAGTTACTATCAGAGATGTTTAATCCTCTTAATGAGCTTAGGTTGCCTATTTCCTCTGGGATACCGCCACTTAATTGGTTTGAATGCATTGATAAATCTACCAGATTGGTTAAGTTTCCAATTTCACTAGGAATAGTACCAGTAAATCCATCGGATAAATCTAATTCGGTTAGGTTAATTAGATTATCAATGTTTTGTGGTATGGGTTCTGTATCAAAACCTCTAAGGGATAAAATTTCTAAATTGGTAAGTGTGGTAAGGTCTGTAGGAATAGGTTGGGTTTGATTCCCCCATAGTCGTAGTTTTTTTAAGGCTGTAAATGGACTCATGCTACTCGGCATACTTATGTTTACTAAGGGTTCATCAGTAGAAGTGATATCTATCTCTTCTAGCCCAGTGAGTGTCCATAGGCTTTCAGGCACTTCGGTAATATCACTACCGTTACTTACTATTTCCCTTAGATTGACTAAGTTTTCTATACCTGCTAAACTTCCTGTAAATTTCTCGCTAAATGCTAAAGATTCTAAGGTGAGCATTCCAAATAATTCGGGAAGGATTGTACCTCCTACAGATGTTTCTCTGAATTCTAAAGCTTTTAATTTGGTAAGGTTGGTAACGTTTGTTAGTATGCTTCCACTTAGACCTCTATTACGGTTAAAGATTAATTTTTCAGTGTCTGTCAATGTCCAGATTTCTTCTGGGAGTGTACCCGCAAGTCCAAAATCTGTGCAATCTAATTCAATAACACGGCCATTACTATCGGTTATAACACCTTTCCAATTTCCCATCTCAGTGGTTAAATCCCATGGTGAACTCCAATTTGGTCCGCTAGTGGCATTATACAGTGCAATCAATGCGTTTTTATCATTGATCGTTGCTTCGTTATCTACTGTAATAGGGTTTCTTGTTAGGGTAAGCTCAGTAATTACTGAATTTTTAACCTCACAATAATAGATACCAATATCATTAGTAGTGGTATTTGCTATTTGATAAGTAGTATTTATAGCGCCATCGATTATAGTACCATCTTTGTACCACTGATAGGTGTTATTGGTGCTAGCAAGATTGGGTAAGGTGAGTGTAAGTGTAGCACCTTCTGAAAACACGATATTTTCTACAGTACCTATGTTATTTTGTGGAGAGAAAGATAGGTTTGCTACATTGATGTCTAGTGTATTGATCAATCGATTGCCATTGTTCTCTTGTTCTAATGTCGCAAAAGGTAAAAGGTTATTATTGATGTTTAATGTCTGTATACCCGAAAAATCACTCCCGCTGTAGTTAGCTAATGCGGTAAGTTGATTATGAGAAACATCTATAGTACCGTCAAAATCTACTGTAGTACCAAGTGATAAGGGAAGTGTACCCGACAATTTATTAAAACTTAAATTGATGTTGCTGTACAAGGTTTCGTGCTGACTAAATAATGTTGATGGGATTTCTCCTTCTAATTGATTTCTTTCAAGTTCTAACGTTTCTAGTAGAGTGAGGTTTCCTAGTTCGGTAGGAACAGCACCTGATAAGCTGTTATTAGAAAGATTTAGTGATTTTAGATCTTTTAGGTTTCCTAATTCAGACGGTATATTTCCTGAAAGTCTTCTAAATGATAAATCCAGACCTGTGACCAATAAACGTTCTTCACCATTAATAAGAGCGTTAGTAGTCTTTACTCCAAACCAAAATTGAGGAGGGTCTGTCAAATTCCAAGAAGAACTCCAATTGTCACCATCAGTGGCATTGTATAAAGCAATGAGTGCGTTTTTGTCTTCTTCAGAGACTTCTTGAGCAGTGATATGCATGGTAATGCACAATAAAAAAAATAGTAGTCGTTTTAGCATAGTTGTTTTTTTAGAAAATTTTAACAAATCTAAGATGTTTTTATTACTTCTGCAATATCCTACTTGTTAAATAAAGTGATTGATTATGCGGTGGTTCTCTTTATGATGCTGTGATGAGAAGCAAGAGGTTAGTGTTTATCTTTGGTAGGGAATGTTTAGTGTTTTTTTAGTGGAATATTTTTTTTTAGGTAGTGTTTTGATAGAAAACGTATTATTTTTAAGGGGACGGTTTTTGGTGGATCGTATGTGGTAGTGATTTGATATTGTAATTTTTAGTGACGGTGGTGCTATTGCTGCGCTAAAAGTGATATAAACTTGTTATGCTATGATCAGATACGGTCATGACCCACACCAGAGATGAGTTCATTATAAAATCATTATGAATTTTTTAAAAAAAACACAAATTATGAAATGTCAATTAATTGTATGGGTATGCGCATTATTTATAATGTCTTGTAGTTCTGATGATGATGGGGGTAGTAAAGCGCCTAGTATTGTTGGAACTTGGGAATTGTCGAAAGCCAATAGCGAATTTCCATTGGATCTGAATAATGATGATACTTTTTCTACGGATTTATTATCATCGGAATTACCCTGTTTTAAAACAACTATTGTGGTGAATGCGGATGCTTCGTATACGCAGACTACCACTGAGGTTACGGTAAAATTTGAAACGACAGTAAATGAGATTGTAGTTACTGCTACTTGTGCAGGGACATCGATTACAGAGTCAGGTACATGGAGCTTGGATGGAAGTCAGTTAACCTTTGACTCGGCAAATGATGACCCAGAGACAGTGGGTATTGGTCTTACAGAGACGACATTGTCATTTTCTGATACGATCGAAGGTTTTGATCAAAAATTGAGTCTAGAGTTTACAAGGCAATAGGCTGCTAAAAACACTGTTGTTTTAGCATACAAAAAACCGCTCTTTTCATTCGCAAAAGAGCGGTTTGTTTTTGCATACGATGTTGCTGCGTTAGGGATAGGAGCGGCATCCTTTTTTGGTTTTCTGAAAAACCAAAAAAGATATAGCGGATAGCCCGACCCTTGTGGTAACGCCCTAATACTATTACACGGTAGTATTAATCGTTTTGTTTTTCTTGTTGTGCTTTTTGAGCGAGTAGCTTCTTCTGATACCTTCCTTGTACAATGTCTACGATCACTAATACGATGATCACAAAGTAAAAAGTCGTTTTGCTCATCGGGGTAATGGCATTGCCAAACAGGTGTAGGTGTGCCAAGTGTCCGCCTTCTGATAGGAGCATGATTCCTACGATGAATAGGATGAACAGCCCAAGTACTTCGTACATTCTATTTTTTTGTAAAAAGGTAGAGACCTTATCGGCAAGTACGATCATCAGTACGCCTCCCATGATAATAGCAATGGACATTAATGTAAGTTGGGATCCGTATTCCATATGGCTGGTCAGTGCCATGGCACTTAGGATGGAGTCAAAGGAGAATACTAGATTCATGATCACGATCCATAGGATGATGGTATTGGTTGATTTCTTGGCTGCTTTTTCATCGGCACTAGCGTGTTCTTTGAGTAGCATCATATGCCAGATTTCCTTGACAGCGGTGTAGATGATAAAAATCCCTCCGATCAATACGATAATACTGTGTACATTAAATTCGAATTCGATAATATTATTATCGTGCAGACTGACGAATGGATCTTGGAAAAATTGTATCAAAGACATGAGTACAAATAGGAGTACGATACGAAGGATGATCGCGAGTCCAACGCCCATTTTGCGTACAAAACTTTGTTTGTCTGCAGGGGCTTTTTTGGATTCTAGGGAGATGTATAATAGATTGTCAAATCCTAAGACGGCTTGTAGTAATACCAGCATGAATAGGGTGAAGAGACTATCTAGTGTAAATAATTGTTCCATGAACGTGCGTTTTGATGAATATTGGTTTGGTTTCTAGGATCAAAAATAGGTAAAACTATACACTTTTTGGAGGTAGTGATAGTGACTTCTAGAGATGTAGTAAAAGTACAGGCCTCTAGAAGTCGCTATGTTTTATTAGTGTGCTTCGAGCCAGTTGTTTCCTGTGCCCATATCTACTTCTAGCGGTACGGCTAAGGTGTAGGCGTTTTCCATAGTGGATTTTACGAGTTCTTTGATGGCTTCTAGCTCCGGCTTGTATACATCGAATACCAATTCATCATGTACTTGTAGTAGCATCTTGGTCTTGTAATTATTCGCTTGTAATTGTTGGTGGATGTTGATCATCGCTATTTTAATAATGTCTGCTGCACTCCCTTGGATAGGTGCGTTAACAGCATTTCGCTCGGCAGCACCACGTACCACTGCATTGGCAGAATTAATATCTTTTAGATAACGACGTCTACCGAGTACGGTTTGGGCATATCCGTTTTCGCGTGCAAAATCTACGAGTTCGCTCATATAGTTACGTAGCTTCGGGTAGGTTTTGTAATAGGTGTCGATCAGTTCTTTGGCTTCACTACGTGATAGTTCGGTCTGATTGCTCAGTCCAAAAGCAGATACTCCATAGATAATCCCAAAGTTTACGGTCTTAGCATTGCTACGCTGCTCGCGGGTTACCTCTTCGATAGGAACTCCGAATACTTTGGCAGCAGTGGCCGCATGAATGTCTTCTCCGTTTTGGAAGGCACTGATCATGGTTTCTTCTTCGCTAAGTGCAGCGATAATACGTAGTTCTATCTGCGAGTAATCCGCTGCTAGTAGGGTGTACTCGTCATTTTTAGGTACAAAAGCCTTACGTACTTGCTGTCCTCGTTCTGTACGAATAGGGATGTTTTGCAGGTTTGGATTATTAGAACTCAATCGTCCTGTAGCGGCTACTGTCTGCATATAATCTGTATGTACACGCTGGGTGGTAGGATTTACTTGATTCGGTAGGGCGTCTACATAGGTACTCTTTAGTTTAGAGAGCCCGCGGAATTCAAGGATGTTTTGTATGATTTTGTGGTCTTTGGCTAGGTACGATAGTACGTCTTCTGCGGTAGAGTATTGCCCTGTCTTGGTTTTTTTTGGCTTGTCTACTAGTTTCATTTTTTCAAATAGTACAATCCCTAATTGCTTAGGTGATGCGATATTAAAAGTTTCGCCTGCCTCGGTATAAATCGCTTGTTCTAGAGCTTGTATATCACTGTCCAAATCACTGGATAGGGATTGTAAAAAATCTTTGTCCAGATTGATCCCTTCGATTTCCATATCAGCGAGTACGCCGAGTAGGGGGATTTCAATGTCTTGGAATAAGGATTCTGTATTGGCTTCTTTAAGCTCGGGTGCAAAGTGCTCTTTGAGCTGATAGGTAATGTCTGCGTCTTCTACAGCGTATTCTGTCTGTTTGTCTAGTGGTACCTGACGGAAGGATAATTGGTTTTTTCCTTTTTTGCCGATCAGTTCTGTAATGGAAATAGGAGTATAGTTGAGGTAAGTCTCAGACAACACATCCATGTTATGACGCATATCGGGATTGATCAGGTAGTGCGCTAGCATGGTATCGAATAATGGTCCTCGTACTGCTAGTTGATATTTGGCCAGTACTTTGATGTCGTATTTTAGGTTTTGCCCGATTTTAGTGATCTGTTCGTTTTCAAAAAAAGGTCGTATTTGCTCTATAAGTGTTTGGGCTTCGGTACGATCTTCTGGGAAAGGGATGTAATATCCTTTTCCTGCTTCCCAAGAGAAGGAGATACCTACTAATTCTACTACTAGTGGATCAAGTCCTGTGGTTTCGGTATCAAAGCATACGGCCTCTTGTTGTACTAGTTTTTTTAGAAAGAGCTGTAGCGCCATACCAGGGGCGATACTTTGGTAAAAATGCTGTGTATTAGCGATGGTTTTTCGATCCGAAAATGAGGTGGTTGCTGCGTCTGATGCAGGGTCTCCACCGAATAATGAAAATTGCCCTGCACCTGCTTGGTTGGTTTTTTTGGGAGTCGCACTCGCAGTAGTTTCCGATGGGAAAAAGATTTTTAGAAATTGGTCTTTGAGTCGTCGGAATTCTAATTCTTCAAAAATCCCTTGTACTTTTTCGCTATCGGGTGTAGAGATTTCATAGTTTGGTGCATCAAAGGTCACATCGCAATCGATGATAATCGTAGCGAGTTTTTTGGATAACATCCCTAGCTCTGCATTGGCAGTTACTTTCTCTTTCATTTTACCTTTTAACTGGTCGATGTTAGCGATTAAGCCTTCCATAGATCCGTAAGCAGCAATGAATTTCTTAGCTGTTTTATCACCTACACCTGGTAATCCAGGAATGTTATCTACGGCATCACCCATCATCCCTAGATAATCGATTACTTGTTCGGGACGTTCTACTTCGAATTTTTTCTGTACTTCTGGAATTCCCCAAATCTCTATACCATTTCCCATTCGAGCAGGGCGGTACATGAATATGTTTTCGGATACTAATTGGGCATAGTCCTTATCAGGAGTAACCATATAGATTTTGAAATCCTCTTTTTCTGCTTGTTTAGCGATGGTACCAATCAGATCATCTGCCTCGACACCTGCCTGTTCTATGATAGGGATGTGCATTGCATTAAGGATGTCTTGTATAATGGGTACTGCAATTTTGATAGCTTCTGGAGTCTCGTCGCGATTCGCTTTATATTCAGGAAACATTTCCAAGCGTGCACTACTCCCTTGTTTGTCAAAGGCTACCGCTAAATGATCTGGTCGCTCACGTTTGATAACATCAAATAATGAATTGACAAATCCAAGTATTGCAGAGGTGTCTTGTCCTTTGGAATTAACTCTAGGGTTTTTGATCAGTGCATAATATCCTCTGAAGATGAGTGCATAGCCATCCAAGAGAAAAAGACGTTTTTGTGACATAGTATGAATTCGATTTTTTTGAGAATGCAATATATAAAAAGAAGAGTGTTGATGGTTTAAAAAACCAGAAAATGAAGTGATTTATCTTTTTTTGATTGAACAGATCTTGACTTTTTGTTTTTGGCAGAAAATGAGAAGAAATTTGACTGAATAAGGCACTTTTGGAAATTCATAGCAGCACTACGGATAAAGAAAGTAACGAAATACAGTGATTTTTTTGTTGCCTAGCAGCACTATGGGACTCAAAAAAGTTGCAAAATTTGACTGCAAAAGATGGTTTTTAGAGCAAAGCATGAAGATATTAAATACTGTAAAATAAGAAATGCCGCCAAAAACTGACGGCATTTCGCCCCAAAATAAAATTGATAACAATGTTATCAATTGCTATATATATCGTTGTAGTTGTTTCTCTTACAAGATAGTAATAAAACGTAGTATTTACTTTTTTATTACAAAACGAATGTACGAATAAAAGTTTTACATGTGCAAGAAAAAAATAAGAATTGTACGTAACCTTACTTTATTTTACTGTTAGTCGGTTTTCGTTGTACGGGCTTACCGTAACGCGTTAATTTTTACTTAAATATATGTGTGATTCCAAAAAGCAAAATAGTTTTGTTTTTCGTAAAATAGGAACTATGCGTTGGATTATCGTAATGGCTGTGTATGCTTTAGTGGAGTTGTATGCGTATCAAGCCGTCAAAACACTCACTAAAAATCAATGGATTTATGCGTTTTATGCCATACTATCGGTAGGCGTAGTGGCATACCTTGTATATGTAGGATTTACCTATGATAGGAGTGTGGGGCCTACTAAATATTCATTGACAGCAGGTGCGTTATTTTTACTCAATTTTGTGCCGAAGTTGATTTTGGTGCTGTTTATGTTTGGTGAGGATATTATTCGGCTGTGTATCGCGGGGTATCTATGGCTTACCAATACTTTTTTTGAAGGGAATGCAATTCAATATTTGCCAGATAGGAGAAAATTTATCAGTCAAGTAGCACTAGGAGTTGCGGCTATTCCTTTTGCAGGCTTATTACATGGGATCTTTAAAGGGAAATACAATTTTAAAGTGATCAAGCATACCCTGTTTTTCGAAGATCTGCCATCGGCATTTGATGGGTATAGTTTAACTCACATTTCAGATATACATTCTGGTAGTTTCGATGATCCTGCTAAGATTGAGTATGCTGTGGATTTAATCAATCAGCAGCAAACCGATATGTTAGTATTTACAGGAGATATAGTCAATACCATGGCGAGTGAGATGGACGCTTGGATTCCTGTTTTTAAAAAGCTGAATACCCCACCGATGGGAAAGTTTTCGGTATTAGGGAATCATGATTACGGAGAGTATGTAACATGGGAGTCTGAGGAAGCAAAGGCAGCCAATTTTCAGTCGATTAAAGACATTCATACAGCAATCGATTTTAAATTGTTACTTAATGAAAGTGTGTATCTAGAAAAAGATGGGCAGCGCATGGCGTTAGTAGGTGTAGAAAATTGGGGACACAATTTTAAAAAAGCAGGAGATTTGACCAAGGCATCTGCGCAAATAGCCCCTTCAGACTTTAAGATATTGTTAAGTCATGATCCATCGCATTGGGAGCATGAGGTAAAAACACATTCAGATCATTATCACCTGACTCTTAGTGGGCATACACATGGATTTCAGTTTGGGATCGAAATTCCTGGGATAGTAAAATGGAGTCCAGTTCAATACGTGTATAAACAATGGGCAGGAATGTATGCAGAAAAGGGGCGCTACATCAATGTAAACAGAGGTTTTGGGTTTCATGCATTTCCGGGAAGGGTAGGAATTTGGCCAGAAGTAACGGTCATAGAATTGCGCAAAGGCACCGCTTCTGTATAATTCATCCTAAAATGTTATATTTACACTAAATGATAGGGCTAGTGTACAGCGAATATCATAACAGGTACCATAAATTACTAGAAAGATGTCAAAATTTGGAGAATTGATAGGAGTAGATATTCCTGTATTACTTGATTTTTATACCGAATGGAATGAACCTTCTGTAGCTATGCATCCTGTATTAAAGGATGTGGCTGCTGCACTTGGTGATAAAGGCAAGGTCATAAAAATAGATATAGATAAAAATGAAGAATTAGCCACAGCACTTAGAATCAAAGGGCTTCCTACGCTTATGATTTATAAAGAAGGAGAAATGGTGTGGCGACAATCTGGTGAGCAAGATGCCAATACATTGATCGGATTGATGAAGGAATACGTGTAACTACATTTTACCGTATCGTATCAAAAGTATAGCCTGTACTACTAAAATAGGCAAGTGTTTTGGGTAATAGCTCATATATATTCTTAGACGCCTTAATACTATCATGAAATACAAGGATACTTCCGGGTCTAGATTTGGATTGAATGAGTTGTAATTGATGATTTACATCCAATGTTTGTAGCCAATCCTTGGCTAGAACATCCCACATAATGATTTCATACCCCATGTGTTGTAGTCTCTTTAGTTTGGATTGACTCACATGTCCATAGGGAGGTCTGAATAGCTTTTTCTTAGATTGGATATGATGCGCAATACTCTTTTCGCATGCTAATACATCAGCTATATATGCAGTTTTAGAAGATTTCCATGCGCTGAGGTGTTGCATGGTATGATTGCCTATGGCGTGCCCATGTGCAATGATTTTCTGAAAGATCTCAGGATGTTTTTCGATGTTATTCCCGATACAGAAAAAAGTAGCTTTGGCATCATAGAGCGCTAGTTGCGCTAGTACAAATTCTGTAACTTCTGGAATCGGACCGTCATCAAAAGTAAGGTATAATTTCTTTGATTCTGTAGTGTCATACAAGTCCCATGTATAGTGCCTAAAAATAGATTTTATAGGATATGGAGTCTTGGTAGGAAACACTTAGGAGGATAGTATGGCAGGAGCGAAGTGACTATAGCATTCCGCTCCTGCTGGTTATAGTTTTTTAAGAAGGATTCACACTATCTGCCGATGGAATACTATCCTTAGCAGTTTGATTTTCTTCTTGTAGTTGCTTTAGGAATTCTTCTTCTGCACTCGTATCTAAAGCATCTTCATTATCGTAGGTGTCATCCTCAGAATACAGACGCGTAAATAAGCGTAGGTATCGGTTAAACTCTTCGGCTTTTTCTTCGATGATGTCCTTGTCTTTATTAATTAATAATAGATCTACGACACTTCTATAGCGCTCTACATTACTCACGATCTCACTTGCGTATTGGTATTGCTCTTCTAGAGATAAGCCACCAAAATAGGTCAGTTTTTCTTGGTATTTTTTAGCTATTTTACTCCACAACTCCCTTGCTTTTTCTTTTTCACCTACATTATAGTATCCGTCTACATAAGGTTCTAGTAGGGTGTAATACTCATAGTATTCGATCGGCATTTTTTCCATACCTAGATCTAAAATGGTACGTGCTTTATCTTTCTTTCCTTCTTTTAGTAATGCTTCTACCAAGCGGGCTAAATTACTACGGTAGGTAATTGCGTTTTTACGAGTTTCAGGATCGTGGTAGATGTTAGGGTCTTCGCCATTCCCCCAATCCCAGCTCATGACATTATCATACATCACATCGGTATCTATTCTACCCATGTCATAAGGGTTACGAGGGTCTAATTTAGTACGGATAGGCACTAGTTTATAGGTTACCCCATCCAATTGTAAGTAGTCTTTCATCCATAGGTAGTCATCATCTCCAAAACTACCTCCTGTAAAGTAAATAGGACGTTCCCAATTATTATTGGCAATAATGTCTAGCATTAATAAGCGATTTTTAAATAACAAATCCCCTTTAAGATGTATATCTATATACGGTACAATTAAGTGCGCGTCTTTTTGTGGTACAATTCCATTTTTTAGTACCGCTTCCTTATCTACAGGAATGCGAATATGTTTAGAAGGGAAAGTGTTTACCTGTTTTCCGTTCTGTAAGTCTCCTTTGGTTTCTCTCTTATCACTTTGTATCCAATTCATCCATGTTTTGATAGGGATCGTATCCTTGGTAATTGGTTTGTAATAGATCGCATCATTCGTTCCGAATCGATAAAAATCATGCGTTAACTGCGATGGAATAGGTTTTCCATCATAGGCAGCACTTTTCATTTGATCGATGTACCAGTCAGTAGCAAATAAACTGGTGTTTACGGTACGTACATCTGTTCTATAAGCTTCGATTTCCTGTGCATACCATAGTGCAAAGGTGTCGTTATCTCCAATGGTAAACAGAATGGCATCTTCTTGGCAGGACTGTAAATACATCTTAGCCATTGATTGAGCCGTATAGCGATCTGAACGGTCATGGTCATCCCAGTTCTGCGAAGCTAATACCACAGGTACGGCCAATAAGCATACCACGGTTACAGCAGGTGCTAGGAGTTTAGAAGTGATCTTGTCCTTTAATAGGTCAAAAATGGCATATACCCCAAATCCGATCCAAATAGCAAATACATAAAAAGATCCTACCAATGCATAATCCCGTTCTCTTGGTTCGAAGGGACGCTCGTTTAGGTATATTTTTAATGCCAGTCCAGTGAATAAGAAAAACACCAATAATACCCAAAAGTTCTTTTTGTCTCTAGACGCTTGGAATACAAATCCTAGTAACCCGAGTAATAGCGGAAGGAAATAATAGGTGTTTCGAGCCTTGTTTTTTAAAGCATCACTAGGTAGATTGTCTTGCGGCCCTAGGTGTGCCTCATCTATAAATTTGATACCACTCAGCCAATTTCCTTCTAGATTCGTATAGCGGCCTTGATTATCATCCTGTCGTCCTACGAAATTCCACATAAAATAACGCCAGTACATATACCCCATTTGGTATTCGATCAAATAGCGTAGGTTGGCTCCAAACGTAGGTTTTTCTACATCTAAGTAATCTCCAAACGTTTTTAAGAATTTATGATAATCATCATTGTCTAGTTTCCCTATACGGTATTCGTTTCTAAATTGAGCTACGGCATCAAGCAATTCACTTTCTTCCTGATAAGCTGGTTTGATCGTAAATTGTATAGGGCCGGTAAAATCCATATAGTTGGTAATATGCTCCGTACTCCACATTCTAGGTAAAAATGCTTTATGCGCATCATCAATATTCTGGCGTGCATTTTTCCAATCATTTACGATGTCATATTTGCCTGTTTTTGTGTTTTTCTCATACTTAGGTTTATCATCCTCATACGGATTGTTCTCATCCAATCCTCCATAGATTTCGGTAAACTGTGGTCCGTAAAACAGATGTGTTTCTGGATATTGTTCTAAGTTGTAGTACGCTAATAATTCTCGTGCATTATTCGGATTATTTTCATTAATCACAGTACCTGCATTCGCTCGTATAGGAAGCATGATCCAGCAAGAAAAACCGATGAAAATGAATATGACACATAATAAAGAGGTGTTGAGTAATACTAATTGTTTTGTACGAGTATATTTGAGTGCGTAATAAAAACCAGCAGCAATAGCCAACCCTAGAAAGATAGTTCCAGAATTAAATGGCATTCCTAATGTATTTACAAATTGCACTTCGAACCACCCAAATAATTTTAGCGTAGTCGGTAATAAGAGCTTGAAGATAAAGAGTAGTACTGCCACTACTACCAGATTCGCTATGATAAAACTTCGTGTAGTGACCTTATAGTTTTTAAAATAATATAGCAGGCCAATGGCAGGGATGGATAATAGTCCCATAAAGTGCACCCCAAAAGAAAGTCCTGTGATAAAAGCGATCAAGATAAGCCATTTATCGCCTCTTGGGTTGTGCATATCTCGTTCCCACAGCAATCCTAGGTAAAACATAACAGCTAGAATACAAATAGCCATGGCATACACCTCTGCTTCTACAGCATTAAACCAAAAACTATCCGTAAAGGTAAATGCCAGTGCGCCCACTATACCACTACCCAACACAGCCAGCGCTTCATTGGTAGACATTACTTCTTTTTTTACGATAAACTTTCGAATCAGTATCGTGATAGACCAAAACATAAACAGAATGGCAAAAGCACTCGCAGTAGCAGAAGTCATATTTACTACATAGGCAATTTGCGTATTCTCTAGCGCAAACATCGAAGCAAAAGCACCAATCATCTGAAAAAGTGGAGCTCCTGGTGGGTGTCCAACCTGTAACTTAGAAGATGTCGCGATATACTCACCAGCATCCCAGAAACTAGCTGTTGGTTCTACAGTAAGGGCATAGGTACACAAAGCAATACCAAAAACGACCCATCCTACTATTTTATTCCACTTCTCAAAGTTGAATGTGCTCATAATGTTTAAACAATTATATAATGTGAGGCGAATTTAGTGATAAAAAAACTTTCATATCTGGTTTTTTAGTAAACGCTTAACACAAGTTTGTGTTTTTAAAATTATGGGATAGTCTTCTTGGGCGTTCCCCAAGGGTCGGGCTATTCGTTGCAATTCCTCGCACTCCTCTCGTCGTGCTGTGGGATTTCCACTGCTATCCCTAACGCAAATAATTGATTTTTAAATAGAATGATTTTTTGGAGTTAAAAAAGATGCTTAAAAAGTGATTTTTTTTAGAAAAAAGTTTGTGGTAACTAAAGAAACACTTATATTTGCACCCGCAATGACGCATTGGTCTATGGTGTAACTGGCAACACGTCTGGTTTTGGTCCAGAAGAGTCTAGGTTCGAGCCCTAGTAGACCAACGAAAAAGCTTACTATTTTTAGTAAGCTTTTTTTTATGCCTTTTTTTTGATGGAAAGGTGTAGTGGGGTCAAGACTAATTGTTGCGATTATGCAAATATTCTGATTAACTTAAATAGGAAAGATTCTAGAATAGTAAGGGTGGTTTAACTAATTTATATAAGGGAATAATCCCCTTTTATTGAAGCTGCTTTTGGTTTCTTTTTGCTCTTTAAGAAGTGTTATGTTGCTTTGGGATAGTTTGATTTCAAAGAGTTGACGGCAGTTAAGAGCTTTTGTTGTGCTGAATTTTGCGAAATTATAAATGGTTTTTTTCTTCATTTAGGTACTTTAGTTGGTAAACTAAAAAACCTAACAATGAAAAAACTAATAACAATTGCAGTGTGTGCGGTATTGTTCGCTAACTGTAGTAATGAGATGAACGACGAGGTATTAGATCAACCAGCAGATGCGTCTGTGTCATCAAAGAAACTGAATGTGGGGCGATGGTATGGTGTGTCGAATCAGTGGGGTGGTGGTCCGTGGACTCATGCAGCTGATATGAATAATGATGGAAGGGATGATGTGGTGTCATTAAGTGGTACGAATGCTTTTGTAAAACTTTCTAATGGTGAAACAGTGAATAATGCTACTTCGCAGATCTGGAGAACAGATGGTCGCTATGGGGGATCGGGCTATACTTTTGTGGCTGATTTTACAGGAGATGGGTATGCAGATATAGCCACTGCGCAGGCGGGTACTTTTTTTATGAAAGTGAATAACCGTCGTAGAGGCTTTTCTAATCAGAGTTGGTATGTAGATAATAAATGGGGTGGTGGAGCATATACCCTTGTAGGAGATTTTACAGGCGATGGTAAGGCAGATGTAGCTTCTGCTAGCGGTTCATTGGTGTATATGAAAATCTCTGTAGGAAATGCTTTTTCTAGTCAGACATGGAGTACAGATGGTCAGTATGGTGGAGGTGGTTACACCTTGGCAGGGGATTATAATGGAGATGGTAAAGATGATATAATTTCATTAAGAGCAGGGGCTATTTTTGTAAAGGAATCTACAGGAACTCGATTTATTAGTAGAATATATTCAACTGCCAATCGTTGGGGAGGTGCTGCTTATACTTGGATGGCAGATACAGATAATGATGGGAAAGATGAGATTTTAACAGCTATCAGAGATGTGATTCTTATTAGAGAATGGCAGGGTGGGCAGACATGGTCGCTTGCTTCTGTATTGACTCCTGTAAACTGGGGAGGAAGTGGTTATAATTTTGCGATGGATTATACAGGTGATGGTAGTGATGAAATCGTATCGGCTATCGGAGCAAGATTGTTTGTGCATTAGAGTATAAAGAACTTGATTATTGTAAAAAGCCCTTCGCTTCTGTAGAGAGAAGCGAAGGGCTTTTTTTGAGTGTTTATTGTATTTTAAATGTTAGTACAGGTCTTTTGGCGTGATTTACTACGTCTTCTCCTAGGCTTCCGTTGATAAAGTGGGATAGTCCTTTTCTTCCGTGTGTGCTAATGCCAATCAATCCAGCACTGACAGAATTGGCAAAATTAAAAATACCTTTTTCTACGTTTAGGTCGTTGTAGATGTTTAAGCTGTAGTTCTCGATGGAAAGTCCATCAATCATGGTATTCATTTTAGATTCGGTTTCGGCGGTGGTCTTAAAGGTGTTGGCAGTATTTACCCATAAGAGGTGTAGTTTTGCATCGAGTAGTTTTGCGAATTCATTGGCAGCAGTAAGACACGGTTTGTCCTCGTCATCAAAGTTAGTGGCGTATACAATATCGTTGATTTCGAAGATGTCGCAATCTTCTTTAATGACTAAGACAGGTTGTTTGGAGGTGCGGACTACTTTTTCGGCATTGGATCCTATAAATAGTTCTTCAAACCCAGAAGATCCGTGAGACCCCATGACGATCATATCGATGTCGTTTTTGTCGCAAGCCTCTATGATGCCTTGTAGGGTGTCTTCGAAACTTACCGTTTCGTTTACTACGAGTCCGTCTAAATAGTTTTGACTCATGACTTCTTCGAATTTTTTATGCGTTTGTTTCATGAAGAATATAGCTTCTGGTGCTGGTCCGGAGTTGCCACTGGTCATCAAGTCATTTAGATGTACGGGCATTTCTAGGACATGTAGTAAGTAAATTTCGCTAGTATTCTTTTTAGCAATTTGCGCTGCCACTTTCAGGGCGCTTTCAGCTTGTGTAGAAAAGTCAGTTGGTACAAGTATTTTTTTTATCATAACGAGTAGTGTTTGTGTAATGACAAGCCTAATGCCTTATGGCGGGTAGTGAGGTTGTCTTCTGTTGGTTGTTTTGTGTGGGTATAAAAGCAGTTAAGCCTTACAGGATCACTTAAATTTACGAAGAAAATCATTTTTTAAGGCATTTTGAATCTTAGATATTATTTGTATATTTGCATCGTTGAAATTAAAAAACCAAAACAGAGGGGACGAAAAGTCCCCTCTTTTTATCTAGATATGTCATTAAAAGAAAAAGTACACGCTTTGTTAGAAGAAGCACTGCTTGCAAATCCTTCTTTGTTTTTGATAAAAAACACAATGCACTCTGATAATTCAATAGAAATAATTATTGATGGAGATCAAGGGGTGAAGGTAGAAGATTGTATTGCAGTCAGTAGAGCGATCGAGCATAATTTAGATCGCGAAGAGGAAGATTTTTCTTTGCAAGTAATGTCAGCAGGAGTTTCGGAGGGGTTGACACACAAGAGGCAGTATGTAAAAAACATAGGAAGAAAGCTGAAAGTAAAAACATTGGATGCGAAGGTAGTTGAAGGTGAACTTACAGCTACCACCGATGATACCATTACACTTGTGTGGAAAACAAGAGAGCCTAAGCCTGTTGGAAAAGGAAAAGTAACAGTAACCAAAGAGGCTTATTTGTCTTATGATCAGATAAAGGAAGCAAAAGTTATGATAACATTTTAATAATACATTGGTATGGAAAATATCGCTTTAATAGAGTCATTTTCAGAATTCAAAGACGATAAACTAATAGATCGAGTTACATTGATGGCGATCTTAGAAGATGTTTTTAGAAATGCATTAAAGAAGAAATTTGGTAGTGATGATAATTTCGATATCATTATAAATCCTGATAAAGGGGATTTAGAGATTTGGAGAAATAGAGTGGTAGTGGCTGATGGAGAAGTGGAGGATGATAATCAAGAGATTTCATTATCGCAAGCACAGAAGATTGAACCAGATTTTGAGGTTGGAGAAGATGTATCTGAAGAAGTGAAGCTAATTCAGTTAGGGAGAAGATCAATATTGGCGCTAAGGCAAAATTTGATTTCTAAGATACATGAGCATGATAATACTAATATTTATAAGCAGTTTAAAGATCTAGAAGGAGAAATTTATACAGCAGAAGTACATCATATTAGACATAGGGCGATCATTCTGTTAGATGATGAGGGGAATGAAATTATTTTGCCAAAAGATAGGCAGATACCATCAGACTTTTTCCGCAAAGGAGAGAATGTAAGAGGAGTTATTGAGTCGGTGGAATTGAAAGGAAACAAGCCAGCGATTATTATGTCTAGAACATCGCCAGTGTTTTTAGAAAAACTGTTTGAATCAGAAATTCCAGAGGTATTTGATGGTTTGATTTCTGTGAAGAAAGTAGTGAGGATACCAGGGGAAAAGGCAAAAGTGGCTGTAGATTCTTATGATGATAGAATTGATCCAGTAGGAGCATGTGTGGGAATGAAAGGGTCTAGGATACATGGTATTGTGAGAGAGCTAGGGAATGAGAATATCGATGTGATCAATTATACAAATAACTTGCAGTTGTTTATTACTAGGGCGTTGAGTCCTGCGAGAGTTACTTCTATTAAATTAAATGAAGAAGGTAAAAGAGCAGAGGTGATGCTGAAACCAGAAGAGGTGTCTAAAGCTATTGGTAGAGGAGGACATAATATTCGATTGGCAGGTCAATTGACAGGTTTTGAGATCGATGTGTTTAGAGAAGGAGTAGAAGAGGATGTAGAGCTGTCTGAGTTTACAGATGAAATCGATAGTTGGATTATAGAGGAGTTTGCAAAAATCGGTTTGGATACTGCAAAAAGTATTTTAGAGCAAGATATTGCAGACTTAGTGAAAAGAACAGATTTAGAAGAAGAAACCATCGGTGAGGTGGTGAAGATTTTAAAATCAGAATTTGAAGATTAATTATTCGTAAGTATTGGTCTCTTTTGGGGCTGAAAATTACATAATGTTGATTTACATTTTCGTAAATCAACAAAACCCAGCGAATTTTAGGGTTAATAACTTCAATTAATTTATATTTGAGCATAAAATTAAGAGGCATTTATGGCTGAAGCAAGAACAATGAGATTAAATAAGGTATTACGCGAATTCAATATCTCGCTAGATCGGGCTGTTGACTTTTTGAATTCAAAAGGTCACGAGATAGATGCGCGTCCTACCACTAAGATTTCTTCTGAGATCTATCAGCTCTTGTTTGATGAATTTCAAACGGATAAGAGTAAAAAAGTAGCTTCCAAAGAAGTTGGAGAAGAAAAAAGAAAAGAGAAAGAAGCGCTTCGTGTACAGATAGAGTCTGAGCAGGAGGAAAAACGCAAACGTGCAGAAGCTCGTGAAGTTGTAAAAGCCAAAGCTCAATTAACAGGGCCTAAACAAGTGGGCAAAATCGACTTGTCCCACAAAAAACAGGAAGCTACGGAAAAGAAACAGCCCGAAGCAAAGGAAGTAGCAGCGCCACCTGTAAAAGAACAGAAAAAAGAAACAATTCCTAATAAGGCAAAAAAGGAAGAGGTGAAAAAACCAGAAGTGATTTCTAATCGACCAGAGAAGAAGACCATTAAGATTGCAAAAGTAGCTGCGATTGATCTAGAGCAGAAAAAAGCAAAGAAAATGGCGGAACAACCTACGGCTAAAAAGGAAAAGCCTGCTGTGGCTCAGCCAGAGGCTTCTGCAGAGCCGGTAAGGGTGCAAACTCAGTATAAGAAATTAGATGGCCCTAACTTTACGGGTCAGAAAATTGACTTGTCTAAGTTTCAGAAACCTGCTAAGAAGAAGGATGATAAAAAGAATGATAAAGGAGCGGGGGGAGATCCTAAAAAGCGAAGAAAGAGGATCAGCAAGGATGGAAATAACAAGCCTGGATCTGGTGGACCTGGGAATAATAGAAACCAAGGAAACAGATCAGGTTCTAATAGAGGGCCTCATAGAGGTGGTCCGAACAGAGGTAGGAAACCAGCTGTTGTAAAAGAGGAGCCAAGTGAGGAAGAAGTACAAAAGCAGGTTAGAGAGACGTTAGAGAAACTGCAAGGTAAATCTAATAAGTCTAAAGCGGCTAAATATCGTAGAGATAAAAGGGATCAACACCGTCAGAAAGCGGAGGATGATGTAGCGCAACAGGAGCAGGAAAGCAAGGTGCTAAAGGTAACTGAGTTTGTTACGGTGTCTGAGGTGGCTACGATGATGGATGTGCCGACTACCAAAGTGATATCAGCTTGTATGAGTTTGGGTATCATGGTTACGATGAATCAGCGATTAGATGCAGAGACGCTTTCTATAGTAGCTGATGAGTTTGGTTATGAAGTGAATTTTGTAACTGCGGATATCGAAGAATCAATAGAGGAAATTGTAGATGATCCTGCTGATTTATTAGGTAGAGCACCTATTGTAACGGTGATGGGACATGTAGATCATGGTAAGACATCGCTGTTGGATTATATACGACAAGAAAATGTAATTGCTGGTGAAAGCGGTGGAATTACACAGCATATTGGGGCTTATGGAGTGCAGTTAGAAGATGGGCAAAAAATAGCCTTCTTGGATACGCCGGGTCACGAAGCGTTTACGGCTATGCGTGCTCGTGGAGCGCAGGTAACGGATTTAGCAATTATTGTAATTGCTGCGGATGATGATGTGATGCCGCAAACGAAGGAGGCGATTAGCCATGCGCAAGCAGCAGGGGTGCCTATCGTGTTTGCAATAAATAAGGTAGATAAGCCTACTGCGAATCCAGATAAGATCAAAGAAAAATTGGCTTCTATGAATCTTTTGGTAGAAGATTGGGGTGGTAAAATACAGTCTCATGATATTTCTGCTAAAACAGGATTAGGGGTAAAGGAGTTGCTAGAGAAAGTGTTGCTAGAAGCTGAAATTCTAGAATTGAAAGCAAATCCAGATCGATTGGCTTCTGGTACTGTAGTAGAAGCATTCTTAGATAAAGGAAGAGGGTATGTGTCTACTATTTTAGTACAGACAGGTACGCTTAAGATTGGGGATTATGTCTTGGCTGGTAAAAACAGTGGAAAAATCAAGGCGATGCATGATGAAAGAGGTAATAATGTAAAAGAGGCAGGGCCTTCTACGCCAGTTTCGATTTTAGGTCTTGATGGTGCGCCGCAAGCAGGGGATAAGTTTAATGTGTTAGAAGATGAAAGAGAGGCTAAGGATATTGCTTCTAAGCGAGCTCAATTGCATAGAGAACAGTCTGTGCGTACGCAGCGTCATATTACATTAGATGAGATTGGAAGACGTATAGCATTAGGAGATTTCAAAGAACTGAATATTATCCTGAAAGGGGATGTGGATGGTTCTGTAGAAGCGTTGACGGATTCATTCCAAAAATTGTCTACAGAAGAGATTCATGTGAATATTATACATAAAGCAGTTGGTGCTATTACAGAAAGTGATGTGTTATTAGCATCAGCATCAGATGCAATTATTATTGGATTTAATGTTCGACCAGCGGGTAACGCCAGAATGGTAGCTGATAAAGAAGAGATAGATATCAGAACTTATTCTATTATCTATGATGCAATCAATGATCTGAAGGATGCAATGGAGGGTATGTTGTCGCCTGTGATGAAAGAAGAGGTGACGGGTACTGCTGAAATTAGAGAGACGTTTAAGATCTCTAAAGTGGGTACAATTGCAGGATGTATGGTTCAGACAGGTAAGATATTACGTAATTGTGGAATCCGATTGATTAGAGAAGGAGTGGTTGTTTATACCGGAGAGTTGGCTTCATTAAAGCGTTTTAAAGATGATGTAAAAGAAGTTGCTAAAGGGTACGATTGTGGACTGCAGGTGAAGAATTACAATGATATTAAGATTGGAGATGTTGTAGAGTGTTTCCAAGAAGTAGCAGTAAAGAAAAAGCTGTAATTCACTATATAATACATATAAAAAAGCCATCTGTAAAAGATGGCTTTTTTTGTTTTCTGAATGTTTGTCTTTAGGTTTTTGTAATAGTCTTAAGATTGTCCGTCTGTTGTATGAGGCGGTTTTGTTGCGTTAGGGATAGCAGTGGAAATCCCGCAGCCCGACCTTAGGAGGAGTGAGGAATTGTAGCGTATAGCCCGACCCTTGGGGAACGCCCTAATGTAAAATAAACGTTTGCTATTTGTTTTTTAGTTGTGGGCTAAAGGCACCAAGAAATTCTTTTTTGATTTCTCTGAGGGCGCGATCTCTTTCTAGTTTACTTCTGTAGTTACCGATCCATACTTTAAATTCTGGTGTTTCCCACTTTAATTCTGTTTCCCATTGAGGAAATAGCTTTTCTGCTTTTTGGAGTACTTTTTGCGCGTCTTTATTGTTTCCATTAAAGAGTTGTATCTTATAGGTGTCGCTTAAAGCTCCGTTTTTGTCCATTTCGGTTTTGATGTCTAGAAGTTGTTGTATTCTAGGATCCTCATTGATTGTGAGTGTGGGTTCAGGTATGTTAGAGGCTTCGATAGTTCTGAAAGCGTCAGAAATGTCTGATTCATTGCTAGTTTGTGCATTGGTCTGCAATGCGCTAGCTAAACAAAAATAGAAAAATAAGTGCTTCTTTTGTGGATATAAAATTCTCATTACAAATACATTTGATGCAAAGGTAAAATTTAATGCAGCAACAATCTTGAAAAGCATCTATTTAGAATAATTATAAATTAATGCTTAACAGATCGCTAACATTTCTAAAATCGACTTATTATAGTACTTTTGCTGTCGAATTAAAAGGCATTGGTTTTACTCTTTTTTTTTGAATAAAATCGAAAAAATCATGCCAAAAAATAGATGATAATTCTACTTAATAATATGAAACAGGTGAAATACCGAAATTCAGCCTCTAAACTCCTATTTCTAGGAACTGTCTTTTTGTTCTCTTTATTTCAGCCGACATTTGGTCAGGCTGATGCAGCAACAACTTCTGGTGGAGATGTGGCAAAGGGAGAAGCGTTGTTTAAATCATTATGTGCTTCATGTCATAAAAGATATAAGCGGTCTACTGGGCCAGCACTTTTTGGAGTGACGGAAAGGCATAGTACTGAATGGATTTATTCTTGGGTAAAGAATAGTGCAGCGATGATAGCTGCTGGTGATGCAGAAGCGATAGCAATTTGGGAAGAGTATAAGAAGACCCCAATGAATGCTTTTCCGCAATTAAATAATGCTGATATAGATAATATATTGGCATACGTAATGGTGCCAAAAGCTGCGCCACCTAAATCTGCGGGTGCTACTGCGCAAGCAACAAGTACTGGAGGTGGTTCTTCAATGTCTACAAATCTTATTTTGTCAGCATTGGTGCTAGTATTCGCGATGTTGGTAGTGGTATTGTTTTTAGTAAACAAGACACTTAAAAATTTTGCGGCTGCTAATGATATAGCGCTTCCAGAAGCTGAGACTAGAAAACCAATTTGGAAAGCATTTATAGAAAACCAATTTTTAGTATTAGTTACAGCGATACTAGTACTGTTAGCTAGTGGGTATTTTGTATATGGTTTCTTTATGCAGGTAGGGATTGATCAAGGGTATCAACCAATCCAACCAATTCATTATTCACACAGAATTCATGCGGGAGACAACAAGATTGAGTGTAAATACTGTCACTCTTCTGCCAGGGTTTCTAAGCATTCAGGCATACCTTCGCTAAATGTATGTATGAACTGTCACAAATCTATCGCAGAGGTAGCAGAAACTACAGCTACAGAAGATTACTCTAAAGAGTTTTATGATGGCGAAATACAAAAGTTATACAAAGCAGTAGGATGGGATGAGAGTACACAATCTTATACAGGTGAAACGTCTCCAGTGAAATGGGTGCGTATTCATAATCTGCCAGACTTTGCATATTTCAATCACTCACAGCACGTAAGTGTTGCAGGAGTACAGTGTCAGAAATGTCATGGTCCTGTAGAAGAAATGGAGATTATGTATCAGCATGCTCCATTAACTATGGGGTGGTGTATCAATTGCCATAGAGAGACGAATGTAAAGGTAGAGGGCAATGCGTATTATGAAAAAATACACGAAGAATTGTCTAAGAAGTATGGTGTAGACAAGTTGACTGCTGCTCAGATGGGTGGTCTAGAGTGTGGTAAGTGCCACTATTAATAAAAAAATTAAGATCCGTTAAATCGGATATAATAAGAAGCTAATATCAATTATATATGTCATCAAACAAGAAATACTGGAAAAGTGTTGAAGAGCTAAACGAAGATAGCTCTATTGTTGAGACGCTACAACAAAATGAATTCGTACAGGAAATTCCTACGGATGCGTTTTTAGGAGATAAAGCATCTCTAGAAAATTCTTCGACTTCACGTCGTGATTTTCTAAAATATGTAGGTTTTAGTACAGCTGCAGCTTCCTTAGCTGCTTGTGAAGGGCCTGTAGTAAAATCAATACCATACGTAGTACAGCCAGAAAGAATAGTGCCTGGAGTAGCGAACTATTACGCAACTACTATTGCTGATGGTTTTGATTTTGCGAGTGTATTGATCAAGACTAGAGAAGGAAGACCCATCAAAGTAGAGAATAATAATCTTGCTACTTCTAATGGAGAAGCTAATGCTAGGGTACATGCTTCTGTTTTATCATTATATGATAATGCTCGTCTACAAGGGCCAAAGCGAAACGAAGAGAGTGGAGCTGTCGACATTTCATGGGATGTACTAGATAAAGAAGTTGCTGCAAAGTTAAATGCACTTGGAGGTAAAGAGTTAGTAATTCTTACGCAAACTTTTGCAAGTCCTTCGACAACTAAACTGATCACTGAATTTAAGGCTAAATATCAAAATGTGAAGCATGTTGTTTATGATGCTGTTTCATATACTGAAGCTTTAGATGCATATCAAATGATGTATGGAGAGCGTGCTTTAGCAGATTATGATTTTTCTAAGGCAACTACTATTGTGAGTGTAGCAGCTGATTTCTTAGGTGATTGGCAAGGTGGTGGCTATGATAGTGCGTATGCACAGGGACGTGTGCCAAAGAATGGTAAGATGTCTAAGCATATCCATTTCGAAGCAAATATGTCACTTACTGGTGCAAATGCAGATACAAGAGTGCCAGCGACACCTACACAGCAAAAGCAAGTATTAGCTGCCTTGTACTCATATATAACGGGTGCAGGAGCTAAGAATACATTAGAAGCAAGTTTGCAGGTGGCTGTAGAAAAAGCAGCAAAAACTATCAAGAAAGCAGGTAGTAATGCTGTTGTGGTTTCTGGAGTGCAGGATGTAGATGCACAGTTAGTGGTATTAGCAATTAATAAAGCAATACGTAGTAAAGCTTTTAACGAAGCAACACCAAGAAAAATCAGACAAGGAAATGCAAAAGCTGTTGCACAACTTGTAAGTGATATGAATGCTGGTAAAGTAGGCGGATTGTTAATAGCAGGTGTTGATCCTGTATATACATTGCCTAATGGAGTAGCTTTTAGAGAAGGTTTGGCTAAAGTAGCTATCTCTGTAGCATTTAGTATGCATGCTAATGACACGGCAATAGCATGTGATTATATTGCTACTACGCCTCATTACTTAGAGTCTTGGGGAGATGTAGAATTGAAAAAAGGAAGTTATAGCTTGATGCAACCAACGATCAGACCGTTGTTTGATACACGTCAGTTCCAAGAAACTTTATTAAAGTGGACTGGGAATTCAATAGCGTATAATGACTACATAAAAAATGCTTGGACAGGTGTACTAGGTGGTACTTCTTGGAGTCAAGCATTGCACGATGGTGTATTGGTTAAGCCAGTATTGGCGTCAGCAGCGTTAGAAAACGCAATAAATACTCCAGAAGGAGAGCAAGAAACAGTAGTGGCAGGTCCAAATGTAGGAGCTGCGGCAAGAAGACTTTCTACTGTTAAATCAAATGGATTAGAATTAACATTATATACTAAAACAGCTTTAGGTGATGGTCAGCAGGCAAACAACCCTTGGTTGCAAGAGATGCCAGACCCAATCACTAGAGCTTCATGGGATAACTACTTGACCGTTTCTAAGGCAGATGCTGCTGAGTTAAGATTGGAAAATGAGAATGTAGCAAACGGAGCTTTAAATGGTAGTTATGCAAAGGTAGTGGTTAATGGAGTAGAAGTAATTGCTCCAGTAATTATCCAGCCAGGACAGGCGAAAGGGTCTGTAGGATTGGCTTTAGGATATGGGAAAAAAGAAGGATTGAAAGAGGAAATGCAGGTTGGTGTTAATGCATATACATTGTATGTGAATCAAAATGCAGTACAGTCTGCTAGTGTTTCTAAAGTAGAAGGTGTACACGAGTTTGCTTGTGTGCAGCTGCATAATACTTTGATGGGACGTGGTGATATCATAAAAGAGACGACTCTAGAAATCTTTAATACAAAAGATAAGCATGAGTGGAATGCAATTCCGGAAGTAAGTAAGAATCACATAGAATATGAAGTAACTTCACCAGAAGTGGATTTATGGGATGAGTTTGATCGTTCAGTAGGACATCATTTTAACTTGTCTATAGATTTGAATGCTTGTACTGGATGTGGTGCTTGTGTGATCGCTTGTCATGCAGAAAATAATGTGCCAGTTGTAGGTAAATCTGAGGTTAGAAGATCTCGTGATATGCACTGGTTACGTATCGATAGATACTATTCTTCACAAGATACATTCGAGGGAGATAATGATAAGAAAGATAATATTGCAGGATTAAGAAGCTCATTATCTGAATTTGGAGAGATGGAAAAACCATCAGAGAATCCACAGGTAGCATTCCAGCCTGTAATGTGTCAGCACTGTAACCATGCTCCTTGTGAAACGGTATGTCCAGTAGCGGCAACTTCACATGGTAGACAGGGGCAGAACCATATGGCATATAACCGCTGTGTAGGTACTAGATATTGTGCAAACAACTGTCCTTACAAGGTACGTAGATTTAACTGGTTCTTGTACAATGACAATGATGAGTTTGACTATCACATGAATAACGATTTAGGTCGTATGGTGATCAATCCAGATGTAACAGTACGTTCTAGAGGGGTGATGGAAAAATGCTCAATGTGTATGCAGATGACGCAAAAGACAATTCTCGATGCGAAAAGAGATGGTCGTGTGATCAAAGATGGAGAATTCCAAACTGCATGTTCTGCGGCTTGTTCTTCTGGGGCTATGACATTCGGAGATATTAATGACAAAGAAAGTAAAGTAGCTAAGCTTAAAGAAGGAGATCGTATGTATCACTTATTAGAGCACGTAGGTACAAAACCGAATGTAATGTATCAGACGAAAGTAAGAAACACTACAGAAGCTTAATTAAAAATCAAATAAAGAATCAATTCAATTATAAAGGATTATGTCTCATTACGAAGCACCTATAAGAAAACCTTTAGTAACTGGCGATAAGAGTTACCATGATGTAACGATCGATGTCGCTGCACCAGTTGAAGGTAAAGCAAATAAATCGTGGTGGATCGTGTTTTCGATCGCCCTTGTTGCTTTCCTTTGGGGATTAGGTTGTATTTTATACACAGTTTCTACAGGTATAGGAACATGGGGATTAAACAAAACAGTAGGTTGGGCATGGGATATTACCAACTTTGTATGGTGGGTAGGTATCGGTCATGCAGGAACCTTAATCTCTGCAGTATTATTGTTATTCCGTCAGAAATGGAGAATGGCAATTAACCGATCGGCAGAAGCAATGACTATTTTCTCAGTTATTCAGGCTGGATTATTCCCTATTATACACATGGGACGACCATGGTTAGCATATTGGGTATTACCTATACCAAACCAATTCGGATCATTGTGGGTGAATTTTAATTCTCCACTACTTTGGGATGTATTTGCAATCTCTACATATTTATCCGTTTCATTGGTATTCTGGTGGACTGGTTTATTACCTGATTTTGCGATGCTAAGAGACCGTGCAATTACACCTTTTAATAAGAAAATTTATAGTTTGCTATCATTCGGATGGAGTGGTAGAGCTAAAGATTGGCAGCGTTTCGAAGAAGTGTCTTTGGTGTTAGCAGGTTTGGCAACTCCATTGGTACTTTCTGTACATACGATTGTATCTTTTGACTTTGCAACTTCTGTAATACCTGGGTGGCATACAACGATATTCCCTCCTTACTTTGTGGCAGGAGCGATCTTCTCAGGTTTTGCAATGGTAAACACGCTGTTAATTATCATGCGTAAAGTGTCTAATCTAGAAGCATACATTACGATACAGCATATAGAACTGATGAATATTGTAATTATGATTACAGGTTCTATTGTGGGGGTAGCTTATATTACTGAGCTATTCGTAGCATGGTATTCTGGTGTAGAGTATGAGCAGTATGCATTCTTGAATAGAGCAACAGGACCTTACTGGTGGGCATATTGGGCGATGATGACATGTAACGTGTTCTCACCACAATTTATGTGGTTCCCTAAACTAAGAAGAAGTATCATGTTCTCTTTTGTAATATCAATTGTTGTAAACATTGGTATGTGGTTCGAACGTTTTGTGATTATCGTTACTTCACTACACAGAGATTACTTACCGTCTTCATGGACGATGTTCTCTCCAACTTTTGTAGATATAGGAATCTTTATCGGTACTATTGGTTTCTTCTTTGTATTGTTCTTATTATATGCACGTACATTCCCAGTGATTGCACAAGCTGAAGTAAAAACAATCTTGAAATCATCTGGTGAATATTTTAAGAAATTAAGAGAGGCTGGAGTTGATCATAGAGATAAGCTTCCTAAAGTAGAAACTAAGATTATAAGAGAGGATACAGTGGAAGAAGTTGCACATGATGCAGCCACAGAAGCAAGCCAAGAAGATATTAACAGCCTATTAGATAATTTAGGTACGTTTGATGCTGCAACGCAACAAGCAGATGATCTAAAGAGAGTAAATGGCATTGGTCCTGTAATGGAAGAGAAATTGAATGAAATAGGTATATTCACTTTTGATCAGGTAAGTAAAATGACTGAGAAAGAATATAACTTATTGGATAGTATCACAGGATCTTTCCCAGGAAGAGCACAAAGAGACGATTGGGCAGGACAAGCAGCAAACTTAAAAAACAACTAGAAAGTATGGCATCAAAAGTTATACATGCATTATATATAGATGATGATGTGTTGATGGACGCAGTAAAAAAAGTACGTTCAGAAAAATATCACATAGAAGAGGTATATACACCATTTCCAGTTCATGGTCTTGATAAAGCTATGGGATTACCGCATACTAGATTAGCGATTACAGCTTTTCTTTATGGGTGTGTGGGTCTTACTGTAGCAGTAACGATGATGAATTATATCATGATCGAAGATTGGCCACAAAATATCGGTGGTAAACCAAGTTTCAGTTATTTAGAGAATTTGCCAGCTTTCGTGCCTATTATGTTTGAGTTAACAGTATTTTTTGCGGCGCATTTAATGGTGATTACTTTTTACATGAGAAGTAAGTTATGGCCATTCAAAGAGGCTGAAAATCCAGATGTAAGAACTACTGATGATCATTTCTTAATGGAGTTAGATGCGAGTCATCACGACATTGATACAATGACTGGTTTTTTAAGTGATACTGGAGCAGTAGAAATAAAAGTAATCGATAAGCAAGCAGATAACCATTAGTACTAATGAAGAACAGCATCAATATAATAGTAGTTGCAATACTAGTGTTAAGTATTGCTTCTTGTAAAAAAGATACAAAGCCTAATTACCAATACATGCCTAATATGTATAAGTCATTAGCTTATGAGACATATGGCGATTATGAGGTTTTCGGAGCCACTGGTCAGGAAGCACAACAACCTGTAGAGGGTACTGTGCCTAGAGGATGGATGCCTTATGATTATAAAAATTCAACTGTGGGCTACCAATTAGCCAAGGATTCTTTAAAGAATCCAATCCGTTATACGAAGGCGAATGAAAATGCAGGTAAAGCACTATATGATATTTATTGTGCAATCTGCCATGGAGCTAAAGGAGATGGTAAAGGAACTCTAGTAAAAAGAGAAAAAATCCTTGGTGTGCCAGCTTATAATGATCCAGGTCGAGTGCTTACAGAAGGTAGTATTTACCACGTAATGTATTATGGGATTAATTCTATGGGATCGTATGCGTCTCAAACCAGTACGCATGAGAGATGGCAAATTGTACAGTACGTACAAAAGCTAAAAGCAGATTTAGAAGGAAAAAAGCCTAGAATAGATGCAGAAGTAGCTGTAGTGAAACCTACGCCAGTGACTACTGTAGTTGAAGATCATAGTAACGCACATCACTAGAAGTGCAATCGTAAAAAAGTTAAGAATAACGTTATAATATAAATATGTATACGCTATCAAGTAAATTAAGATTATTTTCTATCATTCTGGTGGTTGTTGGGGCTATAGGACTTATCACAGGTTTCTTAAAAGCACCGAGCACTATAGAAGAGGTAAAAGAAATGATGGCAGCACACGATGCTCATGGGAGTAGTCATGGTGATGCACACACATCAAACGCAACTCATGAAGGTGCACATGGTACAGCAGATGCACATGGAGGGGATGCACATTATGAGCATGTATTACATCAATTACAGAATAAGCCATGGGCAGCATTGTATGTAGCAGCTTTTTTCTTCTTTATGATAGCTCTTGGTGTATTAGCTTTTTATGCAATACAGTTTGCGGCTCAGGCAGGATGGTCTCCTGTGTTATTTAGAGTTATGGAAGCTATCACAGCCTATTTAGTGCCAGGAGGTATTATTTTATTTGTCATACTTGCATTGTCTGGATTTCATATTAACCACTTATTTGTATGGGCTGATCCAGAAGTAGTAGCACATGATAAATTGATACAAGGTAAGACTGGATGGTTAAACTCAGTAGGGTTTATCATCAGAGCAGCTGTGTTTTTAGGAGGATGGTTCTTATATAGACATTTCGCAGTTAAGTTTTCTAGAAAGCAAGACGAAAATCCAGAAGGTAATGTATGGTACAAGAAAAGTTTTAAGATTGCTGCAGGTTTCTTAGTATTTTTCATATATACAGAATCAATGGCTTCATGGGATTGGATTATGAGTTTCGATCCACATTGGTTTAGTACATTATTCGGATGGTATGTATTTGCTAGTTTGTTTGTATCTGGAATCACTACAATAGCGTTGATTACAATATACCTTAAATCTAAAGGCTATATGGATTTTGTAAATAATAGTCATATTCATGATCTTGCAAAATTCATGTTTGGGATTAGTATTTTCTGGACTTACTTATGGTTTTCACAATTTATGTTGATTTGGTATTCGAATATTCCAGAAGAGGTTACTTATTTCATCACGCGTATAGAAGACTATAAATTGCCATTCTTTGGTATGTTGGTCATGAATTTCTTATTTCCATTATTGGTGTTAATGAATAGCGATTACAAACGTGTTAACTGGTTTGTCGTAATGGCTGGTATTATAATATTATGTGGGCATTATGTAGATATTTTCAACATGGTGATGCCTGCAACAGTTGGAGAATCTTGGTTCATCGGATTGCCAGAAATCAGTGCTGTATTATTATTCTTAGGATTGTTCTTATTTATAGTATTCAATGCATTGACTAAGGCGCCATTATTGGCAAAAGGAAATCCATATATTGAGGAAAGTAAACATTTCCATTATTAAAAAATAGATCGTTAAAAAGAAGATAGATTAAAATGACAGTATTTTTAACCATAGTAGTAGTAGCGCTTATAGGAATTTCATTATGGCAGATGTCTAAGATTCTGAAAATCTCTCAGGTTTCTGGGTCAGATGATTCTCAAGTTGCTAATGATAAGGATAACAATTTGCAAGGGAAGTTAATGCTTGCTTTTGTAGTGTTTATTTACTTATTGACCATATTTTGTTTTGTACAGTACCATAGTTTCTTTTTGCCAGAATCTGCTTCTGAGCATGGAGTAGATTATGATAGATTGATGTTAATATCTATGGTGTTGATCATGTTTGTGCAGATCATTACGCAAGGTTTATTACACTTTTTTGCTTATAAGTATAGAGGTAATAAAGAAAACAAGGCTTTGTTCTTTGCAGATAATGATAAATTAGAATTCATATGGACGATCATCCCTGTAATCGTTTTGGCAGGCTTGATTATTTATGGTTTGTTTACTTGGACTGATATTATGAATATCGATGAAGAGGAAGGTGATCCATTAATCGTAGAATTGTATGCATACCAATTTGACTGGAGAGCTAGATATGCTGGAGCTGATAATGTATTAGGGAAAGCAAATGTTCGTTTTATTGAAGGTGTGAATACATTAGGAGTTGATGCTTCAGATCTATATGGAATGGATGATAAAATCACCAATGAGCTTCATTTGCCTGTAAATAGAAAAGTAATTTTTAAATTACGTTCACAGGATGTGCTACACTCTGCATATATGCCTTTCTTTAGAGCGCAGATGAATGTTGTACCAGGTATGATTACTGAGTTTTCTTATACACCGACAAAGACGTCTGAGGAAATGAGAAACAGTGATTTTATGGTAGAAAAAGTGGCTACTATTAATGAGATCAGAAAAGAGAAAAGCAAAGAGTTAGTAGCAGCAGGCGACGAGGCTTTAGAGCGTTATGAATTTGATTATTACTTATTGTGTAATAAAATTTGTGGTGCTTCGCATTACAATATGCAGATGAAAATCGTAGTAGAGTCAGAAAAAGATTATAATGCTTGGTTGAAGACACAAAAGACTTTCAAAGAAGAGTTAACAGCACAGGCAAGTAACTAGAAGAAAAAGAAGAATTAAAATATATTTAAAAAAATAGCTTTATGGCAGCAGTAGCACACGTAGATGATCACGCTGAAGATCACGGACATCATCATAAAGAAACATTTATCACGAAGTATATTTTCAGTCAAGATCACAAAATGATCTCTAAGCAGTATTTAGTTACTGGTTTGATCATGGGGATTATAGGGATTGCGATGTCTATATTGTTTAGAATGCAATTAGCTTGGCCTGATCATAAATTTACAATTTTTGAAGTATTACTAGGTAAGTTCGGAACCGATGGGGTAATGGATCCTAGTATTTATTTAGCTTTGGTAACAATCCACGGTACAATCATGGTATTTTTTGTACTGACAGCTGGGTTAAGTGGTACGTTTAGTAACTTATTGATTCCATTACAGATTGGGGCTAGAGATATGGCTTCTGGTTTCTTAAATATGGTGTCGTACTGGTTGTTCTTTTTGAGTAGTGTAATCATGGTACTTTCATTATTTGCAGAGGCAGGACCAGCATCAGCAGGTTGGACTATTTATCCACCATTAAGTGCTTTGCCACAAGCTATTGGTGGATCTGGTACAGGGATGACATTATGGTTAGTATCTATGGCTATTTTTATCGCATCTTCTCTTCTAGGGTCATTGAATTACGTAGTAACAGTAATCAACCTTAGAACTAAAGGGATGTCAATGACACGTATGCCGCTAACAATCTGGGCATTTTTTGTAACAGCAATCATTGGTGTTATTTCTTTCCCAGTTTTACTATCAGCAGCACTATTATTAATTATGGATAGAGGTTTTGGTACTTCTTTCTATTTAAGTGATATCTACATAGCGGGTGAAGTATTACACAATCAGGGGGGGTCTCCAGTATTATTTGAGCACTTATTTTGGTTCTTAGGTCACCCAGAGGTATATATCGTATTATTACCAGCATTAGGAATTACTTCAGAGATTATAGCTACGAATGCTCGTAAGCCTATCTTCGGATACAGAGCGATGGTAGCATCGATATTAGCGATAGCATTCTTATCTACTATCGTATGGGGGCACCATATGTTTATCTCAGGAATGAATCCATTCTTAGGTTCTGTATTTACATTTACAACCTTATTGATTGCGATTCCTTCTGCAGTTAAGTCTTTTAATTATATTACGACATTATGGAAAGGTAATTTACAGTACAATCCAGCAATGTTATTTTCTATAGGATTAGTTTCTACGTTTATCACAGGTGGTTTAACAGGAATTATCTTAGGAGATAGTACATTAGATATTAATGTACATGACACGTATTTTGTGGTTGCTCACTTCCACTTGGTAATGGGTATCTCTGCATTGTATGGTTTATTTGCAGGGGTGTATCATTGGTTCCCGAAGATGTATGGAAGAATGATGAATAAGAACTTAGGGTATGTACATTTTTGGATTACTGCTATTGGTGCTTATGGAGTATTCTTTCCAATGCATTTTATAGGTATGGCTGGATTACCACGTAGATATTATAAGAATAGTGAATTCCCATATTTTGATGATTTAGCTGATACAAACGTATTGATTACTGTATTTGCTATCATTACAGCAGCAGCACAATTGGTATTCTTGTACAACTTTATTTCTTCTATCTTCTATGGTAAGAAAGCAGAGCAAAACCCATGGAAATCGAATACATTAGAGTGGACAACTCCTGTAGAGCATGTACATGGAAACTGGCCTGGAGCTATTCCAGAAGTACACAGATGGCCTTATGACTACAGTAAGACTAGAGAAGATGGTGAATATGTGATTCCTGGACAGGATTATGTAACACAAATTACACCAATGCAAGAAAACGAAGAAGAATTGCATCATTAAGAAGCGTTCTGATATACATAATTAAAAAACCCTTTCTCTCATACAGAGAAAGGGTTTTTTAATGCTATAATGTCCCGTCCTAAAATAGCGTTACATTCAACTGTTATTTATGGAATCACAGCATTCAAATTACGTAAAGCATTAGCCAAAAGGATATAGTTTATCCTTTAAACTACAGCTTATCCAAGAAATAGAACAAGGTGTGTTAACAAGAAGTCAGGCTTTAGATGATTTAATGATTTTTAAGCGCTTTTTAAGAGTTAGCTTAGCCTTGTTATATGTTACGGATGAAGTAGCTGTTATAGGTGTTTATTATTGTTCTAGGAAGTGTATAATGATGATTTCAATGCCTAATAGTCCAAAAAAAAAGATGCCTATAAAATAGACATCTTCTCTCACTAATTAACCCTCATTAATTTGTAATCTAATTATGGCACCAAACTGATAGCAGTTACAGTGTTTATTGTGTATGTATATGTAGTAGCTGTTTGTGTATGAGTATAAGCTAATGCTGTTGTAGGCTTTAAATTGTTTTTAGAAATCAATTCGTTATAGAATTCCGCTTTAGTACGTGTTACAGTTGTGGGGTTGTTATCCGTGATAGTAATCTGTAAACTATGAGTAGTGATTAATTCCTTATAAAAATCAGCTTTACTGTTTTGTGTTTTCTTAATGTCTACTGTTCTTTTTGTAGGAAATGTATTTTCCTGTGCTTGGATAAAAGAAGAAGAAAATAAAACGATGATTATAAGAGTAATAGTTTTCATAATTAGGGGCTTTAATGATTACTAATTGATTCTGTAACAAATTTAAAACGAAAGAGTTATAGAAAAAAGAGAAAAGGGAATTTTTGGACAAAGTGGTTTTTAATCTCGTTGAACTACACAATTTTTACGGAAAAACCGTACTTTTTTAGATTCGTTTTTAGCATTTTTTTGTAAGAATTTTAAGTTTTTACACTCAATTTTCAGTCGTTTACGTCTATTTTGTAGGGGTAAAAGTTAATATATGTTAAGTAATCTGTGTTCTCTAAGGATGCTTTAGTCAGATATGTAGATTGTGATACTAAGTAAGGGCTGCCTTTTCAGACAGCCCTTGTGTGCGAAGTAAAAAGAGTGATGAATGACTATTACATTTTAGGTATATGTATGTTGTAGGTACTGATTCATACAGTCATCATTCTTTGTGCACTCAGAAGTATTTAGTAAACCAATTTAATAAGTTGTGTTTCTGTACCATTATTGATGGCTGCAAAAATATACTCCTTTCTTGCTTACAGAAATGGTAACGTTTCTATCGATTGCTGGTTGTAGAATAGTGTCTATTATAGAGATGGTACTCTTCAATCAGCAATACGACCTCCAAAATAAAGATGTTTTTTAGCACTGCTGTTTTAGATTTTTGAACGGGAAAATATACTTAATAAGTGTAGTAAGTTTAGAGAGGTTGCTGTGTGATTTTAGTATTTGTTATACAATTAATCATATCGGTTTTTGCAAAATAGGTAGGGTGCGTAGTTTTTGCAGTATCTTTGTGATAACAATCATAGCGTATTGAAGTGTTTTTTATTTAGAAAACGTTTGTTTGCGTTAGGGATAGTAGAGGAAATCCCACAGCCCGACGCAGGAGGTGCGAGGAATTGGAACGGATAGCCCGACCCGCAGGGGAACGCCCTCATTGTTATGAGCATTACTACTGTATTGGTGCTAACAATATTTTCAATACTTTTATTGAGCTACAGAATATTATGAATGATAATTTAAATCCATCTAAGGATCATTTTTCGAATGAAGAATTAGATATAGACAGAGCGCTACGGCCGTTGGCATTTGAAGATTTTGCAGGGCAAGATCAGGTGTTGGAGAATTTAAAAATCTTTGTGCAGGCTGCTAACCTCAGAGAAGAAGCCCTAGATCATACGTTGTTTCATGGGCCTCCAGGTTTAGGAAAAACGACCTTGGCGCATATCGTAGCCAATGAACTAGGAGTAGGGATCAAAGTTACATCGGGTCCTGTATTGGATAAGCCTGGGGATTTAGCAGGATTGCTGACCAATTTAGATGATAGGGATGTTTTATTTATAGATGAAATTCATCGATTGAGTCCTATTGTAGAGGAGTATTTGTATTCTGCGATGGAGGATTATAAGATAGATATCATGATAGAGAGTGGTCCTAATGCTAGGACAGTACAGATACATCTCAATCCCTTTACGCTCATAGGGGCAACGACGCGCTCAGGTTTGTTGACAGCTCCGATGCGGGCGCGATTTGGAATCCAATCGCGATTACAATATTATACGACTGAATTATTAGCCTCTATCGTAGAGCGTAGTGCGTATATCCTAAAAGTGCCGATCTCTCTAGAAGCGGCGATAGAAATAGCGGGCAGAAGTAGAGGAACTCCTAGGATTGCCAATGCGTTATTGCGCAGAGTACGTGATTTTGCACAGATCAAGGGGGATGGAAAGATCGATATAGAGATAGCGAAGTTTGCATTACAGGCATTGAATGTCGATGCACATGGGCTAGATGAAATGGATAATAAGATATTAACGACCTTGATTGATAAGTTTAAAGGAGGGCCTGTGGGAATTACCACTTTGGCTACGGCGGTTAGCGAAAGTGCCGAAACGATCGAAGAGGTATATGAGCCTTTTTTGATACAACAAGGGTTTATTATGCGTACTCCTAGAGGGAGAGAGGTTACAGAAGCAGCTTATAAGCATCTGGGAAGATCACAAGGAGGTGTACAAGGAGGATTGTTTGGGTAATATTAAGCAGGTTTTTATATAAGTAAGGTCGTTTATGCGTCAAATTCCGAAAGTTTCTTTTTTAAAGGTGCTGAAAAATGCAAAACAAATTCTACAGAATCCGTTGCCTTTTCATCACAAAAACTTTACAAAATACGGAGATACCTTTAGGGTGGGTATAGGTTTTGGGAAGTCAGTGATTTTTACCAGAGATCCTAAGTTAGCGAAACACATGCTCCAAGAGCAGCATCGAAACTATTACAAATCACCATTGCAATCCAAGGATTTGGCACGTTATATAGGTAATGGCCTGTTGACTTCGAATGGTGCTTATTGGTTGCAACAACGGCGATTGATCCAACCTGCTTTTTATAAAAAGAAATTAGATGTATTAGCAGTTACAATCCGAGATGCTATTGATAAGGCATTGGTAGATATACGAGTTGATACCCCTATGGATGTATATCCGTTGATGAATGATTTAGCATTTCAGGTGGTGGCCAAATCCTTATTTAGTTATACCGATACAGGGACTACCATAGCACGATTACAAGAAATCACAGCCACTGCTCAAACAACATTGATCAAAGAAATACGCCAGCCGTATAAACGTTGGTGGCTGTATCTTAGCGGGCAGATCAAAAAAACAATGCTGTTAAAACAGGAGGCGCGTGACCTGCTCGAAGCATTGCTAATAGCGCGTAGAAAAGATACAGCGTCTTATGATGATCTGCTAGATTTATTGCTAGCAGCGGAGTATGAAGATGGCAGTAAAATGAGCAATGCACAATTGATTGATGAGATTTTAATTCTGTTTGTAGCAGGGCATGAAACGACCTCTAATGCACTCACTTTTTCGATACTATTATTAGCGCAACATCCAGATATACAGCAGCGCGTATACCGAGAAGTCATGGCGCTACCTACAGAAACACTGTCTATGCAAGAGCAGTTAGCGGCATTACCCTATACCAAACAGTGTATAGAGGAAGCTATGCGTTTGTACCCGCCGGTGTACTTCTCGGATCGAATAGCGATTGAGCCTGATACCTATGAGGGAATGCAAATACCCAAAGGAACAACATTCCTTATCTCGTTCTATGAGATGCATAGAAATGCAAGCGCATGGCAAGATCCAGAAGCTTTTTGCCCAGACCGTTTTGATCCTGCATATAAAAAAACATATATGCAGCACTATTTTCCGTTTGGAGCAGGGCCGAGAATGTGTGTGGGAAGTCATTTTGCGATGTATGAAATGATCATGACGCTCAGTAAATTAGTTAAGCAGTACCGAATACATACTAAGGTGTCGGATATCCGAATTGCGCCTTTGATCACACTACAGCCATTAGAAGCGATCGTACAATTCGAAAAGCGATAAGAAATGACACCAAAAGAACAATATGCTCAGTGGATTAAAGAGGAAGCAAAACGACTTGGTTTTCTGTCGTGTGGTATCAGTAAAGCAGGCTTTCTAGAAGAAGAAGCACCACGATTAGAAAACTGGCTCAATCAGCAGATGAACGGGCAGATGTCGTATATGGAAAATCATTTCGACAAGCGATTAGATCCTACCAAATTAGTAGATGGAGCTAAGAGTGTGATTTCTGTATTATTGAATTATTATCCAAGCGCTACCCAAGAAGATGCCACAGCGCCTAAAATTTCTAAATATGCGTATGGGCAGGATTACCATCATGTGATCAAAGGCAAGTTGCGCCAATTGCAAGAATTTATCACAGAACAGATAGGAGAGGTGCAGGGTAGAGCCTTTGTAGATTCCGCTCCCGTGCTGGATAAAGCATGGGCAGCTAAAAGCGGTTTGGGATGGATCGGAAAAAACAGCAATTTACTTACGCAGAAAGTAGGCTCGTTTTATTTTATTGCCGAGCTGATCGTCGATCTAGAACTAGCATATGATACGCCTGTAACAGATCATTGTGGTAGTTGTACCGCCTGTATTGATGCATGTCCTACGCAAGCCATCGTAGCGCCTTATGTAGTAGATGGAAGTAAGTGTATTTCTTATTTTACAATAGAGCTCAAGGAAGAAATCCCTACAGCAGTTAAGGGGCAGTTTGATAATTGGATGTTTGGCTGTGATGTATGTCAGGATGTATGTCCGTGGAATCGATTCTCCAAATCGCATAACGAACCTCTTTTTGATCCCAATCCAGAACTACTGTCCATGACCAAGCAAGAATGGGAAGAGATCACTCAAGAAGTGTTTTCTAAAGTATTTAGGAAATCGGCAGTCAAACGCACTAAATTCTCAGGATTACAACGTAATATTCGTTTTTTAGAAGAATAATAGCTTGTCTTTTTGGAGGTTATGAATATTATCTGTGATTTGCAAAAAACACTGCTAAGAATGCAATGAATTGGTTAAAAATGAGTGATTTCGTTTGTTTTCTGCATTTTTTTAAAGATAAATAGCCATTCGTTTTTGCGTCTCGCATAGACTTGTACCTTTGTATAGACTCGATTGCACTATGTGATCACTACATATAAAAGATATAGACTATATGAGTACAGAAAGCAAAAGAAGAGAGGCTTTAGTATATCATGCTAAACCTACTCCTGGAAAAATCAAAGTAGTGCCTACAAAGAAGTATGCTACACAAAGAGACTTATCACTCGCATATTCTCCTGGGGTTGCAGAGCCCTGTTTAGAAATCGAAAAAAACACAGCCAACGCTTATAAATATACCGCCAAAGGAAATTTAGTGGCCGTGATCTCTAATGGAACCGCCGTACTTGGTTTAGGAGACATCGGTCCAGAAGCTTCTAAGCCTGTAATGGAAGGAAAGGGCTTGTTGTTTAAGATATTTGCAGATATCGATGTATTCGATATCGAAGTAGACACCAAAGATGTCGATGCATTTATCGAAACCGTAAAAAACATAGCGCCTACCTTTGGAGGAATCAACTTAGAGGATATCAAAGCACCAGAAGCCTTTGAGATCGAAAGGAGGCTTAAAGAAGAATTGGATATTCCGGTGATGCATGATGATCAGCACGGTACAGCTATTATATCTGCTGCTGCGTTGCTTAATGCGCTGGAATTGGCAGAAAAATCAATAGAAGATGTACGTATCGTGGTCAGCGGAGCAGGAGCTGCAGCCGTATCATGTACACGATTGTACAAAGCCTTTGGAGCAAGGTCAGAGAACATCGTGATGACGGATAGTAAAGGAGTCATCCGAAAAGACCGAGAAACATTGACCAAAGAAAAAGCAGAATTTGCAACCGATCTAGACTTGGATACACTCGAAGATGCTATGAAAGATGCAGATGTGTTTATCGGATTGTCTATGGCTAATTTAGTAACACAAGAGATGCTACAATCCATGGCTAATGATCCTATCGTCTTCGCGATGGCCAATCCAGATCCAGAGATCAAATACGACTTAGCCATCCAAGCGCGTAAAGATGTGATTATGGCTACGGGTAGGAGTGATCATCCTAATCAAGTAAATAACGTATTAGGATTTCCATTTATATTCAGAGGAGCCTTAGATGTGCGTGCCACAGGTATTAATGAAGCAATGAAAATGGCAGCTGTAAAAGCGCTAGCCGCATTGGCCAAAGAACCCGTGCCAGAACAAGTAAATATTGCTTATGGAGCAACACGACTGAATTTTGGTAGAGATTATATCATTCCTAAGCCCTTTGATCCTAGATTGATTGCCAAAGTGCCGCCAGCAGTAGCCAAAGCAGCGATGGAGAGTGGTGTAGCTACCGAGCCTATTACCGATTGGGAGCGTTACGAAGACGAATTGCTAGAGCGAATGGGTACTGATAATAAGCTCGTACGTCTATTGATGGATCGTGCTAAAACGAATCCCAAAAGAGTGGTGTTTGCAGAAGGAGATCACTTAGATGTACTAAAAGCAGCACAAACAGTCAAAGAAGAAGGTATTGGATTCCCTATTTTATTAGGACGAAAAGACATCATCTTAGAGCTGATGAAAGAAATAGATTTTGATCCGAGCGATGTAACTATTATCGATCCAAAAGCTGATGAAGAAACCGATCGCAAAAATGCATATGCAGAAAAATACTGGAAAGATAATGCTCGAAAAGGGATCACATTCTACGAAGCACAGCGCCTCATGCGCGAGCGCAATTACTTTGCTGCTATGATGGTCAATTCAGGAGATGCAGATGCATTATTGTCAGGGTATTCTCGTAGCTATCCGACAGTGCTCAGGCCTATGCTAGATCTTATAGGTATGGCCAAGGGAGCAACACGAGTAGCGACGATGAATGTAATGATGACAGATAAAGGGCCACTATTCATCAGTGATACATCCATCAATATAGAGCCTACCTCTAAGGAATTGGCTAAAATTGCACAAATGACAGCCAGAACCGTGGAGATGTTTGGGTTGAATCCAGTAGTGGCGATGATTTCATATGCTAATTTTGGGTCGTCTAAACATGCAGAGGCTACGAAGGTAAAAGACGCTGTTTCTTACCTACATCGATACTATCCGAGCCTGATTGTCGATGGGGAATTGCAAATGGATTTTGCGCTGAATAAAGAAATGCGCAAAGATAATTTCCCGTTCTCTAAGCTCAATGGGCATAAGGTAAACACCTTGGTGTTTCCGAATCTTGTGTCGGCTAATAGTACCTATAAATTACTAAAGGAACTTAATAATTACGAGTCGATAGGACCGATTATGATGGGGATGAAAAAACCAGTGCATATTCTACAGCTTGGAGCCAGTGTAGCCGAAATGGTTAATGTGGCTGCGGTAGCAGTAATCGATGCACAAGAAAAAGAAAAACGAGAAAAAGAAAATTATGCAATGATCGCAGAAGAATTGCGCTAGTCATAGTATTCTTACCGTATAAAAAAGGATGGTTGTAATCATATGACCATCCTTTTTTTATGGTTATGGGGCAATGTTGGATAAAGGTGATGAGGGCGTTTCCCCCTTCTTAGGTCGGGGGCCGGGCTATCCGTTCCAATTCCTCGCACCTCCTAAGGTCGGGCTGTGGGATTTCCACTGCTATCCCTAACGCAGTAAGTAAGTTGCCAGTTTTAAGAAAAAGTAGAGCCAATCAGTAAGTTGAAGTAATGAATTCAAAGGATTTCGTTAAAGCACATTAAATTTTAACAGTATGAGCAAGTAAACTACGACTTGGCTTTTGCTTTTTGATGATGTATGTAGGATAATTTTAGTACATTTGATTGCATAACATCGAAAAAGATAGATGATTACACAGATCAAAGGGAAGTTGGTAGAAAAAAATCCTACAGATGTAGTGATAGACTGTAATGGAGTAGGGTACATACTTCAGATTTCGTTACATACCTATGGGGCGATAGCAGAACAAGAATCCATTCAATTATACACACATTTACAAGTTAGAGAAGATGCGCATACCCTGTATGGCTTTAAGCAAAAATTAGAACGAGAAATCTTTCGACTTTTGATTTCAGTATCGGGTATTGGTGCTAATACAGCTAGAACGATGCTGTCTTCTTTAAATCCAGAACAAATCAAAGAAGCAATTGCGGGGAGTGATGTAGCGACCATACAGTCGGTAAAAGGTATCGGAGCAAAAACAGCACAGCGTGTCATTATAGACCTAAAAGATAAAATCCTAAAGGTGTATGATATGGATGAAGTTTCTGTTGCGCAAGGCAATACAAACAAAGATGAAGCGTTATCAGCACTAGAAACCTTAGGGTTTAACAGAAAACTAGCCGACAAAGTTATTAGCGGAATTCTCAAACAAAGCCCCGATGAGACCGTAGAAAATATTATCAAACAAGCATTAAAAAAATTATAATAGGATTGAGCTCATCACATTTATTTCATTTTAATTTTGTAAGAAAACTAGTTTGTAGCATTGTACTATTGGGAAGTGCAGTCTATGGTCAGCAAAACCAAACAGTCAGAGATTCTACAAGTACTACCTATTCGCTAGGGGAACTTACATTGCCTTCGCCTAATAGTATAGAAGCCAAGTATGAATACGATCCCGTAACGAATCGGTATATCTACCGCGAGTTATTAGGGGATTTTAATATCAAATATCCACTGTTTCTTACCCCCAAAGAGTTTGAAGCACTGGTAGCACAAGAGCAACAAAAAAGCTATTTCAAAGATAAAATTAGTGCCTTTAGTGGAAAAGCAGATGGTAGCGAAGAAAAACGAAAAGACCTCCTGCCAGTATTTTATGTAAATTCTAAGTTCTTTAGTGATATTTTTGGAGGAAGCGAAATCGAAATCATACCACAAGGATCTGTAGAGATGGATCTAGGAGTGTTGTTTACCAAGCAAGATAACCCTGCATTTTCGCCCAGAAACCGAACCAATTTCACCTTTGATTTTGATCAACGAATCAGTTTAAGCCTCCTAGGTAAAATAGGAACACGATTACAAATCATCGCTAATTACGATACAGAAGCAACCTTTGATTTTCAGGATCAGATAAAATTAGAATATACGCCTACAGAAGATGATATCATCCGTAGTATAGAAATTGGTAATGTAACCATGCCTATTAATAACTCATTGATCCAAGGGTCACAAAGCCTCTTTGGAGCTAAATTGGGATTACAGTTTGGGCGCACTAGTATTACTACAGTGTTTTCAGAACAGCAATCAGAAACTAGATCTGTAAATGTAGAAGGCGGAGGTACTGTAGAAGACTTTAAGATCGAAGCACTGAACTACGATGACAATCGACACTTCTTCTTAGCACATTTTTTTAGAGATAATTATGATGAGGCATTGGCCAATTATCCGTTTATTAATAATAATATACAGATCACCCGTATCGAGGTGTGGTTGACCAATCGAGCAACCAGTGCACAAACCCTTACAGATGCACGTAATATTGTAGCATTTCAGGATTTAGGAGAGTCACCAGTAGTAGGAAACACAGGTTTGCCAGCCAATATGTTTAGAAGTGCGGCAGGTGCATTTCCAGACAACGAAAACAATACGCTAAACCCAAGAACAATTAGTGGAGCAGGACCACTGACCCCTGCGATACGTCAGATCGCAACCCTACAACAAGGATTGATAGGACCCGCGGCCTCCTTTAATGAAGGAGTGGATTATGCGGTCTTGGAAAATGCACGACAACTGAGTGCTAATGAATATAAATTAAATCCTCAGCTAGGATATATCTCCTTAAACCAACGCCTTAATAATGACGAGGTGTTAGCAGTGGCCTTCCAATATACACAAGGAGGGCGTGTGTTTCAGGTAGGAGAATTTGCTAATGATGGGGTAGATGCCACAGTAGGAGATACGACGCCTACAGATGTAACAGTAGGAGAAAGCCAAAGTTTGGTGGTAAAAATGCTAAAAAGTCCTATTACCAATGTTACAGAACCTATCTGGGATCTGATGATGAAAAACATCTATAGTACAGGAGCGTTTAGACTCAATCCAAGTGATTTTAAGCTAAATATTGTGTATGCCAATCCATCGCCAGTGAACTTTATTACACAAGCAGAAGAAGGAGGGCTGGGATTGCCAGATGACGTAGAGCGTACCCGACTACTCAGTGTCTTTAATATGGATCGGTTGAATCCTAATAATGACCCAGTAAAAGGGGCAGATGGTGTCGGAGACGGATTTTTTGATTTTGTACCAGGTATCACAGTAGATACAGAAAATGGATGGGTGATCTTTACTTCCGCAGAACCCTTTGGGCAGTTTTTATTTAATAAACTAGATAATGATGGAACTACAAATCCTAACGATTATAACGATCCGCTGACTTATAATGCCAATCAAAGTAGATATGTATTCAGAGAGCTCTATACCAAAACCAAGATTGTAGCGGAACAAGAAGCTGCTGAGAATAAGTTTTTTCAATTAAGAGGACGTTATAAATCTTCTGGGCAAGATGGAATTCCATTAGGAGCATTTAATGTACCACAAGGATCGGTAACAGTAACAGCAGGAGGTAGAACACTACAAGAAGGAGTGGACTATACCGTAAATTATCAGCTAGGACGTGTAAATATTATAGATGAGGCACTACTAGCATCTAACACTCCTATTCAAGTATCTACAGAAAACAATGCAGTGTTCGGGCAGCAAACCAAACGTTTTATAGGAGTGGATGTAGAGCATAAGTTTAGCGATGATTTTATCTTAGGAGGAACCTTTTTAAATCTAAAAGAGCGTCCTATAACTCAAAAATCGAGTTATAATTTCGAGCCTATTAATAATACAGTATTAGGGTTGAATGTAAATTATGCTACAGAAGTACCGTTTTTAACCAGAATGGTCAATAAGCTTCCTAATATAGATACCGATGTGCCTTCGAATGTCTCAGTACGTGCAGAAGGAGCCTACCTAATCGCAGGAGCACCAAGCAGGGCGGATTTTGATGGAAAAGTAACTACGTACATAGATGATTTCGAGGGAGCACAAACTACGATCGATGTCAGTACTCCGCTTACATGGGAGTTGTCGAGTGTACCAATCGGATTCGGAACACCTAGAGGATCTACAAGCCAAAACTTTGCAGAAGGAGTAGCTTCTGGGTATAGGAGAGCAAAAATGTCTTGGTATTCTATCGATCCTATTTTTTATAGCAATAGTAGACCAAGTGGAATCACTGACGAGGATATAGCTTCCAACAGTGCAAGACGAGTGTTTAGTAGAGAGATTTTTCCAGATACAGATATTGTGCAAGGGCAAACACTAGCGTTGTTTCCATTTGATGTGATGTACGATCCTACAGAGCGTGGGCCGTATAATTTTAGTACAGAGATTGAGCCTGATGCAGGAAGCACAACCGTAAAAAACTTTGCAGACCCTAAGAGTAATTTCGGAGGAATTATGCGACAAATCACTTCTACTAATTTCGAGCAATCCAATGTAGAGTTTATCGAATTCTGGATGATGGATCCTTTTGAAGATGCTCAAGATGGTAATGGAGCATTGACCAATGCCACGAGTGGGAAAATTATGTTTAACTTAGGGAATATAAGTGAAGATGTATTAAAAGATGGGAGAAAGCAATATGAAAACGGACTGCCAGAAGATGCAGGATCAGAAGATGTGTTGCGTACTGATTTTGGAAAAGTGCCTGTTAATCAATCCTTGATTTATGCCTTTGATACAGAGGGGCAGGCTAGAGTGAATCAAGATGCAGGGTATGATGGGTTAGTGAATACCGAAGAAAAAACAATAGATACCTATCGTAATTATATCAATTTAGCGGATCCAGCAGCAGATGATTATCAGTTCTATTTACAAGCTACAGGTTCTATAGTGGATCGATATAAAAATTACAATGGTATCGAAGGAAACTCTCCTACAGATGTAACCAATGATGATCGAGGGAATACCACCTTTCCTACAGCAGAGGATGTGAATAGAGATAATACGATGAATACCATCAATAGTTATCATCAATACGAAATCCCAATATTCCCTAATATGGGAGTAGGAAACGATGGGGATACAGGCTTTGTGTCTGATGTGATTGATGGAGAAGCTACGGTGTTGAACGGAGTCGTTAGAAGATCGCGTTGGATTCGATTTAAAGTACCGATTTATGCGCCCACGGCATCGTTTAACATAGATCCGACGGATTTTAGATCTATTCGATTTATGCGAATGATTGTCACAGATTTTGATCAGCCAGTACTGCTTCGTTTTGCTACGATGGATTTGGTAAGAGGTGATTACAGACGGTATGTGGTAGCGGATAATACAACCAATACATTAACGCATGGTTTGAATACTGATGGGTCAGATGTGTTAGTTACCTCGGTGAGTGTCGAGGAAACACAAGGGTATGTAACACCTCCAGGAGTGATTCGAGAATCATTGATCAATAACAACTCAACGATCCGAGAAGATGAACGGTCACTGGCATTGTCAGTGCAAGATCTTAAGGAGGGAGATGCCAGAGGGGTGTATAAAAACCTGAATGTAGATATGCGTCAGTATGAGAATTTAGAGCTCTTTATGCATGCTAGGAATATAGAAGGAAGAAATGACTTGCAAGATGGGGATTTAGTAGGGTTTATTCGTATGGGAAATGATTTTACGAATAACTTCTATCAGATAGAAGTGCCATTGCGGGTAACCCAAAATGCAGCTTCAGCTACAGGTCCTAATGTTGTATGGCCAGAAGATAATCGATTGAATTTCCCACTAAGTCTATTACAGCAGATCAAGACGAAGGCGTTAGGAAGTAGTAATTCTAGTGTTAGTGATTTGGTGTTTTATAATCAAGATGGAGAGCAGATCGATCCTAATACAGCAGGCTTGAATAAAGCGTTAGGGACTTTTAGAGTAGGGATTATAGGAAATCCAAATTTCGGAGATGTAGAAGTAATGATGGTAGGGGTAAAAAATAATAGCACTGTTGATCGATCAGGAACTGTGTGGTTTAATGAGATGCGTCTGAGCGATCTGACCAATCGAAATGGGTGGGCAGTTGTAGGAAGTATGGATGCTAATGTAGCGGATTTTGCTACTTTTAGCGCTTCTGGTAGAGTGAGTACGATCGGGTTTGGAGGTATTGAGCAAGGACCTAATGAGCGAAGTAATGAAGATATTAAGCAATACGATTTTACGACCAATGTAAATGTAGGACAGTTATTACCGAAGAAATGGGGGTTACAAATTCCATTTAACTATACCAGAGGAGAAGAGTCGATTACGCCGCAGTACGATCCTGAGTTTTTAGATATAGAATTACAAGATCGATTGGATAATGAGACCGATCCGCAAAGAAAGGAAGCGATCAAACGACAGTCTATCGATTATACCAAACGACAAAGTTTTAATGTTATTGGATTGCGTAAAGAACGCACGGGAGATAAAAAACCAATGCCTTATGATGTAGAGAATTTCTCGTTCTCAGGTACTTATAATCAGACAGATCATCGAGATTTTATTATAGAAAAATCACAAGACCAAACCGTAAGATTAGGAGGAACCTACGATTTTAGCTTTCAGCCAAAAGAAGTACAACCCTTGAAAAAGGTAAAGTTTTTAGGTAAAAGCAAGTATTTTGATCTATTAAAAGATTTTAATATCAACTTGTTGCCTACGAATATATCAGTAAGTTCTAATATTAATCGACAGTTCAATGAGCAAGTATTTAGAGATATTACCCTAGCACCAGGAAGTATTAATACGCCACTAACACAGCGTAACTTCTTATTCGATTGGCAGTATGGGATCAATTATAACCTTACTAAATCCTTGAACTTTAGTTTTACTTCTGCGAATAACAGAATCGTAAAGAATTTTATTGATGATGAGGGGAATATCTTAGATTCGGTAGGTGTGTGGAGTGGAATTTTTGATGTAGGAGATCCTAATACGCACAATCAACAATTGCAAGTCAATTACGAAATTCCGATTAATAAAATACCATTGTTTAAATTCATGCGTGCTACCTATGGGTACACGGCAGATTTTCAGTGGACCAAAGGAAGTGAGGCATTAAAGAATATAGAAGGGATTCCTGATCTAGGAAATACTGTTCAGAATGCCAATGTGCATACGCTTAATGGAGCATTGGATATGAATGCGCTTTATAAGTATGTCGGACTCACTAAGCGAAGACCAGGAAGAGGAAAAAGTAAGAAGTCTAAAAAAACAGCAACTAAAAAAGGAAAACAAACCAAAGTAGCAGCAGGGAAAAAACCAAAAAGACGTTCTAGAAAATTAACTACAGGGGATAAGGTGTTCAATTCTGTTGTTGGTTTAGTGACAGCTGTAAAAAAGGTAAATGTAAATTACCAGCAAGATAATGGTATCTTTTTACCAGGGTATGTAAGAGAACCTGGTTTTGTAGGTACATTAAAACCTACGGTAGGATTTACCTTCGGTAGTCAGGCAGAAATCAGAGATATTGCTGCTAGAAATGGTTGGTTAACTTTATACCAAGAATTCAATCAGCAGTATCGAGAGGTAGAAGGAAGACAGTTGACCATGCAGGCATCGGTTAAATTGATGAAAGGACTACAGATAGATCTAAGTGCTAATAGAAACTTTTCTGAAACCTATACAGAAAACTATAGGGTAAATATAGATGAGCTAACCAATCAGATAGCACCAGATAATCCGTATACATCGCTTACGCCAAATGTCTTTGGAAATTATACGATTTCTACTGGATTGTTCAATAAGCCATTTTCTAGAAGTGATCAGTTTACCTCCAGAACTTTTGATAACTTTAAGGCGAATAGGGTTGCTATTGCTAGACGATTGGCACTGGCACGTGGTCTGAACCCGAATATAGATACAGATAATGATGGTTTTCCAGACGGATTAGGAGGTACGAATCAAGCTGTATTGTTACCTGCGTTCTTAGCAGCATACACAGGGCAAAGTCCTGATAAAGTAAAAACAGGAGCATTTAGAAATATTCCAATCCCTAACTGGGATATTAAGTATACAGGATTAATGAATATCAAGTGGTTTAAAAAGCGTTTCAAAAGATTCTCTATGGCACATGGATATCGTGCAAATTATACCATTAATCAATTCCAAAGTAATCTAGATTTTGACATCAATAATCCAAATGAATTGGATCAAGGAGGTAACTTTAAAAACCCAGAACTCTATGCGAATGTCAATCTTACAGAGCAATTCAGTCCATTGATACGATTGGATATGGAGATGAAGAACTCGGTTAAGATCGTAGGGGAATGGAAAAAGGATAGGGCTCTGTCGCTTAGTTTTGATAATAACTTGCTTACCGAAATCAGAGGAAACGAATATATTTTAGGCTTAGGGTACAGGATACAAGATTTAACATTTGTAACTAAAATAGCTGGAAAAAAGACTACCTTAAAAAGCGATCTCAACTTTAGGGCTGATTTATCATTGCGTCAGAATGAAACAGTAATTCGTTATTTAGATATCGATGATACGCAAGTTACCGCTGGGCAAGATATTTACGGGATTAAGTTTACAACAGATTATGCGTTGAGTAAAAACTTAACCGCTTTAGTCTTTTACGATCATACATTTTCACAGTATTCGATTTCTACAGCATTTCCGCAAACAACGATACGTGGCGGATTTACGCTTCGATACAACTTCGGAAACTAAAAAGATATAGAAGTAGAAGTAGAAGTGATGTGATGGTATGAGGAATGTGGTTTTATCAAGCAGAAATGAGCTGTTGAAAATGAATTTTTGCAAATTTTAAACTAGTTTTTCTGTAATTTGATAAAATAAATTTATTTTCGTCGTCAAAATAATACGAACATAATAAAATACATTTTTCGGATGAACATTCCTTCAGAATTAAAATATACCAAAGACCACGAGTGGATAAAGATCGATGGAGATGTCGCTACAGTAGGGATTACTGATTTTGCACAGGGTGAATTAGGTGATATCGTATACGTAGAAGTAGAGACAGTAGGCGAAACATTATCTCAGGAAGAAGTTTTCGGTACAGTAGAAGCTGTAAAAACAGTGTCTGATTTGTTTCAGCCTTTAGAAGGGGAGATTGTGGCATTTAACGAAGCCTTAGAAGATGATCCAGAATTAGTGAATAATGATCCATACGGCGAAGGTTGGATGGTAAAGATTCAAATAGCAGATGCATCACAAATTGAAGGTCTATTATCAAGTGAAGCATATCAAGAACTTATTGGGGCATAAATACTTTTTTTGTGTAGTACTAGCGTATACAGGGCTGATAGCATGGCTGTCATTAGCTCAGTTAAAAGTGCCGCAAGCCATGCATTTCGATGCAAGTGATAAGATAGGGCATTTAGTCGCTTATTTTTTCTTTGTACTGATTTGGTTTGTATTTCTGTGGTTCGCAAAGTGGCAGTACTCCTTTAAGAAAAGTATACTTATAGCTGTATGCGTTGGGTTAGTGTATGGATTGCTGATGGAAGTATTGCAATCTACGCTTACCAATTACAGAACTGCTGATTGGCTAGATATGGTAGCTAATACCACAGGAGCTTTAGTGGCGGCTGTAGTACTCAAACTATTTCAAAATAAAATAATTAACAGTATAAAGTAAGGGTTGTAGTACATGTAAATTGCTAAAAGTTGTTCCTCATCGTTGTATAGTGTTATATAAGTGCAAACGTTAAAATGTAGCTTTTTTAATTTACATTTTAAGCAATAGTTGGAAATTACAAAAGAAATTAGCTATTTTAGCAATCCTATAATAAAACCGTAATATGGAACCGAAGAAAAATCCTAAATCAGATTTAACTAAAAATAGTGTGCTGTTTTTGCAACTAGGACTTATTTTAGTTCTTTTTGTAACATGGCAAGCTATCGAGTGGAAAACATACGATAGAAATAATATCGATATAGGTCAGGTAAACCTAGATGAACTAGAAGAAGAGGATGTTCCAATTACTCAGAATTTAAACACGCCTCCACCACCACCTCCACCACCGCCAGCTCCAGAAATTATTGATGTAGTTGAAGATGAGGAAGAAGTAGAAGAGACGATTATTGAGTCTACAGAAACAAACCAAGAAGAGGAGATTGTAGAGGTAGAAGAAGTAGAAGATGTAGAAGAAGAGGAAGAAATAGCAGACGTGCCATTTGCGGTAATCGAGAACGTACCAGTATTTCCAGGTTGTGAGAAGCAATCAGGAAACTCAGCAAAGAAAAAGTGTATGAGTGATAAGGTAAAGAAGTTCGTAAACCGTAAATTTAATACAGAGCTAGGAAGTGAATTAGGACTGTCTGGTGTAAACAGAATCTATGTGCGATTTAAAATCGATAGAACAGGAAACATCGTAGGTGTGCAAGCAAGGGGTCCACACCCAAAATTAGAAAAAGAGGCAGTGCGAGTAGTAAAAATGTTGCCTAAAATGACACCGGGAAAACAAAGAGGAAAAGCAGTAGGGGTGTTATATTCATTGCCAATCGTATTCCAAGTGCAAGACTAAGTATCACGAAGATTTTATATAGAAGGCTCACATTGACAAAAGTTGATGTGAGTTTTTTTATACCTCTGTTTTGAGCATTTTCTTTGGGGCTTGCTATTCATTGTGATTTATTGCTGTGCTAAGGTTGAGTAGTGGAATTTTGTCTGGAGACTCTAACGTGCTTTTAGTTAATTATTTGGTAAAAATTAGAATCCCGTTCATTATGATGAAACGGGATTCTTTTTGGTATGCTTGTTGTGTCTAGGATTAATTGTAACGTTAAAAACTAAACAATATGAGTAACAAGCACGATGCTAATGTACGAAAAAGTACATTAGTTAATTTTCAGATTGGACTTATGGCAAGTCTATTGTTTGCCTATGTGTTATTGGAGGTTCGTACAGCAAAGCCTGTGCATAAAATTGCGGTAGAGCCTCTAATGGAAGAGCAGGTGTATGCTGCTTGGGACGAGCAGTTCCAAGTGTATGAAGCACCAAAGCCTAAAACAATTGCGCATCAGCCTGTAAAACGCGTGGTAGACCCTGTGCAGTTTCAAGAGGTAGATGATGATACCGTCTTAGAGAAAATGGTAGAAGAGTTTACGAATGAGCAGCCAGAAGCAACTCCTGTACCTTTTGATGCAAATGCATTAGCTCCAGTAGATGATCTAGAAGATGAACCAGAGCATGTGCCTTTTGCGATTGTAGAAGATGTGCCTGTTTTTCCAGGATGTGAAACATTAGCAACTAAGCGCGAAAAAGCAGCATGTTTCTCAGAAAAGATTGGAAGAATTATCTCTAGAAAATTCAATACAGAGCTAGGGAGTAGGTATGGGCTTTCGGGAGTGCAGCGTATCTACACTACATTTGATGTGGGGGTTGATGGTGCGATACGGAATGTAAAAGTAAGAGCGCCGCATCCAAAGTTAGAAAAAGAAGCAAAACGAGTGATTGGTTTCTTTCCGACCATGACTCCTGGGATGCAACGTAAAAAGCCAGTAACAGTGAAGTATCAACTACCGATTGTTTTTAAGGTAGAAGAGTGATCTGTGTTTTGTGTGTGCGCTGCATACATATGAATTAGGTGACTGTTTAAGTAAGCCATGCATAGCGAAAGTTTTGTGTGGCTTTTTTTTGAGATGTAATTCATGTGTTTGGTATGTTGGAAATGAAGTGGTTTTTGTGTGTAGTAATGCTGTGGGACTTAAAAATCATAAAATTTGAGTGCAAAAGATCGTTTTTATAACAAGTTGTAAAAAGTTTACGTTGCTTCAATAAATAAAAAAACAAGTCTAGAGTCTGTTGGTAAGCATGAAAGGGGAAGGTGATAGTGATAATAAATAGGTAAGAGCATTGCTAAAAGTTGAATTATCAGCGTAGATATGTTGTCTAAAACCTTGATAAGCTATATCTTTGCACCACTTTTAGAAAAAGAAGAAAGTAAGAAAAAGAAAAAAATTGAGCGTTACCCAAGTAAATACCGTAAAAACTTCTGTGATTCAGGATTTTAAAGAAATCACAAAGATGAGGTTGGCTATTAGTGTAGTTTTTTCTTCAGTAGCAGGGTATTTATTAGGAGTGGATACAATCTCTTGGAGCACATTACTACTGCTATCTATAGGGGGGTATCTGATGGTCGGAGCGTCTAATGCATTTAATCAAATTATAGAACGTGATTTAGATGTGTTGATGGATCGTACCAAAAATAGACCCATTCCATCAGGGCGAATGTCTGTGAATACAGCTTTTGCTATTGCTACGATTTTTACAATTACAGGAATTACAGTTTTATATACCATTAACGCACAAACAGCAATGTTTGGAGCAGTTTCTATTTTTGTATATGCTAGTTTATATACGCCTTTAAAAACTAAAACACCTCTAGCTGTTTTTGTAGGAGCCATTCCAGGGGCTATCCCGTTTATGTTAGGTTGGGTGGCAGCTACCAATGATTTTGGGATCGAGCCAGGAACACTATTTATGGTGCAGTTCTTTTGGCAATTTCCTCATTTTTGGGCGATTGGGTGGTTTTTGTATGAAGATTATCAAAAAGGAGGGTTCTTTATGTTGCCTACAGGAAAAAAAGACAAAGGAACCGCTATTCAGATTATCATATATACAGTATGGACTATAGTTACCTCTATAATTCCTGTATTTGGAGTCACAGGTGATTTGTACATCACGCCTGTATCTGGGGTGCTAATTTTAGTGCTAGGAGTGTTTTTATTACGATATGCAATTCGACTACATAAAGATAGGCAAACTAAAACAGCAAAGCAGCTAATGCTAGCAAGTGTGTCTTATATTACATTGTTGCAAATTATATATGTAGCAGATAAATTTATTCGAGAATGGATTTAACACAGGGAACAACGAAAGAAAAACAACAAAGGGCTAAGAAAACCATGATGTGGTTTGCTATGATTAGCATGACGATGACCTTTGCAGGATTAACTAGTGCCTATGTGGTAAGTAAGTCTAGAGCAGATTGGTTAACGGAGCTAGAGTTTCCGATGGCTTTTATCGTCAGCGTTTTTGTGATAATAGCCAGTAGTATCTGTTTTATGTTAGCAAAAAAGGCAATAGTTAGAGGAAGTAGAGAAGTGGCGTCTGTGTTGCTAGTGGGTACACTGCTTTTAGGAGGAGTATTTGTCTTTATGCAATTCGAAGGATTTAAAGATATTATGGAGCAAGGGTATTATTTTACAGGGCCATCTGCTAATATAGTGCCTACCTTCTTATATATCATTGTAGTGCTGCATATAGTGCACGTAATCGTTGGACTATTAGTGCTTTTAGTCGTAATTTATAATCATTTTAAACAGAAATATAAAACAGGACAAACCCTTGGTTTAGAACTTGGTGGTATGTATTGGCATTTTGTCGATGTTTTATGGGTTTATCTCTTTTTATTTTTATATTTCGTTAGATAATAAAAATGATTACTTTTGTGGAAAATTTAACAATACCAAATTCTATATATGGAAACAACTGTTGCTAATACAGGTACAGAAGGCAAAACTTGGGGAGGTGGTAATAAACCATTGAAAGTGAGCTATGGTAAGATGATGATGTGGTTTTTCATCTTATCTGATGCACTTACATTTTCTGGTTTTCTAGCTGCTTACGGTTTTTCAAGATTTAAATTTATTGATTCATGGCCAATAGCGGATGAAGTTTTTAATCACTTTCCATTCTTGCATGGAGTAGATGCGCCGATGTATTATGTGGCGTTAATGACGTTTATTCTAATATTCTCTTCTGTGACAATGGTACTTGCTGTAGATGCAGGACATCAAATGAAACAGAAGAAAGTAATTTTATACATGTTCCTGACGATTATTGGAGGTGTCATCTTCGTAGGTTCACAAGCATGGGAATGGAAAAACTTTATCAAAGGAGAGTATGGTGCCGTAGAAACTAAAGGAGGGCAGATTCTTCAATTTGTGGATGCAGAAGGACATCGCATAGCTTTGCATGATGTGGCATTGCCTGCAGCACACAAAGATAGAGAGCAGCACCAAAGCAAAAATGGGATATGGTATGAAAAAGAAAAAGCACTACCTACCTATACAATAGAAGAAATTAGAGCGGGATTCGCTAAGAAAACTGATTTAGCTATCAGAACTCAGATTCTTGATGAAAAAGGACATAAAACAATTTTGTCTAGAGAAGAGTCACTAAAAAGATTAAATACAGATGCAATAGGAATTGTAGAAGGAGCGAACTTAATCCATAATGAATATGGAGCACCTTTGTTTGCTAACTTCTTCTTCTTTATTACTGGATTCCACGGATTCCACGTATTGTCTGGAGTGATCATCAATATTATTATTTTCTTCAATGTGATTATAGGTACCTATGAAAGAAGAAAGAGTTATGAGATGGTAGAAAAAGTAGGGTTGTACTGGCACTTTGTAGATTTAGTATGGGTGTTCGTATTTACATTCTTCTACTTAGTTTAATTAAAAAAAAGATTTAGCATATATTATTATGGGACACGATACAGCACATCACGAATCAAATACAGGTAGAATCTGGTTTGTATTCTTTCTACTTTCTTTTGTTACTATAGTAGAAGTAGCATTAGGGATTTGGAAACCTGCTTTTTTAATAGATACTAAGTTTATTAGTATGAAATTATTGAACTGGATTTTTATTATCCTTACAATTTATAAGGCATACTATATTACTTGGGCATTTATGCATATGGAAGGAGAAACTAAAGGGTTGAGAAGGTCTGTAGTTTGGACTGGAGTTTTCTTAATCTGCTACTTAGTTTTTATCTTACTTACAGAAGGAGATTATATTTACGAAGTATTCAAAGCAGGACATAAAAGTTGGGACTTTTAATAGCTGATACTAATAGTAAAACATAATGGTACAAAAGGCGGTTTATATTGAACCGTCTTTTCTATTTTTGTAATGTAAATTATACATAGTGACTATGAAGAAGTTTTTAGTGTTAGGGATTTTGTTTGTCTTGCCATTGGTAGCATATCTTTTCTTTGCATCAGGAGTGCATAATTTTGCAAAACTTCCCGTGTTACACACATCTGTGGGAACATTAAGCGAGTTCGAAAGTTTAACCTCAGAGGCGATAGAGTTCGAAAACAAGATTAGTGTTCTGGGTTTTTTGGGGACTGCTATAGCAGAAAAAGAAGGGAATGCTTTTAATCTCAATCAAAAAGTATATACCAAAAACAAAGGTTTCAGAGATTTTCAGTTTGTGATGGTAGTGCCTTACGGTACTAAAGAGCAAGCACAAGTGTTATTGGATAAATTAGCTGTAATTACAGATGTATCTGGATGGAAGTTTCTTTTTGGAACGCCAGAGCAGGTAAAAGCTTTGTTCGATTCTCTGAATACACCCTATTATTTAGACTCAAAATTGGCTACAGATTATGTGTTTATTATCGATAAGCAGGCTAATCTTAGAGGAAGAGAAGAGAACATAGAGAAAAAGGAAAAAAAAGTATACGGGTATGATACGAGTTCTGTGGCAGATTTGAATAATGTAATGGTAGATGACGTAAAAGTAATATTAGCAGAGTATCGATTGGCCTTAAAAAAATACAAAGCTGATAGAGCAGAAAATAAATAAGACAGAATGAAGAAGTATTCATACGTAGGTATCTCATTTATTATTTTAGTTTTTGGGATTATTTTTATTCCAAGAATTATCGAAAGAATTCAATCGACTAGTATTGTCTCTAATGACCGAATGAGTGCACAAAATCCAGTGGCGAATGAAAAGTTATCGTACATAAAAACGAATGATACTCTTAAAAAAGTACCAGACTTTGCCTTTTTGAATCAAGATAGTTTGATGATTACAAATCATGATTACAAAGGAAAAGTATATGTAGTAGATTTTTTCTTTACGAGCTGTCCAACGATATGTCCTAAGATGAGTAAGAATTTAGCGTATCTGCAGGAGCAGTTAAAGGAGTATGATGATTTTGGAATTGCTTCTTTTACCATTAATCCCAAAAGGGATACTCCTAGCATGCTAAAAAAATATGCAGAAAACTATGGAGTCACAAATTCAGATTGGCATTTGCTTACAGGAGATCGGGAAGCAATCTATGGGTTGGCCAATAAAGGGTTTTATATTTTTGCAGAAGAAAACCCAGCAGTAGCAGGAGGATTTGAGCATAATGGATATTTTGCATTAGTAGATCAAGATGGGTATATACGATCCAGAAATGATGCTTCAGGAAATCCAATTATCTACTATAGAGGGACAGTTGGCGTGAATGAAGGAGTTGATGCCAACGGCGAAGAAGAACAAATCACTATTTTATTAGAAGACATCAAAAAATTATTGAAATCAAATGAGCGTTGATCAACAGACTGTAGCAAAAAAATACAATAAATGGGTGGTTATACTATCGGTAGCAATACCAGCCGCTGTGGCTTTATTATTTAAGGTAAACTTACGTAAATTAGGTTTTGATGTAGCACCTCTTTCTTTTTTGCCTCCAATTTATGCCACAGTTAATGGGATTACGGCAGTGCTGCTTTTAACTGCGCTGTGGGCGATAAAAAATAAAAAGGTGCAATTGCATGAACGGTTAATGAAAGTGGCTATAGGCTGTTCCGTGGCGTTTTTGGTGATGTATGTGGCATATCATATGACCAGTGATTCTACAAAATTCGGTGGAGAAGGCGTGATACGGTATATTTATTACTTTATTTTAATCACACACATCTTATTGTCGATAGTGGTGATCCCTTTTGTGTTAATCACCTATGTTAGGGCGCTAACACAGAATTTTGAAAAGCATAGAAAATTGGCTAAGATTACATTCCCGATTTGGTTATATGTAGCCATTACAGGGGTTGTAGTGTATTTGATGATTTCTCCATATTATAATTAGTATGCATAGTGGTGTAAAAATAGTACCTAAAAATTGGGGGTGGTTGTTTGTAATACTTGTTGTATTATATGTATTTCCTGTAGAAGCACAGTGTGCTATGTGTAGAGCTGTTTTAGAAAGTGAAGAAGGCCAGCAAACAGCAAAAGGTGTAAATAATGGAATCGTCTATTTAATGGTGATCCCATATATCCTTATCGCGCTCATAGGCTATTTTATATACAGAAACTTCAGAGGGAAAAAAGAGAATGATAAGCAGCTGTAAGTAAGTGTGTAGGTGTTTAACTTTTTTCTAACAATATAAGTTGTAACAATTTAGTAGTTATGTAGTCTAATACTATTCAAACTATGTAGTAAATCTTATGCAATGAAGTTTTTTTTGAAAACTGTTGATTAAGTGTTGCTTGGTGTATGTTTAGGAATTGTATAAAAGATAGCTGACTACAATTATGATAGAAATTAAAGATTTACATAAATCATACACAATGGGGAATAATTCCCTACATGTACTTAAGGGGATTAATTTTAATGCCTCAGAAGGGGAGTTGGTTTCTATTATGGGCTCTTCGGGTTCAGGGAAGTCTACTTTCCTAAATATATTAGGAATGTTAGACGAAGCCGACGAAGGAAGTTATTTTTTGGATGGAGTACCTATTAAGAATCTAAATGAAAAAATAGCTGCCAATTACCGCAATCAGTTTTTGGGTTTTATTTTTCAATCCTTTAATCTTATCAATTATAAGACTGCTTTGGATAATGTAGCAATGCCGTTGTATTATCAAGGTAAAAAACGTAAAGAACGTATCGAAAAATCAATGCACTACCTAGAAAAGGTGGGATTAGCTGATTGGGCGACGCATTTACCTAATGAATTATCAGGTGGGCAGAAGCAGCGTGTCGCTATTGCTAGAGCACTAGCTTCTGATCCTAAAGTGTTATTAGCGGATGAGCCTACAGGAGCATTAGACACTAAAACTTCTTATGAGGTAATGCAATTAATTCAAGAAATTAATGATGAAGGAAAAACAATACTGATTGTTACTCACGAACCTGATATTGCACAAATGACGAAGCGTATCGTGAATCTAAAGGATGGGCTTATCATTGATGATGTCTTAGTACCAAAACCTGTAAGAGCTGCTTCGCATGTTTAATATAGAGCGATGGCAGGAAATATTTGAAACCTTACGTAAAAATAAATTACGAACTTTCCTTACAGGTATATCTGTAGCCTCGGGTATTTTTATTTTAGTCATATTATTAGGGTTTAATAGCGGAATCACTAATGGAGTGCGATCACAATTTGAACGAGATGCTACGAATAAAATTTCTGTGAGAACAGGAACCACTTCTAAGGGGTATAAAGGGCTTAATCCAGGAAGAAATATCCAATTATATAACGAAGATTATTCGAATTTAAACGATAAATATGCAGCTTATATAGAGCATAAAACTGCAGTAACTACTATCTGGGGAGGTCAAGTTACATATCAGAATCAATCGGGTAACTATAGAGTAGAAGGGGCGAACCCAGACATGCAATTTATAGAGAATGCGAGTTTGCTAAACGGACGGTTTATCAATGCGGCAGACATACATGAATCTCGTAAAGTAGCAGTGATAGGCCATAAAGTACAGCAAGATATTTTTAAAAATGAAAACCCTATTGGGAAAAATATAGCTATTTACGGGATTAAGTTCAAGGTGGTAGGTGTGTATTCTGATCCAGGAGGAGAACGAGAAAACGCTAAGGTGTTTATTCCTATAACTACATTTCAAATGACTTTTAATGGAGGGAATAGAGTACGCTCTATAGTTTATACTTTCAATATGGATGAAGATTTAGATGTGGCAGTTGCTGCTTCTACTGCTTTTTCATCATTGCTAGAAAAAGATATTAAGAATAAGTATAGCGTAGCACCAGATGATCGTAGTGCTGTACGAGTGTATAATACTTTAGAAGAGTCCAAAAAAATTTATTCGTTGATCAATACGATTAGGGCTGTATTTTGGTTTGTTGGACTTGGGACAATTGTAGCAGGTGTAGTGGGAGTAGGAAATATTATGATCATTGTAGTAAAAGAAAGAACTAAAGAAATTGGTATTAGAAAAGCACTGGGAGCTACTCCTAATGCTATCATCATGATGATTTTACAAGAGGCAGTATTCATTACTACCTTGTCAGGACTTATCGGATTGATCACAGGGATGGGACTATTAGAGATCGTAAGTCCATTAGTGGATAGTGATTTTATCAAATTTCCTAATGTAGATTTTAATACAGCAATCATTACATTGAGTATTTTGATTATAGCTGGGGTGCTTTCAGGTTTTATACCTGCTTATAGAGCGGCTAAAGTATTACCAATAGAAGCGCTGAGAAATGGATAATATAGATACAATAGAAAGCAATGTTTACTAGAGATCGATGGGATGAAATACTAGAAGCGTTAAACGCGAATAAAGCACGTACTTTTTTGACTGCTTTTGGAGTGTTTTGGGGAATCGCGATTCTCGTACTCTTATTGGCGTTAACCAATGGTCTTAAAAATGGAGTGAGCGCAGATTTTGGAGATTTTGCGACGAACTCGGTTTTTGTTTGGACACAACAGACCTCTATGGCGTATAAGGGATTGCCTAAGGGCAGAAGGTTTAACTTTAAGTTAGAAGATGTAGCCCTGCTTAAAGAAAAGTTGCCTGCCTTAAAATATGTTTCTCCAAGAAATCAATTAGGAGGGTATAATGGAGCAAATAATGTAGTTCGGAATTCTAAAACAGGTGCTTTTAGTATATATGGAGACTATCCGGATTACATCAATCAGAAAGCTATGGATATTACGCAGGGGCGTTTTTTGAGTTTCTCAGATATTCATGCTAAACGTAAGGTAGCAGTTATAGGGGTAGATGTGGTCAATAATTTGTTTGATAAAAATGAAGAAGTATTAGGAGCTTATATAAAAATAAGTGGAGTGAATTTTATGGTTGTAGGTGTGTTTAAAGCAGCAAATACGAATGGGGATCAAGAAGAAGATGCAAATAGTATTTTTATTCCTTTTACCGCATATGCCCAAGCTTTTAATGCATCGGATAATGTAGGTTGGTTGGCTATTACGGCGCATGATGATGTGTCTATTTCAGGTCTTAAAGATCAAATATTCGGTATTCTTAAAAACCAGCGAGCCATACACCCAGATGATGAACGTGCTATTGGAAACTTTGATTTAGCCAAACAATTTGCCAGGATTACAGGTTTATTTAGCATCCTTACAGTTGTTGGATATTTTGTAGGAGCGTTGGTATTATTGTCTGGAGTCATAGGTGTTAGTAATATTATGCTGATAGTGGTAAAAGAGCGGACACAAGAAATTGGAGTACGAAGAGCGCTGGGAGCAAGTCCATTGAGTATCAAAGCACAAATTATACAAGAATCATTATTGTTGACTATTTTATCAGGACTAGTGGGGATTAGTTTTGCTGCATTGGTCATTTGGGTCATGAATTTTGTGCTAGATCAAGTGGGATATGTAGAGAATTTTTCAAATCCTACTGTAGAGATGAGTACTGTTATTGTCGCATTAGTCATATTAGTCGTATCGGGAATTTTGGCAGGATTGATACCTGCTACCAAAGCCATACAAATGAAACCGATAGACGCATTAAGAACAGAATAATTTATTAAGGAAAGATGAAAAGAATAAAAACAATTGTTTTTTTATTGCTTATTGTGGTAATTGCTGCTGGAGCACTTTATTATTTGTGGAGTAAGGATCAAGAAGATCCAATTACTTATGGTACAGAAACAGCAACTACAGAAACTATTGTACGCAAAACGGTAGCTACGGGAAGTATTGTACCAAAAGAAGAGGTGTTTATCAAACCTAATATTTCTGGAATTATCGAAGAAATTTATATCAAGGCAGGAAAACATATTGAGGCAGGGGATTTGATTGCTAAAATCCGTGTGATTCCTAATGTGACATCCTTACAGAGTGCAAAAAATGCTATGAAAAATGCTAAGATAGATTTAGACAATCAGGAAAAGGTGTATAGAAGGCAGCGAAAACTATTTAAAAAGAAAGTGATCTCACCTAATGAATTTGATGCGGTAAATGTAGCATATAAATTGGCTAAACAGAGCTATAAATCAGCAAAACAGAATTACGAGATTATAAGTACGGGAACTACTGAAGAGTTGGGTGATGCTGCGAATACACAAATACGTTCTACCGTATCAGGGATGGTGCTAGAGGTGCCCGTAAAAGAAGGAAATCAAGTGATTGAGTCGAATAATTTTAATAATGGAACTACGATAGCTACCATCGCAGATATTGGGAAAATGATTTTCGAGGGTAAGGTAGATGAAAGTGAAGTAGGAAGAATTAAAGAAGACTTGCCGCTAGAAATTACAATAGGAGCGATAGAGAATAAAAAATTCGATGCGATATTGGATTATATAGCACCTAAAGGAAAACCAGAAAATGGAGCTATACAATTCGAGATTAAAGGAACGCTACAGAATATAGATACTACATTTATACGTGCAGGATTAAGTGCAAATGCATCTATTATTTTAGAAAAAGTAGAGAATGTATTGGCACTGAAGGAAGCATTAATACAATATGATCCCACGGAAAAACCCTTTGTAGAAGTGAAGATTGGAGATCAAAAATTCGAGAAAAGACCAGTAGAATTGGGGCTGAGTGATGGGATTTTTGTAGAGGTTAAAAGTGGTGTTACTAACAAAGATCATATCAAAGTTTGGAACCAACTGAAGGCAACTCCGTACTAATAACTAATTTTTATCATTAAAAAGTGTAACAATTAGCTGTAAAAAACTACCAATAGGTGTGTAAACCACATACGATGATATAGCCAGTATCGGCCATTTGTAATATGTGGAGCTAGAGGGCATCTGATTAAAAATAAACAACACATGAAGCTTAAAATTTTAATAGTATCTTTTGTACTTACAGGTTTTTTTTCGACCAATGCACAACAAAAAAAATGGTCGTTGCAAGATTGTTTAGACTATGCAATGGCACATAACATTACGATCAAGCAATCAGAGCTGGCATTAGAATCGGCAAAATTAGATAAGTTGGATGCGATAGGTAGTATATTACCGACGATTAATGCGGCAGCAGGAAATTCATGGAATACAGGTTTGGCGGTAGATCCTATTACCAATACCAATAGAACGCAAACCTTTAGGTCTTCTAATTATGGAGCGAGTGCTGGGATTACGCTGTTCAGAGGATTGCGCAACCATAGGCAATTACAGCGTGCTAAGATTAATAGATTACTGAGTCAGTATAATCTAGGTAAGTCCAAAGATGATATCAAGTTATTTGTAGCTAACAATTACTTACAGGTCTTGCTCAACAAAGAATCGCTAAAAGTTATCGATAAACAACATGCGGTGACGATGGCACAGCTGGATAGAACCAAGGAGCTGGTGAAAGCTGGGGTATTACCAGAGAATGATTTACTAGACATAGAAGCTACTTCGGCCGATGAACTGACACGTATCGTTCAGGCACAAAATGCCATATTAATTGCACGTATCGGATTGGCACAAGCATTATTAATCAAAGATTATGAAAACTTTGATATCGAAGATCAGGAGTATATGATGCCTTCTTCTAGAATCTTAAACCGATCTGTAGAAGAAATTATTAGTGTAGCTAGGAATGAACGTTATGAAGTACAGATTGCAGAGCAAAATGAATTATTGGCCAGAAAAGATCTGCAAATAGCTAGAAGTGCTTATTACCCAACATTGAGTGGTTCCATAAGTGTAAATACATTTGAGTCTGGAGCTGATCGTTTTACGCAAATTGCAGACCCTTTGAATCCATCAACACCTATTACGATAGGTGTGGTAGGAGCTACTGGGCAAGAGGTAATAGGGGAGCAACCTAATTTTATTGCTCAACAATTAGATCCGATACCGTTTTTGGATCAAATAGATGATAATTTTGGGCTTTCGTATGGTGTGTCACTGAATATCCCAATTCTTAACGGGATGAGTGCTAGGAATGCTGTCAAACGAAGCAAGATCAATCTAAAAAGCGCTACCTATCAACTCACACAAGCAAAATTAGATTTGGATGCCAATGTATATCAGGCTTATGTAGATGCTAAAGGAGCAGCAGAAACCTATGAAGCAGCACGAGTAGCAGTTAATGCACAAGAACGTGCCTATGTATATGCAAAAGATCGATATGATGTGGGGATGATGAATGCCTTTGATTTTAGCCAATCCAAATTTAGATTAGAAAATGCAGAGAGCAATGTGGTCAGAGCTAAGTTTGATTACATTTTTAAACTCAAAGTATTAGAGTTGTTTTTTGGGATTGATATCGCTCGTGAAACACCTTAAAATAGTAGTGTAAGTGTATAAAAATTGATAAAACTAGAGTGCGTGTGTCACGGTAAAAAGAATGCCATGCGTTAGGGATAGCAGTGGAAATCCCGCAGCCCGACGATAGGAGAAGCGAGGAATTGGAACGGATAGCCCGACCCTTTGGGGAACGCCCTTGATACAATAATTTATTAGAATAAAAAATGTATGAGGATTAAAGACTCATGCGTGTTTTGAAAATACTAACTAGTACTGAAATCATGAATAGAAAAACATTACTCATCATTTTATCTTTAGTTGCTATATTGGTTGTAGCCTTGGTTTTTGGAAAAAAAGCCGGATGGTTTGGAGAAAACAGTAATAGCAAAGAAGTAGAGCTTACTACAATAGAAGCCATAGATATAACAGAAATGGTAGCTGCTACGGGTAAGATACAACCAGAAGTAGAGGTCAAGTTATCATCGGAAGTATCTGGTGAAATTATAGAACTTCCCGTAAAAGAAGGACAGCAGGTAAAGAAAGGAGATTTATTAGTGCGAATTAATCCAGATATTATCCAATCAGGTTTTAATAGGTCGCAAGCAGCACTAGAGAATGTAAGAGCTGGATTACGACAGGCAGAAGCAAGTCTAAAGGAAGCATCTTATAATTACGAGCGTAATAAAGGTTTGTTTGACAAAGGGGTAATTTCTAAGGCGGAATGGGATCGATCGGTAGCAGCATATGAAGTGGCTGTAGCTGCAAAGGAATCTGCATACTATAGCGTAAAAAGTGCCCAAGCTTCGGTGAATGAAGCAAAGGATAACCTGAACCGTACGGTTATTTATGCACCTATGAGCGGTACGATTTCTAAATTGTCTGTAGAGCTAGGAGAACGCGTGGTAGGAACACAGCAAATGGCAGGTACAGAGATTATGAGAGTAGCAGATCTGAGCAATATGGAGGTAGAAGTAGATGTGAATGAAAATGACATCGTAAAAATCGTTGTTGGAGATTCTACGCTAGTAGAGGTAGATGCATACCTTAAAAAAGAATTCAAAGGTTTGGTGACAGAGATTGCTAATTCTGCTGAAGCAACATTGAGTGCAGATCAAGTAACGAATTTTAAAGTAAAAGTGCGAATTTTAGAGGATTCATATAAGGAATTGATCCAAGGAAAACCTGAAAATTACTCTCCATTTAGACCTGGTATGACAGCCACGGTAGATGTGATTACGAATAGAAGAAAAGGAATCGTAGGAGTGCCGATCAGTGCGATAGTCATCAAGACAGATACTTCCAGTACTGCGAAGCGCTCGTATACCAAAGAAGTGATTCAAGCTTCTGATGCGCAATTCGAATGCGTGTTTGTAAAAGAGGAAGGTGTAGCAAAACTACGAGTGGTTAAAACAGGGATTCAAGACGATAGTAATATAGAGATTTTAGAAGGGATTAATGAAGGCGAAGAAGTGATTACAGGACCTTATAATTTAGTAACCAAAACATTAAAGGTAAATGATAAGGTGGTAGCTATTAAAGAGAAAGAAGCAGAATAGAAACTGCTTCTTACACTTGTGAAATATAGCGTATCTTTGCATAAATTTTTTTCAAAAGATAATGGCTTATATTCTCTGTTTAGAAACTTCTACAACGAATTGTTCTGTAGTATTGAGTTTTGAAGGAAGCATTGTAGTTTCTAAAGAAGACTATGATACTAAGTATTCTCATGCAGAACGATTACACTTGTTTATTAATGAGGTAATGCACGAAGCAGGAGTCTCTTTGTCTGCTATAGCAGCAGTGGCAGTAAGTAAAGGTCCAGGTTCTTATACTGGATTGCGCATAGGAGTATCAGCAGCCAAAGGATTGTGCTATGCATTAGGAGTCCCACTCATAGCGATTCCTACCCTAACATCTTTAGCACATCAGGTAGTAATGACAGAGGGGCATATCATTCCTATGTTAGATGCGAGAAGAATGGAGGTGTATTCATGCGTATTTACGCACGCATACAGTCCCGTTAGAGATACACAAGCAGAAATACTATCCGAAACCTCTTTTGATGCGTATTTAGCCAAAGGAAAGGTGTATTTTATAGGTAATGGTGTTGCAAAATTTGAAGCGATTTGTGCGCATCCAAATGCGATATATTTACCAAAAAAATTGCCATCTGCAAATGAGATGGCAATGTTAAGTTATCAAATGTTTATTGAAAACGTTTTCGTAGATGTCGCTTATTTTGAGCCGTTTTATTTAAAAGACTTTGTAGCTGGATAAACGATACTCGTTTTCATAAACTCGTGAATTAATTTCTTCCACTGTTCGTTAATAAACTTCTAGATGGGCCTGAATCGATGCTTTTTAAAGCATTGTATCTAGATACCAACCGAATTAAGTCTTCTTCTTTTCTAAGCTTTATTTTTTCTTTCTTTATATAAGCTTTCATCTGCTCAGACTTGTCACCTAGTGTCGCTAACATTTCTTTTCTATTCATAGGTAGTTCCATGATGGTACCTCTTTCTTCTAAATAGTATGTAGTAATGGTTTGGATAGAACCAGGAATAGCATTACCGCTTACGGATCCTTTCATGTCTGGATCTTTAATCTTTAGTGTGTAACGCTTGTAGATTCTATACTGCTCATTAAGCTCTACCAATACATAGTATCCATTCTTTTTGAAACCACGTTGTGTCTTAAATTCACAGAAGTAGAAGTAATCACCATCTACTCGTACATGCGTAGTTGGGCTCTTTACGATTTGGTGTAATTCATTATCTTTTTGATGCTCTATTCGGTCCTTGTAGATGTTGTATCTTAATTTAGCATCGAATGTTCCTGACTTTTCATCAATAACACTAGCATCTTGGTATCGTAAGGTTTGGTATACAGAACCTTCATAATCATCATACATTGTAATTCTCTTAGCAGATTCCAATAATGATACTGGAAGCTGAGCGTAAGTTAGTGTCGAAGTTGCAAAAATTAAATAAAGTAGCTTTTTTCTCATGTGTGTTAGGTTTTGGTTATTCTAAATATAATGTTCGAAGGGATTAAAAGCAAATAATTCGGTTTAATGGGTTTGTTTTTATCAATTATTTTGATAAGAGATTGTTTTTGTGATAATAATTATGGTAAAAACGTAATTATGTTATGAATATCGCATTGTTTTTAGGTTTCAAGAGAATCTTAAATGTTATGAAAATATTATTTTTTAAGTCAAAAAAACTGTAAATAAGCATTTTAGGTAATGAAAACCCATAAATTATGATTACTGTAAAGTAGTACAGTGTAGTATAGTTATATCGTTTTCGGAAGTGTAGTACTTTTCATTTTATAAGAGAAAAATGACATAATGCAGTTAGAGAGGCAATTAAGTCCGCTATTAGCGATACAATGTTTATGAAATGATGTCGCTTTTTTTAATTTTTGATCGCTGTAGTGCCATTATGCGACAAGAAAATGACTGCATTCGATCACGAAATTCCTGTTTTTATACCGAAATCAAAAAGTGTACATCACTTCATCATATGTTTGTTCCTCTATATAGCAATAATGAGAAACTTGGGTACTTTTTTAAACTACCTTGCAAAAGTGATTGTAGGAAGCGACTACTATCGATCATTCGATAAGTTCTAAGGCTTCATTAATCTCAGAAACGGGGAATTTACAAGCATTGTCTACGCATATATATATAAGCGTTTGTCCATCGACAAATCGCCCTTCTAATAGAGGAGAAGTAGCAGGTTTGGTACTACCCGCAACTAATTTATTTGGGATGTAATGCGTATTGAGCTCTTGGATTGTATGCATAGCGTCTGCACCAGCTACTACGACTTCATAAAAGTTCTCTGTGTAATTAAGCATTAACTTTAGCCAATTAGCATAACCAGATGGATAGGTAGCGATCTGTGATTGAATCGCTTGTAGCATTTGCTGGCTGCTTACAAGGTATTTTTTTGTATTGGTATAATGGTATAAATAAAATAAGTTATTGGCCATAATGGAATTAGAAGCAGGAATCACATTGTCAGTATGCTCAATAGTTCTGGTAATTAGTTCGGGATCTAGATCAGAGGTAAAATAGAAAAACTTTGTATCTGCATCATAGAAATGTGTAAAAGTATACTCTGTGAGTTGTGTAGCGATGTCTAACCATTGCTGATCAAATGTGTTTTGATACAAGGCGATGAAGGCATCAATGACAGCCGCATAATCCTCTAAATATCCATTGATCGTACTTTTTTCGTCTTTATAGGTGTGGAGTAAAGAAAAGTCGTTTTGTAGTTGATGTGTTTTGATAAAGGTTGCATTTTTGAGAGCCTTCTTTAGAAAATCAGGGTCTTTAAATACACGATAGGCGTCTATATATCCTTTGAGCATATGAGCATTCCATGAAGTCAAGGTTTTGTCATCTAATCGGGGCTTAGCTCTTTTGGCTCTTTCTTTGAGCAATTCTGCTTTCCATTGCGATACTTTTTCTTGTAGCTGTGTATTGGTCAGTTCATGGGTAGTAGCGAATTCGGTATTGGCTGTTTTCCGAATCAATACATACTGTTCTTTTTCCCACAATCCATATGCATTGATATTATAGTACTCAGCAAATAGCGGATAATCATCTCCGAGTAGCTGCTGCAATGTTTCTTTTTTCCATATGTAAAACGCACCTTCTTCTAATTCGCCAGTATCAGCAGTCATGCTGTCTGCATCTAAAGAAGAATAGAAAGCGCCTACATCGTTGGTCAGTTCTCTTTCTACAAAATCTAAAGTTTCGTATACGACTGTTTTAAACCAGGGATTTTGAGTCGTTAGATAGGCATCACTGTATAGACTAACAAGCTGCGCATTATCATACAGCATTTTTTCGAAGTGCGGCACATGCCATTTGTCGTCCGTAGCATAACGAGCAAACCCTCCGCCTACATGATCATAAACACCACCATAGGATATTTGAGTCAGTGTATTGATCACATACTTCATTAATAGGGAGTCTTTGCGCTGATGTGCATATCGGTATAAGAAATGGTAATTAGCAGGCATCATGAATTTTGGAGTACGCTGTGTTCCTCCTTTTTCGTGATCAAATTCCAAACTCCATTCTTGTACCGCTTTGGCTATAAACGTACTGTCGAAAGTCGTTTCATCCTTTGCTACCTCTATAATATTCATAGCCTTGATACCTTTTTCTAGCTTATCGGCATAGGTGGCCAATTGATCTGGCTGTGTGGTGTATAAGTCTTTTACTTGTCGTAAAGCGTCCATCCAGTTTTCTTTTGCAAAATAAGTGCCTCCCCATACAGGTCTCCCGTCAGGTAGCGCAATTACATTTAATGGCCAGCCACCACTTCCTGTCATTAATTGCACAGCATTCATATACACTTGGTCAATATCAGGTCGTTCTTCTCTATCTACCTTTATATTGATATAATTCGTATTCATCAATGCAGCTACTTCTGGATCTTCGAAACTCTCGTGCTCCATTACATGGCACCAATGGCAGGCAGCATAGCCTACACTGATAATGATCAGTTTATTTTGTGCTTTAGCAGCTGCGAGTGCTTTTGTACTCCACGGTTGCCAATTCACAGGATTATGCGCGTGCTGCAATAGATAAGGGCTGCTTTCATGAATTAGCTCATTGGTGTAAGCATGTGTTTCCTTAGGAGGGGTGAGTTGCTGATTGCAATTAATCACTAAAAGACTTACGATGATGATGAGTATGTATTTCACGGGGTGTACTATTTACAGAAGTAATCTTTATTTTTCAGTCCAGTCCATGTAAACAATAACTGGAGTTACAGAAAAAATGAACATTTTATTGGCTAAAAGTATAAAAAGCATCCCATTACAGGATGCTTTTTGTTAGAAAAGAAATAGTTTATGTCTTATCTATTCTATTTCGAATGATATTTTAAGGCTGACTCTAAATTCTGTGACCTCATTATCTTTGACCACTACACTTTGATCAGCGACCCATGCCGATCGTATGTTTTTTACAGACTTTCCTGCTTGTTTTACTGCTTTTTTAGTAGCATCTTCCCAGCTTTTTTCTGAGTTGGCTAATACCTCTATTACTTTTATGATTGCCATACTAGTACTTTTATAATTGTTAATTTGTGAATATAAAAGTAATATACAAGATATTTTGTTATTTCGCTACTTATCAGTGGGTTATTTTGTTATCCGTTGATGGCCTCTACAGTCTCTACTTTGTCTTTAAGCATTTCCTTAAGCATCGTTTCGATACCATTTTTTAAGGTAAAGGTAGAAGAAGGGCATCCACTACAGGCTCCTTGTAGAATTACTTTTACCGCTTTGGTATTGGGGTCATAAGAATCGAATAAGATATTACCACCATCGCTAGCTACTGCGGGTTTGATATACTCTTCGATGATATTTACGATGTCTTTAGACGTTTCGTCCAATTGCTCGAAGTGTTCATCAGCCTGCTGTGTTACAGCAGCACTCGAAGTGGTCGCATGTGCTGCTAATACTTCTTTGCCATCCGCTAAATACTCACGTATAAATTCTCTGAGTTCTGTAGTGATGTCATTCCAGTCCGCTCTGTCATACTTCGTAATAGAAATATAGTTTTCATCGATAAATACTTCTTTAACAAATGGGAAATGAAACAGTTTTTCTACCAAAGGTGCATCTTTCGTATCATCAATGTTCTTAAATTCATGTATGGCGGTGACCAATTTTTTATTGGCTACAAATTTTAATACCGATGGGTTCGGCGTGCTCTCTGCATATACAGTAATTGCTGTTTTCTTAGCAGCAGGTTGAGCAGTTTCATGAATCACAGCAGCTCCACTATTTAGGTATGCTTCGATTTGTGTAGCCACTTCTTCCTGTACATCTGTCCACGCTACAATTTCATATTTATCGATAGCAATAAAATTTTGAGCAATAAAAAGTCTTTTTACAAAAGGTAAATAGAATAATTGCTGTGCTAAAGGCGAATTTTTAGCTTGATCTATATTGTCAAATTCGTAGCTAGTATGCTGAGTAAGAAAGAAGTTAGCTTCGAACTTTACAATACTAGGATTAGACGTAGGGACTACCGTAATCTCGAACTTTTTTTCCATAATCTGAATTTTTGTCAAATTTACTAAAAACTAATACGATTCATGCAGAGATCGCAATGATATGTGGGTTTTGTAAACAACAAGCAGGAAGTTTGTTTCTAAAAATTTATATCTTTGACCCGGCAATAGATAATATTTTTAATTTAGGAGAAAGAAATATTAATGCCCCACAATATATAAGCTCATAAATAGTTTATATTCAAGATTAGACGTAGATTTTCCTAGTTTAAAAATTGAAGGCCTGTAATGAAATTGAAGAATTACTACTTGTTGTTTAGTGTGTTGGTGTCGCAGTTTGTTTTTTCCCAAGAGGGAATACCAGTATATGCAGATTATTTATCGGATAATTTATACCTAGTGCATCCGTCCATGGCAGGTGCAGCCAATGCCAATAAAATACGATTGACTGCCAGAAAACAATGGTTCGATATAGATAATGCCCCTAATACACAATCTGCCAATCTTAATTTTAGAGTAGGAGATAAAGTAGGGCTAGGAGCGATAGCTTTTAAAGATGAGAATGGACGCTTTGAACAAACAGGTGCTTACCTCACCTTTGCCTACCATTTGTTATTCTCTAGAGATCGTACAGATTTGAATATGCTTTCCTTTGGGATTAGTACCGCATTGATCCAATCTAATTTAGATCTCAATGGATTAGAAGACCCTGCTGATTTCGATCCGCTAATAAGTAATAGAATCCAAAAAGACTCTTTTTTTAATGTCGATCTAGGAGTTTCCTATAATTTTATGAATTGGTTTGCGCATTTTACAGTTAAAAATGTACTACCAGCGCAGCGAGATACGTTTAGTACCCTTACGCGTCCTACCGATATTAGAGATTCTAATAATCAAAGAAGGTATATCTTTTCATTAGGAAAGACATTTCGTATTGCCAAAGGTGCTTTACTCATAGAGCCTTCTATGCTTTACCAAGCCACAGATCAAACCAAAGAAAGTTCAGTAGATGCCAATCTAAAATTATACAAACCAATTAGCGAAGCACTAATGCTATGGGGAGGCTTCTCATACCGTAGAAGTTTAGATGGAGCAGAGTTTTCTCAGACAGGAATAGAAGTAGAAAGCCAAAAATTACAATACCTGACACCTTTTTTCGGATTCAATTATGGAAAGTGGATGGTAGGATATACCTATAGTTATCAATCGAATTCGGTAGTATTGTCCGATGGAGGTTTCCACCAGTTGACATTAGGTTATGATTTCGGAAAACGAAAAGAGCGTTGGCATTGCGATTGCCCAGCGGTTAACTAGTAGTCCAAAACAGTTATATAGTATCATAAAAAAGGGAAGCCATTAGGCCTCCCTTTTTTAGTAGTATGATTATTTCCAGTGCAGTGCTTTTTTAGCCCCTTGTTTTTTGATCGCTTTCAGTAGTGCTGTCTCTAGATTGCTAGTGTCTTTTGGCTGCTGCTGTTGGATATGTGACAGTCTTTTAGCGTTTAGCTCCTGAATCTGCTGCTGGATAGCCACTCGTTTCTCTTTTTGTGCCTCGATAAACTGTTTCATTTCTTTGGTAGACTTCCCTTGTAGCGGTTCTGGCAGGGCTTCTGTCTCTACTTCTTCCAGTGCCACAGTATCATCACTGATGGCATCTACAAGATCCCAACTTTTATTCTTGTAGAATTTAGAACTTTTGCTCACCGTTCTACTTACCGCATTTGCAGTACTATATATAAGCGCATTACTATCTTGCGTAGCCTGCATTTCCCTTCTCTTTTTGCCCTCATGTCCGTAATAGATATAGGTATTATTCAGTTGGTGGTTTAATTTTAGTATCAGATCATCATAGGGCGTAGCAATATGAATTGTTTTTCGGTTCTGATCAATAGCGCTATACTCTCCGCCAGTCAGTACAGCCCCTTGTTTCCACTGTGTAGCCACTCCCTGCTGGTAATCACCACAAAAAATAGTATTGATTGTTATGCCTTTTTCTTTGGCATCTACAGCAGCATCCGTATAGCTTACAGGGCCTTGGGTAAAAGGTTCGTTACCCGCAATGAACATTAGTTTTAAATCATCATTGTTCTTTCGCCAATCCAATTGATTGATACCCGTCAGGATCGCCTTGCCACAGTATTCATTACCACCATTGGTGGTGAGTGCAAATAATTCTTTAGAAATCTGATCTAAATCCTCCGAAAAAGGGAGTACCTGTCTAATATAGCCCTCACGTGCAGGTAGTCCATCATTGCCATATTCATACAGCGCAATTTGTAGTTTGATCGTTTTGTGTGCGCACTCAGCATACGAAAGTTCGTTGACTATTTTCCATAATTGCGCCTTCGCCTGATCGATCAGGCCATCCATACTATTACTCGTATCGAGTAGTACAGCTACCTGAATATTCTTGGTGTCAGGCGCCGTTTTGGTGGTGTACACAGCATTGGTTTGAGGTTCAGTTATAGCTGCACGTCGCTGATCAGTGTTCGCATTGCAGGATATAAACGACGCTAATAAAGCGCATGCTAGGTGTAGGGTGTATCGGTTTTTCATAATGGTATTCTTTTTATATAATGGTCTCTTTTTTTTGTTTTGTAGGGCGTTCCCCAAGGGTCGGGCTATCCGTTCCAATTCCTCGCACCTCCTATCGTCGGGCTGTGGGATTTCCACTGCTATCCCTAACGCAAAGAAATAGCAGTCAAACACAATAACATGGGGCTAAAAGTAGTACAAACAAATACTGAGAAAAATCTAAAATGAGGGACAGCGCACAAAGAATGAGGGAACCCGTATACTCAGTTTAGTAATAGGGTAATAAAGCGCTCGTAGCATGCGAATAGAGGGGGAGCGTAACAGAGAGGGATTTTATTATTAATGATAAATAGCCTAAGTTTACCTAGTGAAGTAGTTTACACTTTTTTTAATTTGCTATAAAAACGATCTTTTGCACTCAAATTTTGCAATTTTTAGTTTTCGAGCGCTGCTATGCAACTAAAAAATCACTGTATTAGATCACAAAATCTTAGTTTTTCGCTGAAGTCAAAAAAGTGTAAACCACTTCAGTGCAATGAAAAAAGGATGAAAGACGAAGAAACAAAAAATTGGGTATATAATACATTATTCACTGATGCATTGGATGCGGCCCTAAAACAATACTACAGCTATATGAAACATAAGATAACATGGATATGCATCTGCTGCTTTATCTCTCTACTAGGTATGGCACAGCAGCCATCCATGCTGATCAAGGGTACTGTTAAGGAACAAAGTACACTCCGTCCGATTCGCGATGTAGAGATTAGAATCGTAGGAGGTCAATCCGTATTTACAGATCATGAAGGCGCCTTTCGTATACAGGCGCGTATAGGAGATGAATTGATGATTAGCGATGATCGTTTCGAAACCGTGTTTTACAGGATAGAAAATGATGAAGTGATCGATGTCATTGTAGCCGATGAAAGTACGGCGTCTAGTTTCAGTAGCTCAAAAACCCATGATGCTTATTTCGAGTACTTAAATGCAGCAAAATCTAATCTCAAAAAAGATGCGGCTACCAGTATTGATTTCGTGCGAAAAGCCTTAGAAACCATACGTGATAAAGATCGATTACAACATAAGAAAAAAGCGACGCTGTATGAAGTCTTGGGTGACATCTACAGCTATTGGAAACAGCCTGATTTTGCAGAAGAAAATTACCTAAACAGTTTGATGCATGTGCAGGAGAAAGATGTGCAGATTAAATTAGGGCATGCACAATTAGACAATGCCAATTTCGAACTGGCACTAGGTACGTTTAATGAAGTTAGCAAAGCACGACTGAATACCATGCAGCAGCTCAAAGTATATGAAGGTAGAGGAGATGCGTACAAAGGCTTGCGGCAAACCGAACAAGCGGTTGCATTTTATGATAAGGCACTGGCATTGGCGCAAAAAAAAGGAGCAAAAACGCTGATCATAGAATTGAATTCCAAGTTGGCCGAAGTGGTAGGGGCACAAGGTAATTTTCGAAAAGCAGAAAGCTACCTAGATAGCTCTGTGGCACTCGCCGAGCGCAAAAGCAAGCGTACCTCAGCTAGACAACGTGCTAAGGCAGCTGATTTCTATAATAAAAACAGTAGTTATGATAAGGAGATAGCCCTGCGAAAAGAAGCTTTAGAAGACATAGTAGAAATGGAAGCAGCGGCAGAAGCAGAAGCTGTGTCAGAATCTTTAGAGACTAACAAGCAACCTGATTCGATACCCAAAGCAGGGGACGCAGCGATTACTTCGCAGGTGCAGAATTATAAAATAGCCAACGCCTTTGTAGCGAAACGAGCGTATGATGAAGCTCTGCCTTATCTCGAAGAAAGTATTAAAAAAGCCGCCTCGGTGAATGATCTAGTCGTGCAGAAAGATGCAACTCGAAAATTAGGAGAGGTATTAAGGCAGAAAGGGCAACTCAAAGAAGCATCAGAAGCCTTTGAGTCCTACGGTGCAATTGTAGATAAATTGCACGCGCAAAAAGAACAAGAAATTTCGCAATCAGAGCGATTTAGAAAAGAATTGATCAAAAAAGCGAACCGAATTACCACTTTAGAGAAAGATAGAGAATTACATGAGAGTAGGTATAAATTAGCGATAGCGTCTAGAGAATTAGTAGGTCAACAGAGTTCTAAACAGCAAATCGTTATTTATTCGCTTATTGTACTAGCTGTTTTATTATTTTTAGCAGCTTACCTGATGTATCGGAATATGAAACAGCAGCAATATGCCAATGATCTATTGGCATTAAAGTCACTCCGATCGCAGATGAATCCGCATTTTATATTCAATGCACTCAATTCTGTAAACACTTTTATAGCCACCAGTGATGAGCGTGCAGCGAATAAATACCTTACAGAATTTTCGCTATTAATGCGATCCGTATTGGAGAATAGCGAAGAAAATGTAATTCCGTTAGAAAAAGAAATTGCACTATTAGAATTGTACGTAAAGTTGGAGCACTTTCGATTCCAAGATAAATTCGAGTATGAAATCTATATAGATCCTACTATCGATGTTACTTCGTATATGATTCCGCCGATGCTATTACAGCCGTATATAGAAAATGCAGTATGGCATGGGCTACGCTACAAAAAAGAAAAGGGGATGTTATCTATACGTATGGAGCAGCGAGATGCAGCCATCATAGAGATTATGATTACAGATGATGGTATCGGAAGAGCAGCGTCCAGGCAGTTAAAAACAGCCAATCAAAAGAAGCAAAAATCTAAGGGGATGAGCAATATCCAAGAGCGGATACAGATACTGAATCGAATGTATAAAGGAAAGGTAGATGTAACGATTAGTGATGTATATCCTACACATGGTACTCAAGTAGTATTACGACTCAACAAGCCCAATTAATTCAAAACACTTATGCAACTAACCGCAATTATTGTAGACGACGAAGCGAATAGCAGAGCGATTCTAAGAAATTATATCACCAAGTACTGTCCAGATGTTACGATTCTAGGGGAAGCTGCCAATGTACAAGAAACCCTAACGCTGCTAGAAACACTGACCCCAGATGTATTATTCCTAGATGTAGAAATGCCCTATGGCAATGCCTTTGATTTATTAGAGCAAGTACCAGAACGAACCTTTGAAACCGTATTTGTAACCGCTTATGATCACTATGCAGTAGATGCGCTCAATGCACAGGCTACTTATTATTTATTAAAGCCTATAGCGATCGATGATCTGATCAAAGCCGTTGCTCATGTGCGTATGATTAAAGAGAAGGAAAATACGTTATTAGACCAAGTGCTCGTGCCTGCAACAGTGACTACAGTAGGAAAGATTACCATTCCTAAACAAGATGGATTCGAAGTCCTAGAGGTAGCTAGTATTTTATATTGTCAGGCAGATGATAACTACACTAAGATTTTCTTAGAAACAGGGCAGAAATTAGTAAGCAAAACACTAAAGTTTTTTGAGGATGCGCTGGCGTCTTATGGATTTGCTAGAGTGCATAAAAGTTACTTGGTCAATGTGCATCAGATTGTACGCTATAGAAAAGGAAAAGGAGGAAGTGTGGTACTTTCTTCGGGCAAAGAGATCATCGTGTCTTCTTCTAAAAAAGCAGATTTACTGGCACATTTTAAATGATAACTGCTAAAAATCTAGCAAACGGATCGCGAGTTGTTCTTGAGTAGGCAGTATGTTTTTAAGAGCTGTGGTGCTGCTATTGGTATAAAATCGATGCGTACCTGTAGTTGTATTTGGAGTTGTTAACTGGTGTTTGCACAGGATGGCTTTTGTCTGTTTGGCTACTGCAGCTCCAGAGTCAATGATTTGGATATGCTTAGGAAGCATTTGTCGGAGTAGCGGGATCAGATACGGATAATGGGTGCAGCCTAGTACTAGATGATCAATATTTTGTGCGACCATAGGCTGTACATAGCTTTCTAGTAATTGATACATCTCTGTAGAATACGTTTTGTCTTGCTCTATCAATTCTACCAATCCCGCGCCTACTACCTCTATCACTTCTGTATGGTGGGCATATAGATCTGATGTTTTAGCAAATAACTGACTTGATAAAGTACCTTTGGTTGCTAGAATACCTATTTTTTGTGTTTTGGTATACAGTGCAGCAGGTTTGATAGCGGGTTCGATACCTATAAATGGCAGCTCGAATCGTGCGCGTAGCTCTTTGATGGCATTGGTAGTAGCAGTGTTACAGGCTACGACTATGATTTTACAACCAAAAGCAATGAGCTGCTCTGTGTTTTTAATGCTTAAAGCTATGATTTCATCTTTAGAGCGCTTGCCATACGGAGCGTTTTTGCTATCAGCAAGGTAGCAGGTGTTTTCATACGGAAGGGTACTAGCAATTTCTTTCCAGATAGAAGTACCTCCGATGCCAGAGTCAAAAATACCAATTGCGTTTGTATTCATTCGATAGTGATCTACTGTGCAAACTCTTTTTTGTGTTCCTAGAGGTTCAAAAATAAGTACTTCTTATTGATCTTGCTAATTTATTTCTGGCTAGTAATTGCTTTGTTATTGCGTTAGGGATAGTAGAGGAAATCCCACAGCCCGACGATAGGAGGTGCGAGGAATTGGAACGAATAGCCCGACCCTTGGGGAACGCCCTACACATACACCAACTGATTTTTAAACGTGGTACAACTTAGTATAGGGTACAAAAAAAACAGTAAGCGGAACTTACTGTTTTTTTATGTGTTGAAGTGGTTTAAACTTTTTTGATTTCAGCGAAAATCGAAGATTTTGTGATCAAATACAGTGATTTTTTAGTTGCATAGCAGCGCTACGGAACTCAAAAATTGCAAAATTTGAGTGCAAAAGATCGTTTTTATAGCAAATTGAAAAAAGTTTAAACCACTTCGTTGTACAGAAATATTAGATTAAATACCTAAATCTTTCTTTACGTCTGCCATTAGGTTTTTTCCGTCAGCTAAGATAACACCTGTACCTGTGGTAGAATCTAATACATACTCGAAACCTTGCGCTCTAGCTACTTTTTGGATAGAAGTTCTCGCTTTTTCATAGATAGGCTTCATTAGCTCTATTTCTTTTTTCTGAAGGTCCTGTAGTGCATTCTGTCTGTAATCTCCGATGCTTTTTTCAGTAGCTTGTACTTCTTGCGCTCTTTTTGCGTTTTCTTCTTCTGTTTTAGTAGCAGCTTCAGACTGATATTTCTTCATAGTATTTTGTAATTCTAATACCATGTTTCTAATTTCAGCTTCGTATGTTTTGTTTAATTTTTCGATTTCACTTTTTGCAGCTTTAAAAGCAGGCATAGATTCTACTAATTCTTGAGATGCAATATGAGCCACTTTAGATTGTGCATTCACAAAACTCGATGCTCCTAATGTGATGGCACAAGCTATTAATAGGGTTCTAAACTTTTTCATTGTAAGTAATATTATGTGTTATAGATTTAAAAATTATTCTTTAGTTTAATTTCCGTTAGTTTTCACCTTCGCTAGGTGTTTTTTTAGAATCGTTCTTTAGTCCGTTTTTGATGGCTAAGATAGAATCTCTTTTTCTTTTTTGAGCGGCTAGTAGTTTCACTCTTCTAGCTTCAAATGCTTTTCTTTTTTCAGCTCTGATAGAATCTCGCACCGCCTTGCGTTCTGCTATAAGCTTGTCTCTTTCGGATTGTTTCTGAGAGATTTCTTTTTCTCTGTCGGTTACTTCTTTTTCCTGCGACACACTTCTTTTCTCAGCGCGTTCTAATGCTTTTTTCTCTCGTTTGCTATTGATCTGTTTTCGTTTAGAAGCTCTGTTGATTCTAAGGAGTACTTGATCACTAATGTCATATCGATCGGCAGAGTAAAGCATTACTAGGTCTGCTGATTTGTCGAATATAAAATCGTATTTCTTGTTTTTTGCTATTTCTTGTACCGCTACGAATACTTGATCCTGGACAGGCTGTACCAATCTCTTTTTCTGAAGAAATAAATCTCCATTAGGACCAAATCGTTTTTGTTGGTATTCTAGTATCTCTTTTTCTTTGAATAAAATATCTTCTTCTCGTTCTTCGATTAATTCTTTGGTTAGCAATACACGTTCATTGTTGAGGTCCTTTCGCATTTCTTCTACCTCTTTTAGATTCGCTTCAATTTCTACTTTCCACTTTTGTACTTTTTTTTCTAAGTCTGCTGCGGCTTCATTGTATTCAGGAACATTTTGCAATATGTATTCCATATCTATGTATCCTAGTCTGATGCCTTTTTGGGCAGTTACTGTAGTAGCAGTGATGACTGTAAAAATAGCAGTAAGTAATAAAAAAGCTTTTGTTTTCATGTTGCTGTATTGTTTATAGAAATAATCGTGCCAAACTTAAAATTGTTGCCCTATGATAAAGTGAGTTTCCCATCCATTGCTACCCACAGTGCCAGGAATTGGATCGAAACCATATCCGAAATCAATACCTAGTAATCCAAAGGCTGGCATAAAGATACGCAAACCTGCTCCAGCAGAACGATTTAATTGAAAAGGATTGAATCCTCTAAAGCTATCGAAGGAAGCTCCTCCTTCTAAGAAGGTAAGCATGTAGATGGATGCCGCAGGTTTTAAGGTAATTGGATAGCGTAGTTCTAGGGAGTACTTATTATAGATAGTAGCTCCTTGGTTTTGTCGTGTACTTACTTCATTGCTTCTACTAAGGGGTACTACAGATTGATTAGGGTATCCTCTAAGCGCTACCACTTCTCTTCCATCTAAGCTGTTTGCTCCTAATCCATCTCCTCCTACAAAGAAGCGTTCGAATAAAATAGTTCCTCTATTGTTATTGTAAGCACCTAAGAACCCGTATTCAGCTCTAGAGCGTAGTACTAATGGGTTTTTACCAATTTTGGCAAGGGTAGTGTACCAAGTTCCATCAAACTTTATCTTATAGTACTCTAACCAATCAAATCGTTCTTGATCGATGTCTCCTATTTCTGACCCAATTTCGCCAATTCTATCCGCAGCTTCAGGGTTTACTTCTCTGTTAATACGTCCTGTTCTAGGATCTATAAGTCCCGGGTTAAGGCGTAATAGTTCATTTTGTTCAAAATCCAATGCGCTGCTTTGGTCAGCAAGAGCTCTGTAGTCTGTGCCATCCCACATAGAATAGGGGAGTGATAGTTTGGCTACAAGATTAAACTCTGATCCTGCTGTAGGGAAAATAGGGTTTACCGAGGTGTTATTTCGATTGATTCCTATGGTGTAAGCTAAGTTGTTAGAAAATCCATTTCCAAAAGAAAATAGGCTTCTTCTGTTAAAGTTCTTAAGGTTGAAATGCTGGAAGCTTACTGCCTGTGATAAGGTAAAGTAGTTATCTGGCCAGTTAAGACGTTTCGCTACCCCAATAGACCCACCAGTGATTAAAAATCTACTGTCTCTATTTACATCTCTTCTTCCACGACGGCTAAATGTATTTTCGTATTGTATAGAGTGCGATATAGAAGTGGATAGTTGAAATGGTTTTTTACCACCTAACCACGGCTCTACAAAAGATAAACTATACGTTTGAAAGATTTGGCTAGCCTGTGCTCGTATACGCAATGTTTGACCATCTCCCATAGGAAGGGGGCTGTAGGCTTCTTTGTTAAAGATATTACGGATAGAGAAATTACTAAACGCAAGTCCTAACGTTCCTACGAAACCACCACCACCAAAACCACCTTGTAGTTCTATCTGGCTTGCTCCTTTTTCTACTACGGGGTAGTTGATGTCTATGGTTCCCGCCTGTGGGTTTGCATTTTGGAATTGTGGTTCTAATTGTTCTGGGTCAAAGAAGCCTAATTGTCCGATTTCTCTAACGGTACGTACCACTAAATCTTTACTGTATACCTGACCAGGACGTGTTCTAAGGATTCTGTGTACTACATGGTCATTGGTTTTGTCATTTCCAGTTACTGTGATATGATCGAAGTGTACCAATTTACCTTCTCGGATTCTAATTTCGAAATCAATAGTGTCATTCTGTACATTCGTTTCTACAGCATCTATGTTAGAGAATAGGTATCCATTGTTTTGGTACAGATTAGTCAAGTCATTAGCGTCTGGCTTGGTATTGTCTGCGATTTGTTTTTCTAGCAGAATACCGTTGTAAACGTCTCCTTTTTTAATAACGAGCTGTCGGGCTAATTGTCTATCCGTATACACGCTATTTCCTAAGAAATTGATGTCTCCAAAATAATAGCGGTTCCCTTCTTCTATATTTAAAGCGAGTGAGATACGTTCATTGTTTTCTATGATCAATGAATCGGATATAATTCTAGCATCTCGATATCCTTTTTCTTTATATTTTTTAATGATATTTTCCTTGTCAGAGGCATAGTCAGCCTTGATGTATTTAGAGCGCTTCCAGAATCGTAAAGGCTTTCTTTTCTTAGTGTTTTTCATGGCAGCTCTTACTTTGCCATCAGATAGCTTAGAGTTTCCATTGACTGTGATTTGGCTTACTTTAATACGTTCTCCTTTGTCTACTTTTACTACCATATTTACTTTATTGGTAGGTACGGTATCTTTTACAGGAGAAGTGTTGATCAATACTTTGGTATTGAAAAAACCGTTTTTCTTATACTTGTTGGTGATGAAGTTACGCGTAGTCGTAATTAGGTTTTCTGTTACTTTAGCACCTGGAGTAAGGCTATTCTCTTTGAGTAGCTCTTCTGCTTTTCGCTTGCTTACGCCGACAATTTTGGCTTGTTTTAATTCAGGAACTTCTTGGATGTTAATTTCTATAAATGCTTTTTCATCTTCAACTCTAGTGATGTAGAAATTGATATCACTGAATAATTCTAAGTCCCAAAGTTTCTTAATGATTTTACTAATACGATCCCCAGGAAGTACAATACGCTCTCCTTCTTTTAGTCCTGTAAACGTGATCACTGTATTTTCATTATACGTAGTGATTCCTGTTACTTCTATTCCTCCAATGATATACTCTTTTCCATTATTAGTGGGGAGACTTTGTGCCGAAAGTACTAGTGTATTTGTTAAAAAAGCAATGAATGCTAAAAATGTAATAGGTAATTTCGTTGTCATCGCTTTAGCTAAGCTGCTCACTCGTTTTTCCAAATCTTCTTTCTCTTTTTTGATAATCTAATATGGCTTCAAATAAATTAGTTCTTTTGAAATCTGGCCATAGAATTTCTGTAAAATATAATTCTGCATACGCAATCTGCCATAATAGGAAATTACTGATACGCTGCTCACCGCTGGTGCGTATCAATAAGTCTACATCTGGTAGATTTTTGGTATACAAATGCTTATTAATGACTGCTTCATTTATAAGATGTGGCGAAAGTACATTATTTTTAACTTTATTGCTTATTTCTTGTATAGTTTTTATGAGCTCTTCTCGACTTCCGTAGCTCAGGGCTAGCGATAAAGTCATGTGCGTATTATCCTTAGTTTTTTCGATAACTTCTAGCAGTTCTTTTCTAGCCTTATTGGGGAGTGCGTCTAGATTGCCTATGGCATTGAGCTTTATGTTGTTTTTTTGTAGTGTGTCTATTTCCTTTCGTAGAGAGTTGACTAATAGTTTCATAAGAGTGTCAACCTCTAGTTTAGGACGGTTCCAGTTTTCTGTGGAAAAGGCATACAGTGTCAGGAATTTTACGCCTATTTCTGCGGCGCCTTCCACCGCTTCTTTAACGGCTTTGGTGCCGTTTTCGTGTCCTACAGCTCTGAAGAAGCCTTTTTGCTTAGCCCACCTGCCATTGCCATCCATAATAATAGCTACATGTGCAGGGATGTTAGTGTTTAATTCTTGTTTGTCAATCATTTTTAAAATGCGCAATAACATGGGATTCTACCCCATGTGTACGATAGTGTAATGCCAGTAAAAACATACCAGTCATTATTATCTAAGTTACCAAATCCATTTCCAAACCTACTTTCGGGATTACTACCGTCTAAGTTGTCTGTAAACGTATATCTTGCTCCAATTTCAGCACCAAGTACCCAGTGCCTACCTACTGATTTTTTGATACCTACTACCATAGGAATAGCCATGCTCCATCGGCTACTGTATTTGCTAATCTCATTGGTAGTGAGGTCTAAAGCTTTTGCATTGTAATTAAATCCTGTGATACCTGTATATAAATAGGGAGTGAATTGTGGTACCCCATCGTATAAATACCATTCCCAGAAATTAAATTCGAGTCCAGCAGAAAATTCGGTAATGCTATTATCGAATTCTAGTCCTCTGTTTTTTCTTCTGGCATCTCCTTTTGCATCGTCTGCACTGATCTTATTGTATAGAATAGATCCTCTAAAGGCGTGGCGTTTACTTCGATTCCATTTTCCGATGGCACCTATAGCAATATCACTAGGAGCTATGTAAGTAGTTGCTCCTATGTCTCCTATATAATTGGCTCCACCCAATAGCATTCCTACTTCATAGGTTTGCGCATCGGTATGTTGTAGACACCACAAAATAGCCGCTAAAGAAATTAAGTATCTCATAGATTTTCAAAAGTTTGCAAATATAATAATTAACTTTAGTACACAAGAATTTGAGTAAAATAGTATTAATAAAAAAACACTTTTTACTGATTTTTATTGCTTTAGTTACGTTTATCTTCCCCCCAAAGCAATTTTTTGCGTAAGGTTTTTAGAAAGCTATCCCCTTCTAATACAACCATATTGATTTTAAAAGGCGCTTTTTTAATGATGATTGTTGTATCGTTGGGTAATGTGTGTTTTCTAGCGTCTAGGGATACCAGATATGAGTCTTCTCTACCAGAAACCTGCAACTTTATTTCTTGATTATCGGGGATAACTAAGGGTCTTGCATTTAAGTTGTGCGGGGCAATGGGAGTTAGTACCATGCTTTCTGCATCAGGGGTCATTACGGGGCCACCGCAGCTTAGAGAGTATCCTGTAGATCCCGTAGGAGTGGCTACAATCAGTCCATCTGCCCAGTAGGAGGTCAGGAATTCATTATTTAAACTCGTGTGTACAGTAACCATAGAAGTGGTGTTTCTTCGACTGACAGCAATCTCATTCATTGCAAAATTGAGTACACCAAACTCATCGGAGTCAGATTCTGTCGTGACAGTAACAATACTCCTTGGGGATATGTGAAATTGTTTGTTTAAAATCAAGTCGATAGAATCTTGTATTTCTTCTTTCTGAATCGTAGCTAGAAACCCAAGTCTTCCAGTATTGATCCCAGCAATAGGGATTCCTAAATCTCTAACATAAGTGATGGTTTGTAAAATAGTACCATCACCTCCTATGCTAAAAAATAGATCATAGGAGCTATCTAGTTCTTCAAAAGTACTGAAATGCGAATAACTTTTGTCAATATCCTCATGCAGTTCGATTAAGGCTAAGAAGTTTTTTTCAATAACTACTTCTATATTGTTTTTGTCTAGTGTTTCTAGTAGTTGTTGGATGTAAATACCCGAATTCTCGTGATAAAATTGGCCGTAAATACCTATTTTCATTGTGGTTGAATTTGATTGGCTGTTAAAAGGAGGTTGTTCTAGATATTTAGGTACTTTTCTAAGTATTTAGATCTTTCTTTTAGATTGTTTAAGAAAGAATCTTCATGATGCTTCGAAACAATGTTATAGCTGTATCTTCGGAATGTTTGTACGATGTTGTTAATGTCACTATCACTTATTTTAAGTGTGATTTGTGCAACATCATTTTCCATGTTAGAAATAAACAACCCGAGTAATTTGGCATTGTTTGATTCTATGATTTGAGCGACTTCACTAAAAGAGTAATCAAGAATCCCTTTTTCTACGATCAAAATATTACCATGCTCACTTAAGAATGGAGTGTCATTGAATAAATTCATGATGTCTCCTAATTCAAAATATCCTATATAGTTGTTTTTATCATCTAATACAGGCATGATATTAGAATTGTTCTGTGCAAAAGCTTCGAGTATATCGAGCCAGTTGTGGTCGTTTCTTACAAAAAAGCCTTCTAGTGCATATTGATAGGCGTTTATTTTTTTGGAGGTTTCGAAACAACGTACATCTGTTTCAGAAATACAGCCGATGTATACATTATTATTTACAACAGGGAAATGGGTATAAGTAAGTTCGTTGAATAATACTTGGGCATCTGCAATTTTCGTAGCAATGGTTAATGGGTCAATTTCATTTATAATATACAAGCTTGTTTTCATCATTCCCAATACTTTTTTATGCAAAATAATCAAAATTATACAACCAAGGGGCTGTCAAGTTCTTATTTTTGCTATTTAATAAAGTTATATCAAAAACCATGACAAAGTTAAGCGTTAATGTTAATAAAATAGCAACTTTGCGCAATGCAAGGGGTGGAAATACACCTGATTTGCTTAAAGTAACTACAGATATAGAACGTTTTGGGGCAGAAGGAATCACTATTCATCCAAGACCTGATGAGCGTCATATTAGGTACAAAGATGCGCGTGATCTTAAGACGATTGTACAGACAGAATTGAATATAGAAGGAAATCCAATTCCTAAGTTTATAGATTTGGTATTACAGGTACAGCCTGCTCAAGTAACTTTAGTGCCTGATGGAGAGCATGCCATAACGAGTAATGCGGGTTGGGATACTGTGCAGCATCAAGATTTTTTAAAAGAAGTGATCTCTGAGTTTAAGAGTCATGGAATACGTACGTCTATTTTTGTAGATCCCATAACAGAAATGATAGAAGGTGCTAAAGAAACAGGTGCTGATAGAATTGAGTTGTATACCGAAGCCTTTGCAGTGGGATATGCCAAAGGGGATCAGAAAGCGGTGGTGCCCTATGCGGAGTGTGCTAGATTGGCTACAACGCTAGGATTAGGAGTGAATGCGGGGCATGATCTCTCTTTGGATAATATACAATTCTTTAAACAGCATGTGCCAGATGTATTGGAAGTATCTATAGGACATGCCTTGATCAGCGAATCACTGTATCTAGGTTTAGAGAATGTAATAAATATGTATTTGCACAAACTAAAATAAGAAGTATCGTATGAAACTACATGCAAATGTTTTTGGAGAGGGGGTGCCTTTTTTGGTATTACATGGTTTTCTAGGAATGAGCGACAATTGGAAAACAATTGCAAAGAAAATTGCAGCCGAAGGATATGAAATGCATTTAATAGATCAGCGTAATCATGGACGAAGCCCGCATAGTGATGCGTTTTCCTATGAGTTAATGGCGGCTGATTTACACGAATATTGTCAGGAAAATGAGCTCCAAAAAGTACTGTTGTTAGGGCATTCCATGGGAGGAAAAACAGCGATGCTTTTTGCGGCTAAGTATCCCGAATATATACAGAAATTGATGATTGCTGATATAGCACCTAAATATTATCCGCCACATCATCAAGGAATTTTAGAAGGGTTGCAGTCATTGGATTTTGAAGTGCTGAAGACAAGAGGAGCGGTCGATGCGGCGTTAAGTGCGCATGTGCCAGAGGCAGCTGTGCGTATGTTTTTAATGAAAAATCTATACTGGGAACAAAAAGAGCAACTAGGCTTGCGGATGCATCTTTCATCATTGATGAAGAATGTAGCAGAAATCGGAGCAGCTTTGCCCGAAGCACTCTCATTTAAAGGGGATACTTTATTTTTAAAAGGAAACAAGTCTCATTACATTATGAAAAGAGATGAGGCACCGCTTTTAGAGCAGTTTCCTAATGCTGTAATTGCGGAAATTGAAAATGCGGGGCATTGGTTGCATGCAGAGAACCCTTCTTCGTTTTTAGACAGAGTGTTAGAATTTGTTAAAAAGTGATCTAAAAATCAAAGAAGTATAATAATTAGTTGATTTTATTGGATAATTGATAAAATCTGTTAAATTTGATATGGAAGTGATGCAAACTTTTTACAATTTGCTATAAAAACGATCTTTTGTACTAAAATTTTATAATTTTTGAGTTCTGTAGCGCTGCTATGCAACAAAAAAATACTCGATTTGATTACAAAATCTCTGTTTTTCGCTGAAATCAAAAAAGTTCAAATCACTTCTTAATATTTTACAATGTCATAACAACAATTATTAATTTGAATTTATGAAAAAACTATTATTATTCGTTCTGTTCATCGCAGTAACACTCGTTACTTATGCAGGTGGATACAGAGTAAGTGTACAAGGGCAGCGAGCTATTGCGATGGGACACACAGGTGTAGCAGTAGTAAATAGTGCTGAGCTGGTGTTTTTCAATCCAGCAGGTCTTGTTTACTTAGAAAATAAATTGAATGTGAGTGCAGGGGTGAGTGGTATCTTCTCTGATGTGATCTTTCAAAATGAAGAACTCGGTATTTCCTCAGAAACGGATAGCTCTCTGGGAACGCCTTTGAACTTATACGGATCGTATAAGGTGAATGATTGGATGGCGCTAGGACTTGGGGTGTATACACCTTATGGTAGTGAAGTGGCTTGGCCAACAGATTGGGCAGGATCACATTTGGTGAATAATATAGAATTAGCAGCAATTTACATACAACCCGTAGTTTCTTTTAAGCTCTCTAAGCATTTTAGTGTAGGAGGAGGACCTATTTTTGTAACAGGTTCTGTGAATTTTAATAGAAACTTAAATAGAACATTGACGGATCTGGAAGGGAATCGTGCCAATATTACAGTCGATGATTCTGGTGTTACTGATTGGGGATGGAGTATCGGAGCGATGTTTACGCCTACAGACAATTTTAGAGTAGGGTTTAATTATCGTAGTGAGATCATCCTAGAGGCAGAAGATGGAGAAGCAGTATTTAGTAATTTTCCAAACTCTCCAGCAACTCCAGCGAATGGAACTACTACTTTTAGTGCAGCATTACCGCTACCCGCAGAATTATCTGTTGGGGTTTCGTATGAATTTAAAGAAAAATGGTTGTTTGCTTTTGACTTTAATAGACAGTTCTGGGATGTGTATGAATCTTTGGATATACAATTCGGAACAGGTACGAGTTCTATAAATCCAAGAAATTATAAAAACTCTTCTGTATATCGTTTTGGAGTGCAGTACCAAGCGACTGAAAAAATAGCATTGCGTGCAGGGTATTATTATGATGAGTCTCCTGTACAATCAGGATTCTTTGCGCCAGAAACACCGCGTAATGACTCAAATGGATATACAGGTGGATTGAGTGTAGCAATTACTCCTAAGTTGGCCATTGATGCCTCTTTCTTCTACTTACGATTCGAAGAAACGAATGAGTCGTATGATTTTTCTACCGATCCAGTTAGTGGGGCAGTGACTTCTTTTGGCGGAACCTATAAGTCTAGTGTTTTTTCACCAGGACTAGGAGTAACTTATAAATTATAATATGAAGATGAAAAATACGATACAATATTTAGCGATAGCAGTTTTAGGACTGGTAGCTTGTGAGCCAGAGTTTGATAATCCAATAGCAGAGTCTGATTTATATACAAACGCAGAAGTAGATTTTTCTAAATATATAGCTTTAGGGAATTCATTAACAGCAGGATTGGCTGATGGAGCGTTATATATTACGGGACAAGAAAATTCATATCCTAATATATTAGCTAACCAGCTAAAATCAGTTGGAGGAGGGATGTTTACACAGCCTCTAATGGCGGATAATGTAGGTGGTTTTGTAGGGCAAACAGCTGATTTTCCTCCGAGATTAGTGCTGGCATTTGATGCTGAAGGGAATCCTGGACCAGCAGTGTTTACAGGGCAGCAGCCTACGACTAATATTACTACTTCTTTAGAGGGTAGTTTTAATAATATGGGAGTGCCAGGAGCTAAAAGTTTTCACCTGACATTGCCAGGTTATGGTGCGTTGAATCCGTATTTTGGACGTTTTGCAAGTGGAGCAAGTGCTTCAGTGCTAGGGGATGCGATCGCGCAAGATCCTACGTTCTTTAGTTTGTGGATAGGAAATAACGATGTGTTGAGTTATGCTACCTCTGGTGGTATAGGTGTGGATCAGACAGGAAATGTAGACCCATCTACATATGGGCAAAATGATATTACAGATCCAACAGCGTTTGGAGCGATCTATAGTGATATAGTAGGGCAGCTTACGGCTAATGGAGCAAAAGGCGTGCTGTTAAATATTCCAGATATTCCTTCTATTCCATTTTTTACAACGATTCCTAATAATGCTTTAGAGTTAGATGCTGCGACTGCAGGGAGTTTAACAGGATTTTTTCAAGCGGTAGCAGGGATTGTTACAGCGCAATTAGCAGGAGGAGGTCTTCCTTTAGAGCAAGCGCAGATTATTGCTTCTCAATATTTGTTTACATTTAATGAAGGGTCGAATTTATTTTTGATCAAAACTGATGTAACAAATACGAACCCCTTAGGAGTTCGTCAAATGACAGAAGAAGAATTGTTGTTGCTTACAATAGATAGAGCAGCATTAGCACAAGGATATGGATCAGTAGTACTGACTCCAGAAGTAGAGCAGGTATTAGGAATTTTACTGACAGGAGGAACACCAACGCCAGCACAAGGGGATTTAGTAGTTAAAGCCATTAGTGGTATAGAGGATAAAGATGTGTTGGATAAAGACGAGTTGAGTGCTATCGCAACAGCTACGGCTGCGTATAATGCCGCAATTACCAATATCGCAACGGCTAATGGGTTAGCGTTTTTTGATATAGCAGGGGTCTTAGCACAAGGAGCTAATGGAGGTATTCCTTTCGAAGGAGGTTTAATTACTTCGGATTTTGTGTCTGGAGGAGGTTTTTCTCTAGATGGAGTGCATCCTACGCCAAGAGCGCATGCTTTGGTAGTAAACGGTATTATAGATGCTTTAAAAACTACTTATAAGGCATCGATTCCCAGAGTAGAACCTGGTAATTTTGGAACAGTAACACTAAGTAATGAAGTGAATTAATTAGGAACTTTTTTTACAATATTTAAAAGCTCGTTTTTTTTAAACGGGCTTTTTTGTGTGATCCCTTTTTTTAAGGAGGAGGTGTTAGGTGATTTAGTGAATACTTTTTTAAGATTAGGGCTTTGGGTAGATTAAGTGTAATGCTTTTTAGAGCATGATTACTCATTTTTTTAAAAGTGACAAAGGAGGCGCTTTGTAATCATTGTTTTGGAGGGTATGCTATTTTGTGATTGACTTTCAGTAAGATGATGAGATTATAGTATGTTTGTTTTGTCTTTTTAAGCTATGATTTAAAGGCGATTGGGACTGAAATTGTGTCTAGATAAAAGTTAACTGTTTTTCAGGAAGTTAAAACTTTGTCGGGATGTAAAAAAACCTTACTTTTGCATCCCGATTTTTAGTACAAAAAGAAGAGATAATGAATATTTCAAAAGAGCAATTAGACGAATTGAATGCTGTTGTAACAGTAGATATTTCAAAAGCTGATTATAGTGATAAGGTAGAAAAAATCCTTAAAGATTATCGAAAAAACGCTAATATTCCTGGTTTTAGAAAAGGTCACGTCCCAATGGGATTGGTTAAAAAACAATATGGAAAGGCTGTTTTAGTAGATGAGGTAAATAAATTATTGCAGGATGCTTTGCATAAATATCTTACTGAGGAGAAGTTGGATGTGTTAGGAAATCCACTTCCAAAAGAGCAAGAAAATTTTGACTGGAATGCAGAGGATTACTCTTTTGAATTCGAATTAGGACTAGCGCCAAAGTTTGATGTAACGATCAATGGAGACAAAGAAATTACACACTACAAGATCGTAGCTACTGATGATATGATAGATAATCAAGTAACATCTATCCAGAAGCAATACGGAAAGTTAGTTTCTAAAGAAGAAGCGACTGCAGCAGACCAAGTAGTAGGTACATTTTTTAATGAAGAGAAAGCAATAGATACGCAATCAACAATTTCTCTAGAGGCTGTGCATAAAGATAACGTAGCGAAGTTTGTAGGAGCAAAAGTAGATGATATCATCACATTGCAGACTAAAGATCTTTTTACAGAAGTACAAGATTTAGCAAATGCATTAAAGATCACGAAAGAAGAGGCTGAAGCATTAGAAGCAGAAGTAACTTTTACAGTCTCTGAAGTCAATACACAGGAATTAGCAGAGTTAGATCAGGAATTGTTCGATAAGCTATACGGAAAAGATACCGTAAAGACTGTTACAGAACTTAAAGACCGTATCAAGCAAGATGCAGAACGTCAGTTTGAGCAGCAATCAGATCAGCAGTTGTTAAATGATGTAACAGAGAGTCTTTTAGAGAATACGCAGTTTGAATTGCCAGCAGCTTTCTTAAAGAAATGGATTCAGGCTACTGGAGAAAATCCATTAACAGAAGATGAGGCGAATGAGGAGTATGAAAAAAGTGAAAAAGGATTACGTTTTCAGTTGATCGAAGGAAAAATCATCACTGATAATGATTTACAAGTAACTTTTGATGAGCTTAAAGAATTTGCAAAAGACTTGATCAAAGGACAGATGGCTCAATTCGGACAATTGACACCAGAGGATAAAGAATTAGAAGATATCGCTGCTCGAATTTTAGGAAACCAAGAAGAGGTAAAGCGTATTTCTGAGCAATTGATGAGTACAAAAATATTAAAGTATTATAAGGAAAATGCAACCTTGACTACAAAAGAGGTGAGCTTTGAAGAGTTTGTAAAAGAAGTTTACAAATAATCAAGATGAACTTATAAGGAATTTATACTTATATTTAAGGCGTTAATCGAGTATTCGAATAACGCCTTTTTTATAAAAACAAATTTTATTAAAAGATAACTATGGATTACGGAAAAGAATTCGAAAAATATGCTACTAAGCATCAGGGAATTAATAGTAACTATTATCAGCAGATCATCAGTAGTATGTATCCTGTAGGGATGACACCAAATATTATTGAAGAGCGCCAGATGAATGTTGCGATTTTTGATGTTTTCTCGCGGTTAATGATGGACCGTATCATATTTTTGGGTACTGGGATAAATGATCAGGTGGCAAATATTATACAGGCTCAGTTGTTATTTTTAGAAAGTGTAGATTCTTCAAAAGATATTCAGATTTATATCAATTCTCCAGGTGGTAGTGTATATGCTGGATTAGGAATCTATGATACCATGCAATTTATTAAGCCCAATGTAGCAACTATTTGTACAGGTATGGCTGCATCAATGGGAGCAGTACTATTATGTGCAGGAGAAAAAGGAAAGCGCTCTGGATTACCACATAGTAGAGTAATGATCCATCAGCCACTTGGTGGAGCACAAGGACAAGCGAGTGATATAGAAATTACAGCTAGAGAGATTTTAATTCTTAAAGAAGAATTATATAACATTATCTCTAAGCACTCTGGACAGCCATATGACAAGGTGTATGCAGATAGTGACAGAGATTATTGGATGAAAGCTGATAAGGCTCAAGAATACGGAATGATCGACGAAATTTTGACAAGAGCGTAAAATTTCTAGCTAACATACGGGAATTTGCACTAAAAATTCCTTATAATAGACGTCTGTGTACATTTGTATTTGTTACACATGTACATAGGCAAAATTTTGAATTATAAATTATGCCGAAAGAAGACTTAGAATGCTCGTTCTGTGGACGAAAAAAACCAGAAACCAATTTATTGATTGCTGGTTTAGATGCACACATCTGTGATCGTTGTATTATACAAGCACATGGAATCGTAGTTGAAGAAGCCAGAGATGAAGAAACTGGGGAGTTAAGTAATGAACTGATGCTCCGAAAACCAATGGCTATCAAGAAGTTTCTTGATGAATATGTTATTGGGCAAGAATTTACCAAAAAAGTAATGTCTGTGGCCGTGTACAATCATTATAAAAGATTGTTACAACCGCAGACCGATGATGATATCGAGATTCAGAAAAGTAATATTATCATGGTAGGGCAAACAGGAACTGGAAAAACCCTAATTGCTAAAACAATTGCACGCATGCTGAATGTGCCACTAGCTATTGTAGATGCGACTGTGCTTACAGAAGCGGGATATGTAGGAGAAGATGTAGAAAGTATTCTTACTCGACTGTTACAGGCCGCTGATTATAACTTAGAGAAAGCGCAACGAGGGATCGTATTTATCGATGAAATCGATAAAATAGCACGTAAAAGTGACAACCCTAGTATCACTAGAGATGTGTCTGGAGAAGGGGTGCAGCAAGCATTGCTTAAATTGTTAGAAGGTACAGTGGTGAATGTGCCGCCTAAAGGAGGCCGTAAACACCCAGATCAGAAGTTTATAGAAGTCAATACAGAGAATATTCTATTTATTGCCGGAGGAGCTTTTGACGGTATAGAAAATGCAATTCAAAAAAGATTGAACATGCAAGCGATGGGATTCAGTGCTTCTAAAAGCGAAGATATTATCGAAAAAGATAATCTATTGCAGTACATTATTCCAAAAGACTTAAAAGATTTTGGTCTGATTCCAGAAATTATTGGTCGTCTGCCTGTATTGTCTCATATGAATCCATTAGACAATCGTACGCTTAGAGCAATTCTTACAGAGCCTAAAAATGCCATTATTAAGCAGTATAAAAAATTGTTTGAAATGGATGCCATTAATTTCTCTATCACAGATGGAGCATTGGATTATATCGTAGAAAAAGCGGTAGAGTATAAGCTTGGAGCTCGTGGTTTACGTTCGTTATGCGAAGCGATACTTACTGATGCGATGTACGAACTGCCAGAAAGTGAAGAAACAGAGCTAAGAGTTACGAAAGATTATGCCGAAAAGAAATTAAATAAATCGACTATAAACAAGTTAAAAGCAGTCTCTTAAGAGCCTGTAGAGGGAGCATCGTAACACACTACTTCCTTTATATTACGATTAAGTGTTAAATCAAGCGCCTTGAAAAAATGATATATAGCATACTATTAGTGAGCTATTTTATTATTTTTTTCAGGGCGTTTCCCTATCGGGTCGGGCTATCCGCTCCAATTCCTCGCACTCCTATGGTCGTGCTGTGGGATTTCCACTCCTATCCCTAACGCAATATTAGAGTTTTTAAATATGAGAGGTGTGTATTTAGAAAGGCATAAAAAAACACCTCTATATGGCAGTAGAGGTGTAAACATTTATTATGACTAAAATTAGATAGTTTTCAATACCATTTATTCACTTTCAGTATATAGTACTTGATTTCTTTTTTTAGAAATGATTTCTTCCGTGCTTTTGATAGCAAGATCCGTACTATTCTTTAGATGTATGTTAAGATTGTTTTGAGAGATCAAAGTTTCGTAAAATGCTATTTTCGATAATTCTCCATAGCAAACTTTGTCCATAGCTACACTAGTGTTTTGTACTGTTTTAGCATCAGCGATCGTTGCTAAAATAGTAGTATCGTCATTAGTGATTACTATATTTTCTGTAGTATGAGTAAGCGTGGCTGGTTTGATTTGCTGCGCTTGGACTACTAAAGAAATTAAAACAAAACTAAAACTGAATACTATGCTTTTCATATTTTGGGGCATAAGGTTTGGTAACTATCTGGAAACAAATTTAATACGAAAAACATGTTTCAAAAAATGAATTACAAACTTTTAGATCAAGCGTTTTTTTTGCTCGATGAACTACTCAATTTTTATAGAAAAACAATCAATTAGACCTTTGGTTTTTATGGTATTACCATATTTTTTTGCAAAATTTTAAGAAAATAAAGCCTTAAAAACGCTCATGAAAAGACTTTTTTACGCAAGTAGCTTTTGGTATATTCATGGCTATTAATTCATCTAGGTATTTTCTAGAATTAGACAGTCTAGGTATTTTATGTTGGCCACCAAGCTTGTCATTTTGTTTTAGCCAATCGTAGAAAAGATGGTGTCTGGCTACATTTATTTTTAGGGGATTTAAGGTGGTATTGTTGGCTCTTTTAGCTTCATAGTCACTATTGATGGCTTGTAGATGTGTGTCTAATAACTGTGCGAATTGATGCACATCTACAGGGGGAGTCTTGAATTCAATCATCCACTCGTGGGCTCCTTTTTCTTTTTGGTGCATAAAAATGGGAGCAGCCGTGTAATCTACAATTTCAGCATTGGTTTGCTTAGCTGTTTTACGTAGTGCTTCTTCTGCATTTTCGATAATTAATTCCTCGCCAAAAGCATTGATATGATGTTTGGTTCTTCCAGATACTTTAATCCTGTAGGGCGCTATAGAGGTAAAGCGTATCGTATCTCCGATCTTATACCTCCATAAACCCGCATTGGTAGTGATGACTACTGCGTAGTTTTTGCCAATTTCTACTTCGCTTAATGGAATGACACGATTAGGAGCCGTTTCGTAAGTTTCCATAGGAATGAATTCGTAGAAAATCCCATAATCGAGCATGAGTAATAGTTCCGAAGAATTGTTTTGATCCTGAATCGCAAAAAAACCTTCGGAAGCATTGTATATTTCGTAATAGTTAAAGTCGGTTCTGGGTAGAATAGCATTGTACTGATCTCGGTAAGGTTCGAAACTGACTCCGCCGTGAAAGTATACTTCTAGGTTTTTCCAGATTTCGAATAAGTGATCTTTGCCTGTAGTGGTTAGTGTTTGATTGAGTAATACGAGCATCCACGAGGGAACTCCTGCCAGACTGGTTACATTTTCTAAAATTGTTTCGCTGATAATAGCAGACATTTTGGTTTCCCAATCACTCATTAATGAGATTTCATTACTGGGGGTGGAACTAAACTCTGCCCAAAATGGCATATTATCGATAATGATCGCGGATAGATCGCCAAAGGATGTGCCGTTTTCTTTATACAGTTCTTTGCTACCGCCTAGTCGAAGGCTTTTTCCTGTAAATAGCTTGGAGTTTTCATTGTTGTTTAGGTACATGCATAGCAGGTCTTTTCCTGCTGCATAGTGGCAGTCTTCTAAGGATTCCTGACTTACGGGAATAAATTTACTTTTGGCATTGGTCGTACCACTGGACTTGGCAAACCACTTAATAGGTGTGGGCCAATAAATATTATGTATGCCATGTCTGCTGCGTTCGATCATCGGCTCGATGTCTTCATAGGTGCGAATGGGGATACGCTCCTTAAACGTTTCGTAATTACGAATCGAAGCAAAATCATATTGTTTGCCAAACTCAGTATTTTTTGCAGTTTCTAATAAGGTATGTAGTAGTTCTAATTGTACTTCATTAGGATACTTTAGAAAAAGTTCCATCTGATGAAATCGTTTTTTTAGAAACCAGCTGGCAATAGAATTTACTAAAGGTATTGGCATTTTTTGATGTATCTTTGAGCTGTGAAAAGCATTAATATGATAAAGTGATCTAAACTTTTTTCAATTTGCTATAAAAACGATCTTTTGCATTCAAATTTTGCAATTTTCGAGTTCCATAGCGCTGCTATGTAACAAAAAATCACTGCATCTGATCACAAAATCTTACGATGTTCGCTAAAATCAAAAAGTGTAAACCACTTCGATCTGTGATTGTCTTTGATTGAAAACTAAAATAAGAAAAATAATCACAATTTTTAATAGAATTAATTTTTTAGCCTAGCTTATGCAATACCAAGGAGTTCTCACGAAGATGCAAACCGAAATCGGTAGTCCTATCCAATATTATTTGGTTTTTGAATCAGACTTTATTCATATGAATCAATTGCTGGATAAAAAAATACAGATAGAATTTGTAGGACATCAATGTTTGGCTTGTGGAAAGGAAGTGAAAATTTATAGACAGGGCTATTGTTATGAGGATTTTTATAAACAACCTCAGGCAGGAGATTGGATCATGCGCCCAGAATTGAGCAAGGCGCATTTGGATATAGAAGATAGGGATTTAGAGTATGAAAAAAAGGTGCAATTGCAGCCTCATATTGTATATCTAGCCAATTCTAGTAATGTAAAGGTAGGAGTGACTAGAAAAACACAGGTGCCTACACGATGGATTGATCAGGGAGCACACGAGGCAATAGAAATTGTAGAAGTGCCTAATCGATACCTAGCAGGAATTACTGAAGTTGCATTAAAAGAATACGTAGCCGATAAAACAAATTGGCGCAAGATGCTAAAAAATGAGATTGACGATGAGAGTTTGGTGGCGTTTAGAGATAAGCTCCAGGAGTTTATTCCTGAAGAGGCTAAGGAGTATTTTATTCCTACGAACACAGAAACTTCCTTGGACTTTCCTGTATTACAATATCCTACGCATCTAAAGAGTCTGAATCTAGAGAAAACTCCTGAATATACAGGAGTGCTAAAGGGCATAAAAGGTCAGTATCTGATTTTTGAAGATGAAACGGTATTTAATGTACGTAATAATGAGGGTACAGTAGTCTGTATTACGATGTTATAGGCTTGTACTTTATAAGTGTGTATAGATCGAAAACGCTTTTTGCCGCGTTAGGGATAGGAGCGGCATCCTTTTTTGGTTTTTTGTAAAACCAAAAAAGATACAGCGGATAGCCCGACCCTTGGGGAACGCCCTACTGTTATATGTTCTGTTTTTAATGAAAATATCTTGAAACAGTGAGGTGATTTGTGTCTGCTTGAGTAGGTTTGAGGAATCTCAAGCGATAACTACACTAGAAATTTCACGCCTTGAAAAATAGATAAAATAATAAGTGCTACCCCGATTATTTTAAAAAGCTTAGTGTTAGAGTCTCCTTGTTTTTTGGCAATTTTGTTGCCCCATTTACTGTAAATGTACAGGGTACCTATTTTTCCAAAATAAATACCTCCAAAAAACAGTGAAAGTGCTAAAAGAGGGGTGTGGGCTGTAAGTTGAAATAGATGTTTGTTGGTGAGCGATATTGCTACGATCCAGTATAATACTACAGGAGGGTTTAGAAAGGCTAAGGAAAAGCCTGTAAGGAATTTAGAGTTTTTTGTTTTCTTATTAAGTTTTGTTTTTTTCTTTTTTTTAGGTGCTGCTAAAAAATAAATACCAATGGCCATAAATAGTAATACGATGACGATTTGGATCCATTGGTTTTCTTGAAAAAAAGTAGATAATTCGGTGCTGCAATGCAATGCAAATAAAGCTAGTAATACTTCGCCAACCCCAGCGGCTAAAGCTATTTTTAATGCTTTTTGAGTGTTTTCTTTGATGGTGGTGTTAATTACGGCAATGTTTACTGCACCTAGTGGAGCTGCACCGATGATTGCTGTGATTATACCTAATAAGAGATAGAGTGCGATCATGTATGCTTAGTAGCAGCGCTACGCAAATACTTACATCAATAATTGGAAAATAATTAAAGAACATTGTGTGTTGATCATAATTTTTGGAGTTTGTATATAGGAGGGGGTAATTTGTAACTATCGTATAAATAGGTAAAGAGTAAGGAGTGGTGAAGTTGTATGTAAAAAAAACACTGCCTTTTGCTGTATTATATTGTGAGGGAACAGCAAAAGACAGTGTGTACCTGATAGTAAAAGTAGGTCGTAGCATTGCTTATAGCAAGTAGTACTTGCGTAGCAAAGGGCTACTCATGGATTTATTGCATTACCATATAGGTGTTCATTGATTTTTTAAGATCAAATTTCGGAATAGTTTTAGAATTTGGATCTGAAAATAAATTGGCTACTGCCACAAAATTTTGTGTAAATCGATTGTATTTTAAAATATCTAATGGGCTCTTTTCTGATGTAAAGGCTACACGTACGCCATCTCCATGTATATTAAAGAAGCTGTTGTCCATCATAAATGCTTTTTCTATAGCGGCATACGAGGCGTATGATTTATCAAATTTTACAACATCTGAGAATCCAGAAATCTTGCTATTGTGTAAATAGATTAATGCGGCATTAGATGCAGCTACTGCTGCAGTAGTATGCATGTAGTTAGATTGATCCGATAAGTTGATCAATGATGAATTGGTGATAGTCACATCTGATACAGCATCTGGTTGTATGTAACCAAGGTCTTTGTTATACCCGTTGATTTCTACAGCGTAAGATCCTTTAGGACTTGTAATGTATGGATGACGGATGGCAATTACTTTGTTTAAAATACCTTTAAACCCTTCTGATATTTCATAGTCATCATCTTCTGCCTTGTATGATAGAAGAAACTTCATGTCTAAATTACCTCCTGTAAAATTATAGGAGTCTTGTGCGGAATAGCTGATCATGATATGATCAATGATTGATGATGATCCTATACCGTATAGTGATAGTCCGTTTGTATGATTGGTTCTTTTAGTTTTGTTTCCAGCAAACTCTATGCGTACATATTTTAAGATAGTGGTTTGTTCATCGTTTTTATCACCACCGTATAGCGCAAATTGAGGATTAAAGTCTCCTTTGATTACTCCGTTTCCTGAAACTGAATTTACATTACCTGATCCTGCTATTGTAATTCCGCCCCAATCTCCACTGGCTCTTGATCTGGCAGCTTTATTGGATGTAAAAACGATAGGATATGCTTCTGATCCTGCTGCTATAAGTTTAGAACCTTTAGTTACGATTAAGTTTGCAGGGTTTTTATGATCGCATCGTATGACAGTACCTTGCTGTACGGTTAGTGTTGCTCCACTGGTAACGTACACGTCTCCTGAAATTAGGTATACGATATCATTTCTTAAAAATGTATCATCTGCTATAATAGTAGGTAGTGTTTCTTCGGCTTCTGGATAAATAGTTTTATTAGGGTCAAAATTACTCCATCCTTTTAACCACTTATTTTCGTTTTGATTGAACTCTTGTGCTTGAGTACTCATTGTTAAAATAAGCGAAGTACAAATTGTGAAAAAATAATATGAAAGTTTCATAAATTAATTATTAAGGGGTTCTTTGGTTTTGGAAGAAAATTCTTTCTCCTTGTTTTGGAGGTACTAAGTTAACTCTCTTTGTTGAATTTCGAGTAAGGTTTTACCGTAAATTTTGTAAGTTCGTCGAAAATTTAACATTTTTTTACGATTTTAGTATAGGTTAATTCTTACAAAATACATTATAAATGGCTGTTTTTCAGTATTTTTTGTTTTTTTATTGGTTTTTTGGAAAAACAATGGTTTCTCTATTTTTTCTTACAAAAAAGGCTCATATAGCTGTTTTTGATGATTTTTAAAGGCTTGTTTTTCAGTGTTTTTTGGTTTTTTTGTTCAAGTTTTAAATTGCGGGTAAATGTTTTTAAGCTGTTAAGTGTGTATTTTATCGATGTTTTTTGTGGTTTTTATGGTGTGTATTTACTGGTTTTAGAATCCTTTTGGTGGTTGTATTATTTACTGTTTTTAGATATGTATAGTATGTTGTACGATTGTATTTTGGCTCGTAATGGATTTTTATCACATAAAACGAATGTAAATGTTGGGAGGAGAAGTGATGTGTTTTGCTACTACAAATGTGTTGTCTGTTTAGGTTTTTGGTAGCAGCGGTATTAGTTTTGTGATTTAGGTAGGTTGTGTAAGGGGAGGTAATGTGTAAATGATAGTCCTACTTTATTACTTTAGGGCGTTACCCTATCGGGTCGGGCTTTCCGCTACAATTCCTCACTACTCCTATCGTCGTAGCTGCGGGATTTTCACTACAATCCCTAACGCAAATAAATAACATTAGCCGAGGATGACAAAGTAAGAATAGTGCATATTAGTGAACTTTTAAGGAGGAATGATTTACGGATTGTTAGACACTTTTTGTTGGGGAGTTAATTTTTCGTAATATTTTATATGGTGTATGATTTCTTTGGTGAGTCTGAATTTCTCTTCGAAAATATCAGGTCGATGGATCACGGGTTTCTGGTCTTTGATGGTAGTGATCTTAGGGTCAAAAAAAGCATAGGTGTAAAATGCGCCTAGTAGTACCTGGTCAGTGTTTATGACTTGTTTGTATGCCATGATGTATTGTAATACTTCATGTTGATGAGTTGGGTATAGGTCTATCATTTGCCAAAATGCTTTTTGTAATTGCATGGCTATAAGGCTTTTTTGTACGTCTAAAAAACTATAGGAGTCTTTGTATACTTGATCTCTATAGTTTTTATTTCCCATCAGTTTTCTTGCTTCTAGGCTAAATGATATGGAATCACCAGTCATCAATACGCCGGGTCTTAGTGTTTCATCTAGCCATTCTTGGTGATAGGCTTCATTGGTTCTTAGTTTTTCCCATTCAGCATTGGATAACACGGGGGGTGCGGATTGTTGGGAATATCCAATGACTCCAATAAAACTAATGATATAATAGTATATGTGTTTCATTTGTTGTTTGTATGCTTGTTTCGATTCGTGTAGCGATGCTGTATATAGCACTCCTAGAAAAGTGATATGGAGTGCTATATATAGCTTCTTTTTATGAGAGAGGTGTTATTTCCTCGCTGTATATTTAGTAGGTTGTAGTTCTAAGTGTTCTTCTATTTTATCGAGACTTGTAGCTAATTTTTCTACTTTTAGCTCAGTAGCTTTTTGTCGAAGTTGTAATTTTTGTATGATTTTTACCCAATCTGCATTGTGTATGCCGATAACTGTATTTACCATTTTCATTCCTTCTACGGGGTGATTGTCCCAAGAACGCCCCACTGCTAGAGAAAAATCTGTAGGTGTCATTTTTTCTGGAGCAATGGCTTTTCCATATCCTTTGATGGTTGTGTTGGCTACAATGTAGTCTCCTGATTGTACAGGTCCTAAAACTTTTACAGGGATTTGTCCCATAAAAGCTACATTGTTCCCTAGGTGGATACTATTTTTTTCGGGTGTATTACCTAATACAATAGGTTTGTGAGAAATGGCCATGATTTGTTCGGCACCTTCAAGGTTTTTAGAAATTTTACCTGCTTTTACACCTACAATATCTCCTGCAGAAATGTGTTCTTCAGGAAACGCTCTTTCTAGCCATTCCGCATAGTCTCCATTTCCTGATGCATATTCTACTCCCATAGAATTGTAATCTTTTATGAGTGTGTTGACTTCGGCAAACCCAGATGCCATACCGTCTAAAACATCAACTCCTACAAATGATGCTGCTAAGCTGGTGAGGTATACATCATCGAACACTCTTCTTTCTCTCCATTCTTGCATAGATTCTCCTCTGATAGAACCTACTTGATTGCCGTTTTTGTCTTTAAAAGCGATAAATTCATTTCCGTGATTTAGAGAGTTTGCTACATTCGCAAAACTATTGAAATTAGGGATGTCGAAATCTAATGTGTTAGGAAGTGGGATTTCTGGAATTTTAGGAAAAGAATAGGGACCAATATGTTGCTCGGGAATAGATATATCTGGGATATTGAGGCTGTATCCTGGGAATACTTTTTTCCTTCCTATACCCAGCGGAAATTTTACCGTATAACTATTGATACTAACATTAGGTAAGGTTTTTGAATATCCAGGAAATACTTTTACTCTAGGAACGATATTTTTAGGAAGCCCTAGTCGTTTGTTGATTTCTGCAGTCACTAAGTTAGATATAAATACGGTAGTTTCTGCTTGAGAAGTTGCAGGAAAGAAAGACGTAATGTCTGTTACTTTTAATTTTTTGCCTTTTAGCCATCCTTTTACGGTATTTAATGCGTTTCCAAAGAGTTCATTGGAGGGTTGGGGCAGTTGTCTAACTGCGCCATTCTCCCATGCGCCATGTACACGTCCTAATTGAATCATAATTCCGTCACCAGAGCTAGCATTGGTGTTGGTAAATGATGCTACAAAACCCGCTTTGTTGGCAGAAACATTCGTAGTGTTTGCGTTTTTAGTGGTTGCTTTCGTGTTATTTGTGCCTGCTTCTTTAGCATATAAGGCATAGGGAACACTGAGTAATTGAGAGCTGCCTGCTACTATGTAGTTTCCATTGTTTTCTGTATCGAGGGCTACTTCTATCCATAAGGCATTCGCTCCCCAATCTATCGTTGTAAATTTTTGGTCGCTAGTTCCTTTTCCAATTGCTAGGATAAATAGTCCCTTGTCATTCGTTAGTGCTGTATGTGTTTCTTGGTAAATAGTGTTTCCTTTTTCGCTTCCACTGCGCAATGCTATTTGTACACCGATGGTTCTAGAAATTATTTCTTTGTTGTTTTCATCTTTGGCGATTGCTTGGTAATTGAAAGCATAAGGGATTTCTTGTGCAGTACATAGTATGTATGTAAACAATAAAAGGAGTGTAGTGATTTTTTTCATGGGTTGATTTATTAGTGCTATTGTTATTTTTTTAGAATTCTATAAATAGTGTTGTCTGCTTTCTTATTTTGTATACTAAGGAAATAAACCCCAGATGGATAGCTTGTTACATCTAGTGTTTTTGTAGTGTTTGAGGGTAGTTTTCCTGAGGCTACGACTTGTAGAAATGTATTGAATAAAAAGAATTTTTCTGTATTCTGGTTGGTTTTTAGGTGTAGTAAGTCTGTTACGGGATTAGGCCACACTTTATACGTATTGTTAAGCGTTTTTTCGGCCTTTTTTTGTATGGATTGAGAACGTAGTACTATTGTGGGTTGTCCTATAGTATAGCTAAGTCTGTTGTTTTGGTTATTGGAGTAACTAGAGGTGCTGATTAGAGAATTTTCAATACGTTGTGCCATGCAGATACTGCTAGCTGTAAGTAATAAAAGCGTTGTTAGTTTCATGGGTGTGTATATTGGTTATTAGTAGTTTTGTAGCAATGTTTTTATGTCAATCAAATGGCGTGAAAAAAAGTTTTCATGGCATTATATATACGTTATAAATGTACGATTACTTTTGCTTTTATAAAATAAATTACACTTAATAAAAAGATGAAAATTCCCTTAAAATATTAGGGAATTTTCAGTAAAAATGATTTTTTTAATAGAAATGAGATTTAGGAGGTGTGTGGAGGTGGTTGGATTTCTGTTCTTGTTTTTTTAAGAGAGAGTTAGTGAAGTGATTTGAGCTGTCTATAATTTGCTATAAAAATGATCTTTTGTATCTAGGTTTTGCAATTTTTGAGTTCTGTAGCACTGCTATGTAACAAAAAGATTATTGTATTTGGTTACAAAATCTTTGAAGTTCGCTACAATTAAAAAAGTTTAAGTTATTTCGGTGTAAAAATGGAGTGTGATAGGAATAGAAAATAAAAAAAACTGAACAGTATAGAGGTGAACTGTTCAGTTTTGTAGAGTGTGGGGGGTGTAAATGGTGTTAGAAATTTCCATTTACACCAATCCGTATCTTTTTGATTACTTCTTCAAAATATAAGATAGACCATATGATTTTTTCGGTATCGGCATAGGGTACAAATTCAGTAATCATATTTTTTGTGTTGGTAAAAGCGCTTACTGTACCTTGATGATGCTTAGAAAGTACTTTTAGGTTATCAGAGCTTTCTTTGATGCCTATATCTGATAAGCTAACGTCTGCTTCATTAGAAAGTGCAATATAGGGTAGTATGGTGATGATTTCATTCACACGTTCTGTGTATAGGTTTACCAATTCTCCTTTTTTAAGGCCTTCTAATTCATCAATTGTATGGAATTTAGAAATTTGTGACTTTTGGTCAAAAAACACATTCTTTTTTGATTGAGCCAAGCTCAGATTCGTAATTAAAACGGTAAGCGATAATAATATAATTGATTTCATTCTCAGGGTATTAATTAATAAATAAACTATTGATAAGTTTACCGCATCATAGTATAGCTTTTCTGAGCACCTTTTAGGTTAAATTTAGGATTCTTGGGGTCTAAAGGATTTTCAAATAGCTCTGTCGCTTTTTTAAAATTAGTGGTAAACATATTGTATTGTAATATTTTTTCTGCTCCGTAATGAGGTTGGTATTGTACCAGTATGTTTTTATTATGTATATTAAAGATACAATTTTCTATAGCAAATGATTTTTTGAGATCGATGAAAGAAGTATAAGAGTTGTCTAGTTTTAGTACGTTAGCAAACCCTGATATTTTAGATTCTTTACAATCTATTTTTGCTAAGTTTTTAGATGATATTGCAGCAGTGGTATGCTGGAAATTGGAGTCATCTGATAAGTTGATAAGAGTTGCGTTGTTAATTTTTATGTGCGAGAGTGTATTTTGAGATAGCATACCTATTTCCTTGTCAAAGCCATCTGCTTCTATGGCATAAGATCCGCTTATATCTGAAATGTAAGGGTGTCGCACGGCAATAATATCGAGTAAGGTTCCTTTGTATCCTAAGGAGAAGTCAAAATCATCGTCTTTTGCTTTGTATGAGATCAGATGTGTTAGATCAGAAGTGCCGCCAAAAAGCTCAAATGAATCATCTCCAGAATAACTAACCATAATATGATTAATAATAGAATTGCTTCCTGCTGCATACAGTGATAAACCGTTTAGTGCTTCAGAGGCGTTGATTTTTTTACCTGCAAATTCAATGCGTACATAGGTCATTACTGTAGTCATTTCATCTGTTTTGGTTCCACCAAATACAGAATATTGAGGGATGTAATTGCCTTTTATAATTCCAGATCCTGAAGGGGAATTACTGCTGCTTGATCCAATGATAATGATACCTCCCCAGTCTCCACTTTTTCTACTTTTAGGGTCTTTGCTAGAAGTAAAAACAATGGGTTGATTTTTTAAGCCTCGGGCAATTAATTTAGCGCCTTTGGCAACTATAAGGCTTGAGGCTTGTCTGTGGTCACATCGAATAACAGTGCCTTCTTGTATAGTGAGTGTGGCATTGTTAGCTACGTACACATTGCCAGATATTGCATAGGTGGTGTCGCTAGTGAGATAGGTGTCTGTATCGATGATCTGTGGCAGTTGTTGATCAGGTTCCGGATAGTACGTTTGGTTAGGTGTAAAATTAGTCCAGCCTTTGATCCATTTCATTTCTGGATCATAATCGTTTGATTGCGCAATTAGTAGCGTGGGGAAAATGAGTGCGATAAAAATAGCAGTGATGTGTGTGTTCATGTTGTGTGTGAGGGTTAATGAATTATTGAATCTACGACATAACACCCAGATAGTACTCTTATATGATCCAAGGATCATAAAAAGTGCTGTAAATTGGGGTTGGGGTGTCGATAGTAGCATCATAATTTATGGATTAATATGCTTCGTGATTATATACTAACACATGTATAGCTTTGCTACGAGTGTTAGGATGTTAACTCATTTTAGTATTGCATTGTATAGGGAAAATCGCTCCCTTTTTGATTCGTGAAATACAAATCAAAAAGCGTTCCATAAATTAAAATTATGTTAAAAACATACAAATAATGAGTTCATGCCTAATGTACTAAGAAAAAATGAAAATGGGTTGAGGTGCTTCCTATATTCTTAGTTTTTATTGTCATCTTTTTTCTTCTTTTTGCCTAGAAAACCACCTAGAATATTTTTAGCAGCGTCTTTTATTTTACCTTCGGCAGTATTCGTTTGGTTGGTTTCTTTGGTGTTTTGGTCTTCTTTTTTGCCGCCTAATAGGTTTGAAAGTACTTTGTTGCTTTCTCCGACAAGTTTTTCTTTGGCTTTTTCTTTTTGTTGATTTGCTAGTTGTTTGGTCAATTGGCTAACTGCATCTTTTGTATTTAATTTGATAGCAGGTTGCGAAAAATTACCTGTAATGCCAATAGGGATTGCTATACGTGTATTTTGGTTAGCACTACCTAATTGAGAGGTTAATAGATCACCTAATTTGTTGTCTAGGTATTTTGCAGGTACGTCTACGGCTAGTTTGTAATCCATATTCATGTCGAAACCGTGACTTCCTTGGGCGGTAACTGTTACGTCATTTACTTTAATATCGAAAGGTTGTACGTTGATTTTACCATCATCAAATGTTAAAGCTGTTTTGATGTCATTTAGTTTTAATTTGTCTAGTTTTAGGAAGCTAGCCTTACTGTCTAATTGTGATAATAATGGGGTTTGTGTGGCGCTTACTTTAGCATTCAATATGTTGGCAAGAGCGTTTCCTTTTAAGGAGGCTGGTATAGGGAGTAAGCTTTCGCTTAGGTCACCGTTTAGCTTCATCTTGGTGGTCAATGTCCCAGTAAGTGCTTGGGCTATGGGGGCTAACTTCTGTAATAAAGAGAGTTTGGTAAAGGATTGTGCGATATTGATGTTTTTCAGATCTACATCCATTGCAAAGGTGGGCGTTTTCGGTTTGGTGGATACATTTCCATCAAATGCTAGGCTACCGTCAAATAATTCAGAAGATACATTTTTTAGGTAAGCCGTTTCGTCTTTGATTTGCACGGTTCCTTTGGTGTTTTGTAATTCTAGATTGTCATACACTACTTTTTTAGCATTGAATGCTAGGGTCGCATCTATGAATGATGGGATTTTAAGGGCTTCTTCTGTGGTTTCGCTCTCTTTGGTTGTGGTTTCAGCTTCCGTGTCAGTCTCTTCAGTTTCGGTAGTGGCTACCATAAAATCATCGACAGCAAATACATCAGAGTTCACCGAAAAATCGCCTTTTAAATCTTGTTTAGAAAATAGGAATCCCATAAGGTTATGGATGGCGCCATTAGCACTAAGATCAGATTTTCCTGTGGTTACTTTTATATGATCTAATGTGATGGTAGCGGGTTGGCAATTGATGGCAGCATCAGCGATATTAATGGGGTTGGGTAATTCTGGAGATGTGTAGGTGAAATCATGTAGGCTGGCAGTTCCTATGGTGGTGATATTTTGATATTGTTCTTTTTCTAAGGATTCCATGTCAAACTTGGTGGTGATATCTGCTTTTAGAATTCCGTTGATGTCTTGGTCTAACTCGATAGGATAGGCCTTATCTAGATTGCCTAGGTTTAATACTCCATCTGCATGTAAGGCTACTAGCATGTTTTTGGTCAGGTGTTCTAGCTTACCTCGGGCATTAAAAGTGTCTTTGTCGATATTAAAACTCAGGTTATTGATGGTCACAAAGGTGTCATCTACCAATCCTGTAGTGTTCATGATTTTGGTGTCGATAGCGATATGGTCTACAGCTTTGGGTAAATCTGGGTATTTAAAGGAAGCTTTGTCAGCAGTTATCTGGATATCCATAGTAGGAATATGGGTGTCGTCTACTTTTCCTTTTACGATTCCTTTGATGCCAAAATTTCCTGCGGTTTGTACACCGTCTAGGTTTTTGGAATAGGTTTCGGGAATGACAGCCAATAGGTTTTTAAAATCAGATGTTGGAGTTTCGAATAATATGTCTACATCGGTATATTTTTCTGCTAATTGCACAAAACCTGAGAACTCTAGTGGTAATTGATTGATTAATGCTTTATTGTCCTTGAAGGTGTAGCGCTGATTGGCTAGGTCTAGGTCTAGTATGGCGTCTAGTTTGAATAGGTGATTGTTTAGGTAATTGGTGTTTTCAAGGTTTAGAGAAGCAGCAGTGCTTGAATGCGTGTCTAATAGGATATGGTCTCCTGAAAATGTACCATCTCCAGAATGATTAAGGTCTGTGAGCGTAAACACCATTTTGCTAGTGTCATCACTATACAATACTTTACTGTCGTTAATTTCGTAGTGTTCTAGTGCGAAAGTAAAAGAACTGCTTTCTTCGCTATCACTATCGGTAGTTTCGCTGCTAGTGGAGGTATCGGATTTGGTAATATCAGTGTTGGTATTGCCTAACGAATCAGTTTTGACAGCGATGGCTGCTTCGTCTACCCGAATTCTTTTGATGGTGATAGGGTCGTCGGCTCCCTTAAAAATTTCTGTGATTCCCATATCTAAGGCTATTCTTTTTACATAGGCTAAGGTGTCGCCTTCAAAGGGAGCTTGGTTGATAATCGAAAAATCATCAATCACTACAGAAGCTTTTGGAAAGCTGCGCAGTAGACTAATATCTACATCTGTAAAATCTACAGTGGCTTTTAGGTGCTGGTTGGCAAGGTATTTTATTTTATCAGTGATCGTGCCTCCGAATAAAAAAGGGATGGCAATCAATATTGCTATGAATACGATACTAATAATTCCGATGATTTTAAGCGTTTTTTTGACCATTTGTAAGCTTTTGTACAAAGTAACGATGCTAGAAAAAAGATGTTACTATTATTAGGTTAACTATATGTTACAATTTATTAATATTCTAGGATAACTTCTTCTCCTTTTGATAAATTAAATTTTTTTCGTGCAAAAAATACAATTAGATACAATACAGGGGTGTCTAAAGCGGCGATCAATATTTTGAATAAAAAGCCATTTTCTAATAATTTCCAAAAGCGACTCCATTCAATCACTCCTGCGCTACATAAGAGGAGTAAAATAGTAGCGGTATCTATAAATTGAGAAAAAAAGGTAGAAAAATTATTGCGTATCCATAGGTGTTTCCCTTTGGTAACGCGTTTCCAAAAATGAAATACATGGACATCGATATATTGCGCAAATAGGTAGGCGAGCATCGAGGCAAGTACAGCAATAGCAGTAGCACCAAATACGGTTTCGAAAGTGTGATTGTTTACAGGAGACCAGTCTGTAGCGGTAGCGCTATTGGCTATATAGATAATGAGTAGTGAAAATAGCGAGGCAAAAATACCAGCAGTCACCACTTGATTTGCTTTCTGTTTGCCATACAATTCGCTGATGAGGTCGGTGATTAAAAAGGTAATAGGATAGGGGAGAATGCCTACCGAAATCTCAAAAGTATAGATGCCTAAAAAATCCCATCGAAAGAATTTTTGGAAAATAAGATTGGAAACGACAAGTGCGGCAATAAATAAAGCGCCTAAAATGAAATAAAGTTTGTACGCTGTTTTTTGATGAGAGTCTGTGATCGTAGTCAAAATTAAAAGGTTAAAAATTACCTATTGCTACAGGAGCAAGAAGTGGTTTAGTTTTGTTTACTTTGTTTTTGCAATACAGCACATTCAGTAATTACTAAATCTCCTGACTTGAAAACAACAAATCTACTACATATTTCTTTAGGAAGTAACATGGGGGATCGTTTGGCTTTTCTGCAAGCAGCCGTTACCAAAATATATGCTACCATAGGAGATGTGATCGCTATTTCTGGGGTGTACCAGACCCCTGCTTGGGGGTTCAGTAGTGCTGATTTCTTAAATGCTTGTATTTCCTTGCGCACTTCATATGCTGCTGCTGAGGTATTGGAACGATTACAGCTTATCGAAAAAAACTTAGGTCGTACTGCTAAGACGACTACTGGATATGAGGCGCGACCCATAGATCTAGATATTATTTTTATGGAGGGGGTGCGATGTGATACTCCGCAATTGACAGTCCCACATCCAGCGATGCAGGATCGAAAATTTGTATTAGTGCCTCTGGCAGAGATTGCTGCTACGGTAGTACATCCTGTACTAGGACTCACGGTAGAAGCGCTTTTGGAGCGAACACCCGATACCTCTCAGATCACACTAGTATCAGAGCGATTGGTGCAGCCAAAAACTGCCTTTTCGTTTGCGCAGTGGCAGTACCTAACGATCGAAGGGAATATTGGTGCGGGTAAAACCAGTCTCTCGCGATTGATCGCACAGGAATTTAATGCAAAGTTGGTACTAGAGCGGTTTGAAGACAATCCATTTTTGCCTAAGTTCTATGAGGATATGGAGCGCTATGCTTTTCCGCTAGAAATGTCTTTTCTGGCCGATCGCTACCAACATTTGCAGGAGGATATTGCGCAGTTTGATTTGTTTAAGGACTTTGTGGTCAGTGATTATAATGTGAGTAAATCACTGGTTTTTGCTCAGATCACCTTGCAGGAGGAGGAATGGAAGTTGTATAAAAAGGTGTTTGATATTATGTATAAAGAGCTGCCTACGCCGAAGCGGTATGTTTATTTATACCAGCATACAGAGCGTTTACTATCCAATATAAAGCAGCGCGGCAGGTCGTATGAAAAAGACATCTCGGCAGCATATCTAGAAAAAATACACAAAGGGTATCTGCAATTCCTAAAAACGCAATCCAGATTTGAATATACGATTATTGATGTATCAGATAAGGATTTTGTGGGGAATAGAGAAGATTACTATTGGGTGTTAGAACAACTCAATACGCTGTAAACAATACAAATGCTTTTCTATGTTAGTTTGTTGAATAAATCCCAAATAACTACACCTGCACTTACCGAGATATTCAGTGAGTGTTTACTGCCGTATTGTGGTATTTCTAATACTTGATCACTGGTAGATACGACGGTCTGTTGTACGCCTTTGACCTCATTTCCGAAAATAACTGCATAGGTAAGCGAAGGGTCAGGGGCAAAGTCTTGTAACATAATGGCATCTTCTGCTTGCTCGATGGCTAGAATTTGGATGTTTTGCTCGCGCAGTGTATGGACCAATGTGTTGGTGTCTTCTACATGTTCCCATGCTACTGTGTCTGTAGCGCCTAAGGCTGTTTTCTGAATGTCTTTGTGCGGAGGAGTAGCGGTAATGCCACAGAGGTATATTTTCTGAATTAGGAATGCATCGGCAGTTCTGAATACCGATCCTATGTTGTTTAGACTGCGGATATTGTCTAAAATAATGATCAGATTGGTCTTAGGAGCGGCTTTGAAAGCAGCTACTGATTTGCGATCCAGTTCGCTGTTTTTTAGTTTTCGTTTCGTTATTTCCATCCTTGCAAAAGTATGATTTATCCTAAATATTTTGTGCAGAGGGGAGTACTTTTTGCTTGAGGTCATAAAAATGATTTTTTGAGTTTTGTAGCACTACCACATCATAGAAATACTGCTTGACTCCTTAGGGATGTATAGGAAATAGCTGTAGGTGTTGAGTACGGATTTCAGAATCGTACTTGTTTTACTTGCGTTAGGGATAGCAGAGGAAATCCCACAGCCCCGACCTTAGGAGGGGCGAGGAATTGGAACGGATAGCCCGACCCTTGGGGAACGCCCATATATATACGATAATGCGCATCATAGAAATTATTACTGGTATCGGATTGTGAATAAAAATGAATAACTACCAGTGAGTGGTGTATAGAAAAAATAGAAGAATAGTTACTTTAGCAGATTACATAAAATACACACCCTTTGGCAGCAAAAAAGACTAAAAAAGTAACCCCATTAATGAAACAATACAATGCGATCAAGGCGAAATATCCTGATGCATTATTGTTGTTTAGAGTAGGTGATTTCTACGAAACTTTTGGCGAAGATGCTATTCGTACTGCGGCGATTCTGAATATTGTACAGACCAAACGCGGTAATGGATCAGACCAAGAAACAGCCCTAGCAGGATTCCCACACCATTCACTGAATACCTATTTGCCTAAGTTAGTCAAGGCAGGTGAGCGGGTAGCCATCTGTGATCAATTAGAAGACCCTAAACAGACCAAAACGATTGTAAAGCGAGGGGTGACGGAATTGGTGACTCCTGGAGTAGCACTGAATGATGAGGTGTTGCAGAGTACGACCAATAACTTTTTGTGCGCGATCCATTATGCCAAAAAGGTATTTGGAATTGCTTTTTTAGATGTGTCTACAGGGGAGTTCCTAACGGCACAAGGAGATGCAGCACATATCGATAAGTTATTGCGTAACTTTAATCCGAGTGAGGTGTTGGTGAGCAAGCCCAAAAAGCAAGCATTCCAGCAAGATTTTGGACAGGATTTTCATACGTTTTTTATAGAAGATTGGGTGTTTAAGACAGACTATGCACAGGAAACCTTGCATACGCATTTTGGTACGAATTCGCTCAAAGGATTTGGGGTAGACCACCTGCAGGAAGGGGTGATTGCAGCAGGCGTGATTTTGCATTATTTGGGCGAGACACAGCATCATAAATTACAACATATTACCTCGATACAGCGTATCGCAGAGGATCAATACATATGGATGGATCGTTTTACGATTCGGAATCTAGAATTGTACAATCCTAATGCCAGTAATGCTGTCACATTATTAGATGTGATCGACAAAACGATTTCGCCTATGGGCGGACGTACGCTAAAACGGTGGTTGGCACTGCCGCTAAAGGATCAAACTGCCATCCAGAAACGGCACGAAGTAGTACAGTTTCTGATCGATACTCCAAAGGTACATACGCATATCCAGCAGCACATTCGGCAGATAGGAGATATTGAGCGATTGATTTCTAAAATTGCTACGGGCAAGGTTTGTCCGCGAGAGGTGATACAACTCAAAAACTCGTTAGAAGCCATTGTGCCGATTAAGAGCATGGCGGCGAGTTGTGAAAATGAAGCGCTAAAAGTAATAGGGGATACACTGCATGATTGCGAATTATTACGTAGCAAGATCAAGACAACGCTTAATGAAGATGCACCTGTAAATATCCTAAAAGGAAATACCATTGCAGCGGGCTATTTAGACGAACTGGATGAATTGCGATCGATTGCATTTTCTGGAAAAGATTACTTAGATAAGATGTTAGAGCGCGAATCGGAAGCTACAGGGATTACATCGCTTAAAATAGCCTCTAATAACGTCTTTGGTTATTATATAGAGGTGCGTAATACGCACAAGGATAAGGTGCCTGATACATGGATACGAAAACAAACATTGGTCAGTGCAGAACGCTACATTACCGAAGAGTTAAAAGAGTACGAAGCTAAAATTCTGGGTGCCGAAGAAAAAATTCTGACATTAGAGCAGCAATTGTTTCAGGAATTGATCGTATGGATGTATGAGTATATCAAGCCTGTGCAACTCAATGCTACCCTGATCGGGCAGTTGGATTGTTTAGGAGGTTTTGCACAGTTAGCACAGGAGCATGCCTATGTGCGTCCAGAGATGAATGATACGCATGTGCTAGATATTAAAAACGGAAGGCATCCCGTGATCGAAAAACAATTACCACCAGGCGAACCCTATATCGCTAATGATGTACTGTTGGATAGAGAGACACAGCAGATTATCATGATCACAGGGCCTAATATGAGTGGTAAGTCAGCTATCCTGAGGCAAACGGCGCTCATCGTACTGCTGGCACAGATGGGGAGTTTCGTACCTGCCGATGCGGCTACCATAGGTGTGGTAGATAAAATATTTACCAGAGTAGGGGCGAGTGATAATATCTCTATGGGAGAGTCTACTTTTATGGTAGAAATGAATGAAACGGCGAGTATCCTGAATAATATATCGGATCGTAGTTTGGTGTTATTAGACGAAATTGGGCGTGGTACCAGTACCTATGATGGGATTTCCATTGCATGGGCGATTAGTGAGTTCTTACACCAACATCCTGCCCAGCCTAAAACCCTATTTGCTACACACTATCATGAGCTGAATAAGATGTGTGAGACCTTTGGCCGTATTAAGAACTATAATGTAGCGGTCAAGGAGCTAAAGGATACCGTATTGTTTTTGCGTAAGCTTGTGCCAGGAGGTAGTGAGCACAGTTTTGGGATTCATGTGGCTAAAATGGCAGGAATGCCACAGCAGGTAGTACGTCGTGCGGGTAAAATGCTCAAAAAATTAGAAAATTCACATAATAATCAAGGATTGGCTACACCGATCCAAGCGGCGCAAGAGGAAGACGAGTTACAATTAAGCTTTTTTAATCTAGATGATCCTTTATTAGAGGATATCAAAGAAGAGATACTAGATATTGACATCGATACCTTGACACCTGTAGAGGCATTGATGAAACTGAATGAGATCAAACGAATGCTTACAGGAAAGAAAACGGTATAAAAGGTGTTTTTTTTCTTACATTTTAATTGATTGATATATTGATAATTGTGTATTTTTTTTAATTTTTTTTCGAAAAAGCTTTGTAGATCGTAGAAATGTATTAAATTTGCACCCGCAATGACGCATTGCGAAGTTCTTTAAATAATTGCGAAAGTAGCTCAGGGGTAGAGCATCACCTTGCCAAGGTGAGGGTCGCGGGTTCAAATCCCGTCTTTCGCTCTGAGAAACTTACCACGCTCGGGTGGTGGAATTGGTAGACACGTTGGACTTAAAATCCAATGTCCATTAGGACGTACGGGTTCAAGTCCCGTCCCGAGTACAAGTGCCTCTAGATTTTTATCTAGGGGCATTTTTTTTGCACTTTTTTAAGTAAGAAGCGATTTAAACTCTTTTCGGGTCAAGACCAATTTGGGCGTTACCACAAGGGTCGGGCTATCCGTTCCAATTCCTCGCACCTCCTATCGTCGGGCTGTGGGATTTCCTCTACTATCCCTAACGCATTTATAGCAGTTGTACTTGAAGTGATTTAAACTTTTTTGATTTCAGCGAAAAACTAAGATTTTGTGATCGAATACAGCAATATTAAAAAAAGGCTGCCAATGTTATGACAACCTTCTTAGGGGCACTATGCCATAGCGCCATTACAAATGGTTATTAGTAGTAAGTAGGCCTGCCGATAACAATTCGTTTTTTGATGAATGATACGATGCTTCCTTTTGCCTACCGACGTACTGTGAGCAATATGATAGGTGTAGAATAATGACTATAAGACTTCGTAATTAAAGCTGCTAGGTTAGCCATTCTTCCAGTAGCATAGTTGATGGCAAAACTACTCCTCGTTGTGCAAGTACGACTTAACTTACAATTGTGTTAGTGTTACCAAAATGATACGCGCTATATAGCGAAATGCAAGCGTGTACTTTTGTACTTTGTATATACATTGTATGGAGTCTTACTCGTGTATTTAAAGGAAAAAACAACTAAAGTTTAGTTTTGGTTAAGATGTTGTATACTGCTTTATTCAGGAGCGTAGTTAAAGCAAATACAGTCTAAGTAAACCCCGATCTGCAGGAATGTTTCCTTGGTGTTAAGAAAAAGTAATAGGGTTATTATAGTATTATGTTTTGTGGTTGATGGTACAGGGAAGTCAAGAGGGAGAGAAAAGGTGTTTGTATAAAAAAAAACGCCCTAGAGGATTCACATCATAGGGCGTTTTTGGAGTCAGTATGCATGTATACTATTCCATGCTAGCGATATTATTTGATCACTTGTCTCCAGTATTGCATTCCGTATCTAGCCGTAGCCATTGTAGATAAGATTGCTTTTTTGGTTGCGCGCTCCAAACGTGCTTCTGCTACGATCGTTTCTGCTTCTATAGAGTACGCCACAAAATCATTAATATCTCTTGTTTTTTCTAGTGATTCGTAGTACGGTGCTAATAGTTCAAAAGTAGTCGCATCGATTTGCTTATTGCGGTACAATTGTTCTAAGCTACCATAAAATCCATATGTAGTGTACGCAGCTAATGCAGTAGCTAGTTCTTCGTTAGCTACCGCTACTGGGAAGCGCTCGAAATCTTCAACAGTAGCTACCTTATTAGCACTTAAGAAATCTACGGAGTGCTTGTAAAACGTAGGATTATCGTATTTTCCATCTACAGCATAATAAGCTGGTTTCTGGTAAGCGTTTTCAATCGCACTATAGTGCCATTTTCCCACCTTGTCATATGCATTGGTTTCATTAGAATCAATACCATTTACATTTGTTCCATTGCCATTAGGTGATACGCTGAGTGTGAGTCCCTGACTTAGTGAAGCAGAGGCTCCTGCGATTACTACAGTGTACCAATCTGCATCTCCTGTATCTGCTTGTAAAGAAGCAGAGATATCTGCACAGGCTACAATTAAAATCTTTTTTAGCCATTCCGGGATCGCTTTGGTAGTTACTTGTGTCGTAGCATAGCTTTCCGACAGTGTATTGAGTGCGCTTACAGCATCTGTAGTATCGATGGCTGTAGTTGTGGTCTCTAGCTCATCAGAACAAGAAGTGGTAATAATGGCTAGACAGATCGTTAGTATAGTTATTAATTTAGTTTTCATTTTTTTGTTTTTGGTTGTTTTGTATGCCTACTCATGCGCTTTTCGGCTTCCGCGTTCACATGTGTGATAGTATTGCGTTACAGGAGGTGATCAATCTCTATATCCGATACATCGGGTCAACAATTACTGTTTGTTATAAAGAGTAGAGGGTAACATTTTGTTACCCTCTTTTTTAGAAAAAAAATGAAAATATTTTTAAGTAGTTGTTTTTGAGTAGGTAATGAGGTGTTTTTTGTTGCTTTTTTAGCTCATTACGTCCTCAAAAGGAATGTTGTTTCGTGTTATATACTATACGTATTAGAGTTTAGTACATTGTATTAGGATTGGCAGCGGTTTTAGGGATTTGCTGAATGGCATCCCAATGCTCACAGATTTTACCATTGGTATCGAATCGCAGAAAATCCATAGTTACATACTGATCATTACTAGGCCACACTTGATGCGTATGAAGCGCTACGAGATCTCCTTCGGCAATACAGCGTACAAAGGTGATTGATTTTTCGGGGTACTCACGATGCATTCTTTCGAAGTATTTGATAAATCCCTCTGTGCCATCTGCTACATCTGGATTGTGCTGTATGTATTCTTTACCGATGTATTGGGCTACTGCCGCTTTGGGATTTCCTTCGTATGCCATTTTATAAAAGGCAATAGCGTTCTTTTTATTAGCTTCTAGATTCATAATTATGGTATTTTGAAGTGATGAACTCATCTTGATTTTTTCTTTTCCCTAAAAAATGACTAAAATTCACCTGTATTTCGTTACTTACTTTATCCGTAGCGCTGCTATGCAACAAAAAAATTACTTCATTTGAGTACAAAATCTTTCGATGTTTGCTGAAATCTAAAAAGTTTAAACTACTTCAACTAGAAGGGGATTTATAACCTATTTTAGTTACTAGCTGTTTGCTTGATAATGTAGTTTTTTGCTGATTATTAATTTTTTGTGGTTGTAGAGATTGTGTTTTATATAAGGGGATTTTATGTTGTAAAAAAAGTAGAAATAATAGCTTGTTTTGTTTAAAATTATGCAAAAAGAGCTTTTTTTCTCTTAAAAAAATCAAACAAATATAAGTATGTTTGTGTTATTTCGTTTCTATGAAGTGGCGCACGTTTTTTCTTTGAAATCAAAATATGTACACTATTTTTAATACTTCAATATACATTACCAATTAGCTAACTATTTTCATGCAGACATCAGATCGTGATCAATATTTTATGGAAAGCCTTAAAGAGGGAGATGAAAAGGGAATTACAGCTATCTATACCAAGTTATATCCTAAGATAAAAAAGTATGTGTACGCGCATGATGGTTATGAAGATGATGCAAGAGACATTATGCAAAAAGCATTATTGCAACTATCAGTAAGAGTACAGGCACCAGATTTCTATATCCAAAATAGTTTTGAAGGTTATTTTTTTACAATCTGTAAAAATTTATGGCGGCGAACCGCAAAAATTGCAAAAACTAGGGTAACAAATGATGATGAGGTGTCTCTTATTCATGACGAGCGAGATATAGCATTGGCGACTTTCGAACAAGAGAAATGGGAATTGTTTGAAGAAAAGCTATTAGAAATATCCGAGAATTGTAGAAAACTACTACGCCTTTTTTTCGACAAAATTCCTTATGCGACTATTGTAACATCATTAAGGTATGGTTCGGATAATACGGTACGACAGCGGATTTTTAAATGTAAATCAAAACTCAAAGAAGCGATACATACAGATGCTAGGTATTTAGAATTGAAGGAGTTATAAAATGAAGGATATAGAGCAACAAATAGAACGCTACCTCGATGGAATCATGGATGAGGAAGAGGCAATACTATTTTTAAAAGAAATAGAAGCGTTTCCAGAAGCGCTCCAAAAACTCAATGCGTATCGAGAAATGAATATCGTATATAATCAAAATGATTGGTTATTAACTGATACCGAAAAGTTGCATCCCAAAGTACGAATGTACGAGGCTTTTTTAAAGAACAAGAAAGGACAGCATTTAGCAAATACGATTGCGAATGCTGCTCAGAATTATGACATTAAACAATCTCATTATAGAAAACAATGGATTACCTACGCCAGTGCAATCGCAGCTGTATTGGTACTTGGCTTTTTTACTTATATACAATTTAGAACTCCAGACCACCAGCGGTTGTATGCTAGCTATAAAAATTGGGATACTTTGCCTTCTCTCATAACTAGATCTGAAAATACAAATCGAGGTATTGTAGAAAATTTATTTAAGGGAAAGGCTTATGAGGCTGCGTTACAGATAATAGAAAGGCATTCGCTCGATGTACAGTTGCAATTTTATAAAGGTGCTATTGCGTTAGAAATGGACAAAACCGCATCAGCCATTAAAATCTTTGAGGGGATTGCCCAAGGAGACAGTTTGGATGCTGCCAAAGGATATTGGTATTTGGCATTAGCATATCTAAAAAAAGAAGCAGTAAGTGATGCCAAAAAAGCGTTACAAATGTTGTTGCAACACTCCAATTTTCAGAAACAAGAAGCAGAATCATTATTAGATGCTTTGGAGTAGTGCAACATCTTTTACAGAAAGATTTTATGGTTAATCAGTAACTTGCTTTATTAAGTAAAATACACTTGATCGGTAAAACGAGCTTTTTAGCGAAAAAAACCACCTAATTTAAGTGCTGTTTTCCCTTTTGAGGCAGAAGTGTTATACTTTCATTTTTCAAACTTAACAAGGTATAACTAGCTGTAATTTAGCGATATAAAAGAATGAGTGATGGAAAACGAAGTGAATATATCAGATTTAAGACAGATAATCCGTAATCTAATCACCTTTATAGTCATAGAGGGAAAGGAATATGTGCAGGAACAAAAAAAGCAAGATTATGTAGCAAGTTATTTGCACATGCTAGCAAAAGTAATTCACGAAAACCATATAGAAGACAAAGAAGAACAGGCTGCTTTTATAGAAGATATAGCCAATGATATTGCAAGGTATATACGGTAAAGGATAGTGTTGACTATTTTTTATTATGTTAGATTTGGAAAGCTTTTCAGAAACTAGAAAAGCTTTCCTTTTTTTTAAATAGGCATATCTTTAATTAATAACGCTTTAGAAAAAATCCAAAAACAGTAATTCAGTTAGCTACAACCAACCAATACGAATAAAAACAAACAGCTAATCACAGATTCGTAGAATCCCACCAAAAAAATGGTTTTCCTCATAGAACTTTAATATATTGAAGTGTGTAACTTCTAACTCTAGTGATGTGACAGAACAAGAACAGATTGCTTCTTTGCAAGAAGAAAATCAACGATTAAAAAATCAATTAGGCCAGGTACAAGCGCGGAAGCAAAAGAAAAAAAGAGTTGGCTTTTGGTTGCTTAAAAAGTCAAGTGTTCCCCTATTAGGCACACGTTTAAAAAAGAGTATCAATAGCGCACTCAGCGAATATAAGCAAACAAAGAAAGTGTCGGTAGATACGGTTTCAGACGTTACTTCTAATATCATATGGCGGGTAACCCGTGTAGGTCTTTTTGGAGTTTTGATTACATTGATTCCTTCTTTGATTCTGATCTACCAAACTAAATTGGTGATCAACCAGAATACATTAGTAGATAATCAAAATGCATTGATAGAAGCAGAACGCAGATCTTCTCTGGTATTTATTATGGATAATTTATTATCCGATATAAGCGAAGAGTTAAAATATAAAGGGTCTTCTGAGCGGAATCTAAGTCCAGTGCTAGAAGCTCGGATTTCGAGCTTATCTAGGGCAATGAAACCCTATAAGTATATGGAAGATGGTAAGTTAATCGATGAAAAGATAAGTCCAGAACGTGGTCAATTATTATATGGACTGATGCGAAGTGGACTGGCAGAGCAGTCTTATAGAGATATACTCAATGCTTCGGATTTTAGTTACACATATTTTAGAGATGTATTGGTAGGACGGAATGCCAATCTAAAATATGCTACCCTACATCATTCTGATTTATATGGAGTAAATATGGCTGCGGCGAATTTAGAACGTAGTGATTTGCAAAAGGCTAATATGGAAAAAATAAACTTATCAGATAGTAAATTGATTCGTGCTAATTTAACACAAGCAAATCTAAAAGACTCAGAGTTATTAAGTGCCGATCTTACCTATGCGAATTTGTATGAAGCAGACCTTACAGGTGCTAATCTAACAGAAGCCTTATTATGGGGAACTCGATTAGAGGGAGCTATCTTAGAAGATGCTGTTTTTGCGAATGCACGTGTGCACAGACAAGATTGGATTGCATATGTCGTAGATTCATTAGATCTCAAAGGAGCAGAAAAGGCTTTGGAAGGATATAGGGTAAAGAAAGAAGGTAAAAAACAATTCGTTTTAGTCGCTAAAAAATAGTAGTAGTACGAAAAAGTACGTTTTGTTTTTTTTCGGTTTATTAGTAGACACTCAAAACGGTGGTTAATCGTAATACACATCCTTTTCGCTAAAAACAAAAAGTCAAGATGAGTTCTTTGCTCGAAGAAATACAGTATTTCTTTTACAGGAGGTATGGGTATACAACATTAATAAGTACTTTTGATCTGATAGGGTTACACAGCAGTAGCCAATGAACTTTTAAACTCTCAACCTGTATGGAACAAACAGCGATAAGCGAATTGATCAGAAATAGAAGGTCTATTTTTCCTGCTCAATATACAAAAGCTCCGATTTCTGATGCTTTTATCAAAGAACTGCTAGAAAATGCAAATTGGGCACCGACGCATAGAATGACGGAGCCTTGGCGATTTAAAGTAGTAAGGAATGAAGCCAAAACTAGATTGGGTACTTTTTTAGCTAATACGTATACTGATATTACAAATGATGAGCAGTTTTCGCCATTTAAGTATAAGAAAATTAAAAATAATTGTGAAGCGGCTGAGGTAATCATAGCTATTTGCATGCAGCGAGATCCTAAAGAGCGTGTACCAGAGTGGGAAGAGGTAGCAGCAACTGCTATGGCGGTGCAAAATATGTGGCTTACATGTACTGAAGCGGGAGTAGGATGCTATTGGAGTAGTCCTGCATTGATTAATTATATGGATGAATTTTTTGATTTAGAAGAAGGAGAGCGTTGTCTAGGGTTTTTGTACGTAGGGAATTACGAACAACCAGAAGCTTTAGTTGGCAAACGAAATCCTATTGAGGATAAAGTCGTATGGTTAGATAGCTAATTCACCTGTAATGTGTCTGATGAAATAGCGTAATAACTGTATATTAATATAAGCTATAAAAAAAACCATCTCAATAAGAGATGGTTTTTTTATGGTTATAGGGGTGTCGATTATTGCTTTTTCAATGCGTTTGCAGCAGCGTTTGTTGCTTTGTCTGCACCACCTTTTACAGCGTCTACAGCGTTACCAGCAGCATTTTTAGTTGCGTCTACAGCATTTTCAGCTGCATTTTTAGCAGCATCAACAGCGTTTCCAGCTGCGTCTTTAGCATTGTTTACAGCGTTTCCAGCTGCGTCTACAGCATTTCCAGCTGCATCTTTAGCCGCGTCTACAGCGTTTCCAGCTGCGTCTACAGCATTTCCAGCTGCATCTTTAACTGAATCTACAGCGTTTCCAGCAGCATCAACAGCGTTTCCAGCTGCTTCTGTAGCAGTATTAGCTGCGTCTTTTACAGCATCAACAGCTTGACCTGCAGCTGCACCAGTTTCTTCTACAGCATTTTTAGCTGCATCTTCAGCTTTTTTAGCTTCTTCTCTACAAGAAACTACAGCAAGTGTTAACGATAGAGCGATAGCTCCTAAGAATAATCTTTTCATAATTGATTAGATATAGTTAATATGGGTTATAAACACCAAATTTAACACTTTATTTTATAATATTTTTTTTTCTGTCAAGTATTTCCAATATCTTTTAGGGATATGTTGCATATGTAAACGTTTATTTTTCCGCTCACTGATGTTTACATGTTGATAATATGTACTCCATAACTTTTGGAAATCAGTTTCTTGTGTTGCATAGCTGCTAGGCATAATCTGAGTAAAATCTGGGATGGTTATGGTGCTTACAGTATCGAGATCATAATAGATCCCATAGTCTCTTTTTAGATCGTAAATCATCCATTTTTGATCGGCATAGCGATCTTTAAAATGTCCTATAATTAATGGCAATACATTAAAATCTGGAGTTATGGTAGCTGCATAGATGCCATCTTTGGTACGTTGAAAACGAACAAAGGCTTCCATTCTATGTTTTTCGCGGCTTACCATTTTAGCGATTTGATGCATCCGTAAGGTATGCGTATGGCTGTAATCAATACCAGTGATCGTATGTTTAGGGCGTAGTACAGTTTGTATATAATAGAGGAGTGTGTTTTCAATTCCTTTGATCTCACTCAGAAAACTCCTAAACAACGTACGGAGTTCAGCTCGTGAGGTTTTAGAACGAATACCTTCCCAAACTCTTTGCGCTTTATGCGTTTCGGTAATTACGGTTTCTGTAGTAGCAAATAATTGTTGGTGGAAATCTTGTTGTTTCTGAATACTTGGAGCATTCATTTTTTGTTCATAGACCATAAACACAGCACATAGAAAACCATCAAAACTACCGTCATAAACCAAAAGTGTGTGTGTCATCGCTAGAGGTTATGTAAATAAACTAAGTTGTTGGTTAAAGTGTTTAGCATATTTGCTGTTTGCTTTTTGGAGAATTCTATTTTTAATCGTGATCGGTGTAAGGTCTTGTTTATAAAAGTCTTTGGAATTACATATGATGAAATATTGCGCTCTATTCAGCGCGATACCTATGGCTTTTAGGTGTGACCAATCCAATCGTCTAAATTTTCGGGCTTGGATGATTTTATGTACAGACTGCATGCCTATACCAGGTACTCTGGCGAGCATACGTTTATCGGCGCTATTGATATCTATCGGAAATTCATGCATATTACGCAATGCCCATCCGAGTTTGGGATCGATGTCTAGGTCGAGGTTTAGGTGTGAGGCGTTAAAGATTTCTTGTACAGAGAATCCATAAAAACGCAGCAACCAATCCGTTTGGTACAATCTATTTTCTCGTAGAATAGGTACTTCACTTCCGATGGCGGGTAATCGATGATCTGTGGTAATAGGAATATAGCCAGAATAGTAGACTCTGCGCATACCGAATTTTTTATAGTAATAGGAGGCAGAGTACAGGATATCTCGATCACTTTCTCCTGTAGCTCCTATAATCATTTGGGTACTTTGTCCAGCAGGAGCATATTTGGGAGTGCTTTTGATCAGTTTGCGCTCCGATTTATATTGTACGATTTCCTGATGCACCTTGCGCATGGGTTTTATAAAATCTTCATGCTTTTTATCTGGAGCCAATAATTGTAAGCCAGAAACGGTAGGGATTTCTATATTTACGCTCAGTCGATCTGCATATAGTCCTGCTTCTCTCATTAATTCGTCACTGGCGCCAGGAATGGATTTTAGATGGATATAGCCGTTAAAATTTTCTTCTAGGCGTAGTTTTTTGGCTACAGCGATCAGGCGTTCCATGGTATAGTCTGCATTTTTAAAGATACCCGAACTAAGAAATAACCCTTCTATATAATTCCTGCGATAAAAATTAATAGTCAGTCGTACGACTTCTTCTACTTTAAAGGCGGCTCGCTGTATGTCATTGCTCTTTCGAGTAACGCAGTAGGCACAATCGTAGATACAATGATTGGTCAATAAGATTTTGAGTAAAGAAACACAGCGTCCATCTTCGGTATAGCTATGACAGATACCCATGGCTGTAGTATTGCCAATGCCCTTGCCAGTATTACTTCTCTTATTTCCACTACTGGAACAGGATACATCATACTTGGCAGCATCTGCGAGGATGGCTAGTTTTTCTTTAATACGATCAAACGACATAGGTAGCGGATGTAGCAGGCTTGCCATGATATTTTAGGGCTCTAAAAATTTCTTCTACATCTACTAGGATTTGATGATCTGTATAGCGTAATACAGTGATGCCCAAAGAGTGTATGTGTAATTTTTTAGGCGCATCTAGATTGTAAATATCTGAGAATTCATGCGCATAGCTATCTACTTCGATCGCAATTTTTAGATGCGGACAAAAGAAATCAAATGTGTAATTCCCAATACGGTGATGCGTCAGGAAGTGATATCCTTTGGCAATGAGTTGCTGTTCCAGCGTTTCTTTTACAGAAATGGAATTATTCAAAGCATATCGAATTACTTTTTCGGGTTTGGGTTGATGAATGCCAATAGTCGCTATCATAATTAAAAGGGTTGGTTTGTAAACTTTCCAAAATTATGGAATATTTCCAATAACACAAAAATTTAAAAGTGTTAAAATTGGAAATATTCCTAAAAATACTATCTTTGTTAAGAAAATATCCTAGTTCTTTAGCAGTATGCCGCGTTAGGGATAGGAGTGAAAATCCCACAGCCCGACGATAGGAGGTGCGAGGAATTGTAGCGGATAGCCCGACCCCTTGTGGGTAACGCCCAAAATAGCAGGATACGTAATACCAAATCATAAAACATAGTTATAAGCCTACACGCATGGATGAAATGACAGCCCAAACAATTCAACGTTTTAAGCAAATCAGAGAAGCACATCACCTGACACAGACTGAGTTTGCAAAGGCATTGGAGATTAAAAAATCTACAGCAGATATAGAACGTGGTAAGACTAAGATATCGGGGAAAGTAGTGGCTAAGTTATTGCAAAAATTTGAGGTCAATCCGTTATGGCTATTCGGAGAGAGTGAGCAGCAAACATTGCAATTACATACGGGTGATGTATTGCCAAAAGTGGTAACGGTCGATGCACAGGATACTGAAAATATGGTGCTGGTGAATATCAAGGCAGCCGCAGGATACCCGCATAATATCCAAGATGTAGATTGGTATCAGCAACTTCCGGCATTCGACATCCCATTACCAGAATATAGAAATGCGACTTATAGAGGATTCCAAGTAGAAGGGGATAGCATGCTGCCTGTGTTAGAACCCAAAGAATGGGTGATCGGTAAGGCAGTGGCCAATCTATCGGAATTGAGTAGTAATGCCATCTATGTAGTGGTATTACATGATAGTGTAGTGGTAAAAAAAATACGTAAAAATGAGAATGGTACTGCCCTAACATTGGTATCGCTGAATACTGAATACTTGCCTTATTCCATACAGGCACATCAGGTGGTAGAATTATGGGAGGTGAATAGCAAATTGAGTTTTAATATCGATGCATATTCAGATTCGACGAGTTTAAAACAATTACAAGATGCTATGGTATCGCTGACTCAAGAGGTGAGAAACCTTAAAAATACTACAAAATAAATCCTTGTTCACGGGCATGGATGGTCGCTTCTTGTGCGGAATTGACCAATAATATGGGCAGGTCTGCGTGCTGTCGGATCAAGGCTTGGATCCTGCGTTCTTTTCGTTTGTGTTGTACACAGCGCAAGTATATCGCTAAAATACGCCCAGGGTATTTACGAGCAGCTTCTATGTAGATGTCCGCATCTTTTTCGGCACTATCACCAATAAGAATAAAGGGTAATTGTGGATAGACTTCTAAAAGCGTATTGATTTCAGCTATTTTATGAGGAGTTTTGGGTTTTGGAGTTTTGTCAAAGGGAATTCTAAAATCTCGTAAGAGGATAGGGCCTTTGGGGAATTCATTCTTTTTTAGAAAAGCAGTCAGGTAATCGTATAAATTCCACGGGCTATTACTAATATAAAAAATAGGATTCGTGGGCTGTGGATGCGTGCCTACTTGTAGTTTTTTATACAAATCAGCAGTGCCTTCTAATGCGATCCGCTTATCGAAATTCTTAAATACAGTATTGGCAATTACTTTCCACTTAAATAAAGAAGCAACACCTGTATGTAGGATGGTGTCATCAATATCACTAATAATACCATAACTAGCATTAGGAGGTGGGATGAGCATGGCAGCCTCAAAACAGTTTTGATGCAATATAGGTTGCTTGTGTAGGTCTTTATACCCTACAGTATACGAAAACCAGTGGTCGTGGTTAGGTATCAGTGCCTGATCAGTTCGTTGCTCTAATTGATAATACCCTTCTGCATCTGTAGTCACTGTATACTGCTGTGCTGTGTCTGTTTGGATAGCAATGGCAGTATGCGGTAATTCATCACTTTCTAACTGTCTGTAGATATTACGTACGGTTTTGAGGGTACTTGTACGTCCTTCAAAATTAATGTTTTCAGCCTCTAAGGCTCTGCCCATCGCACGAAATCGGTGGGTAGTGCCATATCCTAGGTAGGTGTTAATACGTAATGCTTTCTTTCTAAACATAGCGATAAACGTCTCATTATTCTTATGCGCTATAGCGCAATAACTGCCTATAAATATATAAAACTCCACTAAATAGTGGAGTTTTATGATTTCTAAGCGTTGTTAAATTTTATGATTGCTTCTTAAGTACGGTAGTGATTGCTGTAGTTTCTGAGGGTTTTGGAGTAGGAGCAATGGTTTCGATAGTGCTCGATTCTTGCTCAGTAACAGCTGTTTCTGTAGGATGTTCGCCTAAGATGGGAGCAATGACTAAGCCGATCAGACAGGTAAGTTTGATCAGGATATTCATAGAGGGGCCCGAAGTATCTTTAAAAGGATCTCCGACGGTATCTCCTGTGACTGCTGCTTTATGCGCATCTGATCCTTTATAGGTCATAGTGCCATTGATTTCTACACCTGCTTCAAAAGATTTTTTGGCATTGTCCCATGCGCCTCCAGCATTGTTCTGAAAAATGGCCCATAGCACTCCGCTGACTGTTACTCCAGCCATATACCCACCGAGCATTTCTGCAATTGCGATTTTATCCATACCAAACAATAGTGGAATAAAAGCGATCAAAATAGGAAACCCAATGGTCAGTAATCCTGGAGACAGCATTTCTTTTAAAGATGCTTTGGTAGAAATAGCGACGCATTTGTCGTATTCAGGTTTAGCAGTCCCTTCCATGATCCCTGGGATTTCTCTAAATTGTCTGCGTACCTCTTGTACCATTTCCATAGCAGCTTTTCCCACAGCATTCATAGCCAAGGCAGAAAATACAACAGGGATCATCCCACCGACAAACAGCATGGCCAATACAGGCGCTTTGAAAATATTAATTCCATCAATCCCCGTAAACGTTACATATGCGGCAAATAATGCGAGGGAGGTAAGTGCGGCAGAAGCAATGGCAAACCCCTTTCCTGTAGCTGCGGTCGTATTCCCTACAGAATCTAAAATATCCGTACGTTCGCGTACGATAGGTGCTTGCTCACTCATTTCTGCGATACCACCCGCATTGTCTGCGATAGGTCCAAAGGCATCAATAGCGAGTTGCATAGCTGTGGTAGCCATCATAGCAGAGGCCGCTAAGGCTACTCCGTAAAAACCTGCAAATGCATAGGATGCCCAGATAGCCCCTGCAAATAATAATACCGAGGGAAAAGTAGAAATCATTCCTGTAGCCAATCCTGCAATGATATTGGTACCAGCGCCCGTACTAGATTGTTGTACAATTTTTAGGATAGGCGCTTTGCCGAGTCCAGTATAATATTCCGTGACCGAAGAGATCACCGCTCCTACGATCAGTCCGACAAGGGTGGCATAAAATACCCGCATAGAAGAGATATTGATCAGTCCTTCGCCAAAAAACTCCATTTGCATCGTAGCAGGCAGCATCCATTTGCAGAGTGCAAAACAACTAATGGCTACTAGTATAATAGCAGTCCAGTTGCCAATGTTTAGTGCGCCCATTACCTGTGCTTCTTTGGCAGCATTATTCTTAATACTCACTAATAGTGTACCGATAATCGAAATGATGATACCTACACCAGCAATAGCTATAGGTAGGAGTATCGTACCGATACCTCCAAAATTATCGGCTATGCTTCCGCCCATATCTTTAATCACATAATTACCCAATACCATAGCAGCGAGTACTGTAGCGACATACGAGCCAAATAAATCGGCTCCCATACCTGCTACATCTCCTACATTGTCTCCCACATTATCTGCTATGGTAGCAGGATTCCGTGGATCATCTTCTGGGATGCCTGCTTCTACCTTGCCCACTAGATCGGCACCAACATCCGCCGCTTTGGTATAGATACCTCCTCCTACACGTGCAAATAGCGCAATAGATTCTGCTCCTAGCGAGAAACCAGCCAGTGTTTCTAGTACAATGGTCATTTGATAAGTAGAACTCCATTGTCCGTCCATAAACGTATGGTAGAAGATGATAAAGAAAGCGGTCAGCCCTAGTACAGCCAGTCCGGCAACGCCTAGTCCCATCACCGTACCTCCACCAAATGATATTTTAAGTGCCTTGGGTAGGCTAGTGGTAGCGGCTTGTGTAGTTCTTACATTGGTTTTGGTAGCGATTTTCATTCCTATATTACCTGCAAACGCAGAAAAAATAGCACCAAATATAAAAGCGATGACAATCAACCAATGTGTCGTCTCTACAATGAGTGAAACGATAAATAAAAGGACGCTGACTATCATAACGAATACTGCTAGTAGTTTGTATTCTGCTTTTAGAAAGGCCAAAGCTCCTTCGTAGATGTGATCTGATATTTCTTTCATTTTGCCATCACCCGCATCTTGTTTCATAACCCAAGATTTCTTGATGAGCATGTAGATAAGCCCCAGTACAGCCAATAGCATTGGCATAAAGATCATAGTTGATTCCATTAAGTATATTTTTAGATGATTAGTTTCCTAAAAATAATGAAAATCAACTAAATACAAAAAGCGTATAATTTTTAGATAAATTATACGCTTTTTGTAAAGTCTGTAGGTATTATTTAGTAAATGCTAAATAATCCTGCAGGTTTATCTTCTAATTCTTCAAAACGCTTTACACACGCTTTGATGATTTCTTTTGCTTCATCGATGTTACCCCATCCGCCAACATCAACTTTTTTCTCCTCTAGATCTTTATATACTTGGAAGAAATGTTCGATTTCCTTGATCAGGTGTGGGTTCAGTTCTTTTAGGTCAGCAAGTCTTCCAGCAATAGGATCAGCAACAGGCACACATATGATTTTTTCGTCAGGCCCTTTTTCGTCTGTCATATGGAAAACACCAATAGGTTTTACTTCCATTACACAACCAGGAAAAGTAGGTTCTGTTACTAATACTAGTACATCCAATGGATCACCGTCTAATGCCAATGTTTCTGGAATAAAACCATAATCAGCAGGGTACATCATGGAAGAAAAGATCATACGATCGTATCTAACTTTCTTTATATCAAAGTCGTATTCGTATTTGTTACGACTTCCCTTTGGAATTTCGATAAGAACATCGAAAGTTTCGCGAGTTGCTGCGCTCATATTTTTTTGTATCTATTTTAATGGCGGCAAATATAGGTATTACAAGGGTTTAGATGAAATTTATAGGCTAAAATAATTTGTAATGTGCGAAAGTTTAAAGTTAATTTTACATCAAAACATAGGAATAAAGACCAATAGTAGGGTAGTTTACACTTATATCTGGTTGTATGAGGGCGTTCCCCAAGGGTCGGGCTATCCGTTCCAATTCCTCGCACCTCCTATCGTCGGGCTGTGGGATTTCCACTGCTATCCCTAACGCAATTAAAAAATAAGGATGCCACAAAGGCTATAAAAGTATACCAGCAGAAGTAGTATACGCTTAGAAAAAGAACCCAAAAGAACCTGTAACTCCAAAAGTTCGTGCATCTGGATTGTCAAAGTAATTTCCTCTAAAATGGAAATCGATCCTAAAAATTTTAAAAATATTACCTACTCCCAGACTGTATTCCCAATAAGGTTCGTCATCTGGAGCGACCAGTAGTTCGTTTGAAGGAGCGCTAAGCAATAGATTTTCTTCTGATAATTCTCCCCACACTCCACGGATACCTACCAGTTCGCGTAAGTTCAGTTTTCTAAGGAATGGAATTCTAGAAAAAATCCGACCATTAAAATTATGTTCTATATGCACCGCAGCATAGGTGTCGGTTACAAACTCATAGAAATTAAGTAATGGAAATGTATTCTGGATTGATAAATACGTTTGATTACCTGGTACCACGCTTAGTAAGCCAAGGGGTACATCGCCAAAGGTTTTTCCTAATTCTATAGAACTATTTAATACACCAAAACCTCCGATGTTCCATGGCTGACGATAGAAAAATTGAAGCTTCTGATATTCAAAATCGCTATTCAGCATATGGTCTAAGCCAAGCGAGTAATTGAGGAATAGCTGTGCAAAATCACCATCATTGACCGTAATTCTATCGACACCATATCCCGTTGTTTTTCTACCAGGGTAATAGGATAGCGTAGTTGCAATTTCGGCTTGGTTAATACTTGATTTTTGTTCCCCTGTATCAGGGTCTATAAAATCTAAACTAAACAAATTACGATCTGCAGGCTTTAGAGACCTAAAAGAGCCTGTAATTCCTATCGTAAAGTTTTTTCTAGGCTCTATCTGCATCGAAAAAGCCGATAGATTAATAGAAGTCAGTCTAGTGTTATCTCCTGTAGAAACAATAGAAGAAGAAGCTAAGCTTCTACCTTCTACATCATTGGTATTGGTTAGGCTAGCACCGAGCTGCTCGACATCTCTTCTATTACCAGCAGATACAATCAGTCTCGATTTTCTATCTACTAGGTATTTTCCAGAAATACCGTATTTGAATTTTTGATCTTTAAAGCCGTACGCACCATATCCTTCGATTCGCCATCTGTCATTGGCAGAGAAGTAAGTTCTACCGCCAGCACGTAATCGTACCCCTTCTATAGAATTAAACCCTACGGTAGAAAATAAAGGTCCGAAGTCCCAGCCATTGAATTCTACATACCCTGTAGCTAGAACGGTACCTACATTGTACAATCGTTTAAAGGCTTTTACTGTTTTTAGGGTGTCTAGTAGTGTGTATACTTTTTGTTCGTCTTTATTTAATTGTTCCATACGAGCATTGGTCCAGAATGCATCTTCGCGATTATAGATGTCTTGATCATAAGGGTCTACCTGTGTTTGATAGAATTTTCTTCCCTTTGGTTGGTCGAACTTATAATTGTCGTACAATGTGGTTCGTTTTCCATAAACCCCTCTTGATTTTTCTTTCTTATTAAATGAGAAATCGGATTGGAAATAATCTTTGGTGATCAGGAAAATTGAATCATTCAGTACGTCGAATTCCTGTTCTATGTACAAATCCTTAACCCAGTTGATATTGGCACTTTTAGTTACTTCGAGGTTGATTTCTTTAATTGCCCAAGTAGTATCGTTTACCCAAAAATCACCCTTAAAAGTCAGTTCGTTTTTACGTCTCGGATAGTAGATGATGTTATAACACCATTTGTTATCTATATAAGCACTATCCGTCAGTACATAGTTATAAACGCTGACACCAGTACGAGAGAGCGGGCTGGTAAAACTTTTGTCAAAGAATTTAAGATAATTGTCATAAATATCGTAATCAGAGTACAGATCTTTAACAAAAGCGATCAACGTCTGATTGTCACTAAAACCAGCATTCTTGTTTCCTTTTAATACTTCCTTAATTTCGTTTAGCTCATTATCTCCATAGACTTTAGAGATCGCTTCATTTAAGAAAATAGGAAGGTATGTTTTACCTGTGATGCGAGAAGTGTCTATATCATCAAAGATAAACTCCATTCCTTTAAAAATACGACTGTTCACCAAAGCACTGTCGATAGTATTTAGATCAAATTCTAATTTCTCGTATTTATCGTAGTTGTATTGTTTGAATTTTTTAACCCCATTTTCGCGTCTGAATTCCCATATTTTTTTCAGGATATCTACGGCAGGATTATTTTTTTTAGAAGTCTTTCCTTTGTAGATCACGACTTCATCTAAAGAAGCAGCCTCTTCTTCTAAGATGATTTTCATCTTATAAGAAGTACGCTGCTTTAAAGTGATGGTTTTAGAAGTAAAACCAATAAAAGATATTTTGATACGTTCATGATTCTGATCTGATTCCATATAGAATCGACCATTTTCATCGGTAATAGTACCTATTGTAGAATTGGAAAACACAATATTAGCAAAAGGTATCGGTTGATTATAATTATCTAAAACCTCACCACTAACTTTCGTTTGTGCTATACTAGCAATGCTTCCAATTATGCATAAAACCCCAAGAATCCAATACTTCATCTGTTTTTTATAAAATGTGTGTGAGGTATCTTAGAACATTGTTGTTAAAAACCTACCCCAAAAAACGATGGCTAAAATATCGAAATATATTTAACTAGAGGGGGTATGTCTTTATTTATACATTACTTTTTTGACAGCTTTAACAACATCTTCACTATTTGGTAACCATTGCTCTAATAATACAGGAGAATATGGTGTTGGAGTGTCTGCTGTGTTAATTTTTACTATCGGTGCATCTAAGTAATCAAAGATGTTAGATTGTACTTGATATGTGATTTCAGAAGCGATATTGGCTAATGGCCAAGCCTCTTCTAAGATTACAAGTCTATTTGTTTTCTTTACAGAAGTAAAGATAGCCTCTAGATCTAATGGACGTACAGTTCTTAAATCTATGATTTCACAAGAAATATTTTCCTTAGCTAGTGTATCAGCAGCTTTGTAAGCATCTTTGATGATTTTTCCAAAAGAAACAATAGTTACATCTGTTCCCTCTCTTTTAATCTCTGCTACACCTAGTGGAATTGTATATTCTCCTTCAGGTACTTCACCCTTATCTCCATACATCTGCTCACTTTCCATAAAGATCACAGGGTCATTATCACGGATTGCAGATTTTAATAATCCCTTTGCGTCTTTTGGGTTCGATGGAATAACTACCTTTAGACCAGGAGTGTTTGCAAACCAGTTTTCAAAAGCCTGAGAGTGCGTAGCACCTAATTGCCCAGCAGAAGCTGTAGGGCCTCTAAATACGATAGGGATATTAAATTGTCCACCACTCATCTGACGCATCTTAGCAGCATTATTAATGATCTGGTCGATACCTACTAATGAGAAGTTAAAGGTCATAAACTCTATGATAGGACGGTTTCCATTCATAGCGCTACCTACACCAATACCAGCAAAACCTAATTCAGAGATCGGAGTGTCTATTACACGATCTGGACCAAACTCATCTAGCATTCCTTTACTCGCTTTATATGCTCCATTATATTCAGCCACTTCTTCACCCATTAGATAAATAGACTCGTCACGGCGCATTTCTTCGCTCATTGCCTCGCAAATTGCTTCTCTGAATTGTATTGTTTTCATTGATAAATAATTATTTTTGTGCTATACAGAAGGCAAAAGTAGCAATTAAAACCCTTTAGTAATCATTGAATATTAAAAAATTTACTATGCACGCATAGTAAATTAGACTTTTTATTTGTACATTAGCTTTTATTGTTAAATTCTCAAAAAACACCTATATAAAATGAAGATATTAGTTTGTATTAGCCATGTGCCGGATACTACTTCTAAAATTAACTTTACAGAAGGAGATACAAAGTTTGACACCAATGGCGTACAGTTCGTGATCAATCCTAATGATGAGTTTGGACTGACACGCGCTATGTGGTTTAAAGAAAAACAGGGCGCAACTGTAGATGTGGTAAATGTTGGTGGGGCAGAGACAGAGCCAACATTACGAAAAGCATTAGCCATCGGAGCAGATAATGCGATTAGAGTAGATGCAGTAGCGACTGATGGATTCTTTGTCGCGAAGCAATTGGCTAAAGTGGCTAAAGATGGAGGGTATGATGTAATTATTGCAGGTCGAGAATCTATTGATTATAATGGCGGAATGGTGCCAGGTATGTTAGCAACTCTAATTGATGCTAATTTTGTAAATACCTGTATCGGACTAGAAATAGAGGGTACTACAGCTACGGCTACTAGAGAGATAGACGGAGGAAAAGAGGTTTCTACTACACAATTACCACTAGTTATTGGTGGACAGAAAGGATTAGTGGAGGAAAGTGATCTGAGGATCCCTAATATGAGAGGGATTATGATGGCTAGAAAGAAACCATTAAATGTGGTAGCAGCAGAGGCTTCTGGTGCGGCGGCTAAATCGGTTAAGTTCGAAAAACCAGCACCAAAAGGAGAAGTAACACTAGTGTCTGCTGATAATGTAGGGGAATTAGTAACGCTATTGCATAACGAAGCAAAAGCAATCTAAGGCATTAAAAAAAAATAACACATATCTGTTTGGGTAATAGCGACAGGTAAAAAAAGAAAAAGAATTATGTCAGTATTAATATATACAGAAAGTGAAGGCGGCAAGTTTAAAAAAGCAGCTTTCGAAGTAGCTTCTTATGCAAAAGAAGTGGCTGCTATGATGGGTACTTCTGTGACAGCAGTAAGTATCAATGCAGATGATCCTAGTGAGTTAGGTGCTTATGGAGTAGATAAAGTGATGGCGATTAAGGATGATCAATTGACAGCTTTTAGTGCCAAAGCGTATGCTAGTGCGATACAGCAAGCTGCGGCACAAGAGGATGCAAAAATAGTAGTAGTGGGTTCTAGTGCAGATAGTAAATTCTTAGCAGGGATTTTGGCAGTAACACTTAATGCAGGATATGCATCTAATGTAGTAGCATTGCCAGAAAGTACTGCGCCATTTGCGGTAAAAAGAACAGCATTTACGAATAAAGCATTTGCAATTACAGAAATTGACACAGATGTAAAATTGATTGGACTGTCTAGTAATGCTTTTGGATTAAAAGAAGCGGAAGGTGCAGCAGCAGTTACACCATTTGAGCCATCGCTTACAGACGCAGACTTTTCAGTGACCATTGCTTCGGTAGAAAAAGCGACAGATAAAGTATCTATAGCAGATGCAGAAGTAGTAGTTTCTGGAGGACGTGGATTAAAAGGGCCTGAGAACTGGGGAATGATAGAAGAATTAGCAGATGTGCTAGGGGCGGCTACAGCATGCTCGAAGCCAGTAAGTGATATGGGGTGGAGACCTCATGGAGAACACGTAGGTCAGACGGGGAAACCAGTAGCATCTAATTTATATATAGCGGTAGGAATTTCAGGAGCTATTCAGCACTTAGCAGGGATCAACGCTAGTAAGGTAAAAGTGGTGATTAACAGTGATCCAGAAGCTCCGTTTTTTAAAGCAGCAGACTACGGAATTGTAGGAGATGCCTTTGAAGTATTGCCACAACTGATCGAAAAATTAAAGGAATTTAAGGCGAATAACGCATAATTTTCATAAATTGTGCCACCGAAGGGCTATTTGAACGTATGTATAAGTCCATTTGTTCAAACAGCCCTTTTTTTATTGATATAATATTATGAGTTTAGTTCGTCTGAACATAAAAGGAATTTCTTATAGTCAAACCCAGAATGGTGCCTACGCTCTTATTCTAAGTGAGCTAGATGGAGAACGTAAATTGCCAATAGTTATTGGTGCTTTCGAAGCACAATCTATTGCTATTGCTCTGGAAAAAGAAATAAAACCACCTAGACCTTTAACGCACGATCTGTTTAAAAATTTTGCAGATAGATTCGATGTAATCGTAAAGCAAGTAATTATCCATAAGTTAGTAGATGGTGTTTTTTATTCGAGCATTATCTGTGAGCGTGATAAAATAGAAGAGATTATAGATGCTAGAACAAGCGATGCAATAGCATTAGCGCTTCGTTTTCAAGCGCCTATTTTTACGTACAAGAACATATTAGATCAGGCAGGAATTTATTTAAAGGTAAACCCGAGAAAAGATAGTGCTGGCGCTGGAGAAAAAGAAAGCTTATTAGTAGATGAGCTAGTTTCTGATGAAGTAGAAGTGGTGAAAAAAGAGGTGAATTATCAGGAGTTGCCTACCGATGAGCTAAATAGAATGTTAGAGCAGGCTGTAGCTAGTGAAGATTACGAACTGGCTGCGAGAATAAGAGATGAAATTTCGAAACGCGTATAGCGTGCAATAGCGCGAGTTTCCTCGCGTTTTTCCAGTACATTTATTTAGTTTTTTATGAAAAAAGATTTCCTGTTTTTTTGGGTATTTCTGGTATGGTCTGCTGTTGTGTTTTCACAATCTATTGAGAAAAAATGGATGCTGAGTGCTGTAGAAGGCGACTCGATAGCTGCTACAATAAACACAAAAGATGATTTTCTAGCAGTAGCAGATGGAACCATGTCGTACTCATTACAGGGTGCGGTAGCAAAAGGGGATTATGTGTTGCAAAACAAAGTACTCTTGTTTTTTCCAGATGATACTACAGAGGTCATCCATCGGTATAAGATACAAGCACTGTCAGATTCTACACTTACCATTGCCAAAAATAAAATTAGATACAGTTTTAAGCAGGCTACAGAGGCTAGTTCAATAACAACAGAGACTGCAAATCGCCTTGTGCCGAATCAAGGCTTTTCTTTACAAGGGTTTTTTAGAGGTGCATTGGGGATGTTAGCATTGCTATTAATCGCGTTTTTATTTAGTAGTAATCGAAAAGCAATCAGTTGGAAAACAGTAGGTATAGGCCTGTTAGGGCAATTGCTCTTGGCCTTTGGTGTGCTAAAAGTACCGCTGATACAAAAGCTTTTTAATTTCGTAGGCAAAATCTTTAATGAGATACTATTGTATACACAAGCAGGGAGTACTTTCTTGTTAGGAGGGATGATGGATGTAGATAGTTATGGATTTATCTTTTTGTTTCAGGTATTACCGACCATTATTTTCTTTTCTGCGCTTACTTCTATTTTGTTTTATTTTGGGATCATACAAGTAGTGGTTAAGGGAATGGCATGGGTGCTTACGAAACTGATGGGTATTTCTGGTGCAGAAAGTTTAAGTGTAGCAGGTAATATATTTTTAGGGCAGACAGAGGCGCCTCTGATGATTAAGGCGTATTTGGAGCGCATGACGCGCTCAGAGATCTTATTAGTCATGGTAGGAGGTATGGCTACTGTAGCAGGAGGTGTGCTAGCAGCGTATATTGGTTTTTTAGGTGGTAATGATGAGGAGCTGCGTTTAGAGTTTGCGCGTCATTTGTTGGCTGCATCAGTAATGGCAGCACCAGGTGCTATTGTTATTTCTAAAATGCTATTTCCACAAGTAGAAGAAATCGATACCTCTATAGAAGTTACGCAAGATAAGATAGGATCTAATGTACTGGATGCAATTTCTAACGGAACTACAGAAGGCCTAAAATTAGCCGCTAATGTAGGAGCTATGTTATTGGTGTTTGTAGCGCTAATAGCGATGCTCAATGGAATGCTGCAATGGATAGGGGAGGCTACTACATTTAATGCCTTTATCGCAGCGCATACTCCTTATAAGGCTTTTTCGATAGAAGCTATCTTAGGTACGTTATTTGCTCCTTTGATGTGGTTAATAGGAGTTGCTAAAGAGGACGTAATGCTGATGGGGCAACTTTTGGGAATTAAATTAGCGGCCAGTGAATTTGTGGGGTATATACAATTAGCGCAACTAAAAGATCCAGCGAGCGCGTTGCATTTTACTTATAATAAATCAGTAATCATGGCTACTTATATGCTGTGTGGTTTTGCGAATTTTGCGTCTATCGGAATCCAGATAGGCGGTATAGGTTCATTAGCACCAAAACAACGAAAAGTATTGTCTGAATTTGGACTCAAAGCATTGTTAGGAGGTACACTGGCCTCGTTATTATCCGCTACTATCGCAGGAATGATCATAGGATAGTAGCGTTAAGGAGGTTTGTAAAGAATTTGGTTTTTTGAATGTGTTTTTAAGAATATGATAGTTAAAATGCATTTAAAACCTTATTTTTTGATATATTTGAACTGAATTTACATTAATTTAACAAAGAAGCGGCTTAGACTTTTTAATCTCTGTGATAAACGAAGAATTTCTGATCATGTACAGCATTTTATTGCTGCATAGAAGCGCTATCAGAACTCAAAAAATTATAAAACTTGGGTGTGAAAAAATCGTTTTATAGTGGATGGTTTAAAGTTTAGGGAACTTCATGATAGAAAAAAGAAATAATTACAAATGAAGCAATATCTTGACTTGGTTCGGCATGTATTGGAGAATGGAAATGAAAAAGGAGACCGTACAGGTACTGGGACAAAAAGCGTATTTGGATATCAGATGAGGTTTGATCTTAGTGAAGGTTTTCCGATGGTCACTACTAAGAAATTACACCTGAAATCTATTGTTCACGAGTTATTGTGGTTTTTAAAAGGAGATACTAACATACAGTACTTGCAAGAGAACGGGGTGCGTATCTGGAATGAGTGGGCAGATGCTAATGGAGATTTAGGGCCTGTATACGGATACCAGTGGCGCAATTGGAACGGGGATGAGATCGATCAAATCGCCGATATTGTAACTACATTAAAGAACAATCCTAATAGTAGGAGAATGTTAGTTTCTGCATGGAATCCAAGTGTTCTTCCAGATACTACTAAATCGTTTTCGGATAATGTAGCCAATGGAAAAGCAGCCTTGCCTCCCTGTCATGCTTTCTTTCAGTTTTATGTAGCAGATGGGAAATTGTCTTGTCAGTTGTACCAAAGAAGCGCAGACATCTTTTTAGGAGTTCCTTTTAATATCGCATCTTATGCGTTGTTTACGATGATGATGGCTCAAGTATGTGGGTATGCTCCTGGAGAGTTTATTCATACCTTTGGCGATGCTCATATTTACAATAACCACTTGGAACAATTGAAGTTACAATTATCTAGAACTCCCAAAAAATTACCTACGATTAAGATCAATCCAGCTGTAAAAGATATTTTTGGCTTTGTTTTTGATGATTTCGTATTGGAAGACTATGATCCGCATCCACATATCAAGGGTGCTGTTGCAGTTTAACCTCCCCAAATTTAAACTGATAATTATGAAAAAATTACTACTAATGCTGTTTTTGATTAGTGTATCTACTGCATTTGCACAAGATATTATCTTATCAGAACAAAATGCGAATGAAAAAGGGATCACACCTATTTGGCCTGGGTGTGCAGATTCCAGACAAACGCCTTCTAGATGCTTTGGGAATAAATTAAGAAGTCATATTATCCGAACCTATAGATATCCAGAAGAAGCCATTACAGAACGACTGTCTGGAACTGTTACTGTAGAGTTTATTGTAAATAATAAAGGAAAAGTAGAGGTGATAGAGGTAAAAGGCGGGCATCGCTACTTGCAGCGAGAAGCTATTCGTATCGTACGAAGCATTCCTAAAATGAAGCCTGGGAAGTGGGGGAAAAAGCCTATTTCAGTTGCGTATGAGGTGCCGATTACCTTTAGAGAGCCTAAAAGTTAGAAATAAGGATTTAACAATGCATTAACTCTTCTGTAGAAGAGTTCGTAATAAAAAAAGCTATTTTTGAGTGTGTTCGTCAAAACGAGCACACTTTTTTTATGATAATCACAGATACTTTACTTGTTTCTTTTTTAGAAACTAGAGCGCATACAGAACAGTTGTGTGCCCCGTTACAAACCGAAGATTATGTAGTACAACCCATCGTTGATGTTTCTCCTCCTAAATGGCATTTAGGACATACCACTTGGTTTTTTGAAGAATTTATTCTGGATGTATACAAAAAAGGATATAAGCGTTTTCATCCAGAGTATGCATTCGTATTCAATAGTTATTACGAAAGCGTGGGGAAGCGAGTTGTACGTACGAATAGAGGAAATTTATCACGTCCTACGGTAGATCAAATCTATGCATATAGAAATTATGTGACCGCTGCGCTTAAGGAACTGTTAGCCGCTACGACCAATGAGACAGTGATGAAGCTAACAGAAATAGGAATCCACCACGAACAACAACATCAAGAATTGTTGCTGACAGATATCAAATATATTCTAGGAACCAATCCATTACTTCCTGTGTATGCAGATGATTTTATAGCGTTTGCACCACAGAAAACCCCAAGTGCTTACATCGATATTCCAGAAGGGATGTATGAAATCGGGTATCAAGGAGAGGGCTTTTGTTATGACAATGAGTTGGGAGTACACAAGGTGTTTCTAAATGCATTCAAGATCGCAAATACACTGGTGACTAATGAAGAGTATGTAGCGTTTATCAATGATAAAGCATACGCGAATAGCCTGTTATGGCATGCAGAAGCGTGGGATTGGATTCAGCAACAGGGGATCAAAGCTCCGCTATATTGGCATTTGATCGATGGTGTATATCATCAGTATACGCTACAAGGGCTGAAACCATTAGAAATGAAAGCGCCCGTAGCGCATGTGTCCTATTATGAGGCATTTGCTTTTGCAGAATGGAAAGGGGAGCGATTGCCCACAGAATTTGAATGGGAGGTGGCACAGGCGCAATTTGAGTGGGGTACGCGATGGGAATGGACAGAGAGTGCGTATCTGCCATACCCTAATTATCAAAAAGCTGCTGGTGCTTTGGGAGAGTATAATGGAAAATTTATGGTCAATCAAAAAGTGCTTAGGGGTGGTTCTGTAGCGACTCCAAAAAATCATACGAGACCAACGTATCGCAATTTCTTTCATCCACAACTGCGTTGGCAATTCAATGGAATACGATTAGTAAAAAAATAAAAAAGTTACATGAGTTCTAAAGATCAGAAAGTGGCAGTAAATACCTTTGCCAAAGAAGTGCATGAGGGGTTAACAGCTTTTCCTAAATACTTATCCTCCAAGTTTTTTTATGACGAGGTAGGAGATGGACTGTTTCAGCAAATCATGGCATTGCCAGAATATTACCTAACCGATGCAGAGGATGCAATTTTTAAAACTCATAAAACAGCTATCATACACAGTTTTGATGCGGATCACACAGGGTTTGATTTGGTAGAGTTAGGAGCGGGAGATGGCAAAAAAACGAAGGTGTTGCTCCATGAGTTATTGTCGCAGCAAGTGGATTGTACTTATCACCCAATTGATATTAGTGAAAATGCTATCATGGGCTTAGTAGGTACGCTCAAAAAAGAACTTCCTGCATTAGCGGTACAAGGGCAAGTAGGTGAGTATTTCGAGGTGTTGGATAAATTACAAGGGCTGAGTGATCGCAAGAAAGTGATCTTGTTTCTGGGGTCTAATATCGGTAATTTATTGCACGCTAGAGCAGCGCAGTTTCTGCAGCGATTGTATGCAGTGATGCACCCAGAGGATTTGGTGTTTATCGGATTTGATCAAAAAAAACATCCGCAAAAAGTATTAGATGCCTACAATGATCCTACAGGTGTAACCGCTGCTTTTAATAAAAATGTATTGACTAGAATTAATAAAGAGCTAGGAGGCAATTTTGATGTAGATGCCTTTATCCATTGGGAAGTATATGATCCAGAAAGTGGTACTGCTAAAAGTTATTTGGTGAGTACAAAAAAACAGACGGTAGATATTGATCAATTGGCACTACAGGTACACTTCGAACCATGGGAGAGCATCCATACAGAAATTTCGCAGAAGTATGATGATGATACGGTGAAATGGCTGGCAGAGGAAGCTGGGTTTAGTGTCACCACATCCTTTGCAGATAGTGAAGCATACTACAAGAATTACCTATTCAAAAAAGAAAAATAACAACTAAATTAAAAGGAATATGAAAGCAATATGGAACGGACAGGTTATTGCAGAGAGCAATGAAACGAAAGTGATTGAGAATAATCATTATTTTCCGCCAAATTCAATCGATAAATCATTTTTTAAAGAAAGTAATACGCATACCAATTGTCCTTGGAAAGGTGTGGCATCGTATTATACCATAGAGGTGGATGGTAAGGAGAATAAAGATGCAGCTTGGTATTACCCAGAGACCAGTGATCTGGCAAAACAAATCAAAGGATATGTAGCTTTTTGGAAAGGGGTAGAAGTGGTATCGTAATACATTTTTTTACCTGTTTGTAGAAGATAGCTTGTGATATAATCGTCACGACGACTATAAAATGTAATGCTGCGTTAGGGATAGTAGTGGAAATCCCACAGCCCGACGCAGGAGGTGCGAGGAATTGGAGCGGATAGCCCGACCCTTGTGGTAACGCCCAAATAAATAACAAACAAATTCCTGATTTTTAGGATAGCTTACTATTTTATACAATGAGATGCACATTCTAGATCGTAGTGCGTGTCTAAAATTAGGTCATTGAGCCTATGGATAGTATCGTAGCGCTTGCTAAATGTAAGTAGGGGGTATGTAGAAGCCACTTCATAAATTGAAATTATGACTCATGCCTATAATTTCAACTTATAAGTGGTCTCGGTTTTTTATGAGATGACTATGCTGTTTTGTGAGATTATAGGACGATCACACTGTTTTCTGCCGAAGCAAAATCACTCCATTGATACCCGTCTGCTTCTGTTTCATTGGTCCACTGCCCATCAACTACATATTTAAACTGGAATTGAGAATCTTTAGGGAGGTTGATGCTTCCTTTAAAACTACCATTCTTTAGTTTTTTAAGTACGGTAGCTTCTGTATTCCATTCGTTAAATTCTCCTGCTACACTTACGTTATTAGCTTCTGAGGCTTCTACAGAAAAAGTAACTTTGCATATAGGTTTGGACTTCAAATATTGCTTTGTAATTGCCATAATTTTGTATAATAATTTAATTAGTGGTTACTGTACGATATGGTGAATTTACTTTAAATAGCTAGAAGTTGAAAATGAGAATTGTCAGATTACCAGTAATTTAATTAACATTTAACAAATAGATATTAACAATAACGATGTAGTGTGGCGAATAATTTGCTCAATTCTTCATGCGTGTTATAGCCGTGTAAACTGATTCTTACTCCGTCTCCTTTAAGAGAGGAGATAATGTCATTAGCCATCAGTTGCTGATACAATTGCTCGTCGCCACGAATATTGAAAATAGGGCTGTGTTTTGTGCGTGCTATGACTGTTTTACTGAGTAATTGCATTTTGGTAAGCTCTTCTTTGGCATGTGTGGTTAGATCATGGATGTGCGCTTCGATCTGTTCGATTCCGATCGTACTGAGCATATCTATAGAAAATCCTAAACTACCAAAATTAAGCGTGTCTAGATGGCCACATTCATATCTAGCTATAGGGTCGGTATACGAGGATTCATAGTCAGAATGTTGCACGCTGTCTGTAAATGTTTTTGGAGTGGTGGCAGCTAGCATATCATCGGCAAATAGCAAAAAACCATTGCCATAGCCTCCTAATAGCCATTTATATCCACTTGCTCCCAGAATGTCAATCCCAGAGGTGTCGAAATTAAAAGCGGCAGTACCGCAGTATTGCGTACCATCTACAATGATCATTAGATGCGGGTATCGATCTTTGATCTCTCTAAAAAGAGAGACGTCGATAGCCATGCCGTCTGTATATTGTACCAAGCTGCACATAAAAATATCAGGTTGATGTTGCTGGATCGCTTGTAGTATGTTTTCTTCTAATGTATCACTAACAGTAGCGTAGCATACCTCAAAGGGTTTAGAGGTGGCAGCAATAGTAACCGATGGATATTCCGAATCGAGTAATAATACTTTTTGGCGTGTGTCTAATCCACTCATCAAATGATTGAAGCCTGTAGAGACGTTGGGGGTGAGTGCTACAGTGGCAGTAGGGGCTTTTAAAAAGTTTTTGATACGCGTTTTTACGGATTGTAAATACGTTTGTTGCTGCGTTCTGAATATACTGCCTCCTGCCAAGAACTCTTGATCATGTGCTTGTCGGTATTGGGTTAATCCCTCGTATAATAAGCCCGAGGAAGCAGTGTTTAGATAGGTGTATTGCTGTAATACGGGAAATTCTTTTCTTAATTTTTTCATGGCTTCTAGCGGGCTTGTGTGTAAAACTAGTATCTTTACTTTTGTAGAAGACTAAGGTACTATTAAAAATGTTTTCAAAGAAAAAAGAAACCGTGCAGATAGATGCTGCACAACAAGCATTATATGAACATGCACGAAAGCGCATTGTACAGAAAAAAAGATTATTTCAGCATTTTGTGATTTTTGTAGTAGGCGCCTTGTTGCTCATACTATTAAATCTGGTACTAGGAGTGGGTAAGGATATTACCCTGTTAGGTATTGATTGGTTTGTATTTGCAGTAGTGTTATGGGCATTCTTGCTGATTATTCATAGCTGTAATGTATGGTTGTTTACTACTTTTATGGGCAAGGAGTGGACGGATCGCCAGATGGAACGTTTGATCGCCAAACAAAAAAAGGAAATCGCAGCTTTAGAAGAAGAGGTGGCGATGTTGTATCCTACCGATGAATTGCTAAAAAAAAAAGCAGCAGCGACAACTACCGACCCCAAGATAGACCCAAAACTACTTCCGTAATACCCACTACCACTATGATCACTATGATTGCTGCTGCGGCAGAGAATGATACCTTAGGCAAAGACAATGAATTGGTATGGCATCTGCCAGACGATTTTAAGCGCTTCAAACAATTAACTACAGGACATCACATCATTATGGGGCGCAAAACGTTTGAGTCTTTTCCTAAATTATTGCCCAAAAGAACACATGTAGTGATTACCCGAAACCAAGAATACCAAGCAGAAGGAGCGATTGTAGTGCATTCTATGGAAGCGGCACTGGCGGTAGCCAAAGAAGATGCGCAACCTTTTATCATTGGAGGAGGCGAAATTTATACCTTAGGGATGGAATATGCAGATTGTATAGAACTTACTCGGGTACATGCTAAGTATAAAGGGGATGCTTTTTTTCCATCGATAGATCCTACAGTCTGGGAAATTACTCATAAAGAGCTGCATGGAGCAGATGAACGCCATGAAGTAGCATTTAGCTATATTACTTATAAGAGGAAATAAAGAGCTTCCCTGCTATGATAAATCCAGCCGTTTGTTATGCACCTTGAGAAATGGATATTGCTATGATGCAATTATTCGGTGGGTTCGATGATCGCTGTTTGGAAGTGTATCAAGAAATCATACCATTGCCGATACATTGGCAAGACACCCCTCCCGTTATGGCAATTGTACTACGTACTTGTACATGTTAATCTATTTGGAACTTCTTACTATCAGCAAGCACTTTCTATCATAAAGCGCTATGTGTAATGGGGTGTGATACAGTGATGAAGGTGTTTTTGTTGTCGTGTTTCCATTGGTAGAAAGATATGTGTATTTAAACGACAGTAAAACTCCAATTATCTAAAAATCAGACCTAAGAGGATGTTCTTCACTACTTTTACAGTGTAAAACAACAACAATCTATTATAACGTTCATTCAGTATACTACCCCATAAAAAACAGTAATGTATTGAAGATCGCATCACTAATACCCCTTAAGAAAATGAATACGATGATCAATGCCCGATATCAGTTACTCTGTTTGATACTACTCTCTTGTACAGTGTACGGACAGCAAGCTTTTCAAAATTTCGGTACGGTACAAATACATACCAATGCTCAGATAGGATTTCATGTACAAGTGATTAATAAAGGAGAGATAAAAGATCATACAGCTGCTAAAGGAGTACATGTACTAGGAGCAGTGACCATCGCAGGTAATGCGATTGAAGACGAAACCACAGCAGTATCTGCAATACGCAAAGAGCCTGTAATTGTAAAGAAAGCAACACAATATGCCGCTACTACCACCAATGCGGAATATGATATAAAAGAATAGATACATGCCCATACTACTGCATTGTGCAGTAGCATGTACAACGATTTGGTTAGTTAGTTATTTTTGAAAAAGTCGGATACGCCACACTCAGAGCGGTCCGGCTTTTTAATGGTTATGATGAGGCTTACTGTATGAAGTAATCGCTGTAATAGAATCCAAAAATTATCAGCTTTCAGATAAACGCGCTACCAACTTTATACTTACTTTTGTAAAAAATCTAAAAGATATAGTACATGAATGCATATGTATTTCCAGGTCAAGGGGCTCAATTCACTGGAATGGGGTTAGACCTATATGAAAATGCGGCTTTAGCTAAAGAGTTATTCCATACAGCAAATGAATTACTAGGCTTTGACATCACTAAAATAATGTTTGAAGGTACTAAAGATGAACTGAAACAAACCAACGTTACACAGCCTGCTATTTTTTTACACTCTGTAATTCTAAGTAAGGTATTAGGAGACACCTTCCAGCCTGATATGGTAGCAGGACATTCTTTAGGAGAATTTTCGGCCTTAGTGGCGAATGGTACATTACAGTTCGAAGACGCATTGCAGTTGGTTGCTAAACGTGCACAAGCCATGCAAAAAGCCTGTGAATTACAGCCCTCTACCATGGCGGCAGTACTTGGATTAGAAGATGCAGCAGTTGCAGAAGCATGTGCTACGATAGATGGAGTAGTAGTCCCAGCAAATTATAATTGTCCTGGGCAATTAGTGATTTCAGGAGAAGTAACTGCGATCGAAAAAGCCTGTGAGCTGATGAAAGAAAAAGGAGCGCGTAGAGCATTAGTACTTCCTGTGGGAGGTGCATTCCACTCGCCATTAATGGAACCCGCTAGAGAAGAATTAGCTGCAGCTATCGAAGCTACGACGTTTCATACACCGAGCTGTCCGATCTACCAAAACGTACCTACTACTGCTGTAACAGCACCTGAGGAGATTAAGAAAAATCTAATCGCTCAACTCACAGCACCCGTAAAATGGACACAAAGCGTACAGCAAATGCTAGCCGATGGAGCCACTTCATTTACAGAAGTAGGCCCAGGTAAAGTATTGTGCGGATTAGTGAAAAAAATAGACAAAACAGCGACGACTATCTCTGCTACCATAGAAGGAGTAGCGCAATCATAGTATCTCGCTTTCGTATAGTATCATACAGCACTTACCGTATAAAAACACAAACAAGGTATATAAATCATACTGGTGTTTTTATACGGTAAGTGCTATTTTTATTTTGGGCGTTACCACAAGGGTCGGGCTATCCGTTCCAATTCCTCGCACCTCCTGCGTCGGGCTGCGGGATTTCCTCTGCTATCCCTAACGCAAACACTCACTTCTACACTATTATTGGGCCTGATGCTCAAAAAAAAGCTAGCCGTACAGTTAAAGCAATAAAAAACAATAAAAATGCATTTCGTCGTTTAAAAAACGCATTTCAGCGATTTGTATTTACGGTTTTACCATTCATCTTTGCTTTTTTTCCATTCATCGACACGAAATGGTATCCTGTCTGAAAACGAGTAGTTTAGTGAAGTGTTCCAGGTATTTTTACACCAACGAACTAACAAATGAACCAAATGCACACGCTACGCAACTTATATTATTTCTTCTGTATCAGCTCAATAGTAATGCCATCTTTACAGAGTCAAACTGCTTTTTGTAATACAGGAAATGTACGCATACATACCCAGGGTCAGATAGGATTTCATATCGATGTGATTAATGATGGCGAAGTATCGAATAACTTAGGAACAGCAGGTTTTTACAGCTCAGAAAGCTTATCAGTTTCTGGAAATAATGCTCTCGAATTACATGACGTAACGGTAGCAGTAGTAGAAGACTTAACGTTATCAGTAGCAGTAGGTGTTACTAATTTTCAGGAATTTGTAGCAGGTAGAGTAGTAACTCCTAGAATGAATAAAGAAGTAGCACTTGCCTATGTAGCAGATGCGCCTTATCTAGGAGCTAATGACGATCGCTATGTAGATGGATATGCAAGTGCCACAGGTATGCTAGATGTTACATTTCCTGTGGGAGACGATTATAGATTACGACCAGTAGGCGTAGCCAATTTAGATGTTCATGCAGCATGTAGTGCCGCTTATTTTTTCGAAAACCCTAATCAACCTAATTATTTCAGTACTCGTTTTGATACGCAGCAGTTCGATGCCTCTTTATTTGGAGTGAGTATTTTCGAATTTTGGGATGTAAATGGTGGGCAAGCTACTCAATTAACACTTACATGGGATGCTAATAGTAATATCCCTAGTTTGGTGAGTGACCTAGAAGACTTACGCGTAGTAGGATGGCATAAAGACTCGCAGCGGTGGGTGAATTTAGGCAATGTATCAGTTTCAGGATCAATGGATCAAGGGATGCTTACTTCAGCTACATTGATCCCAGATGCATATGAGGCGTTTACCTTTGGCACCTCTTCTAAAGTATTAGATAGCGATTTAGAAATATTTACAGCAGTATCTCCTAATGGAGATGGGTTAAACGATACCTTTAGAATTGATGGATTAGCGAAGTTTCCGGATAATGAATTGTTAATCTATAACAGATGGGGTGTATTAGTATACCAGCAAAAGGCATATCACGAGCATCAAAATTTTGCAGGCACCTCAGAGGGGAGGGCTACTATTTCTGCAAAAGACAAATTGCCTACAGGGACTTATTATTATGTTTTATTACTAGACGGAGAAAAAGACAGAGCAGGCTACCTATATATCAATGGATAAATAGCAGCCATATAGATACAGAAAGTTGGTTATTTAGTTATTTTTAAGTGTGGAAAGTCGGACACGCATTATTGCGGTCTGGCTTTCTTTTTTTTTAAGATAGTAATTCGTTTAATTCTGTTGTAATATACTCAGGAATACGATCCGTAGTGATAAAGCTATCCGATAATTCTTTCTTTTTTTGTTGTAATTTGATGATTTTTTCTTCAATTGTGTTTAAAGAAATAAAACGCGATACGGTAACACGTTGTTGCTGTCCGATCCTATGTGCTCTGGCAATCGCTTGTTTTTCGATAAAGGGATTCCACCACGGATCTAAAATGACAACATAAGAGGCCTTGGTAAGATTAAGTCCCACGCCTCCTGCTTTAAGCGAAATAAAAAATAATGGAATTGTAGGGTTGGATTGAAATTCATTGACGATGACTTCGCGTTCCTCGCTAGGTACCTTTCCTGTAAGAGTTACATACGGAATGTGTTGTGCAGCACACCAATCTTGATACAGCTCTAGGTGGGAAACAAAAGAACTGAAAATTAACACTTTCTTTTGGGATTTAATGAGTGTGTCTAGGTAAGCGGTTACATCGTTAAACTTTCCTGAAGTGCTATCATCTGATGTGTTGGCTAATACAGGGTGATTGGCTACCTGTCGTAATTGTGTTAGCGTATTGATGATACGTAGTGTATCGGTAGTAGCAGGATCAAGGCCTAACAAAGCATTGCGAGCAGCAGATTTTAGCTTTTCATAGGTCTTAGCTTGTGCAGGCTCCATAGCTGTATAGATGATCTGTTCTGATAATGCAGGTAAATCTTTGGCTACTTGTTCTTTAGTTCTACGTAGGATGAATGGGTCGATGAGTGTTTTCAGTTCTTCGATGCGTTCAGGATTTTGATGTTTTTCGATAGGGAGTTTAAAGTACTCGTTAAAAAAATGGAAACTACCTAGCATCCCAGGGTTTATAAATTCCATCTGTGCCCATAGGTCTGCTAATGAATTTTCTATAGGAGTACCACTCAGTGATATTTTATGATGTGCATGTAAGCTGTTAATGGCTTTAAAAACTTTGGATTCCTTGTTTTTGATCTGTTGACTTTCGTCTAGGATGAGGTAATGAAACGTCGTTTTCTCTAATATGTTTACATCTCTAGATACAGTAGAATAGGTCGTTAGGATTACATCATAGGTTTCTAGATATGGTGCCGTTTTTTTTCGGTCGGCTCCTGTGTACTTTACAATATTCAGATGCGGTGCAAATTTAATAAGCTCTTGTGCCCAGTTAAAAATCAGTGAAGAAGGTAAGATCACAAGTGCTTTGAGGTAGGTTCGGATTTCTAAAGGATCACTAAACAAATCGAGACGTACTGTTTTAGTGGCTGAAGGGTCTGGGGTAAGTAGCTGTTTAGCATGGTCTAGTATGGCAATCGTTTGCAATGTTTTACCCAGTCCCATATCATCTGCTAGGCAAGCGCCGAGTTGATTATGATAATGCTGTAGTAACCAAGAAACGCCTTCTTGTTGGTAGGGGCGTAGTGTCGCTTTTAGTGTGGTAGAAGCTGTGTATTCCGTTTTGGCGGGCTGCTCAATAGCGAGTGCTTCACGAGATACGATGTTTTGTAGGATGGTATATTTGCTTTTAGCTACTTGTATGCCATCTTTGGTAGTATGGGCATGCGTAGTGAGGGGTTTAAAACGAGACATCCATTCGATGGGGATGATAAATACCTCAGTGTCGTCAATAGGAAAAAAGCGCCGTCGTTGTTTGATATACGGCATAAATTCTACAAAAGGAATGGTTTTCTCTCCAATGGTTACCACCCCTTTGATATCAAACCAATCATTTGTTTTTTGATGAGTGAATGTGAGCTCATGGGGAGACAGATTGATTGTTTTTTTATCGAATTGAGGCAGTCGTATTTCAAACCTCTTAGATGCTAATGCAGATTGATGCTGCTGTAGCCACTCAAAAATCCCTAATGGATCATCGCTTTTATAGGTTAAAAATAGGCTATCTGTGAGTTGTAATCCCAGTTCGCATAATTGTGTTATGATTGTGGTTTCGGCAGCACTATTTCTTTTAATTTGCTGTATGCGAATTTCTTGATTCTCTTCATAAGTTACGGAAGTACTCGTTTTCTGAGTACTATGGTATTCGAAGTGTGCATTCTGGTAGTAGAAAAAAGCTTTGGCAATAAAGCTACCTTTCATAAAATCTTCTATAATCTCGATCCCAAAAGTTTGTATTTCTTCCAGTGTTTCAATCTGAAATCCATGGGTAGTGACATCAATATTTTTGATTACAGGGATAATGACCTTGTCTAGATAGGTTTTAATGTGCTTGGGAGCAATGGTAATTTTTTCTTTTTGGAAGAAGGGTTTTAGCTTATTGGCATTCAGGTGCTGAATCTGTCGTATCACTCCTGCTAGTATAATATAAGAAGGATCATTCAGAAGAATACGAATGTTTGCCTTCTGTGGCAGAATGGTAGTCTCTCCATCTTGTAGGGTAAAAGCATATTCAATTCCCTCGGATGTCTTGGTAAATTCTAAAATAGGAAGTAGCTTCTCTTTAGACAATGCTAATCGGTGTAACTCGAAAGGATCTTTGCGCTGCGCATGGAATGTAATAGCATAGCCATTCGCAATGATGAGCTGATAGAATGTAGCAAGTTTTGTTTGTATGTATTTCGTAATAATTTCTTTGCTATCGGGAGCTTCTAATAGTTCTTTGAGTCCTTTGTTTTTTCGTTGTTTAGCAGGTTTAAAACGCTGCTCAAGTACAGAGGGCTTTATGTCAGCGCATATCTTTAATAGCGTTTCATGAGGAGTATCTAAATACGGTATTTGTATGCTCTGTAAGGTAGTAGTAGTAGCTTGTTTCTCTACATAGCCTAATTCATTATTGATAATAGGTACAATATATGCTTCTGGCAGCACAGAAATACCAGGGTATGTTTGTTGTGCTAGATTATAACAGATACAAAATGAGTCCATAATAGGGGATAGGAGGGTTAAGTGGGGTACTACGAAAAGTAGCCATGCGATACTAGCGATGGCTACTTATATAATGGTACGAAAAAAAATATCGATTATTGGGTAACGAAATCAATAACAGTCTGAGTAATGTAATCGATTTGTTCATTGTCTAATTCGGTATGCATAGGTAACGAAATGACTTCCTGTATTAGTTGGTTGGTTACAGGGAAGTCCGCTTCATTGTAGCGTGCATCTGCATATGCTTTTTGGCGATGTAAAGGTATGGGATAGTACACTCCACATGGAATATCATGGGCTTGTAAGTGCTTTACCAAGGCATCTCTATTTACACCAATAATGCGTAAAGTGTATTGATGGAATACATGGCAATTGCAATTGTCACATACTGTATTCGTCGTTGCTGTACAGTTTTTAGTGATTTTTGGTGTGATGATGGTTTCTATGCCTTCAAATGCTTTATTGTATTTTCTGGCAGCAGCACGTCTAGCATTATTATACGCATTTAGATTCGGTAGTTTGGCTCTTAGTACAGAGGCTTGTATGGAATCTAATCTAGAATTAACACCGATCACATCATGATGGTATCGCTGGTACATCCCATGATTTACAATACCTCTAATGGTATGAGCTAATGCGTCATTATTCGTAAAAATAGCTCCGCCATCTCCATAGCATCCTAGGTTTTTAGAAGGGAAAAATGACGTAGAGGCTACATCTCCGATAGTACCTGTTTTAGCAACACGCCCATCTGCAAAGGTGTAATCAGCACCAATACCTTGTGCATTGTCTTCTATTACATATAAGTTATGTTCTTTGGCGATGGCTAGGATTTCATCCATATTGGCTGCTTGTCCAAAAAGATGTACGGGTACAATAGCTTTGGTTCGTGGGGTGATTGCTTTGCGGATAGCAGCTGGGTCTATATTAAATGAATCTTTTTCTACATCCACTAATACAGGGGTAAGCTGTAATAATGCGATCACTTCTACTGTAGCAGCAAAGGTAAAATCTGCCGTAATGACTTCGTCTCCTGGTCGTAATCCGAGTCCCATCATTGCGATTTGTAATGCATCCGTACCATTACCACATGGGATCACATGTTTGACACCTAAATAAGCTTCTAGCTCTTCCTGAAAACTGCGTACTTCAGGACCATTGATAAATGCAGTGCTGTTAATAACTTCGGAAATAGCGCTATCTACACGCTCTTTTATAGCTTGGTATTGCCCCTTGAGGTCAACCATGTGAATCTTCTTCATAGGATGATTTTTCTATCTCGACGAAAGTACAAAATAATGAGAGTATTGCCAATGGGCGGTATTGTTTTTAGTGAAGTGGTTTAAACTTTTTCTATTTCAGAGAACATCGAAAATGTTTTGTGACCCAATGAAGTAATTTTTTTGTTGCATAGTAGCACTACGAAACTCAAAAATTGCAAAATTTGGAGGGCAAAAGATCGTTTTTTTATAGCAAATTGTAAAAAAAATTAAATCACTTCATTAGTTATTATAGGTGCATTCAAAGATTTTTATACTAGATATCGATAGTTACATGTATCATCACACAATTGTTGTTAAGAAAATATACGTATTAATGACTGAGTGTTCTTGCTGTATTGATTGTTAGTTGGCTATATGTGGGTTTGTACATTGGAATCTACAGTTTGTGTATTCAGAAATACAGAACATGTAATTGTAGAGTCGTTTACTGTTGCAATGTTATAACTTTAACAACGAAGAGATCAGCGTTTTAATAAGAAATATCTTTATGTTACCCTGTACCTGTTTTTTATGTTGTTGTCAACAAAAAGTAATGATCACTTCGATTATTAAAAATTAATTGTTAATACACACAAAATTATGAAAACTAAATTTTTAAGTATTTTAATGATCACTGCTTTTGTAGGTAGTATGAGTGCAGATTGTATCGTAAAAACACCATGTCAGCAAAAAAGCTATCAAGAAGAAGGATTGACTGTGTCTAGAAGCACTGATGGTACAGGGCCTATTACCGTAAAAAGTAGTAGCGGAACTGTGATTGATGTCATTGAATGTAGTGAACAGGGGTTACCTTCTGTAGAGTGTTCAGTGTCTGTCGGTACGAATCCAGATACTTTGTGCGACCGCATTCCTGCAACTGCAAGCCGACTAAGAAAACGCTTAGGATGCGACTAAGAAATTTAAAATTCCATTAATCGTTCGCTTACGATTTTTATTCCTTGAATGTTGAAAAGGTCTTTCTATACTTTAGAAAGGCCTTTTTGTCTTCTATAAGGAATAGCATCGTATGGTGAGTTGTTAAAGTTTCAATATTGTGCAGTTTGTTTTAAAGTTTAGTTAAAAAAACAGTTAAAAATAAGTGTTATTCATTGTTTTTAAGAGTGTTGTGTAAAGATACGATATGGAATTACCGTTTATACAATGAAATGGTGTGTTCGTGTAATTGTTTTTGCTGTACGTGAAAACAGTAAAAAAAGAACGTTTATGTCGTTGTACATTTGAACTCACGAAATTTATAAATCTTTAAAAAACCCAAATTATGAAAATTAAATTTTTAAGCTTATTATTAGCTATTGGATTCGTTGGAACTGTAAGTGCACAAACTAAATGTACTGTAACTACTTCATGTAAGACACAAACATACGAAGGAAGTGTAAATGCAGTTAACAATAGTGGAACAGTGGTAGTAACAGATGCTGATGGTAAAGTGATTGACACTTTTGAATGTGATGATATAGCAGTTGGAACTAGCTGTTCTGCAACATCTACAGGAGGTAGCGTATCAGTTTCTTCTTCTTCTACTGCAACTTCTTCATCTACTAATTCTGGAAATGTTTCAGCTACAGGTTCTGTAAGTGTTGGAACTACTGCTACAGATCGTTGTGCACGTATCAAAAGTCCAAGATTTAGAGCTCTTTTAGGATGTGACAATAAATAATCAGATATACTGAGTTTTTATATAGTTTACAGAGAAGCTGCCATATATTGGCAGCTTTTTTTTGTTGTATATAACTACGAGAAAGTTGATAGCACTTCTGTGCTAAAACTGTACAAACTGCCAAAGAAAACTGTATTTTAGCGCTTCACTAAAAACAAGATGTATTGAGGTTGTTGTATCGTATATTTAGTCAATTGTTTCAGTTGCTATTGCCATGCATTGGAATGCTAAGCCCTAAACTACGCTTGTTTGTAGCTGGGAGAAAGAATGTGTTTCAGCAATTGGAAATGGCACAACTAGCAGGGCAACAAGTGATTTGGTTTCATTGTGCTTCATTGGGGGAGTATGAACAGGGAGTGCCTATTATGAAACAGTTACGACAGCAATATCCTACTACGAAACTAGTGGTTTCTTTTTTTTCACCTTCAGGTTTTGAAGCGAAAAAAAATAGTGAATTAGCCACAGCAGTGGTGTATCTACCTATAGATACGATTCGAAATGCTCAAAAATTCATAGCATTACTAAATCCTACACTGGCAATTTTTGTAAAATATGAGTTTTGGCCTCATTATTTTAAGGTGTTGCATAAACAGTCGATTCCTATTCTGATGGTGGCGAGTGTTTTTAGGGCTGATCAGGCATTTTTTAAATGGTATGGAGGGATGATGCGAACAGCACTACGACAAGTAACTCATTTTTTTGTGCAGGATGCGGCTTCTAAAACATTGTTGGCTCAGAATGGATTTGATAATGTGACCATCAGTGGTGATACTCGATTCGATAGAGTGACAGCGCAATTAGAGGTAGATAATACGGTTGATTTTATAGCTGATTTTATAGGAGAGCGAAAGTGCGTGGTCATTGGGAGTTCTTGGCCAGAAGATGAAGCAGTATTTGTAGGTGCTATAAATGATACAGCGCAGGATGTGTGTTATGTGATTGCACCTCATGAGGTTACTGTTGCTAAAGTACAACGTTTAGTAGATAAACTAACCGTGAAAACAGTGCGTTTTTCAGATCAATCGCATAAAGAATTATCATCCTACCAGGTCTTTGTTTTGGATACAGTGGGGTATTTATCTAGAGTGTATCACTATGCTACAATTGCATATGTAGGGGGAGCAATGGGAACTACTGGGTTACATAATGTATTGGAACCTGCTACGTTTGGGATTCCAATTATTATAGGACAATATTTCGAAAAATTTAGAGAGGCCCAAGAACTGGAAGCTGAGGGGGCTTTGTTCTCGATAAAGAACGCTGCTGGTTTTGAAACTATTCTACAGAAATTACTAGCTGATGAATCGTATAGAAAACAGGTAGGAGCTATAGCAAGTCGTTTTATTGCAGATCGTACTGGCGCTACACGATTGATTACGGACTATATAGATGATCAGCAACTACTCGGAGAAAAAACGAATGTATAGCTGTGGTGTGTGTTTTAGTGATTAAAGTATTTCTGTAACAGCTTGGTTAAGGTATCTTCTAAAAGGGAGCATTTCTTGGTATACTGCTATGATCTTTTGATCGAAATTAGGAGATAGAATTGTTTCTTTGGTGAGTGGATAAGCTACTGCAAAGGTTTTGTACTTCAGTAATTCGATAAAGGGGTGGTCGTTAGCGTATCCTTTGGGCGCTTTTTTTAATTTCTCAGTATCTGTAACCAGTCCTTCAAAGGTGTTTTTAAAACTTTTTTTCTGCAAAATCGCTAACAGTTCTTCGCCATTGTAATCGATGGCTTCTCGAATGGCTTTGATCGTTTTTGGGGCGGGTTTCCAGTATCCGCCTGCAAGTAGGCATTCGTTGATACCGATGTGGATATAAAAATCTCCTTGCTTGGTGCGTTGATCCAATCCTGCGCCAAAATGATCTTTGTACACAGGTTTATTAGGGTGGAATAATAGATTGTTATTGATACGATTGATTCCTTTTTTGCCAGGGGTATCGAAATAATATGCATCGATATCGGCTAATTGCTCATTAAGCTGATCTAACCATTGAATAAATGAAGTGCGTACTTCTTGATACCATTTTCGATGGGTATCCATCCATTCCTTATTATTGTTTTGCTGTAATTCGGACAAAAAATCAAATAGTTGCTGGAAATTCATGCGGTCGTAATAAGGGTTAGTAAAGGGCAGTCAATAGCGCTTAGAAACTAAAAAAGTCCATTGAGTTCTGCATCAATTCGGTTAATGATGTTTCCTAAATCTTCTGGATTGTCTACAAAGTTTAGATCGTCTACATCTACAATTAATAGATTTCCCTTGTCATAACCGTGCGCCCATGCTTCATAGCGTTCGTTTAGTCTACTGAGGTAGTCGATACTGATCGTATTTTCGTATTCTCTACCACGTTTGTGAATTTGTGCCACTAGATTCGGGATGCTGCTACGTAGATAAATCAATAAATCAGGTCCTTCTACTACGCTTTCCATCAGATCAAATAAAGATTTGTAATTTTCGAAATCTCGATTAGTCATTAGTCCCATAGCGTGTAGATTGGGAGCAAAGATATAGGCATCTTCATAGATAGTTCTGTCCTGTATGATGTCTTTGCCGCTTTGTCGGATTTCTAATATCTGTCTAAACCGACTGTTTAGAAAATAGATTTGTAAGTTAAATGACCAACGTTCCATTTTATTATAAAAATCCTCTAAATAAGGATTTTCTAATACATCCTCATACTGAGGTTCCCATTTATAATGTTTGGCTAGTAATTGTGTGAGTGTAGTTTTACCAGCGCCAATGTTTCCTGCAATAGCTATATGCATATGTATACTTATTTTTTTGGGGGAGTTAGGTCAAAACTATGGATTGTACTTCGGTCGTAAATATAAAGGATTTCATTAGTAACATAAAACTGTTTGGTAGTAATTTCTGGCAGTTTTATTTTTTCTATTGTATTGGTTGTATAGGAGAGTCGGTAGAGTCCGTTCTCTTTTTGAAAAACAAGATGGTTAGTAGAGACACGAATGTCTTTGATGTGCTCGATAGCGAAGGTGTTCGTAAGAGTTCCGTAGGTGTTAAATTGTAATAATTGAGTATCGTTTGCTAGCCAACAATAGTAGAAATTGCTGTTTTGACTTATTGGGATGGTGGGTAGGGGTTGTGTAGTGACTATAGTACTACGTGCTACACTGTCAAAAAGCTCTAGCTGCTGCGTATTACTATCGAAAATCCAAAAATTCGTGTCATTTGCAGGGCTTACAAAACTGACATTTTTAAATTCAGAAAGAGTGTTAAATGCGATACGATCAATTTCTGTTAGGTACTTGTCGAGAAATAACACGGTATTGGTATTTGCATAAAAAACAATGATTTTTAATGGATTTAAGATGTGTACTGAGGTGATGTTGCCTAATGAGTAATCGCCATATTGCCATGATTGTGAGTTCCATTTTTTGTAGAGTATTTGGTCTTTTGTGTAATACAATGCATCAAAGGTATCGATACCTATAAATTGATCTGCATCGAGTGTGATGCCAGTGTGCGCATTGGGGAGAAGCTGTGTGTAACTTTTGTGTACAAAACAGCAAGCAAAGGCTATGATATATAGTAGTTTCATGTAGCTGCAAAATACAAAAAATAGAAGAGTTGCTATATTGAGACGTAACAATACAGTCTGTAATGTCAGTTTTTCGTACTTTATAAGACGAAAAGACTGTAGCTACTCCGTAGCGGATGTTAAAACTAATTAGATATGAAACGAATTATTTTTTATTTGGGTGTAGTATTGTTTGTAGGGGTTTCGTGTAACTCGACTGGCGATAAAGCGGTGACAGATGGGCATAAACAGCCTCTTATACAGGGGATGATTACGAAGATAAGTACGCAAAGTTTTGAAGATACGTATGCTACTTTAAAAGGAATCTTAACTGCGAATCCTGCATTGAAAATTATAGCTGAGCTAGATCATGCTGCGAATGCGGCTACTAAAGGTTTGTCGCTAAGACCGACTCGTATTGTTTTTTTTGGAAATCCTGTGTTAGGAACTCCTTTGATGCAAGGTGTACAATCGATAGGGTTGGATCTTCCTCAGAAAATATTAGTGTATGAAGATGCTCAAGGGGTAGTGCATATTACTTACAATGATCCTATGTACTTGAAGCAGCGGCATCAGCTGCTGAATCGAGATGCTGTTTTACAAAAAATAGCAACAGCATTAGATAAGATAACTACGAAAGCTGCAGGTTTATAATGAAGTGGTTTCAGCTTTTTTCAATTTGCTATGAAAACGATGTTTTGCTCTTAGATTTTGTAATTTTTTAGTTCCGTAGCGCTGCCATGCAACTAAAAAATCACTGTATTTGATCATAAAATCTTGGTTTTTCGCTGACATTAAAAAGGCTGAAACCACTTCAATATTATTTTTTAGTTTGACTAAGATTCCATTTAATACCGGGTTTAATCAGTGTTTCTTCGGCTCCTGTAATAGGGTTTGTTTCGTTTTTAATGGCTACGAATACTGTGATATTAGGAAGTAGGTATGCTTCTGCATATCCTCCAAAATTGATACTCTCACTAATACTATCGTGGTATAGCTCTGCGGAGAGAATGAGTTTTTCGCCATATCTACGTAATGATAGTCCGCTGATCCATCCATTTTCGTCAGTGTTTTCTATAATTTGATCGTATCGATACATCAGCATTCCGTTAAGACTGAGTTGGCTTCTGCCTAAATCGTACTGTCCTGCTAGCCATGCTTGGTGTCTGTAAGTGACGATGCTATCGGTTTGGAAAGAGTTGTTTTTTGCACGCCCAGCAATGGCATAGCCTATAGCTAATGAGCCTCCTGCGGTTTTTCGATACCGTGCTTTGGCATTGTTATAGGCAGTCACTAACTTAGTGTTCTCTACAATAGTGCCTTGTTCATTGTCTTGGAAAGGTGTGGGCTCTTGGTCTTCTGATGGCAGTAAGGCTTCATCAATGTCCTCGGCTAATTGTGTGTCATATAGCATGTCTTTGGCGTCAAATAATACGGCTCTGATACCTCCAGAAAAGAGTAAGTCATCTGGAAAAGCTTGTGAATTGATTGTAGCTGCGGATACTTGAAGGTTAGCAAGGACACGTTTCCAATAGTTTTTTCGATAGTCACTGATACTTTCTAAGCGTCCGCCAAAGGTAAAATAGGGGTTGAAGTCTAACGCGAGTCCAGGGCTAATATCATTACCACTGAGGAAATCACTGGCTAAATGCGCAATTACTTCCTGTGGTGTGCTAGCTCGGAGTACTGTGGTAGGATTGGCATCCAGTACTGCAAAAGCAGGACTTTCTGGAATATTGTAGTCTATTTTGTATCTATAAGCGGGTGTTTCATCGGATTGGGCAATGCTTATTGTAGTGTGTAGCCCAATATATAGAAACAAAAGGATTATTCTGTATCTTTCCATAAGTCTGCGGTGATGAATTGTTCTTCTATTAAGTGTTTGAAAATGATGTGGCTACCAAATGTAAGGTGCTTGCCTTCTGAGCAATTGGGGACAAGTCGAGAGGCTTTCTTTTTCCATCTTTTGATACCGTCTTGGATAATGGTAATGGTAAAATCCCCTTTGGATACAGAAGGGATCGTTGCGCAGGTATTTATAGACCATGCTAACGAATCATTTTCGATGTTGGCAGGAGCTTCTGTAAGAGTGAAACTGGCGATTCCATTATCACCAGTGGTGAGTCGGAATTTTTCTTTTTTTGCCCATTTTTTGTTTTGTAGTTCCCATAATATAAAAACAGCACCTGTGCGCAGTCCGTTATTAACTGTCAGCTGAACGGTAATCGCACCGCCTTGCGGATTGAGTAAGCAGTAGTTTGATTTAGCCATTATGATATGGTTTTAAGATGTCACATGCTTGTAGTTTCTTTTGCTACCAATGTGATTGTATGTGTTGATTCCTATTTTGTAAGTTCAGTAAGTTGTATATGTATTGGTGAGATGTCTGAATTGTAGATCATCAAGGATCTTACTGAGGTTACGATACTTGTAAAATTACAAAAGAGCGATTGATTTTAGGGAAATTGAATCATAAATATTTTGAGTAGGGGCAGCTATTACTGGTGATGGTATATCAGTGTAAGTGGTGTAACAATAAGAGTCTGGATTTGTTACACCACTAAAATAGTTGCTGTTTTATGTGCCGATGTAATGGTTTGTTGTATATGAGATTATGCATTTTGGCACTGTACTGTTCGAGAAATGATTCTCTATAAGTCTGTAAGTCTGGTATTGGTTTTGCTAGGGATGTTTAGGTAGATGGTGTCTACCGCTTTTTTGGTGTAGGCTTGGTATTTTTTTCTAGCTATTCTTTTTTGATTCCTTTTTAGTTGTTTTTTGATTTTCTTCCACTCCTTGTCAGTGTATGTAGTGATGCGTTCTTGTACAGGTTCTTCTTGTGGAGCTGTATTTGTAGTGGTGGATTGTGCGATACTAAACTGATACGTGCATAAGCAAATAAATAGTAGGGCGAATTTTAGTTTCATTATTTTTTGATTTTGGGTTCTGGATAGGGGTGTGGTTACGATAGGGCTTACTGGTTGGTTGTTAGAGGCAAAAGTAGTGATAGTTTGGGATATTGTGTGACGGTAAAACACCCGTTTTTTTAAGGTAATTGCTAGTGGATTAGTGTGTTAGCTGTATTTTTTGGGTTTGTGATATTGTGTATATGTAAATATCGTTTGATGTAGCGTCGTATGTTGCGTTAGGGATAGCAGTGGAAATCCCACAGCCCGACGATAGGAGGTGCGAGGAATTGGAACGTATAGCCCGACCCTTGTGGTAACGCCCTAATCATACTAACGGATAATGTAAAAAAAATACACTGACAATGTTTAGTGTCAGTGCATTTGGTTTGGATGGTTATAAAATGAAGAGTAATGATGTCACTACTCGATTGTTGAGATGTTATGTGTTTACGGTTGTTGAGCTACCCAGTCAGAACCAGATATTTCTGTAGTCGGAATTGTTGGGATGTCTACAAAAATAGTGTCCATAACTTTAGAGGTAATTATTTTTTGAGACGTAGCGGCTCTACGTTTTGCTTTAGATAATTGTTTTTTGATTTTATTCCAATCTTTATCGCTGATAGATGAGATTTTAGGAGCAGTCAGATGGTTACGTGATGGAGGTGTGATTTCGGTTGGCTCATCTGTGTAAGAAGAGTCGGCTTGATAAGTGGCTATTTCTAGGTGTTGGTCGTCAGCTGTAGTGGTATACTGCTGACCAAATGAAAGATTGCATATAAATGCTACAGCACAAAAAGCAAGTATTGATTGTAAACTCATCACCTTTATTTTTAGATTCCTTTTTTTGAACACTCCAAAAGTAGGTGATGTAGTCTCTTGTTTCACTACTTATTTAGTATCCGTAAGTCTCGATATAGTATTCGGTGTGGATATAGTGGGTAGTACTGTATAAGGTGTGTGATCAGTTGCTTTTTGTGTTATGTAAGTGATGTAAACTATTTTGCTGAAATCAAAAAAGTTTACATCACCTCATGTTTGTTTTATAGATTAAAAGCTTCTTTTACTTTAGGTACATAGTCTAGTTTTTCCCAAGTAAATAGCTCTACTTCTTTTTCTATGCGACCTGAGTAAGGGCTTTCAAAAACTTTGGTTACTGTTTTTGGTTCTTTACCCATGTGTCCATACGCAGCAGTTTCTAGATATATAGGGTTTCTTAGTTTTAGGCGTTCTTCGATAGCAGCGGGTCGCATATCGAAAATTTCAGATACTTTTTGTGCGATTTCACCATCGGTTAACCCTAATGAGCTAGTACCATAGGTGTCTATAAAGATAGAAGTAGGTTCTACCACTCCAATAGCATAAGATACTTGTACCAATGCTTCTGAGGCTACTCCTGCAGCTACTAGATTTTTAGCGATGTGTCTAGAAGCGTATGCTGCTGATCGGTCTACTTTGCTAGGGTCTTTACCAGAGAAGGCTCCACCACCGTGTGCTCCTTTTCCACCATAGGTGTCTACAATAATTTTACGCCCTGTAAGTCCAGAATCTCCGTGTGGTCCACCGATTACAAATTTTCCTGTAGGATTAATGTGGTAGGTGATCTGATCGTTAAACAATTGCTGAACATAGGCTGGCAATTGGCTGATCACTCTAGGGATTAATATAGATACGATGTCCTCTTTGATTTTGGCGAGCATCGTTTCGTCATTACTGTCGAACTCATCATGCTGTGTAGAAACTACGATCGCTACGATACGTTGTGGTACATTGTCATCGCTATACTCTATGGTTACCTGACTTTTAGAATCTGGACGTAGGTATGGGATGTCGATTCCTTCGCGTCTTAGTTTGGCTAATTCGATAAGGATTTTATGAGATATATCTAGTGCCAGTGGCATGTAGTTTTCGGTTTCTTTAGTAGCATATCCAAACATCATTCCTTGGTCTCCAGCACCTTGCTCTTCTTTGGTAGCACGGTCTACTCCTTGGTTGATATCTTGAGACTGCTCGTGAATAAGAGAAATGACACCACAGGAATCTCCACTAAATTGGTAAGCACCTTTGGTGTATCCTATTTTATTAATGACATCACGGGCGATGTGCTGTACATCTAAATAGGTTTGAGATTTTACTTCTCCCGCGAGAACTACCTGACCTGTGGTTACTAAGGTCTCACAAGCAACTTTTGAGTCTTGGTCAAAAGCTAAAAAATTGTCTAATAAAGCATCACTGATCTGATCAGCTACTTTATCTGGATGTCCTTCAGATACACTCTCTGAGGTAAATAAGTAAGCCATTTTTTATTTTTTTGGAGGATAAAAGCGGATTGCAATATAAAGTTTTCGATCAGAAATGTAGCACCGAATTGCTTTAGCATTTTTTTCTGAATACAGTATGAGAATATTCAGTGGTAGGGTTGCAATCAATCAAATCTATCCCTGTTGTTATTTTTTGGTAAAGGTAAAAAAAATGATCATATACAGAATGAATTAACGCTTTATTATCATACCATGTTTATACTAGTAGTTTAAGGTGGCTTGTGCGATGGAATGGCTATCGATAATAAGCTGTCGTTTTGCTCCTTTTCTGATTTTGCTATAGGAATACTATGCTGCTAACTTGGAAAAGTAAGTACGTGTGGTGTTCTATAAAAATGCGATTGCATAAAACGGGTTTGCGTGATTACTGGTGGTTTTTTAGACGATATATTGTTTGTATCCTAAGCAGTAACCACTAATAGATTACTACGTGTCTATTTTTTGATTCATATAGTTTTAAGTTTCAAAATAATTAGTACATTTGTGCCTAAGTTTCTTATACATGTTTGTACGTTATTAAGAAAGGTGGAGGGAGTAGACCCTTTGAAACCTTAGCAACCCTTTACCTATAAAGAAGGTGCTAAATTCTATTCTCAATTTTATTGAGAGAAGATAACTGATGTAATCTATTTCGTTAATAATTATCTTTCCTTTCTTAATCTACGATACAACAATGTGTCGGTGTTGTAATTGTATGCTGTTTTATACCTTGGATATAGCGATTTGCTAATAATGAGGAGTTGTAAGCAGGGACGAAAAAAATTATATTTGTAAGTACCTAATTGCATGAATGGCAGAGGGAGCAGATGCGTAGTTAAGAAACGAAATAGAGTAAGAGTAATTATACGTAGCGAATTTATGCTCCAAAAAATAAAAATAGTAGATTTTGTAACCACTGCTCAGCAGCATGTAGCTGCTTTCGATTTGAGTTATGAGTTATTTGGGCAGCCTTTACATGATGCGCCAATAGTAATGGTAAACCATGCACTGACGGGAAACTCTACTGTTTGTGGTGAAACAGGTTGGTGGAAAGGATTAATCGGTAAAGGCAAGTGTATAGATACAGATGTATATACAGTACTAGCATTTAATATACCAGGTAATGGATATGGGGTAACCGAAGAGGAATTTCAGGAAGATTATAAACTATTTACGCCAAAGGATATAGCAGCTATTTTTTTGCAAGGGTTAGCGCAGCTCGACATCAAAAAAATATATGCTGTCATTGGTGGATCAGTAGGTGGTGGTATTACGTGGGAACTAGCAGTACAGCATCCTACATTGATCATGCATTTGATTCCTGTAGCTACGGATTGGAAATCTACAGATTGGTTAAAAGCCAATTGTTTGGTGCAAGAGCAAATATTGCTTAATTCTAAGCGCCCAGTACATGATGCTAGATTGCATGCAATGCTCATCTATAGAACTCCCGCTTCGTTCAAACACAAATTTGATAGGAGTTATAACCATGAGAAGGGAATGTATAATATAGAGAGTTGGTTGTTTCATCATGGCGAAAAACTGACAGCAAGATTCGAACTAGAAGCCTACAAGAGGCTGAATTATATATTGGGTACTATCGATATCACAGCAGGAAAGGATAACTTCTTGGAAATAGTGGCACCTATTACTGCTACGATTCATATTATTAGTGTAGATTCGGATTTGTTTTTTACAGAAGCAGAAGACCGTATTACTTATAATGAATTAAAAAAAATAAACAAAAACGTAACTCATGGCGTTATCAATTCCGTGCATGGGCATGATGCGTTTTTGATAGAATTTGATCAATTGACTTCTTTGTTAAAGAATGTGTTTAAAAATTAAAGAAACAGCATGAAGGTTTTAAAATTTGGAGGAAAATCACTAGCCAATGGTAAGGGACTTACTACTGTTATAGATATTATAACAGCCAAAGTAAAAAATGGAGAGCAAATCACGGTCGTTTTATCGGCGAGAGGAAATGCTACAGATACGCTAGAAAGCATGCTGGAGAAAGCTTCTAAAAACCAGCCGTATCAAGAAGAATTGCAGCAGTTCAAGGAGTATCAATTAAAAGGGTTCGAGGGTATAGATGTACGCGAGGAGTTTGAAACCTTGGATAAACTGTTTTCTGGGGTATCCTTATTAGGAGATTACAGTAAGCGAATCAAAGATCAAGTATTGTCTCAGGGCGAGGTCATTGCAGCTAAATTGGTGACTCATATACTACAAGAAAAAGGAATCGATGCACATTTTACGGATAGTAGAACGTTAATTATTACAGACGCACAATTCGGAGATGCACAACCTTTAGATACATTGTCCAAAGAAAATGTATTGAATCATTTCCAAAAGTACAATGGTAGTACTGTAAATATCGTTACAGGTTTTATCGCTTCTAATACCAAAAAAGAGACGACTACATTAGGTAGGAATGGAAGTAATTATACAGCTTCGTTACTAGCGAATTATTTAGATGCAGAAGAGCTACAGAGTTTTACGCACGTAGATGGAATTTATACCGCTAATCCAGATTTAGTACCTGATGCACAGCAAATCGAACAGTTGTCTTTTTCGGAAGCGAATGAATTAGCGTTTTTTGGAGCTAATATCTTACATGCCAAAACCATCATTCCGCTGATCGAAAAAAACATACCCTTGCGTATTCTCAATACATTTAATGCAGGGCGCAAAGGCACATTGATTACGAGCGAAGCGAGTGAAAAAGGAATCAAATCCTTGTCCGTACTGGAAAATGTATCATTGGTCAATCTAGAAGGAAGAGGATTATTAGGTAGAGTAGGAGTAGATGCTAGAATCTTTACCGCCTTGGCGCATAAAAACATTAGTGTTAGCATCATCGCACAAGGGTCTTCTGAGAGAGGTATCGGTTTAGTCGTAGAGGCAGATAGAGCCAATGAAGCAAAGAAAGTATTAGAGCAAGAATTCGAAGCAGATTTTTATAATAGAGATGTTAGTACGATTACTGTAGAAAAAGAAGTAGCTGTCATTTCTATCATAGGGCAGGATTTAAGTACCTTCCATAAGCCCTACAATGCATTGATCAGTAATAGAGTAGTGCCTTTATTATTCAATAATACGGTTACGGGTAAAAATGTAAGTTTAGTAGTGCGTAGTCAGCAACTGCACCGAGCTTTGAATGTGATTCATGGAGAGATTTTTGGGATAGCCAAAAAAGTCAATCTAGCCATTTTCGGACATGGATTGGTAGGGGGTACACTCATCGATCAAATTTTAGCATCTGCACAAGAAATTAGTAAACGCAAGAAAATAGAGCTGACCATCTTTGCGGTGGCCAATTCTAAGAAAGTGTTATTAAATGCTCAAGGAGTAGATACGAATTGGAAAGAAGCATTGGCTACAGATGGAGCGGGGTATGCGATAGAGGATATCATCCAATTTGCAGATACACATCATTTAGAGAATTTAATAGCTATTGATAATACCGCTAGCGAAGCCTTTACAAAGCATTATATTACTTTAGTACAGAATGGATTTGATTTAGTGTCTTCTAATAAGGTGGCAAATACGTTGAGTTTTGACTTTTATAAAGAACTGAGAAGTACACTAGAACTGCATCAAAAACAATATTTATACGAGACCAATGTGGGAGCAGGACTGCCACTCATTGATACGATTAAACTGTTGCACCTATCAGGAGAGAATATCACTAGGATTAAAGGGGTGTTTTCTGGATCATTGAGTTACTTGTTTAATACATTTTCTGTAGAAGACCGTCCGTTTAGCGAAGTGTTACAGGAAGCCATTGATCAAGGGTTTACAGAACCTGATCCACGAGAAGATCTGTGTGGAAACGATGTGGGTAGGAAATTGTTAATATTAGCCAGAGAATTAGATTTAAGCAATGAATTTACAGATGTAGCCATTCATAACCTAATCCCAGAAGCGTTACGCGATGGAGCGGCTAGTGAATTTTTGACCAAGTTACAGGCATTAGATCCAGTGTATAATGAGATAAAAAATGCACAAGAAGAAGCCCATGTACTACGATATATCGGAGACCTACACGGAGACTTGTCTAAAGAAAAAGGAATCCTAGAAGTAAAGTTGGTATCCGTGCCACAAAGCAGTGCACTAGGGCAAGTAAAAGGATCGGATTCTATATTCGAAATCTATACAGAGTCCTACGGAGATCAGCCTATTGTCATCCAAGGAGCAGGAGCAGGAGCAGCCGTAACAGCACGTGGAGTATTTGGTGATATATTGCGATTGGTAGACAAAGGGTAATAGTGGGATAAACCACATGGCAATAGCCTATAATTAGAAGTTAATTAGATAAAAAAAAGGAAGTTTTGAAAATAACATTAAATAGAATCAACGAAGCGTATCATTTCGAACTAAAAAATGAAAGAGGGCATGTAACTCATATAGATAGTAAGGCAGCAGTAGGAGGTCATGATCTAGCACCAAGTCCTATGGAGTACGTGTTGATGGGAGTAGCAGGATGTAGTTCGATAGATATTATTTCTATCCTTAAAAAACAACGACAAGACATCACTGATTATAAGGTAGAAGTAAACGGAACACGTGAGAAAATAGGAGACGCTACCCCTTTTAAGGTAATCGAGGTAATCGTATATTTAGAAGGAACCATTGCGCCGCAAAAAGCCAAGAAAGCAGCCCAGTTATCCTTTGATAAATATTGTTCAGTGTCCAAGACATTAGAACCCACAGCCAGTATAGTTTATAAAGTAATCGTTAATAATGAAGAGGTGGTATGAGTATAGATAGCCAAAAATTCGAAACACAAGCAGTACGTACACAAGTAGAAAAAACACAATTCATGGAGCATTCCGTTCCGATGTATCTTACATCAGGATTTGTTTTTGAAGGCTCAGAAGAGATGCGTGCCGCTTTTGCAGAAGAAAAAGAACGTAATTTATACAGTCGCTTCAGCAATCCTAATACCACAGAATTTGTAGATAAGATATGTGCTTTAGAGGGGGCAGAAGATGGGTATGCCTTTGCTACAGGTATGGCAGCCGTATTTTCTACCTTTGCCGCCCTACTCAATGCAGGAGATCATATCGTGTCTGCTCGCTCAGTATTTGGGTCTACGCATTCCTTGTTTACCAAATATTTCCCTAAGTGGAATATAGAAACTAGTTATTTTGCAGTCAATGAAGTAGAGAAAGTAGAGCGCTTAATTCAGCCGAATACAAAGATCATCTATGCAGAATCTCCTACCAATCCAGGAGTAGACGTTTTAGACTTGGAGCTGCTAGGGGCAATTGCTAAAAAACACGGTATTTTATTGGTGATTGACAATTGTTTTGCGACTCCTTACTTACAAAATCCTATTCAATTTGGTGCAGATTTAGTCATACATTCAGCCACTAAATTAATCGATGGGCAAGGACGTGTGCTAGGGGGAGTTACTGTAGGTAAAAAGGAATTAATTCGCGAGATTTATTTGTTTGCCAGAAATACAGGGCCTGCCTTATCACCATTCAATGCGTGGGTGTTGTCTAAGAGTTTAGAAACACTACCAGTGCGTGCAGATCGTCATTGCGATAATGCATTGAAACTAGCCGAATTCTTAGAAGCACATCCCAAAGTGAATTGGGTAAAGTACCCATTCTTAAAATCGCATCCGCAATACGAAGTCGCTAAGAAACAGATGCGTTTAGGGGGGAATATTGTAGCCTTTGAAGTAGCAGGAGGTGTTGCAGGAGGAAAAACATTTTTTGATAGCATCAAGATGTGTTCGCTATCTGCTAATCTCGGCGATACGAGAACCATAGTTACGCATCCTGCTTCTACTACACATAGTAAATTAGCAGTAGAAGATAAATTAGCAGTAGGAATCACAGATGGTATGGTGCGATGCTCAGTAGGGCTAGAGCATATAGACGATATTATAGCAGATATTTCCCAAGCATTAGAGCAGATTTAATAGCTTGGCATAAAAATCAAGAAGACTATAAAGCCTGAATTGTGTTTTTCAATTCAGGCTTTTTTCGTTACTTGATCTGTCGTTTTTTTATTTGGGCGTTACCCCCTTCTTAGGTCGGGGGTCGGGCTATCCGTTCCAATTCCTCGCACCTCCTAAGGTCGGGCTGTGGGATTTCCACTGCTATCCCTAACGCAGTTCATACACCCGTTTTAAATTATAAAATCAAAGCACGTTTGCAGTACTTTGATAGATAACATCATTTCTTGATTGAAAATACAAGTATTTTATAAGTGTAAGATTTACAGTGTTAATAAATGGTTAATGTGTAAAAAAAAGTGTTTTTTGAGGGTAACATTTTTACTCTTTTAGACACTTATATATGCACATGATGAATTGATGCTATTATAAGGGGAATTTTTCTTTTTGTAAAAAAAGGATAATGCATCCGTCATTAAAAATTCTAAAAACCATTTTAAAAGTCGCTTATGAAGAAAATTACTTTGTATGTACATGTAATGATGTTTTTTTTACTAGCCAGTTGGTCGTCAGTATCTGGGCAAGATATATGGTGGCATCGGTCTAGTGAAAGTACAAAAAAACAACAAATCCAAGTACAGGGGGAAAACGAAACGTACACACTAGATGCGAATGTTTTTCAAAAATTAGTACAGCAAACCTCCAAGAGAACAAAAAGGAATGCGCAAGCGGTACTGGTCAACTTTCCAGATGCCAAAGGAGTAGTTAAGCAATTTTCGGTTTTGCAAACAGAAGTTATGCATCCCGAGTTAGCAAAGAAATATCCAACGATTGGTACCTACGTGGGAGTAGGGGTTGATAATCCTACAGAGGTGATACGTTTTTCGTATGACAAAAACACAGGATTACAAGGAGCTATCATTACCGAAGCAGGTACTCAAATGATACGCCCGCAGTCTGCTACAGCATTTACGATGTATGCGGCTCATGCAGAGCAGCATGATACTGAATTCGAGTGTCATGTAGCATCTTTTGCTAGAAAAAAACTAAGAACAGCCAATACTAAGAGAAACGCAGATGATGCTAAATTAAGGAGGTATCGTTTGGCATTATCCGTAAGTGGAGATTATGCAGGGTTCTTCTTAGATGGAACTGAAAGTGACGATACAGAAAGACGTACCAAAGTCATGGCGGCTATGGTAGCTACGATGAATAGGGTCAATGGTATTTTCGAGAGGGATTTTGGAGTTACGATGCAGATCATTCCAGAGAATGATGCAGTAATTTTCTTAGATGCTGCAAATGATCCTTATGCAGGGGATTTGAATGATGCGCTTCAGCAGACATTAGACAGTGCTATTGGTACAGCGGCATACGATGTAGGGCATCTATTTCATCATGAGGTTTCTATATATGGAAATGCAGGTTGTATCGCATGTGTGTGTACAGATGGCGAAAAAGGAAGTGGATTTACAGTGCATAGTGATCCTGGATCAGATCACTTTAGTATGATTGTTGCACACGAATTCGGACACCAGTTTGGGGGCTATCACGTACAGAGTAGTGAGGGGTGTCGTAGTGGTGAAAATAGCGAAGTAGAACCCGGTAGTGGGAGTTCTATTATGGGATATGCAGGGATCTGTAGTCCTGATGTGCAAGAAAATCCAGATGATTATTTTAATTATGTAGATATAAGAGATGTAGCGATTTGGACAATTAATAATAGTAACTGTGCAGAAATCATAGATACGGGTAATACCGCTCCTGTAGTAGATGCGGGAAATGATTATGTAATACCGGCGTCTACGCCTTTTGTATTAGAAGGTAGTGCTACAGATGTAGATGCGGATGATGTACTAACCTATTGTTGGGAGCAGAACGATCCAGAAGATCCCAATTCTTTTGAAACGCCAAGTCCTACATGGCAATTCGGACCTTTATTTCGTTCTAAGTTGCCTACAGCATCTCCAGTACGTTATATGCCTGCGCTAGAAGATGTATTAGTAGGAGTCTTAACGCCTACTTGGGAGGTCTTGCCATCAGTAAGTAGAACGATGCGATTCGAGTTAACCGTACGCGATAATGCATTGCAGGCAGGGCAGTCTCAAACCGATGGGATCGATATTGAAGTAACTGATACTGCAGGGCCTTTTGTGGTTACCTCTCCACAAACAGCGGAGACATGGAAGGTTGGAGAAGAGGTAGCAGTTGCTTGGAATGTAGCCAATACCAATCTTTCGCCAGTAAATGCGACAGAAGTAGATATTTTGCTTTCAGTAGATGGAGGGTTTACGTACCCACATGTACTACAAGAAAAAACAGCAAATGATGGAGAAGCTAGTTTTATACTACCCTATGTAGAAAGTACAACTACGGCACGTATTATGGTTAGAGGTTCGGATAATATATTCTTCTCACTAAATCCGATTAATTTTGCAATACAAGCATCCGATTTTCAATTTTCGATAGGAAACCCTAATCTAGAAGTGTGTCAGCCAAATGATCTTGAATTTACGATAGCGTATCGCACTTTTCTAGATTTTGAAGAAGAAGTAAGTTTAAGTGTATTAGGTCTTCCAGATGGAATGACGGCACAATTTACTCCAGCAACTATTAGTGGAGTGCATGAAACAACAACTCCTATAGGAGTGTCTATTTCTGGAATAGAAAACGTGGCGGTAGGATCGTATGAGATAGCTGTACGAGGAATTGCCGTTTCAGGAGTAGAGAAATTGATGCCCATTTCTGTTCGTGTTTTTCAGGCGGATATAGCACCTGTGTCGTTAGAATTGCCTAATAATGCAGCGACCGATGTGACGATGGAAACAGGATTCCAATGGTCAGAAGATGTTAATGCGAGTAGCTATGAGATAGAAATAGCAACTGATGTAGCATTTACGAATATAATAGAAGTACAGCGTGTAGAAGAGAATCGTTATCAAGCATCGAATATTGCCCATAGTACTATATACTATTGGAGGGTGTCTAGTGAAAATAGTTGTGGAGTTGTTGCTGTTTCTGATGTGTATTCATTTACGACAGCGTGTACAGCACCAGAAAATTTTAGCGATGTGTCAGTGGGATCTTCATTTGTAGAATTACAATGGGAAGATACTGTAACTGGCGAGTGGGAAATTGTATATGGAGAAACAGGATTTGAAATAGAGAATGGTACAACAGAAATAAGCACAGATACTTCATATAGAGTGGCAGGACTTACAGCAGCTACAGCCTATGAGTTTTATGTAAGGGCAGTATGTGATATAGCAGGTAAAGGAGAATGGGTAGGACCGATAGCCGTAGCTACTACACAGAATTTTTGTGAAGTTGGACGTTTTTATGATTCAGGAGGTCCCGATGGACCATATCAGAATTTTGAACGACAAGTAACCGTCATCAGACCAGAAAACATAGGCGATAGAGTACGAGTAGATTTTACCTTTTTTGATGTAGAAGGAGGGTATGATTATTTAAGAGTGTATGATGGTCCTATTGAGTCTGCTCCATTAATAGGTGAGTTTAGTTATGATTCGCCTGGAAGAGTGGTTTCTTCTCATGAGTCTGGATCACTAACTTTTGTGTTTATATCAGATTCTATTATTGCTAATAATGGGTGGGAAGCAAATGTAGTTTGTGAGCCACAACCTAATTGTGCAGCACCAAATAATGTTGCAGTGAGTGATGTTACGAGTGCCTCGGCTTTGGTTTCTTGGGCATCAAATGCAGAAATTGCTTCTTGGGATGTAGAATACGGACCTGTAGGATTTGTAGAAGGTAATGGTACAATGATAAATAGTACTACACTGAATGCTACGATACCAGCATTAACGCCAGAAACAGTATATGAAGTTTATGTAAGAGGGAATTGTGCAATAGGCGGAGTTAGCGATGTTTTTGGTCCTATACGATTTGAAACATTATGCGGAGCTGTGGCTGCGCCTTTTACAGAAAGCTTTTTGAGCTATACAAACTTAGGAAAATGTTGGGGTGGAGATCAGAATCAATGGTATTTTAATAAAGATGCAGGCTATGATGCAGAAAGCGTAAATGATCGCAATGTGTTGGATAATACAGGATATGCATGGGTTGATGATAGTAGTATAGGTGTGCTGTCAGATCCACGGGTGTTAATCACGCCCTTGGTAGATGTTGCTGCATTGTCTGTGCCTTCTGTACAATTTTCTGTATTTAGTAAAAATACAATAGATGCGATCTATAATACATTAGTAGTCGAGCTATATGATGGCGCAGCTTGGAATACTGTATTAGAGTTAGCAGAAAATACACATGTGTGGAGAGATGTGGTGGTAGACTTGTCTGCGTATACGGTTACAGGGCCTATTCAGCTACGATTCACTGTAGTGCCTAATGTGTCGAACGAATCATTCTATAATGATATTCTGATCGATGAAATTAAAGTTGATGAGATGCCTTCCTGTATCAATCCGTATGCGTTAGAAGTAACGAATGTAAGGGGGAGATCAGCCAGTTTGTCTTGGGAAGTTTCAGGAGATGAAACGAACTGGGAGTTGCAATATGGTGAGATAGGATTCAGTCCGTCTAGTGCGATTGCTGAATTTGTGACATCGCCATCATATGAGTTAACCAATTTACAGCCAGAAACCACCTATGAATTGTACGTAAGATCTGTTTGTGCTATAGGAGATAATAGTGATTTTGTAGGGCCTATTACATTTAGAACAGCCTGTGATGCGTTGGAAACTCCGTTTGCAGAAGATTTTTCTAGTAGGTATGGAAGACCCTCATGTTGGGAAGAAAAAGGTTGGTCTGATATATGGGAATATGGCGAAGTGTATGATGCTTTTACATCGAGGTATGTGCCTGATAGGACATTAGGAGGAGGAAGCTATTATGCGTATTTTAGAAGCGATTTAGTGTTTAAAAATGCGTTGTATACGCCTTTTGTAAATGTAAGTACGCTGACGACTCCTTCCGTACAATTTTCTTTGTATAGTACTGTATCTGAAGCAAAAGAAGCGTTAACAGTAGAGTTTTTTGATGGAGCAACATGGCACACATTACATACCTTAGAAACGCCTATTCAGGGGTGGCAAGACTACTATTATGATGTGTCTTCTTATACAATTACAGGTGATGTACAGGTGCGATTTGTACCAAAGGCATTCGAGGGAGCGTCATTTGATTATTTTGTATTGGTAGATGACGTAAAGGTGCAAGAGCTAGTAGATTGTGCGACTCCACGTTCGGTTTCTGTTGCAGATGTTACAGATGCCACGGCTTCAGTTGTTTGGGAATCACAAGAGGCGCCTACTACATTACAAATAGAATATGGTAAAGCTGGCTTTACTCTTGGTACAGGTACTGTATTGTTAACAGGAGAAAATGGAGTGTTTGAGCTAACAGCGTTGGAACCAATTACAGAATATGAAGTCTATGTAAGAACCGCTTGTGGCAATGGGGTGTTTAGTGAATACAGCTTGCCTGTTACGTTTACGACATTATGTGGTGCTTTTGCAGCGCCTTTCGAGCAGTCATTTGAGAACTATGGATTACCGATTTGTTGGGAAGCGCAAAGAGAAGCTGCGTTTAGTTATGGTAGCTATTACGATTCAGAGAAAGATAGGTATGTACAAGATAGAACACTAGGGCAGCACACAAGGTATGTTTGGCAGGATGTTAATTCTGAAACGTCTGATTTGTATACACCATTTGTAGATGTGTCTGCACTGACTACGCCTGCGATACAGTTTTCATTATACAGTGCTTTTATGCAGAATGATTTGTATAAAACGGTGGAGGTATCTTTTTTTGATGGAAGTGATTGGAAATCATTGCTTACGCTATCAGATAAGACCGAAGGCTGGCGAGATTATGCTTTTGATATATCCAGCTATGCGATCACAGGTCCTGTGCAAGTCCGTTTTGAGTTTTCGTATGATAAAAATGGATATACAAATCATGCGATCTTACTGGATGAAGTACGAATCACGGAATTACCATCTTGTATGCCACCTCAGGCAATTACTGTAGAAAATATAGGGGGCTACTCTTTACTTTCATGGGAAGCGCTGTCAGGAGAAACGAGTTGGGAAGTAGAATATGGAAGGGTTGGTTTTATTCCAGGTACAGGAACCAAGGTAGTAGCAACTACGAATCAAGACTTTCAGATTTCAAATTTGTCTTCTATGACTACTTATGATGTTTACTTAAAAGCAGATTGCGGAAGCGGTGATTACAGTGATTATTCGGCAGTAGTGAGTTTTGAAACAGCTTGTCTGATTGATGAAGCGCCTTACGAAGAAAATTTTGGGTTTAGTTTTGCTATCCCTCAGTGTTGGGTAGAAGGGGGAGACTATGAATGGACATTTGGGGCAGTTTACCATAATGAAGAATATCTGCTAGATAGGGAGCCAGGAGAATTTGGTAGCTATGCCTATGTGTATGATGATAATAGTTGGGCATCAGGTCCTTCGATATTAGAAACAGTTTTTGTGGATGTATCTTCATTACAGGTGCCGTCTATTCAGTTTTCTTTGAGAAATAATCCAGAAATCACACAAAACCGTAATCCATTTACTGTTGAGTTTTTTGATGGCGCTGGCTGGAATTTGCTGCTAGACCTTACTGCTGCTACAGTAGAGTGGAGAGATTACTATTTTGATATATCTTCGTATGATATCACAGGGCCAGTAAAAATACGGTTTACATATGTAGATAATTCTGCTATTGATAGAGGAGATTTTGTTTTAGTAGATGATGTAAAAGTAACAGAAATGACTACTTGTTTTACTCCGTATGCAATAAGTTATGAGCCGGTGAGTGCCAATGCTGTATTGCTATCTTGGGAGTCGCAAGGTGATGCGCAAGCTTGGGAGTTAGAATATGCAAACCAATTTTTTACACCTAATGTGGGGCAGGGAACAGTGATATCTGCAGATGGAAGTAAGGGAGTGCTGATTGATGGGTTAGATACAGAAAGGTATTATTATGTATATATAAAGTCACTATGTGGTCAAGGTGATACGAGTAATTATATAGGGCCTATAACGGTCAAGGCATCTGGAGTTTTAGGAGTGGAAGAGCCTGTAATCCATAGCGAGGCGTTGGTGTTGTATCCAAACCCAAACAATGGAAGTTTTGAACTCGCTTATGCAGGAAATTCGGTAATAAAAAAGATACAAGTTTTTGATTATACAGGTAAGTTGGTGTTTGAAAAAACGCTCACAGACTTTGATAAAAAAGAGCAAATTCACTTAAATACGACCCAATCAGGAATGTATGTAATGAAGGTGACTACGGATCAAGCAACTGTAAATAAGGTGTTTGTGGTGGAGTGATCTGCATGAATTTTGATATTTTTTATGAAGCTTACTCCGTAAAAAGAGTAAGCTTTTTTTGTAATAATTGATTTTTTTATAATAATCTATTGGGTTACTAGGGTAATCGTTGAAAGAATCGTAATTGTTTGAAGTTTAAGTGCGTTTTTTTAGTTTTTGGCTTGTTTATATAATAATTATAATTAAATTTGCTTAATAATCTACTACTCCGATAGGGTAATAGTTTTTAAGAATAAAAATGATTGTAGAACGATGATATTAGATAAAGTAGCTGGAGAGAAAACAACGTATCAGGATGATAAGACATCAGAGAAGCCTGTACGAAGTATTGCTAAGGCAATTAGTTGGAGAGTAGTAGGGACATTAGATACATTGATAGTGTCTTATATTCTTACAGGAGAAATTGCACTAGCTACATCTATAGCATCAGTTGATTTTGTTACAAAAATGATTCTTTATTTCTTTCACGAAAGAATTTGGAATCGTATAAAATGGGGTAAATGAGTTATACAGCACAAGAAGTACAAGCGTTAAATGAGGAGTTAAAGGATAAAACTCCTTTAGAGATTGTGGCTACCATAATCGCCAAGGCCAAAAAGCCTATTGTAACTACGAATTTTAGACCGTATGAGGCAGCGATATTGCATGTGTGTGCGGTTGCTAAGAAAGACATGCCAGTAATCTGGTGTGATTCTGGGTATAACACGCCTAACACATACAGACATGCCGAGGAGGTAATCGATATGTTAGACTTAAATGTAAAATTATATGTTCCTAAGCAAACATCTGCACATAGGGATGTAGTGATGGGAATTCCAGATATAGAAGATCCAAAGCACGCGATTTTTACAGAACAAGTAAAACTAGAGCCTTTTAAAAGAGCGATGGCAGATCATACACCAGATGTATGGTTTACAAATCTTAGAAAAGGACAAACTGCGTTAAGAGATTCATTAGATATAGTGAGTCTAGGAAAAGACGGAGTGCTAAAAGTAAGTCCGTTTTATTATTATAGCGATGAGCAATTAGATGTGTATCTGTCGGAAAATAATTTGCCTAATGAATTTAAGTATTTTGATCCGACGAAAGTATTAGGGAATAGAGAATGTGGATTGCATACTAATTAAGCAATAAAGAAATTTAAAGAATGGAAGTAATAGACAATATAAAAGAACAAGTTGTGGATGTGAAGAGAATAACTGTAAATCCATTAGAAAGTGAAGCGATTTACATTTTTAGAGAAGTAGTAGCTCAGTTTGAAAAACCAGTATTGCTTTTTTCTGGGGGAAAAGATTCGATAACGCTCGTACGGTTAGCGCAAAAAGCTTTTTACCCAAGTAAAATACCATTTCCATTATTACACATCGATACAGGGCATAATTTTCCTGAGACTATAGAGTTTAGAGATCGATTGGCTGAAGAATTAGGAGTAGAGCTTATTGTGCGTAATGTACAAGACTCTATAGATCAAGGAAAAGTAGTCGAAGAAAAAGGAAAGTATGCAAGTAGAAATAGCTTGCAAACCACTACCTTATTAGATGCTTTAGAAGAATTTAAGTTCGATGCAGCGATTGGTGGAGCGAGAAGAGATGAAGAAAAAGCAAGAGCAAAAGAACGTATTTTTTCTGTAAGAGATGATTTTGGACAGTGGGATGAAAAAAACCAACGACCAGAATTATTTGATCACTTAAATGGAAAGATAGATTTAGGACAGAATGTACGTGTTTTTCCTATCAGTAACTGGACAGAATTAGATGTGTGGAGTTATATTCAGAAAGAAGGAATCGAAATTCCATCTATCTATTTTGCACACAAGCGTAAGACATTTATCCGAGATGGGATGATTTGGTCTGCAGAAGACGATGTAGTACATAGAGAAGAGGATGAAGCAGTAGAAGAAAGATTAGTCCGATTCCGTACCGTAGGAGATATGTCATGTACAGCAGCCGTGTTATCAGATGCAATCACAATCGATAAAGTAGTAGAAGAAATTAGAGCTTCTACGATATCCGAAAGAGGTGCTCGTATCGATGATAAACGTTCTGAAGCAGCGATGGAAAAACGTAAGCAACAGGGATACTTCTAGAAGGGTAGTAGATACGCTTACAACAAGAGTTTATTGATAAATAAAAATAATTGGAGGTAGTAAGGGAAAGAAATACCCACCTCCCACAACCAACCCAAACATAGGATGGACGTATTAAAAATAGCAACAGCAGGAAGTGTAGATGATGGGAAGAGTACCTTGATAGGACGTATTCTATATGACACAAAATCATTGACTACCGATAAATTAGAGGCCATAGAGACCAGAAGTAAAGCAAATGGATTTGATTATTTAGATTTCTCATTGGCTACAGATGGATTAGTAGCAGAAAGAGAGCAAGGGATCACTATCGATGTGGCGCATATTTATTTCTCTACAAAAACTAAAAGTTACATTATCGCAGATACTCCAGGACATATCGAGTACACGAGAAATATGGTAACAGGGGCTTCTACCTCTCAAGCATCTATCATATTAGTAGATGCACGAAAGGGTGTGATTGAGCAAACATATCGTCACTTTTTTATCAATAACCTATTACGTGTTAAAGATGTAATCGTGGCTATTAACAAAATGGATTTGGTTGATTTTTCGCAAGAAAAATTTGATGCGATCAAAGCTGATTTTGAAACATTAATCGAAAAAAGCGATTACAAAGAGCAAAATATAACATTTATTCCTGTAAGTGCATTACAAGGAGACAATGTAGTAGATAAGTCTGCAAATACACCTTGGTATAGCGGACAGACATTATTAGAGCATTTAGAAGAATTAGATGCTCAGGATGTATATGAAAAGGCCGAAGTGCGTTTTCCTGTGCAAACCGTGATTAGACCTAAGAAAGATGAATTTCATGATTTCAGAGGGTACGCTGGGAAACTATACGGAGGTGATCTTACTGTAGGGGATGAGGTAACTGTTTTACCGTCACTCACTACTTCTAAGGTAAAAGAAATCTTCTTTTTTGATCAGAAGTTTGAAACAGCAGGAAGAGGAAGTTCATGTACAATTACCTTGGAGGATGATGTAAATGTAAGCCGTGGTGATATGATTGTGAAATCATCGGAGCAACCACGTGTAGAAAAGCAATTGAGTGCTACGGTATGTTGGATGGATAGTAAAAACTTACAACCAGGTACCAATTACATGATTCAAAGTGGAAGTAGTAGAATCTTAGCAAAAGTGAAACATATTAGTGGTACGATTGCTACAGATTTTTCTGGACAAGACGAGTCTAAAAACTCTTTGAGCCTAAATGAAATCGGGAAAGTGCAATTGCAATTAAGCAAGCCATTAGCGATCGATTCATACAGCAAGAATAAAGCGTCTGGATCATTTATATTAATTGATGCACAAACGAATAATACTTCGGGAGTAGGATTTGTAGAATAATACATTACTCGATGTGCTGATGCAAGCGATTTAGAATTAAAAAAATTGTAATACACAAGCTATAACTACCTCCTTTGTTACAAAGGAAACAACAACAAAGAAAATGCAAAGTTTTAGAACTGAAATAGAAAATCCGATTGTTCAAAAAGATATTATCGAACTGGCTAATAAAATAGATCAGTTCCATAATGGAAAGATTGATGAAGAAAAGTTTCGTAGCCTTCGTTTAGCAAGAGGGGTATATGGACAGCGCCAAGAAGGAGTGCAGATGATTCGTATTAAATTGCCATACGGTAAAGTATTGAGCAATCAGTTGAGAAGAATCTGTGAAGTTTCTGACGAGTACTCTAAAGGTCGTTTGCATATCACTACGAGACAAGATATACAGATTCACTATGTGGATCTAAATAGAACACCAGAGCTTTGGGCAGAATTAGAAAGAGATGATGTAACGCTTAGAGAGGCTTGTGGTAATACAGTACGTAATGTAACAGCTTCTGAAACTGCGGGGATAGATCCAAATGAGCCTTTTGATGTTTCTCCATATGCTGATGCATTGTTCCGTTTCTTTTTAAGAAATCCAATATGTCAGGAGATGGGACGTAAGTTTAAAGTTTCTTTTTCTGGTACATCAGAGGATACGGGACTGTCATATATGCATGATTTAGGTTTTATAGCTAAGATAGAGAATGGAGTAAGAGGATTTCAAGTAATGCTAGCAGGAGGATTAGGTTCTCAGCCAAGAGTAGCAGATGAATTGTATAGCTTCTTAGCGGCAGATAAAATCATTCCGTTAATGGAAGGAGTACTTCGAATTTTTGACCGTCATGGTGAGCGTAAGAGTAGAGCCAAAGCACGTATGAAATTCTTAGTAAAAGATATAGGATTAGAAGCGTTTAAAGAACTGGTAGAAGCAGAGCAAAAAGCAATTGCACAAAAAAGTGTGCCAATTGATGCAGATGCTTATACAGTGTCACAGCCAGTAGCAGTAGAAGCACCAGCTGTAACGATAAAAGATACGCAAGCTTTTGAATTGTGGAAGTCTACGAATGTGATTCCACAAAAACAAGAAGGGTATGTAGCGATTGGAATCAAAGTGTTGTTAGGAGATTTCTATACAGATAAAGCAAGGTTATTAGCTGATTTAGTAGAGAAATATGCTGCTGGCGAAATTAGATTGTCATTACGTCAGAATATCTTAATTCCTTTTGTAAAAGAAGAGCTAGTGTCTTTCTTCTACCAAGAGTTAGAGAAATTAGGATTTGTTGCAGCGGGATATAATAAGGCAGTAGATATTACAGCATGCCCAGGAACAGATACCTGTAATTTAGGAATCGCAAGTAGTACTGGTATTGCAGAAGAATTAGAAAGAGTGATCGCGGCAGAATATCCTCAGTACTTAGAAAAAGAGGATTTGGTAATCAAGATCAGTGGATGTATGAATGCCTGTGGGCAGCATAACATGGCTAATATCGGTTTCCAAGGAATGTCTGTGCGTACCAAAGATAAATTAGTAGCTCCTGCACTACAGGTATTGTTAGGAGGAGGGAACTTAGGAAATGGAAAAGGTCGTTTTGCAGATAAGGTAGTGAAAATACCGAGTAGAAGAGGACCAGAAGCATTGCGTAGAATACTAAATGATTTTGAAGCAAATGCTAATGGAAAATCGTTTGTAGACTACTATGAAGAAAAAGGAGAAAAGTATTTCTATGATTTCCTAACAGATTTATCGAATGTAGATAATCTTACACAAGAGGATTTTGTGGATTGGGGGGCAGAAGCTTCGTATGTAAAAGCAATTGGTATTGGAGAATGTGCAGGTGTAGTGATCGATTTAATTGCTACCCTATTCTTAGAAAGTGAAGAGAAGATTGAAAATGCAAAAGTGGCTTTCGAAAACCAAGTATATTCTGATGCAATATACCATGCGTATAGTTCATTAGTGAATTCTGCTAAAGCGTTATTGCTAGCTGCGAATAAGAAAACAAACACACATGCTGGTATTATCAGTCAGTTTGATGAAGAATTTGTAGCTTCTGGGAAAATAACACTATCAGGTACATTTGCAGCATTGGTATATCAATTACAGCAGCATGCACCAAGTAGAGATTTTGCAGTAGATTATATTAAGGGAGCAGAACAGTTTTTAGAAAAAGTAAAAGCATATAGAAATACAGAGATAGCAGAAGCTTAATTGCAGCGCAACTGTACAACTAAGGTAAGATAACGATTTGATGAATGCACAAGAACCAAAACTAACAGTAGTAGGGGCAGGGCCTGGGGATCCAGATCTGATCACGCTAAAGGCGATCAAGACGCTGGAGACTGCAAATGTGGTACTGTATGATGCATTGATTAATGAAGAGTTACTAGCGTATGCCCCAAATGCGAAACATATATTTGTAGGCAAAAGAAAAGGGTGCTATGCGTATCAGCAAGAACAAATTAATGAGCTGATCGTGAGTAGTGCTCAATCTCAAGGGCATGTAGTGCGATTAAAAGGAGGTGATCCTTTTATCTTTGGGAGAGGTGCAGAAGAGATGGAGTATGCACAGCAATTTGGGATAGCGACGGCGATGGTGCCAGGAATATCTTCCTCAATGGCAGTACCTGCTTATCAAGGGATACCATTGACACAAAGAGGGTATGCAGAGAGTTTCTGGGTAATTACAGGAACAACCAAGTTGCACCAGTTGTCTAATGATGTACGACTAGCAGCAACCTCTAATGCGACAGTAGTAATTCTGATGGGGATGAGCAAATTGTCAGAGATTGTAGCGATTTATAAAACAGTCGGTAAGCAGTCTCTTCCAGTAGCAATTATCCAGCATGGTACTACGGAGAAGCAGCGGGTAGGTATCGGTACGGTACAGACGATTGAGGCTGTAGTGGTAGCAAAGGAATTGTCATCTCCTGCGATCATTGTGATTGGTGAAGTCGTGCAGCAGCAAGCAAAATTAGCAGCTATTTGTAGTGAAATTGAAGAAGAAATTGTATCTTAAGTAAGCGATTTTTTAAATAGATACTATATGGATGCGTTAGGGATAGCAGTGGAAATCCCACAGCCCGACTTTAGGAGGAGCGAGGAATTGAAACGAATAGCCCGACCCCTTAGGGTAACGCCCAGAAAAAAAAGGAAAGCGATACCTTACGAATAGGAACGATACTATGGAAGAAAGAAATAATTTATATCCAGTTTTTCTGAAGGTGAGAAACCTCGAAGTCCTCATAGTAGGAGGGGGGAATGTAGCCGAAGAAAAACTTACGTTCTTACTAAAATCTAGCCCAGATGCGAATGTGACTATAGTGTCTCCTATGTATAGAGAAGGAACCATCGCATTAGCCAATAAGTTTGGGATAAAAATGATTACCAAGAAGTATCACAGGCGTTTTCTGAAAAAGAAACACGTAGTGATCGCGACGACGGATATTCCTGCGGTAAATGTACAGGTATATAAAGATTGTAGAAAGCGAAGCAAATTGGTAAATGTAGCAGATAACCCTCCTTATTGTGATTTTTATATGGGAGGAATTGTGACCAAAGGAAATGTAAAAGTGGCTATTTCTACCAATGGAAAGTCGCCGACTACATCTAAGAGATTGCGTCAGTTTTTTGAGGAAGTGATTCCAGAAAACATAGATGATCTCGTGAAAAATTTAAATGAATACAGAAAAACAATAAAAGGTGACTTCGAGGAAAAAGTGGAAACACTGAATGAATTTACCAAAGGACTAATAGGAAAAAAAGAAGTAGAACATGATCAAGACTGATATTTTAATCATCGGAGCAGGACCAACAGGGTTGTTTACTGTTTTTGAAGCAGGATTGCTAAAGCTAAAAACGCATCTTATCGATGCATTGCCACAACCAGGAGGGCAATGTTCTGAGATATATCCTAAAAAACCTATCTATGACATCCCAGGATTTCCAGAAATCCTAGCAGGAGATTTGGTAGATAATCTGATGGAGCAAATTAAACCGTTTGAGCCTGGATTTACATTAGGAGAAAGAGCAGAAACTATCGAGAAGTTAGAAGATGATACTTTTTTAGTGACTACAAATAAAGGGACAAAGCACAATGCACCTGTAGTAGCAATCGCAGGAGGACTGGGCTCTTTTGAGCCTCGTAAGCCGCCTATTCCTAATATCACAGACTTCGAGGATAAAGGAGTAGCTTATATCATCCGTGATCCAGAAGTGTATAGAGATAAAAGAGTAGTGATTGCTGGTGGTGGAGATTCTGCCTTGGACTGGACTATTTTCTTAGCAGATGTAGCAAGCGAAGTGACCTTAGTACACAGAAGAAATGAATTTAGAGGTGCTTTGGACTCTGTAGAAAGAGTAGCTGAGTTAACAAAGCTTGGAAAAGTAAAGTTGATCACCGAAGCAGAAGTAAAAGAATTATACGGCGAAGAGCATATCACAGGTGTAGGAATTAAGCACAAAAAAGATGGCGATATCAAAGTAGATACGGATTACTTTATTCCATTATTCGGATTGTCTCCAAAACTAGGTCCTATTGGGAATTGGGGATTAGAAATAGAAAAGAATGCAATTAAAGTAGATAATTCATACGATTATCAAACCAATATACCAGGTATTTACGCTATTGGAGATGTGAACACATATAGAGGAAAACTAAAATTGATTCTATCTGGATTCCACGAAGCTGCGATCATGTGTCAGAGTGCATACCAAAGAATTTTCCCAGACAAGAAGTATGTGATGAAATATACTACAGTCGGAGGAGTAGAAGGATTCGATGGCACTAAGAAAGAGGCTAAAAAAGAAGTTGTAAAAGCAATTCAGTAAACATTATAAAAGAGCATAGATTTTATAGGATGTTTTACTCCTGTAAAATCTATGTTTATGATATTATACAGACAGAAACATGTCAGATATTACAATCAAAATTAAAGATAGAGAAGGCGTTGTACACGAGGTACAAGCACCAACCGATATGGCAATGAACCTGATGGAGGTTTGTAAAGCATATGAGTTGCCAGTAGAAGGTACTTGTGGTGGAATGGCCATGTGTGCTTCTTGTCAGTGCTATGTGCTATCAGATCACCAATTACCAGAGATGGGACAGGACGAAGACCTAATGTTGGCAGAAGCTTTTTATGTAGAAGATAATAGCCGATTAGGATGTCAGATTCCAATTACTCAGGAACTAGACGGTTTAGAAATAGAGCTAGCACCAGAGTCGTAAAAACATATAATAAACCTTGCAAAACAAAAGACTATGGCTTTACTTTGCATAAAAAGTAGAGAGACAGCTACTTTAGTTCATATTTTTATTTAAAGTGTTATCAAGAAAGGTGGAGGGAATAGACCCTATGATGCCTTAGCAACCCTTTGGGTACTCGGATACCAAGTCTGATGCTAAAGAAGGTGCTACATTCTATTCGTTAGTTGCGAAATAGATAACAATGACGCATAGTACATCACTATATTTCCATTTATTTTTTCTTGATACCTTTTTTAGATACAAAGTGATACTAATTATTTGTATAAGTTATTGTACACTTAAGTAGTACGATAGCGATACAATAAGTTTCAATTAAACTTTTGATAATAGTAGGATTAGAATGAAAGATTTAAAAGAAATATTAGAAGAAAGGATTTTGGTGCTTGATGGAGCGATGGGAACTATGCTGCAGCGTCATAAATTCACAGAAGAAGATTTTAGAGGAGAGCGTTTCAAAGATTGGCCTGTGCCTGTGCAAGGTAATAACGACCTACTTAGTTTGACACAACCAGAGGCGATCAAGGAAGTACATCGATTGTATTTTGCTGCTGGAGCGGATATTGTAGAAACCAATACCTTTTCGGGAACTACCATTGCGATGGCAGATTACGAAATGGAAGAGTTGGTGTATGAGTTGAATTATGAATCCGCTAAAATTGCCAAAGAAGTAGCAGATGAATTTACTGCCAAAGAACCACACAAACCTCGTTTTGTGGCAGGTTCTATTGGCCCTACTAATAGAACAGCAAGTATGTCTCCAGATGTAAATGATCCAGGGTATCGCGCTGTTACTTTCGATGAACTACGCATCGCCTATAAACTACAAGTAGAGGCGTTGGTAGACGGAGGGTCAGATATCTTATTAGTAGAAACAGTGTTTGATACACTAAATGCCAAAGCTGCCTTATTTGCGATAGAAGAAGTAAAAGAAGAAAGGAATAAAGATATTCCTATCATGGTGAGTGGTACGATTACAGATGCCAGTGGACGTACTTTATCAGGGCAAACAGCAGAAGCTTTTTTAGTGTCTATCTCTCATATTCCGATGCTTACTGTAGGGTTTAACTGTGCGTTAGGAGCAGATCAATTAACACCACATTTAGAAGTACTGGCCAGTAAAGCCGAATTCGGAGTATCGGCACATCCTAATGCAGGATTGCCCAATGCCTTTGGAGAGTATGACGAAACACCAGAGCAAATGGCATCTCAGATCAAAGAGTATTTAGATAAAAGTTTAGTGAATATCGTAGGAGGATGTTGTGGTACCACACCAGAGCATATCAAAGCAATAGCAGATATGGCTAAAAATTATAAACCCAGAACGATAGGAGCCGTAGTTTCATGAGTGTAGTAGAAGAAAAAAGATATTTAAAGCTTTCGGGTTTAGAGCCCATGATCGTTTCTGCAGAGACGAATTTTATCAATGTAGGAGAACGAACCAATGTAGCAGGATCGCGTAAGTTTTTGCGCTTGGTCAAAGAAGAAAAATTCGACGAAGCATTGGATATCGCGAGGCATCAGGTAGAAGGAGGCGCGCAAGTGATCGATATCAATATGGATGATGGTCTGATCGATGGAAAAGAAGCGATGGTACGCTTTCTAAACCTGATCATGGCAGAGCCCGATATTGCTAGAGTGCCGATTATGATCGATAGTTCTAAGTGGGATATCATAGAAGCAGGACTACAAGTAGTACAAGGGAAGTGTGTAGTGAATTCGATCAGTCTCAAAGAAGGAGAAGAAGAATTTATAGCACATGCCAAAAAAATTAAGCGCTATGGAGCGGCAGTGATCGTCATGGCGTTTGATGAAGTAGGACAGGCAGATACCTATGAGCGTAGAATCGAGATTGCGAAACGATCGTATGATATTCTGGTAGATCAAGTGAAATTTCCGCCAGAGGACATCATTTTTGACCTCAATATATTTCCTGTAGCTACAGGAATGGAGGAACATCGCAAAAATGCAATTGATTTTATAGAAGGAACACGATGGGTACGCGAAAATTTACCGCACTGTAGTGTCAGTGGCGGGGTAAGTAATGTTTCGTTTTCATTCCGAGGGAATAACCCAGTGCGAGAAGCGATGCACTCCGTATTCTTATACCATGCGATTAAGGCAGGGATGAATATGGGGATTGTGAATCCAGCATTGTTAGAAGTATATGATGATATTCCAAAAGACCTTTTAGAGCATGTAGAAGATGTAATTCTAGATCGTAGAGATGATGCTACTGAGCGACTATTAGATTTTGCAGAAACTGTAAAAGGTACTAAAAAAGAGCAAACAGCAGACCTGTCTTGGAGAGAAGAACCGCTACAAGATAGAATCACCCGAGCACTTGTCAAAGGAATCGATCAATATATAGTAGAAGATGTAGAAGAAGCAAGGCAGCAAGCAGATAAGCCTATCGAAGTGATCGAAGGGAATTTGATGACTGGAATGGATGTGGTAGGAGATTTATTTGGATCTGGAAAAATGTTCTTGCCGCAGGTGGTAAAATCTGCTCGTGTAATGAAAAAAGCAGTAGCGCATTTACTGCCTTATATAGAAGAAGAAAAATTAAAGAATCCCAATTCTAGTGCAGGTAGTGATAATGCTGGAAAAGTATTAATGGCTACCGTAAAGGGAGATGTGCACGATATCGGAAAAAATATTGTCTCTGTAGTATTAGGATGTAATAATTACGAGATTGTAGATCTAGGGGTGATGGTACCGCCAGAAAAAATCATCCAAACTGCCATCGATGAGCAGGTAGATATTATTGGGCTTAGTGGGTTGATTACGCCTTCATTAGATGAGATGGTGTATCTAGCCAAAGAAATGGAGCGTAAGAATTTTTCGGTACCCCTCTTAATTGGAGGTGCTACGACTTCTAAGGCGCATACCGCAGTAAAGATCGATCCAGAGTATAAGAATGCAGTGGTACATGTTAATGATGCTTCGAGAGCAGTAACCGTAGTAGGAGATTTGCTTAATAAAAAAAGCAATCAAAAATATGTAGGAGACCTAAAAGAAGAGTACGAAAAGTTTAGGGACGGTTTCCTAAAGCGTACCAAGCAGAAGGATTATTTACCGATCGAGGCAGCCAGAAAGAATAAGTATGCAATAGATTGGTCAACCAGTCCGATTGTAAAACCGAATACATTAGGGATTCAGGTCATAGAAGAATTAGACCTACACTTATTAGAGGAGTTTATCGATTGGACGCCCTTTTTTAGGTCATGGGATTTGCATGGTAAATATCCAGCGATATTATCTGATGCAGTAGTAGGAGAACAAGCCACCTCTTTATTTGCAGATGCGCAAGAATTATTACAGTGTGTATTTGATGAGCAACTATTGAGTGCAAAGGCTATTTTTGGACTGTTCGAAGCCAATACTGTAGCAGATGATGATATAGCAGTACGTACCGATACAGGAGCGTATACATTTCGTACACTACGACAGCAGTTAAAAAAGCATGCAGGCAAACCTAATTTTGCCCTGGCAGACTTTATTGCACCTAAGGAAAGCGGCGTACAAGATTATATGGGATGTTTTTGTGTAAGTACGGGTTTTGGAACTCAGGAGCTAGCAGCAGCCTTCGAAAAAGAGCATGATGATTATAATTCTATTATGATCAAAGCCTTGGCAGATCGATTGGCAGAAGCATATGCAGAATACCTGCACAAAAAAGTGCGTACCCAAGATTGGGGATACGCAGTAGATGAGCAGTTATCTAACGATGAGCTGATCAAAGAATCCTATACAGGGATCAGACCAGCACCAGGATATCCAGCATGTCCAGATCACTTAGAGAAACTAACCATCTGGGACATCCTGAAAGTAGAAGAAAAGATAGGTGTTTCCCTTACCGAAGGACTCGCCATGTGGCCAGCAGCATCTGTATCGGGATATTATTTTGCCAATCCCGAAGCACGTTATTTTGGATTAGGAAAAATAAAAGAAGATCAGCTTAGAGATTTTGCCGAGCGTAAAGAGATCGATCTAGAAGTCGCTCAAAAATGGTTGAATCCTAACTTAGCATAAAGACACGTATTCTTGAACAAAAGAGAATATAAACAACATGGATATAGAAGATAGCATATCACAATTACAAGAACATTTCGATGGGAAACCGTGGTTCGGTGCCTCTATTTGGGAATCATTAGAAAAGATCCCTGTAGCGTATTGGGATGCAAAACCCAGTAATGCCAATCACTCCATTGCAGAACTCGTATGCCATATGATCGATTGGAGAGGATTTGCCATCGAGCGAATAAACGGTAATGAATCCTATAGTATAGAACTCAATTCTACACAAGATTGGCGAGAAGGTGTGTCAGTTGCCTCTGCGCATGATAAGCAAGTGATGCTTGATGAGTTTGCACAAACGCATGAGCAACTTTGCGAATTGCTAGCGGCCAAACCCGACGCTTGGATGACAGAATTAGTAGCAGGAGGAACCTATACCAATGAATTTATGATCAGAGGCGTGTTATCACATGACCTCTATCACTTAGGACAGATCAATCTATTGCATCAGCAATCAAAGCAAGAAACTGCCTAAGTGTACTAAATAGTGCTATGCAAATAGCTGAAAAACAACAAACAACTAAGACGTATCAATACTGATGAAAGTAACCGATCACATCAAAAATGCCAAAGGAAAAACGTTGTTCTCCTTCGAGCTTATACCACCACAAAAAGGAAGAAGCATTCAGGAACTATATAATAATATAGATCCATTAATGGAATTTAACCCTCCTTTTATAGACGTTACCACCTCTAGAGAAGAATTTATTTATATCGACAAAGACGGATTGCTAGACAAAAAATTAACCCGTATGCGTCCGGGAACTGTAGGAATTTGTGCATCGATCAAGCATAAGTACAATGTAGATACCATCCCACATGTGCTGTGTGGAGGGTTTACCAAGGAAGAAACAGAATACCTATTAGTAGACTGTCATTACCTAGGAATAGATAATGTAGTAGCGCTTCGAGGAGATGCTATGAAAGAAGAGAAATACTTCACCCCTACCAAAGGAGGACATAGCTATGCCAATGAGTTGGTACAGCAAATATCGGATATGAACAAAGGGCAGTTTCTACACCAAGTGATAGAAACGGATAATAAATCCGATTTTTGTATCGGAGTAGCGGGCTACCCAGAAAAGCACTTAGAAGCCCCTTCGATGGATGCCGATCTACGTCGATTAAAAGACAAGATAGCTGCAGGAGCAGACTATGTAGTCACGCAGATGTTTTTTGATAATCAAAAATACTTTGAATTCGTAGAAAGAGCTAGAGCAGCAGGGATTACCGTTCCTATCATACCAGGTATCAAACCAGTAGCTGTAAAACGTCATTTGCAACTCTTACCACAGGTATTTAGGTTAGATATGCCAGATGAACTCGTAAAAGCAGTAGAAGCTTGCAAGAATAACAAAGAAGTAAGGCAAGTAGGGATCGAATTTGCGATCCAGCAATCCAAAGAATTAATGAAGTACGGAGTACCAGTATTGCATTACTACTCAATGGGGAAATCAGATAATATCAAAAAGATTGCAAAAGAGGTGTTTTAAATTACCGAATTGTATTCTTATATGAATATCACACGTATGCTATATAGTATGCGTGTGTTTTTTTAGGGCGTTACCACAAGGGTCGGGCTATCCGTTCCAATTCCTCGCACTCCTAAGGTCGTGCTGTGGGATTTCCACTGCTATCCCTAACGCAGAAAGGTGTATCTAATTTAAATAAAGCAGTAAAATCAAACAGTGTAAATGTTAAAAAATATAAAATGTTAAAGATGTAAGGGTAACATTTGGAGTAATAATGACACTTATTTAAAATGCTAAAATTTTAAAAAATGAAAAAGCAGCTATTATGTTTATTAATGTTTGTCATAGGTCTAGTTAGCTATGGACAAATCAACTTTGAAAAAGGGTATTATGTAAATAATGCGAATCAAAAAATATATTGTTTGATTAAAAACATTGATTGGAATAATAACCCAACAGCATTTGAGTATAAAGTTTCAGATACAGCTGAAATAGAAGAGGTTGAGATGCGATCTATCAAAGAATTTGGTATAATAGGTCGATCCAAGTATGTACGGAAAGAGGTGGATATGGATAGATCTACAAACAACTTGTATAGACTTAGCCATGATCGAGAACCAAAATTCAAAAAAGAAACCTTGTTTTTAAAAGTACTGGTACAAGGAAAAGCATCTTTATACGTATACAAAGAAAGGGATTTACGAAGGTATTTTTACAATACAGAAGAAAAGCCTATCGAGCAATTGGTTTATAAACGTTACCAAAAGTCTAATAACGAAATAGGAACAAACAGTAGGTTTAAAAATCAATTATGGAATAATGTACAGTATGCATCAATGACGCAAAACAGCGTAAAAAAGTTGCGATATATACACGGTGACTTGATTAACTATTTTGTGGGATATAATGAATCTAGAGGTGATGCTCCTATAAACTATGCTAAAAAAGCAAAGAAAGATAAGGATTTATTTAACCTAACTATTAGAGCGGGAGTTAGAAATGCTACACTTGATATCTCGAATGTGGTGTCTAATCTGAGAGATACAAACTTTGATAATCAACAGACATTTAGTGTTGGGGCAGAAGTAGAATTTGTGATGCCTTTTAATAAAAATAAATGGAGTGTCATTATGGAGCCTACGTACCAATATTTTTCGGTAGAAAAAACAATCGCAGTTGATCAGGTCGAAGTGGAGTATACTTCTATCGAGTTACCTATAGGTATCAGGCATTACTTTTTCTTAAATGATCATTCTAAGTTATTTCTAAATGCATCATTTGTAACCGATTTTGATATGAATTCCAAGGTGGTTTTTGAGAATAGTGAAGACTTAGAAATAAGAACTACGAATAACTTAGCACTAGGAGTAGGGTATAAATTTAAGAACCGATATAGTATAGAGGCAAGGTATCAAACCAAACGAGAGGTGCTGAGTCAATTTGCATCTTGGAATTCAAATTATAGATCATTTTCTATCCTGCTAGGGTATTCAATATTTTAAAAAGAGTAAACACATAAGTAGGGAAAATTGGTTGTAATACGCCCTCGTAGTATCCTACCGATTTTTACAATTACTTCCTGCTTTTTTAATCGATACCCAAAAGGTATTAGTACATTTGCCGAATGCTAAAAAAAATTTGTTTTGTATGGTTCGTTGTGAGCAGTAGTCTTTGTGCACAAGAAGGACAAAAGCATTATAGCGTAGACGTTAGTAATTTCTATGGTACAGTGCTTAAACACAATCCCGATATTTCCCACCTGATCACAGGACATCCTACAGGAGTACTGATTTCAGTAAATAGAAAAACATTTGGGCATAAAGAGTGGCAGCGACTATATAATGCTCCAGATTATGGGGTGTCATTTCTTTACCAAGATATGGATAATGAGTTCTTGGGTGCACATTACGGGCTCTATGCGCATTACAACTTCTATTTCTTTAAACGAAGTCTACAACTACGTATAGCGCAAGGACTATCATATGCAACTACCCCTTATGATCAAGACACTAATTTTAGAAATGTAGCCTATGGTTCTCACTTTTTAAGTTCTACCATAGGATTTCTACAGTATACCAAAGAAAATATCATAGGCGGATTAGGGATACAAGCAGGAGTAGGAGTGATTCATTATTCCAACGCCAATTTTAAGGCGCCAAATAAAAGTACCAATACGCTAGCCTTTAGCATCGGAGCTAATTATGTATTAGAACAACAAACTCCTGACTATGTTCTCAAAGAAAAAGGAGCTAGCAAAGGAGGTGCTCCTATAGGTTTTGGGGTGTTGTTTAGAGGGGGAATCAATGAAAGCGATGTAGTAGGTTCTGGGCAGCTTCCGTTTTATACCCTAGGTGCTTTCGCAGATAAACGACTGAATAAAAAGAGTGCATTGCAATTGGGTGCAGAATTATTTTTTTCCAAGGCATTAGAGCGTTTTATTGACTTTAGATCCACAGGAGGATTTGGCGATGGGACTACAGGCGATGAAGATGCTAAGCGTGTAGGAGTGTTCTTTGGACATGAATTGCGAATACATAAACTATCAGTACTTACCCAATTAGGGTATTATGTGTATTATCCTTTTGACTTTGAAGGGCAAGTCTATAATAGGATAGGATTACAATATTATATCACCAAGCATATGTTTAGTGGGGTCACCGTGCGATCACACGCTGCGAAAGCAGAAGCAGTAGAATTGTCGATAGGCTATCGATTATAACGAACGTAAAATTAGTAATAGATGTATAAGTATATTTTTGTTTTTCTAACAGTATGTTTGCTAATAGCGTGCGACACAGAGAATGCGCCAGATTGTTTTCAGCGTACAGGGAATGTAGTACGTAAAGCAGTAAGTGTGCCTGATTTTACGAGGATATTGGTATTGCCCAATGTAGAAGTGATCCTCAAACAAGGCGATACCACTGCTGTAGTGATAGAAAGTGGAGATAATTTGATCAATGAAGTGTCTGCACGAGTAGAAGATAACCGTCTTATTTTAGAGAACACCAATGATTGTAATCTGGTACGTAGCTTTAATCAAACCAAAATCTTTGTCACTGCTCCTAATATCACAGAAATTAGAAGTGCTACACAATTCGATGTTGTCTCCGATGGTATCCTTAGATACCCCTCACTGAATTTGATTTCCGAAGATTTTGTAGAAAATAATGATGGTAATACTACAGGTACATTTCATCTACATGTAGAGAATCAACAAATGGCAGTAGTAGGTAATAATATCGCATCCTTCTTTCTAAAAGGGACTACTAATTCTATAAGCATTATACAGGCCTCAGGAACAGGTAGGTTCGAAGGGGCAGATTTAATTGTGCAAAAAGTATCTATAAGACACAGAGGGAGTAATAAAATCATTGTCAATCCACAGCAATCCATCACTGGAGAAATATTAAGCACAGGAGATGTAGTAGCAGTGAATCAACCTCCGATTGTTAGCGTAGAATCTGTGTTTACAGGTAAGTTACGCTTTCAGTAACTTAGAATTGCTTACTATCACGCTTAAAGTTTGGGTGTAAAAGTGAGTATGACAGTTGATAAAAGCAGCAATAGTATTGCTTTTACTGTGTTAGTTGTCTAAATAAACTCTCTAGATTACGATTTTTGCGAGCGAGTTGCAAGATTTTTAGCTCATGATCATGTGCGAAATCAAATACTGCGGGACGCATGTCTGTGGTAGTATCAAAAGTAAGGTGGTAGATAAAACCATGAATGTTTTTTACTGATTTGATATGCTCAAATTTGTATAAAAAAGCCTCTTCTACTCTGTAATCAAATTCTACTTCGATTACCTGATCTGTTTGCTCCATCATTTCATTCAGTTGCTCATCCGCTACGATAGTACCCTTATTAATAATGATCACACGATCACACATCGCTTCTACTTCTTGCATGATGTGAGTAGAAAGAAAAATAGTTTTCTCCTTTCCGATCGTTTTGATCAGTTCTCGGATTTCTAATAATTGATTAGGATCTAATCCAGTTGTAGGCTCGTCTAAGATCAGTACCGCGGGATCATGCAATAGTGCACATGCGAGTCCTATACGTTGTCGGTATCCCTTGGATAGTTGATTGATTTTTTTATGAGACTCAGGAGTCAATCCTGTTAGGGAAATGACTTCGTCGATTCGTTGTTTGGATACATGGTGTATTTGTGCATTGAATGCCAGATACTCCCGTACGTACATGTCTAAGTATAAAGGGTTGTGTTCTGGTAAGTAGCCTACGCTTTTCTGTACAGCAATAGGGTCTGTATGAATATCATATCCATTTACCGTAGCGTTGCCCCCAGAGGGTTCGATATATGCCGTAAGGATTTTCATCAGTGTCGATTTACCAGCTCCATTAGGTCCTAAAAAACCAACAATCTCTCCTTGTGGAATCTCAAAAGAAATATCATTCAATGCTTTTTGATCGGCATACACTTTTGTAATCTTAGAAACAGCTATCGACATAGTATCATAAAATAAGAATTCTAGTAAATACCAAAAGTACATAATCCATTTTTATTGCACAGCGGTTTGCACTTTTTTGATTTTTGGGAAAAAAATGATCCAGTATGTATATCAGCTTTTGGACTAGTATAGGTTATTTAAGATACATAGGAATAATATGAAGGTAACATTAGGATAAAGAATGGGTGTAGTGTTTTCTGTAAATTTATAAGATAAAGATTTATAATATGTTACATTTTTTTGCAGCTAAAGGGTATCAATTCGGACACCAGTGTGTAAGTCTGATGCAGCGGATTGTATTTACTCTTGTACATCCGTTTTTTAAAAGTAATTTCTTTAAACATTAGTGTATTGTTAGTGTAGATATGTTGTGTGTACATAGATGAGAAACACTACACAACTACAGTGGGGAGTGACCATAGCTGCTGCTCAGACAGAAGGTGCTCATGATCAGGGTGGGAAAGGAGCATCCATATGGGATACGTTTACCACCAATCCTCGTGTCATTAAAGATCGATCTAATGCCCAAGTTGCCACTGATTTCTACCATCGGTATCAAGAAGATATTGACCTAGCAGTAACTATTGGGCTAAAAATTTTTAGATTCTCAGTAGCATGGTCTCGTATTTTGCCCACAGGTACAGGGGCAGTGAATCCAGAAGGAATTGCGTTTTATAATCGAGTGATCGATTATTGTCTCTCCGTAGGCATTACTCCGTGGATTACTACCTATCATTGGGATTTACCACAAGCATTGCAGGATATAGGAGGATGGCGCAATCGTGCTGTCGTAACGCATTACCAAACCTATATAACCATACTTCGTACGCATTTTGCAGATCGTGTAAAAAACTGGATATTGGTCAATGAGGCCATAGTGTGTATTGGAGCAGGCTATTTTTTAGGCATACATGCGCCAGGCAAAAGAGGGATCACTAATTTTAGTGCGAGTATCCATCATTTATTATTAGCACAAGCCAAAGGGTTTAAAATACTCAAAGCTGTTGAGGGACTCACAGTAGGTACTGCAATCAGTTGCACGAAGATAGATGCGTATCGCGATAACTCTCGTGATCAAAAAGCAGTTAAGCGTATGGATGCTTTGATGAACCGTTTGTGTATAGAACCGTATTTGGGGATGGGATACCCCTCTGAAATACCTACAATAACAAGGCATATCCAAAAATTTGTAAAAGAAGGCGATCTAGAAGAGATGCAAATTGATTTTGATTTTTGGGGGATACAGACGTATGCCAGAGAAGTTGTAAAAAGCGCTTGGTATGTTCCTTACTTAGGAGTGATGACCGTACCTCCTAGAAAACGAAATGTAGCCGTTTCAGTTATGGGATGGGAAACCTACCCGCAGGGGACGCGCTATTTTGCAGAACGATTTGCGGCCTATGATCCTGATAAACCGCTGTGGTTATCCGAATGCGGTATGGCATTAGCCGAGGATGAAGATGATCAGTTACGTGTTAACTATTACCAGCAAGTACTAGCAGAAGCCGAAAAAATACTAGAAAAAGGCATCAAGTTACAAGGGATTTTACTTTGGACGCTGGTTGATAACTTTGAATGGGCAGAAGGCTATATCCCAAAATTCGGAATTATTAGCCTGAATCAAAAGACCTTAGAGCGAAAGATGAAAAAAACCGCGTATTGGCTAAAAAATTATTTAGCAGCAACGAATAATTAGGTTATTGCATTGAAGTCGTTTCGCTATGCTGTTTTGAAAACTAGCTGCCCGCGTTAGGGATAGCAGTGGAAATCCCACAGCCCGACGATAGGAGGTGCGAGGAATTGGAACGGATAGCCCGACCCTTGTGGTAACGCCCAAATTATAAACAAAGTTCACAGTCTAAGCTACCTTCATTAAATATAGAATTCAGAAGAATGTTTGATGTCTTTTAAAACAAACGTGCTATTTAAGACACCTATATTATCAATTTTAGAAAGTTTCGTTTTGATAAAATCGTGGTATTCTTCGAGACTTTTGGTATGTATCTTTAGGATAAAGTCTACTTGCCCAGCTAGGTGGTAGCACTCTTGTACTTCGGCTAAATTTTGAATCTGCTCTTCGAAATTTTCGATAAAAGCCTCATTGTGATACCGCATCGATACTTGGCAGATCGTAGTGATGGATCGATCGATGAGTTTTTTGTCTAGAATGGCTACATACTTCTTAATGACCCCCTGTTTTTCTAAACGTCGAATGCGCTCGTATACAGGAGAAGGGGTTAAGTTAAGGATGTTTGCAATCTGTTTGGCAGTTTTTTTGGCATCGCGCTGTAGTATCCGTAGAATCGTAATGTCGGTAGTATCTAAATGTTCCATAAGGGTAGTGCTAGAAAAAAGTACTTCAAAGATATAGAATTTGAATAGATAAAAGAAATAAACACTTTTTTAAATGTATTGTGCAGCTGAAATTACTTAAATGTTGTGTTAATTCGGGTTTAAAAATGGTATTTATTAAATTTGATAGTAAATAATACTTTGTTTGATTGCTTGGTTTTGTGTGCCTCAAAGCGTTACAGCATAGTGTTTAATAAGTATGTATAATTACGTCCGACAGTGCCACTGTGATAGTGTCCGACAGCTAAAAAATAAGAGCAGATGCAAACAAGAATTCTAGTAATAGGAGCAAAAGGTCAGTTGGGAACTGTGCTGACGGTAGCATTGCAAAAAAAATATACGTTAGAGCATGTGATTGCTTCAGATATTAATGAGGATAAGGTATATGAAGGGATTTTTGAAGCGCTAGATGCTACGAATAAGGAACAGTTGACAGCTGTGGTACAGCAATATCGGATTACTCAGATTTATCATCTAGCGGCAGTGTTATCTGCAAAGGGAGAAGAAAATCCATTGTTTACTTGGCAGCTAAATATGCAAACACTGTTTAATGTATTAGAAGTAGCACGAGAGCAGCGTATCGAAAAAGTGTTTTTTCCGAGCTCGATTGCCGTATTTGGTGCTGCCGCGCCATTAATCAATACGCCAGTAGATGCGTATTTGAATCCTGCTACTGTGTACGGTATTAGCAAAGCTGCAGGAGAAAATTGGGCGCAATATTATTATTTGCGATACGGGGTAGATGTACGTTCGATTCGCTATCCAGGGATTATCGGGTATCAATCACTGCCAGGCGGAGGGACTACTGATTATGCAGTGGATATCTATCATAAGGCAGTGCTGGAAGAAGCGTTTACCTGTTTCTTAAAAAGTGACCAAGCCTTACCGATGTTATTTATGGAAGATGCTGTACGAGCTGCTATCGAACTCATGGAAGCGCCAAAAGAGCAGCTAACGATCAGAACAGCTTATAATATTGCAGGCATTAGTATTGCTCCTAAAGATATAGAGGCATCGATACGCAAGGAGTATCCGTCATTCCATGTAGCATATGCTCCTGATTTTAGACAAGAAATAGCAGCGAAGTGGCCTTCATCTATAGATGATAGTGTGGCGGCACATGATTGGGGGTGGCAATCTTCGTATACTTTGGACACGATGACCAAGGTGATGATCGAAAAACTAAGAGCGTATTACCAATTAGATGTAGCAGGTTGATAGAACAACTTGATTATATGCTACTTTTATAAACCATTAAACGGACTTAAAAAGATGTTTTCAACAATAAGAGAATCCTTGCAGCAAGAATTAGAAGCACTTAAGACAGCAGGATTGTATAAAGAAGAGCGTGTGATTACGACACCGCAAGGTGCTGTGATTGACACGACGCATACGCCAGACGTGATTAATTTCTGTGCGAATAATTATTTAGGGCTTTCGGCACATCCATCTGTGATCGAAGCAGGTAAGCAAGCAATTGATTCGCATGGATATGGATTGTCTTCGGTACGTTTTATCTGTGGGACACAGGATATTCATAAGCAGTTAGAGCAAAAAACAGCCGAGTTTCTCGGGATGGAAGATTGTATTTTATATGCCGCGGCATTTGATGCCAATGGCGGTGTTTTCGAACCTCTACTTACAGCAGAGGATGCGATTATTTCTGATGCGCTGAATCATGCGTCGATTATCGATGGTATTCGATTGTGTAAGGCACAGCGTTTTCGGTATGCGCATAATGATATGGCAGCGCTAGAAGAAAAACTAAAAGAAGCTAAAGGAGCGAGACGTATATTGATTGTAACAGATGGTTCTTTTTCTATGGATGGTACCATAGCGCAATTAGATATAATTTGTGACCTAGCAGATGCTTACGGAGCTATGGTCATGATTGATGAATGCCATTCTACAGGTTTTCTGGGTACAACAGGTAGAGGTACACATGAGTATAGAGATGTTATGGGTAGGGTAGATATTATCACAGGTACCTATGGCAAGGCATTAGGAGGTGCTTCAGGAGGATTTACCGCAGCTAGAAAAGAAATTGTAGAAATGCTGAGGCAGCGTTCTAGGCCTTATTTGTTTTCGAATACGGTAGCGCCATCTATTGTAGGGGCATCGATCAAAGTATTAGAAATTTTAAGTGAATCTACCGAGTTGAGAGATAAACTAGCAGCAAATACAGCTTATTTTAGAGAAGCCATGACAGCTGCGGGATTTGATATCGTAGCAGGAGAGCATCCGATAGTGCCTGTGATGCTGTATGATGCAGTATTGGCACAGCAATTTGCAGCTAAGTTACTGGAAGAAGGGATTTATGTGATTGGATTCTTTTATCCAGTAGTGCCTAAAGGAAAAGCGAGAATTCGCGTGCAATTATCAGCGGCTCATGAGCAAAAACAGCTCGAAAAAGCAGTAAAAGCATTTGAAAAAGTAGGTAAAGAGCTGGGAGTGATCTGATTACTAACGTTTGTTAGCGGTTTGAGAATTGACGTATTGCTAATTAAAAAACTAATTTTGTTTGATTTTTTCATAAATCGAGCGATAAATTTTAAAAATTCGTGATAATGTGGAGGCTTAACTGAAAAAAAATGCTTTTTTGTTTAAAAACGATATAGTTTTACATAATTTAGCACACATAAATTTTTAGTGAGAATGCATACTTTATTTACATGGAACCGATTTTACTTTTTCTTTTTCTATTTTAGATAAGAAACAGGGATTTGTATGTAGATAAACCATAATATAAACTGAATCCCGATGTAGTATCGGGATTTTTTTTTGCATGGGATTGTATATAATGAAGTGATTTAAACTTTTTCGATTTCAGCGAACATCGTAAGATTTTGTGACCAAATGAAGTAATTTTTTTGTTGCATAGCAGCGCTACGGAACTAAAAAATTGCAAAATTTGGGTGCAAAAGGTCGTTTTTATAGCAAATTTTAAAAAGTTTAAATCACTTCAATAAATGACAGGTGGAGTAGGAATCACGTAGATTGAATTTTTGAGTAGCGAATAGCGTCTCAAAGAAAATAAAAAAAGAAAGAAATTGAATCAGAAAGTAGCTATACAAGGAATCAAAGGGTCGTATCATCACAGTGTTGCTCAAGCCTATTTTGGCACAGCAGTAGCTGTAGATGAATGTATGTCATTTAGGGAATTGGTATTTAGCCTAGAACAGCAAAAAAGTACAGATGCTGTAATGGCGATCGAGAATTCTATTGCAGGTTCTATTATACCCAATTACGCATACATCGATGAGCACGACTTAACGATTAGCGGAGAGTATTTTTTGCCAATACATCATTGTTTGATGGCGCTCAAAGGGCAGACCATCGCAGAGATTAAAGAAGTGCATTCGCATCCGATGGCATTGCTACAGTGTAAAGAGTTTTTTAGAGCACATCCGCATATAAAGTTGGTAGAAGATGCAGATACAGCAGCAGTAGCCAAGCGGATTCATTTGCAACAGCAAAAAGGGGTTGCAGCAATAGCAGGAGCCACAGCTGCTGAGATTTATGAGCTAGACATCTTGGCACAAGAGATTCAAACGATCAAAACGAATAGCACACGTTTCTTTATTCTAAATACCAGAAAAGAAACAGTAGTGCCGCAAACAGCAGTCAATAAAGCATCGCTAAAATTTGTTACAGATCACAAAAGAGGAAGTTTAGCGACCGTATTGAATGTGATGAGTGATTGTAACCTGAATTTGACTAAAATTCAATCACTACCTGTCATAGACATGCCATGGAAGTATTCATTTTTTGTAGATGTTACTTTCGATACATACGAAGATTACCAAAAGGCTATTGCGATTTTAAAAATTATGGCATTAGAGATTAAAGTACTTGGAGAATATAAAAATCAAAACGGATGAGCGTTCAAACAGCAAAAAGACTAGAAACGGTAGAGGAATATTACTTCTCTAAAAAGTTAAGAGAAGTAGCTGCATTGGCAGCCGCTGGAAAACCAATTCTAAATATGGCGATTGGTAGCCCAGACTTAGCACCTCCAAAAGAGGTAGTGCAGGCGATCCAGGAAGCAGTATTGGTAGAAGGTGCGCATAAATACCAAAGCTATCAGGGAATTCCTGAGTTTAGAAAAGCCATTGCTGATTTTTATAAAGATAAGTACGCTGTAACGCTTGATCCAGATACAGAGACACTGCCACTAATAGGGTCTAAAGAAGGGATTATGCATATCTCTATGGCTTATCTTAATGAAGGCGATGAAGTATTGATCCCTAATCCAGGGTACCCTACCTATACATCAGTTGCCAAATTGGTAGGAGCCACTCCTGTATTTTACGATCTAACTGCCGAAAATAACTGGGAGCCAGATTTCGAGGCTTTGAGGAAGCGAGATCTTTCTAAAGCAAAGATCATGTGGGTTAATTACCCGCATATGCCTACAGGAACATCGGGTAGCAAAGCACTGCTAGAAAAATTAGTCGCTTTTGCAAAAGAACATCAATTACTGTTGGTAAATGATAATCCGTATAGTTTTATTCTTAATGAGCAGCCGATGAGTATACTATCGGTATCAGGAGCTAAGGAAGTAGCTCTGGAACTCAATTCCCTCAGTAAAACATTCAATATGGCGGGGTGGCGTGTAGGAATGGTTAGTGGAGCAGCAGAAAAGATTAAAGCCGTTCTTAAGGTAAAAAGTAATATGGATAGTGGAATGTTTCAAGGACTCCAAAAAGGAGCAATTGCAGCACTCAATATTTCTGCAGATTGGTACAGCACCATGAATGCTATTTACAGAGAGCGCAGACTACTCATTTGGGAGTTAGCCACACTGCTAGGTTGTACCTATGATACAGAAGCAACAGGAATGTTTGTGTGGGCAAAACTTCCCGAGAATATAGAGGCAGTTTCATTTATAGATACTATCTTGTATGAGCATAGTGTTTTTATTACACCAGGAACTATTTTTGGGAGTAATGGAGAAGGATATATTCGATTCTCTCTATGTGTGACCAAAGAGAATATCAGAGAAGCGATCCAAAGATTACAAGTACGCGCATGAAAGTTTTTGTTATAGGTATAGGACTCATAGGCGGTTCGCTAGCAATTGATATAAAAGCCGCTTTTAACGAAGCAGTGATCTATGGCGTGGATCAAAGTGAAACCCATTTAGACAGCGCTTTGGCATTAGGGGTGATTGATCAAAAAGCAAGCTTAGCTACTATAGAGCAAGCAGATGTAGTGATTTTGGCAATACCAGTAGACGCAGCAGTAGCTGTATTGCCAGCTGTATTGGATAGCACGCATGATGATTGCTTGGTGTTTGATGCAGGTTCTACAAAACAGCGATTGTGCGAAGTGGTAGCAGCGCATCCTAACAGAAGAAATTATCTAGCAGCACACCCAATTGCGGGAACTGAGTTTTCAGGACCCAAAGCAGCCATTGCTAATCTATATAGAGGTAAGACCAATATCATCTGTGAGGTAGAAAAAACTGCTTTTAAATTGCAAGAAAAGGCGATGGAGATTTTTACTAGATTAGGGATGAGAATTCGATATATGGATCCTGCTTCTCATGATAAGCATATTGCATATGTATCTCATTTATCGCATATCAGTTCGTTTATGTTAGGAAAGACAGTTATCGAAAAAGAAAAAAACGAACGCGATATTTTTGATATGGCGGGAAGTGGATTTGCATCCACAGTGCGATTGGCTAAAAGCTCACCCGCTATGTGGGCGCCAATTTTCAAACATAATAAAGAGAATATACTCGAAACCTTAGAAGAATACATCGCGAATCTATCGCATTTTAAGGAATTGATCGTAGCAGATAATTTTGAAGAACTGTATAAAGAAATGGAGGAGATCAACCATATCAAGACCATTCTTAAAGGGATCCAATCATAAACTCACTAAGAGAAAGCAACCAAATATAAAATTGATATAAAACAAAATAACAAACGATAGAAAACTGAAAAATGGAGAATAAGAAAGAACTTAGAAATTGGTTAGATGCCTACAACCTAGACCATCCATTAGTAATAGGAGGGCCATGTAGTGCAGAAACAGAAGAGCAAGTAGTAAAAATAGCACATCAGCTAAAGGATTCTGATGCGACCGTATTACGTGCGGGAATCTGGAAACCAAGAACCAGACCTGGGAATTTCGAAGGAGTCGGTGCATTAGGATTAAAATGGTTACAACGTGCTAAGGAAGAAACAGGAATGAAAATCGCTACTGAGGTAGCGAATCCACACCACGTAGAATTAGCTTTAGAGCACGGTGTAGATATCCTATGGATCGGTGCTAGAAGTACTGTATCTCCATTTATCGTACAAGACATCGCAGACGCATGTAAAGGAATTGATAACCCAGTATTGATCAAAAACCCGATCAATCCAGACTTATCATTATGGTTAGGAGCAGTAGAGCGTTTCTATACAGCAGATGTAAAAAATCTAGGGGTAATCCATAGAGGATTCTCTGCTTATGAAAAAACAAAATACCGTAACATACCTGAGTGGCAGATTCCGATAGATTTGCAAAATCGTTTTCCAGATCTTCCATTAATCTTAGATCCATCGCATATTGCTGGAAGAAGAGATTTGATTTTTGATCTATCGCAGACAGCATTAGATCTTAATTTCGATGGATTGATTGTAGAAACTCACTACGATCCAGACAATGCATGGAGTGATGCTGCGCAGCAAATCACACCAGAAACATTAGTGCAGATTATGAAAGACCTAAAAATACGCAAGGAAGTAGGTGTAGATGAAGCATACCAAAAAACACTAAGCGAGTTAAGAGCTAAAATCGACGTAGCAGATAATCAGCTATTAGATGTGTTGTCTAGAAGAATGAAAATATCAGACGAAATCGGACAAGCAAAAGCAAAGCAAAATGTAGCGATTTTACAGTCTAAGCGCTGGAATGAGATTTTAGGAAAAATGATTCTAGAAGGAGAAGAAAGAGGATTGAGCGAAGAGTTTATTCTTAGAATTTACAAAGCAATACACCAAGAGTCTATCAACCACCAAAAGAAAGTGGCGGATCAATAAAATATTAAATAAATAGAATTTAAAAAAAACTGGCAGGTATCTGTCAGTTTTTTTTAGGATAACAACTAACGTAAAATCATAAAACATGAATAAAACAATACTATTGTTATTAATTGCATTTTGTAGTATAGCATTACTTAATGCACAAGAAAAATTAGGTCCTATTAGTATTAAATATGGGCAAGAAATCAAACAGGATAGTGAAAAAATTGTTCGGATAGCAGGAGAAGCGAATGGAAAAGTATATACGCTAGCTACGAAAGGGAAAAAATATTTTGTAAAAATTTTTAGTGCAGACGAAATGGCACTATTGTCTACAGAGGAAATTGTACTACCTGATTTTAAAGATAAAGAACCTGAATTTGAGAGTATTGCGGTTTTAGATGATAAAGCTTATATTTTAGGGAGTATATATGATAGAAAAAATAAAGAATCTGATTTAGTCGCTATTGAAATAGCTGAAAACGGAAAAGTAGTAGGAGAAGGGAAAATTTTATTTTCAACTAAGATTACAAAAAAGAAAGAAAAAGGAGCATTTTATTTTAGAAAATCACCGAATGAAGACAAACTTTTAATATTACACGCTGCACTATTCGAAAAAGAAGAAGTGATGCAATATGAGGTTAAGCTAATAAATAAGGACTTAGAGATTGTTCAATCAAGCCTACAAAAAATCCCTTTTAAGGATAGAAAAGGGTTAGAGTTTACAATCGCAGATTTTGATGTTAGTGCAAAGGACGATGTGTTTTTAGTCGTTAACGAAAGTTATAGAGATAAAAAAGCAAAACAGAATGTAGAGAAGTTTCAAGTACATATGTTTAAACAGTCGGCTAATTATACCAAAGAAGTGGTAGATATAGATCTTACCGGTAGTGAGGTGATTAATTGCGAGATGTTAGCGAATCGTCAAAATAAACTACAATTAGTAGGTTTTTATTCTAGTGTGCGGGCAAACGGGAAAGCAAACAAAGAACTAAAAGGAGTATATGCAGTGACTGTAGATATAGATACTAAGACAGTAGAGCAATCTAAACTCAATCCTTTTGACTATGAAACTAAGGTGAAATTGATAGGAGAAAGAAGAGCTAAAAAGGGGAAAGATGTAAAGCCCTTATATGAGACGCATAGTTTGATAGAAAAAGAAGACGGAGGACTCTTTTTGTTAACAGAATACCATTATGTTACCATAGGGAAAAAACAAGGAATCGGTCCATTAGCGATGCAACCTATTACACATGTTAATAATGAGATCATCGTTACCTGTTTGAAACCAGATGGTACAGTAGCTTGGTCTAATGTAATAGCTAAAAAACAGCAAGCAGCATTTACTGCTTTTTCTGTAGGGTTTTATGCATTCGCACAAGGAAATGGTTTTAGTGTGTCTGGAGGTATCTCTGTTCCAATAGGAGTAGCAGGAAAAGGGCCTGAGTATCTAAGTGCAATGCCGATTTATAAAAATGATCAGCTAACCGTTGTCTTTAATGATAATCCAAAGAATAAAGGAATTACAGATATTGAAGAAATCAAACGAATGGTTAATTATAACAAGTCTGTTCCCACTGCTTTTGTGTTTGATGAACAAGGAAAAATAACAAGAATAGATGAAGAACTACACGAAAAAGAGCAATTGATTCTAAGACCAGGTGTTTTTTACAGAAAAAAACCTTCGGAATATATTATTTATTCATCAAAAAAATCTAAAGACAAATTAGGAAGAATGATTATCGATTAATATAGTTCTTGTTTTGGGCGTTACCCTAAGGGGTCGGGCTATCCGTTGCAATTCCTCGCTCCTCCTATCGTCGGGCTGTGGGATTTCCACTGCTATCCCTAACGCAAAAAATAAGATCGTTATAGCATCACGATACGATCATAACAAAAGGCTGCCTTTTTTGGCAGCCTTTTGTTGTTATTTAAAAACGTTGTCTTCAATTTTCTAAACAGAAAACGGGTTAAATTTTGCATCTTTGTAGCCATGACAGGAACAGTTTATAAATCTACAGGAAGTTGGTATACCGTTAAAACTGCTAATGGCAAAGCATATGAATGTCGTATCAAAGGAAAATTTAGAATCAAGGGGATAAAAAGTACCAATCCAGTATCGGTAGGCGATCGGGTAGACTTTACGCTAGAGACTAAGAATGATCAAGAAACAGGAGTGATCGAGCATATCAGAGAGCGCCAGAATTATATCATCAGAAAATCTGTAAACCTGTCTAAACAAACACATATCATAGCTGCCAATATTGATATTGTTTTTCTAATGATTACGCATAATAATCCACCTACATTCACCACATTTATCGATCGGTTTTTAGTCACTGCAGAAGCCTATGATATCAAAGCAGTGCTGCTATTCAATAAAATAGATACGTATAATGAAGACGAGCTCTTAGAAGTAAAGTATCTGGCAGCTTTGTATCGCAAAATAGGTTATGAATGTATCGGTATTTCTGCCAAAACAGGTAAGAATGTAGAGAAAGTAAAAGCACTGATGCAAGGCAAGGTGAGTATGTTTTCTGGGCATAGCGGTGTAGGAAAATCTACATTGGTCAATGCGATAGAATCAGGGCTGTCTCTCAGAACAGCAGCGATTAGCGAGCAGCACCAGCAAGGGCAGCATACTACTACCTTTGCAGAAATGTTTGACCTTAGTTTTGATGCCAAAATTATTGATACCCCAGGTATCAAAGGATTTGGAGTAGTAGACATGGATAAAGAAGAAGTAGGGGATTATTTTCCAGAATTCTTTGAACTAAAACCCCAATGCAAATTCAATAATTGTTTGCATGTTAATGAACCCAAATGTGCAGTCAAGGAAGCACTGGATAACGAAGAAGTAGCTTGGTCACGCTATAAAAGTTATTTGCAAATCTTACAAGGAGAGGAAGAACACTACAGAAAAAACAATTACGATACCGAAAATTAATTTTTTTGGCTTTAGGGGGTAACATTTTTGCCATTTTAGACACTTACATATGAGAGCTGTTATACAAAGAGTATCAGAAGCATCGGTTACAGTAGCAGGTGAGCACGTAGCAAAAATAGGTGCAGGATTACTCATCTTGCTTGCAGTAGAAGCATCTGATACATTAGAAGATATCAAATGGTTATCAGGTAAGATTAGTCGAATGCGCATTTTTAGCGATGCCAATGGTCTAATGAATCATAGTGTACTTGATATAGCAGGAGATGCTATCGTGGTGAGTCAGTTTACACTGTATGCGAGTACCAAAAAAGGCAATCGCCCTAGTTATGTAAAAGCGGCAAAGCCAACCATCGCAATCCCGATGTACGAACAATTTGTACAGCAGCTCGAAAAAGATATGGGTAAGTCAGTAGGAACAGGCGTTTTTGGAGCGGATATGAAAGTAGATCTGCGCAATGATGGACCTGTAACCATCGTCATTGATACCCATCATAAAGAGTGAATACCCTCTAGAAAATTAATATATGAAAACACGTATAAAATTGCTGCTATGTGCAGCTTTTTTAGGAGTCGCTATGAGTACCATCGCACAAGAAGATACTGTATGGCAATCCATTGTCATCGACTCCGTATTGAAACAAGATGCCAATGCTGTAGTTCGGTTAGCACAATTAGACATTACGGTTAATAATCAACACTCGGTATTGGTCAAAGAAAAACGAGTCGTTACCGTATTCAATAAGCAAGGGAATCGCTATGCAGATTCTTATGAATGGTATGACCCTTCTAAAAAGATTAAAAAAATAGAAGCTACTGTATACAATGCATTAGGGTTAGAAATCAAAAAGTTTAAGAAAAAAGATTTTAAAGATCGAAGCGAGTATGATGGGGTCACTATGATGGGGGATAATCGTAGATTGTATTTTGAGCATACGCCTACAACCTATCCGTATACACTCGCTTACGAATGTGTGACAGAAATCCAAAGTACCGCTTGGATACGTCCTTGGATTCCAATTATAGCTCCATACCTGAGTGTAGAAAAAGCTGTATATACATTGCATAATCCAGCTAAGATCCCATTGCGTTTTAATGAAAAACGATTCGAAATATACAATGTAGAAGTAAAAAAGACGGATCAGGAAGTTACATACATATTACGCGATATACCTGCAAAGGAGCGAGAAGTGTACAGTCCTTATTTTAGAGATATGACGCCGACGGCTGACATAGCATTACAGGATTTTAGATTAGTAGATGTAGATGGATCGGCTGTAGATTGGAAGTCCATGGGTAAGTGGCAGTATGATCATCTTGTAGCAGGCAGAGGTGAATTAGCGCCAGAAACAGTGGAACAAATAACAGCATTAGTAGCAGATGCTAAGACTGACAAAGAAAAAGCGAAACGCATTTATGAGTTTGTGCAGCAAAAAACACGCTATATCAGTATACAGTTAGGAATAGGCGGTTGGATGCCGATGTTGGCACAGGATGTAGATCGATTGGGCTATGGGGATTGTAAAGCATTAACTAATTATACCAAAGCATTGTTGGATAGTCAAGGGATTGAATCTTATTATACGATAGTGTACGGTGATAAGCATAAGCGTAATATAGATCCAAGCTTTGCTTCTATGCAAGGAAACCATGCAATTTTAAATCTTCCAGATGGAGAAGATGATATTTGGTTAGAATGTACGAGCCAGACTGCACCTTTCGGCTATATAGCAGGGTTTACAGACGATCGCAATGTCTTAGTAGTGAAACCAGAAGGAGGAGAGATTAAAAGAACAAAACAGTATACGCCAGAAGAAAGTAGCTTAACTACAGAAGCTACGATATACTTGCAGCCAGACCGATCGATTGTGGCAGAAGTATCCACAGTGGCTAAGGGAGAACAATATAGAAGGCGTTATCATTTGCAGAGACATACTCGAAAAAAGCAAGAGTTATTCTATAAAGACTATTGGGATTATATCAATGATCTAAAAATGTTAGAAATTACATTAGAAGATGATAAGGATGCGATAGCATTTACAGAACGATTAAAGATCAACGGAGGAGCATATGCCTCCAAGGCAGGCAGTAGATTGCTGTTTATACCCAATGTACTGAATAGATATACCCATAAGTTGCCAAAGTATGAAGATCGACAAGCGCCTCTAGAAATAGCAAGAGGTTTTGCGGATACTGATACCTATACGATACATTTACCAACGGGGTATACCGTACCTTCTTTGCCTACTCCTAAAGAGTTGACTACAGAATTCGGGAAGTATCGATGTGAATTGCAAAAAATAGGAGAACGACAATTACAATATACACGTACGCTAGTGATAGAACAAGCTACATATCCCAAAGAAAAATACGAGGAGTACAGAAAGTTTATGAGTCAAGTAAGAAAATTCGATACATCAAAAATTATTATAAATAAAGAATCATGAGATTACTACGCATAACCAGCTTCTTAGTACTGTCACTAAGTGGAGTGTCTCCAATAATGGCACAAACCTATAAATTCGGTAAGATTTCTAAAGAAGAACTACTAGAAACAGCATATTCATTAGATAGTACAGCGAATGCAGCAGTACTATACGAACATAAAAATGTGGCTGTAGTACATAGTGATGTCAAAGGTTTTCAGTTAATCACAGAAGTACATAAACGAATAAAATTGTACAATAAGGACGGCTTTGAGCATGCTTCGGAAACATTGCTTTTGTATAAGCAAGGAGCTGATGAAGAGCTTGTGACTACATTAAAGGGAGCAACCTATACATTGGTAGATGGTAAAATAAAAGCCACCAAGCTGAAGAAAGAAGGGATTTTTAAAAACGAGTTTTCAGAAAACTATAATCAGCATAAGTTTACGATGCCAGCCCTTACAGAAGGCGCTATCATAGAGTATAAATATAAAATCAAGTCTCCTTTTTTAGGAGTTATTGATAGAATCTATTTGCAATATGAAATTCCTGTAAAGCGAATGGAAGTAAGGGTTAATACACCAGAGTATTATCGTTATAAAAAGTTTTCGACAGGGTATCTTCCTATCAATTTAAAAGAGTTTCAGGTAAAGGATAAATTGACCTACAAAACAGAAACTAGAATGGATGTAGAAACACCAGGAGGGCAGATGGTAAAAGGAAAGAGTTATGATTTAGATTTTATGGCGCAAATAAATGAGGTAGTTGCGGTAGAAGTGCCAGCCTTTAAAAAAGAACCGTATTCAGGAAATATCGAAAACTATATTTCTTCATTGATGTATGAATTGTCATCTATCCAATATCCAAGTGAGCCGATAAAAAATAGAGCAACTACTTGGGAGGCTGTGACCAAAACGATCTATGAAAGCTCAAGTTTTGGAAAAGAATTAAAAAAAGAAGCGTATTATAAAGATGATATTGATCAGTTACTAACAGGAGTGTCTAACCCTCAAACCAAAGTACAATTGATTTATGATTTCGTAAAGAAGAAAATGACTTGGAATAAAAAGAGTAAGGTGTTCACTACACTGGGAGTCAAAAAAGCATATAAAGAAGGAGTGGGTAATGCTGCTGAAATCAATCTGATGCTTACTTCTATGCTAAACTATGCAAAAATAGAAGCTAACCCTGTACTAGCTAGTACTTCTAACAGATTGTGGCCTTTATTTCCGACGCTCAATGGTTTTAATTATGTACTAACCAGAATAAAAATGCCCAATGGCGCTATTGGTTATTTAGATGCTACAGATAAGTATGGAATGATCAATATTCTACCAGATAGAGTGGTGAGAGGTATGGGAAGGGTAATCGCAAAGAATGGAACCTCCCAATCTGTAGATTTTAGACCTGTAAAACCTTCTATGGATCGCTGTAGCATTAATTGTAAGGTCACGGCTGATGGAGTGCTGGAAGGTACAGCTAGTATGCGTCACACTTCGTATCTAGCACATCATTTTAGAGTTAAAAATGCATCACTAGATGCAGAAAGCAAGTTAAACAAAATCAAGAAAAAGTATGGATTGACTAATATCACGGATTATAAGGTAAAAGGGATAAAAACCTTTGGAGAAGGGGTTAGTGAAGTATTTACTTTTAATGAAGAAGATCAAGTTGAGGCCATCGAAGACGAAATATTCTTTTCACCTTTATTATTTTTGCGTAATAAAGAGAATGTATTCAAATCAGATGATAGAAAATACCCAGTAGACTTTGGTTATGGATTTGCAAATATGTATATGATTACGATCCAAATCCCAGAAGGTTATAAGGTACAGGAAGCGCCAGAAAACAAAGCGTTTAGGTTACCAGAAAATATGGGTAAGTTTTCGTATCTATTGAGAACATCTGGTAATACGATACAGGTAGTGGTGAATGAAACGATTAATAAATCGGTGATAGGAGCAGAAAATTATTTGACACTCAAAGAGTTTTATAATCAAATCATTCAAAAAGAAGAAGAACAAATAATACTCAAAAAAATATAACAGATGGACATCAATAATGCACAGAAAGCTGTAGACGATTGGATTCAAAATCACGGAGTTCGTTACTTTAATGAGCTGACCAATATGGCGCAACTTACCGAAGAAGTAGGAGAGGTGGCTAGAATCATAGCGCGCAGGTATGGAGAACAGAGCGAAAAAGAAAGTGATAAAAATAAAGACCTCGGAGAAGAGTTAGCTGATGTGTTATTCGTAATTTTGTGTTTAGCTAATCAAACAGGGATCGATCTACAAGAAGCTTTTGATAAAAAGTTAGATATAAAAACCAAAAGAGATCACGATCGACACCATGCTAATGAAAAGCTGAAATAATGTTTAAAACAATTATCACTTCAAAAAAATACTGGTTGTCAGTCGGGCTATTAGGGATTGCTTTTGTGATCGTCTATAGTGTGATTGTACATTTTAGAGATGTGGCACGTCTGGGGTTCGGTACATTTATAACAGAAACCCTAGGAGAAGGTAGATGGAAGCGCTACTTATTGTCTAGAATAGTAGGAGGATTGCTGTACGGAGCTGTTATGGCCTATTTTTTTGAGATGAGAAAACAAAAATTAAAAAAGTAACATGGACTTGAAATTAGATCAGATTTCTAACATTGTAGATAGCACTATACAGATCACAGGGTCTAAAAGTGAAACAAATAGGCTATTGATATTACAAGCACTGTATCCAGAGATACAAATCGAGAATGTGTCGAATAGCGATGATTCTCAATTGATGCAAAAAGCATTAGCCAGTGATAAAGAATTGATCGATATTCACCATGCAGGAACAGCAATGCGTTTTTTAACAGCTTATTTTGCAGTAGCCAAAGGTAGAGATACGATACTTACAGGGAGCCAGCGAATGCAAGAGCGTCCTATAAAAATACTAGTAGACGCCTTACGTCAGTTAGGCTGTGAAATCACATATGAAAAAGAAGAAGGGTTTCCTCCTATCAAGTTGAAAGGGACACCTCCAAACACGCATAAAGTAGCATTAGCAGCAAATGTAAGTAGTCAGTATATATCTGCATTGATGTTGATAGCTTCTTCATTGCCAAAAGGATTAGAAATTTCTTTAGAAGGAAAAGTAACTTCGGTACCTTATATTAAAATGACATTGAGCTTACTAAATGATGTAGGGATTACAGGGAGTTTCGAAAATAATACCATAAAAATTGACCCTATTGGCGTAGTAACTCCTAAAACAATTGTAGTAGAATCGGATTGGAGTTCAGCTTCGTATTATTATAGCATTGTAGCGCTGTCAGATAGCAAAACCATTACATTAGGCAGTTACAAAAAGGTAAGTTATCAAGGAGATTCTGTATTGGCAGAGATTTATAATCAATTAGGAGTGCAAACTTCTTTTTCAGATCATAAAGTAACGCTAAAGAAAGTGCCATTGGCGGCGGATATGAAAGAGCTGGTACTTGATTTATCCAATGCGCCAGATATTGCACAGACAATAGCAGTGACCTGTTTTGGTTTAGGGATTGCTTGTCACCTTACTGGATTGCATACACTTAAGATAAAGGAAACAGATCGTTTAGAAGCGCTAAAGACAGAAATCGAAAAACTAGGTGGTTCAGTAACGATTACTAATAACAGTCTTACCCTAGCGGCAGCTACTGGAATCAAACAGGATGTAGCAATAGAAACGTATAATGATCATCGAATGGCGATGGCGTTTGCTCCATTAGCACTGAGAACATCTTTATTGATCAAGGATGCAGATGTGGTTTCTAAATCCTATCCAGATTTTTGGAAAGATCTAAAACAAGTAGGCTTTAAAGCAGTATAGTTTTAGCTGCAACTAAATAAGTGGTTTAAACTTTTTACAATTTGAGTATAAAAAACGATCTTTTATACTCAAATTTTGCATTTTTTTAGTTTCGTAGCGTTGCTATGCAATTAAAAAATTACGGTATTTGATCACAAAATCTTACGATGTGCGCTGAAATCACAAAAGTTTAAACCACTTCAAAATATAAATAACGTTTTACTTGACAACCCCTATACTGAGATTGTATATTTACGGCCTGAAAAAAAATAAAACGAATGAAGTTATCACATTTCAATTTTAGCCTTCCGCAAGAGTTATTGGCAGAATATCCATCAGAAAACAGAGATGAGTCGCGTTTAATGGTGCTCAATAGAAAAGAGCAAACCATAGAGCATAGACAATTTAAAGATCTTATCGATTATTTTCAGCCAAATGATGTAATGGTGCTGAATAATACCAAAGTATTTCCAGCTAGGTTATATGGTAATAAAGAGAAGACGGGAGCGAGAATCGAAGTGTTTTTATTAAGAGAACTGAATTCAGAGACCCGTCTTTGGGATGTATTGGTAGATCCAGCTCGTAAAATACGTATCGGAAACAAATTGTACTTTGGAGATGATGAGAGTTTAGTAGCAGAGGTTATTGATAACACTACTTCTAGAGGTAGAACCCTTCGTTTCTTATATGATGGTTCTTATGATGAGTTTAGACAAAAACTTACAGATTTAGGAGAGACACCACTACCTAAATACATTAAGAGAGAGGCAGAGCCAGAAGACGAACAGCGCTACCAAACGATTTATGCAAAGAATGAAGGGGCAGTAGCCGCACCAACAGCAGGGTTGCATTTTTCTAAGCACTTGATGAAAAGATTGGAAATTAAGGGAGTAGACTTTGCAGAAATTACGTTGCATGTAGGTTTAGGTACTTTTAATCCAGTAGAAGTAGAAGATTTATCAAAGCATAAAATGGACAGCGAAGAGGCATATATCACTGCTCATGCTACGAATACGATTAACCAAGGTATAGAAAACAAACAGCGTATCTGTGCTGTAGGGACTACTGTAATGCGTGCTTTAGAAAGTGCAGTATCTTCAGAAAGAACTCTAAATGAGTTTAGAGGATGGACGAATAAGTTTATTTTTCCTCCATACGACTTTAGTATCGCAAATAGTATGATTACGAATTTTCATACACCAAAATCTACATTATTGATGATGGTTTCTGCTTTTGCAGGACATGATTTTGTAAAAGAAGCATATGAGCAAGCAGTAAAAGAAAAGTATAAATTTTACTCCTACGGAGATGCTATGTTGATCCTCTAAAAAGAGAAAAAAATAGTTTATCATAAAGGCCTGTTTTACACAATGTAAAACAGGCTTTTTTTTGCTTAATTATAAAAAAATAACATTTTTTTTGCTAAAATGTTAAAAAATAAGCTACTTAAACGTTTGATAGTGAGATTTTTGAAAAGGTTTGTTAAGAAAAAATAAAATTTCATAAATTTTAGATAAATTTACTGTTTTACCGTAATTTTTGTGTAGCCAGACGAGTAATAAGGTATTTGGTCGAAATGTTTTTTAATGACACAAAATATCGAAACTTAGTTACTATTTTCGCGTGCAGATAATTGTACTATAAACTAAAACAACAACTGATGAGAAGGCTATTACAGTTTATTTTAATCTTTGTAATCTCTTATACTTTCGGTCAGACGAAAGTGGGAAATTTACAGTTTAATGATATAGATGTGTTCGAAGGAACCGAACTTATGCTCAATGGTGCTGGTAAAAAAGACAACCAATATGCAATAGGACTATATCTAGATTTTGAAGTAAATGGGGTAGAGGATGGAATTATGGTAGCAGAAAAAGATGCTACTATGGCTTTGACACTAAAAGCAACTTCTAATATCTCGAATCAAAAGTTGAAGGGCATGGTACGTAATGGATTAGAGCGCGCTACTGACGGAAACAGTTACCTGTTTGAAGATCAGATACGAAAATTCTTGGCTATTTTGCCTGAAAAAATTAGTGAATACCAAATTTTTAAACTGGTGTATACAAAAGATCAAACATTGATTGTGTATAAGAATCAGGATAAGTTAGGGACACTGGTGAATAGTCTAGAGTTTAAACAAGCATTATTTAAAATTTGGTTGGGAGAAAATCCAGAAGATGTTACACTAAAAGAAGATCTATTAGGGTCTTTTGAGTCTAACCCAGTATTAGGACAATGGAAAACTTTTGACAAGAAAACAGGAGTGGCTATTAGCGTTGTGCAGCTGTATGTAATCAAAGATTGGCTATATGGATCAGTAAATAGAATGCTCCGTCAGTCAGAAAGAGATGCTATATGTTATGAGTGTCAAGGAGATGATAAAAACCAAAAAGTGGAAGGCTTGGTCATCTTAAAAAGACTAAGAAAAAATTCAAGTGGCAAATATGTAGATGGAAAACTTACTGATATAAAGACAGGAGAAATCGTAGATTGTCAATTATGGATAGATAAAAAAGATGAGAATATCTTACATGTAAAATATAAAGGTAGTGGAGGAGTGCTTCAGTGGAAAAAGGTCAAAGAATCTACAGAAACTAGAAGAATGGACTTCCGTACCGCAAAAGGATTCTAATACATAGAGAATCATAATCCATTAATAAGTACGCCCCAAAACAACAAAAAACTGAAATACACGACAGTGTGTTTCAGTTTTTTTGTTGTTAATGCGTTAGGGATCGCAGTGGAAATCCCACAGCCCGACGATAGGAGGTGCGAGGAATTGTAGCGGAGAGCCCGACCCCTTGTGGGTAACGCCAAAGAAAATTAATAAGTTTATAGAAAGGATGTGTTAGAGAGCGTTTTGTTTTCTATATTTTTGCAGTGATGAAGTCGACAAAAAAAGATATTAGAGCCTTGACCAAAGAGCAATTGCGCCAATTTTTTGAAGAAAATGGTGATAAAGCTTTTCGGGGGAATCAAGTATATGAGTGGTTGTGGAATAAAGGATGTCATAGTTTTGAGGCGATGACCAATCTGTCTAAAGCTACCCGTGCATTACTAGAATCACATTTTGTGATCAATCATATACGGGTGGATCAGATGCAGCGTAGTAAGGATGGGACTATTAAAAATGCAGTACGATTACATGATGGATTGGTGGTAGAATCGGTGCTAATTCCTACGCCTACTAGAACGACAGCTTGTGTATCATCACAGGTGGGGTGTAGTTTAGATTGTAAATTCTGTGCTACAGCACGTCTGAAAAGAATGCGGAACCTAAACCCAGATGAGATTTATGATCAAGTAGTAGCGATCGATAATGAAAGTCGATTATATCATAATAGACCCTTGTCTAATATCGTGTTTATGGGCATGGGAGAGCCGTTAATGAATTACAATAATGTAATCAAAGCGATCGATAAAATTACTGCAGAAGAAGGGTTGGGGATGTCTCCCAGACGTATCGTGGTTTCTACCTCTGGAGTACCTAAGATGATTAAAAAAATGGCGGATGATCAAGTGCGATTTGGATTGGCAGTGTCATTGCATTCTGCGATTGATGAGGTGCGAACTCGGATTATGCCATTTAACAAGCAATTTTCTCTAACAGCACTAAGGGAAGCGCTAGAATATTGGTACGAAAAGACCAAGAGTAGAGTGACCTATGAATATGTGGTGTGGAAAGGGATCAATGATCGCAAAGAAGATATCGATGCATTATTGCAATTCTGTACATATATTCCGTGCAAGGTAAACTTAATAGAATATAATCCAATTGATGATGGAGAGTTTCAGCAAGCATCCAGTGCAGCAATTGATCATTATATCACAGCGCTAGAAGCTAAAGGGATCGTAGTCAATGTACGAAGAAGTAGAGGGAAAGACATCGATGCTGCTTGTGGGCAATTGGCAAATAAATCCTAGAAAAAAAGCAAGTAGATATATGCTTTTTGTATAACAGGTATCATATGTAAACGATAAACGTCAGATCCTTGTAATTTCTTTATCGTCTGGTTTGATCCTCGGTTGTATTGTGCTATCTTCGTACCCTATAAGAAAATAAAATCATACCTTTTTTTACTTTTGAAAGTTGTTGAGCAAATAAAGCTGCCTATTATTGACGAAATGGAACTTTTTGAACAGAAGTTCAGTCAGTCGATGTCTTCTAAAGTGGCGTTGCTAAATAGAATTACACATTATATTGTAAATCGCAAAGGAAAACAAATGAGACCTATGTTTGTTTTTCTAGTGGCTAAAATGGTGTCTGGTGGCCAGATTAATGATCGTACCTATAGAGGAGCATCGGTCATCGAGCTGATTCATACAGCTACCTTAGTGCATGATGATGTAGTAGATGACTCTAATCGTAGAAGAGGTTTCTTTTCCATCAATGCATTGTGGAAGAATAAGATAGCAGTATTGGTAGGTGATTACTTGCTTTCTAAAGGCTTATTGTTATCGATTGATTATGAAGATTTTGATATGCTAAAGATTATATCGGTAGCAGTAAGAGAGATGAGTGAAGGGGAGTTGTTGCAGATCGAAAAAGCGCGTAGTTTAGATATTACAGAAGACGTGTATTACGAGATTATACGTCAGAAAACAGCAACACTGATTGCTTCGTGCTGTAGCCTAGGGGCGTGTTCTGTGGCGCCTGATACTACTGCAGTACAGCAGATGCGTAAGTTTGGAGAATTGATAGGAATGGCTTTTCAGATCAAGGATGATCTATTTGATTATGGCGATACTGCTATTGGAAAGCCTACAGGGATAGATATCAAGGAACAAAAAATGACGCTGCCACTTATCTATACGCTTAATAATTGCAGCAAAGAAAAACGAAATTGGCTGATCAATTCCGTAAAAAATCACAATAAAAATAAAAAACGAGTCAAAGAAGTTATTGATTTTGTGAAAATCAGCGGAGGGCTAACCTACGCGACTCAAGTAATGCATGATTTTAAAAATGAAGCATTGCACATTCTGTCCGAATATCCAGATTCTATTTATAAATCTTCCTTAGAATTAATGGTGAATTACGTGATCGATCGAAAAAAATAAGCTACTGCTTTCAGTATTTTTTTTATTTGATTATGAGTAATTTAGTTAGAGGTATGAAGACTCTTGATGACTGGGTGTAGAAATAATTTTACTTTTTTTTGGTACCTCAGACAACCATTATAAGCATTCTGACGTCTATGTATATAGAAGACTTTACACTAATTAGATGCGTATATTTTGAAAGTTATTCAATTTTATAAAAACGAAAAACAGCTGATCAAAAAAGCGATCAAGGGGCATAGAGATGCTCAGCGAAAGCTATATGATATGCATGCACCAAAGATGCTCAGTGTCTGTAGAACCTATGTAAAAGATGTGCAGTTTGCAGAAGAAGTAATGCTGAGTGGTTTTCTTAAAGTGTTTACCAATCTACAGCGGTACCGTTTTGAAGGAAGTTTTGAAGGCTGGATCAGAAAAATCATGGTCAATGAGTCTATATCATTCTTGAGAAAGCAAAAAGACATTGTCTTTGTAGAAGAGGTAGCTAACTATACAGAGGCATCGTGGGATCATGTGCAAGTTGCATTTGGGGTAGCACAATTACAGGAGCTGATCGATCAATTGCCAGAAGGCTATAGAATGGTATTCGTATTGTATGCGATAGAAGGGTATAAGCATCATGAAATCGCTACGATGCTAGGTATTAGTGAAGGGACTTCTAAATCTCAATTGTTTAAAGCAAGAAAAATGCTACAGCAGCAAGTAAATAAACAAAATAGAATTCATAATGGCGCCATTGAAGTTTGAAGAAAATATAAAGGATCGTATTGAGGAGCGTACCATAGCACCGTCTGAAACATCATGGGATGTATTAGCAGCGGAATTAGACAAACAATCGATTCCTCGTTCATCGATTTGTAAATGGGTAGGAGTGGCTGCGAGCATCGCAGCAGTTATAGTAGTTTATTTTACTACAGTCGTAAAAATGCCTTCTGATATTCCTCAATTAGTGGTTACATCATCGCAGGATCAAACAGTGACTACAGTATGTAACACAGAAGTGTATCATCCAGTAATAAGCCAAGATGTAGTAGAGGCGACGACAAAGGAAACGCTAGATAAAGAAGTAAAAACAATAGTGCAGTCCGTACAAATAGCTACAGAAAGCATAGTGGTTACTGAGCTGGAATCCAAAGAGGTAAGTGAAACGCCTGTTATAGGGCAATCGAATCAAGAGCAAGAGCTAACGCATACTATTGTAGATGAAACAATAATTGCCAATGCGGTAGCGGTAGTCTTTACAGAAGTAGCAGCATTAGAAAAAAAACAAGAAGTTACGGCAGAAGAAATCGATGCATTGTTGTACGAAGCACAGCAAAAATTAACACAGCAGCAACTACTTTCGGCAACTTCGATGACCCCATCAGCGCTATTAGAAGAGGTGGAAACAGCATTAGACGAGAGCTTTAAAGAGCGTGTTTTTGAAGCGCTTAAAATAGGATTTCAGAAGTTAAAAACCTCAGTAGCAGAAAAAGGACAATAAGGTAGTGTAAATCACTTCAATAAATAAGTACATATTCATCAATCAAAAGCTGCATTTTTGCTCTCATTGTACTGATGAGAGTAGGACTGTAGTATCTTAATCACAATTATATGAAAACAATAGTAGTATGCATCACCCTATGGGTGTTTTCAGCCTATGCATATGTGTTACAGGCGCAAGAAGTAAAAGAAGAAAAAGAAGAAAATACCAGAATCACGCTGTTAGAAGAAGAAAAGAGTACGATTGTAGCAGAAGAAAAAGCATTGCTAAAGAAAGCAGTGGAGGCTATTAATGAACGATTGGCTAATAGTGAAATTACCAAAGAAAAAGCACAGGAGTTGAAGGAGTCGGCAGCAGCAATTGCAGCATTGAATATTCAGAATCGGATAGGTATTGTCGATCATAAAATTACATTATTAGAGCGAAATGGGGAGACCTATAAATTAGGAGAATCGAGCTTAACAGTTAACATATTAGGCGAAGATGAAGATAAAACCAAAGTGCTATTAGATATAGCGATTAATAATAAGAAGCATCCTAAAAAAGTGATCTATGACAAACGGACGTATACAGATTTCGTGCTTGCATTTGGGTTAAATAATGCGATTACTAGAGAGCAATCCCTAAAGGATGTAGACTATAAGATTGCAGGAAGTCGTTTTTTTGAAATAGGTATTGCATGGAAAACACGTGTGTTTAAGCATAGCAATATCATGCGAGTGAAATATGGAATTTCATACCATTCCAATGGGTTAAAGCCTACAGATAATAGATATTTTGTAGCGAGAAATAGGCAGACAGTTTTAGAAACATTTCCAGAAACACTTGATAAATCAAAATTTAGAATGGATCATCTGGTAGTTCCATTGCATATAGAGATAGGCGCATCTACTAAAAAAGTGTCTGAAGAAAAAATGCGATATTCAATACAGAAAAAGTTTAGAATCGGAATTGGCGGCTATGCAGGACTTAATCTAAGTACTCGACAGAAATTAAAATTTGTAGAAGATGGAGATAAAGTCAAAAACAAGTTAAAAAGAGATTATAATACCAATGACTTTATATATGGTGTAAGTTCTTATCTGGGTTTTGGAGATATGTCTTTGTATGCTAAGTATGATTTGTCTCCAATTTTCGAAAATGCTACGGTCGATACGCATAATGTGTCATTAGGATTGCGTTTTGACTTGTAGAAAAATCTACCATCTGCAATGTCTCTTTTTTTTGCAAACTACAAAAGGGATATTTTATCATTTTTTTAAGGGAATTTTTTATTGTTAATTATTTGTAAATTCAAGGGAAAAAATAGTAAAAAATAAGCTTTTTTGGAGATTGAATCACCTCCAAAAAAGCTAGTCTTAATTCATTCATTTAGTTATATTTCAAGTTTTTTTTCTTACAAAAAATACTTACTTTTCTGTGTTAAATATATAACTAATATTATCAAATAGTTAAATTTATAAAAATACGGAAAAAGCATAAAACAAATAAGGTTTATGTTTATTGGATTGCTTGTAGGTATTTTAATACATATTTATTTCGCTAAATAATGATGAAAAAAATTATCTTTAAAACCATAAAACTAACGTAAACTCAACCCTTCCTAATTGCCTTTGTCTAAAGGAATTTGCAACAATTATCCCTTCTTTATTGCAAGTTCTGGGCAACCACTTATCGTGTTTTTTAGATAAGTATCGAATACTGAAACAGTTAACCAAATTTTAGATATATGAAAACAAATCTCTATTTTGTAGCATTTTTTATGCTTTTTAGTTTCGGGCTTTTTGCGCAAGCAAATTCTAAAAAACCTACCACGATTAGTACTTCTGAGTACATGCGTAAGATACCAGCGCTTTCTTCTATGGATAACATTATTTCTGCAAAAAGTATGGAGCATGTAGCGCCTCCAAAACGCAGAGGAAGTAATCGAAATATAGAAGGAAAGGGATTGCCAGTAGGAGGAGGAGATCCTTTTTACGGAAGTACCAAGAATACGCAGCCAAGCATGCGATTAGAGCCGCCAGTAGCATCATTTGATGCACATATTGGTACTGTGCTTAATGATCCTACCGGGGCGATAGGACCTAATCATTATGTATATGCTTTTAATTCTGGATTTGGTATTTTGGATAGGCAAGGGAATGTATTAGTACCAGAGGCTTCATTGGCTACGATCTTTCCAGGAGAATCATTGGGAGATCCAATAGTGGTGTATGATAATTTTGCCGATCGATTTATCATTATGGAATTTAGTAATACACCTAATGGATTTTTAATTGCGGTAAGCCAAGGTCCAGATCCAGTAAATTCAGGATGGTATACCTATCGTTTTAATACAGGATCATTCCCTGATTATGAAAAACTTTCGATCTGGAGTGATGGGTATTACATAACAGCTAATAAGGATCAGAACTCACCTTCTACGAATGATGTCGTATTTGCGGTTAACAGAGATCAAATGTTAGCAGGGGAAGCTACTGCACAATTAATAGGTTTTCCATTACCAGGTGCCAGAAACAGTGGGTTTTATAGTCCAGGAGGTTCTCATGCCACAGGTACTACATTACCACCAGTAGGTGTAGGGCATTCTATTTTATTTTTGCAAGACGATGCATGGTCTGGTGTAGGAACAGATCATATAAAAATTTGGACTACAGATGTAGACTGGTCGAATCCGTCTAATTCGTCTATCTCACAACCACAAGAATTGGTAACTACTCCTTTTGATTCTGTATTCGATAATGGATCTTTTCAGAACTTAGACGAACCAGGAAATGGACCAGACATTGATGCGATACAATCCACGATGATGTATATGACTAATTACAGACGTTTCGGGACGCATAACTCTATGGTGCTTAACTTTGTAGTAGACCTAGATGGTAGAGACAGTTTAGCAGGAATCCGCTGGTATGAATTGAGACAAACTGCGGATGGAGCACCTTGGACTATCTATCAAGAAGGAACCTATGTGCAACCAGATGGGTTAAGTGCATTTTGCGGTAGTATCGCACAAGACGCAGCAGGAAATATAGGGCTAGGATATACAGTAGTGAGTAGTTCGGTGTTTACATCACTACGTTATACAGGTAGATTGGCGACAGATCCACTAGGTACAATGACAGCTGTAGAGCAAGTGTCTGCTAATGGAGACAGTCGAACCAATAGACCAGATGGGCGTTATGGAGATTACGCACAGATTACCATTGATCCACTAGATGATAGGACCTTCTGGTTTATATCAGAGTATATGAAAGGGCCTTCGCCTAATGTACGAAGAAGCCATGTAGTAGCCTTTAAGATGGAGCCAGCAATTCCAGATGACGAGGCGCCTACAGCACCGACTAACTTAGTAGCTTCTAATACCACGGCTAGACAAACCACATTAAGTTGGGGGGCAGCAACAGATAATGTACGTGTAACAGCCTATGATGTTTACAGAGATGGTGTGGTGGTAGCTACCGTAACAGATACAATTACCACTATTACAGGATTGACACCAGAGACTACTTATGAGTTTTCTGTAATCGCTAAAGATGCATCAGGGAATTTGTCAGTTTCTAGTAATACAGTTCGTGTAACTACCTTAGAGAGTACTACAGGCCCAGGTTGTGTAGATGGTATTGTGGCGCCTTATAGCCAGAGTTTTGAAAATGGAATCGGTGCTTGGACACAAGCTACAGAAGACGATTTAGATTGGACAGTAGATAGTGATGGTACGCCTTCTAATAATACGGGGCCATCTAGTGCAGTTAACGGAGCGTCCTATATCTATGTAGAGGCTTCAGGAAATGGAGTAGGGTATCCAGATAAACAAGCGATCATTACTTCTCCGTGTTTAGACTTAAATAACTTAGCATCTGCAGAGTTTTCATTTCAGTACCATATGTTTGGAGCAGGTGGTGCAGGAACATTAAGTTTAGAGGCTAGTAATGACGAAGGTGTAAATTGGACTAGTATTTGGTCTATCTCAGGAAACCAAGGAAATTCGTGGAAGTCGGTTACGCTTAACCTAGCAGACTACCTTGGTTCTGGATTACAACTAAGATTTAATAGAGTTACAGGAGATACCTGGAGAGCAGATGTGGCGATCGATAATGTACAGTTTACTACAGGAAGTACAGGGCCAGGAGATGGTTGTGCACAAGGTGATGTAGTACTAGAGATCACATTGGATAACTACCCTCAGGAAACTTCTTGGAGAGTAGAAGATGAAAATGGTAATGTGGTAGCATCAGAAACATATTCTGCAGCTAATCCAGATGGTTCTACAGTGATCGAAACTATTTCAGGACTTGCATCAGGGAATTATACTTTTGCGATCTTTGATACGGTAGGAGATGGTATCTGCTGTGGATACGGTAATGGATCATATACGCTGTCTAGTGATGCAGGAGTTATTGTTACAGGAGGAGACTTCGGAGACTCCGAGACCACTTCTTTCTGTATAGAAGGATCAAAAGCGTTAAAAACATATCCATTAAGTGGGCTTAAAGACCAGCAAGAAGATACATTTAAGATTTTTCCTAATCCAGTAGTAGGTGTTCTGAATGTAGAACTAGGAGGTAAAGAGATAGATAACGTACAGATTTTCTCTATGTACGGGCAATTAGTAAAAGAGATCATGAACCAAGGAAGTAAGCAGCAAATTGATGTTAGTGATTTATCAATGGGTACTTATTTTGTGCGATTCACATCTGAAAAAGAAGAATTGCAAATCACACGAAAGTTTGTGATAGGACAATAGGTATAGTTCTTGAAGTGGTTTAAGTTTTTTGATTTCAGCGAACATCGTAAGATTTTGTGCCCAAATGCAGTAATTTTTTAGTTGCATAGCAGCGCTACGGAACTCGAAAATTGCAAAATTTGGGTGCAAAAGATCGTTTTTATAGCAAATTTTAAAAAGTTTAACCAACTTCCTTCTCTTATTTCTTAAAAGCTGTCTTGCAAAAGGCAGCTTTTTTTTAGTGATGTAGCAGAAGGTGCAAGTAAGTTCATAATTTTGATGAGGGCGTTACCCAAGGGTCGGGCTATCCGTTGCAATTCCTCGCTCTCCTAAGGTCGAGCTGTGGGATTTTCACTGCTATCCCTAACGCAGATATACAACATTGTTTCAGTATTCGTGTCATATTGAGCAATGTGCTAAAAAAAGAGATTTAAGAGCGCTTGTTTTGAGTTTATAGTGTGATTGTAGTACTTTTGTCAAGTTTGTGCCACCTATTTTTTAATGCCTAATGATACATAAAACTACAATAGACGCTGTTTTTGATGCTGCTAGATTAGAAGAAGTGATCGGAGATTTTGTACAGCTCAAAAAAGCAGGTAGTAATTACAAGGGGTTAAGTCCTTTTAGCGATGAGCGAACCCCCTCTTTTATGGTGTCACCTGTAAAGCAAATCTGGAAAGATTTTTCTAGTGGAAAAGGAGGAAATGTTGTAGCATTTCTAATGGAGCATGAGCATTTTACATACCCAGAAGCGATTAAGTACTTGGCTAAAAAGTACAATATAGAAATAGAAGAAACAGAGCAGACAGACGAGCAAAAAGAGCAAGCTAATGAGCGAGAAAGTATGTATCTGGTCAGTGAATATGCAAGCAAATTCTTTCAGCAAACACTGCACAAGACCGAAGAAGGAAAAGCCATAGGGTTGACCTATTTTAAGGAAAGAGGCTTTACAGCAGAGACCATAGAAAAATTCGATTTAGGATATTCACCCAATGTGTGGGATGCATTCACCTCCGCAGCTATAAAGAAAGGGTATCAATTACAGTTTCTAGAAAAAACGGGGCTCACTATTGTCAAGGAGGCAAAACAATTCGATCGATTCAAGGGGCGAGTGATGTTTCCGATACAATCCATGTCGGGTAGAGTGTTAGGGTTCGGAGGAAGAATCTTGACCAATGATAAAAAAGCAGCTAAATACCTAAACTCTCCAGAAAGTGATATCTATCATAAAAGTAAAGTATTGTATGGAATCTATCATGCAAAACAGGCGATAGCTAAAGAAGACAACTGTTTTCTGGTAGAAGGGTATACCGATGTTATTCAGTTTCATCAATCAGGGGTTACTAATGTAGTATCTTCTTCAGGAACGGCGCTTACGCAGGATCAAATACGACTCATCAATCGCTTAACCAAAAATATTACGGTATTATTTGATGGAGATGCAGCAGGAATGAGGGCGTCTATACGAGGTATAGACCTGATTCTAGAACAAGGGATGAATGTAAAGGTGTGTAGTTTTCCAGACGGAGAAGATCCAGATAGCTTTGCAAAACAGCATACCTTAGAAGAGTTGACTACCTATCTTAGCGAGCATGCTCAGGATTTTATAAAATTTAAAGCCTCTTTACTACAAGAAGAAGCCAAAGCAGATCCTATCAAAAAAGCAGAAGTCGTGCGCGATATGGTGGCTAGTATCTCTAAAATTCCAGATGTGATCAAACGAGAGATATACGTGCAAGAATGCTCTCGCATCATGGAAGTGTCTGAAGAGGTGTTGTTTAATACCCTAGCGCAATTGCGTAATGCAGGCAGCAAAGAGCAGGCAAAGCAGCAGCAATCTGCAAAAAAGAAGCCTTTAGAGGTTGTGCAGCCAGAAGCAGGCAAAGCACCTAAAGTAGATCGACAATATATATTAGAACGTTATGTGATCAATGCATTACTAATGTATGGGCTTAAGGAAGAAGAGTTCGAAGATATGGTGCTTAAAGAAAATGAAGAAGGTGAATTAGTGATGGAGCCAGAAGTGTATTCAGCACGTGTTTTTGAAAAAATATATTTAGACCTCCAAGAAGATGAGATGCAGTTTACCAATACGGTGTTTAAGCAGGTATATGCGACATTGATAGCAGAGCTTAATCAGGCAGAAGAATTTAAAATCGAAAACTTTATCAATCAAGTAGCTCCAGAAATCGCTTCGGAAATCACAGAGATATTAATGAATGAAGAAAAGTATGTGGTGGCTAGATGGCATGACAAGGAGATACATGTAAAACAAAAAACCGATACTGTAGCGGCACATGTACATGATATTATTCTGAATTTAAGAGGGTTTCTGATTGATCAGAAAATAAATGAGCTTTCACAACAAGTGAAAGCTCAAAATTTTGAAAATAACATGCAAATCCTGGAAGATATCCGAGATTACCAAACCCTTAAAAAATTATTATATCGCAAACTAAATCGTGTAATTTAGTTGATATGTAATAATCTAGATTGGTGAATAAGGTCTGCAAGATTATCTACTTTAAGTTTTTTAAGCAGTCGAGTTTTATACGTACTCACTGTTTTTTCATTGATAGATAGCGTGCTAGCGATATCTTTGTTTCGTTTTCCAGAAGAAAGAAGGTTTAGTACTTCAATCTCTCGTGATGATAGCTTTTTGTATTTTACTACCATGTTGTTCTCATTGGTATTTCCGTTAGCTAACTGTTGTGTTAGATTGTCATTTAGGTAGATTCCACCTCTAGCTACTCTTTCGATTGCTTTCTTGAGTGTTTTTGTAGGAACTGTTTTAGACAGGTAGGCAGATGCGCCTGCTTTGATAGCACTTAGTGCATACATTTCCTCGGGGTGAGAACTAAATATGATTACTTTGATACCAGTAAATTCTTTCTTAATGGTTCGCAACGCCATGATGCCATTTATCTGTGGCAGGTCCAACTCCATGATCAGTACGTCTGGGGTGTTTGTTTTCAAAATATCATACATCTCGTTTCCATTACTCACTTTTCCAGTGATTTCAAAATCCTCAGCATTTCTAAGTAATGAAACGATCCCTTTTCTTGTAATAGGGTGATGATCTGCGATTAATACGTTTGTCATTCTGTTTACGATTGATAATGTTAATTTAAGTTTCTATAAAGGGTTAACATCTCTAGGGCAGTTTTGATATAATGTATTACAAAATTACTAAACAACTAGCAGTCGTAAACTTCTTTTCTTCATATTATCGACAAAAAGCCTATTATAACAGATTAACGGGTATTTTACATACAGGAATTGGAAGCATTTTGTGTTGATTTACCGTATTTAGGCGGGTATAAATCTGAAATACTTCAAGTTCTCTACCGCTAAAATCAGCACTATTTCTTCCTTCGTCTTGCATTTTCATGGCCCATTCAAGTTCGTCATAATTGGCTCCTATCTGATCTTCGTCACTTCTGCTATCTCCGAAAAGCCCATCTGTCGGAGCTGCGACTTGTATAGATGTAGGAACGCCCAATGATTTACCCAATGCATATACTTCACTTTTAAGTAAATCTGCAATTGGACTTATATCAACGCCTCCATCACCGTATTTAGTATAAAACCCTACACCAAAATCTTCAACTTTATTTCCCGTGCCTGCTACTAGGTATCCATTTAAGCCTGCTAGGTAGTATAATGTGGTCATTCTCAGTCGCGCTCTGGTGTTGGCAAGTGCTAGATTTACAGTGGCTTCTGAGTCGGTTGTGGGAGTAGCTTCTTTAAAAGTTTCAAAAACAGGAGTTAAGTCTACTCGGGTGTCAGAAACATTACTAAATCTAGTTTTTAATTGGTTAATATGCTCTTGTGCACGTGTTACGTGACTTGGTGCTTGGTGGATAGGCATTTCTACACAAAGTGTTTGTAAACCTGTTTTAGCACATAGCGAAGAAGTGACGGCACTATCGATACCTCCGCTAATTCCTACAACGAATCCTTTGATATTTGCTTTGTCGGCATATTCTTTCAACCAGTTAACAATGTGTTCTATGACTTTATCTGTTTGCATTTCTAGGTATTTTGCGAGTTAGTGATTTAAAATAACTATTCTTGTGCAAGCTCTAAACCTATTTAAAATTAGCTTTAAATGGTGCAAGAACTTTTTTGAAGGAATAGTAACTTTGTAATTATAAAATTAATAAAAAAAGTCGGCGTTAAAAGAAGATGAAGAGTTATTTGTATAGATGTTATAATATTAGAAAAAAGACCATGAAATATGTAAAAATGGCACTGTTTTTTTGTTTGATTGTCGCTTGTGGAAAAGAAGAGGCTTTAAAGAAAGAAGTGGCTAAAATACCAGTTCAGATCGGGGTAGAACGTTTTGATAGAGTGTTTGCGGATCTCACACCTGCTAATTTAGCGTCTGTGAAATCAGAATTTCCTTTTTTGTTTCCTGCTCGTTATGCGGATAGTGTTTGGTTGCGAAAAGCAAAAGATACGCTGCAACTAGAAATCAATAGAGAGGTAGAAAAAGTGTTTCCTGATTTTTCTGAAGAGAAAGAAGAGTTAACAACCTTGTTGCAATATATAAAATATTATTTCCCAGAAGTAACAGCGCCTAAGGTGATTACGGTTACTTCTGATGTGGATTACCATAATAAGGTGGTGTTATCAGGCGATTTACTAATCATTTCATTAGATACCTACTTAGGGAGTGATCATTATTTTTATGAAGGTATACAGGCGTATTTAAAGAGTAATTTTACGAAAACGCAGTTAATGCCCGATATAGCAACTATGTATGCTAAGCAGCTGGTAGAATTGCCAAAAAACAGAACGTTTTTGGCGAATATGGTGTATTATGGAAAAGAATTGTATCTAAAAAGTTTGTTTTTGCCTTCTTATACAGATGCACAGAAGATAGCGTATGCTCCAGAGAAATACGTATGGGCGGTGGCTAACGAAGACGAAATTTGGCGTTATTTTATAGATAAGCAGTTGTTGTATAGTACCAAATCAGAGTTGTCGACACGTTTTTTGTTTCCAGGGCCTTTTTCTAAGTTTTACTTGCAGGAAATTGATCAGGAAGCTCCTGATAGGATAGGTCAATTTATAGGTTGGCGCATTGTAGCTTCGTATATGAAGAATAACAGTGTATCTTTGCGCCAATTATTATTGGCGGATGCCGAAACAATTTTTACTACATCAAAATATAAACCTGCTAGATAATGGCGCATAGATCAGAAATTAAAATAGATATAGAGTTAGATGAGAATAGAGTTCCAGAAGCATTGCAATGGACGGCAAAAGACGGAGGAGTAGAGGAGGAACAAACCAAAGCGCTATTGTTATCAGTGTGGGATCATAAGGCGAAAGAAAGCTTGCGAATTGATTTGTGGACCAAAGATATGCCTGTAGACGAAATGAAAGTGTTTTTTCATCAAACGCTTGTGTCTATGAGTGATACTTTTTATAGAGCTACTCAGGATGAAAAAATGAGTGCTACGATGAAAGATTTTTGCGATTATTTTGCAGAGAAATTAGACCTGAAACAAGAATAATAGAGTAATAGGTCATTGGGTAAGGAAATCATTTTTGTATACAATGCACACTCTGGTAAGTTGCATAAATTGTGGGATGCGGCTCATAAAATCGTGAGTCCTGAAACCTATGCTTGTCAGTTGTGTAGTTTAACACATGGTGCACTGACGATGCATAAGGAGTGGAAAGTTTTTAAGGATAAAATGATCCATCAGCATGAGTTGGTGTTTGTGTATAAAAATGACTTTTTGGACTTGTATCCAGAAAAAATTTCTGGAATAACATTTCCAGTAGTTGTGCAGCAATTAGCAGGAGGAGATGATTTTAAGGTATTGTTGTCTGCTGCAGCGCTAGCGGAATTGTCATCAACTACAGAGTTTATTGAGCGATTAGAGCAATTGCTTACGGAAAAATAAGGTTTCTCTGTTAAGGGGGGTTAAGACGTAGAAATCTGTTCGTTGATCTCTTGGATATACCCGAGTACTTCTTCTTTTCCTAAGCCTGATGAGGAGGAAGTGATGAAATAGTTGGGCATTTCTTCCCAGTACTGTAGCATTTCACTAATGTATGAATTGATTTGTGGTGCTAATTTGGTTTTGGGTAACTTATCTGCTTTAGTGAATATGATCGAAAATGGAATTTGATTTTCTCCTAGCCATTGCATGAATTCAAGGTCTATTTTCTGAGGATCGTGTCTAGCATCTACGAGTACGAAAGCAGCAACTAACTGTTTGCGTTTGCTGAAATAAGCAGTGATAAATTTCTGAAATACTTTTTTGGTAGATTTAGAAACACGAGCATATCCATATCCAGGTAAATCTACTAAAAACCAATTTTTATTGATTAAAAAGTGATTAATCAGCTGTGTTTTTCCAGGTCTACCAGATGTTTTGGCTAAGCTTTTGCGATCAACGAGCATGTTGATCAAGGAGGATTTACCTACATTAGAGCGTCCTATAAAGGCGTACTCTGGTAATTGATCCTTAGGGCATCTGGTAACATCGCTATTGCTGATTATAAATTCTGCACTACGAATTTTCATAGTATTGTAGTGTTTTTAGAGGTTTCGTTCTTGTAGCCAGTTATCGAGTAGTGTGTTAAACTCATCTGGGTGCTCCATCATGGCGGCATGACCACATTTTTCGATCCAATAAAGATCAGAGTCAGGTAATAATCGATTGAAATCATCGGCTACTTCTGGTGGTGTCACATTGTCGTCTCTACCCCAAATGATACAGGTAGGAGTTTGCATATTAGGTAGGTCCTTGGCCATATTGTGTCTGATGGCACTTTTGGCTATGGCTAGTGTACGAATTAATTTGTTGCGATCATTTACTGTCGCATATACTTCGTCTACAATTTCTTTAGTAGCAATAGCAGGATCGTAAAATACATTTTCAGCTTTTGCTTTGATGTATTCGTAGTCTCCTCTTTTTGGGTAGCTTTCTCCCATGGCACTTTCATAAAGTCCTGAGCTACCTGTAATCACTAGTGCTTTAACCTTTTCGGGAAACATTTTAGTGCATAATAATCCGATGTGTCCTCCGAGTGAATTACCTAATAAGATTACTTCTTCGTAGCCTAATTGATCTATAAACTCCTTTAGGTATTTTGCAAAGGTGCCTACACTGGTTTTTACCAGTGACATTGTGTATAATGGAAGCTCTGGAATCAGAACTTTATATCCTTTTTCTGGAAAATAAGAGCTTACACCATCAAAATTGCTAAGCCCTCCCATTAACCCGTGTAGGATAACAATTGGAGTGCCTTCACCAAGCTCTAGGTAACTGAATTTTCCGTCTTTTTTTAATTCGTGATTCATTAATGTTTCTTGCATGAACTAAAAGCAAATATAGCATTTTCAGATTTAGAATAAAGCTTTTTTGTAATTACTGCAATGGTAATTTTTTAGAATTCTGCTTTTTTGAGAGCTGAAGTATTCAGAACCAATATTTTGAAAATAAGAGGGCTGAGTGTAAATACGTGTTAAAAACCAGTGTAAGGTGTGTTGTTGGTCGATTTTGGGTACAACTTATTAACAATGTGGTAGATTGTGGTAAATAGTGGTAATTTTTTCAATATATTTGAATAATTATACGTGTAAGGAAGAGTTTTGGTTAATCTTATTGGTACATATGAATGCAAGGCGGACGCTAAAGGGCGTTTGATGATGCCTGCTGCTTATAAAAAGCAGTTGTCGGCTATTTTGCAGGATGGTTTTGTGCTTAAACGATCTGTTTTTCAGCCATGTTTGGAATTGTATCCTATGAAAGAATGGGATCTTTTGATGCAGAAAATGAATAAGTTAAATCGATTCAAGAAAAAAAATAATGACTTTATAAGGCGATTTACAGCAGGCGTAAAATTAGTAGAAATAGATGCTACAGGTCGATTGTTGATTCCAAAAGATCTCGTGGCTTTTGCTAAGATTAAGAAAGAACTAGTGCTGTCATCTGCGGTGAATATTATAGAAATCTGGGATAAGGATTTGTATGAGAAAACAATAGAAGATACTTCAGAGGATTTTGCAGATTTGGCAGAAGAGGTGATGGGGTTTGATGATATTATGGAGTAGTTAGCGAATCGCGAATACGGATTTGCGTTAGGGATAGTAGTGGAAATCCCATAGCCCGACGCAGGAGGAGCGAGGAATTGTAGCGGATAGCCCGACCCTTGGGTAACGCCCTACTATAATAAGGAGTAATTAGTAAGAATGTTCTGGAGCGTATAAAGAGGAATAGTAGCAGTGTAAAAGAATGGAACAAACAGAATATCATAACCCGGTTTTACTGACAGAGACGGTAGATGGATTGGCGATAAAGCCAGATGGGGTCTATGTAGATGTGACTTTTGGGGGTGGCGGACACTCTAAGGAAATATTAAAACGCTTGGGCAAGGATGGGAAGTTGTATGCTTTTGATCAAGATGAGGATGCGTTATCGAATGCGATAGAAGATGATCGATTCGTCTTAATTAATGAGAACTTTCGATTTATAAAACGCTTTTTGCGATTTTATGGAATAAAGAAAGTAGATGGGATATTAGGAGATTTCGGGGTGTCTTCGCACCAGTTTGATGAAGCATCGCGCGGTTTTTCTACTCGATTCGAGGCAGACTTGGATATGCGAATGAATCAAAGAGGTACGCTATCTGCATTTCATGTCATCAATGAGTACGAGGAGCAGGATTTGCGTAGAGTGCTACTGGAATATGGAGAGTTGCGAAATGCGCCTAAGCTGGCAAGAGCGATTGTTAGTGAGCGAAAAAATGCTCCTATAAAAACGAGTACAGTACTCAAAGAGGTGTTACAACCTTATTTGGTAAAACATAAAGAACATAAAATTTTAGCACAGATCTATCAGGCGATTCGAATAGAAGTGAATCAGGAGATACAAGTGCTGAAGGAGTTTTTGATGCAGACAGAGGAGTTGTTAGACAGGGGAGGAAGGCTGAGCTTGATTTCGTATCACTCATTAGAGGATAGATTGGTAAAACGCTATGTGAGAAGTGGAATGTTTGAAGGGGAACCAGAGAAGGATATGTTTGGGAATGTAACGGTGCCTTTTAAGAAAGTAGGTAAGTTGATTGTACCTACTGAAACAGAGATAGCTACTAATAATAGGGCAAGAAGTGCGAAACTAAGAATAGGAGAAAGGATTTGAAGGAGGCAGTAAAGGATATATTAAAAGGTAAGTTTTTAATTGCTGAGGATGCGGCAAAGAATTGGCGAATGCTGCTGTTCTTGTCTTTTTTGGCAATTATAATGATTGCGAGTTCTCATAATGCAGAGCATAAGGTGCATACCATAGCAAAGTTGAATAACCAAGTTAGGGAATTGAGAACGCAGTTTGTAGATGGTAGAACAGAGTTGATGCAATTAAAAATGGAATCCTCTGTGATTGATAAAATGAAAAAAAGAGGGATACAGCGACCAACGGTGCCACCTCAGAAGATAATTGTAAGAGAGTAATTGTTTTGGCAATAAAGGATAAGAACATATTAAACAGGCTTTACTTCATTGCGGGGTGTATGTTCATCTTCGCAATAGCGGTATTGGTAAAACTGGTCAATATCCAATTTATAGAGGGAGATAAGTATAGAGCCAAAGGAGAAAAACGTGTTTTTAAAACATTTGATATTCCTGCTAATAGAGGAAATCTATACGATAGTAGAGGGAATCTGCTAGCTACTTCAGTGCCTAAATATGATATCCGATTTGATGCAGTAACGCCAACGGATAAAGATTTTAGAGAGCATATCACAGGTTTGTCAAAGGCGCTGTCGGATGAATTCGGGAAACCAGCAGCGTATTATAAAGAAAAATTAAAAGCGGCACGGTCTAATCGAAATCGTTATTACTTGATCCGAAGAAATATCGGCTACTCGCAATACATGCGTATTAAAAAATTTCCACTATTTCGCTATGGAGCCAATCGTGGTGGACTTATTGTAGAGCAGCGTACGGTGAGAGAGCACCCTATTGGTAAGATTGCAGAACGTACTGTAGGGTATGAGCGAAAAGACGAACAAGGATATTATACGCGAGTAGGTCTGGAAGGTGCATATGGACCTTTTTTAAGAGGGGTAGAAGGAAAACGAAAGAAACAAAAGATAGCTAAAAATCAATGGAAGCCTTTAGGAGATGCGAATGAAGTAGAGCCTAAAGATGGGTATGATGTGATATCTACGATAGATGTAAATGTGCAGGACATCACACATCATGCATTATTAGCCCAGCTAGAAAAATTTGAAGCGGAGCACGGTACCGTAGTAGTAATGGAAACCAAAACCGGAGAGATTAAAGCAATATCGAATCTAGGTAGAACGAAGTCAGGTAAGTATTATGAAAAACTGAATTATGCGGTGGGAGAGTCGCATGAACCAGGGTCTACTTTTAAGTTGATGACTATGGTGGCGGCATTAGAGGATAAAGTGATTGATTCTAGTCATGTGGTGGATACAGAAAATGGGCGCGTTAAATTCTATGATAGAATCGTGAGAGATTCGAAATGGGGAGGGTATGGAAAAATATCTGCAGCCAAAGCTTTTGAGCTGTCCTCTAATACTGCTTTTGCAAAAATCGTAGATCAAAACTATAGAAAGAACCCTAAGAAATTTGTCAATCGACTGATGAATATGGGATTGCATAAAACACTAGGAGTGGCGATCAAAGGAGAGGGAAAGCCTAAGATTCCGTATCCGGGTGATAAGGATTGGTATGGTACTACGCTACCATGGATGGCGCATGGGTATGGAGTGGCGTTGACACCTTTGCAAACATTGGCTTTTTATAATGCAATAGCGAATGACGGCGAAATGGTAAAGCCACGGTTTATTAAACGAGTGAAGGCATGGGACAAGACGGTGGAACAGTATGATAAAGAGGTGCTGAATTCGGCAGTATGTTCTAAACAAACCGCTAGTATTGTTAAAAAAATGATGCGAAATGTAGTCGTACGGGGTACGGCAGATAATATAAATGTACCAAGTTTTCAGATTGCAGGAAAAACAGGCACTTGCTGGGGTAATTATGGAAAAGGAAAACGAGAGTATATCGCTTCGTTTGCAGGATATTTTCCTGCGGATGATCCTAGATATTCGTGTATCGTAGTGATTCATAAACCTAATAAAGAAATAGGGTATTACGGAAATGAGGTCGCAGCGCCTGTGTTTAAAACCATCGCGCTTAAGGTGTATAATGATATTCCTGTGGTAGATGAAGTACCTGCTGCGATTGCAGGTAGTGATCGCGTACAAAAAAGCTATCAGACGTACTATGCGAAGGTACAGAAATATAAAACGATCATGCCTAATGTAGAGGGAATGCCTGCTATGGATGTAATTTCTCTATTAGAAAACATGGGACTGCAAGTAGTGTTAAAAGGAACAGGGATCGTAAAAAAACAGTCGATTAGACCAGGAGTGAAAGTACAGAAGAATCAAACAGTGAGATTAGAATTATCGTGAAGGTATTAAAAGACATATTATATAAGGTAGGTATTAATGCAGTAGTCGGGAATACTGCAATTTCGGTGCAAAAAATTGCTTTTGATTCACGAGCAATTCAGCAAGACGATGTCTTTGTAGCGATTACAGGTAGTGTGGTAGATGGTCATCGATTTATAGAAAAAACAATCGATCAAGGAGCTGTAGCTGTTGTGTGTGAGACCATGCCAGAAATATTGGTAGAAGGGGTGACGTATGTGCAGGTAGAGGATACAAAGCAGGCACTAGCTATGATGGCTGCGAATTATTATGAGAATCCATCAGAAAATATACAGGTGGTAGGCGTGACGGGTACCAATGGAAAGACGACTATAGCTACATTACTGTATCAATTGTTTCGAAAAGCAGGGTACAAGGTAGGGTTACTTTCTACGGTAAAAATAATGGTAGATGACGTAGTATATCCAGCTACGCATACCACACCAGATTCGCTAACGATTAATCGCTATTTACAGGAAATGAGCGAGGCAGGTTTGGAGTACTGTTTTATGGAAGTGAGTTCGCATGGGATTCATCAAAAACGAACAGAAGGATTGCGCTTTAAAGGAGGTATTTTTACCAATTTGTCTCATGATCATTTGGATTATCATCAGACCTTTAAGGAGTATAGAAACGTAAAGAAACAATTTTTTGATGGACTGGGGACTGAGGCATTTGCACTGACGAATGTAGATGATAAGAATGGGACTTTTATGCTACAGAATACGCGTGCCAAAAAATATGAATATGCGTTAAAAACCTATGCTGATTATAGAGGACAGATTCTAGAGAATAGTTTAGGAGGATTGCTATTAAAGCTCAATGATAATGATGTGTGGACGAAGTTAATCGGTAGTTTTAATGCGTATAATCTAGTAGCGATTTATGCTACAGCATCTTTATTAGGATTAGAGACCTTAGAGATTTTGAGACTGCTAAGTGACTTAGAAAGTGTAAGTGGTCGTTTTCAGTATGTAGTGTCTGATACCAAAGTTACTGCTATTGTAGATTACGCGCATACACCAGATGCATTAAAAAATGTGTTAGAAACGATTGGAGATATTAGAACCAATAATGAAACCTTGGTGACAGTGGTCGGTTGTGGTGGAGATAGAGATACGACCAAGCGACCTGTAATGGGAGGTATTGCTGCAAAATTGAGCAATAAAGTGATTTTTACAAGTGATAATCCCAGAACGGAAGATCCTAATGCAATTATAGAAGATATAGAAAAAGGAGTAGCGGCCGAAGATTATAGAAAAATAATGTCTATCACAGACCGCAAACAAGCTATAAGAACGGCGTGTCAGTTTGCAGCTGCAGGAGATATTATTCTCATCGCAGGAAAAGGACACGAAACGTATCAAGAAACCAATGGTGTCCGAGTGGATTTCAATGATTTCGAAATCGTAAAAGAAGAATTAAAAAAATTAGGAAAGTAAACAAACCCTTTTGGCTATAGAGGTATAGCAAGAGGTATGACTAGAGGATGTTATATTATTTATTTCAATATTTAGAGAATGAATATCAACTGCCAGGCGCTTCGCTGTTTCAGTTCATTACATTTAGAGCTGCATTAGCGATCATTGTTTCGTTATTGGTGTCTACAATCTATGGGAAGCGTATTATTGGTTTCTTACGTAAGCAGCAAATGGGAGAAACCATACGAGAGTTAGGCTTGGAAGGGCAAGCTGAAAAAGCAGGAACGCCTACCATGGGTGGAATCATCATTATTCTAGCAACACTGATACCTGTACTGTTGTTTACGAAGTTGGATAATATATATGTGATCCTACTCATTATTACCACGCTGTGGATGGGAGTGATCGGTTTTACAGATGATTATCTAAAGATAAAAAAGAAAGATAAAGAAGGATTAGCTGGACGATTTAAGGTCATCGGACAAGTAGGGCTAGGACTGATCGTAGGGGCAACGATGTATTTTCATGAAGATATTACGATTAAACAAGAAAAAGTGTTTTCGGATACAGAAACAGTAGTGAGTGTAGAGGGAACGTCTGATTTTAATCCAGCCGTAAAGTCTACTAAAACTACAATCCCTTTTGTTAAGAATAATGAGTTTGATTATGCTAGTCTGATCACATGGATTAGTCCAGGGCTAGCTTCTTATGCTTGGTTGATTTTTATACCGATAGTAGTTATTATAGTAACTGCGGTGTCTAATGGAGCTAATCTTACCGACGGAATTGATGGATTAGCCGCAGGGTCTTCGGCAATTATAGTACTTACCCTAGCATTGTTTGCATGGGTATCTGGAAACATTGTTTTTTCAGATTACTTAAATGTAATGTATATACCAGACTCTGGTGAGATTACCATTTTTGTGGCAGGTTTTGCAGGAGCGCTGGTCGGATTTTTATGGTATAATACCTATCCGGCACAAGTGTTTATGGGGGATACGGGAAGTTTAACCATTGGTGGTATTATCGCTGTGATTGCTATTGCGATACGCAAAGAGTTTTTGATTCCTATTCTATGTGGTATTTTCTTTATAGAAGTAGTGTCTGTGATGCTACAAGTGAGTTGGTTTAAATACACGCGAAAAAAATATGGAGAAGGGCGAAGAATTTTTCTCATGTCTCCATTACATCATCACTATCAGAAAAAAGGAATTCATGAAAGTAAAATCGTGGTTCGTTTTTGGATCATCGGTATTTTTTTAGCGATCATAGCAGTGATTACATTAAAAATTAGATAAGTAGGAGAACGCAAGAGATATATGAATCCAGAGAATACACATACAAAACGGTTGGTCGTGCTAGGAGCAGGAGAGAGCGGTGTAGGAACTGCACTCTTGGGGCAGAAAGAAGGGTATGAGGTTTTTGTTTCTGATAAAGGAGCTATTGCAGATGCGTATAAGAAGGTGCTAATCACAGCAGCTATTGCATGGGAAGAAAAGCAGCATACAGAAGACAAGATTTACAATGCAGATGTGGTGATGAAGAGTCCTGGAATACCAGACCATGTATCGATTGTACAGCAGTTACATGCATTGGATGTTGCGGTGGTTTCTGAAATAGAATTCGCAGCAGCTTACACATCGGCAAGCATTGTAGGGATTACAGGCAGTAATGGAAAAACTACGACTACCATGCTTACGCATCATGTATTGGCAGCAGGAGGATTGTCGGTGAGCATGGCAGGGAATATAGGAGATAGTTTTGCTAAGCAAATAGCGGAAAATGATACGCCGCATTACGTTTTAGAACTGAGCAGTTTTCAGTTAGATGGGATCAAGGAATTTGCGCCGCATATAGCAGTGCTAACGAATATAACACCAGATCACTTGGATCGATATGATTACAAATTTGAGAACTATATCGCTTCAAAATTTAGAATTACAGAGAATCAAACGGAAGAGGATTACTTTATCTACGATGCAGATGATACTGTGATCACAACATATTTAGAAAAACATCCGATTCGTGCTAGGTTATTGCCTTTTTCACTAACGAAAAAAATAACCAATGGTGCGTATCTGGAAGAAGAACATATCAACATAAACATAGATAACAACCAGTTTAGAATGTCAACAACAAATTTAGCCCTTAAAGGAAACCACAACGTAAAAAATGCAATGGCAGCTGCTACAGTATCGCAATTGCTAAAAATAAGAAAGACGACAATACGAGAGTGTTTGGAGAACTTTCATGGCGTAGAACACCGTTTAGAAAACGTGTTGAAGATTAATAACGTGCAGTATATCAATGACTCTAAAGCGACTAATGTAAATGCTACATATTATGCATTAGATGCGATGAAGTCGGCGACTGTTTGGATTGTAGGAGGTGTTGATAAAGGAAATGATTATACCGAACTCTATCCATTGGTAAACGAAAAGGTAAAAGCCATTATATGTCTTGGAGTAGATAATGCCAAGATTGTAAATGCTTTTGGGAATTGTGTGGATGTGATACGAGAAACACAATCAATGAAAGATGCAGTGCAGTTAGCATACGCTATTGCAGAACGTAATGATGCGGTTTTGTTATCGCCAGCATGTGCGAGTTTTGATTTGTTTAAAAACTATGAAGAGAGAGGAAGGTTGTTTAAAGAAGCTGTAAGGGAGCTTTAGTTGTAGAAGAAAAACGACATGTTGAGTACGTAATGTGTCAAAAGTAAGAAGGAGTATAAGAAGTTGAAATCGATATTACAATATATACAAGGAGATCGAGTAATATGGGCTATTGTAGCCCTGTTGGCATTGTTTTCATTTTTGCCAGTATATAGTGCTAGTAGCAATCTAGCCTATTTGTACGGCAATGGGAATACGTTTTCATTTTTGGTGAAACATTTTGCACATTTAGCATTAGGGTTTGGTATTATGTATTGGGTTCATAAGATTCCTTACCATTATTTTAGGGGCTTATCTATAATTATGTTACCTGTCGTGGTCGTGTTGTTGCTATTTACAATGGCGCAAAATACGACGATAGGAGGTGCGAATGCGAGTCGATGGATACGAATTCCGTTTGTAGGGGTTACGTTTCAGACATCTACACTAGCGGCAGTAGTGTTAATGTCATATGTAGCGCGTTATCTATCGAGAATTCGAGATAAAAAAATTACGTTTCAAGAAACAATTTTACCACTCTGGGTGCCTGTATTTGTAATTTTAATGTTAATATTGCCCGCCAATTTTTCTACGACAGCGATTATCTTTTCGATGGTCATGGTATTGGTGTTTTTAGGAGGGTATCCTATAAAATATATAGCGGTCATATTAGCTTCTGGGATGCTAGCGTTTACAGTGTTTATACTGGCGGCAAAAGCCTTTCCGGATGCTTTTCCGAATCGAGTGGATACTTGGGTAAGTAGATTTGAAAATTTTACAAATGCAGAGGACAGTGCAGAAGATTATCAGATTGAGCGAGCTAAAATAGCCATTGCTAGAGGTACAGTAATAGGAGTAGGGCCGGGAAAGAGTGTACAACGTAACTTTTTACCACAATCATCTTCGGATTTTATATATGCGATTATTATCGAAGAATGGGGATTGTTAGGAGGTGTGTTTTTAATGGCGATGTATCTATTACTGTTATTTAGGTTGGTGATTGTGGCGCATAAGAGTACCGATATTTTTGGAAAATTATTAGTAATAGGAGTAGGGTTGCCTATCGTATATCAGGCACTAATCAATATGGCAGTTGCAGTAGAATTATTTCCTGTTACAGGGCAAACACTGCCTTTAGTGAGTAGTGGAGGTACGTCTATTTGGATGACGTGTATGGCGATTGGAATGGTGCTGAGTGTTAGTAGAAAACAAAAAGAAGAAGAAACAGCTGAGAAAGCTGATCATACAATAGAAGAAGAGAACGCTTTGGATGTATTAAGCGAAACGATATGATGAGTACACAACCGAGAATCATAGTATCAGGAGGCGGTACAGGAGGACATATCTATCCTGCGATCGCGATTGCCGATGAGATCAAACGTCGCTATCCAGAAGCTGTATTCCTTTTTGTGGGAGCAAAGGATCGTATGGAGATGCAGAAAGTGCCACAGGCAGGCTATGAGATCGAAGGATTGTGGATTAGTGGGATACAACGTAAACTCACGCTGAGCAATTTATTATTTCCAGTAAAATTACTGAGTAGTTTATGGAAATCCAGAAGGATACTTAAGAAGTTTAGGCCAGATGTGGTGATTGGTACAGGCGGGTTTGCCAGTGGTCCTTTGTTAAAAATGGCCGCAGTAGCAGGAATCCCGACCTTGCTTCAAGAGCAAAATTCGTATCCAGGGATTACGAATAAATGGTTAGCCAAGCAAGCAAATCGTATCTGTGTAGCCTATGATGGAATGGATCGTTTTTTTCCTGTGCAGACAACGATTAAGACAGGAAACCCTGTCCGAAAAGATGTGCTAACTATCGAAGGAAAGCGTGCCCAAGCAATAGGGAAATATAAGCTAGATCCTCATAAGAAAACGATTTTGGTGATCGGAGGGAGTCTAGGAGCTAGAAGAATAAATCAGCTCATAGCAGATGAGTTAGCGTATTTTAAAGAAAAAGAGGTACAAGTGTTATGGCAATGTGGGAAGTTGTATTATGAAACGTATAAGCACTATAACCAGCAAGTAGCTGTGCAGGTGCATGCGTTTTTAGACACGATGGATTTAGCATATGCCGCAGCAGATATTATCGTTTCTAGGGCAGGAGCGAGTTCGGTTTCGGAATTGTGTATCGTAGCGAAGCCTACGCTATTCATACCATCACCCAACGTGGCAGAAGATCATCAGACTAAAAACGCAAGCGCTGTAGTGGCTAATAAAGCCGCTAGAATGCTTAAGGAAGATGAGCTGAAAACGCGCTTTCAGGATACAATGACCGAATTAATAGATTCGGAAGATGTGCAAGCAGCACTCTCAGTAGCGATGAAAGCAATGGCATTGCCCGATGCCACAAAAGATATAGTAAATGAAATAGAAACGCTTATCAAAGCATAAGCGGAATATAAGAAGGATGCATAAAAGTTTAAAAGACATACAGCGAGTTTATTTTGTAGGTATCGGAGGTATCGGTATGAGCGCAATAGCGCGATATTGTATGTTTTTGGGCAAAGATGTAGCAGGATATGATAAAACGCCTACAGCGCTTACAGACGCATTAGAGGCTATGGGAGCTAACATTCATTTTGAAGATGAAGTATCTCGTATACCTACTGAATTTTTAGACCCAGTAGCTACCTTAGTGATTTATACGCCAGCCATTCCAGCAGCGCATAGTCAATTGAGTTATTTTAATGCCCAAGGCTTTGCGGTAAAAAAAAGAGCACAAGTGCTGGGGATGATTACAGAAGGAGTGTATACGCTAGCAGTAGCAGGGACACATGGGAAAACTACGACTACAGCTATTCTAGCACATTTACTAAAAGAAACAGGAGCTAAAGTTACTGCGTTTTTAGGTGGTATTAGCGAAAATTACAATTCTAACTTAGTATTAGAAGGTAATGAAGTAGTCGTTGTAGAAGCTGATGAGTTCGATCGCTCTTTCTTACAGTTGTATCCCGATGTAGTAGCAGTAACGTCTATGGATGCTGATCATTTAGATATATATGCTGCAGCAGATGCATTAGAAGCTTCTTTTAGAGAGTTTTCGTCCAGAGCCAAAGATCATTTATTAGTCTGTAACGGGTTGCCACTCTCAGGAACTACCTACGGAGTTAATGATGATTCTGCGTATTGTGCTGTGAATATACGAATCGATAACGGAACTTATATTTTTGATCTTCGAACACCCACAGAGTTGGTAAAGGATTTGCATTTAAACCTGCCAGGTACACATAACTTGTTAAATGCCATTACAGCCTTTGCTATCGCGATGCTCTATGGCTCCCCGACCAGCGGCTTAGCAAAGGCTTTAGCTACTTTTAGAGGGGTGCAAAGAAGATTTACCTATCATATAAAGGAAGAAAACATAGTGTATATAGATGATTATGCGCATCATCCTACAGAAATCAAAGCACTGCATCAAGCGGTTAGAGAGATGCACCCAGATCAAAAAGTATTAGCCGTTTTTCAACCGCATTTATACAGTAGAACACAGGACTTTGCAGCTGATTTTGCAGCTAGCCTTAGTTTGTTTGATGAGTTGTATTTATTGGATATCTATCCAGCCAGAGAAGTGCCAATTCCAGGAGTCACAGCAGCCTGGCTACTAGAGCAAGTAAGCTTATCAGATAAGCAGTTAGTGGCTAAAGAAGCGCTGACAAGTAAAATACAAGAAAGCGATGCTACTGTAGTAGTTACGATTGGAGCAGGAGATATCGGAGCAGAAGTAGGTAAAATAAAAACAATGTTAGAAAGCAGATGAACCGGTTTTTAAAATACATACAGTACGGAGGTGTAATGCTACTGTTGGTAGTACTTTTTGCATTTACAAATGATAGGAATCAACAGCGAAATATACAAGAAGCAGGAATAGAATTTGTACAAGAACAAAGCCCTTATATACATGAGTGGGCAGTTAATAAATTGTTAATACAAAATCAAGTAGGAGTTACAAATGTGGGTAAAGAAACTTTAGTTTTGAATACGGTTGAAAAAACCTTAGATACGCACAAGATGATCAAAGATGCAGATGTGTATCTTACTGTAAGTGGGGAGCTTAAAGCAGAAGTAATGCAGCGTACTCCGATCGCTAGAGTAGTTGCCACTACCCCTTTTTATATAGATGAAGAAGGAGGTAAGATGCCATTGTCAGATACCTACTCAGCACACGTGCCATTGGTGCATAATGTGTCTGAAAAAGAAATGACAGAGGTGTTTCCTTTGTTGAAAAAAATTCAAGAAGATGCGTTTTTAAAACAGCATATCATAAGTATACGCAAAAATCAAAAAGGCGAATACGAATTAGGAATACGAGTATATGATTTTGTACTCTGTTTTGGAAAAATAGAAGCAATAGCGCTTAAGACAAAGAATTTTAAAGCTTTCTATCAAAAAGCCTTAAAAGATAAAACATTAGGGAAATATCGCAAAGTAAGTTTGCAGTTTAGTAATCAAGTGGTCTGTACAAAAAAATAGAGCCAAATGGTAGGAGAAGAAAATGAAATAGCGGTTGGACTAGATATAGGAACAACCAAAATTGTAGCGATGGTAGGTCGCTATAATGAGTACGGAAAAATGGAAGTATTGGGCGTCGGAAAATCCAAAAGTTTAGGAGTGCACCGAGGCGTTGTAAATAATATTACACAAACCATACAATCGATACAACAAGCAATTCACGAAGCAGAAACCGTTTCGGGTATGAAAATCAATGATGTGATTGTAGGGATTGCAGGGCAGCATATACGTAGTTTACAGCATAGAGACTATATCACCAGACCGAATGCAGATGCAGTAATCGATGAGAAGGATATAGACATGTTATGCAATCAAGTACACAAACTAGTCATGCTTCCAGGAGAAGAGATTTTGCATGTATTGCCTCAAGAGTATAAAGTAGATGGGCAATCCGAGATCAAAGAGCCAGTAGGGATGTTTGGGGGTAGATTAGAAGCTAATTTTCATGTAGTGGTAGGGCAAGTTACCTCAATTCGCAATATCGGTAGGTGTGTAAAAAGTTCTGGACTGACCTTGTCAGACGTCACCTTAGAACCGCTAGCCTCTGCCAATGCAGTATTGAGTCAAGAAGAAAAAGAAGCAGGAGTAGCATTGATAGACATAGGAGGGGGAACTACAGATCTCGCTATTTTTAAAGATGGCATCATAAGGCATACCGCCGTTATTCCATTTGGTGGAAATGTCATCACAGAGGATATCAAAGAAGGATGCTCTATTATAGAAAAGCAAGCAGAATTATTAAAAATCAAATTTGGTTCTGCATGGCCAGGAGAAAATAAAGACAATGAAATTGTATCGATCCCTGGATTACGTGGTAGAGAGCCCAAAGAGATTACACTAAAGAATCTGTCTAAAATTATTCACGCTAGAGTAGTAGAGATTATAGAGCAAGTATTCTTAGAAATTAAAAATTACGGACATGAGTCTGCTAAGAAAAAATTGATAGCAGGGATTGTGCTTACCGGAGGAGGATCACAGCTGAAGCATCTAAAGCAGCTAGTAGAATACATCACAGGAATGGATACTCGTATTGGGTATCCTAATGAGCATCTAGCAGGAAATAGCGATCCAGAAACTACCAGTCCTATGTATGCAACAGCAGTAGGTTTGGTAATGGATAGTTTGGTGCATATCGGAAAGCAAAAACAAGCAGCACTTAAAGAAGCCATGCTTCTGGAAGAAAGAAAACAAAAAGAAGAAGCTATATCGAGTGAAAAAGAACAGCAGGAAGAAGCAGCGCCTGTGGTGGTAGAAGAAAAACCAAGAAAAAACATCCTCGAAAAATGGACAGATAAGTTCAAGGAGTTCTTGGATAATGCCGAATAAGGAAAACAACTCCATAAAATGATACATCATTTTTATGGAGCAATTAGTAAGAAGCGTACCTTTTTATAAAAAGGAAGAAAATATAGAAAAACATAGTAGGAGAACCATAAAATTAGCAAGTATGAGTAGTAATGAAGAGTTTGGGAACATTGCGTTTGATTTGCCTAAAAATCAATCAAATGTGATTAAAGTAATTGGAGTTGGAGGTGGTGGTAGCAATGCGATTAACCACATGTTCCAGCAAGGAATCAAAGGGGTAGATTTCGTAATTTGTAATACAGATGCGCAAGCTTTAGAAAATAGCCCGATACCCAATAAAATACAATTGGGAGTGTCCTTAACCGAAGGACTTGGTGCAGGTGCCAATCCAGAAGTAGGAGAGCAATCCGCAGTAGAAAGCTACGAAGAGATCAAAGGAATGCTGGATACCAATACCAAGATGGTCTTCATTACTGCAGGAATGGGAGGAGGTACCGGAACAGGAGCAGCTCCTATCATTGCTAAGATGGCTAGAGAATTGGACATCCTTACTGTAGGGATCGTTACCATTCCATTTCAGTTCGAAGGAAAAATGCGTAACGAGCAGGCACAATTAGGAGTAGAGCGTCTACGAGCAGAAGTAGATTCTCTGATCGTTATTAATAATAATAAACTACGAGAAGTATATGGTAATTTAGGCTTCAAAGCAGGTTTCTCTAAGGCAGATGAAGTACTTGCCACAGCCTCTAGAGGAATAGCAGAAGTAATTACACATCACTATACACAGAATATCGATTTACGCGATGCCAAAACGGTATTGAGTAACAGTGGTACAGCTATCATGGGGTCTGCTAATGCCTCTGGTGCTAACCGTGCCCCTGATGCTATTAGTAAAGCATTGGACTCTCCATTACTAAACGATAATAAAATTACAGGAGCTAAAAACGTATTGCTACTAATTGTTTCTGGAAAAGAAGAAATTACGATTGATGAGATTGGGGAAATCAATGACCATATCCAGCAAGAAGCGGGACATGGTGCCAATATCATTATGGGAGTAGGAGAAGATGAATCGCTAGAAGATGCCATCTCTGTAACCGTTATTGCTACAGGTTTTGATGTAGAGCAACAAGACGAAATCGTCAATACCGAAACCAAAAAAATCATCCATACGCTAGAGGAAGAACAGCGTGCTACAATACAAGACCTTTCTCCAAAGTCTACCATGACTCCTTTGAGTTCTTCGATACCTAAAAAAGAAATCATCAAAGAAGAGCCACAAGAGGTGATCAGACATGAGTTGATCGAAGAAGAGCCAAAAGATGTAAACGAAAGTTTGTTGATTCCTACTACAGATTTTCTAAAAAATATAGACGTAGTAGCACCAGAGGAAGTAGACGCTTTCGGAGCAGATAAGGATTTTGTGATCATTAATGCACAGGATATTATCAATCAGATAGAGGTTAATGAAGCAAATGAAGTAGCAGCAGAAGAAGAAAAAAAGGAACAATTCACCCTAGCTTTTGATATTCCTGTAGAGACATCACAAGAGCAAGAAACAGCGACACAGCAGCCAGAAGAAATAACAGCCAAAGCTGCTACCGAAAAACCGATTGTATTCGATCTTACAGACGATGCACTCGAAGTAGAGGTAAAAGATCCAATAGAAGTAGTGCCTAGTGCTAGTACAGAAACCGATGGCGTGCGTAAGTATAGTTTAGAAGACTATATGGAAGAAGAAAAACGCTTGTTAGACGCGACTCCAGCTAAAAAAGAAGCCGTCGAAGAAGATAAGGAAGTGATGTTTGAGAAAAAAACCATTGCTACTCCAAAGCCAGTAGAAGAAGCACCAGCACCAGCAGAAGAGGCTGATCCTACCAATAGACCTATATCAGAGACATTAAAAGCCAGAGCAGCAGAACGAAGAGCAAAGATGAAAGAATTTAATTATAAATTCAGAAACAACGCTTCCAATATCGATGATATCGAAAAAGAACCCGCTTACAAACGAGCAGGAATCGATGTAGATGCCAAACCAGCATCATCAGGACTGTCTAGAACCTCAGTAGGTACAGATGCTAATGATGATTTACAAATCAGAAAAAACAACTCATTTCTACACGATAATGTAGATTAGTGATTTGGGCGTTACCCTAAGGGGTCAGGCTATCCGCTACAATTCCTCGCACCTCCTAAGGTCGGGCTTTGGGATTTCCACTCCTATCCTTAACGCGGATATCGTGTTAGCAGATCAAGCGAAGCACTTTTAAATAGGAAAGCACAGCAAAAAAAAGCATAAAAAACAGTAACAAACCGATAATCTATAACACGATTATCGGTTTATTTTTTATATTCGCATTCACTAAATACCAAAGCAGCTGATATGAGTTTATCAAAAGAAGTAATGACAGCCATGAAAGAGGCAATGAAAGCAAAAGATACCAATGCTTTGACCTCATTAAGAGCGATCAAATCTGCGATCTTACTAGCCCAAACCGAAAGTGGAGCTAAAGAAGATTTGACAGAAGATCAAGAGCTGAAATTACTACAGAAATTGGTAAAACAGCGAAAAGACAGCGCAGCAATTTTTAAAGAGCAAGGTAGAGACGATTTGGCACAGCCAGAGCTAGACCAAGCCGCAGTGATAGCAAAGTTCTTGCCAGAACAAATGAGCGAAGAAGCCATAGAAAAAGCCGTAACAGCCATTATCGAAAAAACAGGCGCTGCAGGTATGAAGGATATGGGTAAAGTGATGGGCATGGCATCATCAGAACTAGCAGGAAAAGCAGATGGGAAAACAATCTCTACGATCGTAAAAAACAAACTATCCTCATAAATAGGATGTTACTATAAATTTAATGGCCGTGTGGCGCAACTGAATAGCGCATCAGATTTCGGCTCTGAGGGTTGGGGGTTTGAATCCCTCCACGGTCACAGAAGCGGACAAACATTTAATACTCAAATGTTGTCCGCTTTTATTTTTTAGCAAACCATCTGATAAAGAGCGAACTAATTCCATCACAGGATTAGGCTCAAAAGTTTGAACCACATCATTTTTGCGATCATACCTAATTCCGCTTGGGAATAACAATTTTTGTAATTTTTGTTTCCCTGTATAATCGCATAACTCCCACATTTTGTTTAGATTAGAAAAAAGTTTCAGCGCATTTTCTATATAGTTGTCAAGGTTTGAACTGATAGAACCACTTTGCTGGATTTCTTGCTCTATTTTTTCCTTCTCCTCCACAAACTTGTCTTTAAACTTTCTATACAATTCCACCTCTATTTCTCCGATCACATAACGCTCTTGCATCTTTTCGATTTTCTCCTCTACAGCCTTTAAATTTCGATGCAATACAGGTAACTGTTCTTTATCAGATTTATTAAAATAGTTAAAAGTGTATTTCAATTGTTTTTTGAGCGGTTCGATCAATGCACGATCGATTTGATACAATGACAGAATATCCTTAAAATGCTGATGTAGTATATTCGTATTTCGATTACAAGAGCATCCATTCGTCTTACATTTGTAATAATAAATCCCTTTAGCCTTTACCAAAAAGCCTGTCAGAGGGCTTCCGCATGCAGCACAGCTCATAAACCCCTTTAGTGGTAGGTGATCATTCTTTACATGATGCTTACTCTTCTGCTTAGTCACCCCATTAGCTTTTAAAAAAAGCTCCTCAGACACCAATGGTTTATGATTACCCTTTACTATTTTTCCTGCGATCAATGAATGACTAATAATACCGCAATAAATAGGGTTTCTAAAAATAGCTGACAACCGTTGTTTATATATTTTTAGTCCTAACGCCTCTAGCCGATCCACAATCTCTACATTAGATAGTTGCTCATCCACCTTCCATCGAAAAGCCTTTTTAATAAATCTAGCATCCTTACTAGGCAATAGTATAGGAATGTTTTGTTCATTTCTAGCATTTTTGTACCCCAACGGAGCCATGCCCATCCAATACCCATTAAGCAATCGATGGCGCATACCAGAGATCGTTTTCTCTCTCCGTATATCATTATCATACTTGCTGTACATTAAATGAAAACTCTGCATAAAAGCCCCCGTAGGCGTATCACTATCCACATTCTGAGATAATGAGATTACCTTTACCCCTTTTTTCTTCAGCTCCTCTACCGTAGCAATTGCCAAGCCGCCTGTACGGCTGTAGCGATCCAAACTATGTACGATAATATATTTTATCTTTTTACGCTTTACATACGCCAGCATCTCTTTATACTCCTTACGCTCATCCGTCTTAGCACTTTCATTCGTACCCCCAAAATACTTACAGATTTCATACCCATTCTCTAAGGCATACGCTGTACACTTTTCCCACTGCGTTTCTAGACTAGTATTATCCTTTTGCTTCACATCCGATACCCTAGTATAGATCACAGCCTTATTACTAGCGATGGTTTTCGCCAATTTATGTTTTGCAAAACTCGAAAAATGTGATAATTCTTTCATCCAACTACTATTATTATTAACTATTCTACCTACTTTATACTGTATTCTATACATAATCAAGCGACTGCTAATTGATGCGCTAATAAAGACAACTCTTTTAGCGTATTAATAATCTCAGTAGCTTCCTGATCTGATAATGCTTCCAAACCATCATAAGTGCGTAACTCATCTACCGTTAACACCCTTAATTCGTTTTCTGTTTCTTTGTGTTCCATGTTCTGTTATATTCGTTTTAGAAAACGAATATAACAGCCAGTACCCATTCTATTAATTAGCGAGAAAATAATGTCCCAAAGCACGAAAACAATTTCCTGTACAAGACAAAAAAAGCTGTACTATATATTCCTATAAGAGACAAAAATCAACTACCCGTAATCATTTATGTCCCTGTAAGGAAATATTTTTCCCTTGTCTAAATTCAGTAAAAATCGTAAGAAAACAAAATCAATCTACAATCTTATAGGTTAGCATACCATTGATTTAGATCAATATGTCATCTATACTATCAGTATTATTACACCAGTCCCGTATCACTAAATAGTGTCATTTTGTATGTTTTTTTTGGGCGTACCCACAAGGGGTCGGGCTATCCGTTCCAATTCCTCGCCCCTCCTAAAGGTCGGTACTGCGGGATTTCATCTACTATCCCTAACGCAAAAAGTAAGTGTATGTATTGTGTCGTTTTTATTCATTTTCTTTTTCATTTACAGGTGGTGGCAAATGTGGAACTACTTCCCAAAATACAAAATTAAGTTTCAAATCAGTTTCTAGTTTATCATATTCTTGAGTTATGTCAATTATAAATTTTTCAATTCCATTTATTTTTTCATTTCGTTCAGATTCTATAATAATCAGATAATTTTCAAGTTTTTCTGAATTCCGATAATATGAAAAATCCTCAGTCAGTTTTTTGCTAAATGAGCCTGGTAATATTTCTGTAATGGTTTGCCATTCGAATGGTTTTCCTTTTCGGAAAGTAACATAGTGTTTTCCGTCTGGGTCAAAAATCATCGGTTCGCAATGCTCAGTTGGATATATATTCCGAATCAGATTTTTTTCTTTAATGACTATTTTTGGAATACTGTCATTGCATTTTATTTCACGAATTTTGTCAATTAGGTTTCCATAATTTTTAAATTCCGAAAATTCAAGAGATATATTTAAACTTCCTTTTTTGTCTTTTGGAAATCCATAATTCTTTATTTCAATTTCTTGCTTTCCACAACTTGCCAAAAGCAGTATGATTATCAAATATTTGGCAAATTTTAAATTCATTTCTGGGGTTTGTTAAAAGCACCACAACAATTATATATGTCTATTAAAAGTAGTTATATTTCTAGTAACAGCTTAGTTATTCAGAAGGATTTTAATTATTGTAACCAAGCAGTTTGCTGGTGCAAGTTTGCAACTTGTACCGACTACGTAATTATTACGGTATTCGTTGCAGACTAAAGCGAAGTGGCAATAGATACTACATACAGAAACCAGCTACAGCGCTGCAATCGATTTTTATCATTCAGTGAGTATTTGCTTACTCGTATGGAAGTCCGAGTTGCAAACTCGAACTAGCGTATATGGTAAGCTAGCGACAGCATGTAACTACTGTTAAACCGTATATTTGAATACGGCTTAATTGTATATGAATTAAGGTTTATTTGCAGATTAAAATATAAGTCTTACTAGCATGTTTCTTTGAATTGGTTTTTTAGGTTTTTTTTAAGAAAAAAACAATGATAAAATAGGGGTATTTTTCGCAAAAAAATGGCGCAAATATACCATGAAATTTCATTTTTTTTAGTTATTAAAACCAAAAGAATAGTAATAATTTTACTTGATTATCAAACAATTAAGTTAAGTAAATCTAAATATTAATTTTTAAAAACTATTGTCATGAACTTAAAAAAATCAATTGTATCATTTTCTTTATTACTTTTAGCATTAATGATTTTTAGCGGATGCGAAAACACTGCTATAGATGATGAACACGATTATAATTTAGAAACTCAAAGTACAAATAAAGGAGATATTGGAACAATCGGAAATAGTGGAGGCAGCGATGAAGATGAAGACTATAATTAAAAGAACATTTGTGATAACAGCTGTAGTGACTATTGTCATTGCAGCTTTATCGCAACTATTTGTAGAAACAATATCCTCTGATATAAAAAGTATGAAAAGAAAATAATATAGAACTACATGAAGTACGCGATTAGCTAAGAGATGGAATTTTGGTAATTCTAGAAGATAAGGTGAACGATCATAATTTTGAATCTTTATTTTCAAGGGTTTAGATTGAATAAATATTAATTTTTAAATAATTAAAGTGAATTTTAAAAAATCAATTTTGCTATTTTCTACATTACTTTTAGTATTAATGATTTTTAGCGGATGCGAAAACACTGCTATAGATAATGAACACGATTATAATTTAGAAACTCAAAGCACAAATAAAGAAGATATTGGAAACAGCGGAGACCACTCAGACGAAGATTACAATTAAAAAAACACTCGTGATAACGGCTGTAGTGATTAGTGTCATTGCAGCTTTTTCGCAATTATTTGTAGAAACAACACCCTCTGATATACAAAAAGCAAGGAAAGAGAATATAGCACAGCGAGAAGCACGCGATCAGCTTAGGGATGAAATTTTAGTATTTCTAGAGGATAAGGTATCGGAACAGAATTTTGAAAGTGCTGATTTTTTAACAGCAGCTAATTTGCTCCATCAATACAAGCAAAAAGCAAAAGATTCTGACACAGCTCTTGTCATGTTAAATAAAGCTAAGGAGTTAAATAGAATAAGAGGATTTAAACATGTTAACGCCTTTTTACAAGGAATAGGTTTACCTGTTTATATTTTTTTTACAGGCTTAATTATCTACATAATTGGCATCTTTTTGAAAAGAGAAAAATACAGCCCTGTTGGCAATCTCGTAAAATTTATTGCTAAAGCTTCTTTTGTGGTATCTCTTACTTATATCTATTGGGCGCTAAATCCAAAAGCAGATTTGCACCAATCGATCTATGTAGCTAACCTTTTAATTGCATCATTTTTTTCCTCTAAAGTAATTATTTGGTTACTAAAGAAGAACTTCTTTAATATTCCATACTTAAAACACCATAAACTTATCAATGCTTTGGCTAGGATGGTTGATTACGTAATTATAGATGTTAATGAAAAATTTATATCAGAAGATAATAAGGTAGAATTTGTAAAGTCTTATGATAACCAACTCGATGAAATTTCTAAAGTGATTGAATAGATAAAAAGATGACTAAAACTGACCAACGCAAATTAAGGATTGATACCCTAAGAAAAATAGGAGTACTCACCCCACAATCGTCTTCAAAAAGAGATGATGATATAGAAAAGTACCTACAGAATAAGGTAGAGAAAGATCATAAGATTCTCACGGGATTAATTACTCGATTTAAGCATACCAAACCAGATGAAATAGTTAATTTTCCTGTTCAGTTTGATCATTAGTAACTCTAACTTCTATACCATGTTCTTTAAAAAATTTGTACATCAAGATGTTGGCTTTGTCTCCCATAAAAAAACGATATTTATTAGAGTCACTTAATAGTGTTGTGTAGTTTTCTTCCATAAAATCTACAATCTCATCGATATGAATTTTAACACCGTTTTTCTCAAAAAAAAGTGAAGAATTATATGATGTTAAAGTTTCATCACCTTCGCCTGTAGTAATCCATTCTTCACGAAATCCAGTAGCAGTAGCGATTCTGGAAATATAAAAAAGATCTTTAGAAGAACCTCTATCAATTGCTTTTCTCAACCCATCTCCACTGATACCGCCAATTAAATCAGCTAATTGTTTAAAGCTTAAACCTTTCTTTTTTCTAATATAATCGATTCTTTCTCTTAGTGTACCCATAAAAACAGATGAAAAAGAAGAAATAATCTTCAAATTTCTTTAATTGTATTAATTTTTCTGTATATTTACTATGCTCTTAAACAAATATAAATAACACCCCTTTAGAAATGATGGAAAATGATAAAAACATTTAATTATTTGTTAGTTGATGAATAGGTTTATTTCTGTAGTTGTTTAAGAGGTTATTAATTTTTTAGCATGATTTGTTGATGCTAGTTTTTTTTTACAGTTATCGTCTTTTGAATTTTTACAAAAATGAATGCCAATACTAAGAGAGTCAGAGTAGAAAATTGGATTTTAAAAAACAAAAAGTTTTTTAGTATCTCAGCAATTGATAATACATTGATGCTTAAGGGTTCATTAAAATATTTTGTGCAAGAAGGTCGTAGGATAAATAACTATCGCATTCATGTTTTATTTAAAGAGATAAAGAAAATCACAAATTTCAAAGATACGATTGATTATAGAAGAGCAAGTGTAGAAAATTGGTTAGAGTATAATAGCCATTACATCAATAAAAGTGCATTCGATACAGAACTTGGCTTAAAAGGTACAGTACGTTACTTTTTATATGATAGAAGGAAAATCAGCAACGAGCGTATCAAGTTATTGTACGTGTTGATTAAGAAAATATCACAATTTTAAATTCACTAGTATTTAAAAACCATGAAACACTCTAAAACCCCCACCAACCGTCGCGAGTATCTGCGCGCCATCCTTATAGAATTACAATTCGATATTTCTAGCTTCTTGAAACAGCTACGGCTAGGCAGTAGCTATGAGACGTTAATATACCAGTGGGTTCGTACCTACTATGAGGAAGAATTTCCTGTAGAACAAGCAGTGTTAGACCTCTATGCACGGCGACTCCAATGGCTAGAACTCTGCACTACCCATTATTCTTCTGTAGCTGAGAAGCTAGCAGCGTATCAAAAACGGATTTTATTCCGACTGCGCTACCATCCGCTCTATTTCCAAGCCTCCGAAGCGGTATGCAAAACCGCTGACCAGCAAGTACGTGCCTTGGTCAATACCCAGCTCTATACCCCACAGCAGGTAGAGCAGAAAGTGATCCAGTGGTTACGAAGCGTACACAATGATACGAATGATAATACCCCATCAGCCCCTCCAGATACACCTCCCGTAACTTTTAGCGCCATTGCCCGAGCTATGGCGCGACAGTTTCGGTTATTAGCCAATTGTATAGCATAATACCAGTTATCATTTGAATTTACTGGCATAAAAAACTAGCTAGTAGAAGTGCGTACTTCTATAGATTGCTTGTCTCCCTTATAGTTGCTACTGGGTATTGAGCATTGCTTACTGTTTATTCCCATATATAACAGTTCATCCTGATGTAATGTTCATACTTAGTAGGGGTACTCTAGTAGTAAGTAGTAACTACTGGGAGCAAGCTTTCTTTTGCTTATAAGACACTATTATAAGCACTTTTTACTAATTATTATTCATAAACACCACAGCATCATGCACACACATCAAGATAGAATTATCAAACAACTCATCGCTCATTTTGATGGATTGTCTAAACTAGAGGTTTGCGATCTATTATCCGTTCTAGAAACCCTCTTACTTCACCATCCATCGCCTATAGCAGCCAATAAATTGCTCCAAGACTATGAGCAGCACATCGTACAGAAGCGGTCTATACAAAAGATGAGTAACGGCACTTTTTACCTCTACGATCGCTGCCTGTATCTAAAAATTTATAAATACCACAGCGCTAGAATCCCCAATATATTTTATAGAAATACGCTCTGCTTTAGCCTACCGAACACTAAACAATGTTACCGCCTCACCAAACAAAACCTTCGTACCCACCTCACACATCCCGCTATCCAACCAGCACTCACAGCCTTTTTAGCCAAGCACAAACCCACCGCTCGCAATCCGATTACCAAACGCTTGCTGCTGATGGAGCTTTTAGACACCATAGACCCTACATAGCGTACGAAAACATGCAGCAAAAACGATGCATTCATCGATAAAAACCCTCTCTATGTCGAAAAGGGGTATTTTTCTCTAAAAAAAACGACAATTACAGGTAACAAATACGTTATTTATGACACTGTATAGTAAGAGGTAACGATACGAGTATCAAGCAATAAGAAAAAATGATACTCAATAAAAAAACCTTACTAAAACAATCTTAAAACCGTACTAATTCGGTATTTTTGAGATGAAGTGGTTTAAGCTTTTTTGATTTCAGCGAAAAACCAAGATTTTGTGATCAAATACATTGATTTTTTAGTTGCATAGCAGCGCTCGAAAACTAAAAAATTGCAAAATTTGAGTGCAAAAGATCGTTTTTGTAGCAAATTGAAAAAAGTTTACATCACTTCGATACTAAACATTTTGATTAACAAGTGTTTTTTACTAGCTGTAAAAAAAAAGCACTGCTAAAACAGAACGATACATGGCATTACAAACCACCACACAATTATACATCTCAGGCAATCCTATTCATTCGTATGTCAGTCTACAATTATACCAAGAAATTAGTGCGCATCATACGCTAGAGCTAGTCTGTAGACGAGATGTACTAGAAAGCTTTACAGAAGAAATCGTGGGGGCTAGTAAGGATTATCTCGGAGAGACCATAACCGTGAGTATCCGTTCTATACTAAAAGTAGGCAGCTATAAAGAATTAGAATTTAAAGGCATCATTACCGAACTAAAATCTACAAAGGGACTCGAATACGGCAGTGGTGATTTAGTGACCATTATAGCACATAGTACTTCTATCCTAGCAGAAAATGGAGCGCATTCCACTTCATTTACCAATGAGACCTTAGCAGAGATGCTACAGTGGACATTTAGAGGTTATGATGCAAGGGCATTACAGACTAGTTTTTCCCCTAGAAACGCAGAAAGAATTAATTACACCGTACACTGGAATCAGAGTGATTTCAGCTTTGCTTCACGGTTAGCTCGATACTATAATGAGTGGTTTTATTACGATGGGAAGCAGTTGGTATTCGGTGCTCCCAGCACCCAAGAAACAGAATTAGCCTATGGAGTAGACCTCAAGGATTTTTCGATAAAATTTAAGACCAGTCCCAATCGATTTGCGTTTGTGACCAAGGATTACATGAGTGATCAATTGGTACGTAAGAAAAGTGATTCGGTCACTACCCCTACCGATGGATATCTCGGTTTTGTAAACAAGACTTCGGATCGCTTGTTCTATAAAGAATCGCAGATCGTACATGCTCCGCATGAAGACGCTGCTATGGCAGCACGTTTTGATCAGCAGGTAGAACAATATACCCGTGCTACCGCCTTGAATCAAAAAATAGCCATTGGTATGTCTGATAATCCAGGCGTACAGCTAGGCGCAGTGATCAAGGTAGCGGGGTATGGAAGCTTTAGAATCACCAAAGTATCGCATACCAATGTAGAAGGCGGTGTGTATACCAATACCTTCGAGGGCGTACAGGCAGAGAGTACCGATTATCCACTGATGGACATCCACCAATATCCCCAAGGCGATATGGAAGTTGCCAAGGTGATCGATAATGAAGACCCAGAAGGATTAGGCAGGGTCAGAGTACAGTGTATATGGCAGCAAGCAGATGGGGTGACCACCCCGTGGATACGCGTCATGACACCGCATGCAGGGGGCGAAAAAGGGTTCTTCTTCATTTCCGAAAAAAATGAAGAAGTAATAGTCTCTTATCAGAATCGAAACAAAGAAAATCCTATCGTTATGGGGGCACTCTACAACGGTGCAGCATCCCCAGACGCCCATTGGCAGCGTAGTACTAATGCTGTCAAAGCCATTAGGACTAAGAGTGGGCATACCATCACATTAGATGATACCAGCGGAAAAGAGCGTATCACCATTGCAGATAAGAATAGTAATATCATCGAATTAGATACCGCTAATAACTCTATAATGATTTCAGCACCCGAAAATCTAATCCTACAATCCAAAAACATGGAAATAAGAACCACCGAAAATCTGAGGATTGCTACAGGAAAGAATAAGGTAGAACAGATCACAGGGGATTACAAGCTAACCGCCTCTAATATCTACGAAGCAGCATCCAAAGATATGAAAAGCCAAGGCGAAAAAATAACCCGTCAATCCATTGCCGATATGAATGTTTCTAGTACAGGAGGCAATGTCAATAAACAGGCGGATCAAAAAATAAATAACAATAGTGGCGAACAAGGTAATGTTTTTTAGAAGATGGGTAAGAAAGGACAAATAATAAAAATCGCAAAAGGCACAATGACTGACATCGCTACAGGCGATATTAATTACTACGCAAAAAACATTAATACCTATGCAGCCATTAGTGTAAATGAGACAGGCAAACAGGGCGTATTTTTTGGATCACCCGAAGCAGCCGCTATAGAAAAACCCACCTTAGAAAAATTTGAGTTTGTCGTGTTTGAAAACAATGTTTTTAAGACCACAAAAGAAGCAGATGCCACTAGACCTGAAATGCCTAGTATAAATGACATCACAGCCGAAGAAGAAGAAAAACCAAAAAAATGCAGAATTGAGTTTTCTGTAGCAAATAGTGTAATTAATAATGGAACATTTGGATTTGATAAAATACTACCTAATTATAAAAATCTAATTAAGTCTACTCCTCAAAATTTAGAAAATGACATACAAAATTTAGAAAATGAATATAATTCATTTGATGTAGAAGGAGAAAAATATTTCCCTCCTTGGGTAAGTATTCGAGTTAATCAAACCATTGTATTAAAAATAGATGACACATTCCATAGAAAAGATGAGTATCAAAATGTAGCCTTTGAAGATCATATAGATTTTTCTTTCCGTTATATGAAAGGATCAAGAGAAGTGACGGATATACTAGAAGCTAATGAGGTACATATTACATGTAAAGCTAATAATGAAAGTCCTAATGGTACATTAATCAAGGTAAAAGCAGATGGAGTGGATGCAGGTGCTATAAATATCTGGCATCCAGCTCCAAAAGCAATTAATCTGCAATGGTATTTTGTGGAAATAAGTGGAAATGAAAAGGATCAAGATGCTTTAGATGATAAATTAGAATTAGGCAATTTATCAAGGCTTTTAGAAAAAGGGTTAAACCCTGCTTTAATTGATATTAATATAACTAATAATACTGCAAACATTGTAGATATCACAGCAGAGAATCCACGTCTAAAAAGAGAAGGTATTTTAAAATCAAGTACAAATCATAAATATATAGAAAGTAATAGAAAAGAAGATTTTGTAGCTACTGTAAGAAATAAGCATGTTGCTCAGAATAATATTATTACATTGTATTTGGTAAACAGAAGTTGTTTGGTTACTGGTGATATGGGTGAAGACGGAGGTCAATTTAACGTAGTTGCAGGATTTTCTCCAACTGGCACGGGAATAGCCTATGGAATATTAGATGATAAAAAGAGTCTACAAGATACAGCTGTTATGCACGAAATTATGCATGCTATGGGTCTAAGGCATACTTTTAGTTCATTAGCCATACATACTTTTAAGGATAAAAAAACAAAAAACTATATGGATTATAATCGAACCAAAAAATACACATGGAAATGGCAATGGGCAAGATTACATACATATCAACATTTATTATAACTATGAAAACAAAATTTGTTTTACTTGCTTATATTTTAATTAGTGTTTCTTGTTCTATGCAAAGAGAATTCGTTAAAACGAATAAAACTTGCTTATTTAATGATTCGATTTTTGAGATTCAAAAAGAAGAAATGGTTTTTGATGGAGCAAAATACGACAGTATCCTTTCTAAAAAAGGAGCTTTTTATGATGACTCCAAAAAATATATTAAGAGAATCCAATCAAAAAAAATATGGTTAACTGATAGAGATAACAATTTAATTAAAAAAATAAAATACAATAGTTCTAACGATATTAAGCATGTTTATTTTTACTTAAAAAACTCGACTAGTACTAAAATAGGTACAGAATATTTTTTCAATAAAAACGGTGAGATAACTGAGACTATTGATCACGAAAAAGGATATAATATTTGTTGGGCAGAAGCAATTTCTATTTTAAGAAAAATAGCACGAAAAGAAATTAAAAAATATAAAATAGATGAGTTTATTCTAAATCGAATTGATATCAAAGAGTTTCCAGAAGAAAAACCAAAATGGATAATTTCTATGAAGGGCTCTGAAGAATATAATGATCTCTATAGAAAAACGTATGAAATAGATGGTGTTACAGGAACACTAATAAGAAAGTATGAAATACACATAATTCCAGAAACACCTTAAAATAAGACGATAATTAGAAAATGGTAAACTATTTATTATTTATATTTTTTTATCTATCGATAGTACTGGACTGTCATGCGCAAAAACAGTTTGTAGATAACGATACCTTTTGTGACTTTGAATACGAAATTTCTAAAAGTGAAAAGAAGATAGAGATTACAAAAAACACTATTGATTCTCTTCAAGAATTTGGTCAAATTGAAATTTTAAATACAAAAAACAGGTTAATAAAGCTTTATAATTATGTCTCTGATGAAATCATTTTAATGAAATGGATTCACAATAAAAAAACAAATATCGATAAGGTTTTAGAATATAATAAAGAAGGAAAACTAGTTACCTCTGCTTTCTTCTTCAATGAAAAACTTCCTATTGGGCAAGTATTAAACTATCAAAATGAAACAGAAGTAACTCAAGTGAAAGATTATAGACAAGCAAAAACATATCCTGTCTGCTATAAAGAAGCCTTGGCAATTGTAAAAAGTAAAATAGCTAAAAAGGATAGTATATTTTCTATAAGTAGAGAGAAAAAATACCTAAAACAAAAAGACACACTTTACTATTGGGATGTGTTTGTACGGCAGCCGATACAGGATAAAAATGATAAAACTTGGATATACCGTATCAATGCAAAAAATGGAAAATTGATCAAAAAAACAAGGGCTATTACTGTACATAGGTCATACTAATACATAGCAAAAAGATAGTGATAAATAGATGCTAATCGTCATAAAAAAAATAAAGAAACAAAAACAAATGCTGCGTTATTACAGCCTACTACTCCTTGTATCCATAAGCAGTAATGCGCAAAAACAGTTTGTAGATAACGATACCTTTTGTGAGTTTGATAATTCTATATCTTATTCTGATAAATCTTTTGCAAGAGAAAATTTATCAAAAGAACAAATAGAAAAGTTAAATAAATATGCGCAGGTAAAACTTAGAGACGATAATGATGAGTTGATACGATTATTTTATAATCCACAAATAGATACGATTATAACAAAAATGATTGACAGCAAAAAAACTGGGATTTATAAAACATTAAAGTATACTAGAGATGGGAAGCTAGCTATTGCTTACTTCAATCATATATTAAGTGATTTACTTATAAGTAAAATTTATTATTATAATAAATCTGGTGAGGTTATTAAAACCGAAGATGAAAGACAGATTGATAATTACCCTATTTGTTTTAAAGAAGCCTTGCATATAGTAGAAAATCGCATCCAAGAAAAAGACTCAATTATAGCGATCAATAGAGAAAAAAAACACCTAAAACAAAAAGACACACTTTACTATTGGGATGTGTTTGTACGGCAGCCGATACAGGATAAAAATAATAAAACTTGGATATACCGTATCAATGCAAAAAATGGAACATTAATCAAAAAAACAAGGGCTATTACAGTACATAGATCGTACTGATGCAGCTACCTAAAGAAAGTAAAAACGATAAGTACATACTATTTAGACTATGAGTTCTGAAACGAATACATCATTTGATCACCCTATAAAACAGCGTATGGATGGGATAGAAACATCCTATGGTGTACACATCAAATATACCCCAGAGGATGATGAAATTAAATATGTAGTTGCCATCGCTTATATAGCCTCTATAAAGGAGGATTATCACTGTAGGGTAGATAGAAAACAGGTTTTTATAAATGGTATAGCTCCTAATAAACTTATAGATCAATTAGCAGCACGATGTATGGATGCGATATATCCGATAGATTTTTTGGTCAATCCGTTTTATGGGATCAAAGAAGTTCTAAATTTCGAGGTGGTCAAAGAGCGCTGGCAGACAGCTGCAAAAGCCCTAAAAAGAGAATACAAAGGAGATGTAGTCGATCAGTATTTTGAGCAGATAGATCAAACACTGGTTGATCAGCATACGTTTTTTAATGCGCTAAAGCGCGAGATGTTTTACAATCTTATCTTTTTTAAAAAAAAAGCTATGTATGCAAAAAATGCTGTAGAAAAGAATGTATCTTATCGTTTGCCTATCCACCCGTATGAGGAATTATCTGAGTTCGTAGGAAACCAAAGAGTGTATTTTGAGGCTCAAAAAATACACTTTCATTACCAAGGCGTACATAAAACTACAGATACTCTAAGGCTTACACATACGATACATAAAGATACTTTTTCCTTAGAAAGTGTAAAGGGTACTTATAGTACGAAAGACAAAGAACTATCATTTTCGGTAACAGCGTTAAAAGAGCGGACTAAAAAATATGTAGCAAAAACGGATGCCCCAGAGGCAATTCCTGCAAAAAAAATTAAAAAGAAAAAAAGCTGGTTTTCTGATTTATTTAAACGTAGTAAAGAATAATAGCATGAGTGATGTAGCGATTGTTTGCCAAGGGGCAATGTGTAAATGTAAGTTTGGGAATACCCCAGATAAGATAAAGATAGTAAGTACGCATAAAGAATATGTAAATGAGACCAAAGGGAGCATGAAAATGATTGCTACTACGATGGATATAGGACAGCCTTTTGAGGCGAAAACTTTTGGGCAATGCAAGCTACAGCCTACCAATAGCGGTTATCTGCCTTGTGTGCCTAATATCGTACAGTGGCAGGATTTTTATGACCAGATCACCCTGAGTAATAATGGGCAGATTCTGACCGAAAAAAGCAAAGCCATTTGCGCTATTGCAGGTGCACCCTGCGTAGAAATTACATTTCATGGGCAAACGGCTTCTCCATCGCAATCGCAGGCAGCCCAAGCAAGCGAAGAAATACATAGCCAGTTAAATCCATTGGCTAGACCAAAGGGAGCACCCGAAAAACCTGTAGAACATATAATCATAGAAACCAACCAAGATGAGTGAAAAAATCAAAAGAAGTGAAGGTAGCTATCAGAAAGAGATCATCGTAGATGAACAAAAAAGTGGTGTAACTGTAATACGCGAACAAAAGGGAGGATACTATGTTTTTGAGATTCCACTAAATACCAAGATCACCTTTCATCTAAAGGTTTTAAAGGCTAGTAATATGGAAGCTACAGGACAAAACGTATACTGGGTAGCTCAAGCTCATAAGCATTTTAAAACAAATAAGTGGTTACAGTTTCAGAAAGTAAATAACAGCGGGGCTACACGTTTTGTAGAAAATGAAAAGCCCCTTCATCAGTTTCTGAATCATCTAAACAAAGGCACTAAATACGAAAAAAGGTTTCTTGAGGATGGATCAGCAAACCCTGATTATAAAAATTATACCGAGGAATCTACAAAAGGCGTAGGTAAAAACTACATTCCTGCAAACCCCTATAAAGATAGGTTTACCAAACGGGCAGATGAAAACTTATATGGCGATCTAAACTATACAGCTACAAAACTAGGAGAAGGGATTTGGCTAGAGGGATTTAACTTTACACCAGAGCATGCATCTCAGGGCGCTTTTGTATTAGCTGTAGCAGAACCGCAGATACTATCATTCTTTGTAGAAAAGCGATACCAACAAGAGCGTAAGGTAAGAAGACAGGGAATCACTACAGAGAAACAACAGGATACCACACATGTGGCACAAGACCTGATCTATGGTGATTATATGGATTTACACCTACGATTGCATAATGTGTTTGGCTATATCGCGCATATAGAGGTGTTTTGTGGGGACAAAAGTATGGATGAGAGTACAGAAGGCTGTATGTATGTAAAAACGATCTCGCTATTCGACAAAAAAAGTGACGATACCCCATCGCTCTCAGAAAATCCATCATTGTACTATAATCTAGATATTATAGATGAACTACTTACAGATTTTAGATGGGCTAATATCAGTAAGCACAAGCCAGGCAAGGATACAGAGGATTCGCTACAAGAGTATACAATGGTATTAACCTTAACCCCTACCGAAGCATCAAAAAAGCAAGGGAATCCCAAACCTGTTTTAAAGAGAGAAGTAACTTTTACTGTAAATTACAAAGGTGATTTTAGCCTAGAAGAACAAGAACATAAATATGTAGCACAGATTATAAAAGTAAAACAACCACCTATAGTGACACAATCTTATGAGACATGTAAATATACAAGGTTAACGCTTACTGTAGGAGATCAATCGCCTTTTGATTTATTAAGAGAAGAAGATGATGGCTCACTATCAGGTTTGTGCGCAGACAATAAAACTCCTGTGTATGAATTAGTAGCAGGTAATGTAGCTAATGTAGTCCCTGTAACTATAGATATTGATGCAGATGTGTCCACCTGCGATGATAGTACATTGAATCACCAGAATAATACTTTCAATACTGATAATATTGTAGCATTAGTCTACGAAAAAGGAGAAGGATTTTGGGAGTCTTTAAAAAATAAAAACATTTTCCCTGAAGTTCAGCCTTATACGCAAGATGGAGAAATAACAGAAAACCAACTAAAGTTTAAAGCTGCATATCCCTATCAAGCATGGAGTGAGGATACATTTTTATTTAAGTATCTTACTTGGCAGATAGACCCTGTGGAACTTCATATAGGTGTACGAAGCTGTAGATACGAACGTACCCCTTCTTTTTATATATACCCTGATATGGTATGGGCATTACATTTTAATTATGGAATAAAAGAAGAGGATATTCTATATTTTCAGAACAAAGAAGTAGGACTGGTGTCTGGCTATGCACAATATATGGATTACATAAAAGATGCAGTTCTTTGGATTTATGAACCTTTTAAAGAATATTTTGATTATTTCTTTCCTAAAGGAAATCAGGAAAAACTAGAAGAAATTATTGAAGAATTAGGACTTGACGATGATCGAACCTACGCCAGATTAGGATTCCATGTCGGGTATGATGGAGACAAAGAGATCAATTATACAGATTTAACCAAGTATAAGGCATATATGTATTATATGATTTATCAAATGGTTATGATCTCATTAGGCATCGATTTATTAATACTATATATTACCAGAGGTAGGGCATTAAAAGGCAAAGCACTTAAGCTACAAAGAGTACTCAAAAAGGTTAAAAAGACTACAGATAGCATCGAGAAAGCTACGGGTCTAGAGTTTTCTATATTATACCCTAAAATTAATGCCAATGCAGGTACTTATAGAATACCTATGAAAAATGGAGAAATTGCCACCATCATAGAGGCTACGATACAAGCCAAACCACTGATAGGGCTAAATGTAAAGTATGAGTATGATTTTAATGAAAAAAAAGGCATCAGTCTTATAGATAAAGACGGAAAAAAACATAAAGTAAAAAAGTTTAATTGGTTAAAGGATTTAAAAGCTACTTTTGAACTTGATGATCATATAAATGTAGATGTAAATATTAAATATAATACAAATACTGGTATGTTCGAAATTAACGATAATGGCATGCATCAAAATATGCATAGTGGAGACATACTTAAAACAGAAAATGCTATTATCGGTAATGCGCAATTAAAAGGAGAGGTTGTTCTTCCCCTTTACAAAGGATCAAACTCCGTTTCATTGCATGTTTTAGCTAGTGCCAAAACAGAATTTGGTTTTAGTGAAGCCAAAATTTTAGGAACAGATGAAATTGGACCTTATTTTAGAATCCAATATATAATAGAAGAATTTTACCTAGATATTAATGTAGATGTAGTAGCCAAAAAAGGAAGAAAAACTCTTTGGGATATAAAGAAAGCTATTAAAGATTTCTTCGGTATTGAAAATCAGGATGATCATGATTTCAAAAAAATATTTTTTGAAGAAAAGAAAATTACATTCGATAAAATGTATTTATTTGATCCTTTGAGAAAATATAAAGATAAAATTCAAAAATAAATAATGATGAAATTTTTTAAAACCTATTACTTATTGCTAGTTTTTTCGTTTGCAGCCTGTTCACAAACACAAAAAACAAACAAAAATGATTCGCACGATATGAAATTAAACACATACATAGATACAATTTTTAAAAATGTTCAACATTCAAGTGAGGAAGATGTCTTTTTTTTAGATGTAAATGCACCTAGATCAACCTACAAGGTAAAGATAAATGATATGTCTGTCGAACAATCTTCTGGATATCAAAAAGATAATAAACAACGAGTTTTCCAAGGTTTTCATAGTATCAATAGCACTTTGGATAATAACGGACAACAAAAAGTAGACGTTACTATATACCCATATAATAAAGATACGTTTCAATCCAATGATCGCATCAAAATTATTATTGAAAAAATGGATAGGTCAGGTAATTTAAGTGATTATTTTGAGTTCAAACCAAATATGTTAGAAGATGGTGAAACTCCTGAATTTGTTGGTAAACCTGTTTATAAAAAAAGCTTCAATTTCGAAGCAAAATTACCCTATAAAAAGCAGATAGATTGGTTTGATTCGGAAAATCTAACAAATCAAAAAAATATAGAACAAGAAGTATTAGAAGCCTATAAAGAGGTGATGCGCTTATATGCAGAAGGGGATTTAGAAACATTATTGGAGCTATACAAACCTATTTTTCAAGCAGAAGCTCAGTCTATTTATGCAACTAAAGAAAAGCAATATAGGCTAAATTATAGATTAAATTTAAAACGATTACACTCTTTTTTTTACAAGACCACACCTAATTTAGCAAAAAACTATGAATTAAAATATTATGCAGATGGAAAACTTGTAACGCTAGAGAAGAAAAAGACAAAAATTAAATCGCATAGTGAAAGTGCATTGTCAATAACTTACGACAAAGATTTTAATAAATTTCCTGATGGCCTTGATGTTAATATGAAGCACCTTGAAATGTTTGAAAAAGGAATTATCCCAAAAATGGAGATGGAATTATACTTATTCTTCCATAAACCCAAAGGATCAAAAACCTTAAAACTGGCTACGGATATTTTTAGAGAAGAAAAGTTATTGAACCCTGTAGATTAATAAAAATAACATCGATGAAAGCTGTTATCATATCAGTATACGTATTACTATTTTCTTTGTCAAGTTGTTCACAAACGAAAAACAAAGAAAATATTGAGGAAATAGCTGTAAAAATAGATACTTATATTAATAATATTTTTAAAAAAGTAAAGCACCATAGTGAAGAATTAGTTTATTTAGTAAGTGCCTCTTCACCAGGTTCATATTTTCAAATTAAACTAAATGATATTCTAATTCAAGAATGTTTTATCCATGATGAAAGCTCATATCCAATTACTTTTTACAGTAATGTAAATTGTGCTTTGAAAGAAAAAGGGAAACAGAAATTGAATTATAAATTTTTCCCATCAAGGGCTATAACTTTTAAGGAAAATAACTGGATTGAAATATCAATTAAAACTAATGATCAATTTGGAGAAAAAAATACAATTACCACCTTTGAACCGTCAATGAAAGAAGATGGAGAAACCTCTGAACATATAGGTTTAGAAAGCTATTCAGGTGAGTTTGAGTTTGAAGCTTCATTACCTTATAAAAAACAAATTGACTGGTCAGAATCTGAGATCCTTATAGATCAAAAAAACATAGAACAGGAAGTTTTAGAAGCCTATAAAGAAGTGATGCGCTTATATGCAGAGGGTGATTTAGATACATTGCTAGAATTATATAAGCCTATTTTTATAGACGAAGCACAATCTATATATGCCACCAAAGAGGAAAAATATAGATCTAGTTACGAACTAAGTATAGAACGTTTACACCCATTTTTTTATAAATCAAATCCTAGTCTAGCAAAAGACTATGAATTGAAATATTATGCAGATGGAAAACTTGTAACGCTAGAGAAGAAAAAGACAAAAATTAAATCGCATAGTGAAAGTGCATTGTCAATAGCTTACGACAAAGATTTTAATAAACTTCCTGACGGTTTAGAAGTGAACGCAAAACATTTATCAATGTTCGAAAAAGGGATTGTCCCAAAAATGGAAATGGAATTATACTTATTCTTCCATAAACCCAAAGGATCAAAAACATTAAAACTAGCTACGGATATTTTTAGAGAAGAAAAGTTATTGAACCCTGTGGATTAATTCAATTCTTTTAAGATTCGAAAAATTGTTAGAAATGGGTACTATGGATTTTTTGAGATGTTTATGCTTAAAAACACTTATTCTTACACACAATGAAACTAACTAAAAAACTAGTACTGCTATCTCCGCGTTAGGGATAGCAAAGGACAACTTATTCTTGGGTGAGTGATGGAAACATAAATCGGTATTTTAATGAATTCTGTTATCGTATTAATAGGTCACAAAGTAAAAATACTATTTTTAATAATCTTATATGTAAAATGGTAAAAACTCACCCTATAAATCAATCAAAATTAATAGGTAATTAACTACTGACCTCTATAAATTTAATAAAAAACATGAAAAGCATAACTGTCTTTATTATTCCCATTTTAGTACTACTTTCCTGTAACTCAAAAAAATTTGGTGAAGAAAAGGTTGATTTGGAAAATTTTGAATTCAATTTTGATATTGATAATTTTTACTCTAACACTAAAATATTATACAACTATAATAGTACTGAAGTAGACTATGATTCAGAAAAACAGTTTATTCAAATAGATACTGTTTTATATGAATCAATAGAAATTGCTCCAGAGCAATCAGAAGAAAAGAAATTATCTGAAAATTTTTTGCAATATGAAATGATGATTTGGAATAAATCTAAAAAAATTGCTTTCTATAATAATATATCTTTTGAAAGAATAGGAATGATGAAAAGCTTTAGCGGAGATTTTGTGTCTCTATTTGCACAGAATGAATCTGATACGGATAAAAAACTAAATACTCTGATTACATATTTATCTAAAAAACATGGAAAACCTAAAATAGTTGATAAAGTTGGTTATCATTCCTATAATTATCATATTAATTACGTTTGGGAATTAAACGATAGGACTATTATTGTTTCAACTAAAACAGTAAAAAATCTAGCAAAGAATTCGATAGAAATAACAACTACCACTAAAATTGGTGAAAGTAACACTAGTACATTATCTGATAAAGAGAAAAGACTTAAAAAAAATAGATCAATAACGGAGACAACTATTTTTATTCTTAATAAAAAATATCAGCCTATGATTCTCAATAACTCCCAACAAGGAACATGGATTTATTTAAAAACAGAAAGATATTAAATGTAATAATTTCAATTAATACCTCTTAGGACTAAAAACAGAATAAATGAAAGCAATACTGCAATTACTTCTCTTTTTTCCAATCTTATGTATATGCCAGTCGCAAAATACGAAAATTGCATTATTGCTTAACGAAGCCAAAGTATTTGAAAGGAATGGAGATTTAATACAGAAGTGGTGCATCAAAGGATCAAAACCTTAAAATTGGCTACGGATATTTTTAGAGAAGAAAATTGCTGAATCCTGTGGAATAATTCAATTCTTTTAAAATTCGAAAAATTGTTAGAAATGGGTACTATGTATCTTTTTGAGATGTTTACGCTTAAAAACACTTATTCTTACACACAATGAAACTAACTAAAAAACTAATACTGCTATCTCCGCGTTAGGGATAGCAGCGGCATCCTTTTTTGGTTTCCTTTAAAAAACCAAAAAAGATATAGCGGATAGCCCGACCCTTGTGGTAACGCCCTAATAAGGAGATGTATTCGAATAGTTATATCAATATTTTTAGTTATTTTATGGGTTTTGGTGTACTAAGTAGTGGCATCATGATGGTTAAGAGCGATAACGATATAGAATAATGATTTTAAACAAAAGATAATTTTGAATTTACATATAAATATACATGAACTGGTAAACGAAATAACACAGCCTAATGCAGTATGTGTGGTGAATAATGAAGTTCCTGAGAATGTAGAAGAACGTTTTCTTCATACTTTGTATGGTTTATTAAAAACTGTAAAAAGCTGTATCCTAAAAGAAATGTACCATCCATATATACATATCAAAGATATACATGGTACTTTTTTATTTAATGATCGGTTACACATTTGTGAAGAAGGGGTAAACAACATGGCAATGAATAATCCAGGGTACTGTGATATTCATCTAGTCCAAAAAAAGCACTCTTCGGATGTGTATTATTGTGCTACAATTTCTGATTTGCTAGCGGATGATCATAAGTTTTATATGAATAAAATTAATTTTGTCAATGCTGGTGACCTAAACAGTGTAGCTTATAAAGAAGCAGGCAAAAGTATCATGAACATGGTAAAAAAAGGGGAAGGTATAGATAAGAATACTCCTTTAGATACGAGTGTAACGGTACATGATTATGACCCGAACTCTAAATTGTGGACTGTTGTTTTCTTTACCAGAAGTGTGTATGGCTGGAAGTTTTAGAAAAAAATAGCGTCTTACATTCATCGCTCTAATTAGTTGAGTAACTCTGGTAGCATAAGAATGATTTTCTAGTTTTAAAACGTACAATATAAATATGAGTAATCGTGAGTATCACCTAAACAGAACTAAAAATAGAATCGCATCTATTAAAGCATCGATAAAGAGTGGTCGCCGTATTGACCCCTCTGATTATAAGTGGTTGCATTATCTAAAAAGACAATACCAAAAGAACCCCAAGAACATTAGTCAGGAAAAAATAATCCTGATAGACACATTGATTCCTTTATTAGGTTTTGACTGGAGGGAGGGTGAAAATCTTATAGAAAGTTACCGAGAAAAGAGAAAAGAGGAACTGCGCGCATTATTAGCACAAAAAAAGCCATTGACTGAGCCACTCAAAAAATGGCTTTACAATCAGAAAAGTCGCTATAAAAATAAACCTGATGTTATAAGTAGTGAGGAAATTGCTTTGTTTGATAGTCTGGTCTCTTTGGGGTTTAATTGGCGAATTCCTAATGTAATTATAGTCCGAGAAAGAAATGTTAAGGAAATAAAAGAGTTATTAACGCAAGGCAAGCCTCTGCCAAATAAGCTTGAAAATTGGTTACAACAGCAGCAAATACAATATGCAGAAAAACCAGAGGATTTTAGTAGTGAGCGAATTGCTTTATTGGATAGCCTAAGTCCTCTGTTGGGGTATTCATGGAAAAAACGTTATCGCAAGCGAGAAGAAAAAAGCGAGCAGATGATCAAAAAAATATCCTCAGCATTAAAAAGTAAACGAAAACTGCCTATAGATGCTAGAGAATGGTTAAGAAGCCAACGACAATTGTATAATGCGCACCCTGATACCTATTCTCCACGGAATAAAGAAAAGCTAGATGCGCTGAATCCGCTATTAGGGTTTGACTGGAAAGTGTTTAAGAGATCACGCCTCTTTTTGCCATTTGAGGAACGAGTAGCTCATATTAAAAAAGAGTTAGAAGCTGGTAATGAATTACAAACAGGGGATAAAGCTTGGATTAATGTACGTAGGAAGATCTATCGAAAAGAACCTTGGAGCATTACTACAGAACAATTGAATCTACTCAATGAACTTAATCCTTTGTTAGAAAAGCCGTGGAATACACCTCCAAAATTTGCAGAAAAACCAAAAACATTTCTAGAATACGTAAAAGAGATTAAACAAAATAATACTTCATACGAAGCACTTACTGCTAGACAAAAAGCATGGCTTCAGCTTCAACGCAAAGAATACCATCTTGATAAAAAAGGGTTTAGTGCAGAGAAAGTACAAATATTGAATGCATTGAAACCGATATTAGGGCGCGATTGGAAAAAATACATATTGAAGCATAAAGCGCCTAAAAGAACGTCTGTTCAGGTTGCTGATGAAATAAAGAGAAAACTCGTATCAAAAACACCCTTACTTATTGGAGAAAAGGCTTGGTTGATTGCAAAACGAAATGCTCATAAAGAACAGAAGCTTTCAGAGGAACTGATCGAAAAATTAGATCAATTGACCCCTTTGTTGGGATATGACTGGAAAGTAAAACAGCGATACGATGCTCCTCGTAAAACATTTGAAGAATACATAACCGATATTACAGAAGCATTTACTACCAGTGGAAAAATATCTAATAAACAAAAGAGTTTCTTAAGAAAGCAACGTACATACTATCGTCGTGCCCCAGAAGAATACCCTCTTTATAAAATCCAAAAGTTAGATAAATTGTCGGTATTACTAAAAAAGGACTGGAAAAAAAACTTGATTGAAATCCCTACTTTTGAAGAAGTTTTGGCAGACATTCGTGAGCAACTGACCTTAAAAAAAAGAATATCCTCAAAACAAAAATCATGGTTAGAGAGGTATCGCCATAAGTATAGAAAAAACCCTGATAGCTTACGTCCTGATATTTTAGTGGCATTAGACTCGCTAAACGTTCTTTTGGGATATGATTGGAAATCTTATGAAAAGGAAAGAGAGCATACTTCTTAAGTGTTATAGTCTCTTCTCCCCGAGTCATAAAGGTCTGTGTTGTAGATGGTGTTTCTTTTCTTCTTTTTGGGTCAATTCCTTCCCTAGTTTGATAATCCTCATGACTAAATATACGGTAGACAACACTTTGATAGTGGTGGTTAGTGTATCTTTTTGTGGAGTCTTTTCTATGATTTGATATATATTCTTTGCGTCCATATTGTTTTGGTTTCTAAAGTTATTGTTATTACACTCATGCCGATTTATAAGCGACGTGCGTCTCGTAGTTTTTTGGTGGCTGTTACTAGTTCGGCATATTCTTTTATGATGTATTTAGAGACAAACATAACTCCGTATAAAGTAGCTATAAAGGCAGCGCCTTTTACAACAGGGTGCTTTAAAAGCTCTTTAGAATGATCTATCATGGATGTATGGATGTCTTTGTCTTTTAATTCTTTCCTCAAGGGGCTTTTTCTTCTGATGATTGTTGCTTTTCTCATATTTTTTGGTGCGTATTATTTTTTACATTTACACGATTATCACATTGTGGATATGCTAACTGGTATGCAATAATTTTCTAAATGGGACTGTGATAATGTGTGTGAGTGATGATGGGTACGTTGGGAATTTCAGAAAAACAATTCATATATCCAAGCCTAACAGCAGCATCTGTATTTGTAGCGAATATGCTATCGTTGTGTAAAAATACTATCCCCAAAAAGGAAAAATACCTCTCATCCTTTTAGTAATGGGGTGTTCCAATTTATCCCCCTAGATAATTCTATATGATAAACTGTAGTAAAAATAATTACAATATATTTTTATGTCTTTTTTACTTATAGACACTTTTATATAGTTCTGGAAACGCTATCATCTAAACCCTTACTGTTAGGAAAAAGTTCGATATTCCTCCTTTAGGGAAAAGTTATAAGTCATTGCTATAGGAAAAATTTACGCGCTCCTCCTTAAGGAAAAGTTGCATGTTCTTAGGATTATGCTCAATTAAAATATTTCTGATACATGAATAAATGACTGCAAAACCTCAAAAAAAAGAGGGACTGAGGGTTTGCGGGTTTGAGGTTTTGAGGGTTTCGTAAGATTTTACATCTTAAATAACGAAAGAATTAACTTTCTTTACCCTCAAACCCTCAAAACCTCACTTACAGTTTAAAAAAAAAGGAATACATAATTTTATAGGATTGTATTTTTTAATGATGTTGCTTTATCTCCGCAGTTTTTTATGGGATGTAAAAAAAATCACATGTTTCTTGAGGAAAAGTTACATGTTCTCAGGATTATGCTCAATTGAAATATTTCTGATACATGAATAAATGACTACAAAACCTCAAAAAAAGAGGGACTGAGGGTTTGAGGTTTTGAGGTTTTCGTAAGATTTTACATCTTAAATAACGAAAGAATTAACTTTCGTTATCCTCAAACCCTCAAACCCTCACTTGCAGTTTTAAAAAAAAAGGAATACATAATTTTATAGGATTGTATTTTTTAATGATGTTGCTTTATCTCCGCAGTTTTTATGTGGGATGTAAAAAAAATTCACATGTTCCTTAAGGGAAAGTTACAAGTCATTACTATAGGAAAAATTTACGCACTCCTCCTTAAGGAAAAGTTGTAAGTCATTGCTGTAAAGAAAAACTTACGTGTTCTTCTTTAAGGAGAAGTTCCAAGTCATTGCTATAGGAAAAACTTATGTGTTCTTCCTTAAGGGAAAAGTTACAAGTCATTACTATAGGAAAGATTTACGTGTTCCTCCTTAAGGAAAAAGTTACAAGTCATTGCTATAAGAAAAATTTACGCGCTCCTCTTAAGGGAAAAGTTGCAAGTCATTGCTATAAGAAAAACTTACGTGTTCTTCCTTAAGGGAAAATTTGCAAATCATTGCTATAGAAAAAACTTACGCGCTCCTCCTTAAGGAAAAGTTACAAGTCATTACTATAGGAAAAACTTACATGCTCCTCCTTAAGGAAAAGTTGCAAATCATTGCTATAGGAAAAATTTACGCGCTCCTCCTTAAGGAAAAGTTGCAAATCATTGCTATAGGAAAAATTTACGCGCTCCTCCTTAAGGAAAAGTTGCAAA